>CAVZQG010000001.1:0-50030 GCA_963777365.1 Vulcanimicrobiota bacterium
GAGGGCAAAGCGAGCGGGCAACCGCCGATCGCTGCGCCGGGGCCCCCGGCGGGTCGCGCCGAACCCGTCCCGCCTCCGAAGAAACCACCCAAAAAGAGAAAGGACCGCCTTGAAGATACCCCGGGATTTGGCTCTGACGGCAATCATGTCGATTGGGCTTCTGGGCGGCGCGGTCAGTGCCGCGCCCAACGCTACCGTGTCCAAGGACGATTTGCTGGTTCCAAAATACAAGCACATCTTCGTCATCATGGAAGAGAACAAGGATTACGGGCAGATCATCGATAGCGCCGATGCGCCGACGATCACCCGCCTCTCGCACCAGTACGGCAACGCCACTCGCTTTTATGCTGAAACCCACCCGAGTGAACCAAACTACGTGGCGCTGATCGGCGGCTACACCAACGGGATCCGTGACGACGATGCGTACTATTGCACGCCGCACGATAGCCGGCCGCTCTGCAGCCACAGCAACCGTCCCGGCTATCCCGACCACACGGTGGACGGCGCGAGTCTGGCGACGCAGCTTGCGGCGGCGGGGCTTTCGTGGAAGAACTACAACGAGTCGCTTCCCTCGCCCGGATCGCTGGCGGTCACGGCTGCCGACCCCACGTCGAAAAACGTACCTGCGACGCTGGCGGTCTATGCATCCAAGCACTCGGGGTTCATCAACTTTCGATCGGTCCAGACGGACCCGCGGCGCGCCGAACACCTCGTCGGCTTCGATCAGCTTACAGCCGACCTCAAAAGCTCGAACGTTCCGAACTTTTCCTTTATTGTTCCGAACCTTTGCAACGAGATGCACGGGGCCGGCGAACTCGGGACGCCCGAGGACTGTCAATACCTCCACTTGAGTAAACTGATTTGGCGCGGCGACCAGGCCGTGAACGACCTCGTTAGGGAGATCATGGCGTCCGCGGTGTGGTCATCGCGCGACAATGCCGCCATCATCATCACATTCGACGAAGACGACCACCTCGGCCGGCAAGGATGCTGCGGCACAGATCCGTCGGATCCGGCAAATGCGGGCGGCGGCCACATCGCGACGGTTGTCGTCACCAATCACGGTCCGCGCGGCGTAACGGACGCAACGCCCTACAGCCACTATTCGCTTCTTCGAACGATCGAGGATGCGTTCGGTATCCATACGTATCTGCGCCAAGCCGGTGCAACGGGCGTGCGGCCGATGCTTCCTCTCTTCAGGACCCCGTAGTACGTCAGACTTACATCAGATCCGTTCGCTATAGTTGCCGTGTGTACACGGCATGGTACTCAAAACGTCCGCGGCGCCGGAAGCCGCCGGTGCAGACGGCGTGAAGTCGACTGCACGCGGGGTCCCGGCGTCACAGGCGCGGACCACGAAGGCGACGTATGCGTTCGGCCCCTATCTTTTGGACGGGCTAAATAGTCTGTTATACCGCGCGTCAACGCCCGTTGAATTGCCGCCCAAAACGCTCGAAACCCTGTACTGTCTGGTAGTAAATCAAGAGCGCGTGGTCACCAGGGACATGCTTTTCAAAGTTGTTTGGGGCGGCTCGGCAGTCGGCGAGAACAACATCGCGCAGCACATCTACGGGCTGCGCAAAGCCCTGGACGACATGGTTAAACCGTATAAATTTATCGCAACCGTTCACGGGCGCGGATTCCGATTCATCGGCAACGCGTCGCGCGTGATCGGCCAGCACGAAGGTTCGCAGGTCAGTGCCGCCCCCGGCGATTTCGCAACGGAGATCTACATCAACGCGGGGTACTTCGCGCGACTCGGTACGCCTGCCGCGCTCGATTCGAGCGCGCATCTTTGCCGCAAGGCCATCCTCATGGCGCCCGCTTTCTCCGATGCGTTCGCGCAGCTCGCGCACGTCTCCATTCTGAGAGCGGCGTTCCTTTACAACCCCCCGATGCATCAGTTTGAACTCGCCCGGCACAATGCCGCTGTTGCTCTGCGGATCGATCCGGCATGCGCGCGGGCGCACTCAGCCCTGGCCGCGCTGGCCTTAATGGACGACCTCGACTACGAGAATGCACACCGGCACTTGGATGCTGCCGACGCCGCCCTTCCGGGGCTGCTCGAAGCGCGCATCCTGCGGATACTGGCTTTTACGGCGCTTGGTGACCACGAGTCGGCCAAGGCTACGGCGTACGATGCGCTGACGGCATATCCGGCTTCGAGTGCGGCGGCGGCATATAGCGCCTTCGCGCTGTATCATGCCGGCGATCTCGACGCGGCGGCCGATCGTCTCAAGCGCCTTTTGATCTTTCGCGCACAAGCCGCGTTTCCAACCTACTTGCTGGCACTCGTGCATCTGGCACAGGAGCGCTTTGCGGAGGCCAGGGACGAGTTTCAAACGCTGCTGCTGGGCCGCGCATCTCACGCGTACGCACATGAGAAATTCCGGCAGCGCGCAGTCGCCGGTTTGAGTTATATCGAAGCAAAGACCGGCTCGCTGGAAGATGCGGCGGCCCTGGCCGAAGATCTCGAGCGCAGCACAACCTGTTCCCACGTAGCACTTGCGTTGGCTCGGGCGGGAGCGGGGCAGCACGACGCGGTGATGGCATGTCTACGCGAAGCGCGAAATCGGCGGGACCCGTGGTTTCCGTTCGTCGCCTACGACCCCATGTTTCGCGACTACCACAGTACTTCTGAATTTCAAGAGTTGGCGAGCTGAATTGTCAGATTTCCGTCAGTAGATAGTCGTACGCTGACGGCACCATGAACGATGTACTCAGTGCTTTACGCTTAATCGCCGGCCGGTACAAGCGGCGCAGCCGCCTCTTGCACCTCGGTGACGCTCTCGCGCTTGTCGCGATCGTCAGTCTTTGCGCCGGACCCACCGCCTTCGATCAGTACCTGCTCGAACGTATCGCAGACGGCTTCTCAGTCTTAGCCCCGCAATACGCAACGCGAGAAAACGCAGCAATGATCCTCGCGGTTCTCGAGGTCGGCGGCGCGGTTGTCGTCAACGACGGCATCGTAACGCTAACGCATCGCGGTATGCAGATGCGTCTCATGCTGGCGAAGGGTGAGCCGACGCTCGGACTCACCGCCGCCTTCCAAAAGAAACGGCGCGCCTTCTCTCTGACAATCGCGGCATAAGCAAACAGTCTTCCCCGCCTTGACACGAGTTGGCTGCTGTGGTTTGATCGTCTGCACATGCGGACTATTGCCTCGTTTTTTTATGCGCACTACTTTTCCACCGCGCGGCGTGGAGCTCTTCGTGCATAGAAACGAGCGATAGTGAGCGTTTCGAACTCGAGAGCCCTCGCCGACCGGCGGGGGCTTTTTGCTATAGGACTGCATTGATGATGGTAAACATGCGCGGGATCCGCGGCGCGATTACGGTTGAGTCCGACGACGCACACCGTATATATGCGGCGAGCAAACGGCTTCTGACGGAAATGGCCCGCCAGAACGCGATCTCACCGGATGAGATCGCTTCCATCCTGTTTAGCGTTACGCCGGATCTGCGCACCGCCTTTCCCGCGCTCGGTGCGCGCGAACTTGGATGGGCATACGTACCGATGCTGCATTTCGTTGAAATCGATGTTCCGGGCGCACTGGCTCGTGTCTTGCGTGTACTCATGCATGTCAACACTGCGCGCGCTCAGGACGAGATCGAGCATGTCTATTTGGAGGGCGCGCGCATCCTGCGCCCGGATCTGTGCGCAAAATGAACGTGGGTTTTCAGGGTGAGCCCGGCGCGTTCAGTGAATCGGCGATACACGCGCTGCTGGGGCCGGTCGCAACGCAGGGATATGGAACGTTCGACGACCTGTTGGCGGCAGTCGATGGGGGCCGGGTCACGCACGGGCTGTTGCCGTGCGAAAACTCAATTGCGGGCGTCATTGCAGATGCATGGACGGCACTCGCTCATTATCCTCGCGTTCACGTGATAAACCAAAGCACGCACCGGATCGAACAGTGTTTGATCGGTCTGCCGGACTCAACGCTCGCAGATCTGCGCTACGTAACCTCGCATCCCGTCGCATTAGCGCAGTGCAAGAATTTTTTCGCGCGCCATCCGCATCTCGCGATCGAGAGCGCTCAAGACACCGCGGGATCGGTCCGCACCCTCGTCGAGCGTGGCGATCCGGCCTGGGGAGCCGTGGGGCCCGCATCCGCCGCGCGGCGTTATGGAGCGCGGGTGCTGCGAGACGGGCGTTCAGGACGAAACCGTGAACATGACGCGATTTCTTCTCGTAGCTCGCTAATACAGCGCTGTATGTAATCGTACAGACGAGCAGCCAACCCGGCGGATGCACGACCGCCCGGCAGTTTGTGCGCGCCTGCGTAACGTTCGCAGATTCTTCTTATCGCTTTCCTATCGTTAACCGCATGCAGCGGACGGACTCGTTCATCAATCTCTGGGGCGCCGAGTCGGTCGCACAACCCGAGGTCGCTCGCACAACCCGAGGCGGGTCCGCTCACCGATCTCTGGGCGTCACGGGACCGCTTTGAACCAGATAACTACGCGGATATTCCACCGGCCGCCCGGCTTTATTTGGAACACGCAATTGCGCCCGGTACGGTGCTCGCCTCCAGCGCACGGCTGCAGATGCGCGGCGAGATCAAACTCAAGAAGTGGCATAAGTTTACGGCCGAACAACTCATCCAAAACAGCCACGAATTTATCTGGAAGGCCCGTACGTACTTGAAGGGGATGCGCGTCGACAGCGTAGACCGGCTGGTCGACGGCAAAGCGAAGCTGCAATGGAATCTTTTTGGCCTGTTCCCCGTATCGACGACGTCGGGGCCGATGACGACGCGATCCGCTACCGCTCGGGCGATCGCGGAATCGATCTGGATACCCTCGAGCCTTTGCGCAAGGAACGTCATTTGGACCGCACTGAGCGAATGCCGTCCGCACGCGCATCTTGCCGCTCACGGCGAATGGGCCGAGCTCGCCATGAAGATTGGAACGGAAGGCGAGCTCAAGAGTGTAAACGTGCTGCGCCTTCGCAGGTCCGGCGATACGTTCCACTATGAGCCGTTCGGCGCACTCGTGGAAGAGGAATACACGTTTGGCGGCTATACGATTCCCACTCGTCTGCGCGTCGGCTACCACGCAGGAACGGACCGCTTCGAAGAAGGCGAGTTTTTGCGCGTTGAGATCGTCAACGCGTCGTTCGCCTAAATATGCAGCTCTTGGCGTGTCCCCTCGCGCCTGACCGAACGCCGCACCGAAAGAACCGCGCGCGCGTGCGATCCGCCGTCGAATCTCTTGGTCACGTTGAAGTCTTCGCTGAGTGACCAGACGATGAACAGCCCTCGTCCACGCTCGCTGAGCAGATCGGTCGGCAGCCGCGGCACGAGCACAAACCCGGGCCCTCGATCCAGTACGTGCAACACGGGCGCGGTGCCGCTCCAGTCGAAGGTAATCTCGATCGGTCCGGGCGCGTAGCGCACGACATTGCCGAGCAGTTCGCCGAGCACCAGCTCCGCCGCATAGAGTTCTTCGCCGCGAGCGCCGCCTTCCATCAGCGCGTTGACGAACGCATGCCGCACGACGCCGGCCGTTTCCGAATCGCTCGAATCGAAAACCCAACGACGCGTGTGACCGCTGAGCGCCATACTGCTGCTGCCTTCGGTCGGGGCGTCGAGCCGCATCGTCAAAACCACGACGTCGTCATCGCAGCCGTCTTTCAGCATGAGGTCGTACAGCGCTTGAGCAGGATTGGGATGCTTTGGTATTTGCTCCATCGCGATTGCGGTTGCAAGCCGGTGCTGACCGGCGATAATGTCGCGCTCGGCCTCAACCAGACCATCGGTGTAAAACACCAGCAAAGCGTCCTCTTCGATTTGCACGACATGCGCGGGCGTGTCGCCTCGAATGCGCAGGCCCAGTGGTAATCCACCGCCCTGCAGCGCCGACGTCTGCCCGTCCGCGCTGCGCACAAACGGCGGCGGATGCCCCGCTACCGCATACGCAAGCACGCGCGCCACGGGATCGAACACGCCGACGAACGCCGTGACGAACGTATCGGGATACTCGGTTTTCAACGTGCGATCCGCTGCATCGAGCATCGCAATCGGATCGGGATAGACCTGGGCAACGCCGCGAATGATCTGGCGGACGGAAGACATGATCACGGCCGAAGAGAGTCCGGTGCCTGCTACATCGCCAATCGAGATGACGAGCCTGCCGTCCGATAATTGCAGCGCATCGTACCAGTCTCCGCCAAGCTGCGCGCGCCGGCTCGCGGGTACGTAAATGCCGTCGAAACGGATTCCGGGAATCTGCGGCAGCGAAATCGGCAGCGCCGCTCGCTGAAATTCCTTCGCGACTTCGTGCTCGTGCTCGTAGAGCTGTGCATTCTCGATTGATATGGCGGCCCGCTTTGCCAGCTCCTCAAAGAGCGGCAGATCTTCTTCTTCGTATCGGCGGCGCGTTTCAGACCAATACGCCACAAGCGATCCGATGGTGCGGCCGCGCGTCCGAAGCGGGATCGTGATCGTGGAGCGCGGACGCAGTGCTTGGATCACCTCCAGAAGATCCGGTGCAGCCGCCCTCTCGAGAAGATCGGGACTAATCTCGTGCAGGATGCGCGGTCCGTGCGTTCGGAGTGCCATCGCCAGCTGGCGTTCGAATTCCGGCGCGTGATTGTACCGATTGGTTAGGCGTTCGACCAGCCGCATCTTGCGCGGATCCGCGTGAATTGCAGCCACGGTTTTCAGGCGGCCGCCGTCGTCGAACAAATCGATCGCCGCCCAGTCTCCGAACTCCGGCACGATGAGCATGAGCAGCTGATTCAGGGTCGTCTGCAGGTCGAGCGATTCCGCGAGCACTTCGCCGGCTTGTGCGATGAACGCGAAGTGCTGACCCTGCCGGCGATGCTCGTCGACATCGGTACATACACCGATCCATCGAAGCACGCCGCCCTTTTTGTTGTGAACCGGAGCCGCGTGTATCTTGAACCAGCGATGTGTTCCGTCGCCGCGCCGCAGCCGCAGCTGGCTGTTCATTGAGGTTCCGCTCGCAATCGACTCGTGCCAGGTCTCCAGCACACGCACGCGGTCTTCCGGATGGATGGCGTCGGTCCAGCGGCGGCCCATTTCGGAGATGCCGACATCCCGGCGCACTCCGCCCGTGTACTCGTACCAGCGGCGATTGAACCAATCGATTCGACCGCGACGCGTGGCCGTCCAGACAATTTCCGGCATTACGTCGGCTAAAGGCCGTGACGGTCGAGACCTCGGCAGCATTCCCCGCACGTTCGTTCCGTATCGAGGAAAAGCCCTCGCGCGTCAGCTTGCTCCCGCCGCGGTCGGCTGCATGCTTGCTTATGATCCGGTCGATAGACAGCCTAAGGCCTCCGGCCGTATCCTTACTAGGCGGGTGCATTCATGCCGGAGGCGATGCGTGACCGCCTTTGCGTTCGCCGCAATAGTCGTGCTGAATCTGGTTGCAGGCTTGGCGCTGGATGCGCGCGCTCAAAACGCTTCGGCGATTCATCCGGCCACGATCGCTATCGAAATTCCGTATCGCGCGAACTGGCGCAGCGGCGGCTATGTGATTGAGTTCGACATACACGTGGATACGGTCACGCTGCGCTACCGAACACGAGGCGGTGTTTCACACACTATCGCCTCGGGGATGCTGGTGCCCGTCGCGCAGCGCCGGATCAGGCGCGGCCTTCCGACGATTCCGATCCCGGCCGGTGCAGACCCGGGCGTGCCGCTACACCTCACGCTCACTACCGAAATCAATAATCCGGCAATACGAATACTCTCGCGCGAACAAATGCGCGCCGAGGATATTTCGCGCCGCACGGATCTTGATTTTCCGCTTCTACTTTTTGCCGGACTCTTTATCGCGCTTGCATTTGCGAATCTCACGCTTTTCGCATCGTTCCGCGATCGCGCGTACGTGGCCTACGCGGGCGTCATGCTGAGCGCGACCGTGATTGCTTTGCGCTCGAGTCCCGACATTTTTTGGGCGTGGCTTTTTCCGCACATTTCCGTGCGCTACGTCGTCGTGCACGATGCGAGCATCCTGGCCTACGCTGTTTGCTTGGTCGCGTTCACCCGCGGATTCCTGGGCACGCGCAAGATCCTGCCGCGCTACGATCGGCTACTGGTTGCGATGTTCGTTCTCTTCTTTGTAACCGAGCTCGTCGTGCACAACGGCTTCTCCAGCGTTCAATTCCGCGGAACCGAGCTGGTAGATGCCATTTATATCTTGTTTCTGCTTGTTCCGTTCTTGGGCGGAGTGCTGGCGCTGCGAGCGGGAAGTTACGCTGCCCGTTACTACTTGATCGCGTGCGCAGGCGTTTTCGTCAGTTTAATCCTGATGGATCTCCTGGCAATCCTCGGATACGAAAACGAGCTCATCGTCTTCTTAGGAATTGCGTGGGAGGGTCTTTGGTTGATTGCCGCGCTCGGCGATCGCGTACGGCGGCTCGATAAAGCCGCGCTCGATCTCGCGAACGAGCAGGCAACTGCAGCTCTCCACGACTCGCTAACGGGCCTTGCGAACCGTCGCAAAATCGAGTCGGATCTGCGCGAATCAGCAGCGCCGTTCAGCCTGCTGTATCTCGACATCGACCATTTCAGCCTGGTCAACGCGGCTGCCGGTCACGACGCCGGCGACCGTATCTTAGCAAGCATCGCCGCGTTGTTGGACCAGTTCGTGCGAGCCGGCGAAACGCTCGCGCGTACCGCAAGCGACGAGTTCGCCTTTCTCCTGAAGCGCCGGACCGCTGACGACATTGAACAGACCGCCAATGACTGCGTATCGGCTATCGCTCGCGAACCGTTCTTGTGCGACAATCAAATGTTTCCGCTTACGGTCAGCGCGGGCTGTCTGCGCGTCACGGCACCGGCGACGCCGTCTACATTGCTGGCTATGGCCTATGATGCATGTGCATGCGCAAAAGAGAAGGGACGCAATCGAGTCTACTTCGCGACGGACGATGTCGCACAAGAGACGACGAGGGCTTCAATCCAATGGGCGCGCCGCACGACCGCCGCGCTGCAGGAGGACCGCTTCGCGCTTTTTTACCAGCGCATCGTTCCGCTGCGTGAAACGACCGAGGCCGCGCACATCGAGATACTCGTACGCTTGGTCGATGAAGATGGAACGATCGTCGAATCCTCGCAGTTCCTGCCCGCCGCGGATCGCTATGGTCTCACGGCGGGCGTGGACCGCTGGGTTCTTCATCACAGCCTCATCGCCGTCGCTCCGATGGTCCGAGCGGGCCGGCTCGGCTCGGTTTCAATCAATCTTTCCGGCAACGCACTGCAGGATCCCCAGCTGGCCGATTTTATTGCAAACGAGATCCGCGAGAGCGGAATGAAGCCCTCGGCGCTTTGCCTGGAGATTACCGAAACGGTCGTGCTCTCAATGCTCGCCGAGGTGGGGCAGCTCATTTCCGCGCTTCGCCGGCTGGGCGTGTGCTTTTCGCTCGATGATTTCGGCACGGGCACATCCTCGCTGGGCGTGCTGCGAGAGCTCGACGTAGACTATTTGAAGATCGACGGAGCCTTCGTTCGCGACTGCGCGACCAATCCGGTCGATGCGGCGATGCTCAAGACCATACGCGATCTCGCGCATGCCCTCGGTCTGAAAACAATCGCCGAATATGCAAGGGACTTCGCAATCGTGCAAACGTTGCGCGAGATCGGCATCGACTACGCACAGGGTTGGGCCTTTGCCAAAGCGCAGCCTCTGGATGGAGCGACGTCCAGCCGGGCGCTCGCCGGTACGGCGCTGGACTTCCTGCAGCAAGAGTCTACAATACGAGAATGAGGTGGATGTCAGCGGCAACCCTCTTCATCTTCGCGTTTGCGCCGGCCGGCGCCGCCGTTATCTGCCGCGCCGCCGGTTGTCCTCTCGCGGCAGCCTGAACCGGGCGCGCAGGTGCGAACCTTTTTCCCGATTCTATCGGCTCGGATCGAGCACGCCGACGCGAATTCTCTGCATCTCTTTCTCGACGGTACCGATGTCACCGGTTCCACGTCCGTGAACGGCCAAATGGTCCAATATACTCCAAAGGAACGCATGCAAGCGGGCTGGCACGACGTTTTCCTTGAAGGAACCGGGCGAAACAATCAGCCGTTCAGCGATTCTTGGACGTTTGAAACGCAAACACCCGACGGACAATTCGAGAGTTCGCCTGATCCGCAAGGATTTGAGTTTCTGCCGATAGGAAGGTCAAGATTCTTCCCCGGCAATTTCATGCACTTCTTCTTCGTCGCGCCGACGGACGGGTTTGCGGTCTTGCAGCTCTGCGGATTCGGCCAATTCCCGTTCGAGCATCAGCCGTTCTCGCCGGTGTTCTTCGTAACCGTTCCGGTAACGTTTAGCCCGTTCAACCCATTCGCGAACTGTCAGGTCGCAACGCTGTTCACGCCGCTCAACGGCTTTGACACCGTGTTCGTTCCCCTGCTCATTCCGATCGCCGTTTTTCCCAATGCGCATTATGCCGCGATGAATCCGCGCACGACGCTGCCGGTATACCGCACCACGCTTCCCGTATATCGCACGACGGAGACTCCGCTCCAGTCGGCCCCGGTGATGCCCGGCTTCACAAGACGCGGGACGATGCCTATATACCGCGTGCAGCCGGTGCCGGGCTCGTACGGCGTTCCGTATTCACCGCGAATGGGCGCTCCCGTCATCCGCCCAATCGTCGCACCGCACCCGATCGCGATGCCGCACCCGATCGCGATGCCGCACCCGATCGCGATGCCGCATCCCATCGCGATGCCGCATCCCAGCGTGCATATTCCGCGCTAGCGCACGGCGGCCGGTTCGCCCGATCGCAGCTCGTCAAACAGCTTAAAAAGCGATCTTTTGCCTTCGAATCCGATTCCGGGAAGTTCGGGCGGCGCAACACGTCCGTTCTGAACGGCGGCATCGTCGGTCAAACCGCCGAACGGAGCAAAACTGCGTGGATTCACCTCGGCTCCGCCCAATCCGAACGCGGCCACGACATGCTGGCAAAAAAGATGTCCGCCATGCGGCCAAAATGCGGAGCGCGGCCAACCGCGGCCGATCAGATCTTGGAAGATACGAAGATACCCCACCAAACCGTAGCAATGCACCGGATCGAACAGCAGAATATCGCGCTCGCGGCGCAAACCGCCATACCGATCTAAAAGCATCGCCTCGGCTTGCGAGAACAAGGCCTCGCCGGCCGCGATCGGCCCAGAATACTCGGATGCAAGGTGCGCATGCGTATCAAAATCGAGCGGATCGCAGATGTCCTCAAACCACCAAAGGCCGTACGGCTCCAGCGTCAGCAGCGGCCGCTCGCGCGTTCTGCGCGTCATACGCGTTCATTGCATCGACGGCAAGCCGATCCGAGGAACCCAAGACGGAAGCGACAGCGTCGATTCGCGCACGATCCCGGTCGAGCGGCAACGATCCAATCTTGATTTTGACGTGCGTGTAGCCGGCGTCGCAAAAGCCGCGGACCTCGTCGCGCAGACGCGAGAGATCGCCCTCGGGGTACACGTATCCACCGCCCGCATAGACGGCAATTTCCGCGGGCGGCGCAGGCAAGATTCGGTAGACGATCGCGCAGATAGCGGTGCAGCGGTACGCCGGCGACCTTTGCGGCGGCATCCCAAATAGCCATATCGAGCGTGCCGACCGCAACGCAGCGCTCACCGTGACCGCCGGGCTTTTCACCCGCCATCATGGCTGTCCCACGCCGTAAACGGATCGAGCGGCGCCTGCGATTGCAGTAAACGCGGCGCAAATCGTTCTCGAATCAGCCCGCTTTGCGCGTACCGGCCGATCGACGAGAAGCCATACCCTATCACCGGCTTGCCGTCGCGAACCGCGTCGGTGACGATCGCAACGATGCTCGTGGTCAAGCCTCCCGTCGGGAGCTCCGGATCGGCATACCGCGAAAGTGGCACGGGCCGCTCGTGAATCGCCGTGATACGCACGTGCGCGACTTTTCGTCTGTGCGCACGCTCTCCCGCTCCGGAACCAGGCTTGTTATAGTAAATAGGGCATGCACGCTCGCATCGGCATCGATCTGGGAGGCACGAAGATCGAGATTGCCGCGCTCGACCAAAACAACGCCACGGTCCTGCGCAGGCGTATCGCCACGCCGGCCGGAGACTACGCCGCGACGGTCCAAGCCATCGTCGATCTGGTGCGCCGGGCGAAGGCGAGCTCGGTCAAACGCCGCCGGTCGGGATTGGGACCCCGGGCGCTATCTCGCGCGAGACCGGCTTGATGAAGAACGCAAATAGTACGGTACTCATCGGCAAACCGCTCAAAGCCGATCTCGAACGCGGCATCGGGCGGGAGATTCGCATGACCAACGATGCGAATTGCTTCACGCTCTCCGAAGCGGTTGACGGTGCCGCGCGTGATGCCCACGTTGCGGCGGGCGTGATATTGGGCACCGGCGTGGGCGCGGGAATCGCCGTGTCAAAACGGATCATCGAGGGGCCCAATGCCGTTGCCGGTGAGTGGGGCCACAACCCGCTGCCGTGGGCGCATGACGATGAACTTCCCGGACCGGCATGTTACTGCGGAAAATTCGGCTGCATCGAAACCTACCTCTGCGGCCCGGCGCTGCAGCGCCAGCTTGCGCAGCACACCGGCTCCGGCGCGCCGGACTGTTTGGACGTCTATCAGGATCGGCTCGCGCGATCGCTTGCAACCGTTATTAACACGCTCGATCCCGACGTCATCGTTTTCGGCGGCGGTGTTTCCAACGTCGAACGCCTCTACGACGGCTTGCCGGCGCTTCTCGGGCGCTACGTCTTCTCGGATAGCGTTCGCACTCGGATCGTGCGGGCGCAACATGGCGATTCCAGCGGCGTACGCGGCGCCGCGATGCTCTGGCCCTAAGGCGCGGACCGCATGTGTTCGTAGCTGCGAAGCGTCGGAAACGATCGACGTTCGAACAAATCGAGGGCGACGGCTTCGTTGCGTCCGCTGCGCAGCCAAACTCCGGGCACGTACAGTGAACGCTGTGGCCCAATATCCCAAAATCGTCCCAGATTGCGCCCGTTGATCCACAATGCGCCCTTGCGCAGATCGCCCATGTCCAGAAACGTGTCGGCGGCCTGCGCAACATCGAATGTTCCGCGAAAAAACGACGGCCCGCGTACAAGCGCTCGCGTCCAAGCGGCCGGCTCGACGGTCTCGAACGGCAGGCAATAGATCTGCCAGCCGCGCAGTTCTCGCTGCTCCCAGCGAACGCTGCCGATGACGCCTTTGCGCTCGCCGGAAAATCGCGGACCATAGTTGATACGTCCGCAGTTCTCAACCAGAATATCGAGTCTGCTTCCGCGTCGTGCTTGAAATACGAGATCGCGCTGACCCAAGCGGCGGTCGATATGCCCGACCGCTTCGCCATCCAGCATGATCACCGCATAGTCACGCACGTCGTCAAACGCAAGGCGCCCAGGGCCATCGGAATCGAGCCTGGTGCGATAGAGTATGAAACCCAAGCTTTGATCCAGCGCTTCCATCGGTACCGGATCCGGGCATTCGACCGGCTCGCCCAAGGTGTCTAAGAGCGATGCGCATTCGCCAAGCGTAAACGGCGGGAGATCGATCGTGCTTACGCTTTGGGGAATAGGCGGCGCTTCGAAGCGCGTATGCCGCACGATGATCTCGCGAAAGCGGTGATATTTGCTCGTCGGCGTTCCCGTTTCATCGAGCGCGGCTTGGTAGTCGTAACTCGTCGTCGTCGGTTGATACGGATGCGGTTCGAACGCATTGGCGCCGTTCCAAAATCCGAAGTTCGTTCCACCGTGAAACATGTACACGTTCACGGAGATCCCGCGTTCGAGCATCCACTCCAAATCATCCGCTTGAACGTCCTGCGAGAGTTGCGCGCGTGGGTTCGCCCCAATGATCGAACCAGCCGGCCCAGTACTCGCCGCAGAGCAGCGGCGCATCCGGACGAAGCTCGTGGACGCGCGTGAACTGTGTGGCCGGGTCACCCGGCGCGAACGTCACCGCAATGGGCACGTCGGGGAGCGATCCGCGCGCGAGGTCGCCCGGCTGATCGATCGTATATAAAAGCGAAGAATCTAGGCCGGCGCGTTTGAGAGCCTTCCGTATGCTCTGCAGATACGCGCGATCCTCGCCGAATGCACCGTATTCATTTTCGAGCTGCATGGCGACGATCGGGCCGCCGTGCGCGCTCTGCAGCGAGGCGATCTCATCACCCAAGCGGACGAACCATCGCTCTGCCGGCTCGATAAAGCGCGGATCGTTCGACCGCACGGGAATCTCGCCGTCCTTGAGAAGCCACGCCGGTAATCCTCCGAACTCCCACTCGGCGCACACGTACGGGCCCGGGCGCAAAACAACGAGCAGATCCTCTTCTTGCGCGAGCCGGATGAACCGCGCGATGTCGTTCTCACCCGCAAAATCATAGACACCGGGCCGCGGTTCGTGCCGGTTCCAGAAGACATATGTGGAGACTGCGTTCAATCCCATCGCGCGCGCCATGGCAAGCCGCGCACGCCAATATTCGTGCGGAATACGCGGGTAATGCATCTCGCCGCACACGATCTGTCGCCGGCATTCCATCATGCCTCGCGTAACCGGCGGGCGGCCTCTTCAGGGGTAATATCGCGCTGCGCCTGCGCCAGCATCTCGTAGCCGACGACATATTTGCGAATGCTCGCCGAACGAAGCAGCGGCGGGTAGTAGTGCGCATGCAAATGCCACGGCGTGTGAGGCTCACCATCGGTAGGCGCCTGATGGAATCCCATAGAGTACGGAAATTCCGTGTTAAACAGACGATCGTAGCGCACCGTGAGATGTTGGAGCGCACTTGCCAGCGCGTCCCGTTCCTCGGACCGGAGATCGTCCAGTGAGGCCGTATGCCGCCGGGCAAGCACGAGCACCTCGAACGGCCAGCTCGCCCAAAACGGGACCAGGACCGTTACGTGCTCGTCCGCGTGCACGATTCGTTCCTGTTCGCGCTCTTCGATCGCAAGGTACGAACAGAGCAAGCACGCATCGTGAGCGTCCTGATAGGCTCGCTGCGCACGGGCTTCTTTGAGTTCCAAACTGGGGATAGACGCATTTGCCCAAATCTGCCCGTGCGGATGCGGATTGCTGGCACCCATCATCGCGCCCCGGTTCTCGAAGATCGTCACCGCTCGTACGAACGGCAGTGCGCCCAGATTCCGATACTCCTGTGCCCAGGCATCAACGACTGCGCGCGCATTCGCCGGCGCCATCGTCGCCATATCCTGATCGTGCCGGGGCGAGAAGCATACCACGCGGCAGCGTCCAGGTTCGGTTGCCGCGACGAGCAATCCCTCGATGTCGAGGTTCTGCGGCGAGCTGGCGTCCTGCAACGCCGGAAAGTCGTTATCAAACGCGTACGTTTGCGAATACTGCGGATTTGGCTCGCCGTTCGCGCGAACGTTGCCCGGGCACAGATAACATTGCGGATCGTACGGTCTTCGTTTTTCGTTTTCGATCGCGGCGATTTCACCGAGCCACGGCCGCTGCAGCCTATCCGGGGAAACCAGCACCCATTCGTCCGTGAGCGGGTTGTAGCGGCGATGTGACGTAGAGCGCCAATCAGTCATGCAGCAGGGCCGCGCACTCGGCAGGCGTTCCGTCGTAAACCTCCGGCACGATTCCCGTCTTTTCCTGATAAAGCGATGAAATGGCTTCCCGGAACTCTCCGGCATGCCGGGCCTCCACGAGATTAACTGTGCAGCCGCCGAAACCCGCCGCCCGTCATTCGCGCGCCGTAAACACCGGGTAGCGTGCGCGCCAGTTCAACCATCGTATCCAATTCCTCACAGCTCACATCGTACAGTACCCGCAGACTTTCGTGCGAAGCATTCATCAGTTCTCCAAACGCACGCAAGTCGTGCTTGCGGAGCGCTTCGCGTGCCTGAAGAACGCGCGCATTCTCCGTGACCACGTGCAAGGCCCGGCGGTAGAGTCCCGGCGCGAGCAGATCGCGTGCGGCGACGAGGTCGTCCTCCGTGAGGTCGCGCAGTTGCGTGATAGCAGGGTACGCGGTACGCAGCAGACGAACGCACTCGTCACACTCGCGGTGGCGCGTATTGAATTCGCTGCCGGCAAGCTCGTGCCTGACCATCGTATTGCATATGACGACCCGAGCCTGCGGCGGCACGGCGATCAATTCAAACTCCAGCGATCGCGTATCCAGGAAGATCGCGTGACCAGCTCGCGCAAAAAGTACCGCGAACTGATCCATGATGCCGCATTGGGTGCCGGCGTGCTCGATCTCGGCGCGCTGCGCGAGCCGGGCAACTTCCAGCCGGTCCATTGAGCGCGCTGAAATCGCGAGAGCGGCGAGCGCCACGGCAACTTCCAACGATGCGGACGAACTAAGCCCCGCGCCAAGCGGCAGCGAGCCGTCGATGTGCAGATCCATTCCGGGTACGGGTATGCCCGCGCTGCGGAGCTGCGCTACAACGCCATGCACGTACCCAATCGTTCGCGCGTCCCCGCGACGCGTGTCTACACTAAGACTCGCGTCTGCACAGCTGCGTCGCGCGAACCCTCGTCTCCAAAGCAATTGCGCACGGCATGACGAACCCGCCGTTGTAGTCGGTATGTTCTCCGATGAGGTTCACGCGACCGGGGGATCGCGCGTGTACGGATGTTAGAACGGCTAGTGGCCGTCCTTTGCCAGCTGGCGCGCGGCGCGCTCTTCGGCCGTCCAGTTTACCGGAATATAGAATCGATCCATGATCCGGACTGCGGGACCGTCCTGCGCCACAAAGAACGTCTCGAAATATTCACCGGCGCGGCTTACGATATCGACTTCCACGCGCACGCGTCCGTCGGGCTGCGTGCCGACCGAAACGACGTGCGATCGCGCATCGCGGGTGACGATTGGGGATTCACTTACATTTGAGGCGGGCGCATCGGCCGGCAACCCGAGATGCTGCAAGGCTTGCAGGGTATTGCCGGCGATAACGGCGTGCAGATACGAGCTGACCAAAAGTTGTGCACGGCCTTCCAACCCGCTATGCAACGGTTCCGGCGTCATACGCGGACGGGGACGCGGGGCCGGTCTTGAGTACGCCACGGAACGCACGGCCGGGGCATTGTGTATATACTTCCAGCGCGTGTGGTTGAAGTATGGATTATATTTCCGATCGAACTTCCAGACGCCGGCTATTACGCGGTGATGCGCATGCGAATGCTTGTGTATAGGCGAACCGGCCTGTGCCACGCGTACGATCGTGTGATGCGCGTGCGAATGTTGCCGCTGCGCGATGTGCGAGCGTGTACTCTGCCGCACCGCATGGGCGGATGCTGTACCCGCGGCATGCCGAACCGGCGCGGCTCGTGTTTGCTCGAATGCCACGTGCTCGGGTACCGATGCGCGTGGGGGCGCAATCGAGATCTCGGAAAGGCCGGCCAGCATGCCGGTCTGATGGGCGTACTGCGCTGCGAGCGGGACGAACATGAAGAGCAGAGCCAGTGCGATAAGGCCGATCGCCTTTGGAGGCACGCGCGTGAGAAACCGGGAGAACGGCGATTGCGCAGGCCCCAAAATCCGGCATGCGACGCTTCTGTCAAGGGCTCGAATCGCCTGTGGATTGTCGCGCAAGAATGCGCCGAACCGTTCGCGCAGCAAGGCACACGAATCGACGAACGCCTCCAGTTGCCGTTCGTCGACTGCCGAGCCGCCCACGTCATCGATCGGATCGCCGGCGACGTCCAAACCTAAAAACAGCGCCAGCTGCGCGCGATGCGCGCCGTCGAGATGCTTGATACTCCGTAAAACTAAGGCTCGAATGTCTTGAGCGGGGAGAGAATCGAGATACGCGTCGAGCTCCGTAGCGAACGCGACCGGTTCTAGCATGTCAAGCTAGACTGTATCCGCGATTACAGCCTTACGGTCAGGAGCGAAAGGAGAGCGGCGCTTGAGACTTTCGGCCCACACGCCGCCGCAAATTCCCGGATTATGGGCGTCTGGTCGTCTCATAGGTGTCGACAACGGTGGTTCCCCGGCGGCCGCCCATGCCGAAAAGTCCGAGCAAACCGACCAAACCGAGTAATCCCCACCACCCCGTACCACTGCTCGTCGTCGTGGTGGTCGTGGTGCTGCCCGTCGTGGTATTGCCCGCGACAGGGGATGCGGCAGGCGACGCGTTGCTCGTCGAGGCGCTGCTCGTGCTGCCGGCTGCGGGACTCGAAGCGGGGCTGGACGCGGGCGTTTGAGCGAACGTCGCGACCGGCGCGAGCGCAAGCGCCGCAACCAGTATGACGCCCGGAGCACGTTTGCCGAAAGCATGTATCATCGAGTTGTATTCCTCCAGTATTCACAGGTATGACCTAGCGCTTCTTACCCGCCTTGCGGCCCTAGCCAACGGGAAAGCCGCTTGCTTAGCGCAAAGAGCGCCCGATGCTCCACTCGCCGATCGTGCTCGACGATATTCGAGCGGATCTCAAGCGCGTTTTGACGAGCACCCCATCGGCGTCGCTCCTTGACCTCGGCGACGGCGTTCTGTGCCTCGAGTTCCATTCGAAGGGCAACACGCTGGACGGCGACACACTGACGGTTGCGGAATACGCGTTCGAAGCTATTCCCGGCCGGTACGCCGGCCTGGTCGTCGGCAACCAAGGAAAGCACTTTTCCTTCGGTGCAAATCTGCGCTGGCTGCTCGAATTACTCGACCGAATCGGTGAGAATCGCGCGGCATTTCGCGCGGAAGCCAAACGATTTCAACGGCTGACAACCGGTATGCGCACAGTGCCGTTTCCAACAGTGGCCGCACCGTTTGAATTGACCATCGGCGGCGCGCTCGAACTCTCGATGTACGCCGATCGCGTTCAGGCGCACACGGGCTTGCGCGCAAGTTTGCCCGAAATCGCGGTGGGCATTTTACCGGATCTGGGCGGCACGAGCGAGCTGTATATCCGCTGCATCGATGCCGCCGGCCCAGGCAATGAAGCCGCAGGTCTGCTCGCGGCGTTCGAAACGATCGCTTTTGCACGGGGATCGAAAGACGCCCAAGAAGCCCGCTCGCTGCGGTTTCTGAAAGAGCACGATCGCATATCTACCGATCTCGCGGCGCTTATCGACCAGGCAAAGGCTCACGTTCTCGAACTCGCCCAGGCCTATGCACCGGCGCAGCTTCGCGTCGACGTACCGGTACTGGGCGATGCCGGTTTCGAGACGCTGACGCGTCGCATCGAAACCGCCGTTTCAAGCGGACTCGCGAGCGCGTATGATGGGACAATCGCGCAGGCGATTGCGCGCGTGATGACCGGAGGCCCCGGTCCCGCGAGAACGATGACGCACGCGGAGCTGCTCGATCTGGAAACATCGTATTTTGAGACGCTGGTATTCGACCCCAGAACCCGCGCGCGAATGCAGCATATGCTCGAAAACGGCACGCCGCTGCGCAATTAGAGGTAGATTCACCGAACGGCGATAAGTCGCCGGAAACAGCCGGCATAGGAGGACGTTCGATGGTTGCAGCCGTTCGATGCACCGCTCTGGTCATTGCACTGCTTACCTCACTCGCGGCACCGGTGTTCGCTCAATCGGGGAGCGGGCAGCTCAGCACACCGAAGTCTATCGACCTCAATACGATGCAGTGCCACGATCTGCTCGACGCGAGCCTGCTCAACCGGGGCTTTGCCATCATGATGTACTTCGGATACGAAGCGGCAAAGAAACAGACGACGAAGTTCTCCACGGCGACACTGCGGGCGAACGCTCAGAAGCTGACGGATTACTGCGCGGCGCATCCGAAGACGCCGGTTTTTAATGCGCTGGGCGCGCTCGGGATGACCTAGCCTGTATCTTCAAACACCGCGTATGGTTCTGCGCCGGTTTACGCCTGGGGACGAAGCACTGCTGCTCGAATTAGACAGCGATCCCGAGGTGATGCGCTATATCAACGGCGGTATTCCCAGCACGATCGAGCACATTCGCGACACCGTCCTGCCCAAGGTACTCGCGGATTACGCCCAAGACGATCGCTTCGGCATGTGGGCCGCGTTTCTCAAACCGGACGACGAGTTCGCCGGATGGTTTCATCTGTGGCCGCCGCAAGGCTGGCCTTACGATGCGGAAGTCGGATACCGTCTCAAACGTGCATATTGGGGCCGGGGTCTTGCAACCGAGGGCACGCGCGCGCTGATCGATAAAGCCTTCAACGAATTCGGCCTACGCAGCGTTTGCGCGCGCACCTTGCGGGAAAACGCCGCCTCGCGCCGAGTCCTGGAAAAGGCCGGCATGCACTTCGCAAGTGACTTCGAAGAGCAGCGCTTTCACAACGCTCCGGCGGTGTTATATCTGATTAGCCGCGATTCCAACCGGCTGGCACAGCCTTACTCCGCGTATCGTCGTGCACGATCCCGCAAAGCTCGATCCAATTTCTGAAGCACGCTTTTGCGGCGAGCGGAGAGTTCGCCACGAATATGCCTTCTATACTGCGAATCGGCGATTCAAATATCATGATAAGCGAAGCCGGCGCTCGCGATCCCAAGCCCGGCTTCTTCTACCTGTACGTCGACGACGTCGATGCGACGTTCAAGCGTGCATTGGAAGCCGGCGCGGAGTGCCTAGAGGAACCGGCAGAAATGCCGTACGGCGATCGGCGTGCAATGGTACAAGACCCTTGCGGCAACGATTGGCAAATCGCTACGTACAAGCCCCCTTCGACGCGTTAGGCCACTTCGAAAAGACCGGCTGCGCCCATTCCGCCGCCGATGCACATGGTAACGACGACGTGCTTGGCTTTACGTTTACGTCCCTCGATGAGCGCGTGCATGACCATGCGGGCGCCGGAGAGTCCATACGGATGACCGATCGAGATTGCGCCGCCGCTTACGTTGAACCGATCGTTCGGAATACCGAGCGTGTCGCGAACGTAGACTGTTTGGACTGCAAAGGCCTCATTGAGTTCCCAGAGGTCGATGTCGTCGATCGTAAGCCCATGCTGCGCGAGCAGCTTCGGAATCGCGTATACCGGCGCGATGCCCATTTCGCCGGGTGCATTGCCGACGACGACCATTCCTCGATAGAAACCCAAAGGCTGCAAGCCGCGCTGCTCGGCCAGTTTCGAATCCATCACGACCACCGCGCCCGCTCCGTCGGAGAGCTGCGATGAATTGCCCGCGGTAATGGTTGATTTTGGATCCAGAACACCTTTGAGTTTGAGCAGACCCTCGAGCGTCGTGTCGGGACGATTACCCTCGTCCTTCTTCAACGTGACCTGCTCCTCGCGGACCGCACCGGTTTCCTTATCTTCCGTGTACTTCCACGTTGCGAGCGAAACGATCTCTTCATCGAACGCACCACGCTCCTGCGCCTGCGCCGTGCGCTGCTGGCTTTGCAGTGCATACTCATCCTGACGCTCGCGCGAAACATTGTACTTTTTTGCCACGAAGTCGGCGGTCTGGAGCATCGGCATGTACACGTCGGGTTCGTGCCGCAGCATCCAGTCCTCGGTGAAGCCCTCGACGTTCATCGTGTTCTGCACCATGCTGATCGACTCGGCGCCGCCCGCTACGACGATACCGGCGCCGTCGACGATGATGCGCTGCGCGGCAACCGAGATCGCCTGCAGGCCGGATGCGCAGTACCTATTGATCGTTGTGCCCGGCACGGTTTCCGGCAATCCCGCGCGCAGGGCGGCGATACGGCCCAAATTGTTGCCGGTCGCGCCTTCGGGTAGACCGCAGCCCATTACGACGTCGTCGATTTCCGCGGGATCCACGCTCGCGCGCTCCACCGCCGCCTTGACGACGTGACCGGCCAGCGTTGCTCCGTGCGTTTGATTGTATGCGCCGCGAAATGCTTTTCCAATCGGCGTACGCGCCGCAGAAACAATGACCGCTTCACGCATGGACCGGTTCCTCCGTACGTCCTTCGATCGGCTCGCTGCTCGCCGAGCTCGCCACGGCACCGCCGCCGTAGACGTCGTTGTAGCCGGTCTCGTGGCCATACCACATCGGTCCGCCGTGATGCGGCGGAAATCCGTATCCGTAGATATACACGATGTCGATGTCGCCCGGACGAAGGGCGACCTTGGAATCCAGCAAGCGCGCACCGGCGTCGATCAGTGCGTGCGTCAGGCGTTTGACGATCTCGGCGTCACCTATGCCTGGATTTTGCGGCACGCCGGCTTCGCGTGCCGCCTGTGCGAAGAGTTCTTCGACCTGTTCATCGCGGATCGGTTCGCGCCCGCTGCCGACGGCCGGATCGTAGCGATAGAAACCTTTGCCGGTTTTTTGTCCGAGCCGCTTGCTCTCGTACAGTCGGTCGACGATCGTCGTGCGCGCGGCGCTCATGTCGGGCCGCGCCTGCTTGATGTGCCAGAAAACGTCGATCCCGGAAAGATCGAACATCGCAAACGGCCCCATCGCAAAACCGAAATTCTTCATCGCCGCATCAATACGGTATGGCGGAACGCCCTCTTCAGCCAAACCGACGGCTTCCCGCGCGTAGTCGAAGAGCATGCGGTTGCCGATGAAACCGAAGTCGTTTGCGGAAAGCACGGCGACCTTGCGCAGCGTCTTTCCCAGCTTGAACGCCGTGGCAAGCGTTTGCGGCGAGGTGAGTTTGCCGCGAACGATCTCGAGCAGCTTCATGATGTTGGCCGGCGCGAAAAAATGCAGTCCGACGAATTTTTCTGGGCGCTTGGTCGCCGCGGCCATCTCATCGATGTCCAAGGTGGACGTATTGGAGGCGAAGATTGCCTCAGGCTTGACGATCTCGTCAAGTTTGGCAAAAACTTCCTTCTTGACGCTCATACTCTCGAAAACCGCTTCGATGACGAGGTCGCAGTCCGCGAGTTCGTTATAATCGTCGCTGAAGACGATCGACTGACCGCGCTTCCATGCTTCTTCTTGCGTCAGGCGGCCGCGCTGCACTTGATGCATGAACATGCCGAACACCATTTGCCTGGCTTTTTCTATCTGTTCGGCGCTCGGCTCGATAACCGTAACCGGAATACCGGCGTTGGCAAACGTGATTGCAATTCCGGTTCCCATCGTTCCGCCGCCGACGACGCCCGCTTTCGCAATATCTTGCGCCTGCGCCGCGGGCAAACCCGGGATCTTTGAGAGTTCGCGCTCCGCGAAGAATATATGACGTAGTGCCAGCGAGGGCTCGGAACGCACGAGTTCCTCGAAAAGGCGGATTTCGCGCGCGATTCCTCTCGCAAACGGCAGCTCGAACGCGGCTTGCACGGCGTCGATGAGTTTATGCGCGGCAAAGCCGCCATTCTCTTCCGGCGGGCACATCTTGTGAGCCTGCGCGATGACGAACGGTACGGCGTTGGCCGGCAAACCCGCGAGCGAGACGGTCATTTCGCTCACGCGCCGCTTCCGCAGAGCGCTCGAGCCGCTTGTGATGACGTGCTCGACGGCCTCGCCCGGGACAACCTCGTCGATCAGGCCTTTCTTTTTTGCGTCGGCGGCGCTGATCGTGTCGCCTTTGAGCATCATCTGCAACGCGTCTTGCGCGCCGATGAGCCTGGGCAGGCGCTGCGTGCCGCCCGCACCGGGCAGCAAGCCGAGCTTAATCTCCGGCAAACCGAGCTTCGAACGCTCGGTCGCAACGCGGTAGTCGCACGCGAGGCAGAGTTCCAACCCGCCGCCCATTGCGCTGCCGTCGATTGCGGCGACATATATTTTTTTGCCGCGCTCGATCGCATCGATCACGTCGCGCACCGACTTCGATCCCGCGGGAGGCTCGCGTCAAAAAGTCGTTGATGTCGGCTCCGCCGCTGAAGATTCCGTTTGCCCCGGTGAAAACAACGGCTTGTACGGCGTCGTCGGCTTCTGCCGCCAGTACTTCGTCGAGCAGCCGCGCCGAATACGCCAGCGAGAGCGCGTTGACGGGCGGATTGTCGAGCGTGATGACCTTTATGCCGTGTTCGCTCATGCGAGGACTGCCGGCGAACGATCCAGATCGAACTGTGCCTCGGTGAGGGACATGACGTCGCCCGAGCCTTCCATGATTTGGCGCTTGAGGTGTGCGCTTTGCGTCAAAACATGGGAAGCGTAGAACTTCGCCGTCGCGATCTTCGCGGTATAGAATTCGTCGCTCTGGCCCGCGGCGATCTTTTCGGCGCAGACGAGCGCCGCGCGCGCCATCTGCCATCCGCCGGCCGTTACGCCCCAGAGCTTGAGATAGGGCACGCTGCAAGCGACGGCCTTGCGAAGGTCGCCCATCGCGGTCATGCCGATGAACTGCGAGGTTTCCGCGACGGCGGCAATTGCCTTGTTGAGCGCCTCGGCGATCGCGCGCAGCGCCTCGGCAAGCTCAGGGTCCTTCGACGGGCTCAGGATGACATCGGTGGGGCTCAGGATCGCGGCGGTGGTTTCTTGCATTTGTTTGATGATTCGAGTTGCCGTAGCGCCCATGTCCTGTGCGAGTTTGCGTCCAACCAGATCCAGCGCTTGGATGCCGGTGGTACCCTCGTAGATCGTCGTGATTCGCACATCGCGAAGCTGTTGAGCAATGCCGGTCTCTTCGACGTAACCGATACCGCCGAAGACTTGAACCGCGTTCGAACAGACGTCGATCGCCGTCTCGGTACACCACGCCTTGACGATCGGAATCATGAAGTCCACGAACGTCTTATGTTCCTTGCGAACCTTCTCGTCGGGATGGCGGTGGGAAATATCGATCGATGCCGCCGTTACATACGATAACGCGCGCATCGCTTCGTTTTGCGATTTCATCCACATGAGCATGCGGCGCACGTCCGGATGTTCGATGATCCGTTTGGGCTCGGGCGAACGCGAGGCGACGTCGCGGAATTGCACCCGTTCTTTGGCATAGGCAAGCGCGCTCTGATACGCACGATCCGCGAGCCCCAGTCCCTGAACGCCGACGCTGAAGCGCGCCGCGTTCATCATGATGAACATGTACTTGAGGCCTTCGTTCGGCTGACCGACCAAATAGCCGACCGCGCCGTCTTTCTCGCCGTAGTTGAGCGTGCAGGTCGGGGTTGGCATTAATGCCCATCTTGTGCTCGATTCCCGCGCACTCGACGTCGTTGCGCTCGCCGATCGAGCCGTCCGCATTCACCAGGAATTTCGGTACGATGAACAGCGATATGCCTTTGGTTCCCGCAGGCGCATCGGGCAGGCGCGCGAGTACTAAATGAATGATGTTCTCGGCCATATCATGCTCGCCGAACGTAATGAAAATCTTCTGGCCGAAAATACGGTACCGATCGCCTTCGGGAACGGCCCGCGTGCGAACTTGTGCGAGATCCGAGCCGGCCTGCGGTTCGGTAAGGCACATCGTGCCCGTCCAGGTTCCCTCCACCAGTTTTGGAATGTAGAGCTTCTTTTGCTCGTCCGATCCCACCAATTCGATCGCTTCGATTGCGCCTTGGTTGAGCAGCGGGCCGTTGGCAAACCCGATATTCGATGCGTTCCACATCTCCAGCGTCGGGCCGAGCATCAACGAGGGCAGCCCTTGGCCACCATATTCGGCAGGTACCGGCAAACCAATCCATCCGGCTTTTGCGAACTGCGCGTAGGCTTCTTTGAAGCCGGTAGGCGTGGTGACGTTTCCGTCTTTCCACGTGCAGCCTTCCTTATCGCCGGTTTGATTGATCGGATCGAGCACCTCGCTCGCGAATGTCGCCGCTTCCTCGAGGATCGGTTCCGCCACGTCGAGCACGTCCTCGTAGCCGGGCAGGTTGGCCACAGTCTCCAAGCCGGCAAGTTCGCGAAGGACGAACTGCATGTCGCGCAGCGGCGCTTGATAGCTACTCATCGATTGGTATTCTCCCGCTTAACTAGCGATGGAATGAGGCGATTTTTCTGCGTCGCTCTTGTAGAGTTCGCGGCGCAAGCGCTCGACGGAATCCGAGAGCATTTGAAGGTAGGGCAGCATATTGACTTTGATTCGCCGCAGCCGCTCCTGACCCGCAGACGTGATGCGATAGAGCCGGCGTGAGCGTTTGGTTGGGTGTTCCCATTCGCCGGTAACAAAGCCGCGGGCTTCGAGTCGCCGCAAGAGCGGATAAATCGTGTTGGTATTGACGGCAAGCAGGCCGCTGCAAAGCACCTCGATACGCTGCATGAGCGCGAGGCCGTGGTCGGGGCGCTCCTCGAGAAGATGCAGCAGCAGCACCGGCAGGACCGTCTTACTCTTAACGGGACCGCGAAGGACCTCTTCGGCCGCCCTGGCCGCCATTCGGCTGCTCATCCGGTCGTTTCTAAATGCCGCATTGATACTTTTAATATAGCATAATTTAGGCAATCATCAAGTAGGGTAATGCCCGGGCGCCAGGGTAGACTGCGAGATGGATATCGCCTATTACACCTGTTTGAACAGCACCTGCGTGAGATACCGCGGCATATTTATTGAAGGCGATCCGGAGCATGCGGATTGCGATCGCGCACAACTCTTCCTCGAGCAAACCCCGCGCTCGGGGGCTTGGACCTGGTTTGCTGCCGCAATTCTTGCGTTCGCCGGCCTGGCCGCGCTGCGGGTCTACTGCGCGCCGCGCCGGGCGGCGGAAAAATAAGCCGCCTTTGAGCGAGCGGCAAACGCAGACCTGGAGCGGCAGCGAGCAAATCGAAGACGAACGGCGCGGGCACCGCGTCCCTCCGCCTATCGGTCAGGACACGATTTCATAATCCTCGCGCAGCGAGGTAATCGGTCACTCTTGCGTAGACCTGATCGGGATGCAGCGCGTCCGTCGCGATGACGAGATCCGGCGCGCGAGTAAACTCCGTGCTTCGCGACCGGTTGAACGCCGCGCGCGGTAACGGACCGGCGCCGCGATCCGCACGCTGCTGCTCGCGCTCCTCGAAAAGGCGCGGATCGTCGAGCTGCAAATGCACGTGTATGAAATCGCTTCCCCGCGCGCGCAGAATCGATCGAAACCGCGGACTCATTCCCGAGGAATCCAGAACAATCGATGCGCCTTGCGCGAGTGCGGCTCCGAGCTGCTCGTCCATCATCTGGAAGACGCGCTTGCCGCTTCGCTGAGCTTTGAGCGAAAGACCCTCCCGGATGGCGTCCGAGCTGATGAGCACTGCGCCATAGTCTCGCGCCAGCCGGGAGGCTAGAGTCGATTTACCGGCACCGATCGTACCGGTTACTGCGATGCGTACACCCTTATTGAGTTCCGACCGGGATGCTGCTCCTTTCCGTGCTTCCCATTACCGCCGGTCGTCGCGCTGGTTTCTCCGGTCACCTTCAGTTCACGCCGTTTGTGCGCCGGACGCCTACCCCCACGTCGCACGCAGGGGGAGGCAAGCAAATGAAAATGGTTTTCAGTCCCTGAAAGCTAGCATGTATGCTACAATATCGCAAGATATCGTGGAATCGAACACCAGTACGGCCAACCTGCGTCTGGCCAAAAATTATCGCTTGGTCAACGACATTCTGCGCGAGCAAGAGCGCGGGACGCATCTCTCCGTCGCCGATCTCTACGCGCTGGCAAGGGCCCGCCGCCCGGGAATTGGTTTTACGACCGTCTACCGAGCGCTAGCGCGACTGCGCGAGCTCGGCTTAGTCTCCGAGATCCTGCTGCCGGGTGCCGACAACGCCTATTACGAGATGGCGACCTCCGCGCACGCGCACTTTCTGTGCGAGCGCTGCGGGAGCGTCTGCGACGTTCACTACGTACTCTCGCCCGGCATCATCGAGGACCTTGCGCAAAAACACGATGCCCAGATCAACGATGTTTCGCTGACGCTGCACGGCTTATGCGCTACGTGTAGAGATCGCGACGCGTAGCGGGCAGCGCGACCGCGCCGTCCTTATCGGGTTTGGCCAGTAACGACTGAAATAGCCCCATGCGTCCGGTGTGAAAGCCCTGCGCGCTTCCGCCCATGTATAGCCGCCACGCACGATACGATTGCTCTCCGGCCGCGGCAATTGCCTTCTCACGATTGCGTTCCAAGTTCGCAACCCAATCCCGCAACGTTCGTGTGTAATGCTCGCGCAGATTCTCCACGTCACGTACTTCAAAGCCGGCACCCTCGGCGATATCGAGCGCATCGGAAATGTTCACGAGTCTCGCCGTCCGGGAAGATGAAACGCTCCATGAACCCCGCCGCCTTGCCGTTTCGCGCTCCGGACTGCTGGTTCGCAATCCCGTGGTTGAGAAACAATCCCCCGCTTTTGAGCAACCGGTACGCCGTGGCGAAATACTGCGGCAACCGCTCCCGGCCGACGTGCTCGAACATCCCGATGCTCACGACCTTATCGAACGTGGTCGCGGGCAGCTCACGGTAATCCCAGGACTCGACGCGCGCGCGGTCTTCGATGCCCGCGGAACGGATGCGCCTGCGCGATTCCTCGAGCTGGCTTCTGCTGAGCGTAACGCCGAGCACGTAGGCGCCGAACTCCTGCGCGGCCCGTACGACCAGTGCGCCCCATCCGCATCCAATGTCGAGCAACCGCTCGCCCGGTTTTATGTGCAGTTTGCGCAGCGAGTAGTCGATCTTCGCACGCTGCGCTTCGTGTAAGTTCGTTACACCCTGATCGAAATAGGCGCAAGAATAGACCAAGTCGCGATCGAGGAATGAACGGTAGAACGCAATCGGCTGATCGTAGTGAAAGCCTATCGCTTCTCGATCGCGCTCGATGGAGTGCCGTTTCCCGGACAGATGAGCTTCTCGAAGCGGCGGTAGCGACGCCGCCGGCAGCCGTCGCAGCACGACGGCCAAGCGCAAGAGCGCACGGCGCGAGAGCCGCCGGAAAGCATGCAAGAGCTCGTCTACTGCCGCCTCGATGTCCCCCTCGACGTCAAGCAGGCCGGCTGCAAATGCGCGCCCGCAATTTAAATCCGCAGGCGGCCTGAACGCAGCACGCAGCGTTCCGGCATCGTTAACGACAAGCGTGAATTTGCGTAGCTCGGTGGCCTGAATGACTGTGCCATCCCAAAGCCGTATCGCGAAATCCCGCGCGTATCGTTCGCCGAAAATCGTGCGAAGCACCGCCGCCGCGATGCGCGTAAACGGATCGCTGGACGCAAATCGCTCCACGTTTTCTATCACCCGGCTCCTTTCGCGGGCATTTTGCCCGGTCGATCAGTACGAAAGGCCCGGCATTTTCGGTTCCTACGACCATTATTCATGAACCCGTTTGGACGATATACTGCGCGCACAGAGAGGGCCTTTACGTGCGCGCTTCAACTTCATCACGCTTCATTCATTTGGCCACGATCGCGTTGGCGTTAACAACGAGTGCATGCGGAGGCGGCGGAGGCAGCTCCACGCCGAACCTCCCCACTCCAACCAGTCCGGGAGGCGGACCGCCCGGATCGACGCCGACACCGGTCAGCAGCACGTCACCCGCGCCGGGTAGCAGCGCAACGCCGTCACCGACGCGTTCTTCAAGTCCGGCGCCCACGCACTCACCCGTCCCGACGCCAACGCCGGGGCGGACGCCGGCGCCCACACCCACGCCGGCGCCGACGCCCACGCCGATCATCTCGCCGGGCACGACGATGCTTCCGGACACGACCGGGCGGTTTGGCCTCATTCAGGTCTTGGATGCATTCGGCCGGGCGAACGCGCAGTGTATCGAACTCGCAGATCCAAGTCGAAGCGCCGCATTACGACAGTGTATGGGGAACGTTCTCGCCTTCGGTTTGGACCGCGTCTCACCGCGGCATGATTCTCTCGCGCTACTACATGCCGGTTGAAGACAACACGCTGGTATCGGGCAACTCTCTGAGTTTCTTCCTGCAGAATCATCCGAGTTGGGTTCTGTACGGATGCGACAACAACAACAACCCCACGACGGACTACGCGTGGTCGGGCACGGGATTCCAGGACGATACGCCGCTCGACATCCACAATCCGCAAGTCGTCGCCTACCAGATGCAAACGCTTCTCAACTTCCTGACCTCCCATGGATACAATGCCATCGCGATCGACAACGTCGTGTTCGTGAACTTCCTATTGTCGCCCAACACGGAACTAGAGCCCGGAAAGCGCTCGAACTCCGGATGGTACGGGTGCGGCATTTACACGAACGGACCGTCGGATCCGGGTTCGTTCGTGCGCCGTTACAGCGGTGGTTTCGATGCCCCCGACCCAACCTTCATCGCCGACATGCAGAATTGGGTTGCACAGGCCAAAGCAACGCTGGGAGCTCACGGCATCAAAGTAATCGTGAATCATCCGCCGTTCTCGAGTTCTCCCAATGCGAACGAGCAGCAAATGCTCGGCAATATCGACGGGATGTTGGACGAAAACGGCTATACGCACTTCGGAACGCTGCTCACCGGAAGCGCTTTCGGCAATACGCTCAGCTGGGTTGCAGCTGCTGCAAGCCCGTCATATCGCCGCGCTGATTACGAACTATTTCTGCACGGGCACACCAACTGTTCGAACGATCCGGCAACGCTCTCGCAGCAGCAGGTAGACTGGGCTTTGGCTTCTTATGCTATCGGTAACAACGGCGGCGAGAACGTCTTCATCTCGCCTCATGGCGGTGCAATCTTCAGTTTCCGCAATGAGTACACGGCACGATATGGCACGGCATGCGGGCCTATGACGCAGAACGGAAACCTGTACATGCGCCGGTTCTCGGGCGGTTTCGCGGTAGTGAACGCGAACGCTGCGAGACTCGGCGATGGTGCAATTGCCTTCGAACCACACATACTCCGACATGGAAGGCAGAGCGATCTCCAATCCACTTACGGTTGCTCCTATTGATGCATTCATGCTGCTGACGAGCGGCGGTAACGGCTGCTCGTAAGTTTGCGCCACTTTTCAGAGAGGTTCTAACATGGCCCATCTCTCCAAGGGTGTGCTGGCGTCGCTGTTGGTATTGGCATTGGCTGCCTGCCAAGGGGGTGGCGCGCGGACAAAGCGCTATGCCGCCGGCGAACACATTGCCGGAAGTTTCAAATCCGACAATGCCGCAGAGTGCCAACATCCTCGCGGCGGCGCCTCAAGGCGTTCGGACGTTCGTGCATCTGCCGATTCGCAACAGCGGAGAACTCGACAAGCTGAATCGAGCAACAAGGTACGAAAAACTCTCCGTTGTATCACCACTGGCTCACGCCCGCCCAATTCCGGTCTTCGTTCGGACCCACGGCGAGCGATTTGAACCTTGCAGCAAGCACGCTGAAAAGCGCCGGCTTCCAGACGACGATAACCTCGCAAGGTCTGGTCGCCGACGCTCCTCAAGCCGTTGTCGAGCGCACGTTCGGCATCCGGCTGAGCACCCGCACGATCTCCTCGAAGAGACCCGGCGAAGCCGCCGACGACCATGCTGGTGGCCAATCGCAGGCCCGTATTACCTGCGGCTCTTGCGACGGATGGGTGCGCACGTGGCCGCCTTTGGAGCGGCACCTCCGATGCAGTCTGCGATCATGAAAGTGCAAGATGCGGGCTTCAAACCGAGCAATCGAAACGGCCCGACCGGTTTCTATTGGTTCGACGATCTGAAACAAGCGTACGAATATCCCTCATACAACGTCGCGCACGGCACGGGAACGACGATCGCTATTGTGGGAGTCGCGGACTGGCTGCAAAGCGATCAGGACCTCTATTTCGGCCATGAAGGGCTGCCTTCACCAACGATCATTCGCAGGCCGGTCGATGGTGGTCCGCCGCCGTTTGCCCTCACGGGCGCCGCGTTGGAAATGTCGGCCGACATCGAGCAGTCCGGCGGATCGGCGCCGGGAGCGACGCTTATTACGTATCAGGGACCGAATGCTTTGAATCACGCCGACATTTCATCGATATGTATACGGCGATCGTCGAAGACAACAAGGCGGACGTCGCGACCGCGTCCTTCGGCCTTTGTGAGTTGTTCTTTACGGCAGCCTTATAACGGCGGCGAGGACTTCACGTCGATCCTTCAGGACTTCCACGACATCTTCCGCCAAAGGGAACGCACAAGGCATCACGTTCGTGGCTTCTTCAGGAGATAACGGCGCGCTGGGGTGCACGGATGTTGCGGGCACGCACGCGATCTTCGGCGTGCACGCATTCGTTAACGACCCCGACGTAACCGGAGTCGGCGGCACGAACTTGGTCACCTCGTTCATCCCTGGTTCCCTGCGCTCGACGTATGTTCGTGAAAACGCCTTCGACGATCCGTTCGCTGCCTCGTCGGTGTCAGGGAGCTCCCCGGGATCGGTTTTTGGATCAGGCGGCGGCAAGAGCGTGATCTTCGGCAAACCGCTCTACCAGTTCTTGGTGAACACGCATGCCTCGACACGAGCTGTGCCTGACGTGGCGCTGCACATGGGCGGTTGTCCCTCGACCGCAGTTATGCCATGCGGTCCCGATTGCAACTCCGATATCGTCGCCTTGGGCGGACTCGGGTTCGGCGTGATCGGTACGAGCCTGTCTGCGCCGGAATTCGCCGGACTGCAGGCGCTGCAAGACCAGCGTTTCCACTCGCGCGCCGGTAACGTCAACTTCCTGCTCTACAGCTTGGCGGCGATTCACAGCGTCGGGAATGGCCCGATCTTCCACAACAACATCCCCGGAAATAACGGGTATGTTGCCACACCTGGCTATAACTTCGTCGTCGGCAACGGCACGGTTCGCGGTGCGCAGTACGTGCTCGATCCGTTTGGTCCGTTTGCAGGCGATCCGCAAACGCCCAGCAACCCATAGCATCTACACGTAACAACAGCAGCGGCGCCTCATCATTGAGGCGCCGCTTTTCTTTTTATGACCGAGTGCGTTATTAGCCGAAGATTTTTTTGAAGCGTGGGTCGGAGCGGAGGGAGTCGAAGCGCGGGTCGTATTTTTGCATCGTCCGATCGATGCGCGAATCGTGGTTTGAGACATCTCTGCTAAGCAGCGCAATTGCGGTGTCGCGCTGGCCGAGCGCTGCGAAAAAGTATGCGAGCTCGGCGCCGGCGACTCGGTTTGTCTTGACCAGGGGCTGAACCTGCGCCATCGTCGCCGAGTCGACCTCGCCGTGATTGGCGACGGCTTTCACGCGAGCCTCGAGCAACGTCACGTACGGGCCTTTGTGCGGCATGACCTGACGAGCGCGTTCGAGGGCGCTCTGCGCGCTGCCGAACTGCCCGCGCAATTCCTGCGCCGATGCGAGTTGAATCCATGCCTCAACGTCATTGGGCTGAAGGTCGAGCGTTTCCGAGAGCATTGAGACCGCGCTCCCGTAGCGGCGCTCGTAAAAGTATCCGATCCCAAGCCAGCGTGAAATCACTTCCGAGGTCGGCTCGAGTCTGATGCGCGAGCTCCCACTCGCGAACCGCACCCTGGATGTCGCCGCCGGCAAAACGCACGATCGCATGCCAATGATGCGCCGTCGCATAGTTGGGATTGGTCGTGAGCGCCACCCGGAACTCGCGCTCGGCAAGCGGGACGTTCCCGTAGAAGCGTTCGTCCAGGAACGCGGAGACGGTATGCGCCTCCGCGCTATTCGGATCGCGCGCGAGCGCCGCGTCGCGGTAACGTTCCGCCAAGCGCAAGTACTGTTTTTGCAGGCGAGAACGGTCGTCGGTGTTGTCGGCTTGGATCGCGTAGGCATCCGCGAGCCCCGCATATCCGAGCGCGCTTTGCGGCGCTTCGCGAACCGTGCTCGCGAAGTATCCGAGGCTCCGTTCGACCTGGGCGGGTGTTCGCATGTTCCAGTGGTAAACGCCCAACGCATACGAGACACCGGCACTATGCGGCAGCGGGACGTCCATCGAGCGAACTGCTGAACCGGCGAGCAGCAGCGTGAGCGCGCACAAGCACGCGGCAACGGCAACGTGAATTGCGCGCAGGCGAAGCAGCGCGCGCGCCTCCCCGTGCGTCCGAATCCGGCGAACGGGTACGGCAAAGCGATAGCCATGCCGAGGCAGGGTCTGAATGAAGCGCCGGCCGTCTCCGCCCGGATCGAGCGCGCGGCGTAATAGATAGATGTTTTGAGAAAGATTCGCGTCTTCGACGCTGCCGCCCGGCCAGAGCAGATCGTAGAGCTCCTCGCGAGAGAGCGCCTCTCCGCGATGCGCGATCAATGTCGTCAACAGCTCAAACGCACGCGCCGGGAGCACAAGCGGATCTCCGTCGCGCGACAGCCGGCGCTCGACGGGATCAAGGACGTAACGGTCAAACGCCACGGGGCCGTCGATTGACCGCAGATGCACATCCACGATGCGTGACTCTTGGGCAGGTCCGGGCCCCTCACCTGGTGCTTTTAGCGTCTCATTTTTCTCAAAGAGATATACTTGAGGACTTTTGGTCGGGTCTTCATCTAGCCTTGGGTTCATGCAAGCGCGCATCGCTGCACTTGTGCTGTGCATCGCGGTGCTTGGGACTCCACACCAAGCCCGCGCGGTGAACGTGCCCGGGCCGTTCCGGCCGGTGCGAGCATCCACGCCCTTCACGCTGGACGGCTCTTTGGGCGATGCGCGCTGGTCGTCCGCGCCGCGTGCTGTCGGCTTTACCGATGCAACCAGCCGCACCGAAGGACGCTCCCGCACATCGGCGGCGCTCTACTATGATGACAAGAACCTGTACGTGGCGTTCTGGTGCGACCAAACCGAGCCGATCACCAGCCTGCAGACAACAGATACGATCGGATTCGGGACCGACGATTTTGTCGGATTCGGTATCGACCCGAGCGGCAACGCCGACCGCGCATATTATTTTGAGATAACCCCGAACGGCACGCGCTATCAGCAAGCAAGCGAGAATGCCCGTTACCTGCCGCAGTGGCGCGGCCAAACAAAGGTACACGCCGGAGGCTGGACGGCGCTGATGGTCATCCCGCTGGATGCGCTCCGCCTTCCGGCGAGCAAGGTGCAAACCTGGCGGATTGAATTTCGTGCGATTCGTGGCGCGCGACACGCAGCGGCTGACATGGGGCTACAACGGCCAGATGGACAACGGCAGCGGTTTTCCGGATCTGTCCGACGCGCGATATTGGCCGACGATTCCCGGCGTTCAGATGGCAGGTCGCACGTTTCATCCGCGGGCCGGCGTCTCGGTGTATGCACTTACCGCGAGCGGCAACGGGCGCACGGAGTTCGTAGCACCGAACGGCACGCTGTTCCAACAAAATCCCCGGTCCACCGGTTTGGATCTCGTGTATCCCGTTACGCCGACCATGTCGTTCGTCGGCGCGCTCAACCCGGATTTTTCGAACGTCGACGTCGACCAGCTGACGATTACGCCGCAAGTCTTCCCCCGCAACCTGACCGAATACCGGCCGTTTTTCGCGCAGGGCGCCAACTACATCAACAATAGCGCGACCGCGCTTGGCATTAACGAAGCGCCGAACCTGACATTTTACTCGCCCTCGATCAACACGTTCGACCGCGGGTTCAAACTCGAAGGCACGTATGGGATGTACGAGTCGCTCGGCCTGCTCGAAGCGCGCGGCACGGACCAAAACTCACTACAGCCCTTCGACGATATCGCGTTCGGCTGGAAGCATGTTTTGCCTAGCCGAACGTTCGGCTACTGGACCAACGGCGTCATCGTCAACGACGGCGACATCCACGACTCGACGGTTGAAGTCGGCATTCAAGCGCGCGATCTGCGCACGGGTTGGGTCGGCGCGCTCTTCCACGAACAAGAAATGGGCACGCTCGTGACCGATCCCGCTCAAGGCCTGAGCACCTACGGATTCATCGATCATCAAGGCCCGACGCACGAAGCGATCCTGGCTTATCGCGACATCGGCGCGCTCTACAATCCGTTCAACGGCTATACGGTAACCAGCGACATTCGCGGGCCGGGCGCGAGCTATTCGATCTTCGGTACCGGGCCGCCGCACAGTCCGATCGTAAACGGCAACATCTATGTGTTCGGCGACCGGTATCAAGACCTATCCGGCGCCGTACATCGAGCCGATGCCGGGTTCAACGCATTTGCCAACATGAAAGGCAACTACAGCATTGGGCTGGGGACGACACAGGACGAGTTCCGCACCTACGGCGACAACTCCATTACCGGATATCCGTTCTACCTGGACGGGCTCACGCAGCGCTACGACCAGACATACATCAATCTGGGTCTTCGGCCGAATTCGCCTTCACCGATTAATCTTGGCTATTCGTGGGGTCCGTTCAGCAACTACTACCTGCAGCAGTTCACCAGCAATGCGACGCGTCCAATCGGAAAAGGCTTGACGCTCTCGCTCGAGATCGATGGAACCCACGAACAATTGTTTACCGGCCCGGTCAACGGGCAGTGGCTGCGGCGCGTTTCGCTCGGCTGGTCCGTCGATCGCAGCACGACCCTGGCGCTTGCATTGCGGGATATATCAGGTACCGGGGGCTTCGCAGTCCCCGGCACCAATTTCTCCGCCAGTCTGCACACGCTGTATTCCGGCGGCAACGAGTTGTATTTGAGTTTCGGCACGCCCGCCGCGAATCAGACGATCAATCGCTTCTTGATCAAGTACGTCTTCAAAAGCAATAGCCAGCAGTAGCAGCCGCGCATCTTCAGCCGTTACCTTGGCCGCTGCGAAGGTTTCGGTTTTGGATGCTCTTCCGTTTTCGTGGTCGGATGCGCGGGCTTCGCCATCGGAGCCGGATGCGGTTCCACGGGCTTTGCGACCGGCGCCGGGTGATGCTCAACCGGCTTTACCGCCGGAGCCGGATGATACGCCGGTTTAACGGCCGGAGCCGGATGATACACCGGTTTGACGACCGGAGCCGGACGATACTCGACCGGTTTGACGGCGGGAGCCGCCGTATGATGTACAACCGGCTTCGCGGTGGGAGCAGCGCGTGATGTTCAACCGGCTTTTTGACCGGAGCCGGATGATATTCGACCGGCTTTGCCGCTGGAGCCGCCGCGTGATGTTCAACCGGTTTTGTGACCGGAGCAGCGCATGGTGTTCAACCGGTTTTTCGACCGGAGCCGCACGGTGTTCGACCGGCTTGGGCGCTGGAGCCGCGTGATGTTCAACCGGTTTTGCTACCGGAGCCGCCGCGTGATGCTCGACCGGTTTTGCAACCGGCGCAGCATGATGTTCCACCGGCTTCATCGCGGTGACGTGGATCGGCGGATGCGTTACCGGATGATAGACTGGGCGCGTCGCAGTGACCGTTCGATGCGTCAGCGGGACGACTTTGGGTCGCGCGGCAGCAACCGACTCAATTCGCTGCTGCTGCGTCTTGAATGACGTATGCGTCAGAACCGGGGCTCTTGCCGCCAAGCGCGGTGAGGTGAATGAACGAGAAAGCGTGATTGGATGGCTCACTCTGCGCGCATAGACGTAGTGCAGATTTGCGGTTGTCGGAACAACGGGAACCGCGCCGCGAATAAACACGATGTGCTTCATTTGCTGCGGCCGCAGGAGGACCACACTCCGGAAGTTGCCGTTACGCCAATTGCGCACCGGAACCATTCGTACGCCGCGGTAGTATCGCGCATTGCCGTAGTAATTATAGATGTTTGTGACGTTGGTCACGCTTTGAGAGGCCGGTCGCCGGATACGCGTAATTCTGTCCGTACCACGGCTGGTATTGTTCACCCGGCGCGAGCGGTATCCAGCCAATATTGGCATTATTGGAGTTATCGAGATAACCGGTTAGGCTGTTTAGGTCCCCCAAATTTCCTAACGAATTGCCGTTGTTTCCACTCAAGAAGAACGAAACGACGGCAGGCAGCCATGCGGACAGGAGGCTTGTCGACGAATTCTGATATTGATATGCGGGAGGCTGCCATAGCCATCCGCCGTAGTTCGAATTGTTGAACCACGTGCCGTAGTGGGATGTCGTGTACCCGTACGGCGCATTGTCGACCCACGTGTAACCGTATCCGGGTTCCCAGACCCATTGACCGTTTTGATACGGCGCAAAATTATTTTGGCTCTGATTGTACGGAGCCCAAGCGTATCCGTATCCGGGCACGTTCTGCCAGCGGCCGTAGTTCGCGAGATTCGAATAGCCCGCGAGCTGCGGTGACAGATATGGATTCGCGTTGTACGCCGAAGCGACGCCTTGGTCACGCGAGATGTTGAACTGGTCGAACGAGTCGAAGCCGATCGCTCCTTGCGTCGAAATCGAAGAGCCGTTGGCGACGAGCGTGCTGCCCGGCGCGAGCGTGCGCGATCCGCCGGCAGTCGAAATGGTCGCGGATCCGCTGCGTACCGTAACGAGCGTTTCTCCGCCTCCGAGCACACTTACGCGATAGTCACCGTTCTGATTCGGACGAACCGCTAGGTACGGAGTATCGAGTTGCGAGCCGCCGTCCCCATTTTGGAGTTCTGCCATGTCGACCGTACCGGCGGCGAGCTGCATCTCGCGCGAACCGGGGCTGAGATTGATGAAACGTACTTGCGTATTGCTTGCAAGCCGAAGCATCGAGACGCCGTCGAACTGCACTTCCGCATCCGAGCCCGAACCGGTCGTGATATAGTCGCCCGGCACGAGCGGGGCGTTGATGGTCGCGCCGACCTGTTCGCCGCTGTCCCCCCGAACGATGACCACATTACCGCTCGCTAGGCTGACGTTTGCCACGCCGTTGTAGCTTTGCGCCGCCGCAGGAAGCGCCGTTGCCAGCATCCCTGCGAGCGTTATGAGGGCGGCCAGCGCCGCTCCGAGCAAGTTCTTGGATGTATTCATGATAGTTGTGCCTCGCCCCGTCAACGCAGGTCCTCCCAGTTATGGTTCCTTAGAGGCTATCTCTTACCCAACTCTGACTCGTCCCCCAAGCAAGCTGCCGGCTGCGGGATTTAACCTTGCTTGCCGGGTCGTTTTGAAGCCGGCCATCGCACGGCAAATGGACTGTCCACGTTCATCCTTTCCAATGGTTAGACGATGCGGCGGTCGCGCAAAACACGCCAAAGCGACCTGCTGGAGTTCGCTCCGAAGCGCTTACAAAGATCGCGCACGGTGTTCTTTACGGTCTGCGGACGTACGTTCAAACGCTCCGCAATCTCGTGGTTGCTCAGACCCTCTGTGAAGTAACGCAAAACATCGCGCCGCGCTTGAGAAAGCGATCGCACGTCGGGATGTTCGAGACGCTTGCGATACGGATCGAGGATACCTCGAAAAAACGCATGCGGCACATACAAATCGATAAGCGCTTTTGCGAGATCGAGGTAACCGTCACGCGCCCGTTATCTCGCCGAGATGGAATGCCGCCAATGCCGAGCGCCAGTGATATTTCGCCGGACGCCAAATCCGAAGCGCTTCTTTAAACGCATCAATCGCCTCATCACGCTTTCCGTTATAACGGTACACAACACCAGCCGTATACTGTTCCAACGCATGCAGCCGCTGATCGCCACTGCCGAAGGAAAGAATCGGCGTCACTGCCGTTTTTATCTCCGTGTACCTCTCGACGTAACTCCACCCTACCTCCGGCATTTTAGGTGCTACCAACTGGGCCAGCACTAGCAGAGCAGTGCGCGATTCACCTTCATCCTTCCAATCGAAAGAATCCGCAGCCATACGTGCCATTTGAAGGTGGTCGTGATACGTCTTGTCTTCGCCGGCGAAGAGCGCGATCGTCGCTCGATCCGTATGCAGCAGCACTGCATGTCCCTGAGGATGGCACGCGCTGCTCTGCTCGGCCAAAAGAATCATAAGCAGCGAGGGAGCGTCCCGCCCAATGCGTGGCACCAGGCCAAATCGCGATAAATCGAGTATTCATGCTCCAAAGTCTCATTGGTCCATTTGATAGTCTGAGCACGCGTCGCAATAAGCCGCGCGCTGTCCTCGTCGTACAGTTCCCGCGTTATCGCAGATGCGGAGCTTAAAATGACGGCCCTCTCCCAAACGCCCGTGCCTCTGACTGCGGAGAACGCTAAGGCTCAGATCGGCAAGTTGCCCCGCATAATCCGCATTTCCAGCACGAATCCAAGAACGCAAATCCAGAGCACGTGCACGCCACGCGGGAACCTCCACGATTTTTTCTACAAGCGAATTCGCTGCATCGAAATCGCCTTTGCTCCAACGCTGGAGCGCATCGTAATAGCGAACCTCTGCTAGAACCGGTGAGTCCTTATTAACCAGGCGGTACGCTTGCCGAATAGACTGCTCTGCTGCGGCATGCATCCCGGAACGGACATAGGCGGCAGACAACAGCGCCTTTGCACGAGCGCGATTCGACGCAGGCATGCTGTCGATGACCTCCAGCAAGCTCGCGCGCGTTACTTCGTGATGCCTGCCCAAGTAGATCATCGCACGCATACGTAACAGAATCGCTTTGGGCGAACTGATCGCCATCGAGCGCATCAAGACAACATTGAAACTTCGCTTGAGCTAAAAGATCTTCGGGGCTCGCATGCTCATCGCGGCTAATCGTTTGGCGTTCGTTTTGCACCAACTTTCGCGATAACAAAAACGGCACACGACCTTTTACGATCGCGTGCCTCCCGGTTTGACGAAACTCGTCCGATCCTTTTTCATTCCCGCTCGGGCGAGCCAAGTCAGTCCAAGTACTTTTGCATTACTTACTGATACACGATTGACGACGGCTGACAGATCTTTCACTTGAAGCGCCAACATCACGCATTGCTCGGCCTCCAGTAAACGAGATCAATATGAGTACGATCGCAAGAACATTCATAAACTTTCCTTTCCGACAAAAACAATCACCTGCTCAGAGCGATCATCCTTGACATATTTTTGCGAACCTATGCGCACGCGTCCTTCAAACAAGCCACTAACGAGAAACTAAGCATTCGCTGACAGTCTGCTGACGAATAATTGGTTCTCGTTAGGCTTCTCAATAATCGAACACAGTAGATAACATTTTAATCGCTTCAAGCCGAACGGATACGGCATTTCGAATCGGATGCTTACGAGAATCTAACCGCACGAGCGCATACACCGCGGACAAAAAAGCGCGAATAGGTGAGCACGCGACCTTCTGATCGCGTGCCCATGCACATGCCGAATGATGCTCGAAATCCTATTTTCCGATTGGGCCTCCTTGACGATCTAGACGAGTCGCACTCCCAATCGGCGACGCCTGGAATGCGCACAACCGCGTTCAAATGGAGCCCGGATACGAAGGCGCCCTTGCTGAGCGACAACATGAGCACAAAAGCAAAAATATTCATGAATTCGTCCTTTCTGACGCAAAAATGAGTACTAGGGTACTCATCGAGGACGACTTTCCGAATGATATTGACACTGAACCTCCAAAGCACGAATCGTGCAATGGACTGACGAATATCCAACAGTCTACTGATGCAATTTTAGAAGGATTTCCGAACTGGCGCACGCTGCTTTCGATGCCGCGCGTCTCTGAGTCTATGATGCGTGAGACTCAGCCAGTTAGCCGTAAATACTTATGAGGGCGAGTAAGGACCAACGCACCAATGACATCCGATACCGAAGCCTGCACTCACGAAAAACAACTCGTAGGCATTTTCGCACTTCTGCGGTCTCAAACCGAACAAATCCGGATCCAGAATCAATATTGGACGGCGAGTCACACCTTTGGAACGGGACCGGCAGGCCGGTAGGTGTTGAGGAGGACGCCACTTGGCGTGCTCAGCGTAGCGACTAGAGAGAGACCACGTGGCGGGACGCCATTTTCGAACAGCCGCTTTCCTTCGCCGAGCACCACCGGAAAGACCCAAAGATGCGATATTCGTCAACGAGTTCGGCGCCGATCAGCGTCTGCAGCAATTCTCCGCTGCCCCAAATATGTAACGCCGATCCATCCGATGCCTTAAGCCTGGCGGAGCTCGTCCACGACATCACCGCCTATGTGCTGCGAGTTCACCCAGTCGAGTCGGTCCAGGCTGCGTGACGACGTATTTCGTCGCCTTGTTGAATGCCTTCGCAATCGCGCTGTCGCGCTGGTTCCGCCAGTGGGGCGGCAAAGATCTCGTAGGTCCGGCATCCCAAAAGTATGTCGAACTCACCGGCGATAGTCTCGGAAATAGCCTGTTCACCGGCGTCGTCCAAGAAAAGGGCATGGCCCAGCCTCCGTGGGTGAACCCGTTTCTCGGATCCTCCTTGAGGCCACCAGGCGACTGCATGACGCCGTCCAGCGTGACTTGCGTGATTGAAATGATCTTTCTGAATATCTCTCCTCAATACACAACCTAATTTTCGTTGCGACGTCCCGACGCTTGCCTTGCGGCCGAGTGGCGCCTTCACCGGTCTTTCGGGTCAATTTCGCGCATGACGAGAGAAAATTATTCAAACGTCAGTCAATTCGTACGTGAATCTGCCGACGTGCGGATACATGAAGAGATCGACGACGTCAAAGTGTTGCTTGCTAATCCGCGTGGTTGCTGTGCCGGAGTGGATCGCGCCATCGACATCGTCGAGCAGTTGCTCGATACGCATGACGAACCAATCTACGTGCGCAAGCAGATCGTGCACAACCGGGTGGTCGTCGAGCGTCTGCGCGAGCGCGGAGCGATCTTCGTCGAGGAAGTCGAGGAGGCGCCCGAAGGATCTATTCTGGTGTTTAGCGCGCACGGTGTTTCACCGGCAGTGCGGCAAGCAGCGACTGAGCGTAGGCTTCGAGTTATCGACGCCACCTGTCCGCTCGTCTCCAAAGTTCATGTGGAGGCAATCAAGTTTGCCAAAGCCGGCCATCACGTCCTGTTCGTGGGTCACGCAGGACATGACGAAGTGCTCGGGACCACGGGCGAGATACCGGGGCAAGTCTCGTTGATACAGGATATCCATGATGTCGAGACGGTCGAGGTTCCCGACCCCGAGCGCGTCGCCGTCCTTACGCAAACGACGTTTAGCGTGGACGAAACGCGAGAGATCATCGATGCGATCCGCCGCCGGTTTCCGAGCGTGAAGACTCCTGCGCGAGACGACATTTGCTATGCCACGCAAAATCGACAGGACGCCGTTCGCGAGATTGTGCCTGAAGTCGACGTCTTGGTTGTGGTGGGCTCTCAAAACAGCCACGGCTCGCAACGTCTACGCGAGCTTGCCGAGCAGCTCGGCACGCCCGCGTATCTCGTCGACGATCCTGGCCAGATCGATCCCCACTGGCTACGCGGAATGCAGCGCGTAGGCGTTACCGCCTGGGCCTCCTCACCCGAGTATTTGACCCAAGAAGTCGTTCGCCGTATCCAGCAACTGGGAACGTATGAGATTTCTGAAGTCGGCCGGCCCGAACCAAAAATGGTCTTCGTCATGCCTCGCACGATCTCGCTGCTGTAGCCGAACGGATTAGCCCGCAGCCGGCTCCATATGCCGCTTGAGCGTTTCGAGGATAGCGGGCCAGCCGCGATGGTTGGCGCGATCCGCTTCGCCAAGACCTGAGTGCGTCAAACGCACGGTCGTTACACCGTCGTGTTCTTCAAGATCGAAGCGCACCAGGGTCTGTTGTGCTTCGTACCAATCCGGGATCCACGTAAACGCCAGAACGTGCGGCGGCTCGATAATTTGGTATTGGCCGCGAATGCTCGTAGGACCGCGATCCGTTTCAAACACCATCAACCACTCGCCGCCTGGACGCAGATCCGATTCCATGCGCGCGGTCTTAAACCAACCGCCGCGGCCCCACCACTTCATTCGCTCCTCGGAATTGGCAAGTGCATTAAAAATGCGATCGGCCGACGCGTTGATCGTTACCTCCGCCGTGATGGTGTCACTTGTGCTTGTCGGATTCATCGCTTCTCCTCTAGGTATGCTTTGAGTTCGTGCAGCCTCTCGCCCCAAAACGCTTCGTAGTCCCGCAGCCAGTCGTCGATCGCTCGCAGCGGCTGCGCGCTCAGTTCGCAAATGCGCGTCGTGCCGCTTTGGCGGGATTTGACCAGACCCGCCGATCGCAGCAAACGCAGATGCTTTGAAATCGCCGGCCGGCTCATACGAAAGTTACTCGCAATCTCCCCGACGGTGTGCCCGCGGGTGCGAAGCATGCTCAGGATCTCGCGCCTGGTCGGATCGGCGATCGTGCGGAAAACCGCTTCGCGCTGCTTACGTGAAATGGTAACCATCAGGTTACGAATAGTGTAACCGAATGGTTACGGAGCGTCAACCTCGTCCCAGAGGCGGATCCTATTCGTATCGCAGCGCGGTCGAAGGATCGACGCTCATCGCGCGGATTGCAGGAAGCAGCGCTCCGACGATTGAGCATGCGATGAGCAGCACGCATACGCACGCGAACGTGGCCGGGTCGAAGGCGGAGGTCTGGAAAAGCATCGACGACATTATTCCCGCGGCCGAGGCTGCCAGCAACACGCCGATGGCGACCCCCAGTACGCTCTGTTGTAACGTCTTGCGAACAAGCGCAAGAATCACGTCCGTGTCCGTTGCACCTATCGCCTTGCGAATGCCGACTTCGCGGCTTCGCTGAGCCACCGAGAACGCCGTGACCGAATAGACGCCCGCCAGGGCAAGAATGACCGCCACGATCGCAAGCAGGGCAAAGAGTGCCGCCGCCGCCTGAGCGCGCTGCGCATCGCTCTCGATAATATCCGTATATGCTGCAAGCGTCGGCGGTGCAAATAGCGGATCGACGAGCGAATAAACGCGGGCAACCTCCGCATTCAGAGCAGCGTCACGCCCACGGGTCCGAATGAAGATCTCGTGGGCTTCCTCAAATTGTGTTGCGGGTACGTAGAGTTCCTGATCGGGCGGTGCGCTCAAACTGTTTCGCGTGTCGGAAACGACGCCGACGATAATACGGGGCGGCACCACGTCCGTGTCGGACAATCCCGGAGATATTTTGGCGCCGATGGCCGTGCTCGGACCTTCGAAGAATCGCCGTGCCAGCGAAGCGCTCACGATTGCCACCGGCTGCGAGTTCGTCCGATCACCGTCGTTGAAATCGCGCCCGCGCAGCAGCGGAACATGCAGCGCCCGGAAGAAACCGGGAGTGACTGCGTTCCCGTCGATATTGTCATGAAAGCTGGGAACCGACGGAATCGTCGTGCCGACATTGAAGTCGCCAACAAATGGGTCGACCGCCGAAACGGCCACGGCGTTCACGCCGGGAATTGCGCGTATCCCCTTGACGAGGCGGTCGATGGCGTTTGTTCGTGCAACCCGATCGGCGTAGCGCACGGGCGGCAGTCCGGGCATACGCACGACGTAGGCGTTTGTCGGATCGAACCCGACGCCGACCCGCGTAAGGGCAACGTAGCTTCGAACGATGAGTCCGGCGGAGATGGCAACGGCAAGCGCAAGCGCGATCTCCGCGATGACCAATCCCGAGCGCACGCGCGCTCCCGCACTCTTGTCTCCACTGCGGCCCGCATCTTTCAAGGCGGTACACAGATCGCGCCGGCTAAAGAATGCGGGAAGCAACCCAACCACTAATGCAACGAGCAAAAGCAGGCCCGCCGTGTACACGAGCACCGTCGCATCGATGTGGACGCCCTCCCAGCGCGGCAATATGGCCGAACCGAACACGTTGAACGCACGCAACTCTTGTGCAGCGAGGACCACTCCCACGATGCCTGCAAGCGTCGCGATAATCACGCTTTCCGTACAGAGCTGCCAAGCGATTTGTGTGCGTGATGCGCCAAGTGCCGCGCGCACGACAAATTCGCGTTCCCGGCTCGCCGCACGAACCAGAGAGAGATTCGTAACGTTCGCGCAAGCGATTATCAGCAACGTGAAAACCGCTGCATAGAGCAGCCACAGGAGCGTGCTCACGGGCCCGACGATGACGTCCTGCGCCGATAGCACCAGCGATGCCGTGTATCCACCGAAATCGTGCGCCCGGTACGTTCGCGCCAAAACGCTCATGACGCGATTTACGTCGGCGTTTGATGCCTGGACACTGACTCCGGGGCGGATTAACCCCCACGCGGTAAAGTTGGACCATCCGCGCGATTTGCCCAAGGTCCGATCTCGGGTCTACGGGTACCCAGTAATCGTTTGTTTTCAGACCCGTGGTTGCTATATCACGGAAACCTGGCGGCGCAATGCCGACCACGCGCATTTTATCGGAGTCGAGTTGAATGGATTTGCCGATGACGCTCGGGTTGGATGCGAACCAAGTCCTCCACGCCCGGTCGCTTAGCACGACATGCTTTTGTCCCAAATCGGACGAGTCGAACAACCTTCCAATTTGCGCGTGCGTGCCCAGCACCTGAAAATATCCGGCGTTGACGATCAATCCTCGTAGCGAAACGGGAGCGGTGACGCCGGTAAGCGTGCCTGCGAGCGCCCCAGGCAATACCGAGCGAGTCCAGGGTCCGGTTGCGCTTTTCGAGATCGACTGCATTCAGATAGGAGAACTCGCGGTTGTTGATCGCTTGTTCGATGTAAACAATTCGCGACGCGTTTGGATACGGAAGTGACTTGAGCAGAATGCCTTCGACAACACTCGCGACGGCTACATTAACGCTGATTGCGATCGTAATGGTCGCAATGGTGACGAAGGTGTAGAGCGGTACCTTTGCCAGTCCCCGGAACGCAAACAGCGCATCCCTTAAAAGCCCTTCAAGACGCAGCGTTAGCCCGGTCCGAATGAGGTCCAAACACGATGCCGGAATGCCGGCGTTGCGCGCCTTGAGGTCCCGCAGCATTTCGTCGGCATACTCGCGGCGAAAAGCAGCCGGACAGGCGAAGAGCGCCAAACGCACCAAGACGGGAATCACTAGGCAGCACCGCGCGCCGGAAGCAGTTTGCATCGCCGGGCCATACGCACGAGTTGTTCAAGTCGAGCCGCTTCCGCTTCGGCGATCTTGCGCCCCCAGGCAGTAAGGCGGTAGTATCTGCGCCGGCCGCCCTCGTCATCGTTGTCCAGCGTTTCAACGATCCAGCCATCGGTAGCCATCTGTTTTAGATAGCGATAAAGCGCGCCGGGCATCAGCCGGATATTGCCGTCCGTCGACTCTTCTACTTCTTTGCTGATGTTGTATCCGTGCTTCTCGCCCTCAGCCAGCGTAAGCAGAATATGGAACGCGCTCGCACCCAGCGGCAGCACGGACGAAACGTCTCGCGAAGCGGCCATTCCAACCTCGTCATCTCATGTGCGCTATATCTCATATGAGTTATATCGCATTTGCGAGCATCGAGTCAAGCCGTCCAACTCCGAATCTCGGCAATGCGGGCGCAACGCTGCGGCAACAGCCCGCGCGCGATACTCGTGCGAATGGCCGATGATGCTGCGCTTCTTCTCGATTACGAATAGCCGCGAACACGCCCCGAGCATCGTTCGGACCCTAAATCGCTTCGGCAGCGGCGCCGTCGCGTATGCGCGTCAGCACGCCATACGTATCGTGCCTCTTGCGCGAAATGAACACTACAGCAATCGTTCGGCGGCGCTGCGGCGTCTGGGCGTCGATGTCGATGCGTGGCCGGCCCCGCCCGCGGGACTCTTCGTGGTCGAAGAACGCACCGTCTACTTGCGTTCGCACAGTCCAATGACCGTGGCACATGAGTTTGGACATGCCCTGGACTGCGCGCTCGGCGGCGGCGTCTATCGCTCGGGCATCGATCCGACGCTGCGCCGCAATTTCCAGCAGGCGCAAAACTATGTAACGCCTTATGCCGCCACCGGCCTTGACGAGTACTTCGCAGAAAGTCTGCGAGCGTACGTCGAGATTAACGATCCCGCGTCATTTTGGCCTCGCGCAACCCGCGCACGCCTGCGACGAATCGACCCGGCAATGTATGGCTATCTCGAACGGCTTTTCACGGTCGAATTCGGACGGTATTCGTCGACCTTTATTGCGCAACGATGACTCCTCGCATGGGTGCACCGTAATGGAAGAAGCATCCGCAGAGGTGCGCGGCGGTTTATCAACCAGATATTTGCGACGCGGTTCCCGCCTGTGGCAGCGTGCCGCTTGTCCATGGCTGCGAAAGAGTCGCTCCGCTTTGCGTTTGCGCCGACTTGCCTTAAACGCCCTCGAGAACTCGGGGTCCTTCGATAATCTCAGGATGACGGAGACGGGGACGAACGTCAGTTACTTGTAAGCGCCGTATCAGATCTGTCGCATACGCTGGTTGTGGGTTATCCGAGAATCGCCGATGGCAGCACATTTGCCGTGGTCGCTTCATACCACACCTGGTCCTCCTGTCTCACCCCGGTAGAAAAGCTCAACTCATGGCTGACGGCGGATGCATCTGCGCGTATCGGATAACCCACTCTCCGGCTACGTTGAGAAAAATCCGGTGATAGTTCCCTTTGCCAAAACATGGCCCTGCATCGACCAGAGAACGGATTCTACATTCGAGGGGAACATCGCTGAGGCTGAGATATACAACGTCGAATCCAGCGCATACACCGTGAACACATAGCGATGGTTCAGGCCGGGAGGCGGGCACGGACCGGAATATCCACGCAGTTGCGCATCGTTGTTCACCTGAATCCCTAGGCTGTTTCCGCCCGCACCTGCATTCTCCGGCAGGCTCGTCGTTGTCGACGGAATGTTGTAGATTCCCCAATGCGCGAAATTCGCAGTACTGTCAAAAACGATGACGGCGAATGAGCGCGTTCCACCGGGTGCATTGTTCCAAGAAAGCTGTGGCGATCGATTTCCGCCGGTGCATACCGTACCGAGCGTCCCATTAAATACCATACTTGCCGGCACGCGAGTGTTATCCGTAAACGTCGTACTCGTCACGATAAACTGTGAGCTTGCGGCTTGACTGGAGACAGCCGCGCGCCGCGCCGTAGTTGCTGCGGATGCGCCGGAGTTTGAAGGAACCATGCCGGAAGAGGTTTGTCCGCCGCCGCTGCACGCGGTCAGGGGAAGGAGCAGAATCAGGCACAATGCATAAAGACCACGTCGATTTCTCATGGGTAACCCCTTTTACAACGCGTAGATGTGCGATTGACATAGTATAAACCGTCCGGCGGGATTGGATAACAAGCAACTGGACCGGGCACGGAGCGCACGGATTAGGCGAAGTGGTACTCGTCGTCCGCCGCGAGGATGTCGAGAATTTTCGAAAGGTCGGGACGCACCGCCATGACCGGATGGAGTTCTCGAATGAGAACCTGGTCGGTGGGCGACATGCGTTCGACGACAAGCGACCGGGCCTGTCGCGGCGGCGGCCCGCTCAACTACCGCAACGGCTCCATCGCCAAGACGGTGCAGACCGGCGTCGGCCCGGTGGGCCTGGCGGTGCCGCGGGACCGGGCCTGGAACGTTCGAGCTGCTGCTGATCCCCAAGCGCTCGGGGCGGATCGCCCGCGGGCTGGACGACATGATCATCAGCCTGTACGCCCATGGCATGTCCGTCCGCGACATCCTGCACCACCTGGAGCAGGTCTACGGCACCCAACTCTTGGCCGAGACCGCCTCGCGGATCACCGATCAGGTGCTGGAGGAGGTCCGGGTCTGGACCTGGTTCCGCCCCTGGACCCGGTGTACGCGGTGGTGTTCCTGGACGCGATCATGGTCAAGGTCCGCGACAGCCAGGTGGTGCAGAACAAGCCCGCCTACCTGGCGGTCGGGATCGACGCCGACGGGGAGAAGCACGTGCTGGGCATCTGGCTGGCCAAGACGGCGCCGGACACGCAGACCGCCGGGGAGGGCGCCCGGTTCTGGAACTCGGTCATGCACCGACCTGCGCAACCGGGGCGTGCGGGATGTCCTGATCGCCTGCTGCGACGGGCTGCCCGGCTTCGAGGACGCCATCTGCTCGGCGTTCCCCGCCACCGTGGTGCAGCGCTGTGTCGTGCACCTGATCCGCAACGCGCTGCGCCCGGTGGCCCGCCGCGACGCCGCCAGGTCGCCGCCGAGCTGCGGGAAGATGGACTCCGCACCCAACGCTGACACCGCCCAGCTCGCCCTGCTCGAGTTCGCCGACTCCCCGTGGGGCCGCAAGTACCCGCAGGCCGTCCGGGTCTGGGAAGCCGCCTGGGAGGCGTTCACCCCGTTCCTGGCCTTCAGCCCCGCGGTCCGCAAGCTGCTGTACACCACCAACGCGATCGAGAGCCTGAACTACCAGCTGCGCAAGGTCACCAAGGCCCGCGGCCATTTCCCCGGCGACGACGCCGTGGTCAAGCTGCTGTGGCTGGCCATCATCAACATCGAGGACAAGCGGGCCCGCGAACGCCTGGCCCGGCGGCAGCAGACCGGCAAAACGCTCCGGCCAGCCCGCCCGCCTCGTCGAGGGCCAGCGGGTCATGGGTCTGGCGCCAAGCCCTCAACGAGCTCGACAGCGCCTACCCGGGCCGTCTAAGATAAGAGTTCCTATAGGAAACTAATTCAAAAAAGTTTACACATCTGAGGTTACAGGCTCGCGCACGAATGGATGATCTGCGCAGTCTGGACTGCCGATGCCTGGCGGGCTCGCTCGCTGTACGAAGAGA
>CAVZQG010000002.1:0-23470 GCA_963777365.1 Vulcanimicrobiota bacterium
TGTCGTTATCGGAGGATCTCTCGCCGTACTGACGGTTCCTCTTATCGGTCTGGCGGCGCTGGCTATTGCGATCGTCGATCGCGGCTCTCCCTTCTACTCGCAGGAGCGCGTCGGGCTTAACGGCCGGCGCTTTCGGATTTTCAAACTGCGAACGATGGTTGAAGGCGCGCATGATATGCGCGACGACCTGTTGCATTTGAACGAAGTGGATGGGCCGGTGTTCAAGATCAAGAACGATCCGCGGCTGCATCCGCTGGGCGCGTTTCTGCGCCGTACCAGCATCGACGAGCTGCCGAATTTGATCAACGTGCTTCGCGGCGAGATGTCGCTGGTCGGACCGCGTCCGCCGCTGCCGAGCGAGGTCGAGCACTATACGCCGTATGCGCTGCGCCGCCTAACCGTAATGCCGGGAATCACCTGTTTTTGGCAGATCAACGGACGCTGCAGCGTTTCGTTCGACGAATGGATGGATCTGGACAACCGCTACATCGACACCTGGTCTCCGCTCGGCGATCTGACGATTCTGCTCAAGACGATTCCGGCGGTAATACGTAAGGACGGCGCACATTAGCACGCGGCTGCGGCTGATCGAGCCCGCGAAAGAGCCTACGCAGGCCGCGCTCGCGGGGTCGGCGCTCTTCGTCGTCGCGGCAGGGCTGGGCTCCACGGTGCTCGGATTTGCTCGAGAGGTCGTCAACGCGCGGTACTACGGGACGCAGTGGGAGATGGATACGTTTCTTGCGGCGGCCGTTGTGCCCACAATCCTATTCGGCGTCTTCAACGGCGCGCTTGTGAGCGCACTGGTCCCCACGTTTACCGAATATATTGCGAAAGGGCGTGACGACGAAGGCTGGCGCCTAGCCAACACGATCATCAATGGTCTGTTCATCATCCTTACCGCGTGCGCAATCCTCGGGTACGTGCTTGCGCCCTTCTACGTGCCGCTTATCGCTCATGGATTCCCCGCGCCGCAGATGGGCGTCGCGATTCGGATGACGCGCTGGCTCATGCCCAGCATCGTAGCGGTCAGCTTAGCAGGCGTGTTTAGCGCCGTGCTCAACGCGCACCAGCGTTTCCGCGCCGCCTCCTTGACGGGCATCGCGCTCAACGCGGTTACGATCGGTTGCGTCTTCCTTCTGAATCAGAAGTTCGGCATTTACGCCCTCGTGCTCGGCACCGCGCTCGGACTCGTTCGCGCAGATGCTCATTCAAATACCCGCGCTGCTCCTCGCCCGCCGGTATCGGTTCACGCTGGATTTGCGCCATCCCGGGCTTCGCAGGATGTGGGATATGCTGGGGCCGATTATCGTCGGGTCCGCGGCCGGGCAGATAGCCATTTTCTTCGATCGCTATTTTGCCTCGACGCTCTCGCCGGGTTACATGGCCGGAATGAACTACGCGACAAAGGTCGTCAGTTTTCCGTTGCAGATCTTTGCGGCGGCGATAGCGACGGTAATTTTTCCCCTGCTGGCCTCGCAATTCGCTCGCGAAAACCGGCTTGCGGTCGGCAAGAGCGTGACGCTGGGACTGCGGCTGGTCAACTTTATTACGATTCCGAGCACGTGCGCGCTCATGGTGCTCGCATATCCGATTGTACAAACCCTTTTCGAACGCGGTTCGTTCCAGGCCAGTGCGACGCAGCTTGTGTGCGGGACTGTTGCCCTACGCGGCGATCGGGCTGATTGCGCTGGCGGCAAACGTCGTACTCACTCGCTGTGCTTTCGCATGTAAAGAGACGAGCTGGACGGTTGCAATCTCGGTATTCGCCGTCGTCGTCAACGTTTTGCTGTCCATCATATGGCTTCCGAGTTTGGGTGCGCGCGGGTTGCTGCTCGCGAACTCGGTGAGCCAGACGATGCAGGCGGTGATGCTGCTGGTGCTCGTTCAGCGCTTGGTGCACCGCATCGATTGGCGCACGCTGGGGGGCTCCGCCGCCAAAATCATGGTCAGCTCGGGCGTGATGTTCGCTGCGCTGCGAGTGGATTGCCGCGCTGGGCGTGCATCCCGATCGAGCTTTGCCTCACGCGCCTGGTTCCTGTTCGGCCAGATCGCCATCGGCGGGCCTTGCCTTCATCGCGACGGCCCGCCTGCTCAACGTCGAGGAGCTGGGCATCGCCGCGAGCTTCATCGTGCAAAAATTCGCGCGCAATCTGCCGACCCCGCCCGAAAATCGCGAGGCGCCGATCGCATGACTGTCGAGGCAATTGCGCTGCGCCGTGTTTTCCGGCCCATGCTCAGCAACGATTTTCTGCGGCACGGCGCGCTCGTCTTCGGCGCGGCGATGGCGGCGAACGTCTTCAATTATTTTTTCAACTTTGCGCTGAGCCGGCGATTGGGCGTCGAAGGCTATGCGACGCTCTCTGCGCTCATCAGTTTCCTGATGATCCTGTCGATCCCCACGTCGGTAGTCTCGCTGATCGTCGTCAAGTATACCGCCGTGTATCACGCGGCCGGCGATTCCCAGCGAGTGCGCAGGCTTTCCCAGGTGCTGCTGAAGTGGACGGGGCTAGGTTCGGCGGCGATCTTCGCTATCGGCGCATTGCTGCGAACGCAAATCGCGACGTTTCTCCACATCGCGGATCGTACGGCAATCCTACTGTGCCTGGGTATCATCGCCGTCGGCGTCGTTACGCCAAGCGTGCGCAGTATTTTGCAGGGAGAACAGGACTTTGCGCGCTTCTCGTTCTCGACGCTGCTCGAGGTCTTTTTGAAGCTCGTGATAGCGGTTGCTTTGGTGTACGCGGGCTTCGGCGTGGAAGGAGCGATGTTCGGATGGGTGCTTGCCACGATATGCGCGCTTGCCTACACGGTGTGGGCGGTATTGCGCAAGCACGGAACCTTCGCGGACTCATCGGTACACTTGGGCGTCGATGTGCGGCGCCTCGTGCAAACGACGCTGGGCATTGGCCTGGCGACCGGATTTCTCACGTTCATCAGTTTCATGGACGTGCTGCTGGTGAAACACTACTTTGACGCACATGAAGCCGGCTTATACGCGGCGGTAAACCTTACCGGGAAGGTTGTCTTGTTCTTGGTCGGCTTCATTCCCGCTGTCGTGCTCCCGAAAGCCGTGGCAAAGAATGTGAATCGCGAAAATGCGGTCCCGCTTCTCTTGCAGGCGGGAGTTGTCACGATCGCCATGTCCGGAGCGGCGCTTGTGCTGTTTGGTCTGTTCCCCGGCCAAGTTATCCGCGCGCTGGCCGGCGGAGCTTTCTCGGCCGCAGCCCCCTACGTTTTGCAGTACGACGCGGTGATGTGCTTGCTCGCGATCGTAACGCTCTTGGTGAACTTCAAGATCGCGGTTCATCAATTCGACTTTCTCTACGGATTGTTCGCGGTCGCCGTACTGGAGGTTACCGCAATCACCGTTTTCCACAATTCGCTCTGGGACGTCATTCACGTGCTCCTCATCGGCAACGCTCTTGCCGTGCTGGCGTGCTCTTTGCGACTCGGTCGGAGCCAGGCGTCGGATCGGGTCGCCGAGCATGCTTAAGGGCAAGATTTCGGTCGTCATGCCGGCCTACAACGAGGCGCAGTTCATCGAACAAAACATCGTCGAGACCGTCCAAACGTGCGAGAGTTTTGGATACGATTTCGAGGTCGTCGTCGTCGATGACGGCAGTCCCGACGACACGCACGCGCGTGCCGCGAAGGCGCACCTTCGTCATCCCGAGCGTGTCCGAGTCGTTCGTTACGACAGGAACCTGGGGAAAGGAAGCGCACTGAGCTGCGGAGTCTCGTATGCCACGGGAAAGTATATCGTATTTCTCGATGCGGACATGGACCTGCATCCGGAGCAGCTTCCGGTGTTCTTCGAAATCATGGATCTCGACGCCGCGGATGCGGTAATCGGTTCGAAGTGGCATCCGGCCTCGCACGTGCAGTACCCTCGGTTACGGCGCGTTTACAGCATTGCGTACTATATGCTGGTTCGGCTGCTCTTCGGGCTGCCGCTGCGAGACACGCAAACCGGTCTGAAGCTTTTTCGAACTGCACTCTTGAAAGATGTGCTGCCGCGCATGGTCGAGCGTAAGTTCGCATTCGACATCGAGGCTCCTTTCGATAGCGCACCGTCGCGGATACCGCATCGTCGATGCGCCGGTTAGCCTGGACTTTCGACGCACGATTGCCCGCCTGAACGGCCGCACCGTGTGGCAGATGCTGCTGGATACGATCGCGATCTTTGTTCGTCTGCGCATCTTTCGGTACTACGACAAGGCCGCGAACATCCGGGAAGACATGGAAGAAGCGTGGAGTGCACACGAGCCTGCGCGTTGAAGAAAGCGACGCGCTGATCGCGCGTGAAGTGTTAAAGCACCACTAGTGGATCGCCCCCGCCCGCCGCGTGCGAAGCACATCGTGCTGTTTAATTGGCGCGACCGAGCTCATCCCGCTGCCGGAGGCGCCGAGGAGTACACCCACCAGCTGCTAGTTGCGCTCGCAGGCGCCGGTCACCGGTGCACGTGGATTGCGTCCAGGGTTCCCGGCACGCCCGGACCGTGAAGACTTGAAGCACTATACGGTCCTGCGGATGGGAGGCCAACTCTCTTGCCGCCTTTTGGGGGCGCTTTGGCTGCTGCGTCATCGCGACGACGTTGACGTGGTGATCGATGAGGTCAACACGCTACCGTTCCTCTCGAGTGTCGTGGTGCCGCGAAAAACCCGCGTGTTGATCCACCAGCTCGCTCGCGAAGTTTGGTGGTACGAGGCTCCCCGCCCGCTGGCGATGGTTGGGTACGCGCTCGAGCCGTTGATGCTGCGCCTGTATCGTCGCACGCCGGCGATCACGATTTCAAACTCCTCCGCTCAGTCTTTGCGCGCAATCGGGTTCCGCGGGCCGATCGACGTCATCGAAAGCCCCAGCCTTCCACCGGTCGATCCGGCGAACCGTCCGGCGTTCGTCCCCGGACGTGTGGGGTACGTCGGCCGTACCGCGGCCTCCAAACGAATTGACGATATCATCCGCGCATTTGCGCTGCTCGCGGACCGCGACGCGTCCTGCGAACTCTGGATTGTGGGTACGGGCTCCGCGCAGATCGAGAGCGACCTGAAGAATCTGGCACGTGAACTGGGTTGCCTTCACCGCGTGCGTTTCACGGGATTCGTCTCCGAGCAGGAGCGCGATTCCATCATGGGATCGCTGGACTGTTTGGTCATGGCTTCGGTTCGTGAGGGTTGGGGGCTGGTCGTGTCGGAAGCGGCGCGTTTCGGCGTTCCAACCGTTTCGTACGATTCATACGGCCTGCGAGACGCCGTCGTCGACGAGGTCACCGGCCTCCTGGTGCGTCCGCACACGCCCGCGGCGCTGGCGTCGGCACTCGACCGCATACTCTCGGATCGGAAGCTGCGAGAACGGCTTGGTGCGGCTGCGAGCGAAAATCTCTCTCGTCTTTCGTACGACATATTTGCGAAGAACGTGCGCGAGTTCGTGCGAAGCGGCCTGGAAGCGGCCTGGTAAACGTGGAGAAGAAGCTGCGCGTCGGTTTGGTCGTAAACACGTTTGATTCGACCGCCGGAATTATGGCCGGCGGATTCGTGCATGCCATAGAGTGCGCAAAGCGATGGGACTGCTTCGACCTGAAGATCTTCGGCCCGGCGATCGCGCGCGAATCGTTCGAGAGGGCACTTCCGGGCGTATCGTTCGTGGAGACTGCCCGCAATCGACCACGCGCTTGGGAACAAGGCACTGGCGTTCCTCATGCGAGCGCTGCTTGCGCCGCTCGCGGCCGCGCGTCTTCGCAGGTGCGACGTCCTGCTGCTGCAGTCGCATTTTCTGCCGGATGTCGCCGCGGGTCTCGTGTTCGGCCCCGCCAACGCGGCCGTTGAACTGTGGCACGTGCAGGATGCACCGTGGAAACGGCCGGGCTCTCTAGCGAACAACGTGCTCGCATACGCGAATGAATGGGCAGGCCTGCTCCTGGTCCGGCTGTTCTTTAAGACGGTTATCGCAGGCAGTCATCTGGCCGCGGGAAAGATCGGCGGCCTCAAGCGCAAGAACATTTTTGTTACGACAAACGGCGTGGAGCACGTCCGAGCGCCGCGCTGTCAAGCAATCACGCGAAGCGGCGGCGTCTACGTCGGTCGGCTTCATCCGGCAAAGGGAATCGACGATCTCCTGTCCGCATGGAAGATCGTCGTTGAGCGCTTCGGGCCGCAGCCGCTGGAGATTGTGGGCGATGGCGACCCTGCCTACCGTACGCGGCTCCAAAAAACGATCGATTCGACCAGCTTGCGGGAGTGTGTTCGATTGCGGGGCGCGGCGAGCGAAGATGAAAAGCACCGGCTGCTGCAGCGCGCGAGTGTTTTTGTCTTCCCCAGTTACGAGGAAGGCTGGGGAATCGCACTAGCGGAGGCAATGGCCGCCGGGCTTCCGTGCGCGACCTACGACCTGGAGATCTTTCGCGAGATCTTTCCCGCCGGCCGATTGGCGGCGCCGCCGGGCCGGGTCGATGTGCTTGCCCAGCGCATCTGTGACCTTCTGAGCAATGAGGCCCTGCGCGATGAGCTCGCAAACCAGGCGACCCGTCTGGCCGGCGCGTTCTCTTGGCGCAGGGCCGCCGATACGGAAGCGAGCGCCCTGTTCTCGCTGCCGGCTGCAGCGAGCCCCCGCAGCATGAGGAAGCGTCCGGGCGATGGAAGACCCGCCTGATGCCAAGCAGTAACGTTTACGCCAACGTGCTTCGGTTTTTCGCCTGGTCTCTTTGTCTGAGCTGGGGACTCTGCGCATGTTCGGGCGGGGGTTCGTCCGGGGCGCCGGCGACGACCTCGGTTTCGCCTGCTCCGGTCGTGTTGCCGCTGCCGGCATTTACGCCTCCGAAAAACGGAATCGTCGGCGACGACTGGGTGACGTTCGGGCATGATTTCACACGTTCGGGATATCAAGCGCAGTCCACGGGTATCACGCCCGCGAACGTTGCCTCGCTTACGATGCGCTGGCAAGCCGATATGCACGAGCCCGACCAGTCCAGCCCGGTTGTCTTCGGAGGATTCCTCGTCGTCGTCGGACAGATCGGCAACGCCGAGGCATATGACGTCAAGACGGGCGCGCTGGTTTGGCAAACGTCGATCGGCGGATCCGTCCTGATGACGCCGACGATCGACAGCAACACCGTGTTTATCGGAAACCGTTTTAACGACGCTGCAGGAGACCCGGCTCCTTCGCAGCTGTACGCGCTCGATCTGACGACGGGAGCGATCAAATGGAGCGTTCCGACTCTGGGGCTCACGCACGGTTCGCCGGTTGTTGCCAACGGAACGGTCTACGTGGGCTCATCGGGTGGTGACGCGCCGACATGCTTTAACAACGGCGTCTCGGCGTACGACCAGGCTACCGGGCAAAAAAAGTGGACGTGGCTCGTGGATCCTACTGCCCATGAAGGCGGTTCGGTCTGGTCTCCCATCTCCTACGACGGAAGCCATCTGTATTTCGGAACCGGAAACACGTGTGATGGTCCGATCATGACGGCGAACGGGGCCGCTTCGCTAAATTTGGACGGGACGCTTGTCTGGAGTACGTGTCAACGCGAAACTCGCTGGCTGATGACGACACCGGAGGCGGTGTGCTCATTGCGCGCAACCGCGCGATGTTCATCAATAAGAACGGCTTGTTCTATTCTTTGGGACAAGGCGGCACGTTTCAATTTTCGAGTCCGCTTGGCGCCGGCGATGGGTCTGGGATGTTTTCGACGCCGGCGACGGATGGACAGACCGTCGTCGTCGGCGCGGGCTACACCGTTTCACCATCGGCACAAGCAAAGATGTGCCGAATCACGCTCAGACGCGACGCGGCGACTCCGTTTGCGGCGGCTCCGGGACAGGCCAGGATCGTCGCCCTGGATTATTTCGGGAATAGGCGCTGGACGATGACGACCTCAAATCCGCTGTACGGCTCAGTCGCGATCACCAATGGGCTCGCGTTCGCCGCCGTGGACAACAAGCTGTACGCGCTCGACATCAACACGGGTGCGGTGCTGTGGTCGTTTACGGCTCCCTCATTGTTCCGGGCGTCTCCCGTCGTTGTTCCAAGCGGCGTGTACGCCGTCGACGTTACCGGAGATCTTTACGCTTTCGGCCTGCCGCACTAAAGGCCGCAGCGGGTATCGGACATCATGGACATCATTCGCTTATTTTCACGGCTCGGTTTTACCGTCCTTATCGTTTTCACGTTTTTGCTGCAGCCGCTAGGGCCCGCGCTCGCGCAGCCCGCGGTCTCCGAACTCACGGTGCTTCGGCGACTCGACCCCGCGTTTTTGGACGCCTTGGCCGGCTCGGCTCGTCCGAGCGCGGACGGTGCGACCAGTAGCAACCGAGGCCACTATCTGGACGTCGAATTTCAACGCGCGACCGATCGGGCGATACCGAAAGCCATTGTGAAACACGATCGCCAGGCACTCTTGCTCTCGTTACGGATCGCCGAGTATTCCTTCGATCACCAAAACCCGGATGGTTCTTTCCAATATAATCGTCCAGGCGGCACGACCACCAAGAGCGGCAAGCCTGCACCGTGGGCAGAGCCTGCGGCGGCTGCATTCTTCCTCGAGGATTTCGGCCACACGATGCTTCTGCTGTCCGAATCGTCCTGGTTCATGCATGACGATTCGGTGCGAGATCTGCGCGGCCGGTTTAATGCATTGCGGCCAAAAGAGAATTCAGCGCTGACCTGGCTGCTGGGCCAGCAAGACGCGTTGCGAACGGACTCAAACGCAACCAACCGGATATTTATGTACGGCGCCGCGTTCTATCTGAACTCCCGGGCGCTGAGCCGGACGGACGGGGTAAGTGCCGGAGCGGCGTTTATCAACGAGGCGCTCTCACGGCAGCGCCCCGACGGAACATTTCCGGAGCTCGGCGGATTTGACAGCAGCTATCAAGCGGTCTCGCTGTACCTGACCCAAATTCTCTACCTGCAGGCCGATCCCAACGACTCGGCGCTGCGCACCGCGCTCTGGTCCGCGATCCAATCCGGAATGGCGCGCGAGAAGGCCAATTTGTTACCTTCAGGCGAGATGTCGACGCAGGGTAACACGCGCGTAACCGGATACGTCGGAAATCGTCAGCACATCGATTCGCTCGACGTAAATCTGGCATTTCAGTACTACGCCGGGATAACGCACGACCCGTCGTACGTCGCGGCCGCCGCTGCGTTGTTTAACCACTATCCCTCCTACTGATATCGGAGTTTTTTGAAGACTGTTATTTTAGCCGGCGGGTATGGGACGCGCATCAGTGAGGAGACGGCGGCCCGTCCCAAGCCGCTGATTGAAATTGGCGAGAAACCGATCCTTTGGCATATCATGAAGATGTACAGCGCGTATGGATTCAACGAATTTGTCGTATGCCTTGGATACCGCGGATACATGATCAAGGAATATTTCGCAAACTACTATCTCCATACCTCAGACGTAACCTTCGACGTGAAGACCAATAGCATGTCGGTGCACGAAACCGTGGCCGAGCCGTGGACGGTCACGCTCGTGAATACCGGAGAAGCGACGAGCACGGGCGGAAGATTGAAGCGCATCGCGCCCTACGTCCAAGACCAGACGTTCTGCATGACCTATGGCGATGGTGTCTCCTCGGTCGACATTGCCCAGCTCGTGCACTTTCACCAGTCGCACGGCAAAGAAGCGACCGTTACGGTTGTGCAACCGCCGGGGCGCTTTGGTGCAGTGCAGCTCAATGACGGCCTTGTCAAACGGTTTCAGGAGAAACCGGAAGGCGACAACGCCTGGATTAACGGCGGTTTTTTCGTGCTCGAGCCCTCGGTGTTCGCGCGCATCGCGGGCGACGAGACGGTGTGGGAGCGCGAGCCGCTCGAAGGCTTGGCGCGCGACGCCGAGCTCGCGGCGTACCGTCACACCGGGTTTTGGCACGCGCTGGACACGCTGCGTGACAAGAACGCCCTCGAGGCAATGTGGAACAGCGGCAACGCTCCGTGGAAGGCGTGGCATTGAACGATCGGTTCTGGAAGGGCCGGCGAGTAGTGGTCACCGGTCACACGGGTTTCAAAGGCGCGTGGCTTGCCCTTTGGCTGCACCATGCGGGTGCGCACGTGAGCGGTTTCGCACTGGCACCTTCGACGCGGCCGTCGGCGTACGAATTGATGGGCTTGCCGGGATTCATTGATTCCAGGTTGGGTGACGTGCGCGATACGTCCGCGCTGCATTCGTTCATGCAACAGGCCAGGCCCGAGGTGGTCTTTCACTTGGCGAGCCAAGCCATCGTGCGCGAGAGTTTGCGCGATCCGGCTTCGACCTTCGTCACCAATGTCGTGGGCCTGGTGAACGTGATCGAAGCGCTTCGCGCACTCGACGATCCGGTCGCGCTTGTAAATGTTACCAGCGATAAAGTCTACCAGAACGACGGCAACGCTCACGCCTTTGTCGAAGGCGACCGGCTCGGCGGTATCGACCCATACAGCGCCAGCAAGGCTTGCGCGGAAATCGTTACCTCGTCGTACCGATCGTCGGTGCTCTCGACCGGCAAACTGCGCGTAAGCACGGCGAGAGCTGGCAACGTTATCGGCGGCGGAGACTGGTCCGCCGATCGGATCGTGCCCGACATCGTGCGCGCGATTCAGGCCTGCGAGCAAATCGTCTTGCGATACCCGCGTGCAACCCGGCCTTGGCAGCACGTGCTCGACCCGCTCGACGGGTATGCCCAGCTTGCGGAATTCATGCTCACGCGCGGTTCCGAGGTCGACGGAGCTTACAATTTTGGGCCGGCCTGCGAATCGGACGCCCCGACGGTGGCGGATCTCACCGGTCGATTTTTGGAAGCGTTTGGCTCGTCGGAAGGTTGGCGCCCGATCGACCAGGCGCAACCGCCGGAGATGCAGCAGCTTCGAATCGACTCGAGCAAGGCGAGAACCGTTCTGAAATGGTCCACCAAACTCTCACTTGCGCAAGCCATCGATTGGACCGTCGTCTGGTACCAGGCATGGCGCCGCTCGCAAGACATGCGAATTTTTTCGCAAGAACAAATCGAATCGTACCAAGGAAAATCCGCCCTTGCCTGACCTTTGCAGAGTCTGCTCGACGCCGCTGTCCGTCTCCTTTTGTGACCTCGGTTCCAGCCCGCTCTCGAATTCGTATGTAACCGCCGACGACATCGCACGCGGAATCGAGGAACGCTACCCTCTGCATGCGTTCGTCTGCAGTGAATGCATGCTCGTACAGATTGCGGCAATGGAGTCGCCGAGCCGTATCTTTTCGGAGTACTTGTACTTCTCGTCGTATTCGTCGAGCTGGGTCGAGCACGCGCGGGTCTACGCGAAGCGTATGCTCGAGCGCCTTCATCTGGAGCCGCAGAAATCACTGGTTGTGGAGATTGCCAGCAACGACGGGTACCTGTTGCAGCATTTTATTTCACACGACATTCCGGTGCTTGGCGTTGAACCTGCGGCGAACGTCGCGAAGGTCGCTCAGGGAAAAGGCATCCGGACGGAAGTGTGCTTCTTCGGAACGCAATCGGCCAGGAGTCTGGTCGCGCGCTACGGCCGCGCCGATTTGATCGTTGCCAACAATGTGATCGCTCACGTTCCCGATCTTCACGACTTCATCGGCGGCGTAAAGGAGATGCTCGGCCCAGCGGCAGTGGCGACGTTCGAGTTCCCGCATCTTTTACGTCTGATTGAGCAGATACAGTTCGACACGATCTATCACGAGCACTTTTCGTATTTTGCACTCTCGCCATTAGCGCGCGCGTTTCGCGAGCACGGGCTAACCGTGATCGACGTCGAGCAGCTTCCACGCACGGCGGGTCTCTACGCGTGTACGTGGCTCATTCCGATTCCGCGAGTCCGGTGCGCTGCGTTGAGGACCTGCTGGCGCTCGAGCGTGCGTGCGGCCTGACTCGGATGCCGACGTATACCGCGTTTCAGAGCGCGGTTCAAGCGTGTAGGCAGCACTTTCTCAGTTTCGTCGCCGAAACGAAGAGAAGCAAGAAGAGCATCGCCGGATACGGTGCGCCGGCAAAGGGCAACACGCTGCTCAACTATTGCGGGTTGGATGCAAGCAGCATCGGGTTTACCGTCGATCGCAACCCCCACAAGCAAGGCCATTTCTTACCCGGATCCCATATTCCGATTCTTGCGCCGCAGGCCGTGTACTCGCAAAAACCGGATGTCGTCCTCATTCTGCCGTGGAATCTGACGGACGAGATCAGGACGCAAATGAACGGCATCAAGAACTGGGGCGGCCGCTTTGCCGTCGCCATCCCGAGAACGACCGTTTTCGATTGATTTACAAGCCTCTGGATCTTGACGACGTGCTACTCATCTGCGCCGAGCGCATAGCCGATGCTCGGGGCTGCTTCATGCGGCTGATCGACCGCAAGGAACTGAGCGAACGCGGATTGGTGCACGACTTCGTGCAGCAGAGTTTGGCGTATAACGCCCTGCCGGGCACGCTGCGGGGGCTGCACTATCAATTGGCGCCTTTCGGTGAAACGAAGTTGATTCTGTGTACGAAGGGAAGCTTGTTTGACGTCCTGGTCGACGTAAGGCGCAATTCTCCCACGTTCGGGAAGTGGACCTCGATCGTTTTGGATGCAGGCGCACATGCCACGCTCTATGTGCCCAGCGGTTTCGCCCACGGATATCAGACGCTGCAGCCGGATACCGAGGTGCTGTATCACATCACCCCCGAGCACGAGCCTGCGGCCGCCGCGGGAATCAACTATGCGGACCCCTCGCTCGCCATTCCCTGGCCGATTCCGAATCCGATTGTCTCGGACCGCGATCGCGGTCTACCGCTGCTCACGTGAGTTCCGTTTTAGTCACGGGCGCCGGGGGCTTCATCGGCCGGTACTGCGTGAAGGAACTGATCGCCCTGGGATACGACGTCCATGCGACGACGACCAGGCCGCAGCCCGAAGGCGCGAAGAACATTCGATGGCATCGCGTCGACCTGCTCGCGGCTGACGACCTGGGGCGTCTGGTCACATCCATTCGCGCGCAGAGCCTGATGCATCTGGCGTGGATAGCGACGCCGCCCGTGTTTTGGACCTCGCCGCTGAATCTCGAATGGGTCAGTGCGAGCATGCGCCTCGTCGAGGCGTTTGCGCAAAGCGGGGGAAGCAGGGTCGTGGTAAACGGATCGTGCGCGGAGTATGCGGCTGCGCAGACCGGGCCATGCATCGAAGACGTCACGCCGATCGAACCGCTCACGCCGTATGGAAAGGCCAAGGCGGCTTTGCATTCGGAGATCCAAAAATACGCGCAGCAAACGGGACTCTCGCTGGGGTGGGGCAGGTCGTTCTTTGCCTATGGGCCACAAGAGCCACCGGTGAAAGTCATCTCGACAATCATCAGGAACCTCCAATCAGGCCAAGCGACGAGCTTTCGGGAGCCGGACAGACTGCTCGACTACATCTATGTAGCCGATGCCGGACGCGCACTTGCCGCCCTGCTGCACGGTGGTTTCCAAGGGGCGGTGAATATTGGTACCGGCGCTCCGGCCACGCTCGCCGATATTGAAAGCATCGCCGCAAAGCTCGTGGGCAAGCATCCCAAGGCCGTGGTTAGCCCTTCGTCCGAACGATGTGCAAGCCGCCAGGCAAACGACGTATATGCGGACACGAGCCGGCTGCGCGAACGCGTCGGCTTTTCGTGCGAGTACACGCTTGAACAAGGCATCCGGAACATGGTGGACGCATCGTTGCCGAGCGGCGCCCAAACCAAATGAACACGCGACGCGTAACGATTGATAATCCGCCCGAAAGCACGCCGGCTCTGGGAATCTACGTGCTCACGTTCAACGGCTTGCACATCCTCAAGGACTGCCTGCCCAGCGCTTTGGATCAGGGGCACGTCGTTATCGTGGATAACGGATCATCGGACGGTACCCGAGCGTACTGTCTGGAGCAGTGGCCCATGGTTACCGTGGTCTGCCGCGAGGAAAACGTTGGGCTTGGAACCGCACTCAACGCGGCGGTCGCGGCCGTTCCCGCGCGCAACATCATTCTTATGAATAATGACGTACATGTCATAGGCGATGCACTGCGCCATCTGTCCGCGCTCTTGGATAGCGACACTTCCGTGGGCCAAGCCGCGCCCGAGCTGCTCAACCCGGACGGTTCCGTTCAAGAGTTTGGAAATGACTTGGGCCTAACCGGGCTGCCGGCAGTGCCGCGTCACGTGAGCCGGCCGTTGTTCGAAACGTTTTTTCAAGCGGGGTGCGTTACGGCAATGCGACGCGATGAGTTTTTGGGGCTCGGAGGATATTCGGAGTTCTTCGAATGGTTTTTTGAAGACGTCGATTTGGCCTGGAGATACCGCAATGCCGGGCTGCGCGTTCTGGTAGACGACCGGTCCCGCTGCATTCATATGCTTGGCGCAACGCTCGGACATGCCTCACGCGAGCAGGTCTGCTTATCACGCAGCACCCCTGCGCAGCGGCGGCGCATCTACTACTCAACGCGCAATGTGCTGCTGATGTTCGGACAAAACGCGCCGTGGTACCAGGCCTTGCTTCAGGTCCCGTTCATCCTCGTACGCCAGGGAATCGAAGCACTCTCGTTTTTTGCGGCGGGTGACACCGAGATGGTTCACACGTACCGCAACGCTTGGCTCGACGCGGTCACGCTGCTGCCGCGCGCACTTGGAGGTGCATCGCGCACGACGAACCTTCGCTCGCGCAGAACCTCGACGCTGCGCTTCGTACAGATCGAGGCATCCAAAATGCTGAGCCGGCTGCTCGAACTCATTCGTACGAGCTACCGTCGCCGCGCTTGAATGTACGGTAAGCCCGCACAGATGAGCCCGAACAGCCAAACGGCGAGCGTGAGCCCGATACCCGCTAACGTCCAAGGCGCCCAGCGGTGAATGAGCACATAATCGCCGGGCACGACCGACGCGAAACAAGTGTTGATCAAATCGCACCGCGATCCGTCGTACGTCTTGTGAGACGAAATCAATCGCCAGAATCCATCCGGGAGCACCGCCGCTTCCAGCGTCGAGCGTGAGCGAATCGCAACTTTCCAGCGTACGGCGGCTATCTGCGAGACCTGCGGCTGCTCCACCGCTTGCCGGCGGTTCGCGCGATTCAGGAAGAGCAGCGTCGAGAGGTCTGCCGGACCGCCGTCGATCGCGATTGTGTGCCAACCGCCGGATTTGAGCGCGAGATCCTTCCCAACGGCGCGGCCGTCAACGGTCAGTACGGGTGTAAGGGTCGTGCCGCCGGCGGCGGTTCCCGAAATCGTGTAGTCGCCCGCCGGAAGCCACCGTCTTGCCTCGCGTACGCGAGCCACGCTCGCCCGAGTGGTGAGCCGGACCGCTTGCACGCGCAGGTCCGGATCGCGCAGCCGCAGCGTGATCGTGCACGCGTTGATGGCCGCGCTATGCACGCCGGCGGCGGCATCGGGAGAACGGAGCACGAATGTAACGGGCGGCGCGCCGTCGCACGTCAGCGTTGCGAACCCCAAACCTTTTCCCGAAGCATCGACCTGGAGCGAAGCCACCGTGGGTATATTTGAGAACCCCTGCGTGTGTAAGACGATATCGATCGGCAGGTTTGGAACGAGCCCGGCGCCGCTATCGGTTTGCTGATTGGGCCGCATCTTCAAAAACCAAGACGGTGTACCGACAAAGTCCCAAAGGTACGTCTGACTCCCCAGGCCGTCCGTGCTCACACTGGAAGCACGCGTTGGAATAACCTGCGCCCTTACGAACGACGCTGCAGCGTTCGGGTCACCCGGCGGCAGGTCGAGTTTGAACTCGATCGGGTCACCGTTTTTGAGAAACGCCTGCTGTGTAACCGTCGTGGGCATGACCGAAGCCGGATCATATGCGGCCGTTTGCGTGGTTGCGGTTGTTCCGGCGCGCGTGAGTTCGAGCGTTGCTCCCGCGCCCGAAATCCAGGCGGAGCCGGTGACGATGTATACACCGGGTGGCCCGTTCCAGCGGTAGGTGATTGAGCTGCGCGGCAAGGTTGCGGTAAACGCCGGAGCGACCGACGTGTTCGCCGTGAGGCCTACTCCCATGATGAGGCCGCGCCACGCGAGCATCGACATCTTTCCTTCGGGCGCATCCTCGTGCAGCGTCGGACTACGAAAACGCGTAGCCGAAAATACGACGTCCGAGATGTTTGCACCATACGAGAGCTCGCCGTGATCGTTCGTACCGTCCGTCAACACCATCCCGTCGAGCGCGATGGCCCATTCCTGGTCGGGGAGCGTGGGCAGTGAGACGGCCGAGACCGATACGGTTATTGAAGTCTGCGAGCGGCCCGGCGCTCGCAGCGGTACGGTGAGCCACTGAAAACCGGAAGCACGCATGCAAGTCCCGTGCGTGCTTTCGGCCTGTGCAATCCTGACGGAGATCACGGCTTGTGCATGACACGCGATGCGGAAATTCAGAGCATAGTCCCTGCCGCTCTTCAAGGATACGCGAATCGGCACGGATGTGCTTTGCTGCAGGGAAACCGCACCGGCAGGCGCGAGCAGCGAAGCATCCCCGTCGATTGCATTGCGGTACCAGGGATCGTTCAGGAACGTGCGGCCTTGAATGAAGGCGTAGTCGTAGTCGTTCACAGGGCTTGCCGTCGGGAAAACCAGGTTGCCCGGCCAGTGCGGAAATCGCGCGTCGTCAATCCACCGATCTCGCGGATCGAAATCGCTCAGCGTAACGCGCCGGCACTCGGGCGCGGTACGAACGATCGAAGTATTTCGAAATTCACGCAGTCCTTCGATCCGGTCCAAGTTCCCGGGTCCGCCGCCGTAGCAGCTCGGCTCGACCGCGTAGACGTAGTCTTTGCCGTCGTTCACTTTGTAGACGTAGACAAAATTTGGACTGCTCGCCACGTGTGAGAGCAGACTCGAGCGGTAAAGCGCCGAAAGCGGGTTGGGAAGACGCTGACCGTCGGTCGTCCAGTTCGGGGTGGCGACAATGGAATGGACTGCGGCTTTGCCCAGAATACCGGCACCACCGATCCCATCCAACAAATAGCGGCCGGCGAGATCCCAAGACAACAGCAGCTGGGGCGCCGAGTACCCATAGAGCGCAAAGTAGTAAATCGATCCATTGCGTACGAACGCAAGCGGCACGTTTCTCGCGCCGAGCGCAGCGACGCGGTCGTTTGCCATTTGCAGGTCCGGCTCTCTACTGAGCAGGTTGGGCTCGGTCTGCAATGCATGGCGCAGACCGGCGAACATAACGAGGCTTGCAATTACAAGCGCCAGGACAACCGCCACGGCTGTTCGCAAGCGTGCGCGTTCGGCAGCCGCGTCCTCGGCCGCCATGACCGCCCAGAGCACCACGCACACCGCCGGCAATGCAATAAACCGATCGGGAGTTCGCATGTATGCCAGGACCGGCACGTGTGAGAAAAACTCCCAGAGGGCCGTACCCAGCGGCATGTTCGCTCCGAAGGCCAGAACCGTGCAAATCACACAAACTGCGAACAGGCCGTACGTCCATTGCGGCAATGAGTGCCGCATCGCTGCGCGAATCAGGTACCAGGCCGCGGCGGCCCACAACACGATTCCGGCGGGGAGCGCCCACATGATCTCGCTCGAGACATTGAACGGCGGGTCGACGATCAACGCTTCGTTCAGCAGGAGCGAACCCATCGACAGGATCGTTCCGCTGAAGATCGCGTATTGCGGCAGCTGCGCCGTTGCCGGCGTTTGCATGATGGGATCGGCAAAAAGCGCACGGGTCAACACCGTGGGAAAAGCGCAGTACGACACGGCAAGAGCGCAAGCGCCAAGGCCGAGGACGGACCAGCCCGCCCAGCGCAGGTTGCGTTCGCGTACGGAGAGCGCAGCCGCGATGTACATCGGCAGCGTCAGGAAGAAAAAGTACTCAATGGCAATGCAGGCGCCGGCAAGGCTGCAGATCGCACCGCACAACGGAAGGCCGGCGGCGCCGCTCACGCCGCCGATTCGAAGGCAGAGTCCCAGGGCCAGCGGAGCCAGCGCGGTGGTCAGGCCGAATTCGACGTTGCCCTGTATCTGAAGGACCGTCAGCGGAAGAACCGCGTACAGTCCGCCGGCTACCGTAGACCACCCGGACTTGGATCGCACCGAAGCATACAACAGACGCATCCCGAAAAACGCGACCAACGTATCCAAGACCTGCAACGCCTTCACGGCTCTGAACGCATCGTGCGCGAATATCTTTACCAGCGGCACGAGAAATCCGTAGGCGAGCATCGGGTTGAACGTAAACTGCGGGCCGTTGGACCACGCCGACCAGCCGATCGCGTCTTTGAGGTCGACGATACTGTTGATAGACTTGTCGATCAACTGCGTGGCCGCGATATTCACTCCGAGATCGTAGTAGAAACCGAATGGCGGATTTGAGCCGAATATGTATCCGATGCACAAGACCGCGAACAGCGCGCCGATTACGATGGTGAGCACTCTGCGAGCGGCGCCGGATCGTTCGTTCAGGAATGTGCCCGCTACGGTGATGGAACGTGAGGTCATGCAGGTCGGTGCAGCCGGCTTCCCAGTAAGTATGCTGCCAGAAGAACGCCGCAAAGCTCGAATATGAACTGCACGAGCGCAACGTTCTCCAGAAGAATAACCGGCGCGGGTCCGCTGCGCTCGGGTAACGCCCACCCGTTGAAAAGCATGGCGATCTTGAAATGCGGCAAGACTTTTCCGCCGGATATCGCGATCCAATGGGGATCGAATCGAACATTGTAGCGAAGAGCGCCGCTCTTGCCGGGAGCCAGCTCGGCGAACTCGAGCCACGGTGCTAGTGATGTGAAGGTCAGCTCCGCGAGCGTCCTTTCGTGCCCATCGGCCGGCGCCGGGGGCGGATTGCCCAGAGCCGACACGACACACGTGCCGCGGCACAAGATCCCGTGCACGGATAAAGGAATCGGTATCCAGCGATAACCGTGCGTCGTAGCTGCCAGCAATCTGCCCTCCTGCGAGATCAACGTACCGCGTATAAAGACTAATGCCTGTCGGCCTGCGGAAATGTCCAGCACTGCCGTGCGCGACATCGTCCAAACTCCGCCGACGGCCTGAGCAAGCTCCGGTTCAAAAGCGAACGCAGGTCGTGCATCTACCCATGCTTTGCGCGGGTTGAGCGCGGCGTTCGATGCTACGATGGGCGTTGCCCGTTCGAATGTGCGCCATGCTGCCGGAAGTCCCGGGTCCGCCATGCCGGCGACATCCGAGAACCACACTTGATCCGCATTCGGATCCGCGACAAAATCGCTTACTCGCGGAAAGGTCTCAATTGTAAGCTCGTGCCGGAAATGAGGAATTCGGCGGCTTGCGCTATGCGCGGATCCGGCAGACTTTGAGATAAGTGTCGTTTGCCATTGGAGGGACTTGCGATCTTCCGATAGCCATGGGCGAGCAACGATCTCGCTTACACTGAGCGCGGACAGCATGCGATCGTCGCCCCAGCGAATGTATTGCGACAGAGCGGCGTCCGAAGGATAGTCGAGCTGCGCCGTATTCAGCGGCATGACGTTGGCGAATCGTGCAAATGCGTCGGGATCCAGCCCTGAGCCGAGAGCGTGAAACTGAAGTGGTTGAAAGGCCGGAATCAGTGCGAATCGCGAGTTCGCGTCGGCCGAAACCCGGGCCGGCGGAATTTGCTGCAGTGCAACCCAGAACTGGTACGGTGGATCGAAGATCCACGCCAGCGCAACCATGCAGGAAACCGCGAGCCACGGCACGCGCAGCCACGGGAACTTGGCAACTGCAGCGGCCGCGAAGAATACGTAGCATATGACCAGATATCCGATCAGATCGTACAGCTCGCGGAAAACGCCGCTTTGCGCGACGTGTGTTACCAGGTAGATGTAGACCGGTGAAGCAAACCCCTTCGTTCCGCTGACGCCTATCCATACGATCGCGGCAAAAGCAATACCGAGGCGCCCCGCGTTCGTGCCGATACTCAGGATCGCCCCGGCGAGGGCAAGCAGGCAAATTCCCCAGAGCGCGTAGGTCGTAAAAGCCGGAAAGCCCTGCGTGTAATGTGTAAAGTAGCCTTGCAGAAGCAGAGCTTGCACCGGGTCAACCGATTGATCCGCCTGCCAGGCGAGATTATACGGAGTCGCGAGCAGCGTGGATTCATTCGCGATGATGCCGATGATGATGGGCAACGCAGCTACGAACCCGGCGAGCAGCACAAAGATCCTGCGCCGCAGAATCGACCAGGCAAAGACCAGCGCGAAAGCGACGATGAAGAACTGCAGTTGCACCAGCGCCAGCATGAAGATCAAGGCCGCGTACCGTTCATCGGGATCGGTGCGGGACAGCTCCAGTACCAGCAGAGCGACGGCCGCACATGCAAGGACCATGAAGACGTGCCCGGCGACGATCTTTGAATAGACCCAGGGATTGAAGGTGAAGAATACGGCCGCCGCAACGCGCGTACTTCTGTGGGGATCCAAGCGAGCCGCGATGAGCCAGCCGGTGCGCGCGCACCCCAGACCTATAAAAAAGAGAATTGCCGCGATATCTAGGTGCGCGCCCAGAAGTGCGACGAGCGCGCTGTTCGCGGCAATCAGGATGTAGTCGGTGGGATACGGTCGCGGCGCGCCGATGCCGTTGCCGATCCATCCCCCGAACGTATTCCAGGCGGACGTGAAAAAGTCGCCGCGATCGCGAAAAAGCAGCCAGTCGTGTCGAAGCGCAGGCGAGCCGCCCGCTATGATGAGCGTCGCAAACGCCAAAGCGACGATCGCGCACAGCCACCACGAGACGGCGTTATCGCCCGATATCGCTCTGACGATTGTTCGCTGCACCATGAGCGAATATGGTTCACCGTGTTGCGAGTGCAATCCTGATAAGCGTGTAGCGGCGCTGTTCGAAGGGGCATGCTGTTCACGGTCCGAACCCACGCCGCATGCGCGATTCTTCGTCCTGCATCGCGTGCGGCTCGAGCGAACGTGAAATGCTCAGTGCGATTCCCGATGCGAACGCCGGCACGCAGAAATCCTACGACTATTACCGATGTCGCGTCTGCGGAACGACGAGGATTGCGTCTTTGCTCTCCGCGCAGGAGTTGGAACGAATCTACCCTGCAGATTTTTATTCATATGTGCCGCAGGTTTCCAGCAACAAGATCTTCAGTGCGTTGAATCTTTGGGTCTACGATCGCCATCGCTTTCGACCCCAATTCGAACGGATGCTCGAGATCGGCTCCGGCCGCGGCGATTTTATCGCACGAACGGGCTGGCAGGATCGCGCCGTTGGCCTGGAACGCTCGCAAGCCGCACACGTTGCCGGCAAGGACATCGGCGTGAACGTCGTGGTCGGCGATGTGGAGGACAGCGATCTTTTCTCAGAGGCTTGCTTCGACTACGTGTATGCGAACCACGCGTTCGAGCATCTGAACGATCCGGACGCGGCTCTTCGCTCGGTTCATAAGTGGCTGAAGCCCCAGGGACGGATATTTCTCGGCCTTCCGAACATTAGCAGCCTCGCGGCCCGACTGTTCGGCAGGTACTGGTATCATTTCGCGGCCCCGCTTCATGTCGCACTCTACACACCGCGCGGAATCCGGCTGATGCTGGAACGCAGCGGCTTCGAGGTAGAGCGTATAGCCTATAACAGCGATCCGCTCTCGGTTCCAATGTCGTGCTTTATCGCAGCCGGCCGTTATCCGGCACACATGAGGCGGTGGGAGAAGACTGCTCGTGCGAGCCCTTTCGGTTCCGGTACTCCCGGCCTCGAAGGTGCTGGACCGCACGGGCCTTGGGGATTGCATCGAAGTGCACGCGAGGCGAACGTAGCCGCGAGTCACGTCTTCACGAGCAGTCCCTGCCCGGTGGGAAGCGCCAACACCTCGGTACCCAAGCTCCTGGCGAGCTCGTCGATCGCGCGCTTCTGATTGATGTGAAGACGCCAATTGTAGTCGTCGAACACGACGATCGCGCCGTCGACCATCTTCGGCCAGAAATACTCGAGGGCCGCGACCTCGGGCGCCGCGGCGTTCATGTCGATCGACAAATAGGCAATCTTTTCCGAGTCTACCTGCGATAGCGATTCCGGTATTCGTCCTTTGATCAGGCGCACGTTCGGAAATTCGGAGAATTTCTTCTGCACAGAGCCGAACGTATCGCCGTATTTATATTTTTCATCCAGGCCCATGGCTCGCTCGGAATCGGTGAACTGGGATGTAGGAATACCTTCGAAGGTGTCCATGAGGTAGAGCGTGCGGCCGGTGAACGTGGCAAAGTCCGCGTAATACGCAGCAGCGCGTGAGAGTATTCCCGTGTTTACGCCGCACTCCACCAAATCGCCCTTGAGCGCTCGCGCATTTTTTACCGCCCAGCAGCAAACGTAGACTCGCCATTCGATGTGCGGATTTGGCCCCAGGTTGTGGTCGCCGCCCAGCCCCTGCCGATAGGCCGCGATGAATTTCGGGTCGGCCAGAAACTCGGCGTTGTGAACCGTGTAGACGCCATCTTGCGCGTAATTCAGCGGCTCACCAAGTAGTTTGCTCACGCCGGCGAGCAGTCCACTGAGCACGTTATACGCTAGTCCCATATGGCGTGCTTACTTGGGGTAACGAGAAACGTCACCTGCTTTCGCCCGGAGGCCCCATCGCAGATGGGGGCGCGGAGGCTCGGCCGCCCTGCGCGAGGACGCCAGTATCATGTGCGTACGCGCCCAAGAGCAAAAGATTCACAATTTTCATCAGGTAGATATCGGTGTAGATAACGGGAACCGCGTGCTGTTTGATCGCGATGATATATACCGGGACGCGCGCATCTGCCATCTGACGGCACGAGACTTATGGGATGCGACCGATGATGAGCGGTCTGCCCGCATGAGCGAAGTCGCTAAGCCCGCGATCGACGGTGGACCGCACCACGCCGGAGACAATTGAGTTCTGTCGTGCGCTGCAGCAACGCAAAGTAAGACTGCGATTAAACAGCGGCCGGTCTCACGGATCTTAAATAAAAACGTAGAAACATAGCACCTCTCGCAACAACGTTGTAGTAAACAACGCAAAGGTTCCGGCTTTCGCATGAAGGCGTCAAGGGCAGGGTCGAGTGCAGAGGACGTTAGCGTAAAGTCTCGGGCTTTGGCCTTACGTATGTTGGCAATTCTTGAACAGGCCGGGCTCCTCACCGGCATGCCATGCCTTTCAATACATCCACGCCAGACTCACCTCGCCCAAAGCGAGGGCGCTCATTTCGAGGAGCCCACGGTCCGCGGTATCCCTTCGTAGCCGACTCCGTGAGGGTCGCCGGAGAGTAAAGGCGAAATCCGTTCTAATGAATCTGGGGCATACTCTATCCGTTGCCGGTCTTCGCTATACGGGCGTGCCTTCTGCTGCCTTCGTGCACGGCGCTTATCCGCAGCGGGCCTTTTTGCGTTCAAGAGTGGCCGCGCGTTGAAGCTGCTCGTCACGGGAGGCTGCGGCTTTATCGGGTCGCATTTCATTCGCATCGTTCTACGCGAGTATCCTCAGGCGCGGATCACAAATCTCGATGCGATGACGTACGCGGGTAATGCGGAGAATTGTGCAGACTTTGCGAACGATGAG
>CAVZQG010000003.1:0-220112 GCA_963777365.1 Vulcanimicrobiota bacterium
GACGTCGGCGAACCGCATGCAAGGCAACAAACGTTGGAAGATTTCCGATCCGGTTCGGCGCCCTGGTCGCCGGCTGCGGGATGCGTTATACGGGATTGGGCAAGTAAACGGGCTTTATTATATCTTCGTGGCAGGCTCCTTTGTGCAGTCAGCGGAGCATGCAAGCGATCGCACGATTTCCGGAAGTGCCGTGGCGGCCTTCGCCTGCACCACGCAGTGAGCCTGATCGCTAAACGGCGTTGCATCCGGGTTGATCTCGATCGAAAATGCATCCTTGTTTAAGGTCGCAAGTGCGGCTGCCGGATACACCTGCGCGGACGTTCCGACAACCAGAACGACATCGGCGCGAGCGGCCGCCGATGCCGCCGCCTGCCATACCTCGCTCGGAAGCGCTTCGCCGAACCAAACGACCTGCGGACGCAAACGGCCGCCGCACTCGTGCTGGATCGGAGAGAGATCCAAGCCGTTGTCGAGCGCAACGCTGCGCCGAACACATCGTGCACCGCGCTTCGCGCAGGTGTCCGTGCAGTTCCAACACCCCGCGCGATCCCGCGCGTGTGTGAAGCGAATCGACATTCTGCGTCGCAATCGTCGGCTCGGGCACGAGTTGCGCGAGTGTGACCAGCGCATCGTGTTCCGCATTCGAGGGCACGTTACGATAAGCCGCAATTCGCTCATTGTACGAGCGCCAGACCAAGGCCGGATCGCGAGCGAACCCCTGCGGCGAGGCGGAGCTCCTCGACGCGGTGATACTGCCAGTAGCCTCCGGCGCCTCGAAACGTGGGCAAGCCGCTCTGCGCCGACATCCCGGCACCGGTAAGCACGAACGCCGACCGCGCGCCCGCAAGCGCCTGCACTGCCCGCAAGAGGGGCGAGAGGTCATCCATGCGGGAGACTTCGCCGTTACACGGCGGGGCTATTTTGCGATGAAGCGAAACAGGAGAGCGTGGAAGACGCGGACCGGCTCATGGCGCGCGTGCGCGAACGCGACGCGGCCGCGTTCGAGGCGATCTACGACGCATATCACCGCCTGGTGTACGGTGTTGCGTTTCGTATGCTTGGTGACGTGGCGGGCGCGGAAGACGTCACGCAAGGGGTCTTCCTCAAGATTTGGAGTGCGCCGGACCTCTTTTCGAACGGGAACTTCGCCGGCTGGATCGTTCGCATCACGCGTAATCGCGCGCTCGATGTGTTGCGCAGCAAGGCCCGCGCGCGTGGAGATGCCCGAGCAGCAGCCCGACGACGATCCTCTTGAAGAGCGCGCCTTCGCATCGCTCGATGCGGCGCATGTCGCAGTGCGCTTAAGGCGCTGCCGCCCGAACAGCGCGACCTCATCGAGATGGGCTTTTTCGGCGGAGTTACGCGCGGGGCTCGCCCGGCGCACCGGAGTCGCGCTAGGCACCGTGAAAACCCGCAGTCGCACAGGCCTTCGCCGCCTTCGCAGCATGCTCGAAGGTACGGTAACGGTATGAACGCGCACGAGAACATGCTCGACGACGTTGCAGCATTTGCGCTTGGCGTTTTGCCTCAAGTGAAGCTCGCGCGGTCGCGGCTCGCTGGAGACCTGCGAGGAGTGCCGCCAAGAGTACCGCTTACTTCTCCCCGCCGTCTCCGCCGTCGGTGTTCGGCGGAAGCGTGCGCGGATGCGGCAATCGCGATGGACTCGGTGGCGCCGCCCGTCCTATGCTCAAAAAACGTATCATGCGGCAGATCCGTCCGAACGTCGGTGAGATGCGCGCGGTAGGTCCGATCGTCTGGCCCGCATACGCCGTGGCCGCGGCATGTCTGCTCGTTGCGCTCGTTACAGGGATTTTCAACATTTCGATGAGTTCCGAACTGCGGCAGATCCAGTTGCCACTCGCGCAAATCGGCGTGCACAACTCGCAAACGACGCGTGAACTGACATACGAGCGCACGGCGCTGGCGAATCTGGTCTCGCCCGATTCACAGCACTTTACGGTGTCGCCGGGCCAGGTCGTGCGTCACGGAGATCGGTTGTACCTGGCTATGAACGCGCTGCCTGCACCTCCGCGAGGCAAAGACTATCAAGCATGGACGCTTCGCGCCGGGGCAAAACTGGATGTCGCCGTCCGTGACGTTCGTTCCAAATCGCAGCGGGGTTGCGGTGCTGCGGCTTCCCGTCAATGCATCGAAAATTGTCGCGGTCGCGCTGAGTGTGGAACCGGAAGGCGGCAGCAAACAGCCGACGAGTACACCGACGTTCGTTTGAAACTGGTGTAATGCACGCCGGCGTGCAGCGGCTCGTGCGCACTCACGAGCGTGCCGCGCTTGCCTTTCTGGATCGCGCTCCGTTTGACAACGTCTTCCTGAGCTGGCTGATCGAAGCGACCGATCTGCGAGCACGCGCGCAGCAATCCATATCTACCTCGACCGCGAGGCGAGTGTCGAGGGTGGGATTCTTTCGGACGGCAGGTGTGCTTGCCGTGGAAGACAACGACACGTTCGCATCGTTTGCGCAGACAGCGCCCTCGTATCGGTTCGAGCGCATGATCGTGGGACCGCGGCCGACCGTCGAGCGCTATTGGTCGCTCGTGCGCGGCTGGCACTCGCCCCCGCGTTTGGTGCGTGAAAGCCAGCCGGTGCTCGCCGTCGATCGCAGCAGACTTCGGGGTCAGCGCGGCAAGGTCGTCGTCCGCAAGGCGCGGGCAAACGACTGGGAGAGCGTCGCGGACAATTCAGCAAGATGATAGAGCGCGAGTTCGAGTACGACCCGCGCGCATTTGCCTCGGAATTCAATGCCAACGTTCGGGTGATGATCGATAGCGGCTTGTGGTCGGTCGCCGAGATTGACGGTGAACTCGCTTTTTTTTGCAATGCGGGCCCGCGCAGCCGGCTAACGCTGCAACTGCAAGGGATTCGGACACCGCCGCCGCTCCGGGGGAAAGGTTTGGCTGCATCGGCGCTCTACGGCGTGTGCAACGAGCTGCTGCGCGAGATGCCGTCACTGTGTTTGTATGTCAACGGCTTTAATACTGCCGCCCTCGCGCTCTATGAGCGGGTCGGCTTTCGAGAAGTCGGCGAGTTCTCGACGCTCTACAGGGAAAAGCGCTCCGCCGAAATGGGCGTCTGCACGGAACGAAGGCTGAGAGCGCCCGCGGGAACATGAGCGACACGGTGGTGCCTTTTCCAATCTTACTCTCCACGGTGATACTGCCGCCGTGCGCTTCCATGATCGTCTTTACGATGAACAGCCCGATGCCGCTTCCGCCTCGCCGCCACGTCGCGCGGTCGGAGCGCCAGAAATCCTCAAAGATATGCGGCAACTCATCGGGCGAGATACCGATCCCGCGGTCTACGACGCTCACTTTGATGAAGTCCGGCACGTCGAGCAGATACACGTGAACCGGCTGGTCGGAATATTTGACGGCATTGCCGATGATGTTGTCGAGCACTCGCGCGGCGTACGATCGATCCGCGAGCACGAATGCCGTCGGATTGGAACGATGCAAGTGAAACTCGCGCTCATCGCCGTAGCGCTGTATGACCGCCTCGACAATCTCCCCGATATCGAATGCCGTACGCTGGAGCAGGATCTTCGCTCTTGCGCTCGCGCGAGCAGGATTGCGTTGTCGGCCATCTCCGCCAGCGCATATGACGCGTTGCGCAGCGAAGCCAGCCGCTGCACGTCAGCGCGCCGCTGCGGAAAGTCTTCGAGCAGGTGCGACGCGCCGATGAGCACGGTGAGTTGCGATTTAAAGTCGTGCGCCAACATCGCGAGCAGGCGCGCGCGCCATTCGCTCGAACGTCCGACTACTTCACGCTCGTGCACGAGCGAGTCCACGAGCCGGTTTTGATTGCGAACGGCTCGCCGCTGCAGAATCAACGTGAAGATCGCGACGATAAAGAACCACAGCGCGGTAACGACAACAGAGGCGGTGATGACCTGGCCTTGCGTACGCGCAGCTGCTGGGCAAAGATTTCCCCTTTTGTATGAATCGCGCGGATGTCGGCGCGCATACGGTCCATGTAGCGCTTGCCTGACTCCTGGAGTGCGGTCCGGTCGGGACGCTCGGGGTCCTTGAGTAGCGGACGAACGACGGAGGCATACCATGCGGCATGCTGGCGGCTGAAATCTTGCATGTCCGGCAGCGCTTCCTGAAAACCGGCTTGCTCGAATCGCGCGGGTAATATTGCAAGGAGCGCGACCAGCGCGGGATGGCCAGTTTGCAGCGGTTGCAGAAAGCGTGGTTCTCGCGTCTCGACGTAGCCCCGCAGCCCGTTGTCCTCGTCAACCGCATATCGGAGCGCCCGCGCAATGAGAATGCGTACTTCTTCGACGGCGACGATCTGCGCGCTCAGATGCTCGGTGCGATACGTCGCCCATAGCGAACTGAGCGGCAACGCGATGATGGCGATAAGAAACGCCACGACCGAACGGCGAATGCCGCGATTGAAGCGGACAGCAAGGACTCCGGCGTCAATGGGCGCCGGCTTCCCACGACTCCAGGGGACATTAACTTCCTCTGTACAGCATGCGACCCGGCAATCTGGAGTACAACGCGCGACCCGGCAATGTCATGCAGCCTATCGAAAAATGGCGTGTATATTCAGTCAAGCACATATTAAGGCTACTTTGGATAGGTACATCGGCCCAAGTACGCGCTACGTACGAACAAGCGGTTTAAAACGGATGCGATGCGGCTGTGCCGCCTCGGCGCCCAAGCGTCTAACCTTGTTCTGTTCGTACTCATGGTAGTTTCCCTCGAAGAAATACACGCTCGAATCGCTTTCGAACGCCAAAATATGCGTGGCGATCCTGTCCAAGAACCAGCGATCGTGACTGACGACTAAGACGGTTCCGGCGAATTCACCGAGCGCGTCTTCCAAGGCGCGCAGCGTTTCCACGTCCAGGTCGTTCGAAGGCTCGTCCAAGAGCAGCACGTTCGCGCCGGTCAGCAAGGTTTTTGCCAAGTGAAGACGGCCCCGCTCGCCGCCCGAAAGGTTGCCCACCAGTTTCCCCTGGTCGGATCCTTTGAAATTAAAGCGGCTCAGGTATGCGCGCGAAGACATTTCGAATCGCCCGACGTTGATGATGTCCAGGCCGCCGCTGACCTCATCAAATACAGTCTTCTCGCTTTGCAGCGATTCGCGGCTTTGATCGACCACCGCAAGCTTGACGCTCGGCCCGATGGTAATCTCACCCGAATCGGGACGCTCTTTTCCGCTGATCATTCTGAATAGCGTCGATTTCCCCGCGCCGTTGGGACCGATGATTCCAACGATCGCACCGGCCGGAATGCGAAACGAAAGGTCGTCCATGAGCAATCGGTCGCCGTAGCCCTTGCGAACGCCTACAAATTCGATAACCTGTTCGCCAAGGCGCTCCGCCACGGGGATGAATATCTCTTGCGTTTCATTTCTGCGCTGGTACTCGTAGCTCGAGAGTTCCTCAAAGCGCGAGAGCCGGCTTTTACTTTTTGATTGACGCCCGCGCGCCGAAGAACGTACCCAGTCGCGCTCGCGCTTCAGCGCCTTTTGCCGCGCACTCTCGGCCGCTTCTTCCGCTGACAAACGCGCTTGTTTCTGATCGAGCCACGAACTGTAGTTGCCTTTCCAGGGAATCCCTCGACCGCGGTCCAGCTCCAAGATCCATTCCGCGGCATTGTCGAGAAAGTAGCGATCGTGCGTGACGGCTACAACTGTGCCGGGGAATCGCTGCAAAAATTGTTCGAGCCATTCAACGCTTTCTGCATCGAGATGATTGGTGGGCTCGTCGAGCAGCAGCATGTCGGGCTTGGAGAGCAGCAGACGGCAGAGCGCGACGCGGCGACGCTCACCGCCGGATAGCGACTCAATCTTCGCATCCCAGGGCGGCAAACGCAGCGCGTCGGCTGCGACTTCGAGCTGCAGATCGAGATTGTCGGCATCGTGCGAGGCGAGGATCGCCTCGAGTTTTGCTTGCTCGTCCGCCAGCTTCTCGAAGTCTGCATCGGGATCCGCATATGCGGCGTACACGGCCTCCAAACGCTTACGCCCCCGATGTATCTCGCCGAGGGCTTCTTCGACGGTCTCCCGGACGGTTTTTTCAGGATCCAGCGTGGGTTCTTGCTGCAAAAAGCCGATGGTGATGCCCGACATCGCCTTTGCTTCACCTTCGTACTCGGTGTCGCTTCCGGCCATGATGCGCAGAAGCGATGACTTTCCCGCTCCGTTCAGGCCCAGCACGCCGATCTTCGCTCCGGGAAAAAAACTCAGCGAAATATCTTTAAGGATCTCACGCTTTGGCGGCACGACCTTGCCGACGCGGTACATTTGATAGACATAATCGGGCATCGCCCTTAAGCGTTCGCTTCCAGCCGTAAAAGGCTTTCCACCGGCCGGTTAACGCTCGCGCGCGAAGCGGTAGACTGTGGCGGCGCGGAAGATCTGGCCCGGGCGCAGCACGGTACTCGGGAAGTTCGAATGGTGCGGGGCGTCGGCAAAATGTTGGGTTTCCAGGGCAAAGGCACCCGTTTTTCCGGTGTAAAGCTGAAGGCCGGGCTGCGTAGTTTCGACGACGAGCGATCTGCCGGACTGCGGTTCGTAGACCCGCGCTACTCGCCGCAAGTCGCCGTTCCAATCATCGAGAACGAAGTTGCAGTCGAATTTTTCGTTACCGATCGCACGCATCGATCGGAAATCTCGCGAAGTCCCTTCGACGGGTGCAATCTCGCCGGTTGGTATCAGCTCCTCGTCGAGCGGCGTATACGCGGAGGCGGTAATCTGCAGCTCGGTGCTGCGAGACGTCGTTTGAATTTCCTTGCAGGTTGAAATACACGTGATTCGTAAGATTGACGACCGTCACCGCATCAGTGGTCGCGCTGAAATCTATCCGCAGTGCGTTGTCTTCGCTCCACGTATAACGTACGCGGCACGTTACCGCACCGGGAAACCCCTGATCGCCGTCCGGACTGTGCAGCATGAATTCCAGAAACGATGCGCCGCGTTCGGCAGTCGTCCACTCTCGCTTCGAGAAGCCGTCGGGACCGCCGTGCAGCGTGTTGCGGCCTTCGTTCGTGAGCAGGCTGTAGACGTGACCATCAAGCGGAAGCTCCCCGTGCGCGAGACGATTCGCATAACGGCCGATGGCTTTTCCCGCGCTGCCGCCCGCATTCACGGTCAGATCGACCGGCGCATCGTCACCGTCGTGCACGAAGATTCCCGTGACGGCGGCCCCGATCGAATCGAGCGTCATATGGCTGCCGCGATTGTTTGAAAGCGTGTGAACGGTCATACGGTCCTCAATTCGGCGCCGCGCGTCTCCGGCAGGAACAGCACGGCAATGACGGCGAGAAGGTAGGCCGCGATTGCCACGCCGCTCATCGCCGTCCCGATTGCATACCGCCCCGCAATCGCGCCGACGATCAGCGGACCAAGGCCCGCGATGCCGCGCCCCACATTATAGCAAAATCCCTGCGCTGCACCGCGCATCGTGCTCGGAAAAAGCTCGCTCAAATACGGGCCGAATCCGCTGAAGATTCCCGATGCGAAAAAGCCGAGCACGGGCCCGGCGATCAACAACTGCCAGTCGGCGACTACGAAGTAAAGATAAAGCGGGGTCAGAATCGCCGAGCATAGCGAGAAGACGACGAATGTACGCCGGCGCCCGAACAGATCGTTGATGTACCCCGCGCTCACGTATCCCACGAACGATCCTGCGATCAACAAATAGAGATAGCTCCCGCTCGTGAGCGGCGGCATGTGGCGCTGCGATACCAAGTACGCCGGCATCCACGTAAACAGCGCATAGTAGCCGGTTTGTACGCCGATTGCCAGCACGGATGCCGCGATTGTCGTACGAACTATCGCCGGCGCAAAGATCCGAGGCAGCGTAAAGCTTCGGCGCTCGAATCCGGGCGGATCGGAGATGGAGCGGCGGACGTACAGAATCGAGATCGCGGGCAAAATACCGAGAAAAAACAAATACCGCCATCCGGGGTCGGGCGCGGCCAACGAAAACACGATTTGAAATGTCGCGTTTGCCGCCAGCCAGCCGCAGGCCCAAGCGCTTTGCATGAACCCGAGCGCGCGGCCTCGCGTGGCGGCATTCGCCCATTCGGAGATGAGCACCGACCCAACCGCCCATTCGCCGCCGAACCCGAGGCCTTCGAGCCCGCGAAGGATTGCGAGCTGCGTGTAATTTTGCGAGACCCCGCTCAGGAACGTGAAGAGCGCGTACCACGCTATCGAGAGCATCAGCACGTTGCGCCGTCCGATGCGATCGGCGAGCGTTCCGGCGGTGATACCGCCGACTGCGCTCGCAGCCAGCGTAAAGGTCGCGAGCAGTCCGCCTTGCGAACGGGTCAGCCCAAACGCCGTGATGATCGCCGGCAGCGCGTAGACGTAGAGGTAGAAATCGAATCCATCCAAGCCCCATCCCAGGGCCGTCGCAAGGAGCGGCTCGCGCGGCTCTATACGGCGCGGCGACACGTACGGATCAATGATTGTGGGCCAGAATGTCGTTCAGAACTCGAGGCGCGACCGCATCCGGTTTGCTGAAATCGAGCCGCGCACTGAGTGCCGCGCCGTAAGCGGCTTTATTGTTTCTGGCAGTGACATCGATCGTTGGTGCGATGGCCGTGTACGCACGAAGATCGGGTGTCGAGCGGAACGCTGCGTACATCGGCGTTGCCATCGCGTCGTAGGTCGAGAGCGGACGCATCCCAAGCATCAGCTCGATCGTTCGTAGGACGCTGACCGTGGCGTAATGTTCATGCCGCACGCCGGCGCGCGCGTACGGCGAGACGACGTAGAGCGTCGTACGCTGATCGCTGACGTGATCCGGTCCGTCTTGCGCGTCGTCTTCGGTGATAAACATCACGGAAGATTTCCAGACAGCCGAATGCGTGAGTGCCTCAACCATTGCTCCGACGGCCTGGTCGTTAACGGCGACGTACGAAGGCGGTGTGAGCATTCCGGCTTTACTGCCGGATGTGTGATCGTTCGGCAGCCATATGAACTCGAATCGGGGTAACGTACCGCTGCGTACAAAGTGCTCGAACTCACGCCGCCACTCTCGTGCGCGATTCATGTCGCTGTAGCTCAGATCCCATCCGACGTACGCGGGGTCGAAGCGCCCTTGCAAGCTCGGGACATCGGCGACGCCCGGCGTTTCCGCATGCTTTCCGGGATCAACGAGTCTCGCCGTAATCCCGAAATGTGACGTGCACGCGGCGAGCTTCTTGCCAAAGGTATCCGCCGGCCGGTACGCGCGGGCCGTCGCCTCCTGAAAGATCGTCGGTATCGCCTCTGTTGCCGTAAAGCGACGGCCAAAATCGCTCGACGTAGTCATTTGCGAACGCGGAATCGGCCCACATGTGACCGGCGGCGCTCACCTCGCCGCTCGTATACGCGTTGTCGAAAAGCCCAAAGCGCGCAGCAATCGCATGTTCGTTCGGCGTGACACGTTCGCCGAACCAAGCCAGAGCCGCGTCACCGTTTCCGGCCCGCATGTCACCCAGTACCTGGTCGTACGAACGGTTTTCTTTGAGCACGAAAAACACGTGCTTGATTGGACCTTGCGGACTGACGATCGTACTCGAGCCCGCGCGGCTCCAACCCGACGACCCTTGCGGATTACCCTCGGACGCAACGCTTGAAATATCGTAGGCGCGAACGGAACCGAACTCGATTGCGCCGATATAATCGACATCGCTCTTGGTCGCTGGGCGGTAATGCGGATTCGGGCGTGCCCCTTCCCCCTTTCCGTCGAGCAGGTACAAGCGCTGTCCCAAAGCCACGCAATCGATCGGGTACCAGCCGGCTTGCACGCGGCCGGCAACGCGATCGTTTTGAATGACCGCTATTGAATTGGCTGCGCCCAGACTCACGAAGACACTGCCGCCGGCGACGGAGATGGCGTTGGGCGAAACACCGATAGTATGAAACGGCGCGTTATCGCCCACCGGGATCATCGCAAGCAGCCGGAGATCGCGCGTATCGTAGACGGCGACTGCATCGGCATCCGTTTGCGCCACGTAGAGTTTGGTTCCGTCCAGAGCGAGCGCCGAAGGGTGCAATCCCACGGCAACGTGCGTCTTCGCGTGTGAGGATGTATCGATTCGAACGAGATCGCTCGGAAAACGAACCGTTGCAAACACGCTTTCGCCGCCGGAGCTAAAAAGTACGCCGCCGGGATGACCGCCGATCGGAATAGCCGCCGCCGCGCCGACCGATTCGAGGCTTCCGATTCGTATCGCGCCGTCGCCGTCGGTTGCAACTGCAAATGTTCTACCATCGGGCGAGACGGTGGCATAGACCGGATAGGATCCTTTCGGAAAACCAATGCGCCGCACGGTTCGCGCGCGAACGTCGACCACGAGGAGCGCGTCCGCATTTGCTCCCGGAACGAGCACGTGTGTGTCGTCGGTCCAAAGCGGCCGTCCAAATGCGCCGGGCAAGGGAATCGATTCGACGCGATCCAGGCTAGGAACGCGGTACAAGCTCAGGGCCGGTGGATTATATCCCGACTCGACTACGGCTAGCGTCGTGCCGTCCGGCGACGCGGTCATGCCTTGCGGCATCGTTCCGGTTTGTACTTGCGCTCCCGGCGGCGGGTCGATCACCCAGCCGTTCGGGAGTGTAATGGGCGGGGGTTGCGCGGAAACGTGAATCATGTCGCTGCGCGCCAGGCATATGAGTCCGAATGCGAAGGCTGCGAGGAGCGCCGCTTGCCGTTTGGTCACCCCGGCCCTTTTCGGCATACATCTAATATCGTCCCTACGGCCCACGCTTACCGGAATTCGCGAGCAGCGCGCCTAAATTCAGGCGTGCCGCTCTCTACCGAGGTGACGATAATATGACCGCATTCCGGGAGGAGTCCGAAGAGCACGTCGTTCATAGGCTCGAGGCATTTTCGGATATCGTCATCGGCTTTAGTCTGGCGCAGATGACGCTGAACTTGGTCTTGCCGGCCGACGTACTCGACCTGTTCACCAAACACGTATCCTCGCTGCTCGCTTTCGGCTTGACGTTTGCCATCGTTTCCGGCATGTGGTGGTCGCATCACCGTTTGTTCACTCACTATTTCGTTCCGACAACGCCCAATATCGTGCTCAATTTCCTCTCGCTCGGCGGCGTGATGTTTCTGGTCTACACGCTGCAAGTGTGGCTGCACTCGGAGCGTCATCTTAGCGTTGCCTATGTCATGTACTGCGGTTCGATCGCCTGGATCATCGGCATCATCGCTTTTTTAACGTACCGCGGCGTTGTGCTCCGCGGCCATAAGATGACTCCGCAACTCGCAATGCTAGGCCGCAACCGAGCGCGGCGACTGGCGGTCATCGCACTAGCGTTTGTTGCATTCGCCGTGTATGACGGCCTCACGCATTCGAACAGCCCGATTCAGAGCTGGATCGTCATCGCGCTGCTCCTCGCAGTCGGGCTGCTTCGATTTTGGGAGCGCGGGCAGCGTTCGCGAGCAATGGCCGCAGCGCCGCCCGGTACTGGAGTTTAGAGCGGTTTCCCGTCGTCGGAACTGCCCAGAATAAACGGACGCAGCAGCGGCAACGGCGGATCGCCGCGCGAGAGCAGCGTATCGTGGAACCGCTCGAGCGTATACGCGGCGCCCATTTTCTTCTTATAGTCCGCGCGCAGTTTGAGGATGCGTCTGGAATAGGTCCTCGGTTCGCTTGAGCGACCAGCCCGCGGTATTCGAAGGGGCGCGCGGCAATTGCCGAGGGTTTGGAACGGTCGGATGCGGCAGTCACTTCGCGCAAGCGTTCGTCGCGCATCAATGGTCCGGCAGTTCGTTCGCGCGTCGATGCAATCTCGGCCGAAATGAGCCGTCGGAACAGCACGTTCGAGCAGCGGCGCAAAGCCCAACGAGAAGCCCTAAGGCTTCCGCGCTTCCCCTCGACAACGATCGGCTCGTTTCCCCAGACCGCTGAAGTACGCCGGGCCCGTGCCGGTCATGCTCGCGGGACACTGAGCGATGCGGACTATCGGGAGTACTTGCGCGCCCAGACCGCGAAAATCGTGAAGTGGCAGGATGAGGCCGGCCTCGACGTGCTCGTTCACGGTGAGTTTGAGCGTAACGACATGGTCCAGTACTTCGGCGAACAGACTGTCGGGCTTCGCGTTCAGCAAACACGGATGGGTGCAAAGCTATGGATCCCGCTGCGTGCGGCCGCCGATGATCTTCGGCGACGTCTCTCGGCCGCACGCGATGACCGTTGAGTGGGCGTCCCACGCGCAGTCATTTACTGAAAAGCCGATGAAAGGAATGTTGACCGGCCGGTGACCGTGCTGCAATGGTCCTTCGTTTGTGACGATATACCGCGCGAGATCGTCTGCAAACAGAGAGCGCTCGCGCTGCGCGACGAGGTTTCCGATCTCGAATGCGCCGGCATTCGAATCGTTCAAATCGACGAGCCGGCGCTACGCGAAGGGTTACCGCTGCGTAAGGCCGACTGGGCACCGTACCTTGCTTGGGCAGTGGAGAGTTTTCGAATCGCCTCGTCCGGCGTGGCAGACGCGACGCAAATACAGACGCACATGTGTTACTGTGAATTTAATGACATCATCGATTCCATCGAAGCGATGGACGCCGACGTGCTCCTCATCGAAACGGCGCGATCGAAGATGGAGTTACTCGATGCCTTTGCGACGTACAAGTATCCGAACGAGATCGGACCCGGCGTCTACGATATTCATGCGCCGCGTTGCCCGAGTGTCGACGAAATGGTCGATCTCATCCGATCGGCCCAGAGGTCTATGGCGCCGGACCAGATCCGGGTGAATCCCGACTGCGGCCTGGAGACTCGCTCGTGGGACGAGGTGCGGCCCGCGCTCATCAACATGGACGAGGCTCCGAGGCGCCTGCGCGCATGAGTCACGTGTTCTATAGGAAATATGGGACCTCACTGCCCAGGATCGTGCGCGGTGAAGGCCCATATCTCTATGACGATCATGGGAAGCGTTACCTTGATGCGTCGGGCGGTGCGATGGTGTGCAATGTCGGTCAGGGCGTCGGCGAGATCGCAGACGCCATCGCCGCGCAGGCGCGCACGCTTACATATGTCAATGGAACCGCTTTCACGAACGATCCGGTGGAAAAGCTGCCGATCTCCTCGTCGCGAAAGCGCCCCGCGGCTTGGATCGCGCGTACTTTCTCAGCAGTGGCTCCGAAGCCGTGGAAGCAGCACTTAAGCTAGCACGTCAGTATCATGTTGCACGGGGCGACTCGAAGCGATCGACAATCATCGCTCAGACGCCGGGCTATCACGGTAATACGCTTCTTGCGCTGGCTGCATCGGCCCGCGAGCACTATAAGACTTTTTTTGGACCGTGGCTCACCGACGTCATGATGATTGCCGCACCATATCCCTATCGCGGCGTTTACGGTGATCCCGCGTTGCTGGAGAACGCGATCGTAAGAGCCGGCCCCGAAAGCGTCGCGGCCTTTATCGCCGAGCCAATCGGCGGATCATCGACGGGAGCCTCTCTCGCTCAGTTCCGATATTTTGCGAACGTGCGGGAGATCTGCGACCGCCACGGCGTGCTATTCGTTTGCGACGAAGTGCTGACCGGCGCAGGGCGCACGGGACGCTATTTTGCAATCGAGCATTTTACAGATTCATTCGACAGGACCATCGTGCCCGATATTCTGACAATGGGCAAGGGGCTGAACGGAGGATACGCCCCGCTATCGGCGTTCATCACCAAGGGTGCCATCGTGGATACGGTCGTCTCCAAGAGTGGCGGCTTTATGCACGCGCAGACGTACTCGCACAATCCACTTGCGGCCGCAGCCTCGCTTGCCGTTCAGTCCTATATCGATCGGCACGGCCTGGTCGATCGCGCTGCACGCTTGGGCATACAGCTGGAGACGCGTCTCTCTAGCCTATTCGATGCGCACTCGCACCCGGCAGCGCAAATCCTCGGAGACATTCGCGGCATAGGTGCGCTGTGGGCGATTGAATTCGTCCGAGACCGTGCATCGAAAGCGCCGCTCCCGCGCGACCTGCATTTTGCGGAAAGGCTCGTGGAGCGGGCTAAAGGTTTTGGTCTCGTTCTCTGGCCGAACGTTGGCCATGCCGACGGGCACAATGGCGACCTTGTCATGATCGCCCCTTCCTTTACCATCGAGCCGGAACAACTCGACAAGCTTCTGGCGCTGCTTCGCAGCAGCATCGCCGCGGCCTACGACGATGTTCTGACCGGTGACCTTCACTCCGGAAAGGCAATGTCTTGAACCAGCAAATCGAACGCAAGCAGCCCAAAGTAACGTACTCCGCAATAGGTGGAAACCTCGAAGAAATCCACCAAGCGTTTGAGACTGCGCTTGCGGTCGCGCCGAAATCGTTCGGTAGATCGCACCGAGCTATTTATCAACGGTAAGTACGTTGCGGGGGCCGGCGCCCTGTACGAGTCGCGCTCACCGATCGACGATTCCGTTCGGCTCGGGACATTCAGCCTGGCATCCGATGCCGACGTTGATGCCGCGGTCGCTACGGCGAGAAAGGCTGCTCGAGCTGGGCGAGTGTGCCGTGGCAAGAGCGCGTGGCAATCTTGCACGACGTCGCCGAGCGGATTCGCAACCGGCGCTACGAGCTCTCGGCGGCGCTGAGCATCGAGATCGGCAAGACGCGCTTTGAGTCGCTCGGAGATGCGGAAGAAGCTGCGGACCTAATTGACTATTACGGCGTACAGTTTGAGGAAACGAACGGCTTCGTTCGACCGCTTGGACAACTGGCCCCAAATGAAGTGACGCAGGACGTGCTGCGACCGTACGGAGTGTTTGCAGTTATCGCGCCGTTCAACTTTCCCGCATCACTTGTCGCCGGCATGTCCGGCGCCGCGATGCTTGCCGGCAACGCGGTCGTGTTCAAGCCCGCGGAAACGGCGTCGCTCGTGGGCGCAATGCTCACCGATATACTTGCAGAATCGCGTCTGCCGCCCGGCGTCTTCAACACGATCTACGGTGGAGGAAAGACTACGGGTGCATACCTCGCACACCATCCCGGGATCGACGGGATCGCCTTTACCGGCTCACGTGAAGTCGGCATGAATCTCTTGCGAACGGTCGGCGCCGGTGGGAAACATGCGAAGCCGGTTCTTGCGGAGCTGGGCGGCAAGAATGCGGCCATCGTTACCAAGAGCGCGGACCTCGAGGTGGCCAGCGAAGGTGTCATGCGATCCGCCTTCGGCCTCCAGGGCCAGAAGTGCAGTGCGTGCTCGCGCGTCTATGTGGATGCCTGCGTTGCCGAAGAATTTCTTACGCTGCTCGTCGAGAAGACAAAAGCCCTCGTCATTGGCGATCCCACGCAACGCGACGTGTACCTAGGGACCTGTCATCGATCGGGCCGCGTTCACGCGATTTGAGAGCGTTGTCGCCGAAGCCCAGCGCGCAGGCACCATTCTCTTCGGGGGCCGGCGCGTGACTGGCGGGGCGTTCGATCGTGGGTACTTCGTGGAGCCGACGATCGTTCAGCTTCCGCTTATGAATCCACTGTTCGATCGCGAACTGTTTCTTCCGTTTCTCGCCGTCGGAATCGTCCAGTCGCTCGATGAAGCGCTGCACGAACTGAATCGCTCGGACTATGGATTGACGGCCGGCTTCTTCTCGAACGAGGAGCATGAGGTTCAGCGCTTCTTTGATGAAGCCGACGCCGGCGTACTCTACGTGAACCGAAGAACCGGCGCTACTACAGGCGCATGGCCGGGCGTCCAGTCATTCTGCGGGTGGAAGGCGTCCGGCCTAACCGGACGAGGTGGATGCGGTCCGTACTATCCGGCTCAATTTATGCGCGAACAAAGCCACACACGGATGACGTAGGGAAACGCAATGCCGAAGAACTATCCGCACATCGCCGTCTTACCGCCCGGACCTCGTGCCCGCTCCGTCATTCAACAAGACGCTTCGTACGCGTCAACCTCGTACATCAAGGAATATCCGCTCGTCGTCCAGCGCGGCGAGGGCGCCATGGTCGAAGACGTCGACGGTAACCGCTACCTCGACTTCATGTCCGGTATCGCTGTAGCCTCGACTGGACACGCCCATCCGAAGGTCGTTGCGGCCATTCAGGCAGCAGCGGCGCAGTTTCTGCACATTTGCCCTACAGATTTTTACTATCCGGCGTTCTCACAACTCTGCGAAAGGCTCGCGAAGCTTGGACCGGGACCTGCACCGAAACGCGTGTTTTTAACCAACTCGGGTGCCGAAGCCGTTGAAGGAGCCATTAAGCTGGCTCGCAGCCACACGAAGCGATCGAATATCGTGGCGTTTGAAGGTGCGTTCCACGGCCGCACGCTCGGAGCGATATCGCTCAATTCCAGTAAGGCCAAATATCGCCGGAATTTCGGGCCGCTTTTGTCGGGCGTACATCATCTCCCGTACGCCGATCCATACAGGCCGTCCGATTGGAAGGAAGCCGCCGAAAAGCTCTTCAGGCAGCGCGTCTCTCCCGATGAGATTGCCGCAGTGTTCATCGAGCCGGTGCTTGGCGAAGGCGGCTATGTGGTCCCCCCGACCGAGTTCTTGCAATACTGGCGAACTTTTTGCGATGAGAGCGGCGCGGTTCTGGTCTTTGATGAGATTCAGTCGGGAATCGGACGGACCGGCTATATGTGGGCGTCGCAGGCGTTCGGCGTGTACCCCGACGTCACGTTGACCGCCAAGGGCCTTGCGTCCGGCATGCCGATTGGCGCGATCATTGCAAACGAAGCAGTGATGACATGGGATCAAGGAAGTCACGGAAGCACATTTGCGGGAAATCCTGTCTGCTGCGCCGCCGCACTCGCAACGCTCGAGCTTGTTGAGGCCGGCTTCGCCGACAATGCGAAGATTGTAGGTGAACCACTGCGTGGCGAGGTCGTAGCACTACAGCAACGCTACGATTTTATTGGCGACGTGAGAGGACTCGGCTTGATGATTGGGGTCGAGTTCGTGCGCGACCGAGTTTCCAAGGAGCCCCTGGACGGCATTACCTCGCGAGTAGAGGAACTCGCGTTCCAACGCGGCCTGCTGCTGCTGGGATGCGGTCGCAGCACGTTGCGGCTGGCGCCCCCGCTCATGATCGATCGGGAAGACGTGACCATCGCAATGCGTATTCTCGACGACGTTCTAGCGAACGTTGCAGTCTCAGTGTAACGGAGCGGCTCCGATGGCGAGGCAGATCACGGTTCGAATGCCGGAAACCGAAGCAGCTCTGGCGAGCGATAACGCTTGTCAATATCAATATCTTATACCTCCTGCGATCACCTCGCCGCCGAATCGATGATTACATTTGCTTCTTGGAAGCCGCCGGATCCATGCTCAATAATCTCTTGAGATTTATGACCCACACGATCGGCGTGAACGCAAAGATTCGCATCTCATTCAACGTACCGGCCAAGAACGCGGAGCGCGCGTTTCTGGCCTCGGTTGGTTCGGCGAAATCGGGTTACACCGTCGCGATGACGTCTACGCCGAGAAGCGACTCCTTCGTCGACGCGTGGCTGCCCAGAGTCAGTGCCGTGATCGGCGGCGTCCTTGGCGTGGCTCAAGACGTCTTCGATGGAGATCCGTGCCGGAACATGGTCGTTCAAAGCCTGTTGCTCGCTGCAAGGACGGAGGAACGCTAACGATGGGCGAGCTAGCAACACCGCTAGCAGAGGCTATCGCCCTTCACGTCCACGACGGCGACACGGTCGCGCTCGAGGGTTTCACACACCTGATTCCCTTCGCAGCCGCTCACGAGATCATCCGTCAGGGTCGAAAGGATCTGACACTTGTGCGCATGACTCCTGACTTGATTTACGATCAGCTGATCGGCATGGGCTGTGCGCGAAAGTTGGTCTTCTCATGGGGAGGCAATCCCGGCGTGGGATCACTTCACCGCTTTCGCGATGCGGTCGAGAGGCAGTGGCCCCGGCCCCTCGAGGTCGTAGAGCATTCGCATGCAGCTATGGCCGCCGCCTACGCTTCCGGCGCCTCAAATCTTCCGTTCGCCGTTTTGCGCGGATACATCGGTACCGAACTTCCTGAGCACAACGTGCAAATCAAGAGTGTTGCGTGTCCGTTTACCGGAGAGCGGCTCGCGGCGGTACCCAGTCTTCGTCCAGACGTGAGCATCGTCCACGGGCAACAAGTCGACCGCACAGGGAACGTGCTGTTCCACGGGATCGTCGGCGTGCAGAAAGAGACTGTACTTGCGGCGACTCGAGCGATCGTTACCGTCGAGGAACGGGTTGAAGCGTTTGTTCCGACAGCGAACGCCGTGATCGTACCGCACTGGGTTATCGATGCGGTTTGCGTAGTGCCTGGTGGCGCGAAGCCGTCGTACGCACACGCATACTATCAGCGAGACAACGAGCTTTTACATCGAGTGGGATAAAATATCACGCGATCGCAACAGCTTTCTTTCGTGGATGAACGAACACGTCGTAAGGCGGTGACGCGTGTCTAACCTGAAGTTAACGAACGACGAACTCATGGCCATCGAAGCCGCGCGGTGGCTCCGTGACGGAAGCACGTGCTTCGTTGGAATCGGTCTGCCGTCGATGGCGGCAAACCTTGCTCGTCTTACGCACGCGCCCAACATCGTGCTGATTTACGAGTCCGGAACGATTGGAACGAAACCGCAGGTTCTGCCGCTTTCAATCGGCGACGGGGAATTGGCGGAAACCGCCGACTGCGTCGTTTCCGTGCCGGAGATTTTCGCGTACTGGCTGCAGGCGGGCCGGATCGACGTCGGGTTCCTTGGCGCCGCCCAGATTGACCGGTTCGGAAACTTGAACAGCACGGTTATCGGTGATTACGATCATCCCCGGACGCGGTTGCCCGGTGCGGGTGGTGCTCCCGAGATCGCTACGTCGTGCAAAGAAGTGTTGCTCATTATGAAGCAAAGTGCGCGCAGCTCGTCGAGCGCCTCGACTTCGTAACGACGGCCGGCTATATGAACGGCGGGGCGAGCCGCATGGCTGCAGGCGCGCCCGGAGCCGGCCCGACGCGGTTGATAACGGATTTGTGCGTAATGGAGCCGGATCCTCAGACAAAGGAGTTCGCCGTCACGCAAGTCCACCCCGGGATAGAACTAGACCAAGTTCGTGCTGCAACAGGATGGAGGCTGGCGGTCTCCGCGGACGTAACTCGGACCCCGGACCCGGACGCCAAGACCCTTGCGATTCTGCGCGACCTGAACGTGCGAACGGCTGCGGCTCACCAGGGAGAAGGTCTTCTCTCGCGACTCTGAGTCAAGCATAAGATCGGCTGTCTCGTCGTCGCGGACGACGGATCGGTACTGGCGCCCAAAGCCACGGGCCACTCGGCTATTCGGAAGCTGTTCGCAGGCTTTTTCTCACTGCCGAATATTCACATAACGTGGCATCCGACGCTTGTCGGTATTGCGCAGGCCGGAGATATCGGCTACACCAGCGGTCAATATCAGTTGAACTTCACGCAAAAAGGAAAAACGATCGCCGATCACGGCAAGTACGTGACTCTTTGGAAGCGGCGCCGGAGGGACCTGGAAAGTCTATCTCGACATCTTCAATTCGGATTTGCCGCAGCCGGGCTAGCCGCGCGCTGGGCTTGAATCGTTGATTCAAGCCAGTGCACGACTCGCGTGCAGTAGTCGGCAAACGCCTCGAAGCACGCAATGCCGTGACCTTCCTGCGGGTAGGTGACCAGTTCAGACATTTTTCCATTTTGCACGAGCGCTCGATGGAATTCCAGGCCCTGCGTAACGCCCACACAGTGATCGTGCGCTCCGGCAACTATTAGAACGGGGACCTGCACAGTGCCGACAAACATGATCGGACTTCTGGAAAAGTGGCGGCCGCCGGTATCGAACGGATCGCTCTTTAGAAACTGCGGCAGCGCTTCGGTCGGCGTACCCGTGAACAGACCGCTGAACAAACTCGTGACCGGAAACGCACAAATTGCGGAAGCGAACATGCGCGACTGCGTAGCCAGCCATGCGGCCATATATCCGCCGTGGCTTGCACCCATGATCGCGACTTTATCCGCATGCACCAGTCCCTGCGCGATCAGTGCCTCCACGCCCGCGATAATGTCATCGCTCTCAGTGCCTCCGACATCGCCCAAAATCATGCGTGCAAACATTTGTCCGCGCCCCGAGCTGCCGCGCGGATTCGGCAACAACACGGCAAACCCGCGATCGACGAGTATCGCCGTAAGCGGCGCAAAATAACGCCAGGCATTCGTATACGCCCAGACCGGACCGCCGTGCACCATCACGACGAGCGGGTGAGGGCCTGCAGAGGCAGGCTGCGTGAAATATCCTTGAATTTTGACGCCGTTCTTGGAATTCCACTCGCGCGGCGTGCAGCGAGCTTCCGGCTCGCCCTCGATCTCCTTCGCGTGCGCGAAGGCATGAAGCGTCATAAAAGTGCTGGTTTTCGCTTCAAAGCGCACAAGCGCCGGCGCCGAATTGTATGCGTGCGAGACGGTTAGATAGTCGGCCTCGCCGCTCGGAGCCGCCGCCGGATAACCGCGAAGCCAGCTTCCCTTCGTGCTGCAGACCACACTCGCGGAGCCCGTCGCAGCGTCAATTTCTCCGGCCGCCACTTCGAAACCGCGTATACCGGTAAAGGTTATGTGATTTGCTTTTCGCACACACAAGAACGTGACGTCCACATCGTCTGTGTCGACTCGCCGCGTGTTCCAATCTGCGTGGCGATCGAAGAGCACGACATCGCCGGCAACGAGCGTTCGATCGCTGCAGCACGCTTCCACTATCGCTGCGTAACGCCCGTCGTGCGTTGCCGCGGGCAAACCGATCTGATAGGCCGGCCGATAGATAATCTCACATGCGGCATCCGCGAGATGGACGTACGCGAGCACCGCATCGAACCATGCGGCTTCCCGCGGGTTATCCGAAACGACCGCGATGATGCCTTCGTCGCCGCACCACTCCGCTTCCCACACGTTCCAACCGCTCAACTCAACAGGTTGAACCGTGCCCGTCTGCACCGCGCAAATCCAAAGACGCCGCCATGCATCCGTCGGAATGGCTTCTTCGATGTCAGGCAACCAATCCGGAAGCCGCTCTTGCTGAAAATCCACAATGCCGGATCCTTGCGCGCCCGCGCGTTCCGCTCCGGACTGCGCGGTCTGGACGAGAATGCGATTACCTTCCGGCGCCCACGAGAGCGCCTCCGCGGATGCATCAAACTGCGAGATCTCGCGAACCGCTCGACCGCCCGGATCGTAGAGATAGAGTCCAAAGCGGCCGTGGGCTGCTCGATCCGACAAAAACGCGAGCCGGTTTTCCGTCGGAGACCAGCGCGGCGCAATCGCGTCGCGATCTCCTTCCAGCATCGTCAGCTTCCGGTTCTTCGTATCGAACAAGGCGATGCGCGATCGCGGTTTGCCGGAAAGCACATCGTACGATTTCCCGGCTAATGCGATCCAGCGTCCGTCATGGGATGCTCGCAGATCCCGAACATCGGCCGGCATTCCCAAACTCGGAGCCAACACACGCGTCAGATAACCGGAGATTTCCCTGTATAGCGGTTCTTCGCGCAAGTCGCGCTTCACGCTGCGGCGTGTCCGACGCCCAGCGCTTCTTGAACGGCTTGCGGTTCGGAAAGAGCCGCGCCTTCTTTCATGAGCGATTCATACGCCGCCTCCGAAAGGTTCGCTCGCAGCGCGGTTTCCAGACGTTCGCGACCGATCGATTCGGTTGCCTCGCGCTCGAGATAGTTTGCTATGAAGAACGCGTCTACGTAGCCGGTTAGACGGGCCGCTTGTGCAACGTTGCCGGTTAGCGCCTCAATCAGGGCGGCATGCTGCAGTGCGATTGCGGTCTGACAGACTGTCTTGACTGTCTCGCAGAATCGCAAGTGTTTCCAGTACGTCGGCCGCCGCCTGCGCATACTGATCCAGCGCAATGCGATAGATGACCAGATTGCAACGAAGATTGGCAACGAATCCCGGCGTACGGCTGGGTTCCGCGCTGCTCAGAGCTTGCGTCGCGTGGGCGACCGCTTGCGCGTAGTCACCACGTTGAAAATCAAGGTCCGCAATATATAAGAGCGTCTGCATGACGGCGTATTCGCAGTTATGTCTGCTCGCCTCCGACAGCGCCTGCTCGTGGATGACGCGGGCTTGCTCAAAATCCCCGCGCCCAGCTACGATCGAGCCTAGCGTGTTCGAAGCCATCGCGAAACCGCCGACATCGTTCATGGATTTCAGAAGATCCACGGCGCGCCGGCACGCGGTCTCCGCTTCATCCCAGCGCCGCTCTTGCCGGAACGCCAGCGCGCATTGTCGCAGAGCGTATCCCACCCCCCGATTGTCCGTTACCGCTTCGTAGATCGTTCGAGCGCTCTGGGCCGCTTGGAGCTTGTTCGAGGACTGCAGCAGTCCCGCGCGGGCCAAGTGAAGTCTGGCCGCATCGCGCGTGGCGCAATCTTCAGGCAGGGAATGCAACGCGTGCTCCACCCAATACAGACCTTGACGCGAACGACCGCCGTCAAACCAGAAGCGGCCCAGAGAGCCCGCGATCGCAGCACCGAGCGCGATATCATGGCCGTCGGTAAGCCCCCAGAACAACGCGGCGCGCAAATTCTCAAACTCCTGCACGACACTTTTGTACCAAACAGCCTGCGGCATGGTGTGAAACTGCTCGTCCGCGCGTTTGGCGAACGCACGGAAGTATTCGGCGTGTACCCGACTGCCGCTTCCCGTTCACCTTGCTCCTCGAGCCGCTCCAGCAAATACTCGCGTGCCGATTCAAGAAGCCCGTACCGCTCGATATCAACGGCGGTTTCCGCAACGAGAAGCGATTTCTCCACAAGTGATGACAGAACGTCGAGTACCGCCAATTCATCCATACTCCGGTCGGAGCACGTAGCAGCGGCGGCTTCGAGCGTAAAACCTCCCGCGAAAACGGCAACGCCTCGAAGGACGAGCTTCTCCCGCTCGTCGAGCAAGTCATAGCTCCAATCAATAAGCGCACGCAGCGTTTTATGCCGAGGTAACTGCGTCCGGCTGCCGCCTGTTAGGAGACGAAAGCGTGTTTTTAGTCCTTCATTCAATCGAACGAGGCTGAGCACTCGCACGCGCGCCGCTGCCAATTCGATCGCGAGCGCAATACCGTCCAACCGGCGACAGATGTCGCAAACTGCTTCTGCGTTCTCATCGGTGAAGCAAAACGCATGCTGCGCCGCTTGCGCGCGCTCCACAAAGAGTTGGACCGCACTGTACGTCAAGGCTTCGTTGGCCGATAACGTCGAGGACGGCGGAAATGCAAGCGGCGTGATGCGATACACCTGCTCGCCTTCAATCGAGAAGGGCTGGCGCGAGGTTGCGATGATCCGGGCGTTCGGACACGCATGCAAAATGTCTTCAACGAACCGGGCAGCAGCATCGATAACGTGCTCGCAGTCTGTCAAAGATAAGCAGCACCTGTCGGGTTCCAAGTCCTTGAATGACCGATTGACGCAGTTTGCGCTCCGGCGTTTCATGGATATTGAGCGCGGCAGCCACAGCGCTGGTGATAAACTCGGGGACCGAAATCGGTGCAAGTTCGATGAGCCAAACGCCGTCTCTATAGCGCTCGGTGAGATCTAAACCAACGCGGATTGCCAGCCGCGTTTTACCGATGCCGCCTGCCCCGGCTATCGTAACCAAACGATGCCGTTCAACGCGTGCCTTCAGCGTTTGCAGCTCTTCTTCGCGCCCAACCAAACTGGTAAGGTGAGCCGGAAGGTTATTCGTGACGGCCCGTGCAGATAGCGGCGGCAAAACATCCGCCTGTTCGCCGCTGCGCAGGCGCTCGAACACGGCGGTCGTTTCCTTTTCGGGCGCCGCATCCATCTCGCGTTTGAGCGCCTCCTCAAATGTGCGATACTCACGAAGCGCGCCGGCACGGTCTCCGCTGCTTGCACGAACCTGAATGAGGAGTCGAACGAACTGTTCGTGCCAGGGATCGATCGCCAGCGCTTTCTTAGCGCATTCAATGGCCCCCGCGATATCGCCGCTCTTACTCAATTGTTCGCTCAGCCGTCCAAGCAAACCCAATTGCAATTCGCGCAAACGATCGCGTTCTGCACCAACCCATTCATCTTCGAGATCTTTTAGAAGATCGCCCGTATAGAGCTCGACCGCTTCGAAAACTCGCGCCGGGTCTTGCGAAAGCGATTCATACGCTTGAACGTCAAGCCAATACGGCGCATCGGTATTCCACCGTATCGAGCGTCGACTTGCGGAAAACCACACCGCATGCTCCTGTGGAAGCCAGCGCTGCAAAATATATAGCGCCCGCCGCAGGTTCGCGCGCGCATCCTCTTCAGGTATATCGGGCCACAGTGTAAATGCGAGAACGTCTCGCGCAACCTCGCGTTCTCTGTGCAGCAGCAGATATGCAAATACGGAGAGCGTTTTCGCAGGCAGCGTATTCTCTAGACTGTGCCCGTGCTCAAACGCCGGCCTGCCGAATAGGCGAATCACCAGCGTCGTTGGCGCTTGAATCACGCTATCATCTTAATGAGCAACACCAGCTTTTCCACGTACCTAGCGCCTGCTTGGGACGCGGATGGGACGTTGTACTCTGGCGCGCCGGCGCCTAATGGCGCGATGATTGGAGCACACGCGCGACGAGGTGTTCGCTTATGGCGACAATACACGAATATGTGCTGCTCCTAGCCAAAGATCCCGACGAGGCCGATAGATTTCGAGCGTCCATTCACTCCGCTCGAAGCACCATGTCCGGTTTCGGGCTCTCGAAGAAAGAACAAGATGTCCTCCTAAGCGGCAACGCCGAGGAAATAAGCCAGGCTATTCAAGGGGAGTTCAATATCGTCGACCGGCCACGCCCCAATACGCAATGCATGGTAAAAATTGCGATTCCACCCGCACCCACGTCGTGATAAAACAGCCGGCACTTTAACCGTAGTCGGCACCGGCATTCAGGTTGTTTCGCAGACCTCACACGAAGTGGTTGCGTCAATTGAGCGCGCCGACAAGGTTTATTTTGTCTCGGCCGATGCGATTACCGAATGCTGGCTTCGAGAACTCAATCCGAACGTAGAATCGCTGAACGGCCTGTACGAAACCGGAAAAGATCGCGGCAAAACCTACGAAGAGATGATCGACCACGTCCTGGCCTCCGTCGCTTCTGGGTTGCATGTTTGCTTCGTTTCCTACGGACATCCCGGCGTTTTCGTTTACTCGACGCACGAAGCGATCCGGCGCGCTCGTAGCGCCGGATACGTTGCGCAGATGCTGCCTGCCATCTCGGCGGATGCATGCCTGTTTGCCGATCTCGGCGTGGACCCGAGCACAAGCGGCTGTCAAAGCTTCGAGGCTACCGATTTTTTGATCTATCACCGCCGGTTCGATCCGCGCAGTGCGTTGGTTCTTTGGCAGATTGGCGTAATCGGGGAATGGGGCAGCAAAGAGGAAACGAGCGCGTGGAATCCGGCGGGAGTCCGCATTCTTGCCGATGTCCTTCTGCAACATTATCCCGCACATCACACGGTGACGATATACGAGGCGGCTCGATACGCGTGTTGCAGCCCGGCCATCACTGAAGTGCCGCTCGCGGAGCTGCCGATAGCAAATATCTCGGCGATGTCGACGCTGTACGTACCGCCGTGCGGCGAGGCCCAAGCAGACCTCGACATGTACTACCGGCTTACGGCAGCGGCGCAAGTTGGCGCGTAACGCTAACTCCACGGGTTTGGTCAGGCGGTAAATAACGCATAAAAGCCGACGGCTGCGACAAAGAGCCCGCTTAGGACCTCACCGTATCGCTCCAGCGATCCGAGCGAGGTGCGCTGCAAACCTCGAACACCCGCAACACACATCAAGATATATGTCCCGATCGTTGCAAACGCGAAGACGAGAGCCATGATCGCGAGCAGCAGCGGGCCTTTCGTCGAGGCTCTCAAAAAGACCGGAATCCCTTCCACCATCGGCGACGAGCCCAAAATCAACAGCAAAGCCGTGCGCCCTGCTACCGCGTGCTCGTGGGTATGGAGTTCATCGACGCCGCCTGGTGCGTGATGCCGATCACCTTCGTGGTGTTCGTGCCAATGAACGTGCTCAAGCCGATCTTCATGCGTATGTAAATGCGCATGCTCAAAATGCGAGTCCCCGTGATGCCCCCCATCGTTGCCGCGAACTTCTCTCCAACCACTAAAGGCAATCCACAACCCGAAAACTACAAGCGCGATTGCCGAAGCGAGCGAAACAAGATGCGCATACTGCTGCGCAAGCGCGGCGCCGACCGCCCAAAGAAGCGCGCCAAGCAGCAGCGTCGTGGTCACATGTCCGAGACCGGCTAGTGCTGCCGATCGTGCCGTACGGACAATCGACCAGCCCTGCTGACGAGCAAGAACGACAATAGGAGCCCAATGATCCGGTACTAAGGTGTGCAGTACTCCGACCGCAGCCACCGTTGCAACAAGTAGGCCGCCGGTTCCATCAATCATGTTTCACTTGGTTTAACCTGTACCGCGTTTTCCTGGCAGCGCCGCCGGGTCACGCTCGCAGAATGCCAAGAAACCCGAAACCCGTCTCTGCCGCATTCAGCAGATCTGCGAGAAGTTGCAGAGTTAGCTTTTCCTACGCACCTGAGCTGCGCCTTTGGTGAGTTGTGCTACGAGTAAACGCCGCGGCATGAGCGGCTGCACCTTCATAGCCCAACGATAATTTCGGCCCGGAAAGATGAGCGGTGCTCCTCGCTCAAATGCCGCGACGATATCACGTGCGCACTGCTCCGCGCCAATGCGAAAGATACCTTGACCCGGCGTCGCTCCGCCTTCGATGCCGGCGACCCGATCGAACTCCGAATCGACGGGTCCGGGCGCCGCTTCGGACACCACGACGCCCGTGCCGGCAAGCTGAGCGCGCAGCGACTCGGTGAACGCTCGAATGAAATGCTTCGACGCCGTATACACCGCTGCGTTCGGCATTGCCGAATAGCCGGCGCCCGAGCCAATGTTGAGAATCGCACCGTGGCCGCGCTCCATCATGAGCGGAAGCAGATCGTGGGTCAGGCGAAGCGCTGCAAGAATATTCGTCTTTACGATCGCGTCCACGCGGTTCCACGGCGACGTCTCGAAGAGCTCCGCCTCTCCCAGACCCGCGTTGTTGACTAAGACGTCGACGCCGATGCCTTCTGCGGCCAAATCCTGCGTGAGACGCTCCGCCTCTTCCATCGCAGAAAGGTCGGCCACGCGAACGATGACCTCGATCGCCGCAGCGCGCGCTCGTACGCTTTCCGCGGCCGCGTTGAGGCGCTCGAGCCGGCGTGCGACCAGGACGAGCCGGTCGAGCTTGGGAGCCACGGCCTTCGCCAGCTCGAAACCGATGCCCGACGATGCGCCCGTAACGAGAGCGGTTCTATTTTTCGCAAAAATCGAATCCATCGAACCAAGAATTTCCTTCCCGCTCCACTAAACGTCAATATCCATGGATCCGAGTTGGGTTGCCGCCATCGCCTCGGTCGCTTCCGCGTTTATCGTCGGCGTTGCCGCGATCGCGGCATTGCTGCAAATTCGACACGTTCGTTCGAGGGCGCGAGCCAAACGTATCGGTGACGTCATGCTTTCCCCACGAGCGCACGCAGCGAAGCGTCGAAACGTTCGTTCGATGGGTACCAATCCTCCCCGCGACCGCCGGGCGTGAGATCGAAGAGGTTCCAGGTCGGACAGAGCAAGTCAATCCCGCGCTCGCGATCTTCCAGCATCGAATGCGCGGTATACACGTGACGCATGCGATCGCCGTCCTTCTCGAGGGCCACGATGGTTGAGTCAGGATCGCCGTTGTCATCTTCAGCGCCGATGGCTCGCGCGAACGACGAATCACTCGAAATCAGTCGCAGGCGATCCCACCCGCGGTGCGCGCCCCAGGCCTGGAGTCTCTCAAACGGCGCTCGCGATGCGACGACGAGGTTGACGCGCTGCGTTACGTGCGGCGCGACGCCATTGAATCCGTCGATCCACATCGAGCACATATTGCAGAACTCGTCGTCCTTGGACCAGTACATCACATGGTAGAGTATTAAGTACGGCTTGTCGGGCGCAAAAAACTCCGACAAGCGAACGCGACTGCCGTTCTCGATGAACTCGTAGTCCGCAATCTCGGGTCCCGGCGGCAGGGCGCGACGCATAGCGGCAACAGCCTCAATGCGGTCGCGCAACTCGATTTCCGCCGTGCGCAATCGGTCGCGTGACTCGCGATACGCCTCGTCGGCTCCGGGCATCAGGATACTTGAATCGGCCATGTCATTTCCTCTTGAGCGTGCGTTGCAAATTTGTCACGGGATGTGAGCGTCACGTTCGATCAGGCCTTCAGATTGAAGATCCGACCAGAACTCAGGTGGAATCTTCGTCGCAAGTGAGGTGTAGTCGGCGAGTGCCTGTTGCGGGTTCGCGCAGCCGACCACGAGTGCCGATGCGACGTCCGGCGCGCTGGAGAACTGGAGTGCGGCCGTACGAAGGTCGACACCGTGCCGCGCCGCAACGGCTCGGAGCCGATCACGCTTCGCGATCGCTTCGGCGGGAATTTTATAGTTCTCCTTACCGTAATTGAAGCGCGCGCTGCCGCTGATGAAACCCGCATTGAGAGACGAGCCGACGACGAATGTCATTCCGCGCTCGCGAGCCTTTGGAAAAATCTGATGCAGCGCGTTCTCATGATCGATCAACGAATACTGACGCGCTAAAAGACATATGTCCGCGTCCGCGACCTCCATGAGCTTGAGAATCGGTTCGGGGGAATTGACGCCAAGCCCCCAGCCGGTGATCACACCTTCATCGCGCATCTTGCTGAGCGCCGGAAACGCGCCTTTGAGCGCGATCTCGAACTGCTCTTCCCATGGCCCCGGCAGCCACGGATTATCCGGCGACAGATCATGCACGAAGACAACATCGAGCGCGTCGACGCCTAAACGCTGCAAGCTATCTTCAATCGAGCGCTTGACGCCGTCCGCCGTGTAATCGTAACGGAGATTATTCGGCGAAGGAGTAAACGGGAAGTACTGTTTCGCATTGTTCCGGCGCGACGCCGTGAGCAGTTTACCGACCTTCGAGGAGAGAACATACTCGCCGCGCGTTTGTTTGTGCAAAAAGCTGCCCAGACGCCGTTCTGCGAGTCCCAAACCGTACCAGGGAGAGGTGTCGTAATATCGCACGCCGGCATTCCACGCCGATTCAATTGTGGCGTACGCGTCTTCATCGGTGACGTATGCGAATTCGTTACCGAACGGTACGCCGCCGAGGCCGAAGGATTTTCCCCGGAAGATTTCGGACACATTCATGCTAAGGCTTATCCCCCTACGCCGCGAAGACTAACTCGCCGTTTCTCCTGGTCTTTCAGGATTCGCACGACCGCCATGATCGTGTTCCAATTGCGTGTCGTCGCCGGCGCACCGAAGAGAGAGTCGATCTTGCCAAGATAAGAAATCGTCTTCATGTGGCGGCGATACATTCCGAAGACGAATCGGTCTTTCGAGGCGATGACTCGGACGAGCCACTCTCCCTCCGGCGGAAAGGCGACCGGCAGGTGGAGCTCGAATGGCGCCGGCCTTCGACAAAATACTTACGAATCGAACGACATCAGAGCTTGGCGGCTCCGTTCCAAACGGGTTTTCCGTTTCTAGTCGGAGCACATCGCGCCCGTCACAGAGCATGACTTCCGTTTCGGTCGGGAGCTTGCGCAGCAATTGAGCGCGAAAAGTTGCTCGCGATCGTCCAGGTTTACGCACGACAAAGGTGCCCGCGGCGCCGATATTCACGACGTCGTAGTCGCGTAGCTCCCTTGCGAGGATGGTTGGACGGAACGTCCTGTGTCCACCGACGTTCACGCCCCGCAGAAAAACGACAAGCGCCATATCGATCAGCGAACCCCGCGGGTAGTTGGGCCGATCATCGTGGGCTTTTTCCGATCCGCATGTAACGCCGACAAGGACTACAGCTTCGAATAATCCACGATGTCTAGAATGACTATCCCGCTTATCAGCCCGCTGTCGTCGCGGCCGAAGTAGTAGATGAACGACTCCTTCGGAGTTTTTACGCTGAAACCAACGGAGGTCACCGGCGGACGGCGATCGGTGGCGAGGACCGTGTACTTACGCGGCCCAAGCGCGGCTAGCGCTTCTAAATCGGCGCGATGCGCAGACGACATTCTCGCCCGCAGGTCAGGTCGCAGGGCGTCCATGTCGATCGTTCCCGGAAACCGCTTGATCGAGCCAATGCTCCGCCTCGGCGACGAACTGCGGATTAGGGCTATCGACCTCCTTGGGCTTAACGCTCGCTTTGACCGGAGGCTTTGCGGAATTCACCGACGGCACGAGCGCCCCATAGATCGCCATGACGGCCGAATCGTAGGAGAATGTTCCGCTGTTTGCCAGAACGATAATCGAAAGGCCGTCGTCCGGAAAACGCGCGTCTTGCGTCGCCGCGCCCGTCGTGTTGCCGCCGTGCGAGATCATACGATGACCGTTCGGCAGTTTGTTCACCGAGATGCCGAACGCGTAACCGGAATACGAGTTTCCAAGTTCAATAGGCGTCAACATTTCGGTATACGAACGCTTCGAGAGCAGCTTCAGGCAGCCCGACATTCCATTTCACCAGATCTTGAGCGTTGCTGATAATCGAGCCTGCACCCGCGAACCACGTATAGTCGAGCGAGAGGGCATGCTCCCATGGACCAAGCGCGAACGATTCGTATTCCGTTGCCACGTTCGGCTTGGTATCGGCATATGTCCGGACATAGGTCGAAGTCATGCCGAGCGGTCCGAAGATATTGTCCTGCATGAACTGCGCGTACGACTTCTTCGAAAGACGCTCGATCACCATCGTCAGAAGAGCATACCCGGTGTTCGAGTACTCGCGCTTCGTTCCGGGCGTGAACGCAAGAGGCCGTGCATCAACGGTGCCGACGATTTGCGCAAGGGTTGCCGGCCGATTGCCGACTTCGTCGAAATCCTCGCGTTCAGTGTATTCGGCGTACCCGCCCGCGTGCGTGAGCAGTTCTCGTATCGTCACCTTGTCCGCATGTGGAATTTCAGGCAAGAATTTCGAAAGTTTATCGTTGATGTTGAGCAAACCCCGATCTTGCAGCATCAAGATTCCCGCTGCGGTAAACTGCTTCGTATTCGAACCGATTGGATAGCGCGTATCGGCGCGAGCGGGAACAGCGTCCTCAACGTTACTTTTACCGAACCCTTTCGCGTAGACGATCTCGCTACCGCGCGCAACCGCAATCGTCACGCCCGGTGCCGCAGTTCCCGCCACCGAACGCTCACCGACTTCATCGATCGCCGATCTCTGAGCCGGCGTCAATCCGTTGCTCTGCACAGCAGGCGCGGCAAGAACGCCCGAAGGGCCGGCCAACAACGCTATCATCGTCGCAACCGCAGCGAGATGCGACATAGTACTAACTTTGAAACTCATTCGAAAGCCCAACCTCCAGCAGTCTCAAACACTTCAATTCGACAGGGCGTCCCCCTGCTTTTATTTTATCGAAGAGGACGAAATTTTGGCGAAACGCAACCGATAGGAGAAGACCAAAGCAAGCGCTCGCCGCCATAATTGACCAACTCGGGCGGTTTACTGGGGGCAAAGGTGATCGCCAAAAAGAGCAAACTTGACCGTAAAGAATGCCATCACACACTTTGTTTCAGCGCATCATTATGCTGACGAATACGAGCGGGCAGTCGGAAACGACGGAGTTCACGATGCACCAGTAACGGGACAGCAGCAGCCAGTTACGGTAAATGTAGCGTTCAAAAACAGCAGTATTTGGTGTGTGGCGGGAAAGTGTAGGAATCGAACCTACCAGCCGGCTTGCGCCGGCCTCAGCGGTTTTGAAGACCGTGCGGGCCACCAGACCCGTACTTTCCCATATGCTGTGCTAAGAGCTATGTAATCATTGACTTTTCTCAGCGATTGCTCCTCAAAATGTTGCATATCCTGTTGCATAGGGGCCCTCGCTACCAACGCTTCGCCGTTAGCACAGCCGTTTTCGCCGCGCGGATACAAACATCTGATATGCCAAGACTCTCGCAGACCGACGCAAATTCGGCGGTTGGTCCGTGCCACAACAACTCGTCGACGCGGTCATAGAGCCTCGCATCCGTCCGAAGCGTTGCCAGTTTCTTGAACAGTAAGGCGAGCGCGCGGTGTTCGCCCAGTACTTCCGGCGGGAAATCCTCGATTTTGCCATACCGCGTAAGTAGAGACGACGCCCCTTTTGCTCCAATGCCTTTTACGCCTGGATATCCATCAGAAGCATCGCCGACGAGGGCCAGATAGTCGGGGATGAACTCGGGGTCGACCCCAAATTTCGATCGCACGCCTGCAGCATTGCGAACGGCGTTGCTCCTTCGGTCTACTTGCACGATACGATCTCCGCAAACGCACTGCGAGAGATCTTTGTCCGGCGTCCAAATGCAAATTTTTTGAACGCGAGAATCGTGCGATGCGATCTTGGTGGCAGATGCCAGCGCATCGTCGGCCTCAAGATCGATCATCGCCCATACCACGACGCCCATGGCCCGCAACGCGTCCTCGAGTGGCTCGAATTGCGCGAGGAGCGCCGGATCGACACCCGCGCCCGTTTTATATCCATCCCAGAGTTCGTTGCGAAAAGACTCAATAACGTGATCGGTGGCAACCCCGACGTGCGTGGCTCCCTCGGAAATCATTTGCAAGACGGTGTTAAGGACTCCGGCCACGGCGCCGAACCGAGCCAGTTTACCATTCCCGGCGCGCCTCAGCCCGTAAAAGTGCCGGAACAGCTCGTACGTTCCGTCGATCAGGTGAACGATCATGGGTTTGACTTCATCGCGTGCAGTAGCGTCAAATCCCGACGCACCCAGACAAATTCAAACGCGCGAAGGTCTGCAACCCGTTCTTTCCCATGATGTCGAGGGACAATTTGGTTGAGATCTTAGTTGCTCCTGCGGGGTTGCGCCGCCTGGTCGATCAAGTTCTGACGAGCTTCAACTCTATGCTGTACCGATTGACGCTCATCTGCGGGACAAATGTAAACTCTTCATTGACGAACGCCGGCGTTTTTATGCGGGGGTCGATGATGATATTTGCCTTTTGATTGACTTGAATATATCGGCCGCCTTGTTGTTTCATCGTTCCTTCGGAATGGACCAGTATCAGGGGCGCTCCGCTCGGAATCGTGCCTTTTCCGTTTAGCGTGTAAGCGCAGTTCCACGTATAAACTTGTCCCGCGAATCCGCCGTTCGCGCCTGGCAGAAACGTCGCCTTTACGTTATAACTCTGCTTCCAGGTTGAGTTCGGACCTGCGGATAGCGCAGTGAAATAACTTTGCCCAAGAAGCGGAACTATTGCAAGTTGGATGGGCGATATGGCATTCGGCGCTTGCGCGCACGTGACGCCGCCGTTCGCGTACACTTCGCACGAGCTGGTCTGTCTTGGCTTAACGGTATTCCACCAATGGTCCGTCGCGTTCACCGTCAGGCCACCGTCTTTCGCCAATCCCGCGATATCGATCGTTGTTGTTCCCGTACCGGTTCCCGACTTTGCAGACTTTTGTGTTGTAACCGAATTCGTAGACCAGATGGCGCACCGCAGGCAATGTTGAGGTGCCCGGCGAGGCTCCCGGCGCCGCTGCTCCCGGGCTCGGAGCCGGCGTTTGACCACTAAGCGCAACGAGCGCCAACAGAAGCCCTGCAACAGTTTTCATCGTTCGCACCTTTCATCCGAAAACCGCGACCACGTAGAGTTGCATCGAAATCATCTATGCCACAAATACGTTCTCATACGGGGCCGCCGCCACCAACCTCACGTTTGGCCATCTGTCCATTGAGCGAAGCTTCCGCTCCAACGCTTACAACGGAGAGGTGCTTCGGGAACACGACACGTTGGCGTTATAGCGCGATTGCGATGCCGATTGGGCTCGAGAAACCGGATTGAGCCGGGATCGTAATGTCCGGCGCGTTGAATTGGCTGGAATCGCCGCTGTCAAGCGCATAGCCCTGAAGTTTGCCGGAGTCGGGCTGAACGACGAACACTTCGCCCAACGTGTTATTCGTCACACTCGGCACTTCGTGCATGATCGTCGAATCGATGGCAATCTGACCAAAACGCGTCGTAGCGGAAGCGACGGGACTGCCGGCAGGACCGCCGCCGACATTTTCTGCAAACGCAAAGCCTGCGGCGGCCGTTCCGCCTGATACCAGCATTGGCGCACCGAGCGAGGGCGGACTCCAGACCAGGCCAGCAATAGGCGCGGCGGCAGGCGGAGCGGTCAATACGTCGCTGGTGATATACGTGCCGTCGGCGTGGTAGTAATCGATAGACACCGTCGCGTCGTTCGCTACCGCGATTGTATCTGCCGATCCGCCCTGCATCGGATCCACGCCGACGGCGGCGATTGCGTCCGGAGACGCCGTCTGGGCGAATGGGTTCGCGGCTAAAGCGACGATCGTTCCGCTAGGCTTGAATGCAACAACGCCGGCGGTGCCGGAAGCGTAGATCGTATCGGATTGCTCGTCATAAGCCATACTGCGCACACCAGATACCGAGGGCGGCACGAATCCACTGACTGTGCTGCCGCCCGTGTCGAATGCCAAGATTTTTCCGGCGCTACTATCGGCGACGAAGAGCCTGCGCTCCTTTGCGCCGTAAGCGAGCGCTCCCGGCGCGACCAGACCGGCGAACGCGCCGGCCGGGAGTTTTATAGCGTTCCCGCGGTTGTCGTATGCGGCAATCTTCGAACCGCTTCCAGTCGCATACGAAACGTAGAGAGCCGACCGCATGCGTATTGTGACGTTTGCCGTCGTTGTGTGCGCGACGCCCGCGTCCGATGCCGTAACCAGCACGGCGAGCGGATTTGTGGTAGCAGGCGGAGCCGCCTTCGCCGCGATCGTGAAACGGCTTGGATTCCCCAAACGGGCAGCACGTCAATCGTTGAAGACGATGAGCCGGCGGCCGAAAAACTGAGGGTTGGAGCGCCCGGAGCGACAATGACGTTTCCACCGGCGTCATATGCCGTTGCTGAGAACGTTACGGGCATGTCGCCGACCAGATCGTATCCTCCGCTCGCATCGCTCTCGACAAAAGGCTGTCCGGCAACGGGTGCGGTACTAATGTGTTGCGTCACGCCGCCAATCGTCGCGTTGACGACATTGTTTCGCCCTGCAGCAACGGTTTGCCCGGGCACGTCGGCTTGTCCAAGTAAATTGCCGGTGGGCTGCGTTTCGCTCGGCTTTTGCAGCGTATCCCAAAGCGTGAAGATGAATTCATCGGTTCCGACCGGTGCATTGATGCTGACCGTGCTGGTTGCCGAACCGTTCGCGTTCGCGAATGTAACCGGGCCTGCGGTCGGATCGTTCGGATTGACTTCGACGATAACCGAGAGCGCCGAGGGAGAAATGAAGAGCGGCTTACGGCCTGCGCCCGCGGCCGCAACTGCGTGCGAGGGCCAATGAATTGTAAATGAGGCTTTTGCCGTTTGTGCAGCAGCGTGCATCGCAGGAACAGGCGGCGCGACCGCTGAGCCCGAGCAATCCGCGAGCGCCAAGGTTGCGGCCATGATACCTGCAACGGAATTCCCGACACGAAGATGCTTCACTATTGAATGGTTCCTTGCGTTAGCGTAACCGTTGCCGGAAGCGTTGCCTTGCGCCCGTTATCCTCGGACACGACAAGCGAACACGCGCCCGCGGCAAGCGGCGTTACCTTGAAGGTCGCCTTCGGGCCGCTCGCGCTCGCTGCTGAAATGGTAAGAACGTTCCCGCAACTCGAGACGGAAAATGTCCCGTGGTATGAGGAATCCACAGCGTCGAATGACTGCGCCGCGAGTGAAGTGAACGAGAGCGATTGTGCGGAGAGCGTGAGCATCGCACCTTGGGATGCTCCCGGGAGCGAGGGCGTGCCTCCACCACCACCGCCGCATCCCGGGAGTAGTGTCGCCGCTCCGGAAACGGCAACAACGATCATGAACCAACGTGCACTCTGCATATGTGCTTTTCCGCCTAATACGAGAAGGGAATGATTTGGTCGAAATTGGGTCCGAACATGAAACCATCACGTTGGGTGCCCGGGCTCGTTCCGGGGTTCAACTGAAACCAATGATTGCCAAGCGTCCATTGACTGAGGTTGTATAACCGTGCGCTGTGGCTGACGAGATTTCCATTTTCATCGAAAGTGTCGATCTCTCCGAGCGGATTGTTGTCATCATCGTCGACGGCCGGCGTAGGATTCTGAACGGCGAAGAGATGGTGGACGGGATCGACCGCAATCTTCGCGACGACGCCCGTGCCGATTCCGCCGCCTCCGCTCGTGGTCGCGCTCGGTAATTGTAGCGGCGTCGATATGACTCCGTTATTCAAATTCACGAGCAACAGTTGTGGCGAAAATACGACTGAGGGACAACCGCAGAAGGGCGGATTGCTCGTAATCGCGCCGACGTGCGTTACGGGATCGATGACGAGATCGGCTATGCTGCCGAGGTCGCCTAAATCGTAGTCGTGCGTTACCGTACCTGAATTGAGGTTCACGACTTCGAGCCGGTCGTCGCTGTTGTCGAAACCTGTCGGGCTCTCACCTTCCACAGTTACGTACGCGAGGTTGGCGGCCGGGTCGTAGTCGATGCTTGCGTCAAACGGTACGAGACCAAACGGAAAGGCCGGCGCGAGCGCAACCATCGGCGTTGACGGCGCCATGGAGCCGACGTTAGCGGTAAAGACGCCGAACGCTAACGTGAAATTCGTTTCTTGTACGGCGAGCACCGCGCTCGTGGGGCTCGATGCGTTTTGTCCCGCCTCCCAGATCTTCCACCCGGGCGGCAACGATTGCGCACTCGGGAAGTAGCCTTGGGTACTGCTGCTGCTCGTTACTTGGAACGCGTTGAGCGCAGCAGGCTGAAATGCCGTTGCTCCGCTTTGATACACGACCGTGTCGTTGCCGACGTAGCCGCCGATAAGCGCGAACGGCTGCGGAGCCGGCTGGACGATGAGACCCGGCACTTGACCGGTCGATTGCGAAAATACGCCGATCAGCGAACCGAACGGACCGCCCTGTGAGGTAAACACGCCGTCATCTCCCGACGTATTGATTGCGAATCCGTTGCTCAGATCGTCTCCGTCGGGAGACATGATTCCGGGTTCGGAGATCGTGCTCACGTCGCCGGCTTCGCCAATCCCCTGTGTCCCCGCGCGCGGAAGCACCCGCACGACCTGCGACATCCCTTCGACCAGGTGCGCCTGCTGATCGGTAAGCGTAATGCTTCCGCTGGTCGACGGCAGCGGAATAACTGCAACGGATCCGGTGTCCACGCCGTTGTCATCCGGAACCGAGCCATTGGGATTGTTGAATGGATTCGCATTGTTCATCAGGTTGGGACCGCTCGAGCTGATCTCGAGCGCGGCGTTGTTTGCGCCCGGAACGTTTCGCACGTCGTAAGAGACGGTGAACGATCCACCGTGCGCTATCGTCAGCGTATGTGACGGCGGGTCTGCCGATGCCGTGCTATTCGCAGCGGCAAGCAGCGGTGCAGCCGGCCGTGCGGATGTGTTTCCGGCTTGTATGCGCGTGAACGCGAACGAGCTGTAGTTCTGCACGCGAAAGAACGCCAGCAGCGGATCGGGATTCGGCGAGAGGTTGACGGCGACGCCGTACACGCCCGCCCCGCCCAGCGCGCTGACGGGGATTTGAATCGTACCTTTTGGCGACATGAGTACCGGCGACTTGTAGATTGCCGCATAAAATGGTCCCGAATCGGGCGATGGCCGGCTTGGTGATGACACTTCGATCACCGGGCTGCTCACGTCGCCCGGCGCTGCGCCGCTGAAATCATACGAAACGCTCATTGTTGCGCCGGTGATCACGGGAGCGACAACGGGCGCCGGAAGCGAAACCGATGTTGCGGGCGTGGGCCCGAATGTCAGATCGAATGTCGTTGACGCTACCAGATGGAAACCTTGAAACACGTCGTAACTCAACGTCACCGTTCGTACCGAGGACGAAGCCGCGGCAAGGCCGGCAGCGTTGAAGATCTGTTTGGGCCACAAACGCGCCCAAGGACCTTGAGAGAGTACGCTCTGCGGATGCCCTGCCACATACAGCCGATAGTGCGCGCCACGCGGGATGCCTTCCCAGTCCGGAGCAATGGTGATCGGCGAGTTTAGATTTCTATTCTCTTGTAGACCGCATCCCTCGCGATCGTCAAGCCGAATGTACGCCGGATCGGTGGCCTCGACAAAATCGTGATCGTCGTCGGACTGAAACTGGCAGTTGAAATCAAGCCCTTGGAAAAGCTGCCGCTGCGCGATGGCCACCCGCGGAGCTCCGGGCGGCACTGCTGTCCCCGCATTTGCGAGCACGGTTTCGACGGCACGGCGCAGATTGAGTTGGGGACCGACGTTAATGTTCATGTCGGCTTGCTGAACGTTCGGTATTGGTACGGCTGTTGAGACCAGCAGATCTCGCACGTCCGTCGCCTTCGCAAACGGATGCCCCGACAAACGCGCGACTTGGAGCATGACCGCGGCGGCGGCCGCAACCATCGGTGCCGACGCAGACGTGCCGCCGTTAAGGCTCAAGGCTGTGCTGTCATAGTTATTGCCGACGGACGAAGAGAGAATCAGCGCCGGAATATTGTCCGATGGTGCGGAGATATTGACGCGCGAACCGAATCCGCTCGAGAAGCCCTGGGCACCATTCCACCGCACTTCGGGGAATGCGAGCTGATTCGCAAAGGGATTATTCTGATCCGCAAGATTGCCGCCGGCGTAGATATCGTCGGTCGTCGATCCGCCGACGTCGATTGCGCCGGTATCCAGCACGGCTGAAGGTGTCGTAGAATTTGAGACGTCGTTGAGATCGGTGACCTGATCCGAAGACTTCGTCAGATTCGTCGGTACGCTTCCGCCCATTGGATTTACGGCGGCGTTCGTGAATTTACGTAGGCCGTCGCCCGCGGAGATGCAAACGACAATGTTCTGCGCGTTTACGAGCGTAGAGATCGTGCTGCGAAGCAACGGATCTTCTTCAAGATAGCGAGACGAGAACCCGAACGCATCCGTGCCCCATCCGATGCTCGCCGTAATAACATTTGGCGCCGGCGTTTGGGCGCCGGCAGCGACAAATGCCGCCACGAGCGCACTGACCGAAGCAGCACCACCCGGTACGACCAGCCGGTACTGAGCTCCGGGTGCTATGCCGAGCAGATCCGCAGGCCCGCTTGCGCTCTCGCCTGCTCGCTGCATGCCTTGGGGCAACGGTGACATGGCCGAGAAGTCCAGCAGAATCTCATCGAGGTCCGGATCGATGCCGCACACCTCCGCACTGCCGGAAATATTTCCATCGGTGTCTACGACGTACTCAGGGATCAGCGGAAATGTCGGCACGTCTAAATAGTGCTGACCACCGATGATATGCGACGTCGGTCCGGTGTGACTTAAGCCCGGCATCCTGCGGATCCGTGCACACGTCCCCCAATGATACGTTGGTGATAATCTCGCCCTGCCCAGGGAGCTCGCCGTACTTTTTGGCGATCTCATCGTATGCGGCGACGGCATCGATGCCCGGAGCATTGAGAAACGATTGCAAGCTCGTCGTAATACCGTAGTTCGCCGGCAGACTCGATGCGCGCGCGCCGCTTGACGCCGAGAACTTGAAACGCGCTGATGTCGAGGATCCAATGCCGGAGCGCTGCAGATTTTGAAGGAGCACGCGGTTTGGGATGACCGCGCCCGTGTTCATCGTGGAGACGATCCAGTCCGGAGCCGCATATGCAACCGAAGAGAGCCGGCCGATCTGCCGCACGGCGTCGGGTACCGTTGACGAGGTTAGGTGCACTTGAAAGGCGTTGGCTAAGTTGAAAGCGGCGCTGTCGCGTGAGAGCGTGCGTGCGTGCATGCCGGCCAGGCGCGAGCGGTCCACGGCGCTCGCGATGCGCGTGATTCTATCGACGCCGAGTTTCGCAAAAACACCGTTGACTTGCGTGTCGTTCGTATATGCCGCCACGGTTTTCTTGGAGGGCGTAAACCTCGCGGCGTCTTGGTATGAGGAAATACCCGCACGAAATAGCACGTTGACGACACCCGGCATATACGGTTTGAAACGCGGCCGGTCGATAGAACGTACGAGCGTGTTGGCGGAGACGCTGTCGAGCGTGTCGCCCGGTCCGATGGTGAGACTGTTCGAAATTCCGGGCGGAATGCGGCGCAACTCGACGGAGCGGCCATTCACCGAGCTGATTGTTGCAAGTCCGGCGCGCGTGATGCGCACGTTGCGCTTGCCGGAAATCGTTCCGTGCGCAATGATGGTTTGGGCCACTGCTCGTGATATGATCGCTCGTTGCGGGCGTATGGCCGCAGCCGGAACAACCAATCCGGCGAACATTAAAAACGTCGCTGCCGCGGCGATCAATCGCTGTGCGCGCAAATGAACTCTCCCTTTTGGCACGGGGAGGCCTTGCGGCGCCTACGAGAGTGCGGCCTCTAGAATGTCAACGACTCGTCAATCGGGTACAAAAGTCAGGCGGAGCGCAAGGCAAGGCGCGCATGAAGCGCTTTGGCTTCGTCCATTACATAGGTGTGACCGTAGCGCCCGAGCAGCGACACCGCGGCGCCGGCGTGTTCTAAGAGCCGCGTGACTGCGCCCAAGCACGGCACTTGACTCCGCCATCACAATCTGCGCCGCGGCACGCACGTACTCGCGCGGTGCGTTCGCGTAGACGACCTCTCTGGCTGCAGTCAATGCATCTTCGGCAAATCCACACGCGAGCTGCGCTCGAGCCAGAATATACGAAGAAAACGCATGGCCGGGGGTGCCTCGCGTGAATCCGCTCGACGCCGAACGCGCCAGCGAAAGCGCGCGCTGCGGCGTGCCGATCTTTCGTTCGATCAATGCCGCGCCCGCGAACATCACCGAGCGCGTCCAAACAGAGTCGTGAGCTTGCGAAAACGTGAGCACGGCGGATTGCAGCTCTCGAGCCCGGTTCACGTCTCCGCGTCGGGCCGCGATCCAGGCCCCGAGGAGTGCGGAATCCGCGGCTTGCGCCGGAAGTCCCAGGCGCTGGGCTCGTGACAGCGTTTCATTCGCATCCTGAGCGAGCGTTTCATGATCGTTGGACATCAACGTCTGAAGCCGGGCAAGCGCGGTGCGCCACTCCAGCTCAAGGTATTCCGGCGCGTTCGGCATGCGTGCAATAGCACGCCGCGTCTCACCCAGAAGCGCATCCGCACCGGTTACATCGCCGGAATCCACCAGCAGCGCGACCGAGCTAATGACGTCGCGGAGAAGAACCTGCGCTGCTGGGTCACCAGGTTGAAATGCGTTTGATTGACTCAAGAAAAAACGATCGAATCCGCTGCGCCCTAGGCGCAGCGCCTCTTTGGGTTCACCGGTGGCCCAATAAATTCGCGCTCGGCCGATTTCGAAAAACGCCCTCAACCCGGCTACGCGCACAGCGCCGATCTTTCGGCTCTTTTCTTCGAGCAGCTGTTCGGCAGCCTGCAGCAAACGCACGCTTTCAGAATAGTCTTCGCAATCGGTGTGATGCTGCGCCAACATGCAGAGGGCAACGACGCGCCACTGGGCGTCGGCGGGGCTGCGCGTTATCGCTTCCGCTTGCTCGCGCGAGTTGCGCGTTGCGCCCAGCACGTGCATACGCAGTGCCTTCTGCAGCGCGAGCTCAGCGGGATCGACAGCAACTGCTACGCTCGCGCGAGCGGAAGGCTCGGCCGGCATCGCTTCTCGCAAATACATCGCAAGCAGCTCCGAGGCCGTACGCCGATCGCGATACAACTGACGCTCGGTTACTCCGAGCTCGTCACAAACCGTGAAGCGCGTTGCGCCTTCCAGGTCGTAGCGTAAGAGAATCTGCCGCTGGCGCCGTGCTATCGCGACCGAATGGACGGGAGCAGCTTGAACAATTCGATCGATGCTCGAAAGAATCAGTGCCCGCACACGTTCAGCAGCGACCGCGAGATCGGCACATACATCAAAGTGGCGCGAAACGAGCGGATTGCGCCGCAAAGCGTCGTCATCGTGAAACGAAGAGAACAGATGCGTAACGGCCGAATAGACCGAACGCGTGTACCCGCAACGTGCCATGGAGAAAAGGACGATTCACTGTCGGAGGGCGGACATCCGCTCCAGCTGTTGTAAAGTTCCAGGAAGGTTTGCCCTTTTCAGGTTAAGCCGCTCGTGATGTCATAACGATGTCATAAGCCGCGCCGGGATAGTGGGCTCTCTCAGCCCAATCATAGCGGTTCCGTGCGTTCCTTCTTTTCTTTTGTGCTGGCCCTTGCCGTTATCGTGGGGGCCGTCAGCCCATCCGTCGGCATTGCAACGTCCAAGAGCAGAAGCGCACCCGCGCCTGCTGCCGTTGCACCCGCCGTCATCAATGCAACGATCGTGCGCGCGGATCGCGCGGCTCAAGTTTTGCGCAGCGTGTACCCGCGTGCAAGGATTCGGATCGATCGCTCGGCGAACGCGATCATCGTCGTTGCCTCTCCTGAAGACGTGAGCGGAATGCGAACGATCGTCACCGGCATCGACGTTCGCAGTCCGACGGAAACGATCGTTGACGCCGTTCAAGTGCACACGGCCGCACCGGCGGCTATTGTTTCGCGAGTGCGGGCGCTGTTTCCACACGCCGTCTTTGAGCCGGCACCCAATCACACGATCGTGATCGCGGCATCACAGACCGATCTTCAACAGGCAAAGAATATTATCGCGGCGATCGATACGCCGCCTGCGACGCCCTCTCCCAAACCGAGTTACCCGACCGAAGCCGTGCGCGTTACCCAACGCAGCACTAAAGACGTTGCTCGTGCGGTGTCGCGGTCAGTGGCCGGCGTACAGGTAGCGGTTTCAGGTTCCGAAATCCTCGTCGGCGGTGCGCCCGATAGCGTCGCTGCGGCAAAGACCTTGATTGCACAGCTCGATCAACCGCAAGCCGGCGTGCAATTCACGCAAGTGTACCGCTTACACTTCGTCGATGCTGCTTCCGTCGCTGACTTGCTGCGCCGTTCGTTTAAAACGATTCAAGTGCAAGTTGACGGGGACCTCAACGCCCTTTCCGTCTTTGCAGGGTCTTCGATTCAACAACGCATCGCAGATGCGGTCGGGCGACTCGATGCGGCGCCCGCCGGCGCACCAGCCGGTAGTTCGGGAACAGCCGCGAGCGGTGGAGGAACCGATGCCGAGGTTCTCATGCTCAAAGCGGCTGCGCCGGGACTCAATGGCGGGACGTCGACGTCTGCCAACGACATCGCCGCTACCGTGACGCAAGCGTTGGCGAGCACCGCGCCGGATTTGAAGATTACCGTGCCGCCGAATTCGACGCAGCTCGTTCTCACGGGGAGCCCGTACAGCGTCAAGCTTGCGAAAAATCTCATCGCGCAGCTCGACGTGCCGCAGCCGCTGGTCGTTCTCGATACGGAGGTGCTCGAAGTCGACGAAACACGCGCAAAGAACTTAGGCTTGCAACTGCAGCAACCCGTGTTGAGCACGACGTTCGTTGAAACACAGCCGACGGCGCCGCCGGACGGTGGAGCACCGCCGCCCATGATGAGCATCCAGCCGTTCGTGCGAACGCCGCTCACCATAGGCGTACAGTTGAACCTTCTCGTGCAGCAAGGCAACGCGCGAATCTTGGCGGATCCGCGCATCACGACGATCTCGGGACGAACGGCTTCGATTCGAGCGGGAGACCAGCTCGCGATTCTCACGACGACGGGCGGTGGTCCGGGCACGATCGCAACAACGCAGCTGCAAACATTTCAAACCGGCGTTACCTTGGATATCACGCCCGTCGTCAACGCCGGAAATTTTGTGTTGCTCACGCTCCATCCGACGCTCAACAGCCTTTCCGGCATTCTGAACGGCGTGCCGCAAATTTCAACGCGCGACGCTACGACCACGGTCGGTTTGATGGACAACCAAACGCTGGTCATCGGCGGCCTCATCGAAGAAACGACGAACCATACGGTGCAAAAGATCCCGCTGCTCGGCGATCTTCCGCTGGTCGGCAGCGTGTTTCGAGCCGAACAGATCAACCGCACACGCAACGAACTCATCGTGACCGTTACGCCGCATGTCATAAAACCGGGAGAGAACTTCACGCCCGGCCCCCCGTTACCGGCGATGCCAACCCCCGCGCCGCTGCCGACATTACCGCCGGGGACAACACTGCCGGAGCAGAACAAAACGGCACCACCGACGACGATCGCCTCGCGTCTACCCGCTCCCGCACCCGAACCGCAGCCCGTACCGATCGCGACGCCGACGCCGAACGCGGCAACTCCGGCAGTTCAACCGTCCACGATCGCGCCGAGTCCCCTTCCGACCGCATTCAACCAAACAAATGTCTTCACGTACGGCGTGACTCCGCCAAACAACTTTGCCGAAGCCACCGGGCCTGTGCAGATCTATTATGTTCAAGCACAGCCGACGGTTGTAAAAAACGGCCAGCCAATAACGATTTCAGCGATAACCACAACGAACGTCGACAAACTCACGTTTGGTACAAACTCGCTTGCCATCCAAAGTCCGCTATCGAAGATTGGTCCCGGTCAGTGGCAGTCGACGTTCAATTTCAGCACGGCGGGCCTATCCGCAACCTCGGGTAACGTGCAAATGACGTTGACCGCGACGAGTAATCTGGGCTCGGTTTCATCGCTGCCCATTCCGCTCTCGGTTAGCCCTTGACCCGTCCTATCGGGCGTTTTGCTGCAGGTACGCCGTTTGCGTCGCGTAGTCGAGCCAGACCCTGTATACGGAAAGCGCGTTACGTCCGATGATGCCGTCGTAGTCGCTTAAATCGATCGTTGATTCCTCCGGCACGAACACCTGCGCGGTCGCAAACATGACCGGGCCGAACGCAAAACTTTTGAGTGCATAGGCGCGCGCTCCGACATTTCCGCCGACCGCGGATATTTCATTGATTGGCGAATCGCTTGCCTGCACATCCGGCAGCTTTGACAGGTAGTGCCGGTAGATCAGAACGCCGAATGCACCGGTGTCAAGAAGAAACCAGCCGGGTACATTTTCAATCGTTACCGGCACGCGCGGCACGCCGTCGTCGAGCATGACGTGCAAGGGCCGAACACCCAACGACTGCGGCGAAAACGCCGCCCGCGGATACAGCGTGACGGTCTGGTTCTTAAAGTCCAAGCCCACGATCGAACTTGCAATAAAGTCGTAGCCCAATAATCCGACGACGAGCGAATCACTCACCCGATCGTCGATCGGCAATGTCTTTCGGACGTGTATTGTGGCCCTCGATTACGTTGCTGTAATAGGCGTTCATGATACGAACGAGGTCAGCAAGACTTGCCGCAGTTTTTGGGTGGAGAGCGTTTCCCGGGCAGCTGATTCGGCCGAAAGTTCCGCCACCACATCCGTTATGGAGGGCGGGAGTGTCTCCAGCACAGCCGGCTCCGCAGTTTGCCGATTTGTTGGGCTATGGAACGGGTCTAGGTTTTGCGCCGGTGATTAGTCTCTCGGCGACGTTCGAGTTCCTTTGCGAAAGCAGGATCTTTGGGTTCCTGCAAATCGACGGACTTAAGTGAGGGTGGTAGACCGAAAAACAGACAGGCGTCAAAAAGATTCTCGAGCTTCCAGCCCGGATATGCGTTAGTCACTGGAACCCATTTGTTCCCAACGTGATGCATCGTGTCGCTTGAGGTGATCGCTCGCCCGTCAAGTGCACCGAGCCATGTCCCAGCGACCGGAAAGATCGATGGTGCGTTCAAGCGTTTGAGTCGATCGGTGGCTCCCGGCGGAAGCGAGTCGAACTCTGTAAGCGCCCAAATAATATACATAGATCGAGGGTAATGATCGGCCAGGAGCATTGTGATGGTTGCGGATCCTTCGACACTAGCGTGCTTTGTCAGATGATAGCCGCCGATCACAACCAACGCTCGACGGTGCCGTTGTAGAACCTGATGTTGCACGATGGCGGCTGCGTTGGTGTCGCGCTGGCCGAGATAATGCATGTATTCTTCATGAGTGCGAATCACACTCCAATCGATTGGCGGATCCGCGGCCAGCACTCGGAAACGGTAAGTTCTCGGGTTCCGCAGATTGGCTCTTCGAACGGCTCGTATAGGCTCAAATGTGGTCGGGTCCGCCTCGCACCCGATCATCTGGGTCGTGTCGCGCCAGACCGCTTGCAGTTGCTTTTGCGGTACATCTTCGCCGTCGACGTAGCGGTCGAGGATACTCTGGTAGAGTGAGTTTCCGCACTCGATGACGATGTCGTTCACCACCGCGCCAAATCGCGGAGTCGAAATGAGATTTGCGAGAAACTCAGCTTCACTCTGGTTGCCGTCGCCTTCAACGCGACCTAGTCCGATAATCGGATAGAGCGAAAACGCAGACATGAGGAAATGAGCGGCATCGTGTGGCTCGAGAGCAGTTCCCGCCACTTCGGTCGAGCCAAGCAGCCCAACTAGGAGGAGACTCATAAGAATCGATCTCATGCCTGTTGGATCTTCCTGTCATTGGATTTAGAACCTTGCGCGTCCGCGCTGGGAAATGCACGGCCTCAGAGGTGATGCGCGGTGCCGGCAGATGCTGCTAGAATAGCAGTATGATGCTTCGAGCGATCCTGATGGCTGCGGCCACGCTATTCGTGCTCTTTGAGCCTATCACTGTGCCCGCACAGAGTGTTGCCCTTCCAAACAATCGGTTTCCCGCCTTCTCACGTGACGGCTCATCTATTATGTATACATCGATGAGTGCCGGGACGGCGAGGCCGATGGTAGTAAAGGCTGACGGTTCCTCCGGTCATGTGTTACGAATCGAAAATCCGTTACGTGATGCGTACTACGTTGGCGCCGCATGGTTTCGTGACGGCTCCGCCCTCGTCGCCGAATCACATCCTGCTCCTTAAAATTTCTAGCGAGCGCGCTCCCCTCGTTCTCGCAGCCGGCATGAACATCGAACGACCCAGTCTGTCTGCAGACGAGCGAACGATGGTATTTGAGGACTGAACACGGGCCGTACCAGAGCCGGCCCAATATCGACCTCATGACGTACACGATGGCGACTCTGACCACTCAGGTTATTACCGACGGCAAAGGGCAGTATGTTCAGGCCAGCTTCGCGCCCAATGGAACGACGATTGCATTTACTTGTAAACGAAGCGGAGAAGCGTATTACCAGTTGTGCCTCATTGATAAGTCGGGCGAGGGATATCGCACAATAACGCGCGATAGCCGAGATCATGAGTATCCGTCCTGGTCGCCCGATTCAAAGCGGCTTTTATTCTTTTCGGAGAAAGGTTCAGGCACCGCGGCAACTGCCGTGATTGGCGAAATCAATCTCGCTAGTGGCCGCGAGCGGCAGACTGACGCCGGACAATAGGTCATGGTCATCGTTTGCAGCCTCCGTTTGACATCCGGCATTGTCGTTAACATACCCGCGCATGCGAGGCCCAGCCAGTGCGCTAACAGGAAAATTACTGCGAATAGTATGCGAAGGGCGGATTCGCTAACGTAACGGCGCGTGCGTTCGCGAACGCTTGGGAGCATTTTTGGAGCAACGACCATTGCGGCGATAATCGTTTACTGAGTATCAGACCGAACGAGTATGGTAAACGTGACCCGTACCGTGTTCTTCGGGGCGTTCGGAACATTTGCGTGAACAACCGCCGTTTCATCGGATATTGAAACCAGCACGACCTGACTATCGAACGTAACGATCCGTCCGACGCCCAGGCCCAAAGGGATAAGGCTGCTTCCTCGCTGCAGATCGAACTGCCACGGGGCTTCGGGCCATTTTAAAAACCATGCGCCTGCGATCCGGACGGTCGCGAACGGAAGGAGCGTGACGAGGCTTTGGTTAGCCCGGCTCGCGGGGCCGGCAACCGAAAAGAAACTTTGGAACAGCATTCCCGCCAGCGCTTCTTTAGGTTTCGCGGTGAAAACGTATGCGGCCGGCGGGTCCGATCATCCACTTTCCCGTTCCGAACGACGGGCTGTCTGCTGTTGGAAATTGCGCGCTCAAACCTACGAATCCGGCGCCCGGGCGTATCCGGCGTTGAAATAAGTAAAACAGCGCGGTATCGCTAAATCCGCTATCATGGCCGTTGATCGTTTCTACGCGCGGCAGGGAGAGCCGCAGGACGGACTTTCCGACGTAGAAAGCTGCCACACGCGGAATGATCTGTGTAATTTCGAAGTTGCCGGGTCCGTATGTGGAGCCGGTGTAGGCTGCTTGCAAGTTTATCGTTTTGGTTCGGGTCGTTGGATCGCTCTCTACGGTTACGTCGGCTGCGCCGTCCGCTTGCGGAGTGGGGCTCGGCGCCGGTGAAGCGCTCGGTGCATCGCAGGCTATCGCAGAGCCGCACGCAAGGAAAAACAACGCAACCAGAAACCCTGCGCAGCGCATTCGTGGCGTATTCTCACCCATCCTCAAGCATCCATTCGGTTTAGAGTGTCTGCTGAGGCGGATGTTCGTCGTTCTCGGTATCGCTGCGCTCCTCGCTGATTACGATCGGAGCCCAAAGCCGGTTCATGATCGCAAACAGGAACGCGGTGCTGATACCGAAGAGCAGTAGCCCGTCGGTCGACTCCATAGCACCGAGTAGCCGCCAGTGCGGCAGCCAAAACCAGTCCGCTTGCGCCGCGCGTCGTCATCGAGTCGAACGAATACAATTCAGCGACGCCCAGGTTGGGGAGACGCGCCAATCCGTACGTAGAACAAAGCCCAAACCGTTGCCTCGATCGCGAGCAACGCTGCAAGCGCTAAGGCAACGGTGACGATCGTGCTGATCGTGGCCGGGAAAGTAGGTCGCTTGGCACGCCGTTGCAGCAATACGCCGTTGCGGAATCGGGCCATGCCCTCCACAATCGAGGCGATACCTGCAGCGTGGATTGCAATCGTGACAGCCATGAGCACGATAGCCCACGTCCAGTTTGCATCCCACGCTCCCAAATCGTACTCTCCCACGTTGCTGTCGGCTCTGCTTGTCCCCCGCGACGAGCCTGGGCTCTTGCCCGCTTCGGTCAACTTTTACCGATAAATGCAGTTCCCTGGCGAGAGACCTTCGAGTTCTGAGGGCACGTGGAGCGTTGCCACGTGCATTCCCGGTCGCTCCCCGAAGGTATGCCTTCTGCGTTCCGTCACGTTCGTCGATATAAATGCCTTCGTTAACGATTTGCAAGATGCAGTCCCATCTGTTGTCGGGCCGTAAGACGGGGCGAGGCGATACCATTGATTCGTTTGAGAGAAAACTCCCAAGCGTTGATACCGGCATCCACACTTGAATTCATAAAGACTCCTTCAAGCAATAAATACAGTGTGTAACGTGACTTGAAGCCCTAACAAGACGCTCCTTCCGTCCCGCTTAAAAATGCGTCTCATCTAGCAATTGGATGGTCGCTAGATGCGTCGCGAAGTCTACGGCGTTTGCTTGGGATGCGCGATATACCCGACCGTCCACATCGACGGAATCAAATAGGATTTCGTGGACGGCTTTCCCATCGGCACGCTGGACGTCACCAGAGGAAGACCCAGAACGCGCAGCGTGATTTTTAACGTCGGATTTTGCAGAATGCCGTATTGCAGGGTCCCAAAACTGCGTGTCGCCGCGATGAGCGGAGGCGCTCGTCGTGAACTGCGTGGAGAGACCCGCTGCAGCGGTGCTATCCGGAAAGAGCGCGGCGACCGCTCCGATGTTCCCCGTGGCGCTCACAAGCGTGACGGATCCTTGCAGGCTGCCCGAGGCGATAAGATAATTGGCAGATGCTCCGCCCGACACGGTGACATCGATCGTCGGCTGCGCTGAAACGTACCCGCCGTAACGATCAGAATAGATATGCCCTTTTAGGCCGATTTTGCCGACACAGTCGACCTCGAAACTCGCACCGAACGCATTCGTGCGGAACGGCGGTATGAGCTCTATCGTTTGCGTCCCGGGCATTTCAAAATCGTGATTCGGATTGACGTCGCGGCTCAAGATAAACAGTGGCGCGGTTCCGACGCTAATCGTTAACGTTGCCGTTGTGTTTCCGCTTTGAGGAGTGGTGAATGTCGCATCGAGCTTGAGCGCGGAGAACGGGTGATTAAAGACGTTTGCTTCAAAATCTGAAACCAAGTCGAGCGTATCGGTTCCGGATTGTTCTTGGAAGGCGACGTCGTTGCTAAGGTTTCCGCCGATATATCTACCGCCGAATGCCGGCTCCGTAATGTTTACCGTCGGCGGGACCAGGCTCGAAACGGGCTCAGAGGTCTCGGCGGTGTAGAGTTGCGGTTCGAGGCTGAGCTTGCAGCGGTCTACTGCCGAACCATCGTCCCATTTGCCCGTGGCGGCTGCGCTGATTTCTTTCCACGCATCTTGCGCGTCCGTAACGTTTGGAAGCGACGAAGGATTGCAAGCGGGCTTGACCGGCGGCGTGGGTGCGGGAGTTGGAGTTCGACCAACCCTGGGTGCGACCGATACGGGCGGGGGCGGGGGCGGCGAGGGCGGCGGCGATGGAGGCGCGGTCGCTTCGACCGGCCTGGGCGTGGGCTTCGGGGTCGGAGAGATGTCGCTGCTCGATACGCTTACGCCGCGCTTGGTCGATGCGCTCAACAACGTGGGTTTGTGTTCGCGCGCGAGCGCGCGCTGTACGCTATTCGTGAAAACGAACAACTGACGCAGATCGACGGATTGTCCGGTGACGTTCACCGCATAACGCGGCGGCAAGTCGTTTATGTCGAGCCGATTTTTCGATCGTACGACCGAGACGTAGAGAGCAAAGGCCGAGACGAGCTTCTGACACTCCAGGGCGTTATAGAAGCTGTTGAACGACGTCGATGGCAAGGTGGCGGGGTTGACGACGTTCGCAGCATTGACGCCGCGGACCGGCGCGGCCAAAACACATGAAGGCGCCGCGGCCAGCAATACGCCTAGGCACGCGGTTCGCAAAGACGGTACGCGCATACTGGTACCTCGTCGTGACGTTCGTTCAATGTTTAGGTGACGGGGCTGATACGACGCCGGTCCAAACCTGCTCGGCGATGAGCCATTTACCCGGCTCGTGCCGGTAGAGCGTAAAGTAAGAGCCGTGCGATCGCATCGTCTGACCGGTTTTACTGACGGCTAACGTTTCCACGTACGTTCCGCTGTCATAACCCCACTCGCCGCACGTGGTTGATGAGAGTGGCGTGAACGTAATGCTCGAGGTGTAGTCCCGCATCACGCCCGCAAAGAGTGATTTGATGGGCGTCGATCCGTTGATCCATTGACCGTTCGGCAGAACAAAGACAGCGTCTTTCCCATAAAGGCCGACGGCGGCTTCAGGCGTTTCGCATGCAAATCACTAGCCCATGATAACCGCGCCGTGCCGAAGTCGGCCGGCAGCACGGCAAGAGCAGCAGCGAGTAAAACAGTCAGCATGACCGTATTTCCTCACTCCATCGAGAAGACCAAAAGAATTCGAAAGAGAATGCGCTGTTACCGAGCGGCTGGTTGGACGCTGAATTTGCGGTCAGGAAGCAGGGCTAATGTAGACGATGCGGCGCCGGTAATTCAACGTCACGACAAAATGCGACAAGACATTGTTTCCTAAAAGACCTGCGTTGCTATCGGATGCGAATTTGCCTTTGGTCGCGGATGAAAACCACGTGGGAACATTCCGTACGCTGTACGGCCCGAGCACGAAAGACGCAAGAGTATGCTGGACGCCGTTTTCGGAATTTTTTAAAATCGGCGCGCCGGCGTATCGCGCGCTAAGCCCGCTGCGCTGCGCGAACGGCTTAAAGACCATGCTTGAGGACGCACGTACATCCAGCTCAAAGGCTCCGGGATGTCCATCGGCAGATGCCGCAATGACCGGCATGCTGAATTCGTCGATCCTTAGCGCGAGTGCGACCGCTCCGGGCGGCGGCGTAGCTTGCGCAAACGGCGTCAACGTGATCGTGCGCTTTCCGTAATCGATAGTCGACGGCATAATGCGATAGAATGTCCGGTCCAACGCTTCCGGCAATGACGCCAAGACCAGGATCGTGGCTGGGAACCAGGTCATTTGGAGCGCCCGGAAACACGGGAATCGTTTGACGAATCCGTGTTGCTCCGAATGCGATTTCGCGCACTGCCTGTCCGTTCAGACGCTCGCGTGCGTAGGTCGTGATCAAGGCCGGTTCGCCCGGGTCGAATACGAAAAGCATAGGCCCAACGCCATTGAGCGTGCCGCGCACAAACAATACACCGTGCTCGAGGACCAAAGGAATTTCGCCGCTCGCCGCTCGCGTGACAACCGGCATCGCAAGTGAGACCACTAACGTCAGCAGAGCCAAAACGCCTCGTGCCGTCATCCGGGCATTGTACAGTGCGAGCGATTTCGCGGTCTTGTACAATCCTTGCACACGGCTGCTTGGCTATCAGTCAGCGGTGAAAACCTGGGCGCAGTCCTCGCACGTCGGTTGTCCGCTTTGCGCCGGACGCACCTGGCTTGCCGTCTTTCCGCAGGCGAAGATAGCGACCGACTCGTTTCGCGGATCGCCGGGCGGCAAGCCGCCTTTCACGCGGATGTCGCACAGAAAGAGATGGGACTGCGGATCGTCCGCGGCGGATGCAAGAAAGCGCTTGCGGCCGAAGTGCGCAATCGCCGCGGCAAAATCGCCGAACCAGCTCAGCGGGCCCGTGAGTTCGTACTTGCCGTCGTCGGCAATTGCCACATGCTCTTTTGTCAAACGGTGCAGCGCCTCGCCGATCTGTGCTTCGGGCAAGCCGCGTTTTGGAAGCGATCTCGGCACTTGATTGAGGTTCGGCCGAGAGCGCCAACAACACGGTCCGATCGACGCCGATCTCGGCGCGCCCCCAAGGATTGCTCATGAACGCAACTTCAGCACCACCAGACAGCGTCCTGGAGCTTCGGAGGAACGGCCGGATGGCGAAGATTCTGCTGCAGACCACGATCCCATATACGGAAGACGACTGGCATGTCGGGCGCTTCTCGCTTTTGCGGGAGCATCTGGCGCGCGATCATGAAGTGGTGGCGCGAGATCGCCATGACGGCCCGGACGGAATCGACCCGGTTCTCGCGACGATCGCCGAGAGCGACTTCGATGAACTCTGGCTCTTTGCCGTCGATACCGGCCAGGGTCTACAATCGCAGGAGTGCCGCGCAATATCGGAATTTCGCGCACGCGGCGGCGGATTGATGGTCACGCGCGACCACATGGACTTGGGCTCCTCCGTTTGCAACCTCGGCGGAATTGGTGCCGCGCATCATTTTCACTCCAAGAATGTCGACCCGCAGATCGCACACGACGGCCGCGACGATCGCGACACGTCCGCGATCGACTGGCCGAACTTCCATTCCGGATCCAACGGCGACGTGCAAACGATCGAATGCGTCGAGCCCGTGCATCCGCTGCTGCTGCGCCCCGGCGGCGAGCGATTGCAGTATTTTCCGGCTCATCCGCACGAGGGCGCGGTGAGTGCACCCAAAGACGATTCCACGGCGCGCGTCATTGCTCGAGGGACGAGCACGGTGACCGGGCGCAGGTTCAACCTGAGCGTTGCGTTCGACTCACAAGGCCCCGAAGGCAACGGACTGGCCGAGTCGACGTTCCATCATTTCGCGGACTACAACTGGGATACGCGTCTGGGCTGCCCGAGTTTTTTATCCGAGCCGCCCAGCGATCGCATCCTGAATAACCCGGCGCTGCTCGACGATATCAAAGTCTACTGCAGCAACTTGGCGAGTTGGCTTCGGTTACGCGTGAGGGTCCACTAGTCAATCGTCATCATCCATTCGATGCCGAAGCGATCGGTAACCATTCCGAATCTACCGCCCCAAAACGCGTCGCCCAGCGGCATTCCGATAGTACCGCCTTGCGCGAGCGCATTGAAGACGCGTTCGCCCTCCGCGGAATCCGTGGTTGCCAGGCACAGTGAAATGTTTCCCTCATCGGGATCGATGGTTTTTCCTTCGCGGCCGTCCGCCGCCAAGAACGAGAGCCCCGGGCCGTTGAACGTAGCGTGCATGACTTTGTTGCGATAGTTCGGCGACACTTCGTCGGCCATCGGCGAGCCTTCAAATCGACTCAGTTCGTAGTCGCCGCCGATCGCGCTCTTGTAGAACTCGAGCGCTTCTTCGCAGCGGCCGTAGAAGAAAATATATGGTTGCAGTTGCATGCCGCGGGCTTTCAGCCAAGAGGCCCGGGGTTACTGCCCCGGGCTTCTTCTTTCGCTCTTACCAGGCCGGCTTACTTACAACCGTTGGTCGTCTTGAGAACGTATCCGTCGTTCGCCGCAAGGCTAAGCGGATTATGCACGATGCGTCCTTCCAAGTCCGAGTACGTATGGCCGGCAGGCAGGCTTGCCGACGCACTCTTCGCATCGTTCGCATTGACCACGACGATGGCGTTGGCAAAGCGCCGGAAGTAGACACTCGGGCCGCCCGTGTATTCTGCGCACGGAGCTCCGATGTTGGTCCCGTACTCCGGCCTCCACACTTCAATTCCGTATGCGTGCGGGGAGATGAATGTTGCGGCCGACTGCTCGTCTCCCATCAAATAGGTTGCGACGGAGTAGTCGCGCTGAGCCGCGCCAACCGCCAAGGTGGGACCCCATCCTTGATTGATCAAGACCGCAACACCGTGTTGCTGCGCGTATCGCATCCACGCGACTTCCATGGCGAAATCGGGTATTGTGATATTTGCCGTAATCGGTAAATCCGGTCTCGTCCAAATCCCCGTCCACATTGGCGAGCAGCGTTTCCTCGTACGAATTCATCGCGCCGGCGGGATGATTGACGATCAGCTTCATGCCCGGGAAATACGTGCGCAAGATCGAGTGGGCGTTTTTCACCCAATTGAGCATGTCGGTTATATACGACCGGTCGGTTCTGCCGGTGTAGCGCCGGATGAACGTTTCTGCCGGACCAAATGCCGCATGGATAGTATCCGGATCCGCCGGAACCGGCGAACCAAAATGTTACCTCGTCTGCCGCGAGCGCGTTATATCCGTGAGCTTTTGCGTACGGCCCGACGACCGAACGAATTTGATAGCTCACGACCGATGAGTTGCGAATGTCGAGCGGAACGTTGGACAATCCGCCGATGCCTGCGGGTGTGTGCGTCGGTGTACCGGTAGACGTGCATGCATACAGCACCCAGGTCGGATGGTTTGCTTGCCACCATGCAAGCGAGTGGCCGATGCCGCCCCACGCGCTCGTGCTCGCGTCGGTCATCGAGATGAAATAATACGAGCTCTGCAATCCCGCGTTGCTCGCGCGCCAGGCTGCGCCCATTCCCGGACGCGCGCCCCAAACCGCGTTGTAGCGGTCGCCATGAGCCTCGGCAGAAGCTTCGCTTATCGTACCGTTCTTGGTCTCGTCAAATATCTGAAACGTGCCGATCTTGCCCCACGAGGACGGCAGGAACGACGTCTGAGCGGGCTCGGCCATCGACATTGTTTGAATGCCGCCGCCGATTGTGTCTTGCTGCGCCGGCGCCAAAATGGGCGGCTGCTGCGTGACCGGTGTGAAGTGTCCGCCGCCTCCGCATGCTGCAAGTAAACCTGCGCATACAAAGGAAACGGCCAGCCGCACGGTTGTACGGGTCGTTATCACGTGAATCGTCCTCCCCAAACGAAAAGCGTCCGAATTGCTCGGAAGCGATGCGCTGGGTTTTGTGAGTCTAAAGACCCATTCCCCCGTTACAAGCGCCGAGCTGCCGGTAGGGCACCCAAGCGCGTTTATGTCGGAAATATGCCATCAGACGGGGAATATCTCGACCGTGGCGACGCTTCGAGAAGAATCGCACGAGAGCCGGACCCTACAGCGGCTCTTCGAGATCACGCAAGATATTAGGCAAGCCGAGGATATTGGTCCCGCACTCGACTCGATTGCGCGCGGACTCTCAGAGCTCTTCGGCTGGCGCTACGTTTCGATCGTGGCATCCGATGCGCCGGGCGGCGAAATGTCTCGTCGCGTCATCATCGGATTTGCGCCGGAAGCGATCAAAGGCCGATTGGGAGAGCGTATTCCGCGCGAAGCGATCCGCGAGCTGCTCACACCGGTTTTCGAAGCCGTTCCGCACTGCTTCTACATTCCGGCAGAGCGACAGCCGGACTGGGAGTACAACATCTTCGTCCGCGACGAACCCCACGTACAAGCTCGCGCGGATCGCGGCGCGTGGCACGAACACGACTCACTGACGTTGGTGCTCTCGGACCGCGGCGGCGAAATGCTCGGATATATCTCCGTGGATGGACCGATCGACGGCCGCGTGCCCTCGCACGAGACACTTCGTGAGATGCAGCTGTTCGTGAATCTGCTCGGCCTCGCGCTCGGCAACGCGCGCGGCATCGCGGCCGAAGTCGAACGCAGGCAACTGATCGAGCAAACCTCGCGGGCGCAGAGCGATTTCTTCAGCATCGTCGCGCACGAAGTGCGTTCGCCTCTAGCGGCAATACGCGGCGCGACCGTGCTGTTCGATACGCATTTCGAGTCCCTTTCGGCGGAACGGCGCAAAGAATTACTCGGCGTCTTGAGCAGCTCCACGGCGCGGCTCTCGGCAATTTTCGAAGACTTCTTATTGCTCTCTCGGATGGATGCCGGAAAACTCACGCTTCGTCTGGAACAGTGTCGACCCGATCCTCGTGCTGGAAGAATCGGTCGCGCGCATGCAAAGCCAGCATCCGGATCGCGAATTCCGCACGCTGTATCTGGCTCCGCTTCCGCGTGTGCATGCAGACGAGGGACGCGTGGTGCAAGTCCTGACGAACATGCTCTCAAACGCCGCCAAATACTCGACTCCGGGTTCGGTCATCGCCGTTGAATTGAAGGTTTCGGACGAACGCGTCTTCTTCGCGGTCAAGAACGAGGGACCGGGCGTCCCGGACGCGGAGCGGCATAAGCTTTTCACGCGCTTCGGCCGGGTCGGTAAGGACAGCGACTCCTCGATAGGATTGGGTCTCTACATCTGCTCTGAGCTGGTCTCGTTGATGGGGGGCAGAATCGGCCACGAGAGCGACCCGGGCAAAATTACGACTTTTTGGTTTGATCTCGCGCGTGCGGGCGACTGAGCCAGTAGCGCCCGACCCCGCTCATGTGGTAGAACTCCGAAGTGAAGACCCGTCCCGATATCCGTAACGTCGCCATCATTGCCCACGTCGATCACGGCAAGACGACCCTCGTTGACGCTATGCTCAGACAGAGCGGCGTTTTCCGTGAAGGCCAGCACGTTCAGACGCGCGTGATGGATTCAAACCCGCTCGAACGCGAGCGCGGGATTACGATCCTTGCGAAAAATACGGCGATTCGCCATGGCGATGTAAAGTTCAACATCGTCGATACACCGGGACATGCCGATTTCGGCGGTGAGGTCGAACGCGTACTGCAGATGGGGCAGGGCGTGCTGCTGCTGGTCGATGCCGCCGAGGGCGTGATGCCGCAGACGCGCTTTGTGCTGCGCAAAGCGCTGGAACTCGATCTCAAGGCGATCGTCGTCGTCAATAAAATCGATCGCAAAGATGCTCGCGCTACCGAAGTCGTCAACGAAGTATTCGATTTGTTCATCGAACTCGGCGCGAATGACGAGCAGGCCGATTTTCCGGTCGTCTTCACGAACGCAAAAGCTCGGTATCGCCAAACGCACGTTGGAGGATCCAAGCCAGGATCTGGAGCCGCTCTTCAAAGTCATCTGCGATCACGTGCCGGAAGCGCCCGCGGAAGACGGCGGATTTCAAATGCTCATTTCGGCGATCGATCACAACAAGTACGTCGGCCGCATCGGGATCGGTCGCGTGTTCCGCGGCAGTTCGAAGATCAATGCGCCGATCGCCAAGGTTGCGCGCGACGGAACGGTCGAGACCGGGCTGCGCCTTACCAAATTGCTGACATTTCAGGGTCTTGAGCGCGTTGAAGTCGAGGAGGCCTCCGCCGGCGACATCGTCTGCGTGTCCGGCATCGAAGGTTTGAATATCGGCGACACGATCGCTGATTTAAATGCGGTCGAAGGCGTGCACGCGGTTGCGGTGGACGAGCCGACGGTCTCGATGTTCTTCAGCGTGAACAACTCGCCGTTTGCGGGCAAGGAAGGTAGGTACCTCACCTCGCGCCAGATTCGCGCACGGCTGATGGCCGAGCTCGAATCGAACGTCGCGCTGCGCGTGGCGGATACGGAATCGGCCGACACGTTCGAGGTTCGCGGCCGCGGAGAACTGCATCTGTCGATTCTGATCGAGACGATGCGCCGCGAAGGCTACGAACTGCAGGTCTCAAAACCGCAGGTCATCGTCACCGAGCGGGACGGCAAGAAGTGGGAACCCGTCGAGTATGTCGTCGTCGACGTTCCGTCCGAATATGAAGGGCCGGTCATCGAGGCGCTCGGCAAGCGTAAGGCGATCATGTCGAACATGATCAATGTCGCTGAATCGCGCCGCTTAGAGTATACGATGCCCACGCGCGCGATCTTCGGGCTGCGCGGCGAATTGCTCACGCTCACACGCGGCACGGCGGTCATGTCGCACACGTATTACGATCACCAGGAGTGGCAAGGCGAATTGCCCGGTCGCAATGTCGGCGCGCTAGTCGCGAGCGATACCGGCCGCACCACGGGATACGCTCTCATGGGCGTGGAGCAGCGCGGCCGCTTCTTCGTCGACCCGGGCATCGAGGTCTACGAAGGCATGGTCGTGGGTCGCGCCAACGACGACAAGGACGTCTCGCTCAACGTGGTGCGCGAGAAGAAACTTACCAATATGCGCGCCTCCGGATCCGACGAGAACGTCAAACTGGCGCCGGCCGAAGAGTCTTTCGCTCGAACGCGCGATCGAGTTCATCGAGGACGACGAGCTCGTGGAGATCACGCCCAAGTCGATTCGCGTGCGTAAACGGTTGCTCAATGAGTCCGATAGACTACGCCAGCGCAAACGGGAGCTCAGCCGCACCTAGCGAACGCTTCCGCACACCTGGCGGAGGGCGCGAATGTTCGAGATCCTCAACACGATAGCGGCTATCGGAACATTTCTGGTTATCGCGGCGACCGCGATTGCCGCGGTCGTGCAACTGCGCCACATGCGCGCTTCGAATCAACTCGAAGGTTTGCTCAGCGTTCTGGCCCGGGTCGAAGACGCCAATTTCAATCGATGGCTCACCGACACGCAGCGCCAGCTGCCCGACTCCTCGCCGATCGGGCCTATATTCAAAGCGTCATCGATAACACGTTCGATCGCAGCGTCGCCTGGCTGCAGCTCGGAAACTCGTACGATTGGGTCGGCAGTCTTGTCAAGAACCGGCTGATTCCGATCGATGCATTTCTCGACGTATATGCGTTCCGCATCGTGCAGGCGTGGGAGCTCGATGGAACCGATAACCGTGCTGGCAAGATACAATGTCGGTGCGGCGGTCTGGGAAAACTTTGAGTATCTCTACATTTGCGGTTTGGACTGGGCGAAGAAGCACGAGAAGGGAAACTATCCCAAACACATGCGGCGCGCATCCCTGCCGGAGCTAGGATCGATCGTCGCCGACGATTCCCGAGCCGCAGCTTAGCCGGTTCTAGACGAGCACCGGCTCGCCGGCGGGCTCCGTTCGGAACGTGAGCTGCCCGCGAACATCGTCGTAATCGACAACGACTTTTTCTCCGTCGCGTATATCGCCCGCGAGGATCTTGCGCCCAAGAGGAGTCTCTAACTCCTTTTGAATCGCTCGCTTGAGCGGGCGCGCTCCGTACACGGGATCGTATCCGGTCTTGACGAGGTGCCGTTTCGCCGCGTCCGTAAGCTCGAGTGTAATGCGCCGGTCCGCCAAACGATGGCGCACGCGCCGCAGTTGAATGTCCGTGATCTGGGTGAGCTCTTCTTCATTCAGCGCGTGGAATACGATGATCTCGTCCACGCGATTGAGGAACTCGGGGCGGAAATGCTGCCGCAGCTCATCCAGCACCGTAGCGCGCATGATCGCATAATCGGCTCCACTCGCGTCGCCCTTGTAATCGAGGATCCGGTGGCTGCCGATGTTCGAGGTCATGATGACGATCGTATTCCGAAAATCGACCGTGCGGCCCTTGACCGTCGGTGAGCCGGCCGTCATCCAAGATCTGCAAAAAGACGTTGAAGACGTCCGGGTTCGCCTTTTCGATTTCATCGAAGAGAATGACGCTGTACGGACGCCGGCGCACCGCCTCGGTGAGCTGACCGCCTTCTTCAAAGCCGATGTATCCCGGAGGCGCGCCGAGGAGACGTGCTACCGTATGTTTTTCCTGATACTCCGACATGTCGATCCGTATCATCGCGCGCTCGTCATCGAACAGGTACTCGGCAAGGGCTCGCGCGAGCTCCGTTTTTCCCACGCCCGTCGGCCCGAGGAAAATAAATGACCCGATCGGACGGTTCGGATCCGCCAGGCCCGAACGCGATCGCACGACGGCCTCTGCGACTGCATCGACGGCTTCGTTTTGTCCGATCACACGCTTGTGCAACTCTTCATCCAAATGGAGCAGTTTCTGCACCTCGCCCTCGAGCAGTTTGCTTACGGGCACTCCCGTCCAGCGGCTGATCACCTCGGCGATGTCCTCTTCGTCAACTTCCTCTTTCGAAAGCCGGGTCTGACCGTCGCGGGCGGTTAAGCGAGATTCCTCTTCATTCAACTGTTTTTCGAGCCCGGCGAGTTTTCCATACCGCAGTTCCGCTACGCGGTTGAGATCGTACTGGCGCTCGGCCTGCTCTATCTGTACCTTCGTTTGCTCGATTTGCTCGCGCAACTCACGCAGCTTCACGGCACCGGCTTTTTCCGACTGCCAGCGCGCCTGCAGTCTCCATTTGATCTTCGCGCAGGTCCGCAAGTTCTTTCTCGAGCTGTTCCAAGCGCTGTTTGCTGGCTTTGTCGTTTTCTTTGCGCAGCGCTTCACGCTCGATTTCCAGCTGCATCACGCGTCGCGTCAATTCGTCCAATTCCTGCGGCATGGAATCGATCTCGGTACGCAGCTTTGCGGCAGCCTCATCCACGAGGTCGATGGCCTTATCGGGTAAAAAGCGGTCGCTGATGTAGCGATTCGACAGCGTCGCGGCCGCAACGAGCGCCGAATCCTTGATGCGCACACCGTGATGTGCTTCGTACTTTTCTTTGAGACCGCGCAGAATCGAGATCGTATCCTCGACGCTCGGCTGATCGACCAGAACCGGTTGAAAGCGCCGCTCCAGTGCCGCGTCTTTCTCGATGTAGCGGCGGTACTCGTCAAGCGTGGTCGCGCCGATCATATGCAGCTCGCCGCGCGCTAGCATCGGCTTGAGCAAATTGCCGGCATCCATCGCGCCCTCGGCTTTGCCGGCGCCCACGACGGTGTGCAGCTCGTCGACGAAGAGCAAAATCTGCCCCTCGGAGTTTTGAACGTCCTTGAGTACGGCCTTCAGGCGCTCCTCGAACTCGCCTCGATACTTTGCACCCGCAATGAGCGCACCCATATCGAGCGCGACAATACGTTTGTCTTTGAGACCTTCAGGTACGTCGCGCCGCACGATGCGCTGTGCGAGGCCTTCGACGATAGCCGTTTTGCCGACGCCGGGATCGCCGATGAGCACCGGGTTGTTTTTCGTACGCCGAGAGAGGACTTGGATGACGCGCCGTATTTCATCGTCGCGCCCGATGACGGGATCGAGCTTGCCGCGCTCCGCCTCCAGCGTGAGATCGCGCCCGTACCGTTCCAGGCTCTTGTAGGTTCCCTCCGGATTCTGCGTGGTGACCCGCTGGTTGCCTCGCACCGATCGCAGGGCGACCAAAAGTTTGTCGCGAGTTAGTCCGCTCTCGCGCAAGACGCGTGCGACGGCGCCGCTGCCTTGCGTCATGGCGAGCAGCAAGTGCTCGACGGAAACATAGTCGTCTTGCAGCTGCTTAGCGTCGGATTCCGCTTGCGAGAAAAGGCGCGTGAGTTCCGGCGAGACCGTCACCGTTGCCTGGTCCGCATTCGCGCCGGTCAGACGCGGCATACGCGAGATCGCCTCGTTCGTTCGCGTTGCCAGGACCTTCGGATCGACGCCGGCCTCCTTGACGATGTCGGGCGCGATGCCACGGTCTTGATCGAGCAAAGCGGCAAGCAGATGCTCAGGCGTCGTCTGCGTGTTGTGTTCGTTCAGCGCGAGCGTATAGGCAGCGTTGAGCGCGTCTTGAACGCGCTCAGTCATTCGGTCAACATTCATGTGCTCACCAACCTAAACAGGGCGAAAAATCTTCTCGGTTGCAGGCGCGCGTCCCGCTAGACCGAACCTGCGGCAACCGCAAGCTCGCTCATATATGCTTCTTTGGCCGGATCGTCAAGGAACGATGCCTGGAACGAATTTCGGGCCAACTGCACGATGTCGTCATTCGATAGACGCAGCGCCTGCGCGACGCGCAGGTAATTCTCGCCCGCATAACCTCCGAAATACGCCGGATCGTCCGAATTGACCGTTGCAAGCAATCCGCTCTCCAGCATGCTCCGCAACGGGTGCACTTCGAGCGAGTGCACGACGCGCAGCCGCAGGTTGGAGAGCGGGCAGACCGTCAGCGGCATGCGCAGCCGGCGCAAACGCTCGATGAGTCGAGAATCCTCCATCGCGCGCACGCCGTGATCGATGCGCGCGACCTTCAGGTCGTCGATCGCTTGCCATACGTACGAAGGTGGTCCTTCCTCGCCCGCGTGCGCAACGGCAAGAAAACCGTACGCTCGCGCACGTTCGAAGACGGTGTGAAATTTTGAGGGCGGATTCCCCACCTCGGCGGAATCCAGCCCGATCGCGATGATGCGATCTTGATACGGGAGCGCAAGCTCGAGCGTCTCCATGGCCGACTGCTGCGGCAGGTCACGCAAAAAACACATGATGAGTTTGGTGCTGACATTAAAATCGCGCTCGCTGCGCGAAAGGGCCGACCACAATCCGTCGATGACCGTCTCAAAGCGAATCCCGCGCTGCAGATGCGCTTGCGGATCGAAGAAGATCTCGGCATGCCGCACGTTCTGCGCTTGCGCCCGCTTCAGATACGCGAGTGCCATCTCCTCGAAATCCCGCTCGGTACGCAGTACCGACATCGCTTCGTAATACACGTCCAGGAACGACTGCAGATTGGTGAACTGATAGGCGGCGCGCAGTTGGTTCTCGTTTACGTACTTGAGCCGGACGCCGTTGCGCTCTGCAAACGTGAAGACTTCCTGCGGTTCGAGCGATCCCTCGATGTGAATGTGGAGCTCCGCTTTGGGAAGGCGTACGACGTCGATCATGATGACGTACTGCGCAGCATGCGATAATCGCCGCTGCGCACCGTGATGCCGCGAGCGTCGAACCATTCGAGGAGCGGCACCGCATATTTGCGCGAGGTTCCGATCAAATCGCGGAATTGCGCCATCGTCATCTGCCGGTTCGCACGCAGAAAACGCTCGACGCGCGCACGGATGGCGGCGATTTGGGTGCCGCGATAGATGTCGTCATTCACCTTCACCAGCGCGCCTTTGGCAACGAGCGTATCGAAGGCCTTCGAGATGCCGGGGACCCGTGATTGTTTCACGTGCGCGACGACCGTTTCGAGCGGAGCGGGCAGTAGAGAGTCAGCCGGCTCGCGCGGCAGTATCTCGTCAAAAAATGATTGCTGCTGCTCGGTAAGTTTTGGGGTGTGATCCGTCGTTGCGAAATAGCCGGCTCGATGGGCTAACCGGCCTTCGTCGGCGAACTCCGTCAGGACGCGCAGGAGCAGCGCTTCGCCGATTGCGAGCGTCCGGGATAACGCGAGCGAAGTTGCTCCCATCGACCACGGCTCCAAGAGCTGCGCTTGCTGCAGTGCGGCGACCGTGCGCGCGAGCACGTCGTTCGCGGATTGCGCGTCAACCCACGCGGGCGGCCGTGACACGCGCATGACCAGGCCGCGTTCAAACAGTTCATCCAGTGCCGCCGCGGCGGCATCTTCGCGCAGGTTTGCATCGCGCGCGAGGTCGGCGGCCGTCATCACCGTGAGCTCGGGCTTGCGCAGCGCTGCCAGAACCGCGGACGCGTGCGCACTGCCGCCGTCTTGCGCGGCGATGCCGGAAGATGTGCCGGCTGCTTCAATCCGGCCGCCGCCGAGCACGTCTTTGGGCGAGAGCCGCCGCACGACGAACGCCGCCGCGGGATATGCAACGCTAGGACGCCGCAAGAACAGGCTGCGCCGGCGTATCAACCGCCGCTTTCGGAACATCCTCGAATACGAGCGTCCCAAGGATCTCGGCCGAACCGATATACGCGCGAACCGCGTTGCGACGCCGAAGCAGGCCAAGGGCCTCCGGTAGCGGCCGAAAACGAACCGTGAACGTGTCGCTCGGCGTGAATTGCGGTGCGACGAGCATCTCGCCTCGCGCAATCTCCGCGACGCTTACGCCCGGCACGTTGACGGCGACCCGCGCTCCGCCCTCGACGCGCTCGCGCTTCTGTCCGAACGTTTGAAGGCTGCGAACGCGCACGGGCGTTCCGGAGGGCTGAAGCACGAGCGAATCTCCGATGCCGATTTGGCCCTGCATCAGCGTCCCGGTAACGATCGTGCCGTGGCCGGGCAGCGCGAAAACGCGATCGACCGGCAAGTATGCGGGCGCGTCGAGGTCGCGCGGCGCAAGCCGCTGCAGCGATTGGTGAATGGCCTCTCGCAGAACATCCATGTTGTAACCGTTCACCGTCGAGACCGCGAAAATGTACGAGTGCTCGGCGATCGTTCCGGCAAGCTGCTGATGCACGCGCAAACAGACGGCGCCGCCTTCCTCCGGGGCAATGAGATCCATCTTCGTGAGCACGACGATAACCTCGCGCACATTCAAGTACTGCAAGATCTGCAAGTGCTCGATCGTCTGCGGCATGACGCCTTCGGTCGCGGCCACCACGAGCAGTAAAAGCTCCATTCCGGCCGCGCCCGCCAGCATGTTGTGCAGAAAACGTTCGTGTCCGGGGACGTCGACGATACCCGCCTCCAAGCCGTCCTCGAAACGTAGATGCGCAAATCCCAAATCGAGGGTCATGCCGCGCATTTGCTCTTCGAGCCAGCGGTCGGGATTGGTGCCGGTGAGCGCACTCACCAAGGTGGACTTGCCATGATCGACATGGCCGGCCGTGCCGATGATGTGCATTTAGGGCAGGATCGATTGGATGGCCGCGATTACCTGGTCATCCTCTTCCGGCGCGATCGTCCGTAAGTCAAAGAACACGCGCTCATTCTCGACTCGCGCGATCACGGGCACGCTTGCGTTGCGCAAACGCTGTGCCGCATTCGAGGCGCCCATGTGCGGCAGCACCGAAATCGCGAGCGAGGGAAGCGTGCCCTCCGGCAGCGATCCGCCGCCGACATATGCGTTCACGCGTGAGGGCAAAGCCTGCGGAATGGCGGCACAATAGCGTGCGGCGCGTCCGTCGAGATCGTCCAAGCTTGTGCCGAGCATGCGGAAAAGCGGGATGCGGGCGCGAGTATGCGCATTTGCATACAAGCGCAGCGTTTCAATCAGCGCGGCAATCGTAATTTTATCAACGCGAAGCGCGCGAATGAGCGGGTTGCTGCGAAGCCTGGCATATCAATGCAGCACTGCCCGCAATGATTCCGGCTTGCGGTCCGCCCAAGAGTTTGTCTGCGGAAAACGTGACGAGATCGACGCCGTCCGCGATCGCCTCCTGCACGGTCCGTTCGTGCGGCAACCCATATTCACGCAGATCGACCAGCGCGCCGCTCCCGAGATCTTCGACAACCGGAATGCCCGCTTTGCGGCCGAGCGCAACGAGCTGCCCAGCCTGCACGTCGTGCGTAAAGCCGGTGATGCAATAGTTCGATGGGTGCGAACGAAGGAGCAGTGCGGTGCGCGGCGAGAGCGCGCGCTCGAAATCTCGAAGATAGACTTTGTTGGTGGTACCGACCTCGACGAGCGTCGCACCGCTGCGCTCGAGCAAATCGGGCAAACGAAATCCGCCGCCCACTTCGATGAGCTGGTTGCGCGAGACGACCACTTGAAGGCCTTTGGCGAATGTATCGAGGATCAGCAGCACCGCCGCCGCGCAGTTATTGACCACCAGTGCGTCCGCAGCGCCGGTCAGGTCTTTGAGCGGTTGGCTTGCGCGCGAATATCGCGAACCCCGGCTTCCATGCGCGAGGTCGTATTCCAAATTCGAGTATCCGCGAGCGGCGCGGCCAATCGCGTCAAGCGCTTCATTCGCGATTGGAGCTCGTCCCAAATTGGTGTGAAGCACGATGCCCGTTGCATTGATAACCGGAATCAGCGCCTGCTCGAATTCGCGTTGCAGTTGTTCGATGACGTGGTCGCGCAACGTATCGTACGGCGGTACATCACGATCGACACCGCGCTCACGAACCGCATCAAGCGTTTGGGAAATGCCACGTTTGACACATTCCTTGCCGAGCAGCAGTTCGAACGGCGCGATGCGCGGATCGGTCAGAAAACGATGCACCGCAGGGATAGTGCGCAGCGCGGCGGGCGCTCCGGCATCCGTGCCTGGGCGCATCACACGTTAGGCGACGTGCTTGCCGAGCATCGAGGTGATCGTCTGCTCCGAGACGTAGCCGACGATGCGATCTACCGGCTTGCCGCCCTTGAAGAGAATCAAACACGGAATGCCCGAGACTTGATATTCGCCCGCAATGCTCGGGTTATCGTCGGTATTCAGTTTGACGAACTTGGCCTTGCCGACGAGCGAACCGGCGACCTTCTCAACGACCGGCGCAAGCATTTTGCACGGACCGCACCACGGCGCCCAAAAGTCCACGAGCACCGGCTGGCTCGATCCGAGGACCTCCTGTTGAAAGTTCGTTTGCGATACGTCTGCTAATGCGCTCATACTCGTTGGTGCTCTCCTTCTGGGCTTATGAACCCGATTGGGGGCGGCGGGTTTCAGGGACTATCCGGCTCCAGGGGCTCGCCCGTAATCTCCGTGATTTGCTTGGCCTGTTTGCCCATATTCGTGATGGCGATGACTTCGTCTCCCTCGCCCAGACGCTGCAGGCGAACGCCCTTGGTGGATCGCCCGGCCTTGCGGATGTCGGAGACTCGCAAGCGAATGACCTGGTTCGAGGTCGTGATCATCAGCAGCTCGTCCTCGGGCGCAACCAGAATCTGATCGACGACCTTGCCGATGTCCTCGCGCTCCTTCGCGAACGCTTTTACGCCCTTGCCGCCGCGCGAGGTGTGACGGTAGTCGTCGATCGGCGTGCGTTTGCCGAAGGCTTTGGTCGTAACCAGCAGCACTTCGCGCCGCTGGTCCTCGACGACGTCCATCGCCACGATGCTGTCGCCCTTGTCGAGCGTCATGCCTTTCACGCCGCGGGCGCTGCGCCCCATCGGACGCACGTCTTTCTCGTTGAAGTGCACCGCCATACCCTGCACGGTGCCCAGGATGATGTCGCGCGTTCCGTCGGAGAGATCGACCGCCAGCAGCTCGTCGCCCTCGTCCAGATTGATGGCGTTCAATCCGTTGCGGCGCACGTTGGAAAATTCTTCGAGCTTCGTCTTTTTGATGATGCCCTGTTTGGTGACCATCACCATGTAGCGATCGCCGCCGAAATGATGGACGGGGAAGACGGCCGTGACCGATTCGCCCGGCGGGAGCGTGAGCAGATTGACGAGCGCCGTACCGCGCGCTTGTCGCGTGGTATCGGGAATCTCGAAGCCGCGCAGGCGGTACGCCCGGCCTTTGTTCGTGAAGAACAGCACGTGATCGTGCGTCTTGGTTATGAAGAAATTCGTGACGACGTCTTCGCGCTTGAGGTTCGAGATGCCGATGACGCCGCGGCCGCCGCGGTTCTGCGTCTTGAACGTGTCGACCGAGACGCGTTTGATATAGCCGCCGACGGTGTACGTGACGACGACGTCGACGTTCGGAATGAGCGCTTCGACGGAAAACTCGTCCTCGGCCGGAACGATCTCCGTGCGCCGCTCGTCGCCGAACTTCTTTTTGACGTCCAGGATCTCGGTCTTGACGATGCCGGCGATGCGCCGCGGACTCTTCAAAATATCTTGTAATTCCGCAATGAGTTTGATCAGCTCCGCGTACTCGTCTTCGATCTTTTGACGTTCCAGACCGACCAGCGTACGCAGGCGCATGTCGACGATTGCATTGGCCTGGACATCGGAGAGTTTGAAGCGGGCGGTGAGCTTTTGACGCGCTTCGTCGGTCGTTTGACTGCCGCGCACGATCTCGATGACTTCGTCGATGTTGTCGAGCGCAATCCGATAGCCTTCGAGCAGATGGGCGCGCTCTTCGGCCTTGCGCAGGTCGTACTGCGTACGCCTGGTGACCACGTCCGTGCGGTGGACGATGTAATGCTCGAGCAGCTGCTTGAGCGAGTGGACCTGCGGTTCGAGCGCGACCGAGCCGTCCGGGCGAGGCGGTCCTACCGGTACGAGCGCGAGCATGTTGAACCCAAAGCTCGACTGCAGCGGCGTGTGTTTGTAGAGCTGATTGAGGACTACTTTCGGCGTTGCCGCCTTCTGCAGTTCAACGACGACGCGCATGCCTTTGCGGTTGGACTCATCGTGCAGCGCGGAGATACCTTGAATACGCTTCTCGGCGTGCGCTTCGGCTATTGCCTCGACGATACGGCTCTTATAGACCTGGTACGGAATCTCCGTGATGACGATCTTATGGCGTCCGCGATCTTCAACGATCTCCGCTTTGCCTCGAATCATGATCGAGCCGCGGCCGGTGCGGTACGCCTCTTTGATGGATTCTTGGCCCAAGATCGTGCCGCCGGTCGGAAAATCCGGTCCGGTAATGATCGCCGCCAAGTCATCGTCGGTAATCTGCGGATCATCGATAATCGCAGCGATGCCGTCCGCGATCTCGGACAAGTTGTGCGGGGGAATATTTGTTGCCATACCGACCGCGATGCCGCTGGAACCGTTGAGCAGCAACTGCGGAAGCCGCCCGGGCAGCACGCTCGGCTCGGTACCTTGGTTATCGAAATTCGGGACGAAGCCGACCGTCTCTTTATCGATATCGGCCAGCGCTTCGAGCGCCACGCGCGCCAGCCTGGCCTCCGTGTAGCGGTAGGCCGCCGGCGGGTCGGGATCGATCGAACCGAAGTTTCCGTGGCCGTCCACGAGCGGATACCGCAGCGTGAAATCCTGCGCCATCCGTACGAGCGCGTCGTATACCGAACCGTCGCCGTGCGGATGATAGGATTTGAGCACCTCGCCGATGATACCGGCGCACTTGCGGTGCTGCTTCGTCGGATCCATCCCCATTTCGCGCATCGCAAAGAGAATGCGGCGCTGCACGGGTTTGAGGCCGTCACGCACGTCGGGAAGCGCCCGCGAGGCAATAACGGACATCGCATACGAGAGATAGCTCTCCCGCATTTCGTCTTCAACGTTGATTTGCGTGATTATATCGTTGTTCAATTACTCTTCCAATTCGATGGGGCCGGACATAGCGGCATCGGGCGATCCTTTGCAGAACTCCCGCCTCTTTCACGCAGTTTTGACTTCGCCAAACCGATGGATCGAACATTCAATAGCGAGCAAGAGTTTCGTTCGTTTGCAGGTGCGTTCGCGCGCGAGTTGCGAGCCGGCGACGTCGTCGGTCTTTCAGGTCCGCTGGGGTCCGGCAAGACGACTTTTGTCAAAGCCGTTGCAGCCGAACGCCTGGGAACCGATCCCGTCAGCAGCCCGACATTCACGTTCTGGCACCGCTACGGGGGCACACCGCCCATCGACCATCTCGACCTTTATCGTATCGAGGATCCGCGCGAGCTCACGGAACTGGGACTGGACGACGCGTTCGACGGCACGTCGATCGTTTTGGTCGAATGGTGGCGCAATGCTCCCACCCTGCTTCCGCCGGTCCACGTCGAGATCGAAATCGAAGGCAAGGGCGAGGAGCCGCGCCGCGTCACCGTTCGACGCGCAGGCTGCTCGTGATCGTCCTTGGGCTCGACGGTGCGCTCGGCGGTTTTTCCGCGGCGCTCCTTCGCGATGCGCAAGAACCGGTCACGGTGGAAATCTCCGGGCAGATCGCCCTCGAACAGGGTCTGTCCGCAGTTTCCGCGGTTCTGGCGCAAGCGCGACATTTCGCCGCGATCGCTCGACCGCATCGGCGTGGGCATCGGCCCCGGCAGTTTCACCGGCGCCCGCATCGCCATCAGCTTCGCAAAGTCGCTGGCACAAGGGTGGAAGCTGCCGCTCGTGGGCGTGAACTCGTTCGATTCACATCGAGGCCGGCCGCACGATCGAGGCACCCGTTCTAACCGTGGTACGGGGCCGCAAAGGCGTGATCTCCGTGAGGCTGCGGCAGCCGGGCTTCGAACAGCGCGCCTCCGGCTATATCGCCGCGGTGCTCGACCAGCTCGCAAAACCCTCGTCGCGCCTATTACTTTTAGGCCACGCAGAGGACGTGCTTCCGGGACTTGCCGAACGCGGTTTTAGCGTGCAAGAGATGCCTGCGGCCCTCGAACCGTCCGCGCTCGCCGTCGCCACCGTCGCGGCGCAGCGCGAGCCTGCGCAAACCCTACACGAAATCCGCGCCGACTACGGCGAACTCCCCGCCGCCTCAATCCCAAAACTCCCCGGCCTAAACAAATGATCGACTCACGCGCGATCCAATCCCCGGCGCCACATCCAATCTCCCCGGCGCCAATCCATCTCCCCGGCGCCCTCGGGGAGGCGAAGAACTTGCACCGGCTCTACGCGCCATGAGTCACGGGGGCCCCACGAAGTGGGGGGCGCGGAGGCCAGGCCGGAGCGCCTTTCCAACATGAAGCTCGAGCCGCGTCCGCAGCGCACGAACGGCGATGCGCCGCTGCTCATATCTTCGATGATCGATGCGGACATCAAGGACGTGCTGAGCATCGAACAACAATCGTTCTCCACGACGTGGCCGGCCAATGCGTTTTTTCAAGAACTGCACGACAACAAACTCGCGCACTATTATGTCGGCCGCGCCGGCAGCAAGCTGGTCGCATACGGTGGAATCTGGGTCATTCTCGAAGATTCGCACGTCACGACAATCGCCGTTTCGCCGGGATTTCGCGGACGCAGATACGGTGAAAAAATGCTGCTGCATCTGCTCGACCAGGCGATGGACCGCGGCGCTTCGTGGATGACGCTCGAAGTGCGTGAGAGCAATGCTGCCGCGCAGGCGCTCTACCGGAAGTATGGGTTTACGACCGTCTCGACGCGCAGAGGTTATTACAGCGACAACAACGAGAACGCGCTCGTGATGTGGGCCGGCAATTTGAAGAGCGACATTTACAAGAATCGCCTGTGCGCTCTTCGTACATCGCTCTACGGATGACGTTCACGCAGCTCGCTCAGCGCGTTCGAAAGCATTTGGACCAAGAGCACCGCTACGCGCACTGCGTTCGCGTCGCGCGCATGTCCGAGAATTTGGCGCGCGCGCACGGCGTGGATCCGGGGCGCGCCCGCCTGGCGGGCATGCTGCACGACTTGGCGCGCCTCTATTCCGCGCCGCGTCTGCTGCGCGAGAGCCGCAAGTACGGGCTGCCGATCGATGACTTCGCACGTGCACATCCGGTCGTGCTGCATGCTCCGCTCTCCGCGCGGCTTGCTCGGGAGATGTTCGGAGTCGAACAGGAAGACGTGCTATGCGCTATCAGCAAGCACACCCTGGCCGACGCGCAGATGTCGCCGCTGGACTGCATTCTCTATTTGGCCGACGGTTTGGAGCCCGGAAGAGCCTTCGAGGACCGGGCTCGCCTGGCCGACCTGGCGTTCGCCGACCTCGGCGCCGCAATGCGTGCAACGATTGCCTCGTCGTTGCGAGTATCTTACTCAGAGGCAATTGCCCGTGGCGCCGCAGACAGCGGCGGCGATGAAGACCTTCGGCCTGGGGGCCGACGTATTGGAGGTACGCACTGCCGGACATTCTTGAGATCGTGCGCGCAGCCGCGCAGGATAAAAAAGCTGAAGACGTCATCGACATCGATGTCGCGGGGCGGACGATTTTGGCCGATCGATTCGTCATCATAACCGGACGCTCGAAGATACAAACGCGATCGATTGCGGACAACATCGCCGAGAGGGTAAAGGAAGCCCGGCTGCGCGTCGCGCGCGTCGAGGGGTACGCCGACGGAAATTGGATCCTGATCGACCTTGGAACCGTGGTCGTGCACATCTTCACACCGGAACAACGCGCGTTCTACAACCTCGAACGTCTGTGGTCGAGCGCAATGGAACGGCAAGTACAAACATCATGAGCCCACGCTCGAACGTTAGGTACGAGTCACACGCCTCCCGCAAACGCAAGCAGGCGCTGCTGCGCGCGGGCGTCTGGGTATTCATCTTCGTGTTTGCCTTTAGTATCGTCGGCGGATTGCTCGCCGTAGGGTTTAGTCACTGACTGAAGTTTGAGTAAGGGGACGATCGACATGAAACGTTTGCTACCGGCGCTCTTGGCCGTGATACTCGCCGCGGGCGCTCCCGCATCGGCGAAGGACTTCATTTCGGATCAAGCGGGCATGTTCAGCCCTGGAACCATCCAGAACCTCAACACGAAAATCGGCAACTTCAACGCGCAAACGGGCAAAGAAATCATCGTGCAAACCGTACCTTCGGTGAGCGGAGGCGACGTGCGCGCGGCGGCCGAGAACGCCTACTCGCAGCAGCAGGTTAACGGCGTCCTGATCTTCATCAGCAAGGGGGATCGCAAAGACTACATCCTGCCCGACCATGCAGCGGTGCAAGCGGGCTGGTGGACTTCGCAAACCTCGACGTCGATCGCGCAAGCGATGGAAGCACAGTTCCGCGCGGGTGATTTCGACGGCGGAATTACGACGGCGGTGAGCCAGACGTTCGACATCTACCGATCGCATCTGGGTTCGCTGCGCACCTCGAACTCCACGCAAACGCAACCTTCGTACGGTAATCGCAGTACGTACGTTCAGCAAGCAAATCAAGGAGTACATATCAGCGTGTTCTGGTGGATCATCATCGCGCTCGTCGGGTTCTTTATCATCCGGTCGATTATGCGCGCGGCCTCGGGGCCTCGCTACTACGGCGGTCCCGGCGCGCCGGCGTCCGGCGCTGGCTCCCGGCGCTCCGGGTTATGGACCCGGGCCGGCGCGGCTACGGGTACGGCGGCGGCTATGGATACGGCGGCGGCGGAGGCGGCTTTTGGAGCGGACTGCTCGGCGGCCTCGGCGGCGCGTTTCTCGGTAACGAGCTGTTCGGGCGGCAAAACATCGGTACGCGGCGCATGGGGCAACACCGATCCGACCGGCGGACAAGGTCCGGTTGACGGCGGCGGATGGCAATCCGATCCGGGGCAAGCCGACGTCGGCGGCGGAGGCGGCGGCGATTGGGGAGGCGGCGGCTTCGGCGGCGGTGACTCCGGTGGCGGCGGCGGAGGCGACTTCGGCGGCGGCGGCGGGGGAGACGGCGGCGGCGGAGGCGGCTGGTAAGACCTTACGGTCCTATCGACTTGAACGTGTGTAGCGCGTTGATAAAACCTTCGGGGCTCACACGAATCTCACCGCGGAACGGATAATCGACCGCAGCGATCAGATAGAGAACCAGGCCGAGCATACACGCGAGCAGCCCGACGATCGCGATAAGCGACCACGGGTTGCGGTACGCAAACAAGTACGCGAAGAAGATCGTAACGACCGCACCCGCTAAGAGAATGCACCACAAAAATCCATTGATACCGATCGCGCCGAGCGAGGTGCGGATGTCGCGATCGGCCAGCGCATCGTCCATACTTTGCACCATCGCTGCATGGACGTTTTGCTGCGACGGGAGTTCGCACGGGCAAGTGCCGTACTTGGTAGGCGATCCGCTCGATCAGTGCATGCGCCTGTTCGTCGTGCGCTCCGGCCTGCATCTCATCCCATTCCTTGTCGATCACGAGCCCGACATAGCGCGCGATCTCCGCGCGGATAAGGTGATCCTGCGCAAACAGATCGCTCTTTCGGTAGACGACGGTCAGCGAACTGGCTTCCTGGTACGTGCTCTCCTCGGACGATTGGAAGTGCTCCCATACGCCGATCGCAAGGAACGCGAGCAGGACGGCATACACCACGCCGACGACTGCGAATACAAAACCGGCAATCTCGTTATGCTCGGCCAGCAGCGCCTGCGGAACGTACCGATGGAAGAGCAAACCGCCCGCCGCCGCCAGTACGACAAAGGTGCCGATGAATAGAACGGCCCCTACTGCCACCGGTAAACTCGAGAGCGACGCAAACATCACGCCTTCGGTTTCTCTGGGTGACGAGGGCGAGCCTAGCGGCGAGCGGAAACGCCCGGCATGCGACGCTTTGCAGCGATATTCTTGACGCTTTGGATTGCACTGCCCGCCGCCTGGGCTCCCGCCGCGGCCCAGACGTTTGATTCGAACCTGATGGCCGGACTGCAATGGCGCAATATCGGGCCGCTCCGCGGCGGCCGCGCCATTACCGTTACCGGCGTTCCGGGCCAGCCGGATACCTTTTACTTCGGTGCCGTGGGCGGCGGAATTTGGAAGACCGATCAATGCCGGGCGCACGTGGACGCCGATCGCCGATGCGCTTCCCGTCGCGTCGATTGGCGCCCTCGCCGTCGCGCCGAGCGATGCGAACGTGATATACGCGGGCAGCGGCGAGGCCGACATGCGTTCGGATATTCAGCAAGGCAACGGCATGTACAAATCCGTTGACGCCGGGAACACATGGACGCATATCGGATTGGACGACACGCGTCAGATCGGGCGAATCGTCGTCGATCCGCGCGATGCAAATACGGTCTACGTAGCTGCGCTCGGCCATCAATACGGCCCGAACGTTCAGCGCGGCGTATTCAAGTCGACCAACGGCGGAGCAACCTGGACGAAGGTGCTCTACAAAGACGAAAACACGGGCGCCATCGATCTCGCGATCGATCCGAGCCGATCCGAACGTGCTTTTTGCCTCGCTCTGGCAAACGCGACGCCCTCCTTGGAACGTGTATCCGCCAAGCAACGGCCCCGGCAGCGGTTTATACAAGACGATCGACGGCGGCAAAACGTGGACGCACGTTACCGGGAGTGGTTTCCCCGGAGTTTCAAGCGGACGGCCCGCCATCGGGAGAATCGGCATCGCAATCTCGCCCGCCGACCACAATCGCATCTACACGATCGTCGATACGAACGATGCCAAGACCGGCGGCATCTACCGATCCGACGACGGCGGCGCGACATGGACGCATACCGACAACGAAGGCCGCATCTGGAAGCGCGGATGGTATTTCGGACAGATCACCGCCGATCCGAAGAACGCCGACGAAGTGTATGCGATGAACACCTCGACCTACCGCTCGACCGACGCCGGCAAATCCTTTACCGCAATTAAAGGCGCGCCCGGCGGCGACGATTATCACGCGTTGTGGATCGATCCCGGCGATCCCAACCGCATGATTCTGGGCGTCGATCAAGGCGTCGTCATTTCACTGGACGGCGCCAAGACGTGGAGTTCGTGGTACAACCAATCGACGGCGCAGCTCTATCACATCATCACCGATAATCGCTTCCCGTATTGGGTGTACGGCGCACAGCAAGACTCGGGCGCCGTCGCCGTTCCGTCGCGCAGCATCCATAGCAACATCTCGATGCTCGATTGGAAACCCATCGACGCAGGCGGTGAAAGCGGTACGATTGCGCCGGATGCGCTTCATCCGGGCCGTCTCTTCGCATACCCGCCCACGTACGAAGATATCGACACGAATTGGGAGATGACGATCGATCCGACGGTCACTTATCCCGACACGGTTTGGCGCAGCACCTGGACGCTGCCGATTGTCGCATCACCGCAAAACCCGCGTGTGCTCTACACGAGCCACCAGCAAATCTTTCGCACGTCAGACGGCGGCTTGACCTGGCGCATCGTCAGCCCGGATCTCACGCGAAAGACCAACACGGTTCCGGCGACCCTCGATCCGGCGACCGCCGCCGATAGCAGCGGATTACCGCGGCGCGGCGTCGTGTATTGGATTGCGCCCTCGCCGGTGCGAGCACACGAGCTGTGGGCCGGCACCGATGACGGTTATATTTGGATCACGCGCGATGATGGCGGCGCACTGGGAAAACGTGACGCCGCCGGAGCTCACGCCGTGGAGCAAAGTCGGGATCATCGACGCCTCGCACTTCGATTCCGACACGGCCTACGCCGCGATCGACCGGCATCGTTTGGACGACAACCGCCCGTACATCTATAAGACGCACGATGGCGGGAAACACTGGTCGCTCATTACCGGCGGCATTCCTTCGAACGAATCGGTGAACGTCGTTCGAGAAGATCCAAACCGTCGCGGTCTGCTGTACGCAGGGACCGAGCGCCATGTTTACATTTCGTTCGACGATGGGGCGCATTGGCAGTCGCTGCACTCAACCTTCCGACCGCATCGATGCGCGACATCGTGTTTAACGGCCAGGACGTGATTCTCGGCACGCACGGTCGCGGCATCTGGATTCTGGACGACGCCGCGCCGCTGCGTGAATTGAGTGCGGCGGTCGCTCATAGTGCGGCGCATCTGTTTATGCCAAGCGTTGCGTACCGCACGCGTCCGGGGAATGACCAGGGGACGCCCCTTCCACTCGATGAAGCGCAGCTGCCCAATCCTCCAGCCGGAGCGATCATCGACTATTACGTCGGCAGCGCAACTACGCCGCTGGTGCTCGAAGTTCTCGACTCCTCGGATCGCGTCGTACGTCGATGGTCTTCGGCTGAACAACCGCAAGCGGTTAATGCGCGGGCACTCGACATCCCGGCGTTCTGGGTGCACCCGCAGCAGCCGCCTTCGGCCCAGCCGGGAGCGCACCGCTTTATTTGGAATTTAGAGTACGCGAACCACGTGCTTGCCCCGCCCGGACATTACACCGTGCGCATGAACGTAAGCGGCAAAACGTACTCCAGAGAACTCGTGTTGCGGCGCGATCCAACCTATCCGGCGAGCGACGCCGACCTGCTGGCGCAGTTCAATCTCTCCGAATCGATCGATGCTGAATCGACGGACGTCGCCGCCGCGCTCAAACGCGCGCGGACACTGCTCAAGACGCACCCGCAGCTGCGCAGCGTCGTCGGGCAAGCGCCGCCGTCCTCACCCGATGACTCGGTCGGCAGACCGGCCGAGGACTTCAATAGCTTGCGGTATATCGGCGACGCGCTCAAAAGTCTGTTGCAAGGCGTTCAAAGCGCAGATGTGCGCCCGACGCCGGATCAATACGCAGCCTTTAAGATTCTGCGCGCAAAGGCCGAGCACGCCATGAGCCTGATAAACAGCACCCAGTAAGAAAAACAAAGGGATACGAGCGTTACTCGTATCCCTGCTTGTGGCCGGTGCCGTGTATTTACGTTAGAAACCGAAGCAGGATCCCCCGAATTGCCCGCTCAGGATGTAGTTCGCCGAGGCAATCGTCTTGGCGTAGCATTCCCCTCGATTATTTCCCTGAATATACGTCTGCTTGCTCTTTCCGTTGGATGGGATGTCGCCCCCGGCTGCGGGGAAGGTTAGCGTATCGCTCGATTCGACCGTGTTTGAAAGAAACGACGCGTAACCGCCGAGCGGGTTGCCAAAATCATCGTGTTCGTCCGAATCGCCTTTTGCGATACGCGTTTCGATTCGCGCCTGCTTGATGGCCGCCGTTTGGAGCGCACTGCCGTCGGGATTTACCTGAAAGTCATACACCACGGAGAGCGGCCATTGCCTGTCCTCGTGCACGAGACGATGAATTCCGGGCCCCGACGTCGCGGTATCCGACTCGACGTGCGTGAGCTGCTTGATGTTCTGATCGAAGATCGTTTCGGCGGCGTTCGCGGAGACTTGCTGCGTGTTGCTAAAGGTAATGCGCTGCTGAACCACCGTCTCAATTCGTCCTCGTGATGTGTTCACGTACCCATCGATGAAGACCGGATGGGTCGCAGTAACGCTCACCGGGCCGGTCCCCAGGCCTTGCGGATTGAACTTCACGTTCTCGCTGACCGACGTGCTCGGAAAAATCGGCGTCGTGTTCCGGATGATACCGCCCGTCACATGCGATGAGCCGTGATCCAGGAACACCAGCAGTGCCGCATTGGCCGCGAAGTAGTTGAAGTTGTTGAATACGTTGACCGTGATCGTGTGCGGCTGCCCGTTGCTCAGGATGCCCGCAAACGGCGTCAAGTCGACGCGGTAGGGTCGAAAATCGAATGTTTCCACGCCCGGAATCGGACGCCATAAGAACGGATCGATGCCGCCGGTAAAGATCCACGGGTATACGGGCGTGACGCCGGCCGGCTGGCCGTCAATTGCAACATCGCCCTCACGGAATGCGGTATTTCCACAGTTGGGTATCTGCGCCGCCAGGTCGTTCGGGAAGCACGTGTACCAGAATTCGTCATTGATCTGCGACTGCAGGTACACGTCCAGATAAGCGGCGCGAACGTTCGCAGGCAGCGTGAACGTTTGCGTCAACGGCTGCTGCGGCGTCGTTATATATTGATTGTCGCCGAGCGGTCCGCCGGAGAGCGGATAGACATTATCAGCGACGATGCGCGCCGGATAGCGTCTGCTTGCCGGATAGAATTCGAGTTTGCCGCTTGCTGATATGATGCCCGTGTACGTGCTGTCGACGATATTGCCCAGAACGACTTCGCCCGTCGAGGGCGCGTTTAGAATCGCGCTGAGATCGGTGATGTCGCGTTCGACGTGCCACGACGGACTTACGGTTGCCGACGGCTCCGCCGTCGTTCCGAAATAAATGTTCGTGCCGGCAATCCAAATCGAACCCGTGCGATCGAATTGACGCCCGGCCGTAACGTTGAAATCCGCATCGAGAACGACCTTTGCCCACGGTCCGCGACAGCCGGCAGGCGGCATATATTGGAACGTCGGGTAGGTAAAGTTCGTGAACTGAAAATGACTGAAGAGCTGTACGACGCACGGCGCTTCATTGGGGCGCGGCACGGGCGGCTCGGCGGTGGCGGGCTGCGAGGATCCGAGAACGCTTTGAACGGTTCGGCCGTTCTTCGAGGTCTCGTTCTTTGCAATGCGCGCCGTGCCGTTACGAATTCCCGCCATGATTTGCGACTGCGTTGTTTTATTCGCTTGCGGCGAGGTTGGGGACATCGGAGAAGCGGGCGGCGGCGAACCCGCGCCCGCGCCGCTGCACGCGGAGATGAGTGCGCTCAGCGCGGCGCATGATAGCGCCGCGCGCAAGCTCGAGTACGAAGCAAGACTCACGTAGGCTACCTCACTGGAAACGAGGTGGGCGAGCTCCTCGGACTTTCGGCAGCCTTGCTGAGAATCGTGGCGGACGCCCGCCTGGTTTTTGAAATTACCTGTTGAGCGTCTTGTCGTACCAGCGATCCAGATCGTTCTTATACGCCAGCCGGGCGCTGGGACTCAAGTAGATCATATGACCGGACTGATAGCTCTGGAATAGGATGTTCTTCTGCAATGCCGGAGCGATGTCCATGTGCTCCAGCGTATACTTGGTCGCGAAGTACGGCGTCGCAAAGTCGTAGTATCCATTTGCTGAAAAGATCTGCAGGTGCGGATTCTGCGACATGGCCAACGCGAGGTCCGGTACGACGTTCGCCGGCGGATCGTTGCCGTCGTGATGCATATCCCAGCGAGCGCCGAGCAAACCGCCGTATGCCGTCGGCCGGTACTGCAGGTTCGTTTGGTAATTGAGCTGGTTGTGCACGTAGGAGTTCCACGTTGATACCACGGCGCTGTTCATACCGACGTCCGAGGGATCGTACTGGGGAGTATCGCCCATCGGGTCGACACCATAGAGTGCGTAGCGCGAATCGTAGCGCCCAACCACGATGTCGCGGTCGCGCATCAGCTGCTTCTCGAAGTCATAGTACGGAATACGCATGTTCGCGTTGCTGATGTACTGCGTCGAGAGGCCTAAATAATCGTGAAGTTTGCGCACGACGTCTTGGCGTGTTGCCGCATCCAGCGTATCGCCTTGCTCGAGCGCGTGCAGATATTCGCCTCCGGCGAACGACTCCACGACGCTCAGGAACGATGCTAGACTGCCGCGCCGTCCGGGAATGCGGTTGTGATACCACGCGGTCGCAGCTTCGCTCGGGAGATACAGCACATATGCCCAATCGCCGCCGCCGATCGGATCGAACCCGCCCAGGCCCGGTCAAGCCGAAGTTCAACACCGAGGACTGGAAGACGACGCCGTTGATCTGCACGTTCGCGTCCTGCAGCATATTGACCAGAACCGCGTCACGCGTGGTGCCATAGCTCTCGCCGAAGAGAAACTTCGGTGAGTTCCAGCGGCCGAACTGCGAGAGGTAGCGCTGGATGAACTGCGTGAACGCACGGCCGTCCTGATCGACGCCCATGAAGTCCTTGGGTTGGCCATAGCCGATGAGCCGGCTGTAGCCGGTGTTCGGCGCATCGACGAAAACCTCGTCGGTCTTATCGAGGATGCTATCGGAGTTGTCGACCAGGTTGTACGGTGCCGGCGGCGTTGCCGCGCCGTTCGTCAGTTGCACTCGCACCGGCCCGTACGACGCCATCCGCAGCCAAATCGTTGAACTTCCCGGGCCGCCGTTATAAAAGAACGTGATCGGACGTTTGTTCAGATCCGCTCCGTCTTTGGTGTACGCCACGTAGAACATCCGCGCCGTTATTTGGTCTTTGTCGTTGCGCAGCGTGACCGTGCCGGCCCGTGCCGAATACCGGATCGTCTGGCCGTTCACGCGGTTGACATGGTGCGTAACGGCGTCGGGCGTAGCCGGCGGAATATACGGCCTGGGCGTGTGCCTGGGCGCGGGCGCCGCCGCGAGCAGCGCAATGCTCGTTACAGCCGCTATTAATCGTTTAACGTGTTGCATATCCTCAGGTGTCCTTATTAGCGGCGCATTGCGCTGTCGTACCAGCGTGCAAGATCGGCCTTATAAGCAGCCAGTGCGGAATCGTCGAGGTAGATCATGTGTCCGGCCTGGTAGAAGCCATACGTGATGTTGCTCTGGAGCGCCGGCGCGATCTCCAGGTGCTGCAAGGTATACTGCGTTGCAAAAAACGGCGTTGCGAAATCGTAGTAGCCGTTTGCCGAGAACACCTTGAGATCGGGGTTTTGCGTCATCGCGTCGGCGAGATCGGGAGCCACGTTCGTCGGCTCGCGGCGGTTATGCGTGAAGTCCCATGAACTGCCGTCCGCGTAGATGATATCGTAGACGCTGGTCCGATACGGAATCGGTGGATTATATCTGAGATCGTCGCGTATGTACTGGTTGACCGCCGTTGTGTACGGCGCATCGATTGACGAGTCCGTCGGATCCCACGGCGGCCCTTCGTTCGATGCCGTGTGCAGCCCGTAGGTGGTGTAGCGTGAATCAAGCCGTCCTACGACGACGTTTTGCCCGCGCAGGAGCTCACGCTGAAACCGATCGTACGGAATGCGCAGATTCGATCCGAGCACGTACGATTCGTGGAATTCCCAGGTAATAACTCAGCCGGGCAGCGACGGCGTTGCGCTGCGCGCTGCCGAGCATATTTCCCTTGTACAGCGCATCCATATACGGACCGGTCGCGAACTGCTCGACCTCGCGAATGAACGTTGCGAGGTCCGCGGGTTTGTTTGGAACCTTGTCGTGATACCAAGCCGTGGCCGCTTCCGTCGGCAGGTAGAAGATGTACGGCCAGTCGCCGGTGGCGTTCGGCTCGCCGTTTCCGTAGTCCAATCCGAAGTTGAGGATTGACGACTGCAGCACGACGCCGTTGAGTGCGATTCCGTGGTTGAGCAGATAATCGGCGAGCGCGGCGGAGCGCGTTGTGCCGTAGCTCTCTCCGAAGATGAACTTCGGAGAATTCCACCGGTTGAATTTGGTTATGTAGTTCTCGACGAATTGGCCGAACGCCGCAACGTCCTGATCGACGCCGAAGAAATCTTTTTCCTGACCGCCCAGAATACGTCCGAACCCACTGTCCGGCATATCGATAAAGACGAGATCGCTCTTGTCGAGCAAACTATATGGGTTGTCACGAATCGGATAGGGCGGCGGCCCCGAGGGACGGCCGTTTCCGGCCTGCACGCGAACGGGTCCAATCGATCCCATTCGCAGCCACATCGTCGAACTGCCCGGGCCGCCATTATAAATGAACGTCACGGGGCGGCCCGCACCGGCTGCGTCAACCGTGTACGCGGTGTAGAACACGCGCGCCGAGGGTTGTTCTTTCTCGTTGGTAAGCGTGATCGTTCCGGCACGTGCGGTGTACGCGTACGCTGTGCCGTTAATCGTCACCGTATGTTGCGTAACCGCATCAGGCGTTTCACCTTCTGCTGCGGGCGGCGGCGGAGCTGAGGGTTTAGGCGAAGGCGGAGCTGCGCCCAAGAGCGCGCTAAAACATAGCAGCGCTATAAGCTTTCTGACGTTCATGCATCAGTTTATTGCGCCCGGCGCGTTCGGACCCTGTTAAGCAAGCCTATGCTCACGGAAAGGGGTCAAATTTATGGCAGGGATTTACCGCTGTCACTCGTTCCCGACTCGAACCGGGCGTCGGATGCAATCGGGGCGTCATCCGGCGTTGCAAGTGCTTCTTCCGCGGAAATTTCGTTTGGGACGTTCAGCTCGGTTGCGTGTCCGTTTGGGCATGAACGTGCACGACCATTTCGGCCGGCGGATCGTCGGTCGCGAAGTAAAGCGGATCGCCCGCCTGGTCGGTAATGAACGAACGAGCACCCGCCTGTGCAACGATCGCGCCGCACTGCTCGCAGCGAAGTTCGCGCAGATGCACCAAACTCAAGAAGGGCACGGCGCTCTTACCGGTACAGCTCCCGTTTGAGGTCGTTCACCGCATCGGTAACCGCGTCCAGATAGGGCAGCATCGCGCCTTTGATACGGTCCAAACGCATTTCGCCTTCCGCCGTTATATTATAAATCCGACGGGAACGCTTGGTCGGGTGATCCCAGGTTGCGGTCAGAAATCCGCGTTCCTCCAGACGGCGCAGCAACGGATAAATTTTGTTGGTATTGACCGCCACCAAACCTCCGCACAGCGAGTCGATGCGCTGCATGAGACCGTATCCATGATCCGGGCTTTTCTTTACCAAATGCAAGATCAATGCGGGGAAGATCGTTTTACTCTTGATCGGTCCGCGCAGAACTTCGTCGACACGGTGCGTCGTTTGCGTCGTCATGCGGGCTCTACGCGTGCATCTCGAGGTGCTGCGCGTCGCCCGCATAAAGCCGTTCGATATCGGCGGCGTACTTCGCTTCTACGATGCGACGGCGCACCTTGAGCGTGGGCGAAAGGTCGCCGGCCTCGACCGAGAGCTCGCGAGGAAGGAGTACCACTTTACGCACCTGCTCGAATTTGGCAAGATCGTGCGTGTGATCGCGGACTTCTTTTGTAATGAGGGCGACCACGTCGTCACGATGCACCAGATCTTCAACCGGAGAGGACGGATCCAGGCCGAGCTCGGTGCGTACCAGTTCCCAGTTCGGCGAAATCAGCGCAGCGGGATGGGGACGTGAGTCGCCGACCAACATCACTTGGTTGACATAGACGGAGCGCTTTATCGCCGATTCCACCCGCGATGGTGCGATAAATTTACCGCCCGACGTCTTGAACAGCTCCTTCTTACGGTCGGTAACGTGAAGACAGCCGATCTCGTCGATCGTTCCGATATCGCCGGTATGATACCATCCGTCCTCCATGACCTGCGCCGTCGCTTCCGCATTCTTATAGTAGCCGAGCATGACGTTCGCGCCGCGCGCAAGGATTTCACCGTCCGGTGCAATTTTGATTTCGACTCCGGAGATCGGGCGGCCGACGGTGCCGTAGTGATTGTCTTCAAACGTGTTTACGGTGATGACCGGCGAGCACTCGGTGGGACCGTATCCCTCTAAAATCGTGATGCCCAGGCCAAGCATCAGCATCGCCGTATCGAAGTGCAGCGGTGCCGACCCGCTTACCAGAAACCGAACGCGATCCAGACCGAGGCGTATGCGTATTTTCTTGAGGACGATCGCATACGCGAGCGCATATTGCAGCCGCAAAAGGCCCGGCGACTGCGCCGCGGGTCTTCGCCGTCATGTAGTTTCGGCCCACGCGCAGCGCCCAGGGCACGAGCTTGGCCTGCAGGCCGCCGTGTACTCTTGCGCGTGCCGTAACGCCTGCGATCATGCGTTCGAAGATTCGGGGTACCGATGTCATCGCCACAGGACGGACGCTCTGAAGATCGCTGAGCAATTCGTCGACGTGATGGCAGATGTAATGCCGGACGCGTGCAAGCATATAGCCGTAAATGATGTCGTGCTCGTAAATGTGCGAGAACGGCAGCACCGAGAGCACTTCGCTTCCCGGGGTCAAGATCGTGAAGGCGTGGCTGAACGAGGATTGCGCGGTGAATCCGAGATTGTGGTGCGAGAGCATCACGCCTTTGGGCTCGCCCGTCGTTCCCGACGTATAGATGAGAACCGCGAGATCGTTTGGCTGCTGCTCGCTTTCAAATTGCTGCGGCCAGTCGGGATGCGCTGCGCGCACCTGTGCACCGCGTGATTCAAAAGCGCTGAGCGAATCGGCGCCGGTACTCGCGAAAACCACAACAGGCGGCAGCGAAACCGGCAGCTCCGCCAGCCGCTGCGCCGCGTGCTCCGTATCGACGAAGATCAGCTTGGCCTGCGAATTCTCGAGGATATAGGAGACTTGATCGGCAGCCTGCGTCGGAAAGACCGGAACGACGACACAGCCCGCAAACAGGATCGCAAAATCGGCAACAATCCAATCTACGCAGTCGGATGCGATGAGGGCGACGCGATCGCCGGATTGTAAACCGGCGTCTCGAATCGCGCACGCCACATGCTGCACGCGCTCGAGCAATTGATCGCTCGAGGTCGGCGTCCACGTACCATTGACGCGCTCGACAAGCACGGATTCGCGTTTCTGCTCAAGCGAACGGCGAATCAGCGCCGGCAGCGTTTCGACTTCCACGCGCTCACCGTTCGCTCTCCGCTAAGGCGCTTCATGCAGCCTCGCATACGGCGTGAGCGCGTCGATGCGCCGCTGCGTCATTCCGGAAACGTCGGCGAGTTCGTCGATTGATGCGAACGGTCCATTGAGTTGCCGGTACTCGACGATGCGTGAAGCGAGCTCGGTGCCGATGCCGGGAAGCGATGCAAGCGTGGCCGCATCGGCCGTGTTGAGGTCGACGCTTTGGGCCGGTGCAGGCCGGCTTCGACGCTTTGAACGCGAATGCGACGGGTGTGCGACGGCTTGCCCGATGCGCGAAACGAGAATTTCTTGGCCATCCGTAATGCGTTCGGCGAGATTGACCGCGTCGGGATCGGCGTTCGCGCGAAAGCCTCCGGCCCGTCGAACCGCGTCATCACACCGCGAACCGTCGGGCAGAACGTACACGCCGGGCCGGATCACGGCTCCGGCAACGTAGACGACGACCTCGCTTCCGTGCGAAGAATCGCGCCGCGGCCGGTCCGGTGCTGCCTGGAATGATGACGATCGAAGGCGACCCGCGGCACGCTCGCGATCGCCGGTGCGGGCGGTGAGGCAGCCGGATGCCATAAGGCAAGGAGCACGAGGGCTGCGCCGGCTGCGAGTATGAGCATGCGATTCATGCCCTGCTTTCACGTTCGGCCGGCAGGCCCGAAAGAGGGTGCCGCGGGTGCGCGGCCTTATTACACCAGTTCTTATGGCCGAGACTTACGACTTTCGCTCCGTCGAACGCAAATGGCAAGAACGCTGGGAGCGGGACGGCATCTATAAAGCGACCGAAGATCGCGAGCGCAAGAAGTACTACGTGCTCGAGATGCTTCCGTATCCATCGGGCGATCTTCATGTCGGCCATGCCAAAAACTATACGTTCGGCGATGCGGTCGCGCGCATGATGCGCATGCTTGGGCACAACGTGATGCATCCGATGGGCTGGGACGCGTTCGGCCTGCCGGCCGAAAACGCGGCGATTCAACGCGGCGCCGATCCAAACGTGTGGACGCGCGAGAACATCGCGAACATGGAACGTCAGGTTCGCTTGATCGGCACGAGCTACGACTGGAGCCGTGAGGTCGCTACCTGCGATCCGGAATATTATGCCTGGAACCAGTGGCTGTTCTTACGGCTGTACGAAAATGGACTAGCCTATAAGCGCGAAGCACCTGTGAACTGGTGTCCGAACGATCAAACCGTGCTCGCAAACGAACAGGTGATCGACGGTCGATGCTGGCGCTGCGATCACTTGGTCGAACGGCGCAACCTCTCGCAATGGTTCTTGAAAATTACCGCGTACGCTGACCGTCTGCTCGCGGATCTCGAAAAACTCGAAGGCTGGCCGGAGCGAACGCGCACGATGCAGCGCAACTGGATCGGCCGCAGCGAGGGCACGCAGTTCTGGTTTGCCGTTGAAAACTCGGAGGAACGAATCGGCGTCTTTACGACGCGTGTCGACACCATGTACGGCGCCACGTATTTGGCCGTTGCACCCGAGCATCCGGTGGTCGGTCGCATCGTCACCAAAAAGCAGAGCGCGGCCGTCGCGGATTTTGCCGAGAGCTTGAAATCGAAGTCCGAACTCGAGCGCACGAGCCTGATGGAAAAACAGGGCGTCTTCACGGGTGCGTATGCAGTCAATCCGCTCTCGCACGAGCGTGTGCCGATCTGGGTGACGAACTACGTGCTTGCCGAGTACGGCAGCGGCGCGGTCATGGGCGTGCCCGCACACGATGAGCGTGACTTTGACTTCGCGCGTAAACACGGGCTTCCGATCGCGCAGGTCATCATCGCCCCGGGAAGTGACACGGAGGCGCCCTTGCAAAAACCCTATGTCGATGATGGGCGTCTGATCGCCAGCGGCGATTTCACGGGCATGTCGAGCGAGCGTGCCCGCAAAGCGATCACCGATCGGCTTGCCGCTCTGGATCTCGGCGAAGCACAGACGCATTATCGCTTCCGCGATTGGCTCGTTTCACGTCAGCGCTACTGGGGCACGCCCATTCCGATCGTGTACTGCCAAGATTGCGGTGAAGTGCCCGTTCCGGACGATCAGCTGCCCGTACTGCTTCCCGCAAACGTGCCGATCACCGGCGAGGGTTCCCCGCTTGCGCGCGATCCCGCCTTCACGAACACCGTATGTCCCAAGTGCGCAGGGCCGGCCAGACGCGAGAGCGACACGATGGACACGTTCTTCGAATCGTCGTGGTACTATCTGCGCTATCTCGATCCGCACAACGGCAGCCGGCCGTGGGATCCCGCAGCATGCGCGCTACTGGATGAGCGTCGATCAATACATCGGCGGCGCCGAACACGCCGTGCTGCATCTGCTCTACTCGCGTTTCTTCTATAAATTCTTTCACGACAAAGGGTGGGTCGGAGAGTCGGACGAGCCGTTCACGCGCCTGTTTCACCAAGGAATGGTGCTCTACAATAGCGAGAAGATGAGCAAGTCGCGCGGCAATGTCATCGGAATCGACGAGACCGCCGAGCGCAACGGCGTCGATGCGATGCGGCTCTTCTTACTCTACGTGACGCCGCCCGAGGACACCAGCGACTGGACCGACGAAGGAATCAGCGGACGCGTGCGCTTCATCAATCGCGTCTGGCGCGCGTGCGAACCGCTCGTCGAACGCGCTCGAAGCGTTGACATCAGAGCGCTGCCGCCCGCGCAATCACCGCCGGAGAAAGCGCTGCTGCGCGCCGTGCACGTCGCCGCAAAGTCGGCGTGCGACGAGACGACCTCGCGACGCTTCCACTACAACGCGACGATAGCCAAGCTCGATGAGTATATCAATGCGCTCACCGCTCTGATTCAAGCGGAGCCGGATTCGCCGGTCGTGCTCTACGCCGTCCACGCACTGCCGCTTATCATCGCGCCGTTCGCACCACATATCGCCGATGAACTGTGGGAACGTTTGGGGCACGCAACCTCCGTGCACCTGGAACGCTATTTCGAGCCCGACCAACGCGCCCTGGCGGTCGATGAGATCACGCTCGTCGTGCAAATAAACGGCAAGATTCGCGCACGCGTGCAGGCCGCACCCGGAATCAGCGAAGACCAAGCGCTCGCGCTTGCACTCGAACAAGCCGGCGTGCAAACACAGCTCGACGGAAAAGAGATTCGCAAACGAATCTTCGTCCCCGACAAACTCCTAAACCTCGTCGTCACCTAACATCTCGTTGTCATGGTGGTTCGACAGGCTACCACGACAACTTTAGGGGAGGGCTTCGATGATGGATTCGGCGGCGGCGGTGGGTATGACGCGTGAAAGGCGCAGGCCGCTTTGTGCGAACAATGTTGCGTATTCCTCGCGGGTTCGTTCGCGCCCGGTGAGCATCGTGAGCATTTCGAGGTCTTGGATGCGATCTTGCGACCAGCGGTTGTTGGGCGGCAGCGCGACAATCTCGTAAACCAAAAGGCGCGCATCGCCGGGCATCGCGCGCGCGAATGTTCCGCAGGATGCGCACGCAGGCATCGTCGTTCCAGTCGTGCAGAATATGACTGACGATGTAGGCATCGGCAACCGGAGGCGCATCGAGGAACATATCGCCCTCAACCGCGCGCAGGCGCTCGCTCAAGGCAAGCGTGTTTGCGCGCTCGCGGGCGCGCTGCGCAACGGACGAGCGTTCGAATACGATACCGCGCACGCTCGGAAAGCGAGCGAGGATCGCTGCAAGGAGCGCGCCGGTGCCTCCGCCTACATCGACAACGCTCGTGAACGGGGAAAAATCGTACGCTTGCGCCATCGGTGCGGCGAACATCGGCGTCAGCGCCTGCATCGCGTGGTCGAATATCTCGCCGGCGTCGTCGTTTTGGCTGAAATACTCGAACATCGACATGTTTTCGCTGAGGTCGAAGCCCGGGCGTCCGGTGCGAATTCCGCGCGCGAGTTGCGCATACGCTTTCACGTGCCACGGCGCGTTGGCGTAGCGTATCATCGGTGCGGCTGAATGCTCTCCGGTAAGGCCCTTTCCCACGTGCCCGAGCGTAAAGCGGCCGGCGCCGGCATACTTCACGACGTCGTACGCGCATAGGGCACGTAACAGACGAAAGAGCATCGCTTCATCTCCGTAACCGCCCGCGGCAAGCTCTGCTGCGGTTCGCGGTGTGCCGGAGAGCGCTTGCGGCAGTCCGAGCTCGCAGAACGCGCTGAGCGCCTGTGCTACCCACGACATCGTTCCCATGTCCAGCGCCGCAAGAGCCGGGGGAATCAAGCGGCGGCGCATTTTGGCCAGCATGTCGGTCACTGCCGTGAGCGTGCGCATAAGCCACGCGGGCATATCGTGCATTTAGGCAGGCAGCACGGATTTGAAGTACTCGAACGTTTCGCGCATCCCGTCCAGTAACAGCGTCGATGGCTCCCACCCAAGTTTCGCTTTCGCGAGCGCCGGGTCGAACTGCGCGTCTCGCGCATCGCCCGCGCGTTTTGGTGCATGCTCGACCGGAGCCGGGAAGCCGCTGATCTCGACGAGCGCACGGTAGATCTCGTTGACGCTCGTTCGGCGATTCGTGCCGATGCATAAGCACTCGCCGCCGGCACGATCCAGCGCGAGCAGATTAGCGCGAGCGACGTCCTTCACATACACGTAGTCACGGGTTTGCTCCCCGTCCCAATCGATACGAATACCCTGCCGGGACAAAAACTTGCCGATGAATATCGCAATGACGCCCGCCTCGCCGTTGGGATCTTGCCGGGGACCGTACACGTTTCCGTAGCGCAGCGCCGTAAACGGGATGCCGTGTTCCGACTGATAGAAACGCAGATAGTGCTCGGTCACCATTTTCGTTATGCCGTATGGCGATTCGGGCCGCTGCGGCGTGCTCTCGTTCATCGGTAAATGATCCGGCGTGCCGAACGTTGCCCCGCTCGATGCAAAAATGACTTTTCGCACCTCGTTTTTTACGCAGTTGTCGAGAACGTTGAGCAATCCCATGACGTTGACGTCCGCATCGTACCGGGGATCGCGCGAACTTATCGCGACGCTGTGCTGGGCCGCATGGTGATTAACGATCTCGGGTTTGAATTCTTGAAAGACTCGTGCGAGATCGTTATCACGAATGTCCATATGCTCGAAATGCACTCGGTCGGGCACGTTTTCTCGCCGGCCGCCGCCGTGCTCCCAGAGCGAATCCACAACGAGCACATCGTGCCCATCGGCCAGATAAGCGTCCACAACATGTGAACCGATAAAGCCGGCGCCGCCGGTGACGAGAATTCGCACGTTTCTTCCCCTTACTGGCTCTAGACGCACCCTGTGCGGTCGCAAACGTACGATGGACCGCTGCCGCCGCATTCGGTCGCTCGCGTCAGTCACCCTGGTTGCCGCAAAAGACGTCCGTCTCTCGGGTTCGCTTTTTTGTATCACCTAGAATACTAGTTGACAAAGTTCCGAGACGCGCTTATCATTCAACTAGGAATCTAGGAGGTACGATGCCCCGCAAGAAAGCGCTCGTGCTCACCGACCACGAGCTCCGCCTCATGGAAGTTTTGTGGAAGCGCGGAAAATCTACCGTTTCCCAAGTCGTCGCGACGCTGGCGCCACCGCCGCTCGCCTACAATACCGTCCTCTCCACTCTGCGCACGCTCGAACAGAAGGGCTATGTCGGACACGAAGAGACCGGGCAGCGGGCCTACACCTATCTCCCGCTCGTGCAACGAAACGATGCCGCGAAATCCGCCGTGAATCACGTGATCGCCCGCTTCTTCAAGACGCCCAATGCACTTGCGGTCGCTCTTCTCGATGACGTCCCGCTCGGAGAAATCGATCGCAAGCGCATCCGCGAATTGCTCGAGAACGTGAAGGGCCGCAAATGATTGCCTCGCTTGCCCCATTCGTGCTTGCAACGTCAGGTGCACTTTTCGATAGCATCTGGGAAGGCGCCATTCTATTCGGACTCGTGTGGCTTGCCTTGCGTGTATTTTCGAAACTCGGCGCGGCAACGCGTTATGCCATTTGGTTCTGCACGTTGCTCGCGCTCGTCGCCGTTCCGATGTGCACCGTTCTGCTCGCCGGCCACCTCGCATTGCCCTCTCCGCAACGCGATGCAGCCACGATTAGTTCAATAGACGATCGAGACGCAACATTGCATTCTTCGTTCAACGCGCCGGTGGATATGCCGGCCCGCCGCTATGACGCCGGCACCGCCGTCATCCACGGCGCGCATTATGATCCCCGAGACCCTAGCCATTGTGGTTGCGCTCGCGTGGGCGTTTATCGCAGCCGCGCGATGCTTCGTTCTGGCTCTAAACTTCTACGAACTGACGAAGGTTCAACGCGATGCGCGTGTGTGGCCGTCGCGGTACGCGTATCCGGTGTGGGTCTCGACTCGAATCAGCGTCCCGCTTGCTATCGGCTTCCTGCGGCCGGGCGTTTTCTTGCCCAATTCCGTTGTGGACGACCACTCCCCCGAAGCTGTTGAAGCGATTATTATGCACGAGCTCGCGCACCTTCAACGCTATGATGTTTGGAGCAATGCAGTCGCGCGCGTCGTCGTAGCGTTCGTTGCCGTGAACCCGGTCGCGTGGCTCGTCCAGCGTCAACTCAGCATCGAACGCGAGATCGCATGCGACGATTTGGTCGTCGCGCGGCTCGGCAACGGCGACGTATTTGCCCAAGCGCTCGCGACAATCGCGGCGGCTCCCCGCGGCGCCACGCCGATCGCCGCTCCGAGCGCCATTGGCTCCCAACACTCCGTCGTCGCGCGTATTGAGCGGCTTCTCGATAGGCATCCACGACGTCTTCGCCTTTCGCTTTCCGCACTTGGAGTGCGCATTGATGTTCCTTGCGCTCATCGCGATTCTCATGCAAACGATCTCGCCGGTTCTCGCGTATGCGCCGCAGCCTTCGGTGCCGGTGCAACTCACCGCCGGAGGTATGCTCGACGCCCGATCGTCCCGTTCAAATGCAAATGATCCTTTATTCCTCTCACGGCAAGAAAACGTTTTGGAGATCTTCCATGGCCCGCGAGCAACTGCAAAATACTGGGGCGCGGATAACGTTGCGATCCTTGACGTGGCGGTAGATGCGTCCGGCAAACTCCAAAAAATCGTCGTCGTGTCGACGCCCGATCAGAAGGGCGCGCAGTTCGCAGTGCGCGAGTTCACAAACTTCACGTACCGGCCTGCACTGAAAAACTGTACTGCTGTCGCCTCGATGTTCCGTACCTGGTATCCCGTGCGCTCGAATCATCAGCGCATCTACTCCATTGTCGCCGCATCATACCCGGCGGGTTGGAGCAACGAGCATCCCTCGGCCTGCCGGGTTCCGGATCTCATCCATGACGGCGCGCCGGCCATCGCAAACGTGCGTACGAACAAACCGTTGAGTACAGCCGTGCGGGTGGATGTCAACCGGCGCGGGTGCAGTCACGAATGCCTCGATCGTCACGTCGAGCGGAAACTCCGCGTTCGACGGCGCCACGCTCGCAGCGGCACGTGTTGCCACGTATCCGCTTAACGAGAGCAGTGGATTCAAGCCGGTGCGCCCGAGCGGAGACGATCTATCGTGGAACGCGTCTCACGGTTATAGCGCCTATTCCAAATGCAGTCCGCTCCCTACGGCGTACGTTTGGACTGCAATCGTGAAACCGTCCGGTTCGCCGCTCGTCGAACACTAGCCGGAACGTGAGCGACGAGCCTCCGGCTCTAGACGCACCCTGGTGCGGTCGCAAACGTACTACGATGGAGCATCGCCCGCCGCTGGTTTTCGGCGTTGCCGCCGTGACGGGCGCGGCGCTCACGCAACCGCTCGACCCCGGCGTGCACGCAATCCTGCTCGTTGCGGCGATCCTGTTTTTCGCTTGGATGCTAACGCAGCGCGAGCCTGGCCGCATTCGGTTGCTCGCGTCTGCCGCCCTGGTTGCGGGCGCCGCGAGCGGCACGCTGCACAATACGCTCGCTAACAGCGCACCGATCCGTCCGCACACGACTCGCCTGGCGTGCACCGTTATCGAAATCGGCCAAGCCGATTCCGGCTCGGCTTACACGTGCGCTGCCGATACTGGACCGACGTATGCAATTGAAGGCGCGGGGAGCGCGCCGCAGGTCGGCGCACATGTGCTCGTTCGCGGCCGCCTCGAATCGTTCGACGGTCCGCGCAATCCCGGCGAACCCGACCAGAGCGCGATCGAAGCCGAACGCGGCATCACCGCGCATATGAGCGGCGCGCACATACTCGCACGACTCCCGAGCGCAGCCCCGACCCTCCGCATCCGGCTTGCGTGCGTGCGTGCCTGGTCGCTTGCGCAGCTGCGTTCGCGTCTGGCCGAACCGTACGCTTCGATCGTCGCGGGCGAACTGTGGGGCGGGAGCGGCGCGCTTCCGCCCGAATTGCGTGCCGAATTTCAAGAAACCGGCACCGTTCATATTCTCGTAACCGCCGGGTTGCATCTGGGCGTGGTCGCGCTCATCGTCGTGAGCCTGCTTCGGGCCTTGACGCTGCCTCGCGGCGTCACGTGCATCGTAACGATCGCGGTGATTTGGGCGTACGCCGTTTTCAGCGGCTTACACCTGCCCGTAACACGAGCAGCGCTGATGATTTCATTCAGCCTATGCGCCTACGGACTCGGGGCTTCCGCGCGATCTTGGAGTGCGTACGGAATCGCGCTCGGTGCGCTAGCACTTTTCTGGCCCCAAAGTACCTGCAGCGCCTCGTTCGCGCTTTCGTTTTCCTGCGTTGGTGCGATTTTGCTGCTCGCAGACGAGTGTACGGCCCTGCTGGAAGGTTTCGCGCTGCCCGAAAAAGTGCGAGAAGCAATCGTTCTCACCGCCGCAACGCAAGTCGGAACGTGGCCGCTTACCGCGGCGATCTTCCTTCTCGTCGCGCCATATGCAATGCTTGCGAACTTGTTGGTTGTTCCCGTTGTCGGGCTCACCATGATTCTCGCTGCCGGATCGCTGCTTTTCACGCACGTGCCGCCGCTCGCGCAGTTACTCGCGAATATCGACAGCTGGCTGCTTGCCTGGATCGTCGCAGCCGTTCACTCGATCGCATCGTTGCCGCATGCGAGTTTGCACATAACGCCCCCGCCCGCATGGAGTATCGGCGCGTACGATGCTGCTCTCCTCGCAGCGGTCTGGTGCTGGAAGCGTCATGCGCGCACACCCGCGCTCATGGCGCTCGTTATCGGCGTTTACGTTATCCTCGCTCCTCCGATCCAAGCCGACGGCAAGCTACGCATTACGGTGCTCGACGTCGGCCAAGCCGATGGAATCGTCATTCAAACGCCGGCCGGCCATACGCTGCTCGTCGACGCAGGAGGCCGTCTCGAACGCGGATCGGGAACGGCATCCTCAGCGGAAAAGGTCGGCGAGCGTATCGTCGTTCCGTTCTTGCGACGCAGCGGAATCCATCGCATCGACGCGCTCATCCTCTCGCATCCGCACGGCGACCACGCAGGCGGCGCTCCGGTTGTTTTACGCGAATTTCGCGTGTAAGCGAGTTTGCCGATAGCGGACAGCGGTACGCTGGATATGCGTACAACGATGCGCTGCAAACCGCGCACGCGGAGCACGTTCCAATCGTGCATCCGCGCGCGGGAACGATATGGCGCACAGACGACGGCATCACGCTTACGTTTATCGGACCATCGTTGCCGTTCATCGAGAGCAACAATGCGATCAATGATAATTCGATCGCATTTCTGCTGCAGTACAAGAAGTTCCGCATGCTCTTCACCGGCGATGCAGGCGTTGCGGCGGAGCAGCGTTTCCTAAGCCAAGGAATCGACCTGCACGCCGATGCGCTCAAGGTCGGACATCATGGATCTGCATACAGCAGTTCGCCCGCCTTCATCACAGCGGTGCATCCACGTTATGCGATTATCTCCGTCGGCCGCCACAATATGTTCGGCCATCCTGCACCGTCAACAATCGAAACGCTGCAGCGCATTGACGCCAACATCTATCGCACCGACGAAAACGGGGCGGTCAGCATTACGACTGACGGCTCATCGATCGCGATTCATTCAATGCTGTAAGCCGGTAGTGTTTTGTGCCATCCTCAAGTCCTCGCCTGAAGGTTCAATCCGATAAATCGGACCGGATAGGGGTATGATAATCGGTTAGGCCGATATCGTAAGGCCTTGCCGTCGTCGACGCTCGCTGTTCGGTCTGCTACAGTGCGGCAGGAGCCGGCGGAACGGCGCCCAAGCTGTATCCGAAAACGTTGAACGAGCAACAAGTAGCAGCCGATCGCAAAGTACATCGAATCATTGTGAGGTCTCAAAATGCCATCGAAGAAAGCACATGCGTTACTAAAACCGGGAGATAAAGTTTCAATTCCCGGCGAGGGACTAAGCGGAACCGTTACCGCGGTGCACCCGCACGAAGCCGTCGTGAAGCTTGAGTCAGGCGAACATCGCCGCTTTGCGTTAGAGTCACTTCACCGCCAGCCAACGTTCGATGAAACGTCAGATTTTGTGGATCACTAAGGTGCCGCGTGCTCCTTTAGTCCCGTTTTGGAAACGTTCGGAAGACAAGCGTAGCGGAAAGTGCGATCGGAAGTGAATCCGGGACGTCCAGAGCCCACCCCGTATTGTTGCCGCCAAACATTCCTGGCATTTGTAAATGACTGTGGCAAGTGTCTTCTCGCGTTGTGAGCGGAAAGACCTCCGCAAGCAGTAACTTTCGCAGCGGCCGATGCGATATTACGGAGAGTCTTGCAGCATCCATTGAATTTCGGCGTACGGCTTCCTGCATCAGCTGCTGTTCGATTAGCTCACAATGTTCCGTGAACGCAGTTGCGTGCAGGCGTACGCGCGGTGAAAACGTTTTATATCCAGCTTCAAGCATATCGACCGCCGCATTTATCACCGGCAGGTTGGTGGAACGTACGACGATTTCATATTGCGCGTTCCGGCCAAGCGTGCTGGGTGGCACGCTCCAACCGACATCCAGAACGTACGGTAATCGCTTCAGCCGTGCCGCCATTTGGCGTGCTATCGAATTCGCGTTCGAAAGCGGTGCATGCGAACCGAGCGCCGATGAGATATCCGCATCGATCTGCACGCCATCGGGCCTCTGTCTTGTAAAAACTGTGCTCGTCGTCCGGATGAGCGTTTGTTCGTCGCTCGCAAAGATTGGCGTCATCGCCACCATTGGTGCAGCCGCGCTCTCAACTGAACGCGTCTGGCGTTGGTGCGGCAACCGCCGCCAGCTCTGCGGATCCCATCCGAAAAACGTCGTTGCCACGCCAACGGCGTGACCATCCGCAGAGTCCCATTGCGGAAAGAGCGCAAATAGGGACTCGTACTCGGGCGTTACTCCTAAAAACCCCGCCAGGAGCGCCGTCCGACGCCGCGCGTCAACGATTGCCGCGTATTCCGGTGACAGACCCGACCTTAAGGATGGCCGATTTGCCGCCATGCCGATAACATAAAGTTCCGGTCGATCGGCAGCAATTTCGGCAGTAGGTTGCAGCGGCGGCAGCCCCCCGCTGTTGAGCAGGTAGAAACTGTTGCGTTGTGCCGCAATTGGTAGAATTGCCGGAGCGCGCACAATCTGATTCCCCGCAAAGAGAGCCTGTTTGACTAATACCAGGGGCGTGGGTTGACGGGCGGGGCCGTCCAACGCGATCGGGTGGAACTCATCCACCGGCACACCTTCGTCGAAAGAAAATGGATCAACGATCTTGGAGCCAAGGACCGCTCGGGCGGAAACACCGCGGTAAGTACCGGCGAAAGCAATGTCGCCTGCGCCCGTAATATCTGCGAGCGTTCGTGCCCGCCTGAAGGCGTCGCGGGCAGCGAGATCGGCAAGCGCCGTTTCGCCGGGGTCAGAGGCCGTTCGGAACAGATGGTACGTACAGAAACTGCGAGAGCGCGGTAATGCGTGATCCTGAGCTGCGTGCTTACGCTCGAAATTGCCTTGTGAATCGCGTCCTGGTCTTCGTCTGCCCGGTTGACTTTGATGCTCGCAAACCATGCCGAGTTTTCCTCACCGAATACATCGGGGTCGGCATCCAAACCATTCTTACGGAAGATCGACAGTAACGCATCTTGCAGAATGGGATTACCGGATTGATCCAGACTGCATCTCCGCTTCGGATGCGGCCGCTTTAACGATGAGCGAGTCAGGAAAGATGGTATCCGTCGCCACTCCATACGTCAGGAATGCCGGCCTGTTCCCGCTGAGACCTACAAGTCGGTACGTAGCCGCCGGATCGGGAACAAACTCATAATGGAGTACCGGCGTACGCAGTAGCCGGTACCCCGTGGGTTCACCGACTCGATACTGCATGACGACATCTTGCGTGCAGGGCTCAGATTGGACTTGACACGAAGGCAGCGTGATCGACGTCTTAAAAGCCGAATGCGCCGCTATATGCTGCGCCTGCGTGACAATTGCTTGACCGCCCGTGTAGCGGGGTCGCGCCAGCCACTGTTTTTCGAAACGTTCCAAGAAAACCACGCCTGCGTCATCAAACGAGATGGGCGCATTCGAGTTGTTCACAATGGTTAATGTCGCGGTCGCGTCTTGAGAGGATGGAATAAGAATTCGATCGAGCGTTACAGATGTATGAAAGCGATTTTCCGCACCAGTAGAAGCTGTGCACATTATCGTGAAGAATAATACACCCGCTATTAATTCTCGCATCGCTCACTTCTAATCGTCAAATTCCAGAGAAATGTGATGAAGGCCGCACTATGCATAGCTCGAGATGCCATGCACTCTAATCCTGTATAATGCTTGCGTTTTTGTAGGCCATACTCCTGTCTCGAAGGCGTCCTGAATTACACATCGACATTCGCGCGACTCAACTTGAGCGTATGAGATTGACAATTGAGGCGCCGTTAAGCGGATTACCGTAGGAGCCGCCGATGTGCTCGGAGGCGAACGACGCGCCGGACAATGGCTCGCGAGTGCTGAAAACATCAAGTTACGTCGACCAAGTTTCACCAATGGATCGTATGGAGCAATGCAAGCGCCGGCCAAAGCACTGTGACCCTCAACCAAAAATTCGTGAAGCAGCGGTGCCGTCCAGCCCCCATTGCTAAATCCCAACACGCCGATACGTTGCGAATCGACGTGGCGGTCGCAGCGAAACGCGTCATAAATGGCGGCTGCGTCTTGTGGCTCGTTGAATGGGACCGTTCAAGAACCAGTTGCCCGTCGAATCGCCAGTTCCGCGCTGATCGTGACTGAGCACGTTCATGCCGTTGCAGGCGAAGAAAGGGATGATGAACCCCATCTCTCGCGTTTCCGCGTCGTTGCCGTGAACGAGCAGAACCGTAGCACGCGGTTTTGCATCGGCGTAGTACAGAGAAACGCCGAGGCGCCCCTGCGGCGTCTGGAAGTTCGTGTTCCACACCGACGTAGACCTGGGCACCGGAGGCCTCATAAATTCCCGGTGCGAATGTCGACGCACGCGCAGCGCTGCCAAATGCAAGGAAACAAAAGAGAAGTGCAAGCCGGTGTTTCATATAGCGTGTACGGCATTCGCCACCGGATGTTTCCAGACTTTACGGTAAGTGCGCGCACCGCTACGAATCCCTAGTCCAAGACCGGCCGAAAAAAGCTCCGTTCATAGTTCAGGACGCACCCACTGCGGTCCCGAATCTGATCTGCTTCGATAAACTCGGGGTCGACCCCAAATTTCTTGCGATATTCTTCGTACGCGGCAAAACTCGGAAAGCTAAACAGCGCCAGGGCAATGTTGCTCGCGCCCTCACTTGGCATAAAGTAGCCATGATGCGTGCCTCCAGAAACGCGAACGATGGCAATCCACCGCTTTGCGAAGCGTTCGAAATCCTGAATTTTGGACGGGTCGATGACGTAGCGAACGTGACAAGTGATCATACGATCGAATTCCAAATCAGCCGCCCAGATTCTTTCACGGATCAACGCTCTTCACATCAGCGCTCTGCTGGAGGGCGTGCTTGAACGGAACGTTTATTTGACGCTGCTGATACTAAGAGGACAAGCTCGCTCAAATACAAGCAGCCCACGCTCCGCCCCGCTCCAACCGCTTAGCAGTTGGGTCGTTGAAACGGCGACGAACACGAAGATGATTAGGGCGAAAATGGGTGTAAGGTCGAACCCCCGGGCCGGACTTCTAAGATTCCGGATTTTAAGATACGCACGATAATTATACGCCGGTGAGCGTCTTCCGGATTGCACGGAGTGGAGCCGCGCGTTCCGCGGCGCTCGCTTGCAAAGACAATTAAAGCCACCCTTGAAATTGACGGTAGCCGCATAAAACCTGCTAAAGGATGACGTGAACGCAAGCATACTGCTCGCCGCGGTACTCGCGATTGGAATCGCGCGACCGGTCGTGGCATTAGCCGAGGAAGGAGAGAAGGCGATGCCGTCTCTCGGCGGCGCGATCGAGTGGCTTAATTCCGCGCCGCTTACGCCGGCCGCGTTGCACGGTAAGGTCGTCCTCATCGACTTTTGGACCTACACCTGCGTCAATTGGACACGCACGTTACCCTATGTTCGCGCGTGGGCCGAAAAATATAAAGATAAAGGGCTGGTCGTGGTCGGCGTGCACACACCGGAGTTCTCGTTCGAAAAAAATATCGATAACGTCCGAGCGGCAATGAAGGAAATGCGCGTCGATTATCCCGTCGCGATCGACAGCAACTATGATATATGGAATGCGTTCAAGAATGAATACTGGCCCGCGGAATATCTGGTCGATGCTCAGGGCCATATCCGGTATCATCATTTCGGTGAGGGCGCATACGAGCGAGACGGAAAAGGCAATTCAAGAGTCTGCTCGTCGAGGCGGGACACCGCAACGCCGGCACCGGCCTGGTGTCCGTCGATCCGCGCGGTCTGGAAGTTGCCGCCGACTGGGAGGACTTACAATCTCCGGAAAACTTTCTCGGTTATCAACGTACGAAGGGCTTTGCTTCGTCGGGCGGCGCAGTATTGAACAAACCGCACATCTATGATGCTCCGGCCTCCCTGCAACTAAATACCTGGGCTCTTTTGGGTGATTGGACTTTCGGGCCGGAAGCCGTTGTTTTGAACAAAGCGAACGGGCGGATCACGTACGGCTTTCATGGGCGTGATCTCAATCTGGTGATGGGCCCGCCAAGGCGAGGGACCTCGGTACGCTTCCGCGTGCTCATCGACGGACAACCGCCCGGCGCCGCTCACGGAAGCGACGTAGACGCGCACGGATACGGGGCGGTTTCGGAACAACGGACGTATCAACTGATTCGTGAGACGAAACCCATCATCAGTCGACAGTTCGAGATCGAGTTTCTCGATCCGGGCGCAGAAGCGTTTGATTTTACCTTCGGATAGAAACAAAGATCTGTGGCGCTGTCGAGAGCTTGCACCAGGTCAAGGACGCACATGGAGATTAAACGCGTCGGTTCGCAGCCGTCCGGCGTAGGACCAGCTGACTATTTCACCGGAACCGTACCGAGTCGATCCGCTTTTTGAAAGAAGTGATCCGGCACGCGCGAGCGGCGCAATCGTTACGTTCGAGCCGTGCGCTCGGACAGCATGGCACACGCACCCATTGGGTCAGACGTTAATCGTGACGGCTGGCTGCGGCCGGGTACAACGTTGGGGCGGTGCTGTCGAAGAAATTCATCCGGGCGACGTTGTCCTGATTGCGCCCAATGAGAAGCATTGGCACGGCGGGACGCCCACCACCGCCATGACGCATATGGCTATTCAGGAGAGAGCTCGATGGCAAAGTGGTTGACTGGATGGAAAAGGTCAGCGACGAGCAATATCACGGCTAATCACAAATGGAGAAACCTATGTTGAGCACCCGCACCCTTGGTACACAAGGCCTCACCGTCTCCGCACTCGGTCTTGGCTGTATGGGCATGAGTCAGGCGTACGGCAGCGCCGGAGGAGCGCGACGAGCGCGAATCCATTGCGACGATTCACCGTGCGATCGAACTTGGCGTGTAACGTTCTTCGACACTGCCGAAGCATACGGACCGTATACCAACGAGGAGCTGTTGGGTCGCGCGACTGCAGGGGCGGCGAGACGACGTCGTTATCGCGACGAAGTTCGGCTTCCGGTTCGGCAAAGAAGGCATCAGCGGCATGGACAGCCGGCCCGAGCACGTGCGAGAGGCGGTCGAAGGTTCGCTCCGGCGGCTCGCTACCGATCGCATCGACCTGCTGTATCAGCATCGTGTGGATCCGGCAGTTCCGATCGAAGAAACGGTCGGCGCGATGGCCGAGCTCGTGCGCGAGGGCAAGGTCCGTTTCCTCGGGCTATCGGAGGCCGGTGAGCAGACGATCCGGCGCGCGCACGCCGTGCATCCGATCTCCGCATTGCAGAGCGAATATTCGCTGTGGGAGCGCAACCTCGAACCGCGCATCATTCCGCTCTTGCGTGAACTCGGCATCGGCCTCGTTCCCTTTGCACCGCTCGGGCGCGGTTTTCTTACGGGTTCCGTAAAGCGTGCGGAGGAGTATCCGGAAAGCGATTTCCGCCACAACGATCCTCGCTACCAAGGTGCGAATTTCGATGCGAACATGCGGGCGGCGTCGGCCGTGCGCGAACTCGCGTCGCGAAAAGGCGCCACGCCCGGGCAGATCGCGCTCGCGTGGCTGCTGCACAAAGGCCCGGATATCGTGCCGATTCCCGGAACGAAGCGGCGGCGCTATTTGGAGGAGAACGTCGGAGCAGCAGCCGTGTCGCTCACCGCCGAAGACATGGCCGCACTCGACGCCGCGCTCTCGCCGGAAAAGGTGGCCGGCCCGCGCTACAACGAGCGCCAGATGGCGCAAGTGGACCGCTAACACCGTATATCTGGAGAATGGCGAGCATCGTACGCACTGAAGGATTGACACTGCGTCAGGCTGCCCTGATAGTCGGATTCGCCTATCTGCTCAATCCTGTCCCGTATGCTGAATTCTCGATTTACCCAAGGCTCGTCATTCCCGGCAATGTTGAACAGACCGCGACGAACATTGCCTCGCATCACGGGCTCTTTCTCGTCGCAATTTTTTGCTATCTCATCAACTTTATCGAAGATATCGTTATCGCGTGGGCGCTCTACTAAGATTCAGGAAGCCGGCGCGGCGTAAGACGCACTTCGTGGCTAGGGCAAACAGCACAGGACAGCAGGAGGCGATTAGCCAAGCGCTGAGATATGGCGAAAAGAAAATCATAGCAGTTACGGGAGTGGGTGGCTCGAAGGAAGCGGGCTCGTAGAGAGTATTCTGCGCCGATCGCAACGGCGAGTTCACGCCGCGCGCAATTACTCGCGATACGAATTCCGCCTCTGCAAGGACACTCGCGGAAGCCCCCGTGCGGAAGTGGTTCAGGGAGATCTCGACGATCCCGCGAGTATACAGAGCGCTTTGAAGGCGCACACGGCGCGTATTGCGTCAACGTTTTACTGGGCGCATTTCTCACCCGAGAAAGAACTGGAGCACGCCCGAACGCTGGCGCAAGCCGCGAAGGACGCCGACGTGCATATGCGATATGGTCCACGCTCGAAGATACTCGCAAATGGGTGCCGCTGGAGAGCGAGCAGCTCCCGACACTCATGGGCAAATACAAGGTGCCGCACTTCGATGCAAAAGGGGAAGCCAATCAATTTCTTCAGTGAGATCGGATGTTCCCACGACGTTCTTGGTAACCTCATTTTACTGGGACAACTTCATCTATTTGGCCTCAGGCCCAAGCGCGATGAAGACGGCACGCTTACCCTTACCATTCCGATGGGAAATAAAAAATTGCCCGGGATCGCATCCGAGGACATCGGCAAATGCGCGTATGGCGTTTTCAAACGCGGCGATACCTTCATCGGAAAGACCGCCGGGATCGCCGGCGAGCATCTCTCCGGCGAGGAAATGGCCGAAAAGATGACGCGTGCGCTTGGAGAGACGGTGCGCTATCGCGAAATCGATCCGGCGGTTTTCCGGAGCCTGGGCTTTCCCGGCGCCGACGATCTCGGCAACATGTTTCAATTCAAGCGGGACTTCGAAAAAGATTTTCGCGCGGCGCGCGATGTTGAATTCGCGCGATCCCTCAATCCCGAGTTGCAAACGTTTGATATGTGGCTCGATAAGAATGCTGAGCAAGATACCGATAGAGCAGCGCGCTTAGTCCGTTTCAGGCTAGGCAAGGCGGATAGGGTACTCCGATCTCCCGCCGAAAAGTCGTCGAATGGCAAGCGTGGGCGCCACAATGGCCGACCAGATCGACGAGTTCGACTGGGCTCAAAGCCCGCTCGGGCCGCGAGCCGAATGGCCAGCGACATTGCGTCTGATGGTTGGCGTCGCATTAAGAACCCGGTTCCCAATGCTGGTCTTTTGGGGCCGCGATCTCGTGCAGATTTACAACGATGCATTCGTTCCAATACTGGGTGCACGCCACCCCGCCGCCCTCGGACAATTCGCCCGTGACTGCTGGCCGGAAATTTGGGACACGATCGGCCCGTTACTACGTGAAACGTTTGAGGCAGGCGTGCCCGCATGGGGCGAAGACATGCCGCTGGTGTTGGAGCGCAACGGATATCCTGAGCAAACACATTTCACCTTCTCCTACAGCCGTATCGGCGATGAGGATGAAGAAGGCGGCGTCTTGTGTACATGCGTCGAGACGACGAAATCCGTGCTGCGCGAAACCGAATTCCGCGCAATGGCCGATCACATCGCCGATATCGTCTACACTCACGCTCCTGACGGACCGTGGTGTGGGCGAATTCACGTTGGTTCGAGTACACGCGGCTACCTGAGGATCTCGCGAGGCGTCCCGAGCGTTGGAGTCACATTTTGCCGGGGGAGGATCTCGCAACGCTCACCGGCCTTCTTGAGCACGCCTTAACGTCCGGAGAACCGTACGAAGCGGAAATTCGTATCAAGCCGTATGGTTCGCAGGACGAATCGTTCCGCTGGCATCTGCTGCGAGCGCTGCCGATGCGCTCGACCGATGGAATCATTACGCATTGGGTGGGAACGGCGACGGATGTCCATGATCGCCGCCTAGCGCGGGATGTCTTGCGCGTGCAACTGGACCAAGAGCATCACGCCTCGGTAGCGTTCCAGAATGCAGCCATGCCGAAACGGTTACCGGCAATCCCCGGTGTAGAATTTGACGCGATCTATGAGCCGTCAGGTGAGAACATTCTCGTCGGCGGCGACTGGTACGACGTGTTCCGCCTACCCGACGGCCGCGTTGTTGTTTCTGTAGGAGACGTTATCGGCAATGGGCTGAACGCGGCGGTTACAATGGCGGCAGCGCGACAGTCGATCCGCGGCGCCGCTCAAGTTTTTCCGGAACCGGCTGCGGTGCTTGATGCGGCCGATCGCGCGTTGCGATCCGATCAACCCGAACGCATCGTGACCGCCTTTCTCGGCATTTTCGATCCCGTGACGCGCGCGTTCTCATACGCGTCCGCAGGTCATCCGCCGCCGTTACTACGCGACCTGAACGGATTGATACGCGAGCTCGCGGCCGTCGGATCTTCCCCTCGGGCTACGCGATCAATCCCCTTCCGGCAAGAACAACACGGTACTTCTTCCAGAAGGCGCGTTGCTCGTGATGTATACTGACGGACTCACAGAATCGACGCGAAACGTTCTAGATGGCGAGAGACGGCTGCGCGACGCGCTTGCTCGCAGAGGAAATCTATCACTCCGACTCTCCCGCACACGCAATCCGCAACGCGGTTCTCGGCATTGCGAACGACGATGTGGCAGTTCTTACCATGTCAGTTGGCTCACAAACCGCGGGCATCGTGCGCTGGTCTTTCCGTTGTGACAATGCATCGGAAGTGCGCGCTGTCCGTCAGGACTTTGCACGGCTTCTCCTGTCGGCGAACGCGACGGAAGCCGAAGCAGCGGACGCAGAGCTTGTCTTCGGCGAGCTGCTCGGGAACATCGTGCGGCATAGCGGCGGAGGCGAGGTAGAAGCTGCGCTTGATTTAACGACGGACGAGCCCGTGCTGCACGTCCTCGATCGCGGGCCCGCGTTTACGTTCCGCGCACAGCTTCCGGCCGATAAGATGAGCGAATCCGGGCGCGGTTTATACATCACAAAAATGCTGGCTCGTGAGATCGGCATCGTGCAACGCCCCGACGGAGGCAATCACGCAAGGGCAATTCTTTCCGTCCGCAAAAAGTCTATTGCCCGGTTTCCGATTCGGCTATCAAGTTGCTGAATTACTTAAGCACGTCGCGCGACGCCGCCGAATATCGACTGGCCTTTCGAGATCAAGATGCCGGCAGAGACGCCTGCGGCGACGAACACAACAGTGTATAGCATATGCTGCCGCGCTACTCGAGCCGACCACCCTCGGTATGGCCCCCGGGTTAGCATATCCTTAGGTTGGGGAGTTGGCCCCGACGGTCTTTGACTTGGCTTTGGCGGAAACAGACGCACCAGCACCCAAAGCCCCACGACGGCGCACAGAATGCCCGTCATGATCTCTAGAGCGAGCTTGTCCGAGGGCTTATTCCAATCGAACTGACCATACACGCCGGCAAGCAAGAGAAGCGGCACGACCTGGTCTGGAGGCGGAAGCCGCGCCCAAGCTGCGCCGCGCTTGCGCAGACTTGCGGCCACAATGCATGCAACAAGAAACGCCACGAGCGCACCATATATATACAGCTTCAGGGAAAATAGCATGCTCACGGCAATTCCATACCCTAAAAGTCGGGCGAGTTCCGCCTGGACCGCGTAACATCAAGCGCTACAGGTTCGGTCACGAATTTGAAATCTGCCTCGCTGTAGTAATATATGCGCTTGCACAACACTGAGTTGACGGCCTTGTGCGCGCTGCTGATTCTCACGGGTGAGTCGGCGCAAACGACTTCTGTACCGGATGTTCGTGTGGAACTAGACCCTACGACAATCGTGCTTGGCGAGCCGGTGTGGGTCGATGTGAAAATTACGAATCGTTCACCCGTGCCATTGACTATCGACGTCGGAAATACGTGTTTTGGCGCCCGTCCACTAATTGTCCGGGTCCCGGGAGCGGAACCCGGAAATGGGAAGCACGAGTGTGTTTATGGAGCAATGGGCGGCAGCTGCGGCGTCTCTCTTCCGCCGGTGGTGCAGCCCGGGAAAACGCTCACCGAGCGCTATGTTTTCGAGGGCGACTTTCACATCGCGCACGCGGGTGTCTATAACGTAGATCTTGAAAAGCCGATTCGTTACGGTCCGCCCTCCGGTACACCCGAGTCCCCGCGTTCGCCGAAACAAGAAGAGACGGTGCACGTTCAGACCACGCTGCATGTGTTACCTGCAAATCCCGATAAGCTGCTGGCAATTGAGCAGTCACAGGCCGCAGAGGTCACCGCAACGATGTCACCGCCGCCCCTGCCGTCAGGAGCCGATATCGAAGCAATCCGCCGTGCCGACGAAATCCAAAGAGCGGCTGAGTACGACGGCTATCTGAGACGCGAAGCGATTGCCGCAGGCCTATGGACGTATCCCGCGCCCGGTATGGAACCTATCTTTCGCGCCTGGCTTGCTCCGAACAATACTTCCTATGCGGATTATGCCGTGATTGCGCTGTCTCATCTCAACACGCCCGCATCGCGTCAGATATTGGCGGAACAGGCGGCGTCCGCTGCCAAGCCGCGCGACAGTTTCTATCAAATCCACCGTTGGGAGGCGATTGACGCGCTTGCCGAGATGGGAGACACATCGTACTTGCCCCTAATGGAAAGACTCCTCAATGACCCATATCACGACGTTCAGCGAGCGGCGGTGCGCGCTCTCGCTCTACTCGGCGGTGAAAAAGAGCTGCCGCTCCTGAATACCCGCGTTCGCACTTCTACGAACCAAGTCGACCGCATCGACGCGATTCAGGCAATGGGCGAATCAGCCTCGCTACAAGCCGTCCCAATGCTCATCGACCTGTTTACGCTGCCCGACGCCGACGAGCCGGGCGAGTCGGACTACGCGCTCTCAATGCTGACGCACGAGCACCTTCCTGCTACACCAAAGCTGCGCACCGCACTCGAATCCAAAAGCCTGTGGCAAGCGTGGTGGGTGCAAAACGAGCGCACTGCGCGTGCCTATAGTCCATATGAGTGTGATCCAGCACTTCACTACGTAGAAGCCTCGCCTTTCCAATAGCTGTTGCGTCGCCAACTGCTTATAGCGTTTTGCGATAGACGATAAAACCTGACTTTTCAGCGACCTTATCGTAAAGCTGCATGGCGACGTTATTGGTCTGATGAGTTTGCCAGTAGACGCGCGGGACACCGGCCGCGGCGGCGTGCCGGTATACGGCGTTAATCAATGCTCTGCCAACGCCTCCACCACGTGCCTCTTCAGCCGTAAAGAGGTCTTGCAAATAGCAGGTAGGGGCGATTTGAATTGTGCTGCGGTGATAGAGAAAATGTACTAAACCAAGTAGTTTTTCTGAACCGTGCGCAACCATCGCATGCATAGGCTCGTAGGCGTCAAAGAAGCGCGCCCAGGTCATTTGGGTGACATCCGGCGGCAGCGCGGTGCTTCCGGCTCGGCCATAGAACGCGTTGTATCCGTCCCAAAGTATCTTCCACGAAGCGTAGTCTTCCCGCACAACAGCTCGGATCGTGATCTGTTCGCTCATGGTCCCTTTCTTTTGTCAGTACCGCTAATTCTACGAGTTCGCGCGAGATTCCGCAGCTCGCGTCAGTACGGCTCCGAAAAGAAACAACAGCGCTGAATAATAAATCCAAATCAGGACGATCATCAGCGAGCCGGCGTCGCCATATGCCGTTTCCGGGTGAAAATGCCCGAAATAGTACGAGATCAGCAGTTCACCGCAGAACAGGATCGCAGTCGTCGCTGCCGCTCCGAGCGCGCAGCTGCGCCAACTCACCGCTTGCGTTGGGCAATGCGCGATAGGCTATCGTGAGAAATGCCGCCAGCGCAACGATATTCACGCCGAGCGCTGCGGCTCGACCCGCAGCCATCGCGACGAAGAGCGCCGCAAGTGCGAGCAGTGCCAGCACGACAATAACGATGAGCACGTGTAGCCTGAGCCCAATAATTTGCCATACGCCGCCGCGCCGGTGCTCGGGAATCTCCCACACATCGTCGAGCGCCTCCTGGACCTGCATGAACACGGCGAAGCCCGCGAAGAGGATGAGACCCGCACTGATGATCAGAGGCGTACTCGAAACCTGATGTCCGGAAGCGCGGACAAGGACGTCCACGAAATGAGCGCCGTTGTTTCCGAGTATCGGCTGAAGCTCGCCCTCGATCGTTTCGAGTGCGTGCGGCTGATGCATCATCTTGCGGGTCAGGACGACAACCATGAACGTCAGCGGAGCCAGCGCGAAGATAGCGTAGAAGGCTAATGCGGCTGCGACCCGCGCGGCACGATGCGCCTGCCAGAGCCCCACGGCCCGCTTGAGAATCGTCAACAAGGCATTGGCTGCCGGTGGTGAGGGTGCATCACTACCCGCTAATATTCCCACCCTCTCGACATTCCTTGATCGGTGAGATACTTTTGATGCATGTTCGCAGATTCGAAATCCCGCCTTGTTTCAGTGCTTTTAATTAGTGTCGCTCCAGATGATAGTGCGCATTTGGTGCAGCAGGCTCTGGATTTAATGAAAAACAAAAGCGACTTAGAAGGCTTTCTCGAGGGCGAGATATTTCAAAGCGAGGACAAAGAGCGAATACTCGTTATCACTGAATGGACCTCGCGTCATGCTTGGAGCGCCGCGCAATGGGACCAAGAAGTGGCAGAAAACCTGGTCTCCATTGTCCAGACAGCGAGCGCGATAGACTCGCGTACGTACTTCCGTGCGGGGAGGGCGCCGGCTAACTAGCGGGCTAGACGCTTTTTTGAGCGGCCGTTGCGGTCTCGCGAGGGGCAACGGTGCGGCCTTCATCGAGGTCCAACAGGTCAGGCCACGTCGTGACATCGGTGCGATCCGGAGCGATGCGGGTGCGCATGTCGGTAAAATGCTGGAGTGCCTCGCCCTTGGGCGTATTCGTCATCCAGCGCTGATTAAAGGCAGAGATTTCGTCTCTCGATTTCTTTTGGACAAAACCTCTTGTGTAGCTTTCGATCTCCGTATCGTTCTTCGCGACTTTAACGAACTCCAAAAAATCGGAGCCTTTCATGCCGAGAAATTCGAGCAGGCCTTCATCCATTGCGGACGGATACTCGTACTCGCCGATCGTGCCTTGCGCTAAAGCTTTGGCCTTATCGGTGGTTCGCGCCAGTTGCACGAGCCCGAGTTGTTTTTCTCGAACGCTGCGCGGAGTTGTTTTGCTGAGATCCATTTATTCCATACTTTCAGAATTGTTATTCCGGTCGTACGAACCGCGAAGCGGCAATTCAGTTGCAGAATTGGAAAAGTATTGCTTATAAAGGTATTTCTGAATTCTTTGTCGGCGGCGTCCGCTCGCTCTAGGATGCGACGCCCTGCGCGCTGAACTTGCCTAGCCTCGATGAGGAACAAAAAAACTTCGGACCCCCGCCGGGTCCTCGCCGTTGCCGCTCAATCTCGCGCGCAACGCTCTGGAGTTGAATGCGATACTCATAGGCCTGGAAGGACCGGAGGTCGATGCAGTCATATCCGGCGGCGTGCTGGTTGAACTTCCCGTGCGTCACGTTATCTACAGGCCCGACGAGCCTATCGACGACGTCTTCTTTCCAATCGACTGCGTGCTTTCTGTCGTCACGCGGATGAAAGACGGCAATATGATTGAAGTGGGCACGATTGGGCGAGAGGGTGTCTCCGCCATTCCGCTTCTTTTGGGTGCGACCACAACCGCCAACGACTGCTACTGCCAAGTTCCCGGTAGCGCCATTAAGATCGATGCGGCGCTATTTCAGTCTTTGACGGTGAATACACAATTTCGGCAGTTACTCGACCGTTACGTCCAGGCCTACGTGAATATGCTGGGGCAACTCGCCGCCTGTAATCGCTTGCACAGCGTCTATGAGCGCTGCTCGCGATGGCTACTCATGACTCAGGATCGCGTGGGCTCACACGAGATCAAATTGACCCACGAGTACCTGGCGATGATGCTTGGCACACAGCGGTCCGGTGTCACAATCGCCGCCGGCACCTTGCAAAATGCCGGCTTCATTCGTTATGGTCAGGGCCTTATAACGATCATCGATCGCGAGGGACTCGAAGGCGCGTCCTGTGAATGCTACGAGGTCGCGCGCGAGCAATTCGGCGGTTTGTTACGCTCGATTAGAAGAGGAATGGCGCACAAGGCTGCAGCAACCGGCCGGTCGCCGCGCAAGCGCACCCGTAAGTAATATCGCTCGCGACGGAGATGTGCGGAAGCCTACAGCCGGACGCGCCACTAAGGTTTACAATTGACTTCTCCTGTGGATGGTTTTGCACGGAAGGTGTTTGTGCGAGCTTGGCGTTCCAATATTTTGAGACTGAGGAATATGTTGTAGCGGTTCCGCACAGGCGAGAACGCAAACCCCGGGTGTTTATCGTTCAGCCGCAGCGCCTTTTCGAAGAGTCATTCCGGCAGATGCTCACAAACGATTTTGAAGTGGCGGGAGTCGGACCAACGCTTTGTGGGATACAGAAGATCAAAGATCTCGATCTCATCGTTGCGGACGCTGACGCGCTGCGAGTGCCGGTATCCGCTCTCGTCACTATTCCCGCCTTCCTCGGTTGCAAGGCTATCGTCTGTTTGCTGTCACGTGATCCTTCGGCTTGGCACAGAACACGGCGAGCCGAATCCCTGATCTCCATGTTGTTTCCAAGGCCGATAACGGATCGGCAAATCGTGCAAACGCTTCTGCGCCTGGTAGTACGCGCCAAAGCGTTTGGCGCTACTCCATTGCCACGGTGATTGCTACAACTCCAGATCGCATCAGGGATTAGCTACTCGTTGTATGCACGCCGCAATGCATCGATATCGAGCTTCTTCATCTGAAGCATCGCCTTCATTGCTTTTTGCGAACGCACCGGGTCATCGCCGCCAAGCACCTCGCTCAACCCGACGGGAACGATGTTCCACGAGAAGCCGTACTTGTCGGTGAGCCAGCCGCACTGGCCCTTTTCGCCGCCTTCGGAGAGCTTGTCCCACAAGGAATCAACTTCGGCCTGTGTTTCGCAATTGACGAACAACGCTATTCCACTCATGGTGGGCAAATCGGTCCTAGGCTGAAAACCATTGAGCGCCATAAACTCTTGCCCTTCGAGCTCGAATTCAACGACCATAGCGGCGCCGCTGGGTCCGGGACCTGCCTCGCCATAGCGGCTGACGCTGTCGATCTTCGAGTTCTTGAAAATCGATACATAAAAGCCCGCAGCCTCTTCGGCCTTATCGTCAAACCACAAGAACGGAACGATCTTCTGCATGACATTAACCTCTTGCTTTCGAGAACAGTGCAGCGATTGTACCGCAATCAGTGGCTAAAGGCAAGTACACTTTTAAAATACAAGTTTACTCCTATCGCAGCCTCGCTTGCCTAAAGACTAACCGGTCGTCGCGGCCTGGTTTCGCGGTGAATGAGCGAATTGCTGAAGTGCCAAACCGTTCTTGCCTGCGGGCGCGCCGGATTGCGCCAGCAAAGCGAGCGCACGGAAAAAATGGATCGATTATACGTTTCGGAGGAACGTCCAACATCGCGACGTAGTCGCGCAATCGCTTTATTGGATGCGCGCACGATCGTCCGGGATATTCCGGACTAAAGCTCGTCGGCCGTCTCTAGTTCGCGCGCCGCGCGATCTATCAGCATTCGCGCCGCTCGCGTGTGCGTGAGCAGAGCCGTTATACGGTCGTCACGCTTATGCGCGTGGCCGCTGCTTTTCTTCAAGTGGACGCGTTCCGCCAGCTCGTCGAGTGAAACGCCAAGAGCCGCCGCAAGGTGGCATACCGTCGCAAACTGCACGCCGGCACGCGTTTGCGTCTCGATCCGCACGACGACAGCCGGATCGAGCTTAGCGATTCTCGCGAGCGCATGACGAGAGATCCCCGCCTCCTCGCGGAGCGCCCGAATCACGGGTCCGAGGGGTTTGACTTTTGGCATACCGAGCATTTTGCCACCCGGCTTTGTGCGACCCCATGTCAGAAGTCCTTAGAAAGCCTCCCGCTCATTGACACTCCAATCGCGAGCTTCTTGTTGGCGGCTAGTGTACTCGAAGGTAAGCCTCAGGGCTTCGACGAGCGGACCGGAACCGCGAAATCTCAGCACGTCAATTGGTCTTGCATTAAAGAGTTCCGGCTCTGGACTAACAAGCCACATCATCATCGTATTCGGTGTGAATGTATGAAGCGCTCGCGTAAATACATCGTGTACATCCAGTATTCGCATGACAAGCCGCTTGTCCGAGTCTATTTTAATTGCATCGAGCTCGAGCACTTCACTACGTGATCTGTCGAGTAACGCCGCTGTGTCATCCGGCCCAAATGCTCGCAGTATGCGCTCGAATAGCGGAAAGATTTCGGCGAGTGCTTCGGGTTCCGCCGGTGTCGGCGCTCTTAAGCCATGTGACATAAATTCTATAATGTCTCACGGCATGGATAATTCCTGCTGCTTAGAAGCGATATTGAAGCCGTAACTGAACCGAGCGCCCCAGCGGGTAGCTTTGCGGAACGTAGCCTGTCCGGCCGTACGACCATGGAACGGCTTGTGTTACGCCGTCATTCGTGGGTACGCCGTTCCCAAACAGGTATGGCTGCGCAGACCCGATGACACCTTGGTAGTACGGGGCGTACAGCGCATTGCCGCCCGCATATCCGGGCGGCCCGATCAGATACGGATTGGTTTGGTACGCGGTCGGCGCGAACTCGCCGAAGACATTCACGATGTCGATGATCCCGGTCAGACGCGGCGAGAAATCGCCCTCGATGTGCAGATTCACCAGCGTTTGAGGCGGGCTGCGCAGCGTGTTGGGATCGTTCCCCTCGGGCGTTCCCAGATTTCCGATATACGGATTCGTTACGGCATTGAACGCCTGAGCCGGATTCCGCAAGAAGTAGTAGTTGGAGCCGGGATTGACAAAGTTGTCGTTGAGAACCTGCACCGGTTTGTTCGTCACCGGATCGAAGATCCACGCCATCTTGCCTACTCCGTACGGATACCCGGATTCAAACGAAAGCGCCGGAGTGATGCGCAGACGGTTTCGAGCAAAATCCATCTCATACGAGAGCGTTGCCGTAAAATTCGGAATGTAGCCGACTGGGAATAGGTGGCCCGCCGCAATTGCCGGCGCGTTGAGATCGTTGTAGGCGAATTGCGAAGCGCTCGATGAAAATGCGCGGATGTAGTTGGTGTCGAGCGTTAATCCGCCGCGCTTTGACCCACAGTTCCAAGCCATGCGCCCGAAGATCGCCGACGTTGGTCGGCACGCCGATTGGACTTGCGAGGACTTCACCGGCTACAACCTGCCGGTAGTTGAACGGCAATACGTCGATCCGATTCTTCTCGAAGTCAGCATAGTAGGTCATGCGAAAAAGCGTACGGCCCGTACCCTCTATCGAATAGGTAAAGTCGTCCGCGGTTTCGGGATTCAGCGTGACAAACGGTGCGGGATTGCCGTTCGCGTCCACGTTCGATGAATCAAAGCGATCGGCTTCGAGGGGCTTTGGCGGGACGCTCGTATGGTCGAACGTCGCGCGTGCGGCGTAGGTGCTGCCGAGCCGGTACACCGCGGAGAAATGCGGGTCGAGCGCACCGACGCTATAGATGAATCCGGTGCTGGGAACGATCTCCGTGCCGGTTAAGCGAAGTGCGCCCATGAGATCGAGCCGCGGGGAAGCGCTCCACGTATCGCCCAGATACACCAGGTAGGAATGAAGCGTCGGATTCGAACGCACGATTTCATCAAACGTCGGCACGACTTGGTCGAGAAAATACGTGTTGGTCCGGTACTCGGCTCCAAACCGCAGCTGATGCTTCTCGCCCAGATAATCCTCGCCGTCGTAGCCCAGGCCCGTTTCGCGAGCGCCCTGATTTCCGAGGAACGAAAACGTGCCGTCGGGGAAACCGTTTTCGTCCCAGTACGGTCCGCCCGCGGAAGCGCCGAAGCGCGACTGATAGAGCTGCACGCGCGAGAGCGAGTGCGCCCCCGTATGCAGCCACGTCGCCTTGAACACATCGAACGAGCCGCGAATCCCGGCGGCAAAATTAACGGGCGCATCAGGATTGGTTTGACCCGGATACGCCGTTGTGGCACCGTTGAACTCACCGATCGTTTGACCCGTGTACGGCGTACCATACTGATCGTACGCGGCCTGGCCGGTGAACGCTAAGAACGAGAGATCGTTGGCGGGCGTGAGCCGGTAGTGAACGTTGCCTTCGATTGCGAATTGACCGCGGCTTTGCAACGCGATCCCGTACGTCGCGGCTTCCGCGGGATAGAACGTATGACCATCACCGTACGCAAAGTAATCGTTGCCGGACGTCGCGGCAAATGCGTACCGCAATCGCTGATCGGGCGTGGCGCCCAGAATTTGAAGACTGCCGAGCTGCGTTCTCGGGCCGCCGATACCCTCGGCCAGCTCGACCGTCGTACTGCCGGGATACGTTCCTACGGCGGGAATCTCGTCGATCACGCCGCCAAGTGCGTTCTCTCCTTGCGTCTGATAGCCCGCGAGCGTGACCGTCGTCGATGCAACACCTATCGTCGGTAATTGTGCCCCGTCGACGTTTCCGCCGGGTTCGGCGATGAGTCCCTGCGGGATCGGTACGGAGTCGAAGTCAAAAACGGCGTCATCAACTTTGCCGCCGCGCAGAATCGCATTTGCAAACGGATCGAGAATGACGCCGGGGACCGATGCAATCGCTCCCTGAACGGTACCGGCCGTGTAATTGGCAAGGCCGGACGACGATACCGGCGGCGGGGTGAGGGCTCGCGCGTTCTGCCCGGACACGGTGAATGCATCGCTCGTGGATCCGGCAGCGAACGTTCTCGGCGTCGCGCGCACGTTTGCAATGGTCCGCAGCTGTTTGAGCAAGGTGAATATTACGCCTTGACTCTGCCCCGCAAGAACCGTGATGCCGTTCTGACTGAGCGGTTCGAAGCCGGATGCTTGAACCGAAACGATATATGTATCAGGCGCAAGGCCAAGCAGCCGAAAGCGCCCGTGCAGATCGGTTTGTGCGGTATAGGTCCCGGACGGCGAGGCCGCCGTAATGCGCGCGTCTGCGATTGCGCCGCCGCTTTGATTGTCGAATACCGATCCGGTAATCATGCCCGTCGTTGCTTCGGCCGCCGCCGCCGGTGCTGCGCCGAGCGCAACGGCGAGAAGCACGAATACAATTCGCGCTAGGGATGTCGCGTTCATGAATCTGCTCCCGGAGCATAGTGCCCCGACGCTAATGCTGTGTTGTTAGGTCAGCGCGAGCAGGAGCGGGGGCGCGCGTTCACCGATCTGTCGAACGTGCACGGACTGCGTTAGAGGATATGCCGGCGGTTCGCGGCGGCGCGTAAACAGGCTTACCGCTTCTGCGCCGAACGCGATGAGAACGAGATCGATCGCCTCGCCGATGACCCGCGCAAGCGCTTTGAGAATCGCGCGCATTGCGCGTGCGACGGCAAGCGTACAAGCGACGCCGATAATCGCGTGCATCGCGAGGCTAAAGAAAACGGGGCCGCCGAGCCACGCCGTTCCCCCAAGCAGCTTTCCGCCGAACGCGAGCTGTTCGACACTCTCCATGCAAAAGAGCGCGGCAAGTTGAAAACAGAGCACGTACGGGAGGTCATTCAATGGCGCACGCGCGGCAGATTCGCTCGGCAACGTCGACGACCCAATCTCGCCGGCGATGCGCCGACTCACGGTATATCTGCAGGGAGCGAAACGCGAGAACTTCGATCACGAGCGCAAGACCTGCAAAGAGTGCGGGCAGCACGCTGAGATGGTTGTTGTCGGAATATCCCTTACCAAGCATCCCCGTGTTTGCGATCGTTTCGACCAACGGGTCGCCTAACGCCGCAGCAATCAGGCCTACTGCCATCAGAAACGGGACACGAGATACCGCCGGGCAACACATCGCTTGCGTACTTCGCTACGTGCTCGGAACCGCCTCGAATGACAGGCAGTCGACCTTAAGCGAGCATTTCAGCGGGACTTAACTCCGCTACGGCATGCTTAGACCATGAGTTCTCTTCGAATCGGCGTGTTGCAATTGATCGGCTCGCCTCCTCGCACGATGCGCAAATGCTCGAAAGCGCGCTGGCAAAAGCGCAGCATGCCGATGTGCTGGTGCTGGACGTCTTTCAGTCCAGTTCCTTGAGCGCGCCGCTGGTTCGCACGCTGCGCAGCGTGCATCGTCCGGTTCGGATCATCGGGGCGAACAAGCACGTAAAACGATTGCTCAAACTCTCCCGTTTGGATACAACGTGCTGCATCGTCGATCAAACGATGCCGCTTTGCCAGCCGTGCGCCGCGCCGGGGATCCATTACGTCGAACTCGAGCTATAAGAACGTTTCATACGGTACAGGTACCGACGCGATACATGACTACGACGCGTTGTAATTCAGCACGCGCTGATCATTCTTCAAGTCACCGCTCACCGCGTCGGACGCGAGCTGCAATGCGAGCAGTCCCGCGCACAACGTGTGCAACACGATACTTACCTGTCCGCTCGCGTCTTCAGCGCTGCCGCGGTGCCACACTTTATACGCATCATCTATGCGCTGGCCGCAGACTAAAGCAGATGCTCGATCCTGCACGAGCCGGCTTGTGGTCTTGACCGCTGGGTCCAATCAACATGTCCGTACCTTCCCAGGATGGATTTCGCGCGAAGGGCGTACTCGCGCTTCGCACGCCGACGAAAAGTTTCGGGTGTACTTTACGTGAGGGCTGGGAGGCTCGGCGGCGCACGACCTTGCAGATCGCGCAGATACGGTTCGATGAACTTGGGCAGGATGACAACGTGCATGCATAGGCGCGGCGGCGGCGTACGCTCGATAAGCTTTCGCAGTATCTCGATCGCGTACCGAACGATACGCACGATCCTTCGCGCCGACCACTGCAGCGTGGTGCTGAGCACCCAAACGAACGTTGTGCAAGCCAGGACATGCGCGAGCAGGCTGACGGCGATCGGACCGCCCAGCCAAATCGTTCCACCGAACAAGTGCCCCGTTACCACAATTTGCTCAAGCGTTTCCATGCAGAATAAGGCGGCCATCTGCATCGCGAACACCGAGGGAAGCATGCGCCACAACGAGCGTGAACGCATGTCGCAAGCACAGCGCCGGAGCCATTGCGGCGGATACGTATTGCCGGTCAGCGTGCGGCGCGCGAACAGGAAAACGACTCCAACAAAAAGCGCCAGAGCCACGCAAAGCGCGGGAATCACATCGACGTTGCTGTGATCGGTGAAACGTCCGGCGCCGAACACTCCCGCATTCGACATCCGCTCCACGATTGGATCGGCTGCTGCCGCTGCCGAAACTGCCGCGGCCGCGCGGAATATCCAAGTCGTCGAAGTCCTGCCGGAATGCATGAGCAGCCGGTGCTTCCCCGCGGCGCCGTGCCTTCCCCCGTCCGGGTACGTTTTACACTCGGGCGCTCACGATCGGGACCATCCATACGGCGTATCCCAGCGGATCGCGGATATTGGCAATAATCTGCTCGAAGTACGCCGCTGCGGTTTCGGGGCTAAACGAAGTGTACTCACCGATCGAATCCGTATATCCGTCTCTCCAGGCCTCCATGATTTCCGCAAACGTCTCTCGCGGTACCCGTATCGTGTCGACGACCACGTAGTCCACCCGTATTTCTTTCAGCTTCATCGCAGCGAGAATTCCGTACGAGTTTCGGCCGATGAGTAAGTCGGTGTCGGTGGCGGCACCGAACTGCAATGAGGCCTCGTGCCAGAAATCGCTTGGATCGAGCGCCCCGCGCTGGAAATGCAACATCCGATAGTCCTCGGGGAGCAAATGCACATAACCGCCACTGCGCGTCACCCGTACGAGCTCGCGAATCACGCGGCCGGCGTGCGGAATCGCATGGAGGACATGACGGCACACCATTAGATCGAACGTGCCGTCGGCTGCGTCGAGTTCGAAAACACTCTGATGTTCGAATTGCAGACGCGGCGCGAGAGCCGCGTACCGCGTGCGCGCGCGTTCCAGGTGCGGATCGATGATATCGACCCCGAGCACCTGCGCTTTCGGAAAGAGCTCGGCAAGACGCGAGGCTATTTCTCCCGTGCCGCAACCCGCGTCGAGGATGTGCGCTTCCTCCGGGATCTCGTAGCGCCGGATCAGCGAAATCTCCTGCGGCCAAATAGCGCGGGCTTGCGCATCGAGGTTGCGAACCATCGACTCGTCCGCCATCTGTTTAGCCTGCGGGTTGAGGTCCGTCACCGGACCGTCCCTTCGAGCACGATGCTGATGTCGTTCCAAACCATCCAGTGCTTGTTCAACTCCGTTGCGCCGTGATACTCATAAAAGTGTCGGGCCTGCGCATTTCCGGGGTCCACGGATATCCGTCGTGCTTTGTGATCCAGAAACCACGCGGCAAGCATACGCAAGAGTCCGGAAGGGATTCCGGTTCGCCGGCGCTCGCGAACGACATCGAGCCACTCGAGTTCGCCGTGACAATCGAAACGGCGAGTAAGATGCCCGGCGATGAAACCCTCGAGCGCGGCGCCCCCCGTTGCCGCATAGACGACACGCGGCGCAAGAGCTTCTTTGGGATGCAGTTCGCCGCGCATGTATCCGGCGATTCGCGCGCGCCAGTAGTCCTCGGACTCCCATTCGGCGGCTCGGATACGCGCCATCGCGGGAACGTCGGACGGGGCGGCCGGTCTGTAACTCACGGCCCGAGTATGCCACAACGCGCGCTGCCTCACAAACGGTGTGGCATACTATTGTCCTATGCTAGCCTTGACCGGCGGAACGATCTACACATCACCGAGCGAAGAGCCGATTCGAGAGGGCGTCGTGCTCGTCGAAGGAGAGCATATTGCTGCCGTCGGCGCACATTCGGATCTACCACTGCCTCCACGTGCCGAGGTGATCGACTGTACGGGACCGTACTGTTACCGCCGCGTTTTGGAATTCGCACGTGCATTTCTTCGAGCGCAGATGGGCAAGCGTCGAGATCATCCCGGCGTCCGAGCTGCGACGGCAACTCTCGGATTTCACGCGATACGGATTCACCAACGTCTTCGATCTCTCGTCACTGTGGGAGAATACGCGACGACTTCGCGACCGCGTCGAATCTGGCGAAGTGCCGGGTCCATATATTCGCTCGACCGGCGAGGGACTGATTCCGCCCGGCGCACTGCCCTCGCAAACGGTGCTCGACATGATGGGCAGCATGAAGGTTCCACTTCCTGAGATACAGGACGCGGAGCACGCTGCGTCAGCTGTGCGAGATCTTCTCGATAAAGGCGTCGATGGAATCAAGTTGTTCGCTTCATCGCCTCGCAGTTCGCCGCTTGCGGAAACAGCGATACGGGCAGCCGTTCATGAAGCCCATCAACGCAACAAGCCCGTATTCATCCACCCGAATACCGGAGCCGACGTACTCACCGCGATTCACGGCGGCGTCGACATCATCGCACACACGACGCCGCATTCCGGCGCATGGGAAAACGAGATCTTCCAAGCGATGAAGGAGCGGCCGCCTCGCGCTCACGCCGACGTTGGCGCTTTGGAAAAGCTTTTCTCGTCACGATCGCATCAGTGCTCAAGATCGAATCGTTGAAATGTCCGCCGATCAGCTCCGAGCTTGGATCGAGCACGGCGGGGTCGTCCTTTTTGGAACCGACATCGGTGCGGTGGACTACGATCCGAGCGAAGAATACCGCTTACTGGCGCAGGCTGGAATGCACGCGCGAGACATCCTTGCCTCGCTGACTACGGCGCCTGCCGATCGATTCGGAGCATCCAGCGAACTTGGCCGGATTCGCAAGGGGTATAAAGCCGATCTCGTGGTCTTGGACGGCGATCCGTGCGAGGACGTGCGTTATCTCGCTTATGTCCGCTGCACGCTGCGCGCCGGGACGGATCGTCTACCGCGCCACTTCGTCCAGCCTGTAGGCAAAAATGCGAAAAAGCCAGGCAATCGCCCGGCTTTTCAATGCTATCGCGGAAATCGCGCGACTTTTAGCGCCGCTTACGTCCCGTCGATTTCTTTGCAACTTTACGCGCGGGCGCTTTGCGTGCGGGCGCTGCTTTGCGGGCTCCGCTCTTCTTCGCTGCGGCTTTGCGAGCCGCGGGCTTGGCAGCCTTACGGCCTCCAGCTTTTGCGCCGCCTTTGCGTGACATTACGGCTTCTTTCAAAGCTTTGGCGGGCAAGAACTTGAAAACGCGCTTCGCGGGGACTTTGACCGGCTCGCCGGTTGCGGGATTACGTGCTATGCGAGCAGCGCGATCCCGGACTTTGAACTGACCGAATCCGGGGATCTTCACGGGCTCGCCCGAGCAGACGGCAGCGGCAATGTCGTCAAAAATGCCGTCGACCAGGGCGACCGCATCCTTGCGCATCAGTTCGAACCGCTCCATCGCCGTGCGGACCAAATCAACTTTATTCATCGGCTTCCTCTCATGCTGATCCAGGTGACGCAATATGCGTCATTTTTTGAGCTTGCAGTACCGCTTTTTTTGCGCTTTTCCTGCGGATTTTCGCCGCTTTCAGCGCGCAGGAAATAATCGATATGGCGCAGGCGTTTCGTCGCGGCGGCAAGGCACTCAAGATTTCGACGCAACTGCGTGCCGCTCCAAGAAAAAGCCGGCATGCCTGGAGGACTAGTACGTTGTTACTAGAAGCAGACCGTGACAAATTTTCCCGGGTGTGGGCGACGTTGACTTCGAAAAGCGATGCGACGAGCTTCCGCAAAAGCGGGCGATAATCACTCCGCCAATTTCGAGCGCCTGTTCCTAGTTGCCGACTACGATCGCTGCCGCGAGCTGCTGCGTGATGCCCCCGCATGCGATGCGACGACGCTCCAAACCGCTCGACTCAGTTTACGTGACGGCAGCGCGCTGGACGTCATCGAACGGCTGAGCCCGCTACGGCCCGCGTCCGCCGCGTGACCGGATCGAGCGCGACATTTTGCTTGGAGTCGCCTATTCGAAAACGGGTGACAACGCTTCGGCATTGCGCCTTTACGATCGCGCGCTGCAGAAGGCCGGCCCGGACGACGAGCTTTCCTATTTTGCGCTGTTCCAAAAGGCGCTTGCGCACTGGGGCGACAGCGAATTACGGCGCCCTCGCCGGCCAGTGCCCGCGCTGCTTGCGCTTCGCCTTTCCCGCTCTATCGTGGACGCGCGAGGATTTTACGCGGCCTAATCAGCGTGCAGAAACGCGATTTACGCGCGCAAGCCGCCGAGTATATGAAGGCGCTCGATGAACTCGAGTCGATGCGCGAGCCCGACATGCTCGTGCGGCTGAGTACGATATTCACGCTCGCCGCGCTTTCGCGAGAGTTGCCGCTCGAGAACGACATCTTCGAACGCGTTCGCCTCGCGTACGAGCACATGGAGCCCACGAGCGGACTGCAGCTCCAATACTTCAAACTCACGCGCGTTATCGGCTGGATTGAGGCTTTGCGCGGCGACGAACTCGCAGCATTTCGCTATTTCCGAACCGCCGCAGAGCTGGCGCCGGCGCCGCATTGGCGCGTGCTGTGCATGACGGACCGCGCGTATCTGGCGGGGACCACCGGCGAACGCGCGTTTGCAATGGACCAACTCTATGGCGCGCACGAACAAGCGCGTGCGATCTCGTGGAACGATGCGCAGCAAGAAGATCGGATGACGCTGCTCAATCTGGCCGAGCTGTTTGCGGCGGTCGATCCGGCTATCGCGCAGCGTTATCTCGCGCTCTTCCGATCGCTTCGAACGCCGATGGATACGCGCATGCTGTTCGCTTCCGATCCCCGCGTGCCCGCGCTGGAAGCATACTCCGCGGGTATGGCGCTCCTGCGATTGGGCGAAGTCGAAGCCGCACGCACCTCGCTCACGCAGGCGTGGGAGACGTTCCGCGATTTCGGCTACGGGTGGCGCGCCGCGCTTTGCGCTTTGGGATTGCACAAGGCCACGCGTGAGCACACGCTGGCTGGCGCAGGCGCGTACGCAGGCAGCGCCCTGGCCGCAAAGCTGGGTTGCGCGGGAAGTGCGCCGGGCGCGCGAGGCTCAAACAAACGCGCCCGACCTCGATGCGGTCTCCCCCGCGCAGCGCCACGTGCTCGATCTGTTACTGCAAGGCAAAGCGCAACGCGGAGATTGCGAGGGCTCTCGAACGAAGTCCCAACACGATCCGCAATCACGTCGCTGAAATATTCAAAGTGTTCGGCGCGCGTTCGCGCAGCGAACTGATCGCACGGATAGGCGCGCGCAACAGATAACCTAATAATGCGAGCAGGCCAGCGGTACAAGCCCGCCAGCCTCTCTGCCCGCACGTCATCACCGCACTGTTCAAAAGAACGCCGTTGCACCGGACGGTACGCCGCACGTCCTGGGGGAAGGCCGGCGGCTCGCCGGCGTTCTTTTCTTTTGCCGGGATAACGACTCGCCGGCTCACGTTTCATCGTGCCCGTCGAGTGTTGTCACCGTAGCACGCGCATTAGCCAGCAAATATAGGACGTTTGGGACCGTGTGCGAGGCCTTGTGCCAGCCCGTTGGGACTAGACCCAACGCTCGCAATTCCCCATTTTATCGACGCTTAACTGGAGGTATGCTGAGCAACGAGTAGGTTGTTTAATAAGGAAGATGATCGCCGTGAAGCTACTTCGCACTACAATCGCCCTGCTGCTCGGTGTCACGATGCCGCTCAGCGCAATGGCCCAACCCCATACGATCGCGCAGCTCGGAACTGCTCCGCTCATCGGCACGATCGCCTCCACCTCGCAGTTGCAAGCCGACAGTGGGACGGCAACACTGAGCTCTTCGAGACTGCCGGACTAAAACTAGGACTTACGCCGAAGCGAGTTCGCGCAGTTCGCCGCGCGGATTAACTCAAAGCAGTTGACGTACGTCATGATTCCGCGGCGACTCGACGCAATGAGTTGGTCGAGCGGCGGCCACGTCTACGTCGTGCACGACGTCCTCATCCCGGCAAGCACGTACGGTTGGGAGATCGATCTGCAGGAAACCGACCATATCGTCGCGCTCTTCGTACCGGCGCGCTGCGGAAATCTCTCGCTCTTGCGCGGACCGCTCCCGGCTATCGCGAAAGCGCCGGTAGCACCGCCGCGCGTCGCCGTGGAGGCCGCGGCGACCGCACCGCCGGTACAAGAGGCGCCGGCCGTTTCGATGCCCGCCACGCCTGCACCGACCCCCGCGCCGTATGAAAGCGTCGCGGCCTCGACGCCGGCGACGCACCATCTGGGCTGGTGGCCCCTGCTGATAGTCCCAATCGTCGCGATGCTCGTCAGTAGTCACGGCGCAAGCGGACACCCATCGCTCAGCATTCCTCCGCTGAGCAACGGTCCGCCGCCGAGCACACCGTCGATTCCGATCGCGCCGACGCCGCCACCAACCGGCTGCACACCGCCGCCTGCGCACTAAACGTAAGGGAGCCGGCTATCCGGCTCCCTCGTTTACGACTCGTTCGATGGCGGACTCGATGCGATCGTAGCCTTTGTCGCCGGCTTGAAAGTGGCGCAGCTGATGCGATCGATCGAAAATATAGTATGCGGGAACGAACTGATTTTCGAAGCGATCGACGAGCACGTGTTCGTTGTCGATGGCGCAGGGCTGCGTGAGTTTCATCACCTCGAGCGCATCTTTGCGCACCGCATCGATATCCAGCTCGTCGGCAGAGCGCGGCTGATGCACGCTGATGAACGCAACACCATCCTTAGCGTATTTCTCGCGCCACGCATTCACTTGTTCGACGACGTCATGGCAGATATAGCACGTGATCGACCAGAAATGCACGACCACCGGACGATCGTGCAGTTCTTCGGGCTTCGGCTCACCGTTGATCCAAACGGCAACCCCCTCCAATGACGGGAGGGGGCTACGCATACGAAGCGGCATCAGGCCTTCTGCAGCAGCGCTTTGCCGGGCTTCCATTCAGCCGGGCAGAGTCCGCCGGTCTGCAGTGCGGCGAGCACGCGAATTGTTTCCTCGACGCTGCGCCCGACGTTGTCGTCGGTCACGACTGCGTACTTCAGAATGCCTTCGGGATCGATGATGAACAGACCGCGCTGAGCGACACCGCTCTTTTCATCAAGAACGCCGTACGCGCGCGCGACCTCTTTCGTGTAATCCGCCGCAAGCGGATACTTTAACCCCGCGATGCCGTTCTGCTCGCGCGGGATCCTCATCCAAGCCCAGTGGCTATGCTCGGAATCACATGACGCGCCTAGAACCTCGGCGTCCGCGGCTTTGAAATCCTCAATGCGATCCGAAAGTGCGGTAATTTCAGTCGGGCAAACGAACGTGAAATCAAGCGGATAAAAGAAAAAGACAAGCCACTTGCCGCGATAATCCGAAAGTTTGACCTTCGCGCCCAGGTCCTTGGGACCGGTCGCACCTTTGGTGCTCGGCAATTCGAAGTCGGGTGCGGGTTTTCCAACCTGTGCCAACATGAACGACGTTCACTTCTCCTTACAAACGAGGGGTTTGCAAAAACAAGCCCGGCAAGTCGCCGGGCCAAAATACTAACCTCAATCTACCCTATCCGACCGAAAGTGAAAACGACTTTCACATCACTTTTTCCCGGTCAGGCGGTTATCGAGCAGATCACCGATGGCCTGCTTGGCGGCCGGACACGTGAAATCTTACTCGCTATTTTTGCAAGGGCAAGCCGATGATCGCCCCCGTCTTCGGCGCACTTATCCAACGACACTTTCAACGAGCGGCGCCGGCCAACGCTGATCGCCTCTCTATGGGCTGCTAAGAGGTCGGTGCACTGAGCGTTATTTTTCTTTGACGCGGGTATTAGGCGCTACTTTTGTGCGCTGGTCGGTGCTGCATCAGGTCAATACTGTATTGCGTTCGCCAATCATTTGAAACGCGCGCGTGAACTATGCTCGCTATCACGATCCAGGCTCCGACCGCCATGACTACGAGTAGTCGGGTGGGCATCTGAATGTGCAAGAGAAGCACCGACCAAGAGACAAGTGCGACAAGCGGCGCGACCGCTAACAAAGCCTTCCAAAATGTCGGTTGCGGCGGCGTGTAGCCGAACACTATTTCTTGGCTTTGATCTTTCGCTTTGGCTTGACGCGCTTGGGCTTCTGGACTTCGAGATCATCCACGGGCTCTTTCGGAACGCCGGCGCTCCGATTGACGAATGCCTCGAAAGATGATTGGTATTTGGACGCGCCGGGGTCGCCCTTAGATTGTGCCATACGCCGTATGGTTCAAGGCTTTCTCGCGCTCTACCCGCGCCTGCAGTCCTCCGCAAACCGCAGATCTGCTGTCCACCCAGGTCACGCCCGATGGAACGGCCGACGCGCCAAGTATATGATGTCGCCTATACTTGACATTTTGTCGCCTGTGGGTTACATTCGACCGCATGAAGCCCAAGCCCATTCCGGTCTCGAAGGCGCTTAATCCAACCGAGGTTGCCAAACGGCAATACAGGGTCCGGTTCTGGATCGCGATGGCCGTGTATGTCGTCACGATCTGGCCGATCACGGCGGCTGTAAGACAGGCTGCCGGGTCCTGGAAGATCGCACTTGCGCTCACGCCCTTGATTCCGATCGCAGCGATCTTTATCTTCGCCGTGCAGATGTTCCAAGGCATCGACGAACTCGAGCGGCAGATCCATATCGAGGCGCTCGCGATAGCCGCCGGCATCACCGCGATTCTGTCCGTTACGTATGGATTTCTCGAAGTCGCCGGTTTTCCGCACATTAGCGCCTGGTATACCTATTCGCTCGTCATGATCGCGTGGGCAATTGCCACACCCTTTGTTTCGCGGAAATACAAAGGGTGAAAAACCGCATTCGCGTGTTGCGGGCCGAACGCGACTGGTCGCAAGCCGAAGTCGCGGATCGCTTGGGAATCGCAAGACAAACGGTGAACGCACTGGAGGCCGGCAAATACGCGCCGAGCTTGCCTCTCGCCTTTAAGATCTCGAAGCTCTTCGAGCAGCCCGTCGAGCAAATCTTCGACCCGAATTCCATAGAGGAGCACTAATGAAAACGTTGTTCTTTGCGAGTGCGCTCGCACTGATCGCACTCTGGTTCGCTGCGCCCGCCGGCGCATCCGTGACACCGTTGCCGCAGCCTTCGTCGTCGTTTACCAGCGGCAGTTTGCACGTCGATGTGTACGGCGCGCCCGGTAAACAAGCGCTGGTGTTTGTTCCGGGACTCACATGCGGCCCGTGGGAGTGGTCCGGCGAGATCGCACGTTTCGCGAATACGTACACGATCTATGCGCTCACGCTGCCCGGTTTCGATGGAACCGCACCCGTGCAGGGGCCTTTGTTTAAAACGGTAAGCGCGGATTTTTGGGCGATGCTGGCCTCGCACAACATCGTCATGCCAATCGTCGTTGGTCACAGCCTGGGCGGGACGCTCGCGATCATGCTCGCCGAACAGCACTCCGATCGAATCCGCGGCGTCATCGCCGTGGACGGCCTGCCGGTCTTTCCCGGAACCGAGAATCAAAGCGCCGCGCAGCGAGCGGCTGCGGCTGCAGCGTTTCGGCGCGATGCTTTCGTCCGTATCGACGCCGCAACAGTTCGAATATGCCGAACAAACATACTCGCTTCCCTACATGATGAAAACGAAAGACGATATTCCGGCCGTTGCGCATCTTTCGGCAAAAAGCGATCCGAAAGCCTCGGGAGCGTGGGCTACGGAAGACTTGATGCTGGACCTGCGTCCGCAGTTGAACGATGTGCGCGTTCCTTTGCTGGAGATCGGTCCATACGATCAGTCGTTGGAAGGCACGAACTTCCCGAACGCTGCGAAAAAGCAGGCCTACTATGCCACGCTCCTATCGGGCGACCAAACGGCCAAGGTCCAGATTATTCAGGATTCACGGCATTTCATAATGTACGATCAGCCCGCCGAATTGGATGCAGCCATCACCGCGTTTTTACAGGGCAAATAGTGCTCGCAGACCAGGAACCGGGCGCCGGGCTGAAAACAACCGGCGCCGCAGGGAGTTCTAGAGGAAGGGCTAGGCACGGCGAGAGCAGTTTCCTCGGATGCCGAGGGAGGTCTGCAAGCCCTCTTGCCGCAAGCCACCGCAAATCTCCATGAGCGTTATCGAACTTCCATTCACACGGGACGTAGAGGCACGAACGCGACCCATTTTTGAGCGCGCGGCACACGTCATTCCGGCGGTCGAGTGGCCCATCCACGCGCCGTACGTCGATGCGATCAACACGCTCAAACGCGAGCGGAATGCCGTCATTCTCGCGCACAATTATCAAGTGCCGGAAATCTTTCTCACCGTCGCCGATATCGTCGGAGATTCTCTGGGTCTTGCAATGGAAGCGGCCCGCACCGACGCCGACGTCATCGTGCTGTGCGGCGTGCACTTCATGGCCGAGACGGCAAAACTGGTCAATCCGGACAAGACCGTGCTCGTACCCGATCTCCGCGCGGGCTGCTCGCTCGCCGAATCCATAACCGCTGCCGATGTTCGTTTGTTGCGCGAACGCTATCCGGGCGTTCCCGTCGTCACATATGTCAACACATCGGCAGAAGTCAAGGCCGAGTCCGACGTCTGCGTGACGAGCGGCAATGCCGTCAAGATCGTCAACGCCTTGGGCGTGCCGCGTGTCGTGTTTCTGCCGGACGAATACTTGGCGAAGTACGTCGCCACGCAAACCGACGTTGAGATTATCGCCTGGAAGGGACACTGCGAGGTACACGAACGCTTCACCGGAGTCAGATTCGCGCGTATCGTGAAGACGATCCATCGCTCATCGTGCTCGCGCACCCTGAATGCCCGCCGGACGTGCTCTCCGAAGCGGACTTCGTCGGTTCCACGCAAGGCATGGTGAAGTTCGTCGATCGCGAGCGCCCGGCTCGCGTTGTGATGATTACCGAGTGCTCCATGGCCAGCAACGTCTCGGCTCAATTCCCGCAAGTCGAGTTCGTGCGGCCCTGCAATCTGTGCCCGCATATGAAACGCAACACACTTCCTAAGGTGCTGCACTCGCTGCAGACGATGCAGTACGAGGTAACCGTCGATCCGCAAATTGCGCAGCGCGCACGCGCGGCCGTCGAACGAATGCTCGAATTCTCAAGGACGTAGCGATCGATGATCCGTAGCGACGTCATCATCGTGGGAGCCGGCATCGCCGGATTGATGGCAGCGCTCAAGCTCGCTCCGCGGCGCGTCATCGTGCTTTGTAAAACCGCGCTTGGGAGCGGCGCTGCCACGGATTGGGCGCAAGGCGGGATCGCCGCTGCCATCGGAGATGACGATTCGCCCGCGCTTCACAAGATCGACACCGAGCTTGCAGGCGCCGGAATCTCTGATGAAACGATAGTAGAAATTCTCACCCGTGACGCACCCGCCCGCATCGAAGATCTGCTCGCGCTCGGTGCCGTGTTCGATCGTACGGAAGGCGGCGCGCTCGCGCTCGGCCGTGAAGCCGCGCACACGCGACGGCGGATCATCAAGGCGGGCGGTGATGCCACCGGTCACGAGATTCTCAAGACACTCGTCGCGGTCGTGCGGGCGACACCTTCGATCACGGTTCTCGAACACACGGTTGCCGACAATCTCATCGTCGCGCAGGGACGGGTGCTCGGCGTGTACGCGCATAACGCGCCGACCAAAGAGCCGCTGGTTTTGCGGGCGAATGCTACGGTGCTCGCAAGCGGCGGCATCGGCCGTCTCTATCGCTATACGACAAACCCGCCGCAGTCAACGGGCGACGGTATCGCCATGGCCGCGCGCGCGGGCGCCGTGCTGAGCGACATGGAGTTCGTGCAGTTTCATCCGACCGCGCTTGCGATCTCGCAGGATCCGCTTCCGCTCGTGACCGAGGCGATACGCGGCGAAGGCGCGATTCTGCGCAACGATTTGGGTGAGCGCTTTATGTTGCAGCTGCACGAGGACGGCGAGCTTGCGCCTCGCGACGTCGTCGCGCGCGGGATTTTCTTCCAACAGCGGGCAGGCCGCACCGTCTGGCTCGATGCGCGTGACGCCATCGGCGACGCGTTCGCGCACCGCTTTCCGACGGTCTTTGCAGCGTGTATGCAAGCCGGAATAGATCCAAGACGCGTCGCGATTCCGGTTACGCCCGCGGCGCACTACCATATGGGCGGAATCGCGGTCGATGCATGGGGCCGTTCTTCGCTTGCGGGGCTATGGGTCTGCGGCGAGAGCGGCGCGAGCGGCGTGCACGGCGCAAACCGGCTTGCGAGCAACTCCCTTCTGGAAGCGCTCGTCTATGCAACGCGCGTCGCGGGCGACGTCGGTGGGACACTCTCACCGCCGCTTCCGACGGAAGTCCCCGCTTTCACGATGCAAGTCGAAGCGGATGAACGCTTCGCGCAAGCTGTCGCCGACGTGCGCGCCGTCATGTACGCGAACGTCGGACTCGTGCGCAGCGAGGCGAGTTTAAGCACCGCGCTGGAGCGGCTCGACTCGCTGAGCCGGGCGCATCCCGTACAAAGCAGCGAACTGCGAAACCTCCTTGCCGTCGGCCGATTGATCGCGCGAGCGGCGCTTGCGCGTAAGGAGAGCCGCGGCAGCCACTACAGAACGGATTATCCGGATGTCGACGATGCCTTTGCAAAACGATCGTTCATCACGCTCGAAGGCGTTGCTTAGTTCGCCGCACCGGCTTATCGTCGAGCCGATTGTCCGTGCGGCGCTGCTCGAAGACATCGGACACGGCGCGGACTTGACCACCGAGGCGATCGTTGCACCACACCTTCGAGCCACCGCGCGAATAGCCGCGCGCAAGGCCGGCGTCATTGCCGGGATAGAAGCGGCCTGCATTGCTTTTGAACTGCTCGACCGCGATGCGCGCGTTACGGTACATACCGCTGACGGCGAATCCGCGCAGGCCGGTCAAACGATCGCAACGATAACCTGCAGTGCCCGCGCGCTCCTCACCGGCGAACGAACCGCGCTCAATATCGTATGCCGGCTCTCCGGTATTGCCGGTGCAACGAGATCGCTGGTCGATCTCGCTGCGCCGTACCCAGCGCAGATCGTTTGCACGCGAAAGACGACGCCGGGTCTACGGGTTCTGGAAAAGTACGCCGTACGCTGCGGAGGCGGCAGCAATCACCGCTTCGGCTTAGACGACGCGGTGCTCATCAAAGACAATCACCTGGCGATCGCGGGTTCGATCGAGGCGGCGGTGCAAGCCGTGCGCGACCGTGCCGGTCACATGGTAAAGGTCGAGATCGAGGTCGATACGCTGGAGCAGCTCGAGCGGGCACTCCAAACAAACGTTGACGCCGTGCTGCTCGACAATATGACCACCGAACAGCTTCGCGCGGCGGTCGCCGCGGTGAACGGCCGCGTCATCACCGAGGCCTCGGGGACTATCACGCCCGAGCGCGTCGCGCAGGTGGCCGCGACCGGGGTCGACCTCATCTCCTCGGGGTGGATAACCCATAGCGCGCCTGCGCTGGATTTAGGCCTCGATGTCGAAGTATAAGGTACTATGGACACCCGCAATGAGCTCAAGGCCGATATCCCGGCGAAGGCCAGCCACGACGTTGAAGCGCCCCAAGCGCTGATCGAGTTTATGTCCACCGGCTGGGTGGACGCGCCGATTACCGTTGCGAGAATCCCGGAAATCGACCGGTTCAAGCAGCGGCGCGAAGCACTATCGCGCGAGTATCCGGGCGTCCATATCGTCATTCCCTCCGGCACCGAAATGGTGCGCGCGAATGACACGAACTTCCGCTTTCGCCCCTCCAGCGACTTCGCGTATCTCGCCGGCTCGGGCGAACCCGGCGGTTTGCTGGTGCTCGAACCGGCCGCGGCAGGCGGCCACGATGCGGTCCTGTTCGTCCCGCCGCACAACCGCGGCGCGGCGGAGTTTTTTACCGATCGCGTGCACGGCGAGCTTTGGGTCGGCCGTCATCGGGGCGTCGATGAGAGTCAAATCTATTTCGGCGTCGATCGCTGCCGCCCGATCGACGATATCAAAGCGTATCTGAACGACCTGCGGATTCGGGGCGCGGACGTGCGCAATGTCGAGGACGATAGCGAACTGGCGACTCGTATTGCCGAGATGCGGCTCATCAAAGACGACTACGAGATCGCCGAACTGCGCAAATGCGTCGAAATCACCAAACGGGCTTTCGAGGACGTCATACGCCTGCTGCCCCGCGCGAGATCGGAGCGCGAGATAGAGGCGGCTTTCTGGAGCCGCGCCCGCATCGAGGCCAACGACGTCGGCTATTTGACGATAGCAGCCGCCGGCGATCACGCCTGCACGCTGCACTGGAACCACAATAGCGGAAACATTCGCAAGGGCGAGCTGCTTCTACTCGACGCCGGCGTCGAAGTGGAGTCACTGTATACCGCCGACATCACCCGCACGCTGCCGATCTCCGGCACGTTCAGCGGCGAGCAGCGCGCCGTGTACGAGTTAGTATACGAATCGCAGCGCGCCGCGTTCGATCAGGTCCGTCCAGGACACGATTTTTTGGACCCCAATCGCGCCGCCATGCGCGTATTGGCGCAAGGCCTCATCGATTTGAAGATACTGCGGTGCTCGCTCGATGAAGCGCTCGATCCGGAAAAGCAATACTACAAACGCTATACGCTGCACAACGTCAGTCACATGCTCGGCATCGACGTGCACGACTGCGCCAAGGCTCGCGCGGAAAATTACCGATTCGGCAAGTTGAAGACGGGTATGGCGCTCACGGTCGAGCCCGGACTCTACTTCCAGCCCGACGATGCCACGGTGCCCGAGCGTTTCCGCGGAATCGGCGTGCGCATCGAAGATGACGTTATCGTGACGGCGGACGGACACGAAAATCTCTCATCGATTTTGCCCTCGTCGCCGCAAGCCGTGCAAGCATGGATATCAGACCTGCAGACGCCCTAATCGTCGTCGACGTTCAGAACGATTTTCTTCCCGGCGGTTCGCTCGGCGTGCCCGGCGGAGGGCGTGTGATCGAACCGATCAACCGTATCATGCCGCTGTTCCCGTATGTCGTCGGGACGCGCGACTGGCATCCGGTCGAACATCCGCATTTCCTCGATCACGGCGGCCCGTGGCCGTACCATTGCCTGCAAGATTCGCCGGGGCGCAATTCGCGCGCACGCTCGATGTCGGCAAGTTCGACGAAATCGTCGACAAAGGGACTGCTCCGCACACACACGGCTATAGCGCATTCGACGACAACGACCTCGCGCACCGGCTGCGGACGCGCGGCACGCAGCGTGTTTTTGTCGCGGGCCTTGCAACGGATTATTGTGTTCGCGCGACGGCGCTCGTCCGCGCGCGAGGCGTCTTTTGAAACGATCGTCCTAACGGATGCCATCGCGGCCGTAAACGTGAAATGTACCGATGAAGCGGAGGCACTTGCCGAAATGGCCTCGCGCGGAATCCGCTTCGCCACAACGGCCCTACTGCTTTCCACTGAATGACGGTTTATCGCGATCAGGTTCTGGAAGTCGAACCGACCGGGATTGAGTTTGTAACACCGCAGCAGCGCCATGGATCGCCCCGGCATCTTTTCGGGCTCTGGTTTTCAGCGAATGCGGAGATCGCGACGTGGATGGTCGGCGTCTTTGCTACCGCTCTCTACGGCACGAGTCTTACCGGTGCGGCATTCGGCTTGATCGCGGGCAACCTCATCGGCTTTGCGCTTCTGGGCGTACTGGCAACGTTCGGTCCGCGCTACGGTGTGCCGCAAATGGTTGCTTCGCGCCTGGCATTCGGACGGTACGGTAACGCGCTTCCGGCTGGGCTCAGTTTTCTCGCCGGTGTCGGCTGGTTCGCCATAAACACGGTGTTCGGGGCGTACGCCCTCGAAACAATCACGCGCCTGCCCTACTTCTTCGCGCTCGCGATCATGCTCATCGCGCAAATCTTGCTGGCGGTGTACGGCTACAACCTCATTCACTGGTTCGAACGCGTCAGTGTGGTGCTGCTCGCGGCCGGTTTCACGCTCTTGGGCTACATCACGTTCATGCGCGCCGATTGGCACGCCGCCTTCAACGCCCATGCGCCATTTGCGAACGGCGGCGAAACCGGCGGAATCATTTTGGCGACGGCGCTGGGCTTTTCGTACGCAACCGGATGGGTGCCGTGCGCATCCGATTATTCGCGTTATCTTCCCGAATCGAGCGATCCGCGGCGCATTTGGTGGTACTCATTCGCCGGCTGCGCATTGCCGTGCATCGTGCTGGAGATCATGGGAGCCGCGACGGTTACCGCCGTGCACGGCGTCAATCTTGGCCAAGGCAGTCCGACACAGGCAATTGCGCTGCTGCTCGGGTCAGGACCGATTGCAACCGTGATATTGCTGACCGTCGTGCTCGGCACGCTGACCGCAAACTGCATGAATCTGTATTCGGGTGCGATGGCTGCGCTGGTCGTGAAGTTTCCAAGCGCAACATGGCGCGCACCACTGCTTACCGGCGCTCTGTTCGGCGCCCTTACCGCCGGTTTGTTCGCCTTCGCGCATACGCCGGCCGTCATTAGCGCCGCGTTCGGCCTGGCCGTCGCGATCGTCATTGCGCTCGTCGCGCGATACCGTTTGCAGCGATGGCGCGCCGCCGCGATCGTCGGCGTGCTCGGAGCACTGCTTGCCTCGGGCGGCGGACACCCCGACGAGACCGCCAAACTGTATACGAACTTTTTACTCCTGCTCTCGTATTGGGCCTCGCCCTGGGCGGCCGTTGTATTTGTCGATTGGCTCGCGCACCGCGCAGCAAAAAGGGACGAAGCGGATTTTGATGCGGGCCCGCGCGTGAGATCCGGCACATACGCTTGGCTTATCGGTTTGGGCGCTTCGCTCCCATTCTGGAATCAAGCGTGGTACACGGGGCCGTTCGCCGCTGCCTTTCCGCAGTTCGGCGATCTCTCGTATTACGTGGGGTTTGCCGTAGCAGCAATAATAATGGCTGCTGCAAGTCGGGAAACAAGGGTTCTTCGCCCAAGTATTAGCCGGTAGATTCGCCCAGGGAGGATGCTAGAGTGCTCGAGGTTACGCACGTCCGCAAGGTTTTCGGTACCGTACAGGCCGTGCGGGACGTTTCCTTCACCATAGCACCCGGATCGACGTTCGGTTTGCTCGGCCCCAACGGGGCCGGAAAGACGACGACGATGCGCATGATCGTCGGAATATACGCGCCCGACGCGGGACAGGTTACCTGGAACGGATCGCCGATCGGCGACCGTCTGCGCAGGCGTTTCGGCTATTTTCCCGAGGAACGCGGGCTGTACGGCCGCATGAAAGTCCGCGAGCAGATTATGTACTTCGGCAGACTGCACGGGCTGACCGATCCGGAAATCGGAACAAAGGCGGATGCATGGATTCGCAAACTCGGATTACAGGAATACGAGCAGCGTCCATGTGCCGAACTCTCCAAAGGCAATCAGCAAAAAGTCCAGGTGGCCTGCGCGGCCGTTCACGATCCGGAGCTGCTGATTCTCGACGAACCTTTTTCGGGACTGGATCCCGTGAACGCCGACGTACTGCTGCAAACCTTGCGCGAATTGAAGCAGCGAGGAACCACACTCGTGCTCTCCAGCCACCAGATGTGGCAGCTCGAACAGCTCTGCGATGCGTTCTGCATCATCACGGACGGCGAAAACCGGGCATCCGGCACGCTGGAAGAGCTGCGCGCCGCTTGGCCCACGCGCGTCATCAAGGTCGAACCTTCGAGCGATGCGGTCAAGGCCGTGCTGGCACGCATACCGAGCGCGCACGCGCTGCCCGGCCAAAACGGAGCGCTTTACTACGAAGTGCCGGCCGGAACCGGATTGTCCGACCTGTTGCGCGACCTCGTGAACGCGGATAGGATAACACGGTTTGAGTCGATCGAGCCGTCGCTGCATGAAATCTACATCCATACAATCGAGCAGGCATGAACGAGTTCATTACGGTTTATTCGGCGGAAGTGATGCGCAGACTGCGCTCGCGCGCCTTCATCTTCGGCTTAGTCATCGGTGCCCTCGGCATCATCGTACTGATACGCCTTCCGCATTTCATCGATTCGGTCGCCCAACAATCGTACCGGGTGGTACTCGCCGGTGACGCCGATCTCATAACGGCGGCGAAACCGCTACTGAAGGACGACTACAATGTCGCGGCGTCGGCGCCGGGCCTAACGCAGCCTCGCGCCGCCGATCTGGATTCGCATAAGGCTTCACTCGTTATCGTTCTCACGCATGCGCAGCGCGGCATTCGCGCCACCGTCTATGCAAAAGACCCAGCTCCATAACGACGAGCGATCTTCGGCGCGATCTCTTGCCGCTGCACGTGGGCTCCGCAACGGGTTTGTCCTCGGGACAGGTAACCACGCTGCTGAAAATGCCGGTCGTCGTCAAGCCGCTCGAATCCAAATTTGGTACAGCCGCACAGGCTACCCAGGCACGAGTCGTCGCAAATATCCTTATCGTGCTGCTCTATCTCCTGATCATTCTAAATAGCCAGCTCATCTTGACCTCGGTCGCCGAAGAGAAGACCAGCCGGATCGCCGAATTGTTGATCGCCTCGGTCGACCCGAAAGCGCTGCTTGCAGGCAAGATTGCGGCCTCGGCATCCCTTGCTATCGTGCAACTGGTGGTTTGGGTCGCGTTGGGCTTCGCCTTCGGTTCAACCTCGGCGATGACGCCCGGTCAGATGAATTCGCACGGCGGTTCTGACGGTTTTTCGTTCACCGGCATCTCGCCGGCCGACATCGGCGGCTTCGTGATCTTCTTTTTATTAGGTTTCTTGCAAATGGCCACGATGTTCGCGGCATCGGCTCGCTGATAAACCGCACCGAAGATATCGGCAGCGTCGCCGGCCCCTTCTTCATACCGATCGTCGCGGCATTCTTCATCGCGCTCACCGCTCTGGAAATACCCGATGCGCCGTTCGTCGTCGTCGCGAGCTTCATCCCGCTCGTCGCTCCGTTCGTGATGTTTGCTCGCATCGTCGTCAGCAGCGTACCGCTCTGGCAAATCGCACTCTCGTTCATCATCAACCTTGCCGCAATTTGGGCAATCGGTGTGCTCTCGGGCAAAGTATATCGCATCGGTATGCTGCTCTACGGCCGCGCTCCAAAGCTCTCGCAGCTCTGGCACGCAATTCGCGCGTAGGCGATCGCGCCGGGAGGGATGTTCGTTGAACGCTGAACTCTTCGCCTCGCTGGCTTCCGTCCTTGTGGCTTTGGCCGCAATGATTTTCACGACGATTCTTCTGTGGCGCCAAGCGCGCCAGATGGAACACGAGCGCAATGCACTGGCCGTGTTAGAAGCGATCGAACGGCTTACCGAGCCGGAGATCGTCGATACGTTCGCGCGGCTGCGCGGCATAAACGAACGCTATCCCAGAGACGAGGACATCCTCGAGAATTTCCCAGATTCGCGGGACGCCGCGGACCTCGCGGTCGTGGGAAACTTTGTCGGAGCAATTGCCGTGCTCTCGCGCCGCCGCGTCATCGATCCCTCACTCCTGGCCGATGCCGTGGGGATTTCGCTGCGGCGTTACTGGGAAACGATCCGCGTCTTTACCCTCCGCCGCCGCCGCTTGGAGCAGAACGAGTACATTGCCGAAAACATGGAGTGGCTGGCCATGTACTGCGCGTGGTGGAAAAGCATTCCAAGAGGGACACGTGACAAGAATTACGATCCGCAGCAGTTCGCCGGCGTGGAATTCAAAGTTTGACGCGCCGTTAGTGTGGATTGACGAGCAGTTTGCGGACGAGGGTCTGTTCCCCAATTCCCTGTGTGAGGTTCGCAGTTACAAAGTAGGGCGTGGATTTCAATACGCCGGGCGCGTTCAGCGCCACGGCACTTTGCCGGGCGGCAATATCTCCCGACTCGACGACGTTTCCCGCCGCGTCGCGGAGCGAGACCTGCGTGCGTCCGTGCTCGCCGACGATCGCAACCGTGATAATGTCGCCCGCAAGCGCGCTATCTTTTGATAGCACCAGCACCGGGCCGGCAGCTTTTTGAGCCGGCGCGTTCTGCGTTACGAGGGCACCGGGAAAGACCGTGAGCGCGATGCTCGCGAGCGTGCCGGCTGCGCCGATTCGCGCATGAAGTACGGCGCGGATTTGACGGCCGGCGCTGCCCTGGGGAACGTGTATCGTCGTCGTTCCGGCGGCGGCTATCGGTGCGCTCGCCCACAGCCGCCCGCTATCGTCGATGAGCCAGATGTCGCCGGTCCGCGCATTTGTCGCGTAGGTGAACGTGATGTTGTTATTTGCCTGCACTACGGGCGTAACGACTTTGAATTCGCTGATGCTCGGCGCGATCGATGCGGCGGGCGCGGGGGGACGAAGTGCGGGCGCCGCGATCGCGATGCGCGACGTGGCCGTCTGCGATCCGAATGGACCCGCGACGTGTACGTCGAGCAGAACCGCTCGCCCGGCGGAAGCCGGAACGTTAAAGTGCAGCGTGCCCGCGTGCCGTGCCGCTAAGCCCGCGGACAGTCTGCCGTCCGTCACGCGTTTTGAGCGCGTACTGCATCGCAGCCCATCCCCCATACGCGTACGGAACATCGAGCGTACTCTGCGGGAACATTCTCGCCGGTGCGGCAAGCACGTTGATGCGCGGAGTAGCGGCAGCGGCGCCAAGTCCCGCAGCCAGCGTTACCGCCAGCGCCGCAAGCGCGATAGCAACCCCGTGTGAACGAACTCGTGAGGTTGCGGGTGCGGGTGCTTCAAGTGAAAACGCGACGTCGCCGCCTGCGATTTGAACGATAGCCCGATCGTACGGACCAACGTCTGAAATCCGCACCGGGAGCAGCGTTTCGCAAATCGAGTACGCTGCAATTTGGACGTCAAGCGGATATGCGAGAATGGGTTGCGCATGCATGCTCGCGCACGTCATGCGTGCCCACAGCGCGTGGCCGCTCTGATTCACCACGCGAAGCGCGTAGCTCGCGGTGCCGGCGCGTGTGTCGGACGCTGCAAGGGCGAGGTAGCCTTCGACCGCGCCCTCACCGACCGTCAGATGCGCGCGCGTGCCGTATTGCGGCGACCCCTTCGCTCGTGCTTGTACCGGAGCCAGATCGGACATCAGCAGTCTTTCTTTAAGCGAATTGGTCGGAAGAATGCTCGGTACCGGTGTCGCAGCCGTGATCGCACCCTGCGGCTGGTTCTCGAGCGAGGCGGCAACCGCCGCATCAAGCTCGCTGTAGCAGGCCATCAGCGTACTCAAATCCGGCGTATCGAAGAAGTTTTGGCTGGCGGTGAGCGTTTGCGTGTTCGAGCCGAGCGAACCTTGAAGCGGCCCCGGAACGGTTATTTGCGTTGATATATTGCTCGTCGTTTGTAAAAACAGCACGTTTGAGGTCAGTTGTCCGCCGCTAAGCACTGCCGTGCTCTTTGTACACGTTCCGCTCGTCGTTCCGGCCGGTGACCAAAACGGCGGAGACGTGGGTCCGGGAAACGAGTTTGTATTCGTGAGCGCATCTCCGCTGGGCGCCGTGCATGCCGTCGTGACCGCGGGCGTTCGCACGGCGTTGTAGAGGGCGTACGTGCTGTAGCCCACATATGGCGCGGATTCATTGGATACAAGGCCGCTGTACCGAACGGCTATTTGGACGCGCTCGTTTTGAACGCTCGATTGCACGGACCAGATAACGCCGTAGAGCAGCAACAGAAAGAGCGGCAAGAAAATCGCGCTCTCGATCATTGCGACGCCGCGCATCCGTGCGTACATCGCTACTTGCATGTGTAGTTCGTTCCGTTCGAGAGCTGTCCCATGAAGGGCCGAATAGCCATCGACTGCCACCAGCCGGTCAGCGGTTCCAGGCCCTGGTTCTGCGCGTTGAACTGAAAGCCGAAGTGACCGTCCGAGGTGGCCGGATTACCGCTGTTGTTCGGGTTGTCCGGATTACCGCCGTAGTCGATGCGATAATTCGGATCGCTGCTGCTGAATACGGCCGTATTGGCCGCACTCTCCGGATACTCGGTGGGTTGGAAGACTTGGTTGGTCTGCGGATTGACCACGGAGCCGACGTACAGAAATTCCTGCGTGCTCATGATGCTCGTAGCCGCCGCGCGTCCGATGGCTTGATACGGCGTCTGCGCGAACTTGAAGAATGAAGCGAAGAGGGGCTGCACGTTCGCACATGCGACGACCTCGATCTCCAGCGGCGACAGATTTCTATTCGGCGTGACGGCCGTACCGCCGCCCACCGTCCAAGCACAGCAATCCGCGTAGACGTCTTCGACGTAGCTGTCCGCGCGCGGCTGAAGGCCGACCACGGAATAGCTGAACGCACAATCGCCGCCGTTCGGCTGGCCGCAGTTGAGCTGATAGAGCGTCAGCGCAGCATTGATCGCGCTGACCTGATCGGTGTAACTGGGGTAGCTGATGCGATTGAGCAGGGCCACGTCGCTGCTGTAGCGCTGGAGTGCGTCCAAGTAGTTCTGCCGCAGCGATGCGTACATCGTCACGCAAGCCGTCGGCCCGCTCGCACCTTTTGCCGAGTTGCACCCGCCGCTGCCCTGAATAACCTGGAGCAGATCGTTGATGACGAAGCGGATACGGTATTCTTCCACGGCCGCCGCGTGCAGCGTCGCGATCGTCTCGTTGAGTTGCGAGGTCTGAACGGCGAGCAATCCACGTGCCGCCGCGTCCGCCGCATTCTGCGCCCGCATTTGCCAGCGCAGCGTCGAGCCGAAGCTCAGCGCCATGGCGATCAGCACGAGGGTCGTCAACGAACCGAATGCCCAAATCGGAAGGGTCTGTCCACGCTGCGCATGCATGACGGCTCTTTAACACCCGCTCGTGACGGGAAGCGGGTAAAGCCGACCGGGCGTAGGCGCTCCGTTCTCACCACGAACGGGCATGACGTCCCAGTTGTAAACCGTTTGGAACGTTACGCCGTTCCATCCCGTCCCTGACCCGGAGAGATCGTAATTGCCGCCCGCCGAATAGGCCGGCATCGATGCCGGAAACGCAGCCGCAAGATTGGCGTAGACGCGCTGATGACACGCGATCGTTTCAAACACGCCGCCCGGCTGCGTTCCATTCAGCGTCTTCTGATAGTTGTCGTCCTTGAGATATTCTGCAAGACCGAGCGATCGAAGCGTGCGGTTATGGCAAGTCGGTCCCCATGGGGCGGTGTCGCCGCAATACCAGATGAACGCAAGCGTCGAATAATACGGCGGCACGTTTTGGTCATCTTGCGAAAGCGGATCGACCATCGTGGTATATGCGGTCGGAGAATCGAAGGCGACGCCCTGCGCATCCATGTCGTGATTTCCGATCATCGCTTTGCCGTCAACGCTCCCGCTGCTGATCGTCACATTATTGTTGCCCAAGACCGAGAGCCAGTTGAGCTTCATCGACGAGGAGACTTGAGTGCGCTGAGGCCGGAGTATCGATGCTCCGCCGTACCGCGGCTGCAGCTGTCCCCACTGCGTGAAGTTGACCGGAACGTTCGTGAGCGGCGGATTGGTCGGAACGGGCGTAAAGTTGAAGCTCACATTCGGAAATAAGGGCTGCAGCGCGGCTTCGAGCGAGGTCGTGTTCGTCGAGCCCGCGCTATAGTTGTGCGCGACGAAGAAGGTTGCACCGTCGAGCTGCATCTGATAGAAGCCCATCGTCGCGATCTGCACGGCGCCCAGCACCATCATCAGCGTAAATCCGAGCGTGAGCGCAGTTTCGACCAGCGCTGTTCCGCGCATACGCTTTACGGCGGCGGGGCGGCCTGGAAGGTCTGCATGCTTGACGATGCGTTCAGGAGTGCGGTATTCGCGCCGGTTGCGATCGTGATCAGAAGTGCCGTTACCGCGGCGGAGAACGTCGCGAGAACGATACCGTACTCAACCATCGCGCTGGCGGACTCATCTGCGGCGAGCGCAGCAAGTGTGTCGAATTTCATCGTGTAATCACCTGTGGGGTCATAACGAATACAACATCGGATTGATTGTTCTGATAACTCGTGGATGAGAAAAGCTTGCCGAGAATCGGAATGTCGCCCAGCACCGGAAGTTTATTGATCACGCGCTCCTCGATGCGGCGGACCATCCCACCCATGATGATAGACTCGCCGGGCTGCGTGATAACGTCGGTTTGCAGTTTGCTTTCTTTCAGAGCGGGGATGACGAAGCCGTTTTCGTTTACGCCGTCTTGAAAGTCGAGATCCGAGATGTCGGGCTCGATATCGGCCTCGACCGATCCGTCGCCGAGCAGCGTGGGCGTCACGTTGAGCTTGCACGCCGAACTCCTTGTAGAGCACGCTGACTTGCCCAAGGCCCGTCGAGAACGGAATCGGAATCTGGCCGCCGACCAAGAACGTCGCCTTGTTGCCCGGTACCGTCACCAGGTCCGGCGATGAGAGCAGCCGCGCATGACCATCTTGCAGAAGCAGATTGAGCGTGGGCGCGAGCGTCACCGTACGAAAGAACGCACCGATCTTGAGCGCGCCTCCCGGCGGCTGCTGATTCTCGACGACGGGAAACTCCGGCGGCCCGATCGTGTACGTGCCGTCTGGATGAAAGGTCGCGGATTGCGGTTGGATGCCTAAGTTCTTTTGAGCCGTGCGATCGACTTCGAGCACGTATACCTTGATGTCGATCTGGCTGCGCGTATCGGTGGTGATGCGATCGATGAGTTTGCCGTCAGCCGCCAGATATTCACCGGCCATGCCCTTCGCATGATCGAGAACTGCTTGTGCTGTCGCTGCATCATGAACGTGTCCGCTTACGATGACGTTGCCCTTGCCGTCAGGATCGACGCGGATGTCGCCGGCGCCTGGGACGCCGGCCAAGTCTTGCTGCAGATCGCCGAGCGGATGCTCGACGGTGACGACATTGACGACGCTGTAATTCTGTTTTTTAGCGTACTCATCGAACCGGCCGAGAATATTACTCAGCGCGGTGAACTGCGCGCCGTCGGCGACGGTGCCGCGCACGACCACGGAGTTGCGAAAGCTGATGATCTGCACGTTGGGCAGATTGATCGAGGTGCGCAGCATCTGCGCAAGGTCGTCCATGCCTTGCTCGGTGACTGTAATCTCGTAGGTCGCCCGGCGATGGCCTAGCCAAACGAAGATCGTCGTATGACCCGGCGCTTTGCCGTTGATGACGAGTTGCGTCGTTCCGATTGGAAGCACGCCGGCGATGCGAGCATCACCTACTGCAACGCGTGTAAGTCCGTCTGCCTGCAAGAGGACCGAGTGTCCCGACTGCACCGAAAGCAGCGAAACGGTTTCGGCGGCGCCTGCGGGTGCGGACGCCTTGAGAACCACGATGATGATTGCAGCCAAAAGCGTTCCGACCAGCCGACTTCGCATTCAGGCCCTCCGGGTGTGTGGTTTGGCCATTATGACACGTCTGGATACGTTAACACGTCAACAATCAATAGACGTTTAGTCAAGTAACCGTACAATTCATCGTTTTTATATTGCGAGCCGACGCGCAGGATGGCATGATGCACAAACCGACGGACACGGAGGCACGATGCGCACCACGATGGCACTGGCAACGGCTGCGATTCTCGCTCTCCCGGCTTTAGCAGCCGGGGCAGCGGACAACGTTCCGATGCACAGCGTGGCGGCGCAAGCCGGCTACCAATATCGGTGGTCGCCGGTTGGAAGCGCCTTGGTCCTTTCCCGGCCCGGCACGGTCGTCGTTCTACGGCCCGGAGCACAGGTATACCAAGTGAACGACCACGACGAGGTCGCGAACAGCGCGCCGACTTACTCACGCGGCGAGCTCTACGTCACCCCCGAACTGGCCGGTCATCTGCAGGCGTTGGCGCGGCGGACATCCCCTGCCGCCGCAGCTGACGCGAACTCTTCCTCGACATACGATCGCCCGGTGCAAGGTGCAATAACCCTGGAGGCTCGACAACTGCAGGGCTCCGAGGCGATCGATGTCGAGGGAACGGCTCCGGCCGGTGCGCCGGTTACGATTACCCTCCTTGCGTTGCTCTCCCCTGACGTACCCACGGTTCTGGTAAGCCGTCACGACGTCGTGACCGACGTTAGCGGCCGGTTCGGAGCCGTTGTCCCCATTGCGTCCGCGTACGAACGCGGCACGCTTTTTCGCGTCCTCGCCACCTCTTTGACCGGCATCGCTTCGGCGCATGCCCAGTTGGTCACGGACGCGCCTAACCTGGGCGTTACAGTTCCCCTGGTGGACCAACCCTAGTCACTCCGTTTACGAACGAGAGGAAATCATGCTGAAACACATGCCCGAAATGCTCCGCGATGAAGACGGCGCGACGATGGTCGAGTACGGCATCATGGTCGCCCTAATCGCCGCGGTCTGCATCGTCCTCATCTCGACGCTGGGCACAAAGGTGTCCGGCGCGTTCTCTACCGTTAACAGCGCCATCTAAAGCCATTCGCTTATAAGACGAACACCCATATAAGATGCCGGGGCTGACTCTCCCCTACAGCCCCGGCCTAAATCGTTGGAGATAACGGCCGATGGACGTCTTTGCGCGACTGGGTCGCGACCAAACAGGTGCGACGATGGTGGAATACGCCGTCATGTTGGCGTTTATCGCAGCGGTTTGCATAGCCCTCATCAGCTCGATGGGCGCGACGACCGCCTCGCAATTCTCACATTTCAATAGTCAGGTCAACTCGCTGTGAACGCCGCGGCCGGCTTGGTTCTGGCGGCATCGCTGCTTGCCGCAATTAGCGACATCCGCGTGCGGCGCATTCCCAACGCGCTCGTCCTCGCTCTTTTTATCAGCGGCCTGGCGGTAAACGCGATGGCCGGCTGGCAACATGCGCTGCTCGACCTCGGAGTCGTCGCCGCCGTGCTGGTCGCGGGAACGTTTCTGTTTTCATTCAGGCTGATCGGCGGCGGCGATGTGAAGCTGCTCGCGGCCGCAGCCGGTACGCTGGGTTTTCCAGCCGCCGTTCCGTTCATTCTTTACACGCTGCTTTGCGGCGGCGTGCTGGCCATCATCTACTCCGCTATGCGCGGCCGGCTTCGAGCGACACTCACCAACGTTCAAAGCATCGCGCTTCCCATCTTCGCCGGCGCCGCGCCCGCACGAATTCAATCCGGAACAGCAATGCCGTATGCCGTGGCGATTTTCGCGGGTGCGTGCGTTAGCATTCTTGCGAGCGGTCCCGCGTCGTACCTGAGGTTGTTATGGTAGCTACCATGAATGCGCGCCGCACGACGCTGATCGTTGCGGTCGTTCTCGCACTCGGCGCAGGCTGGCTGACGCTCACGTATCTCTCGAATCTGCAGCGGCAAAGCAGCGCAAGCGGCGCTCCCGTGCGCGTCGTGGTCGCGGCTCAAGAGATCCCGGCGCGCGTTCCAATTACCGCAGCGATGCTGGCCACCGTTTCTCGCCCGATATCGGCCGTCGATCCCAACACGGTCACCGATCCGAAGATGGCGATCGGTGCACTCTCGCTGATCACGATTCCGGCGGGCGCGAGCGTAACGAGCGCCATGATCGGCCATCCGGAAGACGTTGGACTCACCGGTGCGGCTCAAACCGGGCATGCGCGCGGTCAGCATCGAGATCGATCGCGTAAAAGGTATTTCCGGGTCTCGTGCAGCCCGGCGATCGCGTTGACGTGATAGCACAGCCGCCGCGTTCCGGTTCCGCGCCGCCCAAAGCGGTCGCGATCTTGCGCGGCGTGCGCGTGCTCGCCATCGGCGATTCGCTCGAGTACATGTCGGCAACGCCCTCGCCCCAAGAAGCAAATGCAGCGACGGTAACGCTCGAGGTGAATCCGAAACAGGCCGACTTGCTCGTCATGGCCGATCTCAATACGACGCTGCGCCTTGCGCTGCGCTCGCCGAAGGAACCGCTCAACTCGCAGCCCACGGAGCCGCTGCATTTCGATACGGCGCCAAACGCATCGGCACCGGCGTCCGCGCCCGGCTCCGCCGTCGGCGCAATCGCGGACGCAGCATTGATCAAAGAATTGGCCGGTAACGGCAACCCCCGTCCCGCGGCCGGCCGGCAAAGCAACGCGCCGGTGCCGCAAGGCGAACCGGGTTCGCCGGTAACCGTCATCGACGGCGATCATTACGCAGGCGCCGATGCCGGCGCGGCACCAGCCGCGGGCGCGCCGCGCGCGATGCCGCAGCCATGAACGCGGCTACCTTCGTCTTCATCAACGCCAAAGGCGGTTCGGGAGCGACGACCGTGTGCACGGAGTCGGCAAAGCCATGCGCTCCGAAACCGATAACGTGATGCTCGTCGACGGCGATCTTTCCGGGCGGCGCAATATGGCGATCTTGTTTGATGCGGTTCGCACGCTCGACGGCCACCGCGAGGGCTCTTCGATCGGTCTCGCCGAGGTGGCAGGGCTTACGATCGCGGAGCTCGCCGCGAGCTACGACGCAGCCTTCACCATCGATTTCGACCAGGTGGAAGCGCTCGCCGCATCGGTCCATACGTCCCATTGCACGATTGTCGACGCGCCTATTCCGTTCGCGGCGCCGGTTCGGCCGTTCATTGTCCGCGCGACCCGTTTTATAATTGTGACCGAGCCCACGCTCCTGGGCGTGGCATCGGCTCGCACGATGATCGCGGAGCTCAAGCGATTCGGCGTTCCGATTACGCGCATCATTCTCGTGACGAACTGCCGGGACGGAAACGCCGCAGCTTCTCGCAACGAGATCGAACGCGCGCTCGAAGCAAAAGTCAGCGCTGAACTGCCGCCCGCAAGCGATCGCAGGTTACGCAAAGGCCGTAGCTGCGCTGCAGAAATGTCTTTCCGCAATCTCCGCCGAGCCGGAGATTGATTCGCTTCTTCCATCCGCACACGGCTTTATCCAGGACCGGCGCATGGAACCGCGATCGGCGATGCGCCCGCGCAGCGCCGCGGCAGAAGCTCCGACGCTTGCGCACGGCGGAAAACAGGCGGGCACGTCGATCGATCCGCGTGAGCGGCTCAAACTCGACATCCATGAAACGCTCTCGAGTAAAGTCAACCTCGTTGAGGCGAGCGCCGCGCACACGGATTCGGCAAAACTCGCCGAGCTTCGCGCGAAGATCGAAGAAGCCGCTCAAGAGGTGCTCAGCGAGAAAAGCCACTCGGATCTGACCGCGGAAGAGATCGCGCAGATCAAAGAAGAGATCGTCAACGAGTCGCTTGGCCTCGGACCGCTCGAGGATCTGATGCGCGACGCCGCAGTGACCGAGATCATGGTCAACGGCCCCAAGACCGTGTACGTCGAGCGCAGCGGGAAGATCGAGCGCACCGGCAAGCGGTTTACCAGTGAACAGGCATTGCGGCTGGTCATCGAGCGCATCATCGCGCCGCTCGGCCGCCGCCTGGACGAATCGGTCCCGATGGTCGATGCGCGCCTGCCCGACGGATCGCGTGTGAACGCGATTATCGAACCGCTCGCAATCGACGGCGCCGCGATGACGATTCGCCGTTTCGGAACGCGACGCATGACCGCGCAGGATCTCATTGAAAAGAACTCCGCAACGGAAGAAATGCTCGATTTCCTGCGCGCGTGTATCGAAGCGCGGCTCAACATCGTCATCAGCGGCGGCACCGGCTCGGGCAAAACGACGTTTCTGAATATTCTATCGAGCTATATTCCCGAGCGCGAGCGCATCGTCACGATCGAAGACGCGGCGGAACTGTGCTTGAACCAACCGCATATCGTTCGCCTCGAATCACGCCCGGCTAACCTCGAGGGCCGCGGCGAAATCAAGATTCGCGACCTCGTTCGCAACTCGCTGCGCATGCGGCCCGATCGCATCGTCGTCGGTGAGTGCCGCGGCGGCGAGGCACTCGACATGCTGCAGGCGATGAATACCGGCCACGACGGATCGCTCACGACCGCACATGCCAATACGCCGCGCGACGCACTCTCGCGTTTGGAAACGATGGTCATGATGGCGGGTTTCGACCTTCCCGTGCGCGCCATTCGCGAGCAAATTGCCAGCGCCGTCGATCTCATCATTCAAACCGCGCGTTTACGCGACGGAAGCCGGAAGATCGTGTCGGTCAGCGAGATCGTCGGCATGGAAGGCGACGTCGTAACGATGCAAGAGATCGTGCGGTACGCCCAGCACGGCGTCGATTTGGAAAACCGCGTCTCCGGTGAATTCCAGTACACCGGTGTACAGCCGCAATGTCTCTCGCGCTTCGACGAATACGGCATCACCTACGACGTACGCAAGCTCTCCTCGCTGGCTTCGGCAGGTTCCTTGTGGTAGAGTCCAAACCCGCAGCCTTTTCCAAGGTTTTCGCAACAAACACGGCCCACAACCAGGCCCGGTTGCGGGACCTGAACGATCTGCTCGACCGTGCCGGAATCGTGAAGCGCCCGCAGGATCTGCTTGTGGGCGTAGCCGCAGGCGGCGCGCTCTTATGGGTCGGCCTGATGTACTTCATGCGTCCCGGAATGGTCGTAGGCGCGGTACTGCTGCCCGTTTGCGCCGGCGCGGCGTTCGCCGCGGCCTGGTTCTATATTCAAATGAAGCTGCGCAAGCGGCTCAACGCTTTCGTGCAGCAGCTTGAGATGGCGCTGCGCCTGATCGGCAGCGGTGTTCGAATCGGCCTCGGGCTGCGCCAGGCGCTGGCGATGGTCATCGAAGAGATGCCGGATCCGGCAAGATACGAGTACATGCGCGTCATCGGACAAACCAATATCGGCGTGAGCGTCTACGACGCGCTCGATTTGCTTGCGAAACGGATGCCGGGAAGCGAAACGCTCATGATGGCGCGCGCGATCCGAATCCAATCCCAAACCGGCGGCGATCTGGGTACCATTTTGGAGCAGCTCGCCAATACGATCAAAGAGCGCCGCCGCATTCAGCGCAAGATCAGCGCGCTTACGGCCGAAGGCCGCGCGAGCGCGGCGATCCTATCCGCGCTTCCGCCGTTTCTGTCGGGCTTCTTGTCCATTACGGAGCCGGCGATGGGGCATGCACTCTGGTTTACCGCGCCGGGTCACGTTGCGCTGCTGATCGTCGCCAGCTCTAGAGGGCCTGGGAATCTTCACGCTGATGCGCATGCTCAAGGTCGACGTATGACCGTCATGATTCTGCTGATCGTTGCGCTCGGCGGCATCGCGGTCTTTCTTTTTGCCCTTTCGCTCATTCCGCAAAAGAGCGCGCTCACCAAAACGCTCGAAGATCTCGAATCGCGCGGGCTCCAGCGCGATTCGCGCAACGTGCGCGCGTTCGAGAAGATGTTTTCGAAAGAACGGCGCGGGCGCTTACGGCGTAAGCTCTTCGAGGCCGGCTGGTACACGGTAACGCCCGCTCAGATGGGCGTCCGAATCGTCGGCGGAGCGGTTTTCGGTCTGGTCTTCGCGCTCTTCGTCGTGATGATGCTCCACCTGAACATGGTCTTCGCGGTCGTGGTCGCAACGCTGATGATCGGAACCGGCACATATTTGCCGCTCGGGGCACTCGAGCGCGCCGCCGAAGCCCGCAAGACGCAAGTACAAAAAGCGCTGCCGGATTTCTTGGATATGGTAGCGACGACGGTCCAGGCGGGTCTTTCCGTCAATCAATCGCTTGCGTACGCGATCGACGCCGCGCCCGGCGCGCTCGGCGAAGAGATCAAAGCAGCGCTCTCGGAGATCCGTTTGGGACGGGCGCGTTCGGATGCGTTAAAAGCTGCAGCCAACCGATTGCAGCAACAACAGTTTACCACCACGATCACCGCGATCGTTCAGGCCGAGCGCCTGGGCACCAACATCTCGAAAGTCCTAAACGAACTAGCCGAGGACGTGCGCAACCACCGCATCATGATCGTCGAGGAACACGCGGCGAAGCTTCCGGTCAAGATGGTCTTTCCGATGGCAATGTTCATGCTGCCCGCGCTCTTCGTCGTCATTTTCGGCGCGCTTGCGGCGAATTATCTCTCGCAGCCCAAATGAGCCTGGAGACGATGATCGCAGCAGTAATTGGAACGCTCTTTTTTGCAGGCGCCGGGTACCTGGGCATACTGCTGGGGACGAGCGTTGCCAATCGTATAACGCCGTTTGAGGACGGCCCTCCCGTGGAGAACCCGCCGCTCCTGTGGCTGATCGCCGGCTGCGCGCTCCTTGGCTGCGTCGTTGTAACGCACGCGAGCGCGCCATCGCAAGTCGTGCTCATCGCCATGGTCTGTGTCGCACTGTGCGCGATTTGGGTGACCGATGCGCGCCGCGGCATCGTTCCGGATATCTTCACGCTCGGTCCGCTTGCGATTCTGCTTGTGGTTGCGCTGTGGCAGCACCAATGGACGCTCCTGGTTTCCGCTGCCGTTCCGTTTGTTCCGTTCGCGATAGCAGCCGTGCTCTCGCGCGGACGCGGCATGGGCTGGGGCGACGTGAAACTGGTCGCATTGGGCGGCGCGCTGCTCGGCGCACAAACCGCAATTCTAGCCTTTGCGCTGGCGTGCATCGCCGCCGTCGCACTGAATTATGCGCGGGGGCGTAAGCGCGGCGCCATCGCGTTCGCACCGTACCTGGCAACGGCCATCGCCGCCGGTATTCCCTTGAACATGTGGCGGTGACGCGCGTGGCGCAGCTCAAAAACAGCACCACCGGCGAGGTCATCGCTTCAAACGTACGCTATGCCGAGACGTGGTGGCAACGATTGGCCGGGTTTATACCGCGCAGTCACGTCGATCCGGACGAAGGTCTGTGGTTTCGCGACTGCTGGGCGATTCACACGATCGGGATGCGCGCGCACATCGACGTGATCTTTCTGGACGGCGAGGGACGCATCGTGCGCACGCACCGCTCGGTTCCGCTGCAGCATCCGCTCCTCTCATGCTTGAGCGCGCGCAACGTCGTCGAGCTCGGAGCCGGCGCGCTCGACGGCCGCGATCTCTTGGCCGGCGACCGGCTCACCTTGGAATGAACGTCCGGTTCGCGGCGGCTCTCGTGGCATTCGCAACCGCGACGGCGGTCGTCTCGCACGCGCGGATTCTTCCCGAGTTCTTGATCCAGGTTCGCGACCCAAATGTCCTGGGCGGTGCGCTCTACGCCGTACTCCTGCGCACGTTCGGCTTCGCGTTCGTCGTCGCGTTGTCCGGAGTTGTCTGCGCCGGCTGCGTCCTGCTGGTGGCGTGGCGCACGCGCCTGCGCGGCGCACCTGACGTATACGCGGCACTTGCGGCCCTGCTCGCCGGACTTTGTATCATCGGGCGCTCGGGCGTGTCTCTGGATCCGATAGGCTGGATCTGCGCCGCCGGTTTTGCGTTGACGCTGGAGCAGTCCGATCGCCACGGACTCCGCAATGCGTTGGCGATCGTCGCAGTATGGACCCTGCTGCAAGGCGGCGCTCCGCTCGCGGCACTTCTGGCGGTTCTGGCCTTTTTCGCGGCGCTGATCGATGCGCGCCGCTTTTCGGATGCCGTACGCAACCGGGCATTGCATCGCCGCCGGTGCAACCCTGATCGGCATGCTGCAGCTGCGCGATCTGCCGTGGCACGCGTTCGGAGCGCACCTGCTGTATTTGGATGCTTTTGCCGCGGGCGCGCAGCGGGATCCGCTGTGGTCGGGCTCATTTGGTTTGCCGGCGGCGAGTTTTTGCGCGGTGCTCGTCTTTGCCGGGTGGTACGGCGTCCGGCGTCGCGACCGCCTGGTCGACGCGTTCTGGTTCTTTGCGCTCATGCTGCTGGCAATCGCCGACGCGCGAAATCTGCCGTATTTCGGTGTCATTGCCGCACCGATCGTCGCCGATGCGGCCGCAAGTTATTACGTCGACCTGCGCACGTTTCCGCGCGGCCGCATCCGGCAGTACGCGATGAGCTTCGCGGCAGCCGCGTTCGCTTTCATCGCCGTGCTTACGGTCACCGAACCCAAAGTGATCTGGTGGCCGCAGCCCGACGAGCAGCCGGCGACGCTGCTCGTGGCGCTTGCCCAAGATCATCGATCGCATACGCTGCTGTGCGAGCAGCCGCGCTGGTGCGACGGAACGCACTCGGTCTTTCCGAACCTCGAGCCGCTGCTCGACGATCGAGCCGGAATTGCCGCACCGGCCGCGCGCCGTGCGCAGCGCGACGCCGTTGCCACGCACGGCAGCTGGCGATCGGAACTCGCACAATCACGCGTCGACGCGGTTATCGCACGTGACGATACGAACATCGTCGCGTTGCTGGAGTCCACCGGGTGGCACGCATCGAAGGCACAGGGAAACCGTGTGCTGCTCCGGCCGGACGGTGCGCGATGAGAGTTGCGCTGGCGATCATCGCAATCTTCTGCGCGCGCTTCCTTATGGGCGCGTGGTTTTACGCCGGGCACGACGGCGATCTCTCGTGGCAGCAGTGGCTTGGCACGTACGTGCTGCACGCGCATCAGCTTCCGGTCCGGCTGGGCCGCGAGACATTTACCGCGCCCGGCGCGCCGTGGATACCGCAAGAGTGGGCGTTCAGCGTCGCCGTCGCGTGGTTCAGCTCGACGGGACGCTTCTTCGTGCTCGCTATCCTTACGACGGCGGCGGCGGCGCTCGCGCTGCTCATCACGGCCTATCGTGCGCAGCGGCGCGGCGCGTCCACCGTGGCAACCGCAGTTGTTACCGCGTGCACGGGTTTTGCCATGCTCCAGGCGTTCGGTGTGCGCGCTCAGATCTTCGGATGGCTGTTCCTGGCGATCGTCATGCTGCTCCTGGACTTGGAAACGGCGTGGATATTTCTGATCATTCCGATCGTGGCACTGTGGGCGAACATGCATGCGAGCGCGCTTATCGCGCCGGCGTTCATCGGCGCGTGGGCGTTCGGGACGTGGATCGAAGATCGCGCATGGACGCCGCGTGTTGAACGAAACTTCGTCATCGCTGCCGGCAGCCTGATCGCGGTATGCATAACGCCGCTGCTCTGGAAACTTCCGCTGTATGCGCTCAGCCTGGAAACCAGCACGATTCGCAGCGCGATCGCCGAGTGGCAGCCGCCCGACATTACGTTCTCCGGGTTCTTTGCCGGACTGTTGCCGCTCTTGGCGCTGTGCTGCTACTTCGGCATCGCCGCGCCGCGCGAGCGCTGGCGCGACGGAATGCTTTTTGCGCTCGCCGCACTTATAAGCGGTATCGCCGTGCGCCACATTCCGCTGGCCGCGCTGGTCATCGCGCCGATGGCCGCGCAGCGTCTCTCGATCGCGATTCCTTCGCACGCGCGTATCAACGCGGTCATCCAAGAGCGATTCAGCGAAACGCTCATCTTTGCCTCGACCGCGCTGGTGTGCGGCATCATCGTACTCAACTTGGCGAACGTTCCGCAAATTTCGGGCGTGACGCTTCCGCGCGGTGCGGTTGAAACGCTGGCGCGCTTGCCGGGGACGCACAATTTATACTGCGAGGATTTTGCGTGGTGCAGCCTTGCTTTGCAGTCCGCAAACGTGCGAACGTTTTTGGACGGCCGCTGCGATCCGTTCCCCTCGAAGGTATGGAAAGATTACCTTTCGGTGCAGCGCGTTTCGCCGGTATGGGCCGGCGTGCTCTCCCACTGGCACGTCGATTCGGTTCTCGTCGATAAAAATAATTCGCTCGCTCAAGCGATCGCCTTACGGCGCGACTGGCACTTGTTCTACCGCGACGGGCGTTACGAGGTCTTTCTTCACCAAAGCGTACGCACAGCCCAGCGTTAAAAGCGCAAGGCCAATCCAGGTCGGCGCTTTGGCAAACCACCATGCCGGTCCGCTGCTGGATCGCTGCGTACGGATGAATTCACCCCAAGAACCCTGCGCGAGTCCCTCGTGCACGCCCAAGCCGTGAACGTGCGTAGACAATCCCGGACCGAAGTGAAATCCCGCGATGAGAATCCCTGCGGAGATGAGGACGCTCCCGAGCGAGATGCGCAGCGCCGCCGTTGTGCTCGAGCTCAGTAAGCCGCGTGCGAACAATCCGCAGACGACCGCATACACCACAATCAACACCGGTTGCCCAAGCACCCATCCCCAGGGAAACGCAATGAGCAGTGCGGCAGCGGCAAAGACCCAGCGCGCCGCCGCGCGCGAACGATCGAAGAGCAGCAGCGCTGCGGGAATCGCGATCATGATCTGCGTGAGATGCATGAACGTTCCGCCGAATACGGCGAACGCCGGAGGGACGAGCGCGGCATACGCGGCATCGGGACGAATCGAGATGAGCTTACGTGCGGCGAGCAGCCCGAGAATCAGCATAAGAACATACGAAATTTGGCCGCCTGCAATCGCCGCGCCGTCGCTCAAACCCAATCCGTGGAGTGCCCAAGTCAGTCCATACTGAGCCGTGCTGCCGATTTCCGACCGGGCATGAGCCGGAAGCACGGTCGTCAGATAACCGATCGCGATGCGTGGACCGCCCGCAATGATATCGATAACGGCAAGCACGAGGGCGAGCACGGCGATCCGCACGCGCATCGCAGAGACAAACAGAAAGACGCCGAGCAGCGCGGGCAACCCGATGTGCGGAAGAATCATCGTAAAGGCGCCGGCCACGGCTGCCGCCGTCCACGCGCCGCGCCGCAGTGCAATCGCCATCCACACGACTGCCGCCATGACGATCAATCCGAGCTCGCCGAACGGAATGACGATCACCGCGAAACCCACGGCGAGCGCGCACAGCGCATTCGGTATCGGCCGGTCGAGTAAGAGCGCAAGCCCATATACCGACGCGGCGCTGCTGCCCAGAAGTATCAGCAGCCAAATCGCGCAAGCGGCTACATACGGCAATATTCCCAGAGGGACAAAAAGCAGCAGCGCGTAGCCCGGCAGCGGCGCGGGCACCGCAAGCCCTTCGATCGTGTGATACAGTCCGAGCGGCATCGGCGTGCGTTCGCACGCGTAGATCGATGCGGCCGCATAGGGATCGGCCCCGTGTCCCAGCGCCGCACCCGCACAATAAAACGCCCGAAAATCACCAAAGAACGCACCGGCCTTCGAGCTGACGTGCAGTTGCCAAACCACAAGCAGCAGTGCGGCCAGCGCCGCGATGAACACGCGGTTACGCGCGCTCACGCGTACGGCCTTTGATTATGCGCCGGCCCGCCGGCGCCGGTGCTCGTCCAGAGAAGACGTTTGGAACGGCGGTGCGATGCGTCCAAGCATTTTGACCAAACCTGCTGCATCCGGCCGGATCTTCTGCACCTGGATCGCATATTCAGCCGCGCGCTTCATGTCGCCGTCGTCGAAGGCGGTTTGGGCCAATCGTTCCAGCACGACCACGTAGCGCTCTTCGAGCAGCTGCGCCTGCGCCGTAAACCATGGCTCGGGCACGTCGCCGTCGAGCAGGCGTCCGGAGTACAGCTCTTCCGCAGCCCGGTAGTGAACGGCCGCCTCCGCGAAATCGTCGCGTTCGTAGCCGGCGTCTCCGTCGGCCATATGCGCATTGAATCTGCGCACGTCGGCAACGACGTTCGTAAGGTCCAAACACACATCCGGGTCGGCGCGAAAATAGAGATCGACGCACGCGTAGCCCACTTGCGCCGCAATCGCCTTGCGAATATTGCTGCAGGCGGTCCGCACGCTTTGCGCGGCCAGCTGACGATCAGCATCCGGCCAAAACACCGAGGCCAGTTCCGTTCGAGTCGCGGATCCCGTCGGCTTGAGGAGCAAATACTTGATGAACTGCTGATCGCGCCGCCGCACCCAGTTGACGTCCTGGCCGTCGATTTGCGCCTCGAAACGGCCGAACATGCGCACGATCAGCGGCGAAAGACGAGCGCTGGGCGCCAGACTCACGCGCCCGCGAAGCTGCCGCAGCGGACGAAACGGGCGGTATCCCAGATCGTCCGCGACGACGAACAATCCTTGGGCTTCAAGACGGTGCAGCCGCTCCTGATCCTCGACGCTCGCGCCCGCGATCAAACTGCGAACCAGCGCACGATCCTCTTCAGCGGCGCGATCCAAATCCGCGGCGATAAATTCGGTAAAGAGCTGTCCGTACCGGCTTCGCCAGTGCTCGTACGCATTGCTGAGCGATCGGCTGTCCTCGGCGGCGGCACGCACGGCCCCGCTCGCGACGATCGCCCAACCGTCACTCTCTTCCAAGAGCCGTCCTATCTCCAAATGAGAACAGGGCACGCCGCACGTTTCGGCGAGCAGCTCGGTCTCAGCCGGATCGAAAGCCAGACGGCGATGATCGCACAGGACGGCGAGGCCGCGCGCGATCCAAGTCTTCGCGTCCAGCGCCTCGCGGGATCGCGATGTAAAAATGAAGGTGAGCTGCTCCGGCGCGTCCTCGACCAAACGCCGCAGCTGCGAGGCGGTTTCCGGAGCCGCATTGTCGACGTCATCGATCGCGAGCTCGGCCGGTCCGACGATCGCCGCGCGCAAAGCTATCGCCAAGCTCGTCATACGAACCGGGGACGCGCGGGAGGGACAGTGCACCGGTAAGGGCTTCATACAGCGCGGTGGGCGAAGCGTTTTGCGGCAGCGCGCAGTACGCCACATCTACCGTGCTGTTCGGCAGATATTTCAAAAGGAGCGTCGTTTTTCCCGAGCCGGCCGGCGCAATGAGCAAACGCAGAGGCACCGCCACGTGGGTCGCAAGCCAGCGCTCCAATCGCGTTCGGCGCACCGTTGAAGGGGCGACCCGGGGTAAGGTGCGAGTACGAATCATAAGGCCGTTCCAACCTTAGGTATCGGCGGAGCGCCCGGTGCGCGTTAGACGGTGGGAGCCCGACCGGGCCGCCTAGTGGACCGTTCAGCCCCGCGGGGGCGATCCCCATCCCGATTGGACATACGAGCCGTCGATCACGATCGCCGGCACCGTCGGGTCCGCGTCCGTATAGGCAAACATGCGTTTGCGCGCCTGCGCGTCATTTTGCGCATCGTGCGCCGTGTACGGCGTTCCGGCTTGATCGTAGTATTCCATGGCGGCGCGGCAATACGGGCACGAGGGGCTGATATACAGCTCCAGATGTGAGCCCGGAGGGACGCGCAGAACGTCGAATGCCGCAGCCATGCCGCTCGTCTTCGTGCCGACGCCGCTGGGCAACCTGCGCGACATCACCCTGCGCGCGCTCGACGCACTGCGCGACTGCGACCTGCTGGTCGCCGAAGATTCGCGCGTGGCGCGTAGACTCTTGAGTGCGCTGGCGCTGCCCGGAAAGGAGCTCTGGACCTACCACGAGCACAACGCGGCCGCCTCGACCGCGGGCATCTTGGAACGCGCCCGGACCGGCCTGGTCGCCGTCGTCACCGACGCGGGAATGCCCGGAATCTCCGATCCGGGCGGCGATTTAGTGGCGGCTGCGCGCGCCGCCGGTATCGGCATCGAGGTCCTGCCCGGACCGACCGCGCTCACGGGTGCCGCGGTTCTCTCAGGGTTTCCCCTGCGCCGATTCGTCTTCGAGGGATTCGCGCCCCGAACAGGTGCGGGCCGCCGCGAAGCATTCGAGCGCAGTTTCGCCCTCGGAATTCCGAGCGTCTGGTACGAATCGCCCCAGCGCGTTCGCGCGATGCTCGGCGACATCGCCGCCGTCGATGCGAGCGCGCGCGTCTTCCTCTTACGTGAATACACCAAACATTTCGAGCAGCATCTCCATGGAAGCGCGAGCGAAGTAGCCGCACAACTCGCCGATCCGGTGCGCGGCGAAATCGCGATCGTCGTGCTGCCCTCGGCGGGCACCGCCCGCGAATCGATACCGCAGGAGCAGCTCGAGCGCGAGATCGATTCGCTGCTCGAAGCGCGGCACAGCGTCTCCTCCATCGCCAAAACCCTGAGCGAGCGCGGCTACGGCGACCGCCGCAGCATCTATGCGCGCGCCAGCGTGCGCAAACAGTCCCAAAAGGATAGCACCGGCCCGCGGCGATAGAGAATGACGATGGAGCGCGCTTCGAGTGGATCCGCACCGGACCGGTTTTACGTAACGACGCCGATTTATTACATCAGCGGCAACCCGCATATCGGTCACGCGTATACGACGATCGTGGCCGACGTCATGGCGCGCGCCGCTCGTACCCACGGGCGAGCCTATTTTCTGACCGGTACGGACGAACACGGCCAAAAAGTCGCCGACGCTGCCGCCGCGGCAAACAAAACGCCGCTGCAATGGTGCGACGATCTCATACCGCGCTGGAAATCCCTCTTCGAACTCTATGAAATCGAGTACGACGACTTCATCCGCACCACGCAGCCGCGCCACGAACACGTCGTCCAAGCCGTCTTCGAGCAGCTGCGCAAAAACGGCGACATCTACCTGGGCAAGTACGAGGGCTGGTACTGCGTATTCGACGAGACATTTTGGCTGGAATCCAAACTCGTGGACGGAAAGTGCCCGACGTGCGGGCGCCAAGTCCAATGGCTTTCCGAAGACGACTGGTTCTTCCGTCTCTCGAAATACAACGATCGATTGAAACAGCACTTCATCGATCATCCCGAATTTGTGCGTCCGCGCGCGGTCTACAACGAGATGATGGCCCTGCTCGAAGAGGGGCTGGACGATCTCTCGATTACGCGCATGAACCTGGAATGGGGCATTCCGGTTCCCAAAGACTCGCAAGCCGCAGTCCGGGAAAGCCGCAGGCGTCATCTACGTCTGGTTCGATGCGCTGATCAACTACATCTCGGCGCTCGAATGGCCGCACGGAGACAAGTTTAAAGCGTTCTGGCCTGCCAGCGTGCATTTGATCGGAAAAGAGATCGCGCGCTTCCACACGCTGATCTGGCCCGCTATTCTCTGGGGAATCGGCGAGCCGGCGCCCGAGATGGTGTTTGCGCACGGCTGGATCACCGTCGAGGGTCAAAAAATCGGAAAAAGTTTGGGCAATGCGGTCGATCCGTTCGCGCTCGCGCAGCGGTTCGGCGCTGACGCGTTGCGGTATTTTCTTCTTCGCGAAGCGCCGTTCGGAAGCGATTTCTCCTATTCGGAAGAGAAGATCGTTCAGCGCTACAACAGCGATCTCGGCAACGATCTCGGGAATCTGCTTCGGCGTTCGCTGGCGATGCTCGAGAAGTACCGGCAGGGCCTGGTGCCGCAGCCGCCGGACAGCACGGCCTTCGGTGCGCAGTTCAGCGACTTGCCCGGCCGCGTTCGGACGCTGATCTTCAATCTGCAGTTCCGCGACGCGCTCGAAGCGATTTGGGAACTCGTGAGCGCGCTCAACCGCGCCGTCGAAGAGCGCAAACCTTGGGTTTTATTCAAAGAAGAACGCCACGTCGAGCTCGACGCGCTGCTCTACGACCTCTGCGAAGGTTTGCGCTGGCTGGCCATCCTGCTCGCGCCGTTCATGCCCCAGCGCGCTCGCGTAATATGGGCGCAGCTCGGCATGACCAGCGCCATCAACGACGATTGGGACGACACGCTCGTATGGGGCGGCATCGCGTCCGGAACGCAAACCGAGCCGGGTGAAGCGCTCTTTCCGCGTATCGATCTCATCCCGGCATGATCGACACCCATGCGCACATCCACGACAAGGCGTTTGACGATGACCGCGAGGCGGTCGTGCAACGGATGCGCACGGCCGGCGTGGCGAACGCAATCACGGTCGGCTGCGATCTAGCCGACTCGCGCCGCGCGCTCGAAACGGCAAAGCACTTCGATCTCTTCTCGTCGTTCGGCATTCATCCGCACGAAGCAAAAGATGCTCCGGCGGATATAGCCGCGGAATTCACGCCGTTTTTGAAGGATCCGCGCGTTCTGGCAATCGGCGAAACCGGATTGGATTACTTCTACGGCCATAGTCCGCACGAAGCGCAGCAGCGCGTGCTGCGCGATCAGATTCGCCTCGCGCGCGACGCGCACAAACCGGTGATCTTTCATCACCGCGACGCCTTTGAGGATTTCGTCGCGATTCTGCGCGAGGAATGGCACGCCGGAATGCGCGGCGTCGTGCACTGCTTCACGGGGGATACGCAGCAGGCGCGTACCTATGTCGATGAATTCGGCTTGTATTTGGGTATCGGCGGCGTCCTGACGTTCAAGACTGCGCAGCCCATTCGGGATGCGGTTGTGAGCGTGGGATTGGCGCATCTTGTTTTGGAGACGGATTGTCCGTATCTTGCACCCGTCCCGCATCGCGGCCGCCGCAACGAGCCGGCTTTCGTTCGCGATACCGCCGCAAAGCTCGCCGAACTGCTGAACATCACAATCGATGAAGTCGCCCGCACGAGCACGCGCAACGCGGGTACGCTATTCGGCTTCGATCATGAGAAACCATGGACGGCGGCCTAGCCGCGCAAACCATTCGTCGGAAAGACCCTGCGGGCGCTGCGTCATTCGCGGTTCGATGATTCGCCGGACGCGCAGGCCCGCCGCGGCGAAGTCGTCGTAGACCGCCTGCAGCGGCCGGTGATAGAACTGCACGTGCCGATCGTGCCCGCAAATCTTCCACACTTCCGCAATCAGCGTCGTTTGGAAATAATCATCGACGGATAGCGCGGTCATCGCCGGGTGGTGCATCGACATCACGAACCTGCCCGCCGGTTTGAGCACTCGGCGAAACTCACGTAATGGATTTTCCCACGACGGCAAGTAGTGGAGCGTCAACGAGCTCACCACGAGATCGACGCTCTTGTCCGCAAGCCATGCGAGCGGCTCGTTTAAATCCTGCGTTCGCGCATCGACGGCATCGCCCAGGCGCTCGCGCACGATGTCGATCATCGCCCGGCTTGCATCGACTGCAATCACGCGCGCACCCTTCTCGAGAAAATACGCGGCGTATTCGCCCCCGGCGCAACCGGCATCGAGCACGGTTTTGCCGCTCACGTCTCCGGCGAGCGCATACATCGCAGGCCGCTCGTACGCGGCGTTGACGGCATTCACCGCCGAATGACGGGCATAGTCGCGCGCGGCGTGCTCGTAAAGCGTGTTGTCCGAGCTCATGAGGCTTCCAATGCGCTCTACACGGCGCGGCTCCTTGCTGCCGGAAGCGCTGCGGATGCATGCCATTGCGCGTTGAACCGCGTTCGCAGCATTTGTACCATACGCGCATCGCCGGTGCGCGCACCCCAATCGATTTGATCGCCGTTGTAATACGGCGAGGTTGCGTTCGCCGAGCCGGTCCAACAGCCATGACCTGCCGTCACCGCAAACTTCTCGCAGCCGGATGCGACCCGCACCCGCACGCCCGCATCCTCCAAACATTGCGCTTGATGCAGGTCCGTTCTCAGATCCTGCCGCGAGATCAGCAGGCGCGGTTTGACAGACGACTGCGCTAGTATTTTGAGAGCGTTATACACGCTCGAGTATCCGATGCTTTCGGTGACGACCTCGACGCGATCGCCGCGCGAGGTGCGCAGCAGCGTAGCCTCCGACTTCAGGGCCGAACGTTTGTCGAGCTGCACCTGCCGGCAGTGTGCGCTGCCGTAGGCGGCCGCGGTCCGGATCGCGCGCACGTCGGCCGGTTTTTCGTCGCAAACGACCGTATTGCATGACCCCGCCCAATTTCTGTCGTCCAGAAACGCTACCGCATCGCATACGGCAGCTTTAAGATGCAGCGCGGGCCCGTCACTCCGGCTGCGATGGACGATCCGGGCGTCGGCGCCGGCCCGGCGCAAAGCGCGCACCGCGCGTTGATTGTCGCGCAGCATTGCGGCCGTCCCGGCGTGCGCGCCGAAATACCCATTTAGCCGGACGGTCACACGCGCGCCGCGATCGGCCGCGTGTGCGAGAGCTTGCTCGATCTTGCCCGGCCACAACACGTACGCCGAGAAGGTTACGCTGCGAGCCGTGCGCATTGACTCGAGCATCCGGGCTGTCGAAGACGGCGCGACCATGCTTGACCTTCACGCCCTGGGGAAAGAACGCCAAGCCCGGGGGCGAAAGCCTAGGGCTCCGATGATGCAAACCGACAAAGGGGCGTATGTCCGCGAGATGTTCGCGCAGATAGCGCCGCGGTACGATGCCGCCAACCGCGTCATTAGCGCCGGGCTCGACGAGGGCTGGCGCAAGCATGCCATTGCGCTCTTGCAAGCCCCGGCAGGCGGCCGAGTCGTCGACCTGTGCTGCGGCACGGGTGATTTAGTTTTTCACCTCTTGCGCACCGATCCGACCCTTGCGGTGACGGGCCTGGACTTTTGCGAGCCGATGCTTGCAGGGGCTCGCGCGCGTTCGAAGCGCGAGAGCCGGGGCGCTGCCGACTTTGTCGAAGGCGACGTGATGGCACTCCCGTTCGAAGACCGTGCCTTCGACGGCGCCACGATGGGGTTTTCGCTGCGCAATGTCGTCGACATCGACTCGACACTGCGCGAAGTTCGGCGCATACTGCGGCCCGGGGCGCGCTTTGTGAACCTCGATATGAGCAAGGCACCGAACAGATTTTGGAAGACGTGCTTCGATCTCTACTTTTATAAGGTCGTACCGCTGCTCGGCGGCCTCATCGGAGGATCGCGGCAAGCGTACACATACCTGCCGCAATCGCTCACACATCACCCCACCGCCGAAGCCCTGCGGGACCGCTTTACCGCAGCGGGATTCAAGCAAGCGGGGTTCGTGCGCATGATGGGCGGAGCCGTCGCGATTCACTACGGTACGGCGTGATGATTGAGCGAAAGCCGCGCAGCGATGCCAGTCTGTACACGCTGGTCGAGGATTTTTTCCGCAACACGTTCACGACCGACAACCCGCTGATCACCGAGGCGATAAAGCGGATGTTGGCGGCGGGCGGGAAACGCCTGCGCCCGCGCGTTACGCTGCTCGCAGCCGAAGCCAACGGGGGCAACGCCGAAGAGCATTTGCATCTGGCCGCGTACATGGAATTGATCCACGTTGCAACGCTGATTCACGACGACGTGGTCGATCACGCCCAGACGCGACGCGGAGTGAACGCGACCGCGGTCGATTACGGAAACCGCATCAGCGTGCTTGCAGGCGACTATTTATTCGCTTGGATCTTCAAGAACGTCACGGCACAGTATCCCGCTCCGGTGCCGCACATTCTCTCTGCGACGCTGGCGGATATTTGTGACGGCGAGGTGCTGCAGCTCAGAGCGCTCGGCAATCTAGACCTGCCCTTGAGCGCGTACGTTGAGATAGTCATGAAGAAGACGGCATCGCTTTTTGCGGCATCCGCCGAGTGCGGTGCGATCATGGGCGGCGGCCAAGCGCGGACGATCAAGGCGCTGCGCGACTTTGGACTCTACTACGGCATCGCATTTCAAATGAAGGACGATCTGCTCGATATCACCGCCGACGCCCATGCGATAGGAAAGCCGGTCGGCAACGATCTGGCGGAACGGAAGATCACGATTCCATTAATTTTGGCCCTCGCGCGGGCGGACGGTGAGACGCGCAGCCTGGTCGAACGTTTCTATGACGGAGGGGAAGACGGCTCCGCCGAGCCGGTCATCCAGGCTATCGCGGCGTGCGGCGGCCTCGAAGGCACGCGCGAACAAATCGCCCGGTATGCTAACCGTGCCAAGCTCTCGCTCGCGCCGCTCGAAAATTCGGCGGCCAAAGCGGAACTCGCGCGACTAGCCGACACCCTTCTGGAAGAGTAGGAGAAACAAGAAGCTCATGTTCATTCATCCGGTTCTCGCACTGCTCAGTCCGGAGATCATCGGCATCGTGGTGGTGGCGGCAGTGCTCCTTTTCGGCGCCGAGAAGCTGCCGAAGCTCGCGCGCAGCGCGGGCCAAGCGAAGAAAGAATTTCTCATGGGACAAGCGGAGGCCGACGCAGCCGCGGATCGAGCCCGCGAACAGGCGCGAGTTCGCGCGGAGACAGCCGCCACCGATCCCATGCAAAACGTCTCCCAAAACAACGCCGTAGGCGTAGGCGAAAACGTCCCGCCGCCCACCCCCGACAAAGGAACGCTGAGCAGCTAAGCTGATCAGCTAAGCAAAGCACCAGCGCAATGCAGCTCCACGCCAAAAAGGGGCCGGAGGCCGGGGGCCCCGGCGCCCTTCGACAGGCTCAGGGTGACGGCGACGGGGTGCGCGCAGAGCCTTTCAAGGTGTTTCTGATTCCGCATGGGATCAGAAAGAAATGAGCTTTACGGAGCACCTGCGGGAGCTTCGTAAGCGGTTGCTTATTGCGATCGGAACGGTTCTGGGACTGGCCGTCGTGCTGTTCTGGCCCTCCCAGTACGTGATTCCGTGGCTGACGCACGCGTATTTTCACGGTATACAACTCCACGCGTTCGGACCGGCGGACGTCATCATGGTCGAGTTCAAATTTTCTATCTACGCCTCGATCGTGCTGGGCTTGCCGGTGCTGCTCTATCAGCTCTGGATGTTCATCGTGCCGGCATTTCATCCGCGCACCCGCAGGATCGTTTACGCGTATGTCGCTCCATCGTTCTTTCTCGCGCTGGCCGGCATCGCGTTTGCCCATTTCCTGGTATTGCCGCGCGTCGTCGGTACGCTCATCGGGGTGACGAATCACGTGGCGACCGCCACCTTCGGCATAGAATCGACGCTCAATTTCATCATGCTCGTCTTTCTTGCATTCGCGCTGATCTTTCAGACGCCGATCATCATGCTCGCGCTCGCGCGCATCGGCGTCATCAACGCCGCATTTTTGAAGCGGTCGCGGCGGTATTTCCTATTCGGCTTTTTTGTTTTCGGAGCTATCGCCGCTCCGGATGGGAATCCGCTCACAATGGCGATGATGGCCCTCCCGATGTACGCGCTCTACGAGGGCAGCCTGTGGATCATCGCGATGCTTGAGAAGTCGTGGCGCGCGCAAAATGCGGCGTACTAAGCTGGGGGAAGATGACCGCGATTCGCTCGTACTACGCAGATTTCACGCGCACGTTCGGCAATGTGCTATTTGCCGTTTGCCTGCTCTTGGTCTGGGGACTTATGACGCTCGCCGGCGTCATCGTCCAGCAAGGCAAGGATTCGAGCGATTATTTCGCAATGTACGCGCCGCCGCTGGCCCGGCTGATCCTGCGGCTCAACGTCGACAATATCTACCACACCCCGTACTACGTCGGCATCATCGGTCTGATTCTCACCTCGCTTGCGGTCTGCACGTTCAAACGCGTCATCCCGGCACGGCTGCCCTCGCTGCGTCCGGTAACGATCGACAAGATCCCGCTCAATGCGACAATCACCGTCTCCGGCGATGAAGGCAGCGTGCGCGCGCGCATCGAGGCGTTCTTTCGCAAACGCGGATGGCAAGTGCGCAAACGCGATTTCGAGGGCACCGAGTGGACCTTTGCGGACAAGCACAACTGGGCTCGCCGCGGCGTGCTGGTCGCACACATCGGGTTTACCATCATCGCTGCCGGCACGTGCGTATATTGGGCCAAAGGCTTCTCCGGCGATATGCCGCTGGCCGTCGGACAAACCAGCAGCGTCCCCCATTCTCAAGCGACGATACGTCTGAACGGCTTCACGTACAAGATCCAGCCGATCATGACCAAGAGCGGCATGGTCTACCAACCCATCGACTACGTCTCAAACGTGACCGTCGTGGGCGAGAACGGAATACCAAAGAACCAGCTGATTCGCGTCAATCACCCGATCGACATCAACGGTACGCTTTTCTACCAATCGAGCTACGGTTTCGCACTGCGTTTTCTGGTTGCGCACGACGGCGTGCGGGACGCCTCGCTTTCCGATAAGCTCTACACGATGGGAGATGCGATCACGCTTCCCGGCTCGCAGCGGCAGATTCAATTCGTACAGTTCGTTCCGACGGTCGACCGCCAAACCGGACAGCCCTCCGCGGATCCGCGTGTGAACGATCCGGCGGCCGGTCTTGCGGTCGTCGAAAACGGCCAGAGCGGCGGCGGCGCGCTCGTGCCGCTCAAAACGTGGATCGACGTGGGCGACGGCTGGCGGATCACACCGGAGCGATACGTCTTGGTCAGCGGGCTGCAGTACCGCTACGATCCCGGCGTTGCGCTGGTCGGAATCGGCGCGTTCGTTTTGCTGGCGGGCCTGGTCATCTCGTTCTATTTCCTGCCCGCGCGACTGTTCGTGCGCGTCGACCAGGCTGCGAGCGGCTGCGTCGTCGGACTCGCAGCCACGACCGTCAAGGGCTATGACATCTTCGAAACACAATTCAACGAGCTCGTGCTCGAATTCGAGCGTGCGTTCAATCCGAAGGGACCCGCTCCCACGTTAGATTTTGCGGAGGCCACGTAATATGCAAGCGCACATGCCCCTGGACGAAGTCCTGATGATTATTGCGCTGGGCGCATATGTCGTGAGCGCAATGTGTCTGCTCGTCTATTTCTTCTCGCGCGAGGAATGGCTGCGTCACTTGGGCATTCCGCTCGCCATCGCGGGCTGCCTGGCGCAGTTCGCCCAGCTCACGGCACGCTTTGAAATCACGCACATTTGGCCGCTGCTCAACCTGTACGGCTCGCTCTCGCTATTCGCAGCGGTGTCCGTCCTGATTTTTATCATCTTCGCATTCCGCTACAATCTCTGGTTTGCCGGCGGTTTCGTCATCGGAATTGCCGCGCTATTCCTTGCGTACGGCGTGACGTGGAATGAAGGCACGATGCCCGCGGTTCCCTCGCTGCAATCGTATTGGGCGAAGATTCACGTGCCGCTGGTCGTCTCGTCGTACGCCGCATTCATGGTCGCATTCGTTCTGTCCGCGATGTATTTGGTGAAATACTATTTTGAACGCGGGCTGGAGCCGAACACCTCGGCTATGACGGCAGCGCCGCAGGCGGCCAGACGCTGCTGCAGGGTGCGGTGCCGTTGCAAACGGCGGAATTTGCGATGGCACAGGCCGGAGCGATCAGACCGATCGTCCGCATGGATACTCCGAACATCGCGGCCGCGGCAGCGAGCGGCAACGCCGTCGCGCAGTGGCTCAATACGATGCCGAGTTTGGCGCAACTCGACATCCTGGTCTACCGCGTCGTCGCCGTCGGTCTGCCGCTGCTTACGCTCGGAGTCATCACCGGCGCGATGTGGGCGCACGAATCGTGGGGAGCGTACTGGCAGTGGGACCCCAAAGAGACCGCCGCGCTCTTTTCCTGGATCGTGTACGCGATCTACATGCACTTGCACACGCGCCGCGAGTGGCGCGGCGTGCGCAGCGTCTGGGTCAGCGCGCTGGGCTTTCTATCGATCATGTTCTGCTACTTCGGGGTCAACTTGTGGATCAGCGGCCTGCATAGTTACAAGATGTGAGCGGCAGGCGCTCCTTTGTGGCGGGCACCCTCGAGGCGGGTCGGGAGCCGCCAAGCGCCAAAAGGCGTGGAATATCCGAGTTAGGTAGGTGCCCTTGCACGGAGGGCGGGCGTATCATGCATGTGAAAGATTCGCCAACCATAACGTCTTTTCGGAGAACCACACGCTTTGTCGAGTCACGCGCATGCCCCCTCGGGCGAGGGCGGTCATCCACGGGTTCTGAGTGCCTACGACGACGACGGCACCAGTGAAGAAATAACCCGCCGCACCTTCATGGCCAACGCCACGCTTACGATCAGCGGCCTCATCGGCCTGGGCCTGGCCATCCCGATCATCGGATCGCTGATTCCCGACACCGGCGGAGGCGGCGCTACATGGACGCCGCTCGACGAAGCGGGCTGGAAAGAGCTTCAGACCGCTACCGACAAAGCCGTGAAAATCGACTTTAATCTGAAAGCGAAGGACGCATATCTTCCGGAGCAGGCGTTGCCGGAATCGGTCTGGGGCATTAAGGTCGCAGACCCGGCCAAATTCCAGGCCGCGCGAAGCGACATCTTCACGAACGGTAAGGACTCGCTGCCGTACCAGGTCGTCACGATGGGCTTTGTCATCTTCAGCCCGATCTGTCCGCATCTGGGCTGCCGCTACAATTATGATTCGGCGGCAAACAAATTCGCATGCCCTTGCCACGGCTCACAATTCAACCTCGACGGTGCGCACATCGCAGGGCCGGCCGCGCGCGGTCTCGATCCGCTTCCGCTGCGCGAGCAGAGCGGTCTTGCGCAAGTCGAGTGGATCCGTTACAAGCCGACGATTCCCGATCGCATCGTCATCTCGTACAACAGTTAACGGAAGAATAGGATAGCAACGATGCTCAACTGGATCGAGCGGCGCACGGGCTTCGTCAGCATGACGAAGGATTTCCTCACCGAGGACATCCCCGGCGGCGCAAGCTATTGGTATGTGTTCGGCAGCGCGACGCTGTTCGCAATGATTCTGCAGATCGTAACCGGCATTTTCCTAACGTTCTTCTACGCGCCGTCGGCATCAACCGCATGGGAATCGACGCGTTCGATGTACATGCATCCGTTCCAGCACTTTGTGCTCAGCGTGCATTACTGGGGCGCGTCCGCGATGATCGCGCTGCTCTTCCTGCACTTACTGCAAGTGGTCGTCTGGGGAGCCTACAAGGCGCCGCGCGAACTGCAGTGGATCGTCGGCGTTCTGCTCTTACTCGTGACGATGGTGCTTGGCCTAACCGGCTATCTGCTGCCATGGGACATGGATGCATACTTTGCATCGCAAGTCGCGATCAATCTCACGCTGACGGTTCCGGTGCTCGGCGGCTGGATTCAGCAGTTCACCCAAGACGGAACGACCATGGGCACCCTGACGATCAACCGGTTCTTCGGGCTGCATGTGTGGCTGATGCCCGCCGTGCTCGTCGCGCTCGTGGGCGCACATTTGGCGATTTTCCGCCACAACGGTCCCGCCGGACCGCCGGTCGAGGATCCGCGTCCGCTCAAGAAGGGTCGCTTCTGGCCCGACCAGATGTTCATGGATGCGTTCGCATCCTTCCTGATCTTTTTATTCATTCTTGCGCTGGCGGCATTCGCGCCGCCGTTTCTCGATGCAAAAGCCGATCCGGCCAATGCGACGTTCGTGCCGTATCCGGCGTGGTATTTCTTGGATCTGTTCGGACTGCTGAACCTGATTCCGGGCGATTTCGAGGTCGTCGGCGCGATCATCATTCCAGGTGTCGCGACGTTGCTGATTCTTCTGATGCCCTGGATCGATCGCGCGACGACGCGGACGTTCGGTTCGCGCAAATTCGCGATGTGGCTTGTGGCCGGAGCACTGATCGTCATGTGGTGGCTGACGATCTGGAGCCAGGTTTCGATCATGCAAAAGCAAGCCGCCGGACCGCCGAGCTCGCCCGAATCGCAAATTCTCGCAGCGCAGGAAACCGCCAACATCAATTCGGGAGGCGGCGGCGCGGCGCCGCCCAGCACGACCGCCGCCGCCGGGCCGCAAGCCGCAGCCGGTCAGAAGATCTTCTCGCAAAATTGCTCCAGCTGCCACGGCACGAGCGGACAAGGCGTGCCGGGTCTAGCGCCGCCGCTCGACGGAAACGACTTCGTCACCGGAGATCCCAAGCAAGTCATCAGCACGGTGCTCGACGGTAAGCACGGAGCGATTACCGTAAAGGGTCAGAGTTACAACGGTACGATGCCGCCCTGGGGCGCGACGCTCTCGAATGCGGATGTCGCTAACGTCGTGACGTATATCCGCAGCGCGCTCGGCACAAATCACGCCGCCGCGGTCAAAGAGTCGCAGGTCGCCGCGCTCAAAAAGTAGACGCGGTTACACGATGGTTCGTAAGAGCACCGCAGCCGCGGTGCTCTTCGTATAGGTACAGGTCGTCCTTGCCCCACTGCGCCACAAGCTTCGGCGTGCTCCAAAGCGCCGGCACGTATCCACCATGCGGACCGATGAGCCACGTGCGCGGAGCTGCGCAAATGACGGCGCGCCCGTCATCGTGATCCTTGAGTACGTAAATACGAGGCCGCGTGTAAAACAAGAGCGCGTTGCCGCCCGCCACGTTGATGATGGCAATCGCGTCCTTGGGGCTGCGTCGCCGGTTGATAACGTCGGCCAGGTGTGGAACCGGCTTGAAGCGTTCGACTTGCGGAAGCGCCAGGAGCGCGAGGAAAAGCGTCGCGACGACCATCGAGCAACCTAGAACGTATGGGCTGGATACCCGAAAACGCTCCGATCCAAAAAGCATGAAAAATGCGAGGATCGATCCGATAAAGATCGCCGCACCGACGAATATCAGATTTATCGCAACGTCGTGCAACGTTCCCGTCAGTCGATTCTTTTGCGAAAAGAGCACGATCGCCAGGCCAAGCAAAAAGATGAAGACCGGCACAGCCGCCGTGGAAATCTGCGCCGAGCGGCTGCGCGCGCTCTCGACAACGGAGTTCAAATAGAGTGCGACAAGCACCGCGCACGCGGGAAGTTCCAACGCAACATAGTTGGGCAGTTTGGTCTGGGCAAAGCTGAAAAACACCAGCGGCATGACGATCCACACCAGCGCGAGGCGGAGCATCTGCTGGGTATTGCGGTCGAGATCGCTACGCGCGGACGCGCGCAAGCGATCGACCGCGTACGCGAGCGCCGAGGCAAAAAATGCTATCCACGGAAAGAACCCGAGAATGATGACCGGTATGTAATACCAGACCGGCCCGTTCTGATTCTCGATCGTCCCCGTGTACCGTCCGACCGTGTAGTGTCCGATGAGTCGAACCATCGAATGCATTCCGGCAGCAGAGATGATCGCTGCAAACCAAGGCCCTGAAATGAGCGCGAAGAACGCTACGCCCCACAGCCAGCTGCGCCACGAAGGCAGGTGTGCGTGCGAAACGCGCCGCTCCCAAACATAATAGGGAACGATGACAAGCACGCAGACGGCGGGTGCCACCGGTCCCTTGGCCAGAAAACCAAATGCCAGCGCGATCCACCCGAACACGAAGTATCGGTCGCGCCCCGTTTGCAGCGCGCGAAACCACCAGAAGATCGTGAATGCGACGCAGAGGTCGAGCAGCGCATCCATAATCGCAAGCCGCCCCACGATCGCCTGCATCAGACATGTCGAGAGCACGACGCCGGCGTACAGGCCTGCACGCGTGCCGGCTTGTCGCGCGACTGCATACGCGGTAAAGCCGCCCATGACGATTGTCGCAACGGCAGAGGGTAAGCGCATCGCAAACGACGTCGCGCCCAGCGCCTTTGCCAGGAGTGCCGCGATCCAAAAATAGAGCGGCGGCTGGACAAACCACGGCAACCCGTTCAAATGCATCACGACCCAATCGTGCGTGAGAAGAATCTCGCGCGCGACCTCGCCATACGCCGTCTCGCTGTTGTCCCACAACGTGCCGCTGCCAAGACCCGGGATCGTCATGAGGGCAGCGATGCCCGCGACAATAAGGCCGGCACGCAGGGGTTTGTGCATTGGCGGGAGTTTTGGGCAAGCGTGCAGCGAAGTCATGCATGGTGTCTAACTCTCACGACGCTCGTCACGCCGGTGACGTCGTTGCCGCTGCGGCGCGTACGCTCGCGCATATGCGGACCTATGTCAAGGCGGCGGTTCCTCGCGGCGAGCGCAAAGAGGTCCTGCGCGAACTGATGCGTACGCCGCTGGAAGAGCTGGCAACGATGAATCCCGTAGCGGTGGAGCACCGAATCGAAGAGATGGTGGAATCCCTGCGGCGCGCTGAAAGCGGCGCGCAAGACTCGCAGGGTGCTGCGAACAGCCTGAGCGTTGTCTGCGCATCTCGTGCGAGCGCGCTCGCCATGACGCAGACGCGCACGATCGCCGCAAAGCTTGCTCGTCTGGGCATTGCAACCACGATTCTGAACGTTACGACGACCGGCGATCGCGTACAAGATCGCGCGCTGGTTGCGATTGGTGCGCAGAGCTTGTTCGTCAAAGAGCTCGAGCTCGCGCTACGAGATGGGCGCGCCGACTATGCGGTTCACTCCTGCAAAGACCTGCCCGGTACGCTCGCCGCCGACATGCGCATTGCAGCGGTTTCGAAGCGTGAGGATCCGCGCGATGCGTTCTGTAGCGAAATCTATGCGCGTTTTGAAGATCTGCCTTCCGGAGCGCGCGTTGGGACGTCGAGCCTGCGCCGGCGGTCGCTGCTCGCCTCGCTTCGCTCCGATCTGCAATACGTCGACGTTCGGGGAAACATCGATACGCGGCTGCGCAAACTGCGCGAGGGCCACTATGAAGCAATCGTGCTGGCAGCCGCGGGGCTTGCGCGCTTGGGAATCTCCGCGACGCACACGGTGCCGTTTGACCTCGCACAGATGGTGCCGGCAGTCGCGCAAGGTGCGCTGGCCGTCGAGGTACGAGCCGATGCGACCGTTCTCGCCGATCGTTTGCGTGAAGCCGTCAATGACGAAAGCGCCGAACTGGCCGTTTGCTGCGAGCGCGAAGCTTTGCGCGTCCTGCAAGGAGGCTGCCAAGCGCCGATTGGGATCCATGCGCGCTTCGAGGATGCCCGGCTCGTCGTTGACGGCGTGATCGCAAATCTGGACGGCGTCGCGCTGCGCGAGCACGTGCGGGACGAGGTTCGAACGATCGCGCAGGCCGAGGCGCTCGGCCGGAGGCTCGCAGAGCGCCTGCTCGACCGCGGAGCGCGAGCGATACTGGCGCAAAGTCCGCGCCCGCATCTTGCCGCACTGGCGGGGAAACTGGTCGTTCTGCCGCGATCGCAGGAGCGTGCCGGCCGTATCGCGGCGGCCCTGCGCGCAGAGGGCGCGGAAGTCGTCGAAATGCAGGCACTGGGCGGACGAGTGCCGGACGTTATTGTATTGGCTTCGAGCGGCGCCGTGAGCGCGGCCGCGTCCTACCTTGGGGGCATTCATCGATACGATCGGCCTCCGACCGTTGCGACGATGGGGCCCGAGAGTTCCGCCGCGGCGCATGCGGCCGGTTTTACGCCCGACGTCGTTGCCCCCGATGCGCAAGTCGACGCTCTGGTCGGCGCCGTCCGCGAGTATCTGAAAATAAAGGAGCAGAGCGGTTCGTGATTCGCACGCGATTGCAGCAATTGATTCGTCCGCGGCGTCTGCGGCGCACGAAGACCATCCGCGCCCTGGTACGCGAGCACCGCGTCGACGTCTCACAGCTGGTCCAACCGCTGTTCATCGTCGAGAACGCGTCGAGTGCGGGAGAGATCTCCTCGATGCCGGGCATCGAGCGCTACACGGTGGAGCGTGCGGTCCAGGAGGTCGGAGTACTCGATGCGCTCGGCGTGCACAGCGTTCTCCTGTTTGGAATTCCGGAAACCAAGGATGCGCTCGCGAGCAGCAACTACGATCCGAACGGTGCGGTTCAGAGCGCGGCTCGCGCGATAAAGCAGGCGTTTGCGCACGTGCTCGTCATTGCGGATTTATGCAACTGCGAGTACACCGATCACGGACATTGCGGCCTGCTCGATCAGGACGGCGAGGTCGACAACGACGCCACGGTCGAGCTGCTCGTGCGCACGGCGCTGACCTATGCACGCGCAGGCGTCGACGTTATAGCGCCTTCGGACATGATGGACGGGCGAATCGGTGCGATCCGGCGTGCGCTGGACGAAGAAGGCTTCTCACATATCGCGATCATGGCGTACAGCGCGAAGTACGCCTCGGCATTCTATGGGCCGTTCCGCGAAGCAGCGGATTCATCGCCGCAGTTCGGCGATCGCCGCAGTCTACCAGATGGATCCGCCCAACGAACGGGAAGCGATGCGCGAGATCGCGCTCGACATCGACGAAGGTGCGGATATCGTCATGGTCAAGCCTGGGCTTGCGTATCTGGACATCGTGCGCGCCGCACGCGAGCGCTTCGATGCACCGATTGCGGTGTATAACGTTAGCGGCGAATATGCAATGATCCAAGCCGCCGCGCGTAACGGCTGGATAGAACGCGACCGCGCAGTCGACGAACTGCTGGTGAGTTTCGTTCGCGCCGGTGCAGACATCGTCATCACCTATTTCGCCAAGGACTTCGCAGCGCGGCACGCACAGGAATGAACGCCGGGCGCGCGGTCGTGATTCTCGCGGGCGGCCGGGCTTCGCGCTTGCCGGGCAAACTCGAACTCGATGCGGGCGGTGTTCCGTTGATTCTTCGCGTGTATCAAAATCTCGCCGGCGCGGGCCCGGTCTACATCTCCGCGAGCCGTTCGTTTCCACGGGAGATAGATATGGCACTCGATTGTCCGGTGATCATCGACCGCTGGCCGCACCGCGGCCCGCTCGCCGGATTGTACTGCGCATTCGAGTACGTGACGCAGCCGCGGGTCTTCGTCGTGGCCGGGGACGCCCCGTTCGTAACCCAGGCTGTGGCTGCGCAACTGGAAGCGCACTGGGAGGCCGGAACGCAGGCGGTTGTCCCCGTCAATGCCGCCGGCCGCCTCGAGCCGCTGTGCGCCCTGTACGATCGCGTCGCATTTTTACAAGCGGCCTCGGGCATTTTGGCCCACGGGTCGGGAGGCGTCGCAGCCGTCGTCGAACGCTTGCGAGCAAGGCGCGTGCGTCTTTCAGACGAGCGCGTTTTTGCAAACGTGAATACGCCGGCCGACCGCCGCGCGTTCTTACAGGCATAGAGGTTTTCTTGCGTCTAGAACGGTCGATCTCCGCGTTTGCCAGAGCGCGCGGAATCATTGCGGGCGGCGTCAACTCCCCGGTGCGAGCCTTTCGCGCCGTCGGCGGGTCGCCGGTCTTTATGCAGCGGGGCTCGGGCCCGTTTCTCTACGACATCGACGGCCACGAGTACGTCGATTACGTACTCTCGTGGGGACCGCTCATTCTCGGTCACGCGCACCCGAACGTCGTCAAGGCTATCACTGCCGCCGCGCAACGCGGCAGCTCGTTCGGAGCGCCGACCGAAGCCGAATCGGAACTCGGCGAACTGATACGCAGCATGGTGCCCTCGGTCGAACGCGTGCGTTTTACCTCCAGCGGGACCGAGGCGACGATGAGCGCGATACGGCTGGCGCGCGGATATACCGGGCGCGAGAAGATCGTGAAGTTTTCCGGCTGCTATCACGGCCACGGCGACTCATTCTTGATCGCGGCCGGCAGCGGCGCGCTAACCAACGGCGTCCCGAATTCACCGGGTATTACCGAAGGTGTCGCGCGCGATACGATCGTCCTCCCGTTCAACGATGCGCTGGCCGTGGCGGAAATGTTCGAGGCGAATCCGGGCAAGATCGCGGCCGTCATCGTCGAGCCGTACGCCGGCAACATGGGATTCGTTCCGGCGAAACCGGCGTATCTGCACACGCTGCGAAATCTGTGCACGCAGCATGGAGCGCTGCTCGTCTTTGATGAAGTAATGACGGGGTTTCGCGTTGCGCGCGGCGGCGTTCAAGAACGTGAAAACGTCACGCCCGATCTGACCACGCTTGGGAAGGTCATCGGCGGCGGCTTACCGGTCGGCGCATTCGGCGGACGCGCCGATATCATGGCCGAGCTCTCACCCGAAGGCGCCGTGTATCAAGCAGGAACGCTTTCGGGCAATCCGCTGGCGATGGCAGCCGGTATCGCGACGCTGCGCGGCATTCAAAGCGATGCAACGCTCTACGATCGCCTCGAGGTTCTCTCAAGACTGCTTTGCGACGGCCTGCACGAGGTCTTCACCAAACACGGCATCCCGCACTACAGCGCGCATGCAGGTTCGATGCTCAGCACGTTCTTCACCGACGGGCCGGTCGAAAATCTGAACGATGCGATGCGCTCGAATACCGATCTGTACGCTAAATTCTTCCATGCCATGCTCGATCGCGGGGTGTATCTCGCACCCTCCCAGTTTGAGTCCGCGTTCGTTTCGAGCGCACACACGACGCGCGAGATCGAACGCACGATCGCCGCAGCCGACGATGCATTGCAAGCGCTGGCCGCGACGCAAGTTCACTAATACGCGCCTCTGCGATAAAACCGCTAGGGGAGCAACTTGCCCTGGTCCTAGGATTGGGACGTGACTCTCGGCATTCAAGCATTGCGCAATCTCCAATCGGCCTGAGCCGTTATCGGACAAGGCCAGAGGCAATCCGTGCAATGACGTGAACGAGTTAGAAAGCATTCTTTCCCCGGCAACCGAGCGCCGGGAAGCTTGCGGAGGGTATACGATCTAAGCATGCCGCTGGTTTGCCTTGGGCTCTCGCATCATACCGCGCCGGTAGAAGTCCGCGAGCGCCATGCCTTTCCCGCCTCAAAAATGGAAGCGGCGCTCGTCGCGCTGCGCGACTACGAAGCGGTTCGCGAAGCGGTGATGCTGCAGACGTGCGGGCGGCTCGAGATTTATGCGGATGTCAGCGATTACGAAGCCGGCGCCGCACAGCTCGAAATCGTTTCTACTCAATTTCCGGCACGGAATGGTAGCGTACGATCTGGAGTCGTACCTCTACACGCTGCTGGGACGTCAAGCGGTCGAGCATCTGCTTCGCGTGAGCACGGGTTTGGACTCGATGCTGATCGGCGAGGCCGAGATTCTAGGTCAAGTCAAAGACGCGTTCATCGCCGCACAGGACGCACGATCCCTCGGCAAAACGCTGCACCGTTTGTTTCGTGAAGCGATGAGCGCAGGCAAGTCGGCGCGCACGCAGACACGCATCGGCGATGAGTCCGCCTCCATTGCAACCGCCGCGATCGATCTTGCGCGCCGCCATCTCGGCACGCTTGCGGATAGAAACGTCGTGATCGTCGGAGCGGGCAAGATGGGTCGCATCGCCGCCAAACGGCTGCGCGGCGAGGGAACGCAAAATCTTTTCGTCACCAGCCGGACGATGAAACATGCGCAGGAGATCGTCGGTGAGGTGGGATTCGGACATGCGATCGAGATGCCGGGTTTGCTCGATGCCTTGACGTCCGCCGATATCGTGGTCACCTCCACCGGCGCGACGCACTTTGTTCTCACGCCCGATACCGTGAGCACGGCCATGGCGCGCCGTCCGGGTCATCCGATGTTCATTATCGACATTGCGGTTCCGCGCGACGTGCATCCCGACGTCGGTGCCATCGAAGGCGTGACGGCGATCGATATCGATGGTCTCAAAACGCACGTACAGGAAAAACTCGAAGTACGACGAGAGGCGATTCCCCACGTCGAGGAGATCATCGAAGAATACTTGGAGCGGTTTAGCCAGTGGTATCAGTCGCGCGTCGCCGTACCGGTGATCGCATCGCTCACCAAAAAGGCCGAACTCGTCCGTACGTCCGAACTCGAGCGGCTCTTCGCTCGCTGTCCCGATTTAAACGAGCGCGAACGAATGCTGATAACGGGAATGTCGATGACGATCATTTCCAAACTGCTGCATACCGCCGTCACGAAGATTCGAGATAAAGCCATTACCAATCACACCGAAGCGCTCGCAGACGTACGTTTGCTCGACGAGCTGCTTCGAGCTCAACCTCGCCGAAGAACTGGCAAAGATCCGTCCGTCGCATCCGACGGTCGATGTTGAAGACTAACCGGCCACTGGAAGGAAAGCGGGTTCTGGTTACGAGACCCGCGCACCAAAGTGCTCCGTTCGTGCAGGCGCTGCGCGACGCCGGAGCGGAGCCGATTCTCGCGAGCGCGATCGAAGTGCAGGCGCCCGACGATCCCGCGGCTGCCGCGCGAGCGGTGCACGATGCACACCAAGCAGCATGGGTCGTGTTTACGAGCGCAAACGGCGTGAACGCTTTTTTCGAGGTCATGCACGCCCGCCGCGAAGATGCACGCGCTTTTGGAAGCGCGAAGATCGCGGCAATCGGCATCAAGACCGCGCAAGCGCTTCGCGCGCAAGCGATCTATCCGGACCTTGTGCCGCAGTCGTATATCGCCGAGGATCTGGCCGCAGGCGCTCATTGCGGCAAGCCAACCGGGCGAGAAGATCCTGCTCTACCGCGCACAAGAAGCACGCGACGTCCTTCCCGAGCGCCTGCGCGCAGCGGGACGCGAACCGTGGATCGTCGCCGCGTATAAAACCGTCTTCACGCAGGATGCGGAGTTTGCCGGCAAAGTTGCGCGGAGCGACATTCTGACGTTTACCAGCTCGAGCACCGTGCGCGGCTTTGCACATAATTTGGGCGGAGACGCGCACGCCGCGAAAGCCGCACACAGAAGCTCGTTGCGTGCATCGGGCCGATTACCGCTCAAACCGCGCGCGAGGCCGGACTTCGCGTCGATGTGGTCGCGGATGAATTTACCGCCTGCGGCCTGCTCGGCGCGATAGAGCGCTACGTTTTGCAGGCGTAGTGCGCGAGATCGGCGGTATCGTTTTTGCGGGCGCCGTAGCGCTTCTGGCTTGGCGTTTGCGCGGACTCACCGCAAGTGGAGCGTTAGCCGCGTTTGTTGTCGGTGCATGCACGTTCATCGCCGGGTCTTGGGCGTACGCCGCGGTGCTTTTTGCATTCTTCATCCCGTCGATGCTGCTCTCGCGGATCGGACGCGAGCGCAAACGCAGGCTCGTCGATATCGGAAAATCGGGTGCTCGCGATGCCTGGCAAGTGTTCGCCAACGGCGGTGTGGCGGCGATTTTTGCCGTGCTGGCCGGCGCTACGCGGAATACGGCACTTGCCGCTGCATTCGCAGGCGCGTTCGCCGCAGCGTCCGCCGACACGTGGGCGACCGAGATCGGTACGATGGTGAACGCCCGGCCGCGATCGATCCTGACCTTACGCACGCTCGAGCCCGGTATGTCGGGGGGCATAACCGTGGCGGGGACGCTGGCGCAAGCGGCAGGCGCGTGCGCGCTCGCGGCCGCGGCATGGGCGGTCGGAATCGGACCCTGGCGAGCAGTGGCTGCCGCCGGTTTTGCCGGCGCGCTGATCGATTCGATTCTCGGCGCGAGCCTGCAGGAGCTGCGCTATTGTCCGGCTTGCGAACGCACGTGCGAAACCAATCCCCATGTGTGCGGCGCATCGACGAGGCTCGTGCGCGGCCGGGGATGGGTGACCAACGATACCGTCAATGCGTGTGCGACGGCCGCCGGAGCGCTGATCGCTCTGGTCCTGGCTTCCAGGTGAACGCGCCGGTATTTCGCGGTGCCCTAGGAAGCTATCGAAGCCTGCCCGTACGTCTTCTCCAAGTACGGGATGATATCGTCGTCATCGTCCAGTACGACCTCACCGTCGACCATGACCGGGATGCCGGTCTGGCCCGAGACCTGCTTGACGATGCCCCGCTGCGCATGACTTGCCGGTACGTTCACGACCTTGTAGTCGAGCAGCAGGTCCGTCAATTTCTCCCGGACCCGGGCACAGTACGAGCACCACTCGGCTTGGTATAAAACGATGTTCGTGTCTCGCAAGACGGTCGATCTCCTGATACGATTGGGGCGGGGCGGGTCACGTCCGGCCCCGCGATTTCGTTCTGTAGGGTGGAAATGGGCACGGTAATACGAGCAAAGGACGATAACCGGTTCCTGCTTGCGGCGATCGCTGCCTCGCTCGGCGTCCACCTGCTCATTGCGCTGTTCCTTCCCATTTGGACGCCCCCGGAATCCGACGGGTTGCAGCCGGTCGAGGCTCTCTCGTTCGCGCGCGTCGTGCGGCTGCAAGTGCAGCGGGTCGCCCCGGCGAGCAGGCCCGTCGCCGTTCCCGATACCAAGCATCGCGCCGCCCGCGTGTCGTTTGCCCGCAACAGGAGCGAGCTTTCCGCAAACACGCACAAACCGCTGGTGCGCCCGACCGCGGTCAACGGTCCGACCGGCCTGATGGCCGCGGCTCCGCGTCACGTGAGCATGCACCAGCCCGCCCCGCTATATGCGCGGGCCCCGTCTAGCTCGATGCCGGTATCGAGCACGCAAACGGTCGCCGTACAGACCCCCAAGCCTCAAGCAAGTATCGATAATCGTCCCGTTGAGGGAAGCGGCTCCTCGGATAGAGGCGGCGTGTTGCCGCTTGGTGCGGACCAAGATCCCGTGCTCGATCCGGGCGTCATCTCGCAGCTCGAGAAGCGCATTACCGTGCATGTAACCCTGCTCATTACGGTTGGCGAAGACGGACACACCAAACGCGTGGACTTTCAGCCGCCGATCGATCCGCAGACTCGAGCGTGAGATCGAAGGCATCTTAGCGGACGCGAACTGGGATGCCGCGGTTTGCGGCGGCGGCGTGAGCTGCGAGGGAGTCGCGACGATCAAACTGTAGCGACGATTGCACGCATACCGGTTTGCCGCAAACCGCGCACATACACGCGTTCGCGCGCGTCTGAGTTCGGAATCGCATCCTCAAAACCCAGATCCTTCAGATGCAAGCTGCCTTGCGGCACATGGGCGAAAAACAGTGCATCCGATAAGGCCGTGCGCAGACTGCGTTCGCGCGAAGCGAACTTCCGGAACCCGCGCGTCGCGCCCCGTCGAGAACTGCGTCGAGGCAAGCGTACAAGACGTGCTCGCGATGCGTCCGTCGACTCGAACGAAGCCTCGCCGGTACAGCCGCATGCGTCCCGGCAAATAAAAGTCGTACACCTCGCCTGCCTCGAAAACCTGATTCCAAAGGATTGCTTGCCGCCCGCGGTACGCCCACTGCATTGCAAAGCGCGTCGCGAGCGAACGCGCATCGCCTGAATCGACCTCGCAAATTGCGAGAATATCCGGTCGCGTTTGCGCGAGAAACGCGGCGAGCTTTTGCATCGCGCCCGCTCGTGTCAGCCCGTGCGCGCGCACGAACGCGGCTACAGGATGCTCTTGCCCAGACCCGAGCAAATCAAGCCGACCGCCAAGATTGCCGTTTGATTGCGTGTGTCGAGAATCGGATTGATTTCGACCATTTCGATCGATCCGAGCTGTCCCGACTCGGCAAGCATCTCCATCGCTAAATGGGCCTCGCGAAAGCTCAGGCCGCCCTTGACCGGCGTTCCGGTACCCGGCGCCTCGCTGGGGTCGATGCCGTCCATGTCGAACGACATGTGGATCGATCGTCCGTCGCCGCCTGCTATTCCGATAGCCTGCTCCATGACCCGCGTCATGCCGAGGCGATCGACGTCACTCATCGTGTATGCGATGACGCCGGATGCGCGCAGATTGTCTTTCTCCGACTGATCGACGTCCCGAAGCCCGATCTGCACGGTGTGCTTCGGATCCGCAAAGCCCTTGGTCAGCGCAAACCAAAGCGGCATGCCGTGCACGTTTCCGGTCGGCGAGCTCTGTGGACTGTTTATGTCGCTGTGCGCGTCGATCCACACGAGTCCCGCCGGATTTCCGCGAGCTTTGGCAAGACCCGCGAGCGTACCCATGGCAATCGAATGGTCGCCGCCGAGCACGATTGGAAATCCGTTTGCTTTGACGATCTCTTCGACTTCTTGCGCGAGCCGGCCGCATACGTTCTCGATGATGTCGTAGTATTTGGCACGGTGGTCGCCGTGCTCGTACTCCTCGCGCAAGGGCACCTGAAGGTTGCCATGATCGCAGATCTGCGCAATACCCAGGCCGCGCAGACGTTCGTTCAGCTTCGCGTACCGGACGGCGTACGGGCCCATGTCGACGCCGCGCCGGCTCGCGCCCAAATCCATCGGCACGCCGATGATATCGACGCGGCCCACGCTGTGCGCAGCGGTCGTCGTGCTCACGATGCGGCCTCCTCGATGCTTTCCCGTGGATCCTTCGTGAGCACCGGTCGAGCTTCGTCGCGGCTCACCGACCCGGGTATGATGTGCAGCAGCAGAACGCGGATGATGCCCGCCACCGGAACGGCAATGAACATTCCGACGATGCCGTAGAGGTCGCCGCCGATCAGAATTGCGATGACGACGGCGCTGGGGCTGAGCTGAATCGTACGGCTTACGATATTCGGCGCGATGATATGCCCTTCGGCCTGGTTTGCCAGAATGAACACGATCAGCGCCTTCAGCGCCAGCGGAAGGCCCCCTGCGACGACCGCCACCGTAAGTGCCGGAACCAGCGCAATGACCGGGCCGATGTACGGAATGAAGTCGAGCAGCGCGGCCAGTACGCCGATCAGAATGGCATAGGGCTCGCCTACCAGCCACAAGCCCAGCGCGATAAGGGTGCCGACCGAAGCGCCGACCAGGAGCTGACCGCGAATGAAGCCGCCGATGACCCGTTCGAGCTCCGAAAGCAATTGCAGCGCCGATTCGCGGCGCTGCGAAGGAATGAATCCCATGAAAAAGCGCTTCGCCGTCTCCGAGTCGCTCAGAAGATACGCGCCCAATATCGGAATCACCACGCATGCGCCGATGACCGAAGCCGTGCCGACGAGCACGATCAGCGCACTGCCGGCGGCAGTCGCTCCGTGTGTTTCAAGCCACCGCGCGATCTCGCCCGGAACCAGCGCAAGCTGGTCGCGCAGTACCGCAGGCGCGCGCGAGAGCAGACCATCGTGCGGATTCCTGACAAAAGCCGCGATCCGCTCTTGTATCGAGGGCCAATCACGTGCCAGCGTCATCGTTTCCGCGGTCACGGCCGGAATCAAGTACATGAGCCCAACGACCAATACCGCGGCGATCATCGCATAGACGATAAGGATCGCAAAGATCAACGGAAGCCTGGTATTCAGCCAGCGCACGAGCGGATAGACCAGGTAGGCGAAAAAGATCGCGCCCACGATGATCATGAAGATCACGCCGATCCGCTCGATGAAATGAATGATCTGGCTGAACATCAGAAATATCAGCACGATCGAGAGCAAGATCTTCCAACTGTTGTCGATCGTTTGCGCCGTCAGCCAGCGATACGGCTCCTCCTCCACGCCTCGCGCGGCTTCGGCTTTGACGCTCTCGTGTTCCGCTTCGATCTCCAGACCGATCAGCGAAGCCTTGGATGGGGAATGGTAGCGCGCATATCGCGCGAGCACACTCGAAACGCCGCGTATCACCGAACGAAATGCGTGAAGAACATTGGGCGCATAGCCGTCGTCGACGTCCAGCAAAAACCCAAAAGCCGTGTAGCGCGCGATACGATCGCTCCAGCGGCGCGCCAAATCGATACCATTACCGCAGCGCGCTTGCAACAGCGCGAGAACCTTCTCGTCTTCGCCGTCCGACGTGCGCACGATACCGGTAAACTCTTTATACGTGATTCCCAGGGTACGGAGCAAACTGCCGTCCATGGGGCATTGGCCGTACAAATAGTCTCCGAGCGTACCGCTCACGGCCGCGCGCGCCTTGTCGATCATGCGCGGCAACCAGCGAATGCCGCCGATCTCGTCCGACCATCGGCGCGGCGGGGTTATGCGAAGGTCGAGGTCCTTCGTTTGCATCTGCGGCACGTTGTTCATCATACCCCACGAAGGCTTCCGCCTGCGAGGCTGCGTAAGAAACGCTCGATGGTGCGAAGAGCGGCGCTCATGGTGCTTGCCGCAGCCGCGTGCGCATTCACGCTGGGTGGTTGCATTCGCGCGCATGTACGACCGCTGCCCGGGCAGCTCACGCTCGGGATGGTGACCGATATCGGCGGTTTGGGGGACAAATCGTTCAACGACTCCGCCTACCGGGGCATGCTCGCTTCGCAAGCGCAGCTTCACGCGTATATCAAGGTCCTGCAGTCGAAGTCGGCGGCCGATTACCAACCCAATCTCACCGTACTCAGCGAAGCGAATTTCGACATGATCTACGCCATCGGCTTTCTGATGAGCGACGATCTCGCGCAAGTTGCGCACCAGTTTCCGCATCAAAGATTCGCCATCATCGACGCGATTGTGCCGCAGCCCAATGTGGTCTCGGTGACGTTCAAAGAAGAGGACGGATCGTTTCTAGCGGGCGCCCTGGCGGCAATGGTGAGCAAAACCCATCACATCGCGTTCATCGGAGGCCAGGACATTCCGCTGATTCGCAAGTTCGAGGCGGGGTACATCGCCGGCGCCCATCAAGTCGATTCGTCCATTCGCGTCGACGTGAAATACGCCGGGTCGTTCGATGACGTCGCCGCGGGCGAAGAGCTCGCAAACCTGCTCTTCAGCGGCGGTGCGGACATTATTTACACCGCGGCAGGCAAAGTCGGACTGGGCGCCATCGATGCCGCCAAGACGCGTCCGCGCGGGTATTACATCATCGGCGTCGACAACGATCAGGATTCGCTGGCTCCCGGCAAAATTCTGACTTCAATGGTTAAACACGTCGACGTCGCCGTCTTTCGGGTTGCGCAAGGAATCCAAGATCGCCGGCCCCTCAAAGGCCACGTCGTACTCGGCCTGCAGGACCACGGGATCTCGCTCACCGATTTTCGTTACACCCGGGAAGCCGTTACGCCGCAACGGATCGCGCGTTTGCAGATTCTGCAGCGCGCGATCATCGACGGACGCATCAGCGTTCCCAACACTCGTGAGGCTTTGGCCACCTGGAAACCGGCAACGCTTTAGAACTGCGCGGAATCCGCAAGACGTATCCCGGCGTGGTTGCCGTGGACGGCGTCGATCTCGACGTGCGCCCAGGTGAGATCCATGCGTTGGTGGGCGAGAACGGTGCCGGTAAATCGACGCTGGCAAATATTGCGTTCGGTGCCGTGAAAGCGGACGCCGGAACGATTGAAGCCGCCGGTGCCGTCGGTTTGGTCCACCAGCATTTCGAGCTGGTCGGTCGTCTGAGCGTCTGGCAAAACGTGCTGCTGGGACGCGAGCCCCGCAGAGGCTGGTTCATCGACGCAGCCGCTGCCCGCGCACGCGTCGACGATCTCGCACGCCGCAACGGGCTGCAGATCGATGCGAACGCGATCGTCGACGAGCTTCCGATCGGTATTCAACAGCGCGTCGAGCTTCTGCGGGAGCTCGAGCGCGACCCCGCCGTGCTCTTACTCGACGAACCCACCGCGGCCCTCGCGCCGGCCGAAATCGAAAGTTTTTTCGCGACCATCGTGCAACTTGCAAAGCGCGGAACGGCAATCATGATCGTTACGCACAAACTGCAGGAGGTCATCGCGTACAGCAGGCGAGTGAGCGTGATGCGGCACGGCAGGATCGTCGCGCGCTTTCAGACTGCCGACACCAGCATCGACGAGATCGCCCGCTCGATGGTCGGCGGCGATCTTCCGCAGGTAGCAAAGCGGCAAGCGACCCATCCAAGACCGTGCGTTCGCATCGAGCACCTTCGAGCGGGCTCCGGCGGCGTTACCGTGCACGACCTCAGCTTTGAAGTCGCCTCCGGAGAGATCGTCGGCGTCGCCGGCGTCGAGGGAAACGGACAGACGACGCTCGCCGATGCAATAGCCGGCATGATCCCGTACGCCGGCACGATCACGATCGAGGGCCGCACCGGTATCGTTCCGCAAGATCGGCACCGCGAGGGACTGGTTCTGAATTGGTCGATCGTTGAGAATGCGATGTTGGGAAGGCAGCACTTGCCGGAATCACACCGCGGAATGCTGCTCGATCGCAGCGTCGCGCGCGCCGACGCAGAGGCGATCTCGAAGCGTTTCGATGTGCGGGCATCATCGCTCGAGGTCCCGGCCCGTACGCTCTCCGGAGGCAACCAGCAGAAAATCGTGGTCGGCCGCGCGCTTCTGGGCGATCCGCAATTCGTTCTGGCATACCAGCCGACGCGCGGAATCGATGTCGGCGCGGCCGTTTTGGTACAATCGCGGCTGATCGAAGCACGCAACGCGGGATCCGCGATTTTGCTCATCTCGTTTGAACTCGATGAAATCCTTGCGCTCGCCGATCGCGTCCTGGTGATGTACCGCGGATCGATCGTCGCGCAGCTCGACGGTGCACGCATCGATCGCGGCCGCATCGGCGAGCTGATGGCCGGAGCGCGCGCGTCATGAGACGCACGCTGCGTCTGTTCAGCGGCCCGCTGGGCGCAATTCTTCTGGCTTTCGCACTCGCCGCGCTTGCGATGATCGTTGCAAACGTCAGTCCAATCGACGGTTTTTGGGCCCTTTTCGTCGGTTCGCTCGGTGGACGGGAGCAAATCGCGGAAACGCTCGTACAGACGACGGCGCTGCTCTTTCCGGCGCTGGGGATCTCGATTGCTTTTCGTGCGGGCTTGTTCAATATAGGTGCCGAGGGTCAGCTCGTGATCGGCGGTTTGGCCGCCGGTGCGCTGGGCGCGCAGCTGCATGCTCCGGGTCCGATCGCGATCGTCATCTTGCTGGCCGCAGGCTTCGTAGGCGGCGGCCTATGGGGCGGGATCGCCGGCTGGCTGCGCGCGAGGTTTAACGCGAACGAGATCATCTCGACCCTGATGCTCAATTTCATCGCGCTCTCGCTCGCGAATTATCTGGTATCCGGGCCCGCTCAAAAGTTCGCAAGCAGCCGGCGCGGAAACGGCGCCGCTGCCGGCGCAGTCATGGCTGCCGGCTTTGATTCCCGGTACGCGCCTCTCGATTGCTTTGCTCATAGCGATTGCGGTAGCGATCGTGCTTGCGCTGGGTGCTTTCACGCACGGTCTTCGGGTATGATTTGCGCGCAGCCGGAGACGCACCGGAAGCCGCCCGTCGCAGCGGCGTGAATATGCAGCGCATGACGTGGCTCGCGCTCTGCTTATCGGGAGCGATCGCGGGCTTGGGAGGTGCGACGCTGGTCACCGGCGTGCTCCACCGCTTCAACACGCAGCTCTCGCCGGGATACGGATACACGGCGATAGCCGTAGCGCTCGTCGGCGATTTGAATCCGCTTTGGGTATGCGTGGCGGCCTTCGGTTTCGGCATTCTTGAAGCGGGCGGCCTGGCGATGCAGGCGCTTGCCGACGTCCCGAAGGATGCGATCCATGTGATCGAGGGCCTCATCATCCTTGTGCTTGCCGCGCGCCGGTACATCGCGACGCGCGCGGAGGCAGCGCCCATATGAGCGGAGCAAGCGGCGCACTTATCGTCACGCTCGTAACGTTGACGTTCATCAAGTCGACGCCCATTATCTATGCCGCGCTCGGCGGCGTGATCTCGGAGCGGTCGGGCGTGGTCAACATCGGCCTGGAAGGCATGATGATCGGCGGCGCATTTACCGCCGTCGTCTTTTCGGGTTTGACGGGCAATCCGCTCATCGGTTTGCTCGCCGGGATCGCAGCCGGTGCGCTTCTCGGACTTGTCCTGGGCGTGGCCGCAACGGTGTTCAAGGTCGATCAAATCGTCGCGGGTACCGGAATCAATCTGGTTGCGGCGGGCGGCGCCGCGTACGCGCTCACGCTCATCTACAATCAGCCCGGCGCAAGCCCGCAGGTCAATGCGCTCGGCAACGGGTTCTGGTATCTGGTTGCGGCGGCGTTCGCGTGCGCGCTGCTTTTGCACGTGGTGCTTTATTCGACGCCGTGGGGACTGCGCGTACGCGCGTGCGGCGAAAATCCACGGGCCGTTACGGATGCCGCACTCGATCCGCTCCGCCTTCGCACCATCGCGGTCACCATCAGCGGCGCGCTTGCCGGTCTTGGCGGGGCGTTTCTTTCGATAGGCGAGGTAAATATTTTCTCCGACGGCATGACTGCCGGTCGCGGCTTCATCGCACTCGCCGCGGTAATCTTCGGTCGATGGACGCCGTGGGGCGCGACCGGCGCAGCGATCTTCTTCGGTTTTTTCGAAGCGCTCGAGTACGTGCTCCAGGGTCGCATCAGCTGGCTCCCGGCGGACGCCATGCAGGCGGTACCGTATGTTGCGGCACTCTTTGCGATCGCCGGTCTTGTGGGTAAAGTGAAGGCACCGGCCGCCGACGGACTACCTTACTAAAAGCCGTGCAGCGCAGGTTGTTGCAATGCTTACACAAGCCGATCGGAAGGTGGGATACAAGACCCGCAGGAAGGTGCCGATAACAGAGGTATGCGGCAGGTCCTTGCAGTTTTAGCGTTGCTGTCGCTCATTGCGTCGGTTCGGGCGCAGGCAAACGCACAGAACGAGTTACCCGCCCCGCTCGTCCAACTTCGAGCGATGCTGGCGACCGTCGGATCGCGCGCGCCCGGACGCGCCGCATTCGCCGTCAAAGACCTCGCGACCGGATACACCTCCGGCTACAACATGAACGAGGTCATGCCGGCAGCCTCGACGATCAAGGTCCCGGTCATGGTCGAGGTTTTCCGGCAAATGGCCGCCGGCAAATTCGATCTCAATCGCCGTGTCGAACTCTATGCTTCCGATCGCGACTGGGGTTCGGGCGATATCGCCGATTCACCGGTAGGGTCGACATTCGCGGTTTCTACGCTGCTCACGCAAATGATCACCGTGAGCGACAACACCGCCGCGAACATGCTGATCCGCCTGGTCGGACGGCGCAACATCAATGCAACCATGGCGGATCTCGGGCTGCATCACACGCACCTGGCAGACTATATCCGCACGGCGGCATGGAGCGTGCGCACCAGTCTGCGTACGACGCCGAACGACATGGTGCGCCTGCTCACCGAGATGGCAAAAAATCAACTGATCGACGAGTGGTCTTCCAAGCAGATGATCGCGATTCTCGAACAGCAGGAGATCAATACGCTTCTGCCCGAGCCGCTTCCACAAATTCCGATCGCGCACAAGACGGGATCGTTTGACGACACGCTCAACGATGTCGGGATCGTCTACGCGCAGTCGCCGTACGTGATTGCAATCCTGACGACGGACCTTCCATCGTTACCGGCGGGCCGCACGTTCATTCGCCGGGTATCCAGCGTTGCGTACTCGCATTTCGAACAGCTTGCGCGGTGGCGCGCTGCCAACGAGCCGCAGCAGGCATTGCCGCAGGACCAGACGCAGAGCGATGCCGTCGACACGGCCCCTGCCGCTCCGTCGAGTGACGACTCGCCGGAACAAGACACCTCGATGTGGGCGACGCCCGCACCCAGCCCAAGCGCGAGCCCGGCGAGCTAACCGCTAACGCGTGACGACCTGGCGAGACGCGTACGTGCGAGTCAGCCACGCAGCGTATTTGGGCTCCCCGGCGCGCACGACTCGTTCGTAGTAGGCGGATAACTTTTGCGTGATGGGCCCGACGGCTCCATCGCCGACCGTACGTCGATCGACCGATGAGACGGGCACAACACCGACGGCTGTTCCTGTGAAGAAGATCTCGTCCGCGCCATACAGCTCGCTCCGATCGATCGAGCGTTCCACGACGTCCAGTCCGAATTCGTTGCAGGCAATCTCGATGATCGACCGGCGCGTGCATCCTTCGAGAATATTCTGCGAGGGATCCGGCGTGTAGAGAACGCCGCCCTTTACGAGGAAGATGTTCTCGGCGGAACCTTCGGCAAGATGGCCGTCGTGCGAGAGCATGATCGCCTCATCATATCCGTTGGCGATCGCCTCGCTCTTGGCGAGCGCACTGTTTACATACAGCCCCGTTACCTTTGCTCGCGGCGGAGCTGCCGAGTCGTCCGCTCGCCGCCACGAGCTCACGCCCGCGCGCAGGCCGCCGGACGCATCGAGATAACTCGTGAACGGCACCGGAATAATGGCGAAGGTCTCGGGCACGTTGTGCAGACGCACGCCGACGTCTTCGGCAGATTTGAAAATGCACGGCCGAATGTAGATGTCGATCTCGAAACGATTGCGCGCGGCAAGCTCCGCGGTAATCTGCACCAGTTCATCGACCGGATGCGGAAGCGTCATCATGAGAATCTTTGCCGAGATAGCCAAACGCTCGTAGTGCTCGCGCAGCTGGACGAGATACAGCTCACGGTCCTGCGCGACCCAATAGCCGCGAATACCCTCAAAGCAGCCGGTTCCGTACTGCAGGCCGTGCGTGAGCAAGCCCACTTTGGCCTCGCCGTACGCGCAAAAGCGCCCGCCGGCGTATACGGTTGTCTCATCAAGATTCACGTTTGTTCCAACTCCTCGCGTCGATGCCCGGATGTACCCTGTTCCCAAAAATTCTGCAGTTGGGTTCCGGCTGTAAAAACGCGCTCCTTCGGCCCCCTAGGACGCCGCCGGAGGCCCTCGCGGCCGGCGCGTTGCACCAGATGGCCAATGCTCGAGGTGCTGCTGGCGTTTTTGCGCCTCGGATGCGTGAGTTTTGGGGGTCCGGCCGCCCACTTAGCCTATTTTCGTCACGAGTTTGTCGGCAAGCGGGCGTGGCTCTCGGAAGCGCAGTTTGCGCAGTGCATCTCGATCACGCAGCTGCTTCCGGGACCGGCGAGCTCGCAGACCGGCATGCTGATCGGTTTGATACGCGCGGGCTGGCCCGGAGCGGTTGCAGCGTGGGCCGGATTTACGCTTCCGTCGGCCGTCCTGATGACCGGCTTTGCATTGTATTCGCCGCATATGCTGGGGCGTCCGGGATGGCTGCACGGACTCTTAATTGTCGCCGTGGCAATCGTCGCGCAGGCGATCATCGCAATGAAACGTGCGCTGATCGCAAGCCGCCTGCAGCTGCTATTCGCCGCAGCCGCCGGCGCCGCGATGCTGGTTTTCCCGAACCCTGCAACAGCGCCGCTCGCCGTAGCCGCGTGCGCCGCCGCAGCGTTGTTTCTCATACAGTCGCGAACCGAAAGCGCGCAGACGCTTGCGCTGCGCACCTCGCGAGGCGGTGCAATTCTTGCGGGCGCACTGTTCCTGGCAATACTGGGCGGCTGGCTTTAGCGGCAGCTCAGACCCACGCTCCGCTGTCATACTCGCTTCACGGCTGTTCGAGGTCGGCAGTTTGGTATTCGGCGGAGGCCACGTCGTGCTGCCGCTTCTGCACAACGAGATCGTGCATGCGGGCATGGCAAGTTCGCAAAAGATGATCGCCGGATATGCCGCAGCGCAAGCGGTGCCCGGTCCGCTTTTCACAATCAGCTCGTACGTCGGCGCGATGGTGTACGACGGAAGTCTGGGTGCGCTTGGAGCGCTAGTCGCCACCGTCGCCATTTTTCTGCCGTCGTTTTTGCTCATCGCCGCGATCGCGCCGTTCTATGTCGACTTGGCATCCAGCGAACGTTTCGCCCGCGCGCTTGCCGGAGCGAACGCCGCCGTGATCGGTCTGCTCAGCGCGCGTTCGTGACGCCGATCTGGACGAACGCAATTCACTCGGCGCGCGATGGGGCTTTGCGCTCGCCGTATTCGCCGCGCTTACGATCGTTCGTTGTCCGCCGTGGCTTGCCGTCGGGCTCGGAGCCGGGGCGGGTGCGTTGCTGTTGCGGTAGAAGGATACGACCGTGAATCCGCTCGCCGCAGCCGGAACGGCGTTCCTTGCCTCGGGACTGGAATTCGTAGAAGCCGCGACAATCGTGCTTGCCGTGGCGTTTACGGCCGGCTGGGCGGTTGCGCTGCGCGCAACCGGGTGGGCGGTAGCGTCCTTGATCGTGATTTCTTGCGTGCTTGGTCCGGTGCTGCTGCTCTACGTTCCACTGCGCGCATTACAGGCGGCCATCGGCCTTTTCCTTATTCTCTTTGGTTACACATGGCTTCGCAAGGCGATTTGGCGTTACTCCGGCCGCAAGGCGATGCGCAGTGAAGATGCGGCGTTTGCGGCCGAAATCGACAAGCTGCGCTCGCATGAACCGCGCTTCGCATTTGCAACCGCGTTCAACGGCGTATTCCTCGAAGGCCTCGAGGTCGCCGTCATCGTGATCACCTTTTCGGCGGGAAGTGCGCGAACGTTCTTCTGGGCGGCGGGCGGTGCACTCTGCGCCGGAGCGATCGTCGTCGCCGCCGCTGCGATCCTGCGCAAGCCGTTTTCGCGCGTTCCGGAGAACGCCATGGCGTTTATCGTCGGTATCATGCTGCTCTCGTTCGGCACATATTGGAGCGGCGAGGGACTACGAGTTGTTTGGTGGGCCGGAGAAGCGACGCTGGCATGGATCGTGGGGCTCTATTTCCTCGCAGCGATCGCGCTGATCGGTGCGTGGCGGCGAAAAGCGGCCTTCGCATGAAGAGCGCGTTCAAGTTCATTGCGGGGAATTCTCGCGTTACCCCCGCCGGAACGGCGATCGCAGCGATCCTCGCGCTGACGCTGCAACACGCACTCGGGTTCTGGGTCGCGCCGCTTTACATTGCCGCGCTTCTGGTTACACTGGCAATCAGCACGTTTGAACCCGTATGATGTCTGAAAGCGAACGCCCCGGACTTACGACCTCCACTCGTCTTCTCGCAGTGCGCGGAACCTCGTCAAGCGAAATTGCCGATGATTTGGCAACCGAGGAGCCTCTTGAGATTCGACTGGCCGGAGCGGCCGTTACCAAAAGCGTGGCCGTGACCATGCGCACGCCCGGCAATGATTTCGAGCTCGCGGCCGGCTTTTTGTTTTCGGAGGGAGTCGTACGCTCGCGCGAGGAGATTACAACGATCTCCTACTGCATCGATCCGGAGATCGATCGCGAGCAGCAATATAACATCGTAAACGTAACGCTCGCGGGCGAGAACGTTCCCGCGCTGGAGCGGCTCGAGCGACACTTCACGATAAACAGCGCGTGCGGCGTATGCGGCAAGGCGACCATCGAAGCGTTGCAAACTCGCGCCGGCCGTATTGAAGACTCGGTCCAAATCGACGCACGCATCCTGGAAACGCTGCCCGAGCGCATGCGGCAGGCGCAGCGCGTGTTTGCGGCAACCGGAGGACTGCACGCGGCGGCCCTGTTCGACGAGCGGGCGCAGTTGCTGGCGCTCCGTGAAGACGTCGGGCGCCACAACGCGGTGGACAAGGTGCTCGGCTGGGCGTTCATGCAGGCGCGGCTTCCGCTGCACGGCTGCATGCTTCTGGTGAGCGGTCGCGCGAGCTTCGAATTAGTGCAAAAAAGTATCGTTGCCGGAATTCCGATTCTGTGCGCCGTTTCAGCGCCGAGCAGTCTTGCAGTCCGGCTCGCGGACGCCTTCGGTCTTACGCTTATCGGGTTTCTGCGTCAAGAACGGGCGAACGTCTATACCGGGCGCGGCAGGATCATGCTCTAGTCAACCGCGTTCTTCAAAAAGTCCCGAAGTATCGCATTGAAACGATCGGGCGCATCGGCGTTGGCGACGTGGCCCGCGCCGGCGAGAATCTCGAGCCGGGCGCCCGGAATTCCGCCTGCGATCTCTTGAGAGAACGCAGGCGGTGCGATCGAGTCCTTCTCACCGCATAGAACGAGCGCCGGAATCGCGATACCGGCTAAAATGTCGCGATAGTCGCCGGTCCACGTTGCTTGCGTCGCGGCGATATACGCGTCCACCGACTTGCAGGCCATCTGCTCGATCGTCTCATCGGTGCGTTTGCCGGGCGGCATTGCAATTTTACGAACCCGCTCGCTGCGCGAAGCGCTCCATCGTGCCGGCTTCGCGCACGCCGGCGACGATGTTTTGCACGTATGTCTGCGCGTTTGGATAGCATGCGAAACTTCCGACGAAGGTGATCGAGCGCATACGCTGCGGAACTCGCTTCCAGAGCTCGAACCCGACGACGCCGCCCAGGCTGCAGCCGACGAAATGAAACATGCGCGCGTCGCTCGCATCGGCAACGCCAAGCACGTCCTCCACGAATCCCTCACGCGTGATAGTCGAGGCCCGCGCTGCGGGCCTGGGAACGCCGTTTCCCCGCAATTCGACGGCGAAGCATCGATACGAGTCGCCGAGATCCGCAAGCTGATAATCCCAAATTGCGGCGGTTGAACCCACGCCGTGAACGAACAGAACGGGCTCCCCCGCAGCGACCGCACATACGCGCGGTCGCGATTGCAGAGATCATGACGCGCGTTCGCGCTTGCTGCGCACGAATTCAAGCACGTCGGGGAGCGAACGCGTATTGAGTACATCGTCGCGTGTAAGGCCGGCACGGCGCGCCTGACTCACGGCAAGTTCGAGGTTTCCCAGGTCCGATACGTCGTGTGCGTCGCTGTCGACCGTGAAGATCACGCCAAACGTCTTCGCGCGCTGCGCGAGCGCCGAAGGCAAGTCCAACCGTCCCGGCTGACCGTCGATCTCCAGCGCGGTACCCGTGCGCGCGGCCGCCGCGAACACCGCATCGTAGTCGAACTCGTATCCCGGAAAACCCTCCAGCATGCGGCCCGTCGGATGGCCGATGATCGTGACGTACGGATTCTCACAGGCGCGAATCAATCGGCGCGTCATCTCATCGCGCGAGATATTAAATGAAGAGTGCACGCTGCCGATGACGATATCCAGCTCGGCCAAGATCTCATCGGGATAGTCCATGGCACCGTCGGGCAGAATGTCCACTTCGCTGCTGCAAAGCGTGCGTATCCCGTACCTATCTCCGAGTTCACGCACACGTTCGCGCTGCTCGCGAAGCTCGACGGGCGTGAGCCCGTACTTTGGTCCGCGCCCCCATGAATGGTCGGAGATCGAATGATACTCGTAGCCGCGCCCGGCTGCGGCGGCGACCATTTCTTCGAGAGGCTGGTTGCCGTCGCTCCACGTGCAATGCATGTGGAAGTCGCCGCGCACCTCCCCGGCCTCGAGGATCTGCGGGAGCGTGTGCGCAAGCGCAAGTTCGACTTCTCCCATACCCGCTCGCAGTTCCGGCGGGATGTATTGCATGCCGAGCGCCGCATAGACTTCGGCTTCCTCGCGGCAGGTGATCACATCGCCGCTTTCCAGATTGAGGATCCCGTTCTCACTTACGCGCAAGCCTTTGCGAACGGCGTACTCGCGAAGTTGAATGTTGTGCTCGCGGCTGCCGGTGAAATGCTGGAGCAAATTTCCGTACAGATGATCGGGAAGAACGCGCAGATCGAGCTGCAGCCCGCTCGCAAGCCAAATACTCGCCTTCGTCGGGCCCTCCGCCAGCACCGCATGGGCCCGATCCCAGCGCACAAAATGCTCGACGACGGCCTGCGCCTCATCGCACGTGCAGACGATGTCGATATCGCCGACCGTTACTTCGGAGCGGCGCAAGCTGCCGGCATAGGTCAAGCGCGCAAGCGTTGGCCCCTGCAGCAGATAATTCATCGCGTCGTGCGCCGTCTCCAGCGCACGAGCCAGCGGCGTCCGGCGCTGGCGCCCGCGATAGGCAAGAATACCGCGGCGAATGTTTTCGATCGTCTTGCGCCCCATGCGCGGCGCTTCATCGAGCACGCCGGCATCGATCGCCTTCTCGAGATCGGCAAGCGAACCGATCCCGAATTGCTCGAATAGCATCGCAGCCGTCTTGATGCCGATCCCCGACACGCCGAGCAGCTCAAAAATCGTTGCGGGATAACGCTGCGAGAGGGTATCCAGATGCGCGCAACTGCCCGTGCGGACGATCTCCTCGATCGTCGCGGCAATCGACTTTCCGATTCCCGGCAGCGAGGTGAGCTCGCCGGCGGTGACCACGTCCACAAGGGGAGGAGCGTTTTCAACGGCCGATGCCGCGCGCTCGTACGCCATAAATTTGTAGAACGTCTCTCCCGAGAGTTCCATGAGTGTCCGGATGCGCATGAGCGTCTGCGCGATTTCAGCGTTGCTGGGCATAGAATTCCCCCAGCGCTTCGCCCCCGCACGGAGCTTGTCCTGAACGAGTCGAAAAGGACGGCCGTGTCACGCCCTAGACTGCGGCCGCAGATATTCAACCTGCCCGTCGAGAAGATGCGCGAGGGGTATTACTCCGATACCTACTTCAACCGCGCGCGGCAAATTCTCGAGCGCGACGGCTACCACCCCGTGGTGCGCATGCAGGTCTTCCAGCGCAACGATGCGGTGCTGTGCGGAATGGACGAGGCGCTGGCGATCCTGCGGCTCTGCTCGGGTGATTGGGGCCGCCTGCGCGTGCGCGCGCTCTACGACGGAGACCGGATCGAGCCGTACGAGACGGTTATGACCATCGAGGGCAACTATGATCTGTTTGCTCACTTGGAGACCCCATACTTGGGCGTGCTTTCCCGGCGAACGCGCATCGCAACGAACGCGCGCGAGATCGTCGACGCGGCGGACGGCAAGCAGGTGCTGTTCTTTCCGGCCCGGTTCGACCATCATCTTGTGCAGACCGGCGACGGGTACGCCGCCTATATTTCAGGCGCGCTCGGTGTTTCGACCGATGCGAACGCGGAGTGGTGGGGTGCGCGCGGAATGGGAACGGTCCCTCACGCGCTCATCGCCGCCTACGGCGGGCGACACGGTCGTTGCGACCAAGAAATTCGTTGAATATGCCGACCCCGACGTGAACGTGATCGCGCTCGCGGATTTTGAAAACGACTGCGTCGCGACGAGTCTTGCGCTCGCACGCGCTCTGGGCGACAAGGTGTGGGGTGTGCGGCTCGATACGTCCGGAACGCTGGTGGACCGTTCGGTTTGGAATATGATGGGCACGTTCAAGCCGACGGGAGTGATTCCGCAGCTGGTCTTCAACGTACGTCGCGCGCTCGACGCCGAAGGTTTCCCAGACATGAAAATCGTCGTGAGCGGCGGATTCACCGCGGCGCGAATTCGTGAGTTCGAACGGGACCGGGTGCCGGTCGATGCCTATGCGGTCGGAAGCGCATTTTTTGAAGGATCGGGAAAGTTCGATTTCACCGCGGATATCGTCGCCGTCAATGTGGACGGCAGCTGGCGCGAGTGCCATAAAGTGGGACGCCCCGAACGAATAAACCCCAGCCTCGAGCCCGTCCCGCAGGACTATTGACGATGGCGCTCCTCGAAATGCGCGAGGCGGCCTTCGAGATCCGCGGCGCAGCCGTCCTCGCACCCACGACGATCTCGCTCGATGAAGGTGAACAACTGGCGCATGCCTGTGCGACCGAACGCAGCGCCACGCTGGTAGCCATGATCGCCGCGGGCATCGTGCGGCCGAGCAGCGGCAGCATTTTCATCGGCGCGTTCGATCCGCGAATTCAGCCGGTACAAGTCAAACGCATCACCGGCTATGTTCCTCATGAAGCAGTCCCACACGAGTTTTCATCGTTCACGCGCTACGTCGAGTACCGTGCCTGCCTCTGGGGATTGCCTCGCGCACAGACGGTCGTGCGCGCGCGCCGGCTTCTGGAGCGGCTGGAAGGCGTGCACGAAGCATTCGCATATCCGCTCGTGGGAGCGCTGCTCGCGCAGCCGCGCCTGCTCGTTCTAGATCGTCCACAGGCGGCGTATGCCGCGCAAATCGTAGACGCTGCGGTCGAGTGCGCAATTCTTTCGACTCACAGCTCGCAGCACGATGCTCAACGCTTTCTCGCAGCGTTCGCCGGTGAAACGATGATCCGCGGGGCGGCCACCGTCGCAATTGTGACGACGCGGCTGCGAAAGGAACTTCGTATCCTGCTTGCCGCATCGGCAGCGCTTGCGCTCTGCTCGCGTATCTGCAGCGCAACGACGACGCGTCCGCACAGCTTGCCGGTGCGCTGGTGTTTGGTACGCTCATCGGCACTGCGACGGCGTTGCTCCAGCGCGGCGCAGGGCGTTTTCGCGAACTTGAACTTTGCGAACAGAGTGCGCCGCTGTACGGCCGGGAGCTGGCTCGTGCGACCGCGCTGGTTCCATGCATCGTCGTCACGATTTCTATTTTCGCCTATTCCGGCGTCGCGACGGTCTACGGACATTTCCCGCTCATCTCGATCGCGCTTTCCGTCTGCGCGTCATACGCGGCAACGCTCGTGGCATTGTCGGCGACGGTGCGAACCGGACTTGCGCGCATGCTCTATGTCGTGCTCGCGTGCACGCCTCCCGGCGGCGGCATTCGCTTTGGCGCAGTGGAGATTCTCGGCCGCGCTTGTGTTTTGCGTCGTATCGAGCTTCATCGCCGTACGTCAGTACGGCGAGTCGCTCGCCCGATACGATCCGCTCTGAGGTTTGCTTTCTACTCGAGTTCGCGGGCAAGGGCAATAAGCGCGTCGCGGCTTTGTGATTGCTGCGTCGGCAGGAGGACGTCGACGGTTATTCCGTAGCCGTCCACCGAGCGTCCGTCGCCGTACACGTCGGTGCGGCTGAGCGCCAGGCGAAACGGCACGCGAGAATTCGGCAGAACGAAATAGCCGGGCTGCGTAAATCCCATGACGCCGTACGTACTGCTGCCGGCGATGACGGTATTGGGTAACTGCGCGAGAACGGCGGCCATATATTCGCAATCGCTTGCGCAGGCGCTATCGACGATTGCCAGGATCCGGGTCTGATCCGCTTGGGCGGGTTTGATTGAAAACTGATGGTCCCGCAGGCTGCCGTCGCTTTGCTGGTCGTCCGGTTCCACTTCGCAGCTCGCCGGCGTCGAGAGCGAGTCGACCACGCGCTGCAGAAACTGTGAGAGCTGCGTCGAGGCCGGCGGCTTTACGCTGCCCAGCAGCTGCTGTTGCAATCCAAAGTACAGCGCGGTACGAAAACACGACTGCGTCCCGATCTGATTGAGCTCGCTCGCCCGTTCTATGGCGCTTCCTGAAAACCACGTGTTGAGCAAGCTCAGCGGAGCGTTTCCGCCGTCGTTGCTGCGAAGATCGACGATCACGACGCGCTCTTTCCCGATGTTCGGCGTCTTTGAGAAGAGATCGGTGAGCGCATCATCGTTCGCATCCGAAAACGTGGGCATGCGGACGTACGATATCCCGTTGCCGAGTGCTTCGTACGTGGGCTTGGCGGAAACACCGGCGAGCGTGATCGGTTGCAATGCGACGCGGTGCGAACCGCACGCTACCGCACCGGCTTCCCCGTCTCGCTTGGGATAGCTGAGGTACCATGCCGTTGAAAACGCCGAACCGTTCCAAGCCTGCACTTCATGCGGCTGCTGACCGGCATCGTGCGGATTCAAGCGAACGGCGGGACCATTATTCACGATGAGCGAGGAGCACGCGCCCGGCGGACGGCTTGCGAGCTCGGCGCTTACCGACCCGCTCGTGAATGCCGTCATCGAGGGCACACCGGAATGGTTGTCGAGCTGAAACTTTTCGAGCTGCCCCCATGGCGCAAATGCCTGCGCGAGCGTCAGTGTCGCATTTCCGCGCAACCTGAGCTGCGTGTCCCATCGCGAAAACCACGCATTCCAGTTCCACCCGCGCTGCGCAGCCGGGCGCATAGCCTGCATACGTCTTCTGCATCAACAATTGCAAGACCGGAAGATCGGCGCGTATTGCCGATGCTGCAACCGGAAAATCATGCCGCGCGCGATACTCGCTATCGAATCGGTCGTACCACGACCAAGGAACCACGAACGAATGCGTGGAGTAGGGTGCGCGATACGGCCGTTGTAGAACGATTCCGCTTTGCGGAAGATGCACGCCGAGCGAGGTCCAGCGAGCATTTTCTGCGGAAATGTCCGCCGGCGAAACGGTGATGGCGGCGGGCGCGGCAGCCCCAAGAAGCGCTAGCGCAAACAGAGCGAGGGCGGCAACGCGCACTATACGGTCGGCGCCGGCGCCGCCGTTGCGAGCTTCTCGAGGATCGCGCGATTGAATTGCGGCAGATCTTCCGGAGTGCGGGAGCTGACCCAATTGCTATCCTGGACGACGGGCTGATCGCGATACAGGCCGCCTGCATTGCGAATATCATCAGCAATCGCGTGGGCGCCCGTCAGTTGACGGCCGCGAACGACCTGAGCCGAAATGAGAACCTGCGGGCCATGACAGATGATGAACATCGGTTTCTTGGCGGCATCGAACTCACGGACGAGACGCTGTACTTCCTTGTTCGTGCGAATATGATCGGGAGACGTTCCGCCCGGAATGAGCAGCGCGTCAAAATCTTCGGCGGTTACATCGGCGACGAGCTCTTCCGCCCGAACGCTGGCGCCTTCGTCCAAGCCCGCGCTTGCCCCTGATCTTTTGGCGAGCCTTCTCATCGATACCGACGATCGTCACGATTGCGCCTGCGTCCTCGAGTGCCCGGCGCGGCTCGGTAAGCTCGGATTCTTCATATCCATCGCCAACGAGTGCGGCGATCCGTTTCCCTTCGACTGATTGCATCCGGCCTCGATTCTCCCCGGCTATCCTTTCGTCCCGTACCAGGCAATAGGGCTTTAGAGGGAACCGCCGGTGTGTTGGACTGCTGTACGAAGCAAGTAGGCAAGCTCGATTTCGATACGGCCCAGCGGATCGAGAAGGGAATCCTCCATGACGGCCTTGATCGTCGGGTTTCGCTTGGTCATATCGGCTTCGGGAACTTGGTGACGCGGATTGATCTCGCGCATATAGATGCGCGCATCGTAGCGAATCTGACCGTCCGGCAGAAAGTAGAGCGGATCGAGCCCAAACGCATACACGTCGAGCGAGAGCATGCCGGTTCGCTGCATAAACTCGATCGGCCGCGTTCGGAGCACCTGGATCATTCTCGCAAGAGCACTAATGCCGATTCGAAGGGTTCCCAAAAAGATTTCCTGCAGTTCCGCGAGCGTCATGCCGCACGCCTCGGCGAGTTTTTCGTCGTAAACCTCACGCTCGCGCGCGAATTCCTGCAGGGCGCTCCCGAAGGCGGGACCGCCCGCCGTGCCGACCGTTCCATCCCATGCGGCTTGCGTGCTCATGGCAAATCGCCAAGTGGTTCGGTACCGATCAGCAAATCGCCGCCGTCCCGCATAACGGCAAAGCGCGGCACGCACGCGAAGTCTCCTAGCGTCATTTTGCCGGAACGAACGTTGAAGCACCATCCGTGCCAGGGGCAGGTCACAAGCGATTCTTCGAGCCAGCCGTCCGCGAGCGGGCCGCCCTGGTGCGGGCAGCTGTTCTCGAGCGCAAAGAGTTCGCCCCCAACGTTGAAGACTGCAACCTCGTAACGCCCGACGGAAAACGCGGCGCCGGTTCCCGGTGCGATATTGCCCGCACCAGGGAAGCGCTCGAAGTCGGACGGAACGTCAGGTCGGATCATAAGGAGCCTCGATGGTACGCGATTATCGCGCCTGGCTGCAATCCGAATTGCAGTCTCCTGGGCAAATCCAGCCACCACGCTTACTCTCTGGGTCAAGCCAACATGGCCAAGCGCGCCGTCGATCGGCTCGACGCTGAGATCGGCGATCGCGTCGTGCTCGAGCTCGAACCGGAAACCGCCGGCGCGACCGCCGATGCGCTCGAGATGATGGCCGAGTCTGAAACGCTTCCGAAAGAGCTCGTGGAGCTGCTTCAACTCATCCGAACAGCCCAGCCGTGAGTCCGCCGTCGATTGCGATCGTCTGGCCGGTGATATAGCGCGCGTGCTCGCTCGACAAGAACGCGACGAGCGGGGCAAATTCATCGACCTGCGCGACGCGTCCGGCGGGTACTTCTTTACCGGCGCGCTCGAGTTCGGCGCGATCGTTTCCATACAGCGAGCGCAGACGATCCGTTTCGATTCGACCGGTGGCGATTGCGTTGACCGTTACTCCGTCCGCGGCCACCTCGCCGGAAAGCGTCTTGAGCGCGGAAACGAGCGCCGTCCGGAACATGTTGGAGAGCACGAGCGTCGGAATCGGCTGTTTTACCGACGTCGACGTGAGTGCAACGCACGCGTCCCCACCCGCGCTCGCGCATGCCGGGCAGCACGCCGTCAATCAGTTGCAGCATCGAGCGCAGCACACCGCGGTATGCGGTATCCCAATCATCCGGCGCGGTCTGCGTAAACGTGCCGGCTTTGGGTCCCCCGCTGTTGGCGATCAGAATGTCGACCGTTCCGAATGCCTCGCGCACATCGCGTACGAGGACGTCGATCGATCGGGAATCGGTCAGATCAACCGTAAAGGCGCGTGCGTCGGGCGCTCCCTGCTCCCGAGCCGATGCAGCAACGCGGTCGAGCTCCTCGGTTCGTCGAGCGGCCACCGCAACGCGCACGCCCTCCGCTGCCAGGGCCAGCGCACACGCTTTGCCAAGCCCCGAGCTTGCTCCGGTAATAAGTGCGACTCTCTGACGAATCTTCAAATCCATGCGTGAAACTCCCGGCGAGGCCGACAAGTAGACGTTTCATGAAACAAGCGCTCAAACAGCTCGGTTTCGGTCTGCTCGGCGCGATTGCGTTTGTCATCGTCTGGGCCGGTATTGCCGTCCTGGCTCATGCCGCCCGTATTCCGCCGCGTATCACCGATGTGGTGCTCGCGCTCGCCGGCTTTACGACGTACTACCTGTATGTGACCACCGTCGAGCGGCGCAAATGCAAGGAGCTCGAGCTCGGCCCGGCACTGCCGCAGGTGAGCGCCGGCTTTACGGCCGGTGTCGCGCTTTTCACGATCGTGATCGGCATTCTTGCGTTTACGGGTCATTACCGCGTATTGGGCGCGGGATCGCCCCTCGCACTCATAAGCGGATTGATCCTTTGGCTCTCGGGCGCCGTTATGGAAGAGCTGTTGTTTCGCGGTTTTGTGTTCCGCATCGCACAAAACGTTTTCGGAACGTGGGTTGCCGTCGCGATCTCGGCTGTGCTCTTCGGCCTGCTTCATGCTGCGAACCCGGGATCGACGGCCTTTAGTTCGCTTGCAATCGCACTGGAGGCGGGGGTGCTGCTTGCCGTGGCGTATGCCGCGACAAACCGCTTATGGCTGCCGATCGGCATTCATGCGGGTTGGAACTACGCGGAAGGCACGATCTTCGGTACCGCTGTTTCCGGCGGCTCGGTGAAAGCGAGCGTCCTGCACGGCTCGCTTTCCGGCAACGGGCTGATCACGGGCGGCGCATTCGGCGTGGAAGCGTCCATCATTGCGATTCCCGTGTGCTTGGCGGCCGCCGCAATACTCGCTCTGAAAGTAAAGACGCGGCGCTGGGTTGAATCACCCGTGCGATGACGCAGCCCACCGATCAGATCGTGGAACGCCGGACCGAGATCGTTTTTCCGACCGACGTAAATCACTACGGAACGCTCTTCGGCGGCAAAGCCGTTGCCATGATGGACGTGGTGGCTTCGATCGCCGCCATGCGCGCGGCTCACAAACCCGTCGTGACGGCATCGATCGATCGCGTCGACTTCAAATCTCCGATTCGCGAAGGCGACTTCGTCGAGACGATCGCGCGCGTCGTGAACATCGGCCGAACCTCGGTAACGGTCGAAGTCGAACTCTGGGGCGAAATACCGGAAACCGGCGAACGCAAACTTTCGACGGTCGGTAAATTCGTTATGGTCGCAATCGATCGCGAAGGCCGGCCGACGCCCGTAAAGAAATCGGACGGCTGATCATTTCGGAGCGAGTCTGATCGCTCCGTCCAAACGAATGACCTCGCCGTTGAGCATCTGGTTCTCCACGATATGACGCGCGAGTGCCGCGTATTCGTGCGGACGGCCCAGCCGCGCCGGAAATGGTGTCTGTTTGCCGAGCGATTCGCGTGCGGCCTGCGGCAGTCCGGCCATCATCGGTGTCTCAAAGATGCCCGGCGCAATGCTCATCACGCGAATTTGGTGCTGTGCGAACTCGCGAGCGATCGAGAGCGTCATGCCGGCAACGCCTCCTTTTGAGGCGGAATACGCCGCCTGCCCAATCTGTCCGTCGAACGCAGCAACGGACGCCGTACAAATGACAACGCCGCGATCCTCTCCCGGCTGCGCCGGCTGTTTGAGCATCTGCTCGCCCGCAAGCCGGATAACGTTGAACGTCCCGATGAGGTTCACGGTCACGACTTTTGTGAAATGTTCGAGCGGCTGCGGTCCTTCGCGGCCAAGGACACGCTCGGCGGTAGCGATGCCGGCACAGTTCACCACGCCCTGAAGGCCGCCGAATTCCTTGGCGGCGAGATCGACCGCAGCTTGTACCTGATCGCTCTGCGCAACATCGGTTTTCGCAAACCGTACGCGCGCGGCAATATCGCTCCCGGGCTGTTCGCGCGGCTCGTTAAGGTCGCAGATGACGACCCTCGCGCCTGCACGAGCAAATTCGAGAACGCAAGCGGCACCCAAACCCGATGAGCCGCCGGTGATGAGAAATGTCGATCCGGAAAGTTGCATACAACCTCATTTTGAAAAAAGCGCGCAGACTACAGCGTTGCTAGTGGAAGATCGTGTTCGCACGCGAGCGTTTCCCAATAGTTCGATGAGTGTTCCTCAAAGCGAGCTTCGAGTGATGCTGCGTCCAGTGACTTGCAATTCGAGTACGTCCATGACGCGCGTTTGAAAATGCGGCTCGAGCGCCGCAAGCGCCAGCCAACCGTCGCTGGTGCGGTATAACCGGTACTCCGGTAACGTACCGCTGAGCGGCCCTCCCTCCGAGGTGAGGCCATAACGCGCAGGCGCAGTCAGCGTCTGCGCGACCTGTTCGATGGCGATGTCGAAGCGTGCCGCAACGCCGGTGCGATCCCGCTCGTAGAGCGCGTTCAGCGCGGCGCTCACGGCCCGTTCGGCCGCAAAGAGATCGGCAAAGACGCTTTGCGGCATGGTGGGAGGCACGAGTAATCCGGCTCTGGCTTGGTAGGTGAGATCGTGCCCTGCACGATCGTCATTCGGATACGCTTCCCCGAAGATTGCTACGTGACACAGATCCGGGAAACGTCCGTGAAGATCGTTCCAGTTCAAACCAAGCCGTGCGATCGCACCCGTGCGCATCGAGGTTATCAAGAGATCCGAGCCGCAAGGGATTCATCGAGATTCGCGCGACCCGCCTCGGTCTTGAGATCGCTGCGCACCACGTGCATCGAACGAGTGATTTCGCTATACCAGCCCGGTGCGCTAGCGGCTAGCGGGTCGCCGGCGATCGGCTCGATCTTTACGACACGCGCCCCCAAATCGGCAAGACGCGAAGCGGCAAGCGGCCCGGGAATGTTGGTAACGAGCGCGACGATGCGAGCGTTCATACCCGGTTACAGGCCCAGTTCGCTAAGTCCGGGATGATCGCCGGGCCGGGGGTGCGAGCGATCCCAACGATATTTACGATCCGCTTCGGTTATCGGAAGATCGTTGATCGACGCGAAGCGCATACGCATAAGGCCTTGCTCGTCGAACTCCCAATTCTCGTTTCCGTACGAACGGAACCAGTTGCCGGAATCATCGTGCCACTCGTATGCAAATCGAACCGCAATCCTGCTGCCCTCGTACGTCCATAACTCCTTGATCAGGCGGTATTCGAGTTCCTTGGCCCATTTGCGCCGTAGGAATGCGAGGATGGCATCGCGGCCCGCAAAGAACTCGCTGCGATTTCTCCAGCGGCTGTCTTGCGTGTAGGCAAGGCAAACGCGGTCGGGATCGCACGTATTCCAACCGTCTTCGGCTGCACGTACCTTTTGAGCCGCCGTTTCACGCGTGAAGGGCGGCAGCGGCGGTCGAGTTTGCGCCATGTGTCCTCTTTACAAAAAGTCCGGTGTTCGATTGGCCAAGCGACACCCCTGGGCTCAATTGCGCGAACGCTCGCCGGCGAGGCGGTTGCGCGGCGGGGGGCCTTCTGATATGATGCCCCGGTCGCCGGAGCGGAGCCCTGGAAGAAGGACGCTGCATCCGATGCGAGCCCATCCTTGAACAAGGAGTCTTCCACCCGTGCCCTTGACCAAAGAAGAAAAGGCGGAGATCGCCGCCAAGTATGGCCGCTCCTCGGCCGATACCGGCTCAGCCGACGTGCAGATAGCCATTCTGACCGCCTCGATCAATCAGCTGACCGAACACTTGAAGATTCATAAGAAGGACCACCACAGCCGCCGCGGGCTGCTGCTGCAGGTCGGTCAGCGCCGCCGCCTGCTGAACTATCTTCAAAACAAAGATCTCGAGCGATATCGCACGCTTATCGCCGATCTCGGACTGCGCCGCTAAGAGCGCTCCAAATCGCAAAAATAGCGTAAAAAGCCGCCCCATACCGGGCGGCTTTTTCTTATATAGGACCATCGGCCCAACGGGGCATGCAAGCGAGCACCTATCCTAAATGAGGGGCTGCTCGCTAGTCTAGGAGTGAAGCCGCAAGAACGAAAGGAGCCGCCCCCAATGCTGCATCCACTTCCTAAACGCAATCACAAGCTCGACATCGAGCGGGTGGCTCACAACGTCATCGTTCACGACCGCCGCCGCGACTACGTACACGTTTTGGACGGCCGCGCCGGCAGCATCCTCGAGCAGTGCGACGGCTCGCATACGTGCGACCAAATCGCACAAAACATTTCACGGCACTCGCGAGTGCCATACGATCGCGTTGCAGCCGAAGTAGCCCACCTCGTCGCCGCTTTTGCCGACCTCGCGCTTATCGAGAGCGCTTGAGCGCGCGCCGAACCGCCTGCTTTATCGCCGTCGTTCCCATGCCGTAATGCTCGATCAGTTCGGCCGGATCTCCCGACTGGCCGAATTGATCGTGCACGCCGACGAACTCGATGGGGACGCAGTGTTTCTGCGCTACGATCTCCGCGACCCGTGAGCCCATGCCGGCCTGAACTTGATGTTCCTCGACCGTGACAATCGCTCCACAGCGCGTTGCGGCATCCACGATCGCCGCTTCGTCCATCGGCTTGACGGTGTGGTTATTGACGACCATGCACTCGATGCCGTCTTTCGCAAGTTCCTGTGCTGCGATGAGCGCATTGTACAGCAGGATCCCGCACGCAACGATCGCTACGTCTTTACCTTCGCGCAGCGTCTGCGCTTTGCCGATCTCGAACGGCGTCTCTTCGCGTCGTCACGATCGGTGATTTCTCGCGCGCGAACCGCAAGTAGACGGGACCGTTCATTTCGGTCAGCGCGATCGTCGCCTTCTTGGTTTGCACCGAATCGCACGGAACCACGACCGTCATATGCGGAATAACGCGCATGATCGCGATATCTTCGATCGCTTGGTGCGTGGCGCCGTCGGGACCGACCGAGACGCCGGCGTGCGCGCCGGCAATCTTCACGTTGGTTTCGTTGAGCGCCATGATCGTGCGCACTTGCTCCCAAGACCGGCCCGGGTTGAACATCGCGTAGCTGGCAATCCAGGGAATCTTTCCCACGCTCGCAAGACCGCCGGCCATCGCGACCAGCAACTGCTCGGATACGCCGATCTCGATGTACTGGTCCGGGCAGGCTTCTTTGAAGCCCAGCATGCGTGTCGATTCCGAGAGGTCGGCGCAGATTGCGAGCACGTTCTTGTTGCGTTTGCCCGCTTCGATCAGACCTTCTCCGAAGCCGTTACGAGTGGGAACCTGCTTGATCGTCTTGGGATCGTCAAGGGGCGCAAGATGCAGCGCCGCTTCGCCGTTGACCACATTCGCGCTAGTCATGAGCGAGGATCCTTTCCCGCTCAGCCTCGAGTTCGCCCAGCGCTTGATCGGCTTGATCGCGGTTGGGCGGCTTACCGTGCCAGGTGTAATCGCCCTCCATATAACTGACGCCCTTTCCAGGCACCGTATTTGCAATGATGACGCTCGGTTTTTCTTTTGAAGCGTGAGCCTTCTCGACCGTCGCGATGAATTGCGCGATATCGTTACCGTCGCACTCGAGGACGTTCCAATTGAACGCGCGGTACTTATCGGCAAGCGGCTCGAGCGGCATGATGTCTTCGGTACTGCCGTCGATCTGAATGAAATTGCGATCGATGATATTGATGAGGTTATTCAATTTGAACTTTGCTGCGGTGAGGACGGCTTCCCAATGCAAACCGCATTGATGTTCAGCGTCGGAAGTAACAACGTACACGCGCCAACTCTTTGCGTCCATCTTCGCGCCCATCGCCATACCCGTCCCTTGTGCGAGCCCTTCCCCCAGAGGACCGGACGTCGTCTCGAGCGCAGGCAGACGTACGCGCTCGGGATGTCCTTGAAGACGCGATCCGAACTTGCGCAGCGTTAGCAGCTCTTCCACCGGGAAGTATCCGGCGTAGGCCATCGCGCTGTAACGAACCGGGGTTATATGTCCGCACGAGAGCAAGAGACGGTCGCGATCCTCCCACTGCGGGATTCTTCGGATCGTGGCGCATCACGTGTTGATAAAGAGCGGTGAAAATGTCGGCCATGTCGAGCGGACCGGCCGAGTGGCCGGAGCCGGCTGCAAGCAGCGAACGAATGATGCCCTGGCGGCACAAATTCGCCTGCTCCTGCAACTGGGTAATCCGCTGGGAAGAAAGAGTCTGCATAACAGGCGGTACATACCCGCCGCCCGTCTCCGTCACCTCGAAGGACGCCCGCCTTCCCCGCGCGGGCGGCCGCCGGCTACGTAACGAGCGGAAGCCGGACGACGAACTCCGGCGTGCCGGCGCGGCCGTCTCGAATGAACGCCGACCCGCCGTGCGCCTGCGCGATCCAACGCACGATTGGCAGCCCAAGGCCGCTGCCCTGTGTTCCGTTGGCGCTAAAGAATCGTTCGAATATACGCTCGCGCAGCTCGGGCGCGATCGCCTCGCCGTCGTTGCCGACGGCAAGCTCCGCCCATCGGCCGTCCGTACGCGAAGCCAGCGTAATACTGGCATGCGCATACCGTAGCGCGTTATCGAGCAGATTGCGTACCAGCTCGCGCAGCCTGCGCTCGTCGCCGTCGACGATTGCGCTGCCGAGCTCGCGCTCGAGCGTGACGCCGCGCTCCGCGGCGAGCGCCACATATTCCTTCGACGCGTCGGCGACGACCGCGCCCAGGTCCAAGGGTTCGCACGCGAGGCGCTCACGGTGCGCGCCGCGCGCGAGCGTGAGTAAATCACCGACAACGGCGGATGCATCCACAGCCGCGAGCGCAATGGTCTGGAGCGCCTGCGAGGTCTGCTCGGAATCCGCGCCGCGGGCCGCTTGCGCAACGCTTGCGATCGTTGCAAGCGGCGATCGCAGTGCATGCGCGGCATCTACGGCAAATGCGCGTTCTCGTTCGCGGGCCGCGATCAGCGGGCCGAGCGATGCGCGCGCGAGCGCCCAGGAAGCTGCACCGACGATGACCAGCAGCGGAATGTCGAAGGCGACGATCGTGAGCAGCACGCGCCGCATCGCCGAAGCGTAGGCCTGCGCGCTTTCGGGGGTGCCCATACGCCGGGCCGAGTAATGCGTGATACTCGCGCGCGAGAAATTCATAAGCGCCCGCGCTCAAGAGCGCGAGAATAATGGCGAAAATCGCCAAATAGCGCAGCGCGAGCCGCGCCGTCATCCCAGGAACTTGTAGCCGACACCCCAGATCGTCTGAATCACCTCGCCGGCACCAGCACGTTTGAGTTTGCGCCGCAGCTGGCTGACGTAGACGTCAACGATATTGCTCGATCCGTCGAAGTCGTAATCCCAAAGCCGCTCGAGGAGCAGGTCGCGGCTCAGGGCAATGCCGGCATTGCGCATGAAAAACTCTAACATGCGAAACTCCGTCGTGCCAAGCCGAAGCGGTTTGCCCGCGCACGTCGCTTGGCGCGCGCTTCCGTCGATCGAAAGTGCCCCGGCGCTCAGGACCTGGTGCACCGGGCGCTCGGACCGCCGCGTGATTGCGCGAAGACGGGCGACGAGTTCTTCCTCCATAAACGGCTTTACCAGATAGTCGTCTGCCCCGCTGTCCAGTCCCCGCACCCGATCCTCGACCGCGTCGCGTGCCGTGAGCATGAGCATCGGCGTCTCAATACCTTGCGCCCGGGCGGCGGAAGCAATGTCGAAGCCGTCGCGCTGCGGGAGCATGATGTCGACGATTGCCGCATCGTAGGTTTGCCGCAGCAGCTGATCCAGGCCGGCCTCGCCGTCGCTGGCAAGGTCCACCGCATAATTGCGCCGTTCGAGCATCGTTCGCACTGCCGAGGCAACGGAGACGTTGTCCTCGATCACCAGAATGCGCATGTCGTTATTCTACAACTTCCTCGGCCACGGCGCGCCTATCGTGAATGCGGCACCGAAATGACCCGGCCCATTGATGTTCTGTACTTGCTGCAGGACCAAGCGGACGTGGGGAGTTACCATAAAAGCGAAATAGTAGACCATGTCGCGCGTAATGAACGGATTGGCCGAGGCATCGTATCTGATCGCAAAGTACGAGTGCGGCGTGGGATAATACTTCAAGCGAGCATATCCGCCGCTGCTCCCCACGAGCGTGCCGAAGCCGTCCGCATTTAAGTCGCCGCCCCACCACTGCTCGGCTTGAAAATCGAATTTCTTCAGCGCGGCGTGCGCGAGCAAACCTTCGCGATGGTAGGCATCGCCGAAGCCCGAACGGCCTACGGGCACGATCCACTGCACGCCCGAGAGGTACTCGCCGCCGACCTCAAAACCGCGAAAAACCGGTCCTCGCACAAACAGTCCCAGTTCGGGGGCGTTGGACCACGTCGTCTCGCCCGTATCGATCGGCTTACCTCCGTAGGCGGCGCCTTTGAATGCGCCAAGACTGACGACCGCATCGGCGCGAACAGCACCGAAGGTGCGCTCCATCTGTGCACCCCAGCGCGGCGATGACAGCGGAAGATCGTTCAATCCGACATGGATGCCGTAGTATCCGTACTGCTGAAGGTCGTCCAGACGTTCACCGGGTGATTGCGCGAGCGGCAGCTCATACAGACCAAGCCGGTACAGTGAACGCGTGTGCTCGTTGTACGTCGCGAGATCTCCAAGATACAGCGCCGAAGGACCGCCGCCCGCTCCCAGATTATAATGCACGTACGCATTTATTTGACCGATATCCGCATCGGAGAGCAGCACGCCGCCGGGTGAATAGCGACGGCTTCCGGGCGCCGGATCGACTTCATACTCGAGTTGATAGCGCAGCGCGATGCCGGTGGTTCCATGTTTGGGAAGCGGCAACTTATACCCGTGCGCACGAAATGACAGGCCGAATGCGTTGAGCTCCGGCAATACCGTGTGACAGGCCTCGCACTGCAACTTGTATCGCTGCGCAAAGATCGGCATCGCTTGGGCCGGCCGCGGCTTGTCCAAGCGCACAGCCCGCAAGCACGGCCAGCGCGCTGAAAAACAGCTTACTGCGCAACGATCGTTCCCCTCATCGGCGCACCGTAGTGGAAAAAGCATCCGAACAGGTAGGTTCCGGCGGCATCAACCGTGATCGTTTGCGAGGATGTTCCCGCCTGCAGCGCTCCGGTGGTCCACGGCTGCGAGATCGTACTTCCGCTTTGCGTTAGCGCGGAAACGTTGAACGGCGATCCGCTCGGAAATGACGTCGCACCGGGGATCAGCGTTGCGGTATGCGCAAAACCATCGCTGTTGGTAAACCGTATACTGCTGCCGACCGGAACGGTAACGGTGTCGGGCAAATACCCATCGACGTGCAGCGTGAGATTTATATCGATCGTCGTTACGCCGGTTGCCGCCGCCACCGCCCGATCCCGCCGTCATGCCGCCGGGCGTGCACGCCGTCAAAACAACGAGCGCGCTCAGAAGCAACGTTCTCATTGTGCGAGTACTCGCCACTGCGCGCCGACCTCGTCGGCCAATTGCGCGCCCAGAATCGTCGATGCAAGCATCGTCTTGCGAAGGTGTCCGCGCTTATCGAATATATACACGAAGGTCGTATGCACGTCAGCATAACCGTTTCGCCCGTGCTCGGCCTGCACGCCGAACGCGTTCATCACCGCATGCACGTTCTTGACGCTGCCGCTCGCAACGAGCCATCGCTGCGGATTAGCATTGAACTTGTGCGCCAGCTCGCGCATGACGGCCGGGGGATCGTGTTCGGGGTCAAGCGTGACCGTCAACAGGCGCACGGCAAGATGACGCTGGGTGAACAGCTGATCCGCTTGCTCGAATTGCGCGTTGATGAGCGGGCACGCATCGGTGCAGTGTGCTGCAACGAACGTCACGATCAGCGGCGTACCGCGCAGCGATGCGAAGGTAAATGCGCGCCCGGTCTGATCGATCAGCTGCAGCGGCTGAGCCGCGCGAGCCGGTAGGGCGAGCGCGAGGATCGCTGCAAGCAGGATCGAGGCGCTCGCCTTGCGGGTGAACACTAGCAATAGATTCCCGAGCAGCCGCCGCCGCCGCTACCCGATGCAGGCGGAGTTGCTTGCGGCCCGGGTGTCGCGCTGGAACTCACTTGGATAACGTCGCGCATCTGATTCGAAATGTAGTGGAAGGCGCAACCGATGTAGTACGTTCCGGCAGTTGCAAGCGTCACCGAAACGCTGCCTCCCGGCGCAATCGTGCCGCTCGCGAATCCTGCTGCGAGCGTAGAGCCGCCGGCTGCAGTCGTCGAGAGCGTCGGATTGGACGGGAAGCCGCTGGTGCTGAGCACATTGAGCGTGTGCGGAGTGCCGGTAGCCAGGTTCTTAATCGTTATTGTGGTTCCGGGCGGAAATGCGAGTACTTGCGAATAGGTCGATTGCGTGAAGCCGCCGATCGTTCCGAACGACGTGCTGACCGTGCCCATTCCGGTCGGCAATGCCTCGCCTATCGCGTCGGTGCCCACGCGCGCCGCTCGGCGGTGGAGTAGTAGTACCGCCGCCGCCCCCGCCTGTTGGCGGATTCGTCGTTCCGCCGCCGCCGCCGCCCCCGCATGCCGTAAGTACAGCGATGCATGCGAAGAGAAGCGCAGCATATTGTTTTTTCATTAAGCCCTCCCGACGTTGTCGTCTGCGAAGAGCGTATGAGCGAGTGATGAAAAAAGTTTGAAAAGCGAGCGAGGGTACTTTAGGGGGCGTGAATGGCGTCGCGCATGGCGAGCGCCAGGTTCGCCAACGCCGGGTCGCCGTTCGAGTCGCGAACGACTTGCTCAAACGCATCGCGTGCCTGGTTGCGTTTGCCTTCACGCAGGAGTACTGTTCCGAGCGCGAAGCGGGCTCGAGCGTACGAAGGAGCAAGGTCCAGCGCAACGCTGAATTCGTGTTCGGCGGAGTTATAGTCGCCTAAACGAGTTTGGGCTATCCCCAGGTTATAGTGGGCTAACGCATATTGCGGATCGCTGCGCAGAAGCTGCGAGAAATCGTTTCGGGCGGTAGAGAAGTCGCCGCTGCGAAGCGCGATGATACCTCGTGAATAAAGTGCGCGCGCCGAATCGGGCGCCGCCGCGATGAAACGATCCGCAATCTTTCGCGCCTGCGTCACGTTTCCGCGCGAGAGGTCGACGGCGATGAGGTTGGCCATAGCAGCCAAAAAGCCGGGATCGCCCTGCAGCGCATCTTCGAATGCGCCGGCGGCCTGGTCAAGGCGTCCGAGATTCGCGTACGCAATCCCCAAGTCGTAGTGCGCCGTTGAAAACTGTGGTTCATCGGGATGGAGGCTGACGATCCTTTCGAATTCAGGAGCCGCGCTTGCCCAGTCGCCGCGTTGCTCGGCGGCAACCCCGCGCACGAACCGTTCGTGCACTTCGCGCGTGCGGGCGATCGCATGAAGCGCAGGCATCGAGGTCGTTCGGGGAACGGGAGATGCACTCGGGTACTCCTGAGCGCGCGCTGCCGCTCCGGCGGCAAGCAGAAGGCTCAGTGCGAGCGCCGCGTGCGTGCCCCGCATGCTTACCGCGTATCGGCGGCGGCCGGAAGTCTGTGCTGCTGTGGGGTCCTTGGAGCCGGCCGCTTGTTCGGGCTTGCAAGCCCAGCCGGTCCGGCCGCTCTCGGTGATAGGACCGAGCAATCCAGGAGCCGCCGAAGGCTGTAACGCTCCGTCGAGCATGCTCTCAATACTGGAGGCGCCGGCAAAGCCGGCTGCTCCGGCGGCGATGGCCGCGCCGCAGACGAGGGCATAGAAGAACGACCTGATGGAGCGCCTTGACATTACTTTCAGTATAGCCGAATCTCTGAAGAATCCGTGAAACGCTGGCTCGCATTCTTCTGCCTACCTGCTTTGATAGCCGCGACCGGCCCCACGCCGCTGATTACCGGCGCAGTTCGCGACCAGTCAGGCGAGCCAATCGTGGGGGCCGGCGTCACGGCAAACGGGATCCGTACGCAGACTGATTCGGCGGGAACCTTCGCCCTGGAAACGCGCGCGGCGCGGGTGCTCATCACGTGCGATTATTGCCGGACGACGGAAGCGATCGTCGATAGCCAGGGTACGGTACGCTGCCGTCATTCAGCGGTATCAAGCCGTCGCTTCACGAAAAGATTTCGGCCGGCGATCTGCGATCGCTGCCGTACGAGCACGTCGAGTCCGCGCTGAGCCTGGAACCATTCGTCGTTTTGAACGACAGCTCGACCGCGCTGCCGGGGCCACGCCTGTCGTTTTACGGACTTTCGCGTTTTGGCGGACTGCTCGTAGATAACGGCGTTCCGTCGTACGACATCGTCGCCGACGTATCGCCGTGGCGCAGCATTCCTGGGTTCGATGCCGCGAGCGCGACGACGAGCGACCAGAGTCAAGCGTTTCGATACGGCGACATGGCCTCGGGCGGGAGTTACTTCGTGCAGACACAGCCTGCCGGCCAGGCACAGGGAAGTCTATTGAACGGTACGGAGCGAGCCATCGGCTTCGCGGGCACCGGTTCCAGCTTTTCCGGCAACGCGGCGGCGTCTGCGGACGACGACGATTCGCGTGCGCGCGCCGATGCGTCATACCAGTTTGCGCTTGGTCCGGGCACGCTCAGCGCGGAGGCCATCGCTTCGAACGATGCCCAAGGTCCAGATCAAAACACGGACAGTAATACGAGCGCCGTGCGTCTTCATTTCGACAGCCGGCGCGGCGCGCACACCTACGCCGATCTCATCGCCGACCGTTCGGGATATACGTCGTTCTTCGCGCCCGGACAGCCTGTCTACGGCGAATGGAGCGACTTCTCTTTAGAAACCGGCGTTGCGTCGAACGCACCCATCAGCACGTTCGTCGACGCGGGCGCGCGTTTTTCTACCGGATACTACGATCCGATTGCACTCGGCGGCGCTCGCGTCGCCGGCACCACGCTGCAAACGCACGTAAGTATGGGCGCCCAATCGAAAATAGGGCGTTTATCATGGCAGGCGGGCCTGGGCGCGTTCAACGCAAGCTACACCGGCGGCTCGTCCGGACAATCCACGCCGCTTTCAGCGCAAATACTCGCGCCGTCCGCAACGCTTTCATACGACCTCACGCCGCAATGGCAGCTGGCGCTCGATGCAAACCAGTCATTTCGCTTGCCGACGCTCTTAGAAGCGTACGGATACGGCGCCGATCTGTCCGCGCTGTTCTACGATCGGTATGGAATGCAAGATGCAAAGCTGACGTTCACCGACCTTCGCCGCCTGCGCGTATCCGTTTTTGCGATGAACGCGCACGTCTCGGATCTCGACAACGGCAATGTGACGGCCGCGGGCGCATCGCTCGCTTGGCAAATTGCGCCGGCACTTTCGGTTCGCGCGTGGACGCTCCACGTCGACGATACCTCGGCTCCGTATGCGCCGATCTTCCGTTTCGGAGTGCCTCCGCAGCCTGCTACGCCGGCATCGGTTTGGATGACCTATGAAAACTCCAGCGGTATCCGGGCGGACCTCATTTGGCGGTCGGATCTGATCGATTACCGCCCGGACACCCATCTCGACGGATCGATCAGCGCGCCGCTCGAGCATGGTTTTCGATGGTTTATCGGCAGTGAGAGCCGCCAAGGCGATCGCTACATCACCGCGGGTTTACGTCTGGCAAAATAACCTCTTCACGGCAGAGGAGTCTCGCACGGCGATTGCACCCGCGTCTAATAGCCGGACGCGAGACCCGCGGGATGACGGCGATCGGTTCCGCCATATCGCATGCCGGTTTTAGGATCGATGACGATCGCTTGTGCCGATCCCCACGAAGGCATGTCTCGCAATGTATAGCCCATTGATGTCAGGGCTCGCATGGACGATTCGTCAAAGGCTCCTGCTTCGTACTCGACTTCGTCCGGAAGCCATTGCATGTGAACGCGAGGCGCGTTGACCGCCTGCTGCACGTTCATTCCATAGTCGATCACATTTTGTATCGTCGCAAGCACGATTGTGATGATGCGCGATCCGCCCGGGCTGCCGGTTACCATGAACAGCCTGCCGTTCTTCGTCAGTATCGTGGGCGTCATCGAGGAGAGCGGGCGCTTTCCGGGCTCGATGTCGTTACGCGCGCCTTGCACGAGTCCGTACATATTGGGCGAGCCGGGTTTGCTCGTGAAATCGTCCATCTCGTCGTTGAGAAAAAAACCTGTGTCGCCCGCGATGACGCCCGAACCAAACCAATCGTTGATCGTATACGTGAGGGCGACGGCATTGCCCCACGTATCGACGATGGAAAAGTGCGAAGTCTCAGCCGTTCTCATGTGCAAGAGAACCAAGCCCCGGATGTACTTGTGTGGACGGCGTGGCCGCGTCCGGCTTGATGCTCATTCGAAGTTTGACGGCATATCCCGGAGAGAGCAACTGGGCAATCGGGTTTTTCACAAAGGCCGGATCGCCGAGGTATGTGTTGCGATCGGCGTAGGTTCGCCGTTCGGCTTCAACGATGTAGTGCGTGCTCTGCGGTGTGTTCCAGCCCCACGTCCCGAGCGGGTACGCCGAGAGGACGTTCAGCGTTTCGCAAAGGGTAATGCCGCCCGAGCTCGGCGGAGGAACGGACAGAACGTCGTAGCCGCGGTAACGGCAATGAATGGGCTGCAATTCGTCAACGGAATAATTCTCGAAATCACTGCGCGCGAGCAGTCCGCCGTGCGCATCCGCCTCGCGCACGATCGTTCGCGCGATCGCTCCCTTATAAAAGGCGTTCGCCCCTTGTGCTGCAATCAGTCGCAGCGTCGCCGCCAGCTGCGGTTGTTTCAGCAGGTCGCCGGCGCCCGGAAGCTTCCCGTTCTTCATGAAGATCGCGCGGACGTTGGGTTGACGAGCGAACGTATAGGAGGTATCGGCGTCCGCTGCTGCCGCCTCACGAAAAATCTGAGCATCGCCGGGTCTCACGACGAATCCGTTCTGCGCGAGGTCGATGGCCGCACGCATCAACGTTCCACGCGGCATCGTCGCAAATTCTTCCCGCGCGCGCTCCAGGCCCATCACGGTACCCGGGACACCCGCTGCGAGATAGCCTTTCGTGCTCTCACCCTTCACGACATCGCCGTTTCGATCGAGATACATACGCGGCGTTGCACGCGCGGGTGCCTTTTCGCGAAAATCGATGAAACGCTCGCGTCCGTCGTGCATCCGCACGAGCATGAAACCGCCGCCTCCAATGTTGCCGCAGCACGGATCCACGACTGCGAGCGCGTACGCGACCGCTATTGCCGCATCGACCGCGTTTCCTCCGCGTTTAAGCACATCGACGCCCGCCGCGGTTGCATCGTGTTGCTCGGTCACGACCATCGCGTGCGCTGCGGATGCGGGCGGCGCCGTCTTCCAGGAAGGTGCTTGCGCGGGCAAAGGCGCCGCGGACAGAACGACCAGCGCACAAACGAGCGCCGATACTCTCGCGTGTTTTATCATAGTGGATCGATTGCGGAGCATTTCCATAATTCTCTCTGTGCTACGATCTTGCGACCGGGTAAAAATGAGGAGGTTCCAATGACAGTACGACGGGCTCGCTCCTGCTTGGTCAAAAGTCCTTCGATCATGCCGATGAGATCCGCACCTTCGACAATGGATTGATGGAAGTCGTGACGGTCGGAGGTCATACGATCGGCCGGGCGACGTTTTCTCCCGGATGGCGCTGGTCGCAAAGCGTCAAGCCGATTGCCAACACGGAGCTCTGCGAATCCGAACACGTGTGTTATGTCATCTCCGGACGCATGGGTGTGCTGATGAAGGACGGCACGCAGGCGGAGTTTGGTCCCGGAGATGCGATGTATGTCCGGCCGCAGCACGACGCATGGGTGATTGGGCAGACCCCGTGCGTGCTCATCGACTTTCTCGGTGTGGCGAACTACGCCAAGCGCTAGGTAGGATGCCTTACATCGTGCGCCCGCTTTCCAGGGCATAGGCCGCCGGGCCCCGAACCGGGCACGGTTCAATAGAAAAGCAATAACAAAAATCACCTAGGAGTAACCGTGCCAGAGTCCGTCTCACTTGAGATCGGCGGGCGCACGATGATCATCGAAACCGGCGAACTCGCGAAGCAGGCAAACGGCTCCGCGCTCGTCCGCTATGGCGATCAAAACGTCGTGCTCTGCGCCGTCACCGCCTCCGAGAAACCTCGCGAAGGCATAGACTTTTTCCCTCTCACCTGCGATTTCGAAGAAAAAATGTACGCCGCCGGCAAGATTCCGGGCGGCTACATCAAGCGTGAGGGACGTCCCCCCGAGCATGCCGTCCTCAGCTCAAGGCAGATCGATCGCCCAATCCGTCCTCTTTTCCCCGACGGCTTCCGCAACGACGTGCAAGTCGTCGCCACCGTTCTTTCGATCGATCCCGAACTCGACGCCGACGTCCTCGGCGTTTGCGCTGCCGGAGCGGCGCTTGCCGTCTCGGATATCCCGTTCGAGAAGACCGTAGCGGCGGTTCGCGTCGGCAGGGACGAGAGCGGCGCATATATCTGCAACCCCACCCTTCCGCAATGCGCGAGCGGCGGAATGGACATCGTCATCGCCGGGACCGCGGACGCGGTCATGATGGTCGAAGGCGGCGGCAACGAGATCAGCGAGGAAGATTTCCTGGGCGCCGTCGAGTTCGCTCACGATCAGATCAAGAAGATCGTAGCCGCGATCGTAAAGCTGGCCAAAAAAGCCGGCAAAGAGAAGCGCGAGTACCCCGTGCAGAAGGTCAATTCCGATCTCGATGCATGGGTGCGCAAAACGTTCAAGAAGGACGTCGCCAAGGGTATGCGCGTGGTTGAGAAGCATGCGCGCGAAGCTGCCCTCGACGAGATCACCGTCGAGCAAGCGATTGCGCGCGCCGGTGAAAAAACGCACATCAAGGCAATGCTCGAAGACCCCATTCTCGCCAAAGACTTCAAGAAGATCGTCAAAGGTATGCAAGAGGACGAGCTTCGCGTCATGGTCGTCGACGAGAAGATTCGGCCCGACGGGCGTAAGCCGGACGAGATTCGGCCGATTTGGTGCAAGGTGCATTACGTGCCGCGCGTTCACGGTTCGGGCGTTTTCACGCGCGGGCAGACGCAGGTATTCACCGCCGCGACGCTGGGCTCGATCAGCGATGCACAGCGGCTTGACGGGATCGTCGCGCTCGAAGACAAGCGCTACATGCACTTCTACAACTTCCCGCCGTTTTCGGTTGGCGAAACCCGGCCGATGCGCGGACCGGGCCGCCGCGAGATCGGTCACGGCCATCTCGCCGAACGTGCGCTGATTCCGGTCCTTCCGAAGAAAGAAGACTTCCCATACACGCTTCGCCTGATGAGCGAAGTACTCGAATCGAACGGCTCTTCTTCAATGGCGTCGGTGTGCGGCAGCACGCTCGCGCTCATGGATGCCGGCGTCCCAATCAAGGATCACGTGGCGGGCGTCGCGATGGGATTGATCCTCAAGGGTGATAAGTACGCGGTCCTGACCGACATTCAGGGCATGGAAGACGCGCTCGGCGAGATGGACTTCAAAGTTGCCGGTACTAAAAAGGGAATCACGGCAATTCAGATGGACATCAAAGTCCAAGGCGTCACCGTAAAAATCATGCGCGAAGCGATGGCTGAAGCGAAGAAATCGCGCTACTTCATCATCGATAAGCTCGCCGAAACGATCGGTAAGCCGAACGAAGAACTGAGCAAATACGCACCGCGCATGCTCGTGGTTCAAATCAACCCCGACAAGATCAAAGACGTGATCGGCCCCGGTGGAAAAATCATCAACAAGATCATCGAGGAGTCCGGCGTCGAGAAGATCGACATCGAAGATGACGGCAAGGTGTTCATCACCGCGCTGAGCGGCGAGTCGGCTGAGAAAGCTCGCGCAACCGTTGAGGCGATCACCAAAGACGTCGTCGTCGGCGAGACCTACATGGGCGAGGTCACGCGGATCATCAACATCGGTGCATTCGTGAAGATTCTGCCCGGCAAAGAGGGACTGGTCCACATCAGCCAACTCGCGCCCACGCGCGTGGAGAAGGTCGAGGACGTGGTCAAAGTCGGCGATGAGGTCATGGTCAAGGTCATGGAAATCGACGGACAAGGCCGCATCAATCTCTCACGCAAGGCTGTGCTCACCGGAGCCGCACCTACCGGCAACGGTGCAATCGAGCATCGCGAGCCCGCGCGTTCCGGCGCCGGGGGTGGTGGTGGTGGTGGTGGTGAAAATCAAAGCCGCCGTCCACGCCGTCCTCGCCGCAGACTCGAGTAAATGCGTACAGGCCCGCAGGAATGCGGGCCTGTTGCTATACTCTAGACATGCGACGCTTTGCAGTCGTGCTTAGCATGCTCGAAGGGCTATTCATGTTCCTCGACGGCGCGCACGCGCTATTCGCCGGATCGTACTTTGCACCGGGCGGCCAGATCGGTCCTTGGGCTGCGATTCTCGCAGCGATCGGAATCGATCCGTTCTCTACCGGAATGAAGGCGGCTTTCGTTGTGCTGGGCGCGTCCTTCGTGCTCAGCGCGGCGGCATATGCGCTGTACATGCGGCGCAGTTCTTTCTATCTAGGTGCGGTCGCGGTACTCACGCTTTGGTATCTACCCTTGGGTACGATTCTGAGTTTGATCGTATTGGTCTGCATCGTAGCGACGGCGTCGCGACCAGCCGGCGACTCCCGATCATGAGTGAACCTGCGGCGCGCGCCGTTCTGGTCACCGGAGCATCGACCGGTATTGGTTTTGCGACGGCGCAGCTGCTCGCTCGCGAAGGCTACCTCGTGTTCGCGGGCGTGCGCAACCGGACCGATGCACAGACACTCCACCTCGAGCACCCGAACATCCGCGCGATACCGCTGGACGTTCGTCACACAAGCGACATTGCCGCGGCCATCAGTATTATCCAGGGAAACGACGCCCCCTTATTCGCGGTCGTAAACAACGCCGGAATTGCCGTCGCCGGCCCGTTGGAATACCTGCCGCTCGAAGATTTTCAGCGGCAGTTCGACGTCAACGTTTTCGGCGCACTGCGGGTAACGCAGGCAGCGCTTCCATTGCTGCGCCGCTCCCAAGGCCGCGTCATTTTTATGAGTTCAGTCTCAGGTCAGATCGCGCCCCCGCTGCTCGGTCCGTATGCCGCCTCAAAGTTTGCGCTCGAAGCGATGGCCGACTCGCTGCGCATGGAACTCGCTCCGTTCGGTATTTTCGTGAGCGTCGTGCAGCCCGGGAACGTGCGCACGCCGATTTGGGAAAAAGGCCGACGCGCAAAAGACGAGCTCGACACGCGCCTGCCTGCGCAAGCCCGCGATCACTACGGGGATGTGGCGGATACGCTGGTGCATCTCACAAAACGCGAGGAAGATAGCGGGATCGAAGCGGGCGTGGTTGCCAAAACCGTGCTCGAAGCGCTGCGAGCCAAGCGTCCCCGAGCGCGTTACCCGGTGGGCAGCCCGCCGGGCTGGCAGCGCCGCATGGCGGCGCTGCTTCCCGAGCATCTGCGGGATCGGCTCATCACGCGAAACTTCAAACGTTACTGAACGAATAGCGTAATATTTGACGCGGCAACGTCGAGGGCGATAACCCGCGTCATGTCGATTTTATTGTCGGCGAGAAACTGTGCGACCGTGATTGTCGAGTTGTCCGTGGTCGCGGTGATATGCGTGGTTGAGAGCGCCTGACGCATGCTCGCGAGCTGCCTCTGATTTCGAACGATTGCGGCACTGAGCTGCGGCATGACGGCCGGCGTTATGATGCTCTGCACTTTGACGATATGCACGCTGTTCGTCGTCAAGTTTTGCATAGCGGCAAGCTGAGCGGTTTTGACGGACGTTTGATTGAGGTCCGCTATCACTTGATCCGCGGTCGCGGCAGGGGCCGCGTGAACGGTCGCAGTGGTCGCGGTTTGGTTCGGACTTGTACTCGGCGGCTGCGCGGTGGCTGCCGGTTGCGGGGCGGGCGTTTGCTGGGCAAGCGCCGGCCCGGCGCAGAGCGTTACGAGCGCGAGAAGCGCTGTAGCGGCAACGGTTTTCTGCATAGTTCCTCCTCCTGCTCCATCGCGCCATTATTGCCGTAATTGGGCCGCCTCAAACGCACAATCCGGCGGCTGCTAGCAGTAGAGTACGCTTAGGTACGCGGACCAAAGCCTCGATATCCGCGCAGGGGAATGATCGCTTCGACTTCGAGCATGCCGCGCTGCGCCAGCGGAAAAGTTTCGACAATTGCGCGCACACGATCGAGCGAATCCGCTTCGATCAGCGTGACCGCACCCAGCGTGTCTTCCCGGCTCCAAATGTTGCGCACGATGCCCTGCGAATACAGCGTCCGTATCGCTTGCGCTTCGGGTTCGAGCAGCGGCGCGAACTCTTGCTCGGAGAACGTTTCGGTGCGGCGTCGAATGATCGCTAAGAACTGCATGGCCGTTTGATTCTAGGGGCGCATGTCGATTACCGCGTCCACCCCGACATCGTATTCTCGCCGAATCGTCCCATCGCGGCCGATGCGCGTCACCGGAACGAGTGCGCGCACCGCCCAAAGGCCGCCGAACTGCGAACGCACTTCCAGCACCGCGCGCGTCGCGGCGATGCTCGCCGGCGGACCCGTTATCTGCGCGAGTCCGGCGCTCGCGCCGCCGGCTGTCACGATTGGAACGACCTTTGCTGCAAGGCGATTGGGCGCTCCGGCTGCCTGCAGTAAAGCGTTCACGCCCGTGTTGAGCGGCGCAAGGAGCTGCGTTTGCTGCGCGGCGGCGA
>CAVZQG010000004.1:0-26401 GCA_963777365.1 Vulcanimicrobiota bacterium
GGTATCCAACGCGCGGCGGCCTCGCCATAGCGCTCTCGATTGCTGTAGGCCATCGATCGCAGAACGAGCGCGTCGGCCGTATGGATCGGCGGCAGCGATGTCGCGAGTTCGCGATCGAGTGTTACTTCGCAACGATCCGTTTGGCCGCACTTGAGCAGCGTGCGTGCGAACTCGAGCTGCTGAACACCCATGTCGAGCATCGGTGCGACGGTGACGTGCAGCTGCTGCGCGGCGAGGCGTTCGTACAAAGCAGCCCGGATTCTATACAATTGCCGCTCGGAAACGCCGAGCTGCACGGCTGCGGACTTATACGGCGCGCCTCCGAGCTCGCACAGTTCAAAAACACGCCGTTCCATACTTGCGGCGGGGAGTGCGGCTAGAATGCGCGCCTCTTCTATTTGCGCTGCTTGGTGCGAGCGAAATGCACCGCGCCGCTTGCGCAAGTCCTTGAGGCGGAGTCGAAGCGCCATTGACGGCGTCACAGTCACAGCGGCTTCTGCCTGCCCGCGTACCAAAGCCTGCTTATCAGAGGGGCCAATGTGCGCCCCGCGAAGCGGCTGCTGGTGAAACCGATTGACGCCGGCGCGGTCGAGGTGCGCCGGGGCGGTGCTAAGCGACATCGAGGATCTCGTGCCGCTGTTCGACGCGTATCGCCGGTTCTTCAACCCGCAGGCAGACGCGCAAACGTCGCGTCCGTTCCTGGAATCACGATTTCGCGATGGGGACACGGTCGTATTTTTGGCCCATTTAGGCGGCCAGGCGTGCGGATTCATCCAACTCTATCCGCTTTGGTCCTCGTGGTACTGCCGCCGTATTTGGTTCTTGAGCGACCTCTACGTCGCACCCGAAGCGCGCAATCTCGGCATCGGACGGCTACTCGTGGAGCACGTAAAAGCCTATGCGGACCAGAGCGGCGCCGGCAGCGTCATGGTGGAGTTACCTCATTCCGAGCCGCATCTGGCCGTGTTCTACGAGGGCCTGGGGTTTCATCGCGATGCGGTGTTCGATCTTGCACGCTACCATCCGGACTAGCGCATAATAAAACCGCCCTCGTCATAACGTTCGAGGGCGGCTTTTTGGCGTTTGCGATTGTATCGTTTCTTAGAGTCATGTGCACCCGCGGGGCGCAGATTTTGCGGCGGCCCGAGGCGCGGGGTGAGCCTTGCCTTCCGGCGTTTTTTATTCATACCTGTAGTAGTATACTAGCGTGCAACAAGTCGACGAGCAACTCGAGCGCGATCTTCAGACCCTTTCAGCTGCGAAGTCGCGGTGGGCGCGCCTTGCAATCGATCGGAAAATCGAGATGCTGCGTGAGGTTTCGCGCCGCGTTTACCAGGTTGCTCCGCAGTGGGTAGGAGCGGCCGCTGCCGCCAAGGGCCTGCGGCCTGATTCACCGCTGTACGGCGAGGAATGGATATCCGGACCGTGGGCGGTCTTATACGCGCTCACGCGCTATCTGCGAACGCTTGAATCGATTGCGCAGCACGGGCGCCCCCGACTGCCCGCGATGCGCCGGCGAGGCGACGGACAGATCGTGCTCAACGTGTTCCCGCACGATCTCTACGACCGCATACTGCTGAGCGGGGTTCGCGCCGAGGTTTGGATGCAACCCGGGCTCACAACGGAGCACGTGCAAAACACAGCCGCGAGTTTTTATCGAGATCCCGCTCCCGCAGGACGCGTCGTCCTCGTTTTGGGTGCCGGGAACATTGCCTCCATCGCACCGCTCGACGTGCTGTATAAAATGATCGCCGGCGGCGCCGTCTGCATCCTCAAGATGAACCCGGTCAATTCATACTTGGCCCCGATTTTCGAGCGCGCGTTCGGACCTCTGATAGAGGCGGGGTTCCTGCGGTTTGCGCACGGGGACGCCGGCGCCGGGCATATCTTTGCACGCACGAATTGGTCGATGAAATCCACATCACCGGCAGCGCACAAACGCATGACGCGATCGCCGCCGCAAACACGGCAGCCAAACCAATCACGAGCGAGCTCGGAAACGTCAGCCCGACCATCGTGGTTCCGGGCCCGTGGACCGAGCGCGATCTGCAGTTCCAAGCCGAACACATCGCGACGCAAAAAGCGCACAACGCGGGCTTTAACTGCGTGGCATCTCAGGCGCTCTTCGTGCCGGCGGAGTGGGAACATACCCAATCGCTGCTCTCACGTATTCGCCGGGTATTCGAACGGATGGAGCAGCGTCCGGAATATTATCCTGGTGCAAAGGAGCGACGCGAGAGTTTCGGCGTCCGCGAACCGGGCCTGCGCGCTCTTACGAGAATCGATCCGCGCGACACCGCCAATCCGGCGTTCTCCACCGAAGCCTTTTGCGGCGTACTCGCCTACGTCGAGATGACGGGCGATCTCGATCGCTATCTGAACGACACCGTTCGTTTTACGAACAACGTGCTGCACGGGACGCTCGGGGCGAATCTCATCGTCCATCCTCGCACGATGCGCCGGTATCCGACGTCTATCGACGCAGCAGTACAGAATCTGCGATACGGCTGCGTCGGCGTGAACGCATGGACCGGCGTCGGATACTTTCTCACGGAAACGCCGTGGGGCGCCTTTCCCGGCCACAAGCTTGGGGACATCGGCAGCGGCATCGGCGTCGTGCATAACTCGTATCTGCTCGAGGGTACTGAAAAATCCGTCGTGTACGCGGCGTTCACGCCGTTCCCCCGCAGCCTGAGTTCAGGCGAGTTTTCGATACTGCCCAAGCCGCCCTGGTTCGTAACCAACGCGATGGCGGCCACGATCGGCCGGGCGCTCTGCGATTTTGAAGTCTCTCGAACTCCCGCGAAGGCTGCCAAAATTGCGGCGTTTGCGCTTAGGGCTTAGCGCCGTCAAGTTTTTTCTTTCGCAGCGTTCTGAACCGAAAGCTCCCAGCGATAGCCGTCGGGATCGTGAAACCACAGCCCCATGTTCGGTGAACCGGGCGCCTCAGGGCCGATCTCGTCCCCGGGATCTTCTACCTCCACACCGTTTTCTTTCAGCGTTTGAAGCGCGGCGCGCAGTTCGTCCATCGAGTTCAAATGAAACGAAATATGCTCGATCGGCTTCGGATCGGGTTCCCCTTTGAACGGTACGATCGTAATGGAATCGTTGCTCAGGCCCACGCCGTCCTCGAAGCGAAAGATCTCCTTGAGGTCGAAGTTCTTCTTCCAGAATGCCTCGCTGCGATGTACGTCGCTGACTGCGATGCCGAAGTGTCCGACGACGCCGAGTTTGATTTTCATGCTTGATCCTTGAAGAGGTGGAGATCGTGTGATGCTTGTTCCCCGGATTCCTCGGTTTTCTCGCTGCACTTCTGGCCGCTGACGCATCGGGCGCGCGCGGTCTTCAACGGATGGCTCGCCGCACGAACTCCTGACTCGAGACGATCTGCGGCGCACGGCACGGGAGCGGTTTTGACGTCGAACATACGCTGCGCGAGTTCGGTAGCGCTGATCCACGCGCAGCCTTCGCCGAATCGGACTATGCTTTTGGAATACTGCCCGCGCACGCGTTTTCATCGACCGCTATCTCGCACTCGTCCTGGAACGAAAAACCGTTCGGCAGCGGACCTTTCAAAGTTGCGGACTGGCGGCACGGCGACGAGATCGTCCTAACGCCGAATCTGGTTTACCAATCGACGGCGACCGCGCTAAACCCGCGCGTGCACGGTTTTGCGCCGAATATGCTCTTTGAGTTCTTCAGAGCTGCAGCCGCTTTAAACGAGCGGCTTCGAACGGTTCCCGCGGTTCTTCTTGCAGCGTTTTCGGAAGCCACATGCGCGCGACACCGATGTATTTGTCCGCCATCCCGTAATAGATATCGTACACGCCGTTTCCACGGTCGTCGATTCCCGTCGGAAAAACGACGTTGTCAACGATTCCGGCGGTTTCTTCGCCGGTTTCGGGAATGAGCAGCGGCGTCGTCGATCGGTATTGCATCAACGGTCGTTTTCACGGCGCAGGATGAGCACGCCGGCAACATAGTAGACGCGGTTGGGCTCACCGGATTTTCGGCGAGTTCGCCGCTCACGCCGTGATAGACCATCAAATATCCGAAAGGCGTGCGCACCGGCGGCGTGCCGCCGCCGATGCGCAGTTCCTCCCAGTCCGAAACCGGGTCTATCAGCAGCGCGTGCTTGCGCATGATGCGCAAGTTGCGAATATCCCGTTTCGCCCACTCCAGTTCACAGCCCGATGCCCAGATGCTGGGCAAACATTCTTTGATACCTTTGGGCGCGGTGGCATGATCGTAAAACGGCCGATGAAACATTCCCAGCACCAGCGTGCCATCTTGAAGCTGGAGCGCATCGGGCACAAATGCCGCATCCTTGTTGTGATAGTCGTTGAAGATGACGCCATATCGCGCCTCGACGTCGGGTTGAAAGTCCACCAAGACCTAAGCGCTCCCATTTGAGCAGGTTCTCGGAAATGGCCAGAGCGATGCGCGGGCCTTTAGGTCCCCATGCCGCGTACGCCATCACGTAGAGTCCGAGCGGCTCGACGTACGTAACGCGCGGATCTTCACATCCGCCGGTGCCATCTTGCGGCCGCAGTTCGTATGGTTCTTCCGGCTCGAACGCGTAACCGAGCCGCTCAACGCCGACCGGAATGTCGCCCTCGAAGATGACGCGAACGATGCCGATTCTCGAGAAGTTCTTCTTTCCAACGATGCGCGGAAACAAGTAGCGTTCGCCGTCCGGACCGCGAGCCGCGCCTGGATTAAGCACCCCTTCGCATTCTTCTTCACGCGTCGGATCGGGACGCATGACGACGCCAAGACGCTCGACCTTGAACGGTCCCTCTGCCGCTATGCTCATATCGGCCTCCGCCTATAAAGAGGTGCACACCGATGGTACGTCCGCCCCGGCATTTACGCAAGCGCAATCAGATGAACGCGGAACTGACGATACGACCGACCTGCGCTATGACCTGATTGCGCTGTTCATACGAAGCGGACGAGCCGGTATAGTACGCGGCTACAAATACCGGCGGTTGGTTCGGCGGGTAGAGCACGGCGACGTCGTTGTTCGTGGCATGTTTACCCGAACCGGTTTTGTCGCCGGCAATCCACGAGCGCGGTAAGCCGGCGCGTATATCGTCTGTACCGGTCCGGCACGCCAGCAACCACGCATGAAGCAAACCTCGTGAATGCGCCGAGAGAACGGTCTCCTGTTAGCACGCTTCTGCAAATCGGCGCTCATTGCCGCCGGCGTCGTCGTATCGCGCTCATCGCCCGGGATCGCCGTATTGAGACTGGGCTCGTTGCGGTCTAACCGCGTCATATCATCGCCCAGCGATCGCGCGTACGCCGTAACGCTTGGCGGACCGCCGATCGTGCGCAGCAACAGGTTGGCTGCGGTGTTGTCGCTATACTCAATCGCCGCTTCGCAGAGCGCCTGCAGCGTCATATAGCCGCTGGAGACATGCGCTCTGGTTACCGGCGCGTATTCCAGCAAATCGGCTTTTCCGTAGGTAATATGCCGATCGAGCTGTATCGTACCGGCATCAACCCGGCTCAAGACCGCGCTCACCGCAAGCAATTTGAACGTGCTGCACATCGGAAAGCGTTCTTGCGCGCGATGAACGATGCGCTCGCCGTTTGCCGTGTTTACGGCCGCAACGCCAAGCCGGCCGCCGTACCGTCCCTCAAGCGCGGCCAGAGCGGAGGTTGGAAGTACGGCGGACGCGACGGCCGCTGCTGCTCCGGTAAGAAATTCTATCCTAATCATTAGCCCTCGATATCCGGATGGCCGGCGGACTCCAGCAGATCGATCTCTTCCATCTCGAGATCGAGGAGCCGCTGGATCCGGCGCATCACGGTGTTGTCAACTTTTCCGCTGCGCAGAAGTTCGAGCAGCGCCGTGCGCTGCGCATTGATTAGGTCGCGTGTCAGGTGGCGGTAGAGGTCCGATTCCCGCGCCGCATCGCGATCTTTGCTCTTCGTGGAAAACTCACTCCAACGTCCGGCGAATCGCTCGCGCAAAAACTTGAAGAGCGCGGGGGGAACCTGGCCGGCCTGGACGAGTTCATCCAGTCGCCTAAGCGCGGCTTTTGCCGTGTATGCAAGTGCAATGCGCTCTTCCCGCTCGTCCGCGCCGTCGTCGCGAACGTTCAAGCGGCGCAGCAGCCACGGCAACGTACCTCCCTGCCCGATAAGCGTGGCCAGTAAAACGCAAAACGTCAAAAATATTATCAGGTCGCGGTGCGGAAACGGGCCCGCTGCGGTTTCGAGCGGAATGGCGAGCGCTGCCGCCAGCGAGACGCCGCCGCGCATGCCCGACCATGCAAGGACGGCCACGTGCGACCAGTCCGCCTTTCCGCTCTCGTGCTCGGGCTCATTGGTCGAGGGGAGCAATCCTTGTCCAAAAACCCACAGCAGCCGCACGACGATCACCGCCGCGCAGATCACCACCGCATACGTGGTGAGCTGCGAGGGCGAGAAGTGTTGCAGCCTGGAAAGAATATGATGAAACTGCATGCCGACGAGCACGAAGATGAACGCATTGAGCATGAACACGATCGTGACCCAGAATCCACTCACGCGTTCGCGCGCTCGCGGCGTCAGGACGCGCGGCGTGAAGTTCGTAACGGTTAGCCCCGCGGCCACAACAGCAAGGACGGCGGACAAACCAAAATGCCGTGCCGGCAAATAGGCCAAGAACGGCGTCATCAGCGAGATCAGCGCCTGCAGCGAGTCGTCTTTCGTCAGGTGCCACGCGGCAACGGCAAGCAGGGCTGCTCCAATGCCGATTGCAAGCGCTCCTATGACGGAGATCGCGAGCGAAGCAAGCGCGTGCGGAAAAGAGAAAACACCGCTCGCGACGGCGGCGACGGCAATTCCGTACAGTACCAGCGAGGTCGCATCGTTGACTAGGCTCTCACCCTCGATCGTCGCGAGCACATGGCGCGGAATCCGAATTCGCTCGACGATCGGAGCAAACGCGACCTCATCGGTCGAGGAGACGATTGCACCGAGCACCAGCGCCGCGCCCCACGACATCGACGGAATGAGTGCGTGCGCAATCGCACCGACGGCGAACGTGGTCACCACGACCAAACCGAATGCAAGCTGAAAGATCCACCACAATCCGGAGGCCGAGAAAAACTCGCTCGTGGGCGCGGTGACGCTTTCCCAGTAGAGCAGCGGCGGTAAGAAAACAACCAGAACCAGATCCGGCGGCATCGCCAGCGGCGGCAAGCCTGGGATGTATCCCAGGCCGATGCCGGCCAGCACCAGCACGATCGGATAGGCGATTGCGAGCCGGTTCGCTATCGAAACGACGACCAGGACCGCGATGACGATGACGGCAAGGTCGATAATGACGCCGCTGCTCATTGCACCACTATGCCCAGGCGGTGCCCCGGTCAACGCCGCTTGCGGTACCGCATGAGTTCGCGCTTGTACGCGCGGATGATACGGTCGTATTCCATGCCCAAGCGGTTCGCAACGGCGATGGACGCGGCATTCTCGCGATCGATGAGCGCGTACAGCAACGGCAGCTGCAGGTCTTCGAATGCGTACTGCATCACGGCTTTTGCGGCTTCCGTCGCATATCCGTTGCCGTGATACGCTTTGTTGAACAGCCATGCGATCTCGACGTCTTGGGCATGTCCCGGGAATATACGTAACGCCGCACGCGCCGATGACCCGCGCTTCTTCCTTGAGCAGAACCGCCCAAATACCAAATCCGTTTTGTTGTTCGCGCTCGCGTCATTCGTTCGATCAACGCGTGTCGTTTGATCGCGATCCAGCGCGTCACACGGAATAAAGCGCATCGTTTGCGCATCGCCGTAAATGGCGAGCGCATCGTCGAGATCGGCATCGAGATTCCATCGCCTGATCTCGAGCCGCTGGCGTTTGAAGCAGCTCACGGACCGCTTACGGAAACGCCTGCCGCACGCAGCATGCCGTCAACGCGTTGCACCGGAAGACCATAGACCGTAATGCCGCCCCGGCCGACCATCGTCTTTGCGTTGAAGAGGGCGTCGTAGATCGCGCCTTCGGTCGCCTCGGCGGTTGCCTGGTACAGTGCATCGAGCGTATCTCCGCTCTCGATGAACGAATTGCGCGGCGCCGAGATCCGGAAACTTGCCGATTGCTCGAATGTGAAGCCGGTGCTGAACGCGAGGAACAGATCGCCGCTCCCGACGTCGCTGGTCAGTCCCGTGCGGCCCATGCCCAGCGCCGCTCGCAGCGTAAGCGCGCGCAGCTGCCGCGAATCGAGCGGCGCATTGGTGGCTACCACGATGATGATGCTGCCCGAGGCCATGCGTCCGTGCAGCGCCACCTTCTGCGGAAACTTTATGCGGTACTCGTTACGTAACTTTTCGCCGACGTGAACGCCGTCTATCGTCAATTGTTCGCGGGTCGAGCCGGTGTTATCGTTGACGAGCACGCCGACGGTGTATCCGCCGAGCTCTTTGGGAAGAACTCGCGAAGCCGATCCGATGCCGGCTTTGAATCCGAAGGCCTTCATGCCCGTGCCGGCACCAACCGATCCGCGTTCGAACTGTCCGGTGCGCGCGGAATCGAGCAGTTTCACCACGTCGCCCGCGCTAACGGCTCGTGCTTGGATGTCGTTCAACAGCTGATCGTCGCACTCCGCAACGACGGGAAGCGGTACGTCATCCCGCACGCCGATCATGCGGATGGTGTTCGATCTGCCAACTCACGACGCCGTCGTCCGCGCGTCCCACGTTGAGCGTGTTGGTGAGGACGATCGGCTCTTCCAAGTATCCCGATTCGTTCACCCAGTGCGTGCCGGTCATCTCGCCGTTTCCGTTGAAGGCAAACGCGGCGGCCGAAACCTTGTGGATCCACGGGTCGGCATTGGGCAGAATGGCCGTGGCTCCGGTGCGGATTGAGGCACCTTCGACTTTTGTCAGGTTACTCACCATGACCCCGGGGACGTCGGTGATACCGTCAACGGGCCCGGGCGGATAAAACCCGAAACGAAACGGTATCGCGGCCCCGGCCGGCGACGCGGCGGCTAGTAAAAGCAAGCAGCAAACGGCAAGTACGGCTCGTCCCATCGGGCACCACATTAGGACTACCGGCTACAAAGGCCCTGCAGGCTCGCTCTAACGATCCACCTAAGTGATCGTGTACAACTACTCGTATGGGGATTTCAACGATACTTACCGTTCCCGATAAGATCAAAGCCGCGCACGTATACGAGAACCTCTCGACGGCAGAACTGATCGAGCACGCGTTGCGGCGGGGCGAGGGCGTCCTGGGCAACGACGGGCAGTTGATCGTGGATACGCGCCCGCACACGGGCCGCTCTCCAAAGGATAAGTTCTTCGTCAAAGAGCCCTCGAGCCAGGCGCATATCGACTGGGGCGAGACCAACCGCCCGATCGCGCCCGAGGTGTTCGATGCGCTCTGGGAACGCGTAAGCACGTATCTATCGGAGCTCGAGATATATTCGCTCGATTGTTACGTGGGCGCCGACGAACGCTACCGTTTACCGGTGCGCGTCGTTACAGAGTTCGCGTGGCACAACCTTTTCGCGCGCGACCTGTTCATCGTTCCCGAACACGCGCCGCAAGATTTTGTCCCGGAATTCACGGTCGTCGACGCGGCGCTGTTCCAAGCTGACCCCAAGCGCGACGGTACGAACTCAGCGACGTTCATCCTCGTAAACTTCGAAAAGCGCATGATCCTGATCGGCGGTACGAAGTACGCCGGTGAGATCAAGAAGTCCGTGTTCACGATCATGAACTATCTGCTGCCGCTGCGCGAAACGCTGCCGATGCACTGTTCGGCCAATGCCGGCGCGGAGAACGACGTTGCGATCTTCTTCGGTCTCTCGGGCACCGGCAAGACGACGCTTTCAGCGGACGGACGGCGGCCGCTCATCGGCGATGACGAGCACGGCTGGTCGGCAGACGGTATCTTCAATTTTGAGGGCGGCTGCTACGCAAAGGTCATTCGTCTCTCGCAGAGCGCCGAACCGGAGATTTGGGCGGCGTCGCACCGCTTCGGCGCCGTGCTCGAAAACGTGGTATACGACGAGCACACGCGCGCGCTCGATCTCGAGAGCGATTCGAAAACCGAGAATACGCGCTCGGCATATCCGATCGAGTTCATTCCAAACATCGTCGCGGGCAGCAAAGGCGGTCACGCCAAGACGATCATTATGCTTACCGCCGACGCGTTCGGCGTTCTGCCGCCGATCTCGAAACTCACCAAAGAACAAGCGATGTACCATTTTCTCTCGGGATACACCGCGAAGGTAGCCGGAACCGAACGCGGCGTCACCGAGCCCCAAGCAACGTTCTCAACCTGCTTCGGCGCGCCGTTCATGGTGCACCATCCGACGGTGTACTCCAAGCTCGCTGGGCAAACGCATCGACGCGCACAACGTGCAATGCTGGCTGGTAAATACCGGGTGGAGCGGGGGCCCGTACGGCGTGGGTAAACGCATGGCCATCGCCTATACGCGCGCGATGGTGAACGCCGCCATCGAAGGCGCGCTCGCGAACGCACAGTTCGACACCGAACCGTTCTTCGGTCTGGCGATTCCGCGATCCGTGCCCGGTGTGCCCGGCGACGTACTCAACCCGCGCAATGCCTGGGCTGACCGTGCAGCCTACGACGCGCAGGCAAAGAAACTTGCGGCGCTGTTTGCCAAGAATTTCGAAAAGTTTGAAGCGCACGCGACGCCCGGCGTGCGAGCGGCGGCGATCAAGCCGTAAGCAACGCGCGAACGACGCGGTTCTGCAGCACGGGAATTCCAACGACTCGGGGCGCGAAGTATTCGCGCCCCAGACACATATACGGGATGCGGATGCGCGAGCGCGCGCAAGAGTAAATCCGTACGCCGGACGACCGCTTGTGCGATGGGCAAGCGGCCGCATTCATACGAGTCCAGCGCACCCGCCGGGGCTTTGCCGCTCAAGACGCGCGCCGAGGACTCGCGCAAGCGCCCACGCATCTTCCAGGCCGATATTCATGCCCTGACCGCCGACCGGACTGAGCGCGTGCGCGGCATCGCCCGCGAGAAAGAGATTCCCTTTACGCAATTGCCGTGCGACGCGGCGGTGAACGCGAAAGCGGCTGCTCCAGAGCGGTTCGCCGGTGAGGGTCCCGGGCAGACGCGCGCGATCTATCTGCGACTGCAGCCAGCCGCGCGACGCGTTTTGCGGGAACCGTTCCCGTGGGCATATGAGGACGATACGCCACACTGTCCGCGTTCATCGGAAAACACGTCACGATCGCCGTGCGGTCGATGTACACGCTCGCCTTACTCTTGGATGCGGACGTTTCCACCGGCACGTCGGCCAAGAGCGCATACTCCGGGTACGAACGTCCCGCGAACGTGATGTTCGCCTGTCGCGCACGCTGCTGGAAAGACCGTCGCATCCCACGATGAAGCGCGCACGAACGTCATACGAACCGTGTGCATTTCGGATCATGGCCCGCACGCCGTCCGCATCTTCCTCGTACGCTTCGAACGCGTCGCCGTAGCGCACACTGCCGCGCAGCTGCTGCAGGCGCTGGGCGAGCAAGGCTTCCGTCTTCCACTGCGGGACGATGGAAACGAACGGATAGCGTGTCGGCATCCGCTCGAACGACACGAGCGATTCCCCGCGCGGCGTAGCGATTCGTACGCCGCTTATCCGGTTGACTTCGGACAAAAATATTTCGCTGATGCCTGCGCGTTCGAACAGCTCGATCGTGCGAGGCATGATCGCAAGTGCTTTTGAATGCATCGACGGCCGGGCATTACGTTCGACCAGAGCGCACGAATGGCCGCGACGCAGGAACTCACCCGCCAGAAATAAGCCCGACCGGGCCGGCGCCCACGACGAGTACGTCAAACTCGTTACACTTCTGCATCTCTTAATCGATTTCTCAGACGATTTGCGCCGCGGCTACGTTACATTCGAAGTAATCCCTCACGCAAGGAGTCCTTTGTTCGTGAAAGTCCTTCGAACGCTACTCATTCCCGCGGCCGCCATCGCTGCACTTATCCTACCTGCCGCCGTGCTCGCTCAGCAAGGGCCGTCTCCGACGAGCGCTCCCGCTGCAGGGCAGCCGTGGCAAGGCCACCATGGGCATCATGGCGGTTTCATGCGCATGTTTCGAAACCTGAATCTGTCCGACCAGCAAAAGACGCAGATTCAGCAGATCGTGCAGCAATACAGGCAGTCGCACCCGCAGGGCGGCCAGCCCGATCCCCAGGCGCGTAAACAGATGCGCTCGCAAGTCATGAACGTTCTCACGCCGCAGCAGCGTACCCAGCTGCAGCAGCAAATGCAGGAAATGCGCGCGCAGCGCAACGCCGGATCCGAACCCGGCCAACCACCCTCAACGCCGCAGCCGTAACCCGCCGTCCTCGGCAACCTCGAGCGCGAGATTCCGTAGTGGAGTCTCGCGCACGTTTATCACGTCCATTCCCGCGGCTCTTGCGGCGGCGATGCCCGCAGAGCTGATCTTCGATGACCAGACACCGCTCTGCCGCAAATCCGAGAAGGCGCGCGGCCAGCAAATAACCGTCGGGAGCGGGTTTTCCTCTCTGTACGTCGTCCGAGGTCACAATCGTGCCCGGCGGCCGCAGGCCGGATCGCGCGATCAGCGCATCGGCCAGGCCGCGGGGGCACGATGTGACGACCGCCCACCGGGCAGGGGGCAGCTTATCCAGCACGGCTGCCGCGCCCGCAGTCGCCTCGCCGCGATCGGTTACCAGCGTTCCAAAGAGGTCGAACAATACCGCATCGTACATTTCCGCTATCATGAACGGCGATACCCTTGCAATCTTGGTGGGCGGAGGTCCTGCGCCCGGTATAAACGGCGTCATCGCTTCAGCGACGATCGAAGCCGTCCACAGCGGACTGCGCGTACTTGGCATTTACGACGGTTACTATCACATCGCGCGGGGCGACGCCTCACACGTCACCGAACTGCGCATCGAAGACGTCTCGCGAATTCACACAACCGGCGGTTCGATCTTGCGTACCTCCCGCACGAATCCCGCCAAAGACGACGCGACGCTGCAGAACTGCATTCGCGCACTGACGACGCTCGGCGTACGCTATCTCATAACGATTGGCGGCGACGATACGACGTACGGTGCGACGCGGATCGCGGAAACGGCAAAGGGCCGCATCGGCGTCGCAACCGTACCCAAGACGATCGACAACGATCTTCCGCTGCCGGACAACGCGCCGACGTTTGGTTTTGAAACCGCGCGCTCCTTCGGAACCGGAATCGTCGAGAACTTGCTCGAGGACGCGCGCACGACCGCTCGATGGTATCTGGTCGTGAGCATGGGACGCAAGTCCGGCGCACTCGCCCTCGGCATGTGCACGGCGGCCGGCGCCGATTTGGCGGTGATTCCCGAAGAATTTCCCGGGGACGACTTGGATTTGGATGCCGTCGTCGATACGATCGTCGGTGCGATCATCAAGCGCAAGGAGCAGAACCACAACAACGGCGTGGCCGTGATAGCCGAAGGGATCGCGGAACGGCTCTCGCCCGAGCAACTCGCCGCGTTTGCGAGCGCCGGACGCGACGCGTACGGTCATATCCGTCTAGCCGATATTCCGCTCGGTGCGGTGTTGCGCGACGCCGTTCGATCGCGACTGGCGCAGGTCGGTGTGGATGCGACGGTAGTCAGTAAGGATATCGGCTACGAACTGCGCTGCGCAAAACCCGTTCCGTTCGACGTGGAATACACACGAGCGCTGGGATACGGGGCGGTGCGCTATTTGCTGGACGGCGGAAGCGGATCGCTCATCGCGCTCTCGGGCGGCCGCGCGGTCCCCTTGACGCTCTCGCAGCTGCAGGACGCGGCGACCAAACGCGTTCGCGTTCGCATGGTCGACGTCACAACCGAGTCATATCGTGTCGCACGCAGTTACATGACGCGACTGGAACGTGCCGATCTGCGCGAGCCGCTTCTTTCGCGTCTGGCTGCGCATACGAAATTGGACGCGAACGCATTTAAGGAACAGTTCGAATCTCTCGTTGATGGAGCCGTTGTGAGGTGAGAGTACTCGCGTACGTGTGCGCCGCGACGCTCGTGTTTACGGGATGCGGCGGCGGAGGCGGGCCGGGCCGACAACGCAGACTTGCGCAGCCTTCGCTCGCGCCGTCATCGGCAGCCGTCGATCGCCCCGGCGGGTGTATGCCCGCGGGTACGCCTGCGCCCACGCCGACCTCCCGGGTCCCGCGCCGCAGCCCGCGACCGGCCTGCACGTTCCTGCCGGTTTTCAAATTGAAACGATCGGGAACGTGCGCGGCGCGCGAGAATTGGCATTCTCACCCAACGGCGATCTCTTCATTGGAACGACCGGCTCATCCGTCTACGTCATCGCGAATGCCGAAGGTCAGGCCGCGACTGCACACGTTTTTGCGACGTTGAACGATTCGCCCGCCGCCGGCGTCACGATCTCTTTGCAGAATTGCTCCGTGTACGTCGGGACGCAATTCGGCGTCTACCGGATTCCATACACGATCGGCGATCAAACGGCGCAAGGCGCGCCGGATAAGATCGCCTCTCTGCGACCCGGAGGAAGTTCGGATCACACGACGACAACCGTTGCCGTTTCGGGAAACACGCTCTATGCGAGCGTCGGTTCGTCGTGCAATGCCTGCTCCGAATCCGATCCGACGCGAGCCACGATCGAGCAGATGAGCTTGGACGGTTCGGGCATGAGCGCAAAAGCCGTCCATATTCGTAACGCAATTGCGCTCACCGTCAACCCGTCGACGGAGACGCTATGGGCGGGCGATGCGGGACAGGATGACCTTCCGCAGGGCCATCCATACGAATTTTTCGACGCCGTGACGCTGCATGCCGGCGTTGCCGATTACGGTTGGCCGGAATGCGAAGAGAATCACATCGCGTACGCGGCCGGTGCGAACTGCGCGGCAACCGTCGTGCCGCTCGTCGTGTTTCCGGCGTACCAAACGGTCATCGGCGCGACGTTCGACACGGTTACAGGCAGCGCGCCGCACGCGTTTCCGCAACAGTATCGGACCGGCGCATTCGTTGCACTGCACGGTTCTTGGCATACGAATAGCTCCGGGATTCCGATCTCGCCTCCGCGCGTCGTATTCGTTCCGATGACCGCTGACGCGCCGCAAATCAGCGTCAATTGGGCGGATCCGGCGACACAGTGGAGCGATTTCATTACGGGCTTCCAACGGCCGGACGGATCGCGCATCGGGCGGCCCGTGGGTCTGGCGTTCGGACCGCTGGGCGACTTGTTTGTTTCGGACGACCAAACGGGGAATATCTATCGCATACAACCGTAAAGGACCCGCGATGCAGCGCATCTTGCCATCTATTCTTCTGCTGGCCTCGCTCTCGATTTCCGCGTGTTCGCCCGCACGTTCCGAGTGGACGCCTGCCCCTCCGCAAGGCTTTACCATCCGAACCGTCGCGACCGTCCATGGGGCGCGCGAGCTTGCGTTCGCACCCGACGGCACGCTGTTTGCCGGCACGGGCGGCGGCGCCGTGTATATCGTGCCGCATGCCGAAGCAACCGCGCCCGGTACGCCCTAGGTTTTTGCGCAGCTCGGTGACGCGCCCGCCGCCGGTGTGTCTTTCGCAAACGGCGCGCTCTATGTGGGCACGCAGCACGCGATTTGGAAGATCGCCTATCATCCCGGTGATGTTAACGCCGGATCGGCTCCGCAGAAACTTGCCTCCGTTCGAACGGGCGACCGCCCGAAAATAGCGACGGTGACGTTCACTCCAGCACGTCGGTGGCGGCGACCGGCTCGCACGTCTACGCGAGCGTCGGATCATCGTGCAATCAGTGCGTTGAAACGGATCCGACGCGCGCGACGATCGGTGAAATACAAAACGGACGATATGAGGTTATCGCAAGGCGTATTCGAAACGCGATCGCGCTTGCCATCGATCCGTCGACCGGAGCACTTTGGGCCTCAGATGCCGGTCAAGACGAACTTCCGCCGCCGCATCCCTACGAATTTGCCGATCCCGTAACCGCACACGCGGATCCGGTCGACTACGGTTGGCCATTCTGCTACGAGATCGCAAGCAGAAGCCCGGCACCTCGCAGGACTGCTCGAGCGTGGCGATTCCGCGCATCGTGTTTCCGGCATACGAGACCCCAATCGGCGCCGTCTTTTACCGGCCGCGCGAGCACGGCTCGTATGCGTTCCCAAAGCGATTTTCCGGCGGTTTGTTCGTAACGCTGCACGGCAGCTGGCACGGCCCGGCACAGGGACTGAGCGGCTATATGCCGCCGCTCGTTGTCTTTGTGCCGATGCGCGCGGACTCGCCGGATCGTGCCGTGGACTGGAACGATCCCTCACGGCAATGGATACCGTTTTTAGGCGGATTTCAAGACGGCGGTTCGAACAGCCGCGCGGGACGGCCGACCGGAATCGCGGTCGGTCCGCAAGGCGATCTCTTCGTAGCGGACGGTCAATCGGGCGCGATCTACCGCATAAGGCCCGCGATGAAGTAATCGCTTCGCGAGTCATTCATCCATGAAAAGGGCCTGAAGCCTTTGCGCGATCGCCGGATACGCACGCCCGCTGATCTCCTCATATCCGAAGTCGTTGGGATGGTAGCCGTCATCGCAGAGGTACACGGCCTGCGCGACCAGCGGCGCGTTCGTGAATTTGAAAAGGTCGACGAAACAGTCGTCGAATTGCTCGACGATTCTTCGCATCGTTTCATTGAGACGGGCGCAAATTCGCACAATGGCCGGCTTGAGCAGCGGCGGTACGCCGGCCGTCTGCGTGACATCGGGCATTCCGCCTGCTACGACGATCGACCTGCGGAGCCGCATCGTGCACCGCCTGCAGCAAATATCGGAACCGGCGCGCGAAGACGAACGTGTCGCGCGTATACCGCAAGTCGTTCGCACCGGCGATAAGTACCACGATATCGGCTTGAGCTGCGCGCAGCTTAGGAACTTGATGACGTAAAACGTCCCCCATCGTTGAATGAGGGACGGAAAAATTTGCGTAGGTGCTGCCCGGGCGAGCCGCCCGAAGTTCAGCGAAGATGCGTTGCGTGAGCCCGTATTCTTCCTTCGACGCTCCGAATCCGAAGGCCAAACTGTCCCCCAGCACGACCATCGAGAGCCGTGACGGAACGGAAAGCGGATCAGAAACTTGCGAGCATTCCACCATAATAATGCCCAAAATCCCGCGCTCAAACAACCGGGTACGGTAAGGAATTCCTATACAGGCTGCCCGCTTGGCACGGTCTGCTCCTCGATCTCGTCCGAGCGCGACCAAATGCGCGAGATGACGACAATCAGCAGCGCCGTGGATAGAACGAAAATTATCGTGCAGGCAACGCCCGAAACCAGATTGCCGTACAGGTACGCCCCGGCGCCGAACAGCGCCGCATAGATCGCAACCAGCGCCAAAACCCAGCCCGCGAGCGCGAGTGGAATGCTGTCGGGGGACTCCCCGACGGTCGTGTGCGCTCGCACCCGAGCCCAACCGGGTCCCGCGGGCCGCACCTTCTCGTAGAAGGCGACGAGCGTGGCCATGTCGACCGGCTTGGTCACAAAGGTGACGATAATCCAGGTCGCGGTCGTTACTCCGACCGTCCAAAGCAAGACGACGTCCGGATCGATTACCCTTCCGGCCTTGCCCAGGCCGAAGAAGACGAGCGAGACCACGAACGAGGCGATCATCGCGCTCACTTCCGTCCACGCGTTGATGCGCCACCAAAACCAGCGCAGCAGATACACGAGCCCCGTGCCCGCGCCGATCGAGAGCAGCACGTTGAACGTCTCGTGCGCCGTCGTCAGGATAAACGTCAAGCCGATTGCGACGATCATGATCAGCACGGTCACGATGCGCCCCGCCAGGACGTAGTGGCGCTCGGAACGGTCGCGTGCGATAAAGCGCCGGTACAGATCGTGGATGAGATACGAGGTGCCCCAATTCAGATGCGTTTCAAGCGTCGATCGATACGCCGCGAAAAGGCCTGCAACCAGAAATCCCGCAAATCCGGCCGGTAAGAATACGAGCATCGCCGGATAGGCGATATCGTCGCCGAGCAGATGCGACTGCACGTACGGGAAGCGGTGTTGAATGTCGCCCATCGTCGGAAAGACGATCATCGATGCGAGCGCGACGACGATCCACGGCCAGGGGCGTAACGCGTAGTGCGCGGCCTGGAAAAACAGCGTGCCGAAAACCGAATCGCGCTCGGTTTTGGCCGAGAGCATGCGCTGGGCAACGTAACTCCCGCCGCCCGGTTCCGAGCCCGGATACCACACCGACCACCACTGCACGGTGAGCGGAATGACGAAGATCGCGGCGGCCGTCTTCGGATCGTTGAAGTTCGGCAGCACGCTCAGCCACTGCGGATGCGCCGCGAAATGGTGCCAAAGCCCGCGCAGCCCGCCGACTTGCGGAAGCTTGACCGCAAAGTACGCGGCCGCAAACGCGCTGGTCATCGTGATGCTGAACTGAATCATGTCGGTGACCATCACGCCCCATAGTCCGGAAATCGAGGCGAAGATCACCGGAAAGACCGCGGCAATCGACAGCGTCATCCACTCCGGAATGCCGAACAGCACGTTGGCGATCTTCGCCGCGGCTAGATTGACGCTCGCGATGATGAAGCAATTGAAGAACAATCCCAAGTAGACGGCGCGGAAACCGCGTACCACCGACGCGGCTTTCCCCGAATACCGATGCTCGTAAAACTCGAGATCCGTCAACACGCCGCTGCGCCGCCAAAGACGCGCATAAAAGAAGACCGTCGCCATGCCGGTCAGCAAAAATGCCCACCACTGCCAGTTGCCGGCAACGCCGCCCTCCCGCACGATGTTGGTCACCAGATTCGGCGTATCCGTGCTGAAGGTCGTCGCAACGAGCGAAATGCCGATCAGCCACCACGGCGCCTGCCGTCCGGCGGCAAAGAACTCCGCCGTGTTTTTTCCGGCCCGGCGCGCGAGCAAGATCGCCGGAACGAACATGATTCCGACGGACACGACGATGATGACCCAGTCCAGCGTGGTCAGATGCACGTATACCTCCTAGCGAGGGCGCAGGCGCGCAGCAGCGATCCTTCGGCATCGTCTTCGCCGAAAACCCAGAACATCGTTCCACTCGACGGGCATAGCTATGGGTTTCCTACTTTTACCAGAGCCGCGCATGTGCCGTTGATCCTCCGGCGGCACGATAAAAGAGTCGCGGGCGTTATTGCAACTGCAAACCCACCTCGCGGGTGTGCCGGGGCGAGCAGGGAGCGTGCTGTGCCCGTTCCCGCTTAGCCTCCTCGAGCAGAGTCCGCGTCTTTTCTACGAACACTTCGAGCAATTTAAGGTGCGCGACCTCTTGGCCGGGCTCGAGTTCCGGATTTCCTCAATTGCCGCCGCTATCGCATCGACTTGGGACGCGAGCCCTTCCGATACGCGAATACGCTCGTCACGGTTCATAAACTCGAACAGGACGCCCACAATCTTTTGGCCGAGATCCATCACGTCGTCGGAACTTTCAAAAACGAAGGCTCGACCGCGACTATTTTCGGCAGCGTTCAGAACGCCGCCGATGATGTCCGCGAAGGCGCGCGGCTCACGCCCCCGAAGATGCACGAAATCGACGGCGTCACGAGCCAAACGCTTGAAAAAGCGCAAAGTGTACTCAAACGCGGCGTTGTCATACCGGGCGAAGTCGGCGCGGGCGTTAAACCCCATCTCTTCGAGCGCTTTTACGAGAAGCTTGCTTATAGCAGCTTCTCGTTAGAACAGCCTCTTCAGGAACCGTCACTAGGCCAAGAAGCGCAGCGGAGTTAAAAAGGTCCTGATAACGTGTCAGCCGAGTGATCGCCCGCTGGAAAAGCCACGTCGATAAGGTTGGCATAGTTCTCGGCAACCGACAAAAATCGTATGGATGGCTCCAGCTCCGCCTCGCTGAACTCCTCGGATTTGAGAAAGCGCATGACGTTTCCGGCCAAAACGGAATCCGCGCGGAGTTCCAAATAGTCTTCTGGTTGTTCTCCACGATAGTATGCCAGGACGCAAAGATCGTGCATCGCCTCCCTGGCCAGCAGCACGTCCCGGTCTCTTACTGCCCTACCTATTTTACCGGCTAAGGCTTCTTCCGCGATGCTCTCGGCCCGGGTACGTTCTTGCGCGGAAAGTTGCCGGACCCGATCGAAGAGGGCGGTTAGGCCGCGGCCGGATCCTAACATCACTCTATCCACGCACCGGCACGCTCGTACGATGCCAAGCTCGAAAAGACGCTCTTCCAGCGCGCGCTGCCGCAGCGCAATCATCTGCCTGAAGAGATCTGCTTTATTGAGGTGCAAATCCCGAAAATGCAGCACCTCGATGGCCGGCGTGACTTGTTCCGCGAGATCGCAGATCCACGTCAGCAGCGGCGCAGTTTCCGTGGAGTGTTGACTCATGGGAATCGCTCGTAGAACGAGCGACGCGTACAGCATCGTCGAGAGGATCTGGTAGGCCTCGTAGCGATGCAGTGTAGCGATACCCTCACGCACCCGCTCCATGCGATGCAGGCTCGTATAGATTGCATCCTCAGCCAGCGCCGCCGTAAAGCGTACCGGCAGATCGAGCGGTGTGAACGTTTCGTTCGCGAAGGCGGGCTTCAAAGCGCGCAAGAGGTCGTCACCGTCGAAACTTTCGAGCGTGCCGCCGTGGGAAATGGCGTCCGGCACCACACTCTCGATCAAGCGTGCAATCGCATCCGCGCCGGAAAACGACTGCAGACGGTCGACATATGATTGCTTATCCGGCGACCCGATGCGGCGCCGCTTTTTCGGTCTGTTCGGCATCCTTCGGTTATATCCGCAACTTCCGCGATCGATACCTGCGAACCTTGCCATCCAATGTGGCGCCGCGTCGGTCCACCGCGGCGAAAACCATTACAGGAATTGAAATCTCGTCATCAAGTCTACGCCGCTTGCCGAGGAACATGCGATCCGCCTAGAATTCATGTTCTCATGATTCATTCGATATTGTTTCGCGCCTTCGTGAGGTGACGTAACATATTGCAAGTCTTGCGTCAGTTTTCGGTCAGATCGTCTCTCTTACTCGTATGTACAAGCAGCATTGGCTTCAACATGATCTCGGGACAGCGGAATGCTCCAAGTACGAACCTGATCCGAAAAAGAGCGCAGCCAGGTCGAACGATTACGATCCGGCTGCGCTGTCTACGAAACATTGTAGTCTGGTTGCATACGCAAGCATATTTTCGAGGTTTGACGCTTGACTCAGACTCGATTGCCGGTGCCGGATACGTGTTACGGCACGGGCGTCATGCGCACAATTTGATTGAGGGCCTGATCGCTGTACCACACATTGCCGTCCGCCGTTGCTGCGATCGAATTCGGTTTGCTGCCTACCTGCGCCCCCCATTCGGTCACGTTACCGGATGTCGTAATGTGCCCGATAGAACTGCATCGATAATCGGCGAACCAGAGGGTGTTACCTGAGACCGCAGGCACAATGGATGTTGCTCCGCAAGCGGAGTGCGTGGGATTTATCGTAAATGCCGAAAACGTCATTGCAACGGGATCGACCTTATAAATCGTGTTCAGATAGTCGGCGACCCACAGATTTCCATCTGCACCAAGCGCGATGCTCGTCGGCTGTGTTTTTGCACCCTTTACCGTCAAGTCTATCTTCTGCGTGATGCCGGTGGACTGATTGATCTCCACGAGATCAGAACTGCTACGCTCGCTCATCCAGAGGTTGCCGGCTTTGTCAAAAGCAAATTGCCTGGCCTGATTCGGGCTTCCGGTCGGAATGATATGAGTCGTTGGAACCGGCGTGGGTTGAAACTCATAAACCGCGTTGTTTGCCTGCAATGTACTCGCAACACCAACCCAAATCACTCCGCTAGACGATGCAATGATCGGCTCAGGCGTCTGATCGCTCGATAGCGACAGGCCTACGGGCGTCATCGTGTTGCTTACACCGGGTAGCGCGATGATGGAGATACGACCGCCGCCCGACGAGGCGTTGAACTCCGTGAACCAAAATGCTTGGTCTGCAGCGTCGTAGGTCAGTTGAGCCGGCGTAAGCAGAGTCCGAAGCGAAGTTACGGTGGCGTTCGGTACGGCGCTCATATAACGAATAGCCTTCGCACCGCGGTCCGTGAACCAAATCGTGTTGTTGGGGCCTACCTGTATGCTATTGGGTTGTGAGCCGCTAGCAAGCGCAGTCGCTATTTCGAATGTCGGCGTAGCAGTCGGCGTCGGTTGAGCCGTCGGTGTCGGTCGAGCCGTCGGCGTCGGCATCGGCGTGGGGGTCGGCGTCGGCGACGGCGTTTGGGAAGGTTGAGAGGTCGGTTTTGGTGAGGGTGTTATAACCGGGATTGGCCCGCTGGAGGGCAGAGGGTCTATGTGTCCGCCGCCTCCTCCTCCTCCTCCGCACGCGGTCAACAACATGGCTGTCCCCAGAGTCGCGGCAGGTAAGATCCAACGAAGCATTATCGCAAACGGCCTTTCAGGTTCCGCGCGGAGACCGCACGGGGCAAAGATATAGGCGCATGACGGAGCGCCAGACACTCACCATGAAACGGCGTCGATCTGACAAATCACTGACGTGTAAGGGCGGGACATGCGGATGATAACCGAGTCCTTACAGTCCCCTACGCAAAGCTGCAGCCAATCGCGGAGGCAAGCATATCTTCCGATCCGATTTCGTTCCGATAGACGGGATCACAATCGACCTATGAACCTCACACTCACGGCAATCTATGTCGCGAGCACGTTTGCAGCAAATGGGAAGAGCGGCGCGGCAATGCACGCCGTCTCTTCCAATACAGGTGTGTGTCGGGGGTCATGTTCACCAAGACGGCACTGACCAAAGGATGCAACGACGGTTACTGCCACAAACCTGCAAAAAACGAGTGCGCTTGACTACAGGCTCCTAGAAAGTCGTTCCCTTTCTTTCCCTTTCCGGTTTGGCGGCTGTAGGCTTGCCTCACTCTCCTTGCGAGATAATTGCGCACCTTTTTCAAGAGTCGGCGCTTTCCAGCCGGTTACGATGATCTCGCCGGGTTTGGTGAGCGTGCGTCTAATTTGCACGAAGCGGAGTTCGGCGCCGACCTCGAATTCACCAAACGGACAGTTGAGAAGTCTCTGTTCCACCAAATACGTGACCGGAATAACCAGGTGCTGGGGAGCAGAATCCGGATGCGGCTTGAACTCAAGAACTACTCCGTTACGGTAAGATCCTAATACCGTGCCCACTTCGCTTGGCGGCATTTTTGATAAGAGTTTCGGCGCCGGCCATCGTTCCAGGCCATCGGGAAGCGGAGCAGCACGCATCGAACGGATAAGGTTGAATGCGGCGGTGGCCTTCCCCGCCAGCACATACTCGCCGATTCGGTCGTTATAGTGTTTTGCGCTTACCTTTTTCGTGCCGTCCTCGATTCGGTTTTGCGTTCTCTGTGAAGTCACAGGGGAATTCGGATCATCTCCTCTCGCGAGCGCAACAGCGTCACCAAGACGCACAATTTGTTTTGCCATTCTCATAGCATCGGCGTGCGGAACGCGCTCGGCCAATAACGCCTGCTTAATAAACGACCTCATAGCTTTTGGAGTTGCAGATCTCCCATACCGATCTCTAAACACCGCTTTGAAGGCGTTGTACGCCGTAGATAGATCCCTGATGTCGCCAAAATCTAGGGCCGGCTGCACGAAGCCCGAGATTGCGCCTCCTTCAATCTTCTCGATGGCATTCACGATCTTGATTCGCATGAACATTGAGTCGGACTGTTCCTGCTCGAGGGCGCCATCACGAGCAAAAACCAGACACGACCGGCCTTTGCTATCAGGTACGAATCTCACCGTTTTCGTTGTAATCCGAGAAGCCGGCTTCATATGCGTAGAGGTAGAACGGGGCTGTTTCCACCTGGTAGGAGCCGGATAGCCGGTTGCCGCTCGCGTCCATTATCTCTATCGGCCGCAGTGCCGGCGCAAAGGAAGCGCTTGCGCTGATAGTAGCACTCGTCGCAATGAACGTCGTAGCGCTCGTCGCTTGCCCGTTGTAGACTACTAATAGTCACTGACATTGATCTGACAACACTCGATGTCCTATGTATGGATCGTGTAATTTCAGCGCTTGCACGTGATGGAGAATCCGCGCGTGGCTTGTGCGGCAGGGCACTCGTTGGTATGCACAATTCGAACGCGCGGTCGCTTGGAAGCGCTGCCGAAGATTCGAGAGAGCGCGTCGACTGCAGCAAACCAGTTGCGATGCTTGCGCGGTAAGGTGCCCGGCGCTGCTAGCGGGCGTCGCGACAAATGTACGCTCTACCGTTGCCCGCTCGTGTCCGCATTGACACGCCGCCGTCCACTTCATGGTCACGAGCGCAGCAATCTGACCCGTCATCGGTCGAATCCGTACCGCGGTGCCGCCCTATTGTCGAGGCAAGGCGCCCTTTGTGCGATGCGAGGGGCCGAAGGTGCCGTTGCCAATGAACTTTGTGAGCCCAGCCGCGGTGAGAAAGGCTGCTCCGAACGTCCCGGTTGTGAAGCCTCATACACGAAAGCAGACCTGTTAAGCTGCTTCAAGCGAACCCGCGTGCGCTCGGAGACATTGCCAAGTTCCACAACTGAACATAGGCGATCTCGGCGGTCCGCGCCGACCAGCCCATTTCGGCGCCTATTATATAGATATGGGCATTATATAACGACCTATTGTATGAAGTGGCATGCACCATTTCTTGAGCGCTCGAGTTCACCTCGACAAGAAGACGTGTAGCGTCCTCCCTCGTCATGCTATTCATCCATCTCAGAAGCTGCTCCATTTCCTTCTCGCGAAGTCTTTCGCTGGCCGGCACGACCGGCAACATCCGCATCGGCCACTCCCCTAGAGGTGGCGCGGAAGGCGAGGGCATCTGCAGCGGCTGTGCCTCTAACGCTGGCGCGAACGCCTGCGGCGCGCGCGCATTTTCCAATCCCGGTGGAACCAAAATAAGGGCCATGGAATTGCCGCGGACGCGAAACTCAACCACAGCACCTCTGACCAGTTGTTGCTCGGTAGGTTTAAGGTACGACGCATCTATAGACCTGACTGAACCATCTCCGAACTGAATGACGAGACGATCGGTCTCGCTCCACAACGGATAGCCTCGGTACTTATAACTAAGCGACAACGTGCCGCGTTCACCATTGTATCGTTCGATCTGGGGATACACTCGTTCCAATCAAGGGAGGCGTTGTAGACGCGTTCAGACATCGAATCTGGCTCGGCGGACTTGCTCGACAATGCCTCGAAACACGTTCTTTACGTCAACGAGTTGTCCGCGTGTCACTGCTTGCAACGCCGACGCGGACGATTGCGGCGAAGCAAAATCGAATGGTTGCAACGTGGCTTCGACTCGAACCGGAGCTCGTGCAAACCCCACCCGTTCCATTAAACGTTTGACACTGCTTCGCACATCGCGATCGCCGACATCGCATTTGACGGACAGTTCAACCTGAGCGCCTTGGCACAGCACTTGTCCGTTGAACTCAAGGTTCTTCACCGGTACGACCTTTATTGCACCCTCCAGCGGGCCTTGGTTGATTCTTACGGCAATGTATAATTTTGAAGCGCCGCCACGTGAGACGCGCCAACCAATCACCTCGCCTCTGACCTGATCATACTTGTCAAGATTACCGAGTTCTTTGCACCGGTTAGCTCGTTCTTCGCACGTGCCGCCTGTTCAAGATCTGACCATGAATTGCGAAGACTGGCGAACCAAAATGCAGGGTCGATGGTTCCGTACGTAATTGCCATGTTATTCTCCGTTGGCTTCCATGGTGTTAAAAGTTCAATACCTCATTATTCATGTTAGGCGCCTGTACAAACAGATGACTGACGTCTAACTGATTTTCGGCTAGTGAAATTCTTGCCGGCCGGCGCTAAGCGCAACACGTCAGTTGTCTGTTAGTCCTGCGCGGTATCCTCATGCGTATCTTGCTAGCGCTTGATGCTGTAGTCAGGAGTAAGAGAATGCCACCTAAGCCTTACCTGTCCGACGTCGACCGTTGGCACTCAGTTCTCGGAAGCCGTGATGTCGCTACTGTGCTTGCGCGTTTGGTGGATCTCGGCGTCGCTTATGGGAGGGCTAATTCCGGCGTCGACACGATGCCCCCCGCAGCCGCGCTCCGCGCAGCCATTGTTAACGATAATTTTCTACCCCTGAAAATTCCCGTCCGGATCGTTCAGGGCATTGCCGAGACGGCCGCTGAGCGCTCATTCCGAATCGGCGATGATCTTGTCGCGGCGAAGATCGTTTTAGTACGTGGTACCGGAGAATGATCTCCAGGCGTGAGTGAACGGAACGATTCTTAAAAGCGCACTCGCAGATAAGCGGAGAACGATCGAGGATCTTTTACTGCGGTCGAAGAATCGTTGCCACGGAAGAACATTGAAGACCCGCCAAGCATCATCGAATGCCTCGAACACTTGCGCCTGCAGCC
>CAVZQG010000005.1:0-44364 GCA_963777365.1 Vulcanimicrobiota bacterium
GTGTTTGGTGAACAGGTCGAGTACGTCGGCCGGCAAGACCAAGTTCAGCGTCATCTGCGCCAGACTAAAGCCGATGACGATATCCGAAAATGCCTCGAGCCTATGAACGACGTGCTCTTCGGACTCCTCCCGGAATGCGGTCATATTATCGTCACCTCGGTAGAGAGCGGCGCGCCTGAATTTAGGCGCGCTGCTTGCGAATTCCGGTAAGCCTGCGCCGTAGGGACGATATTAGATGTATGCCGAAAGGGCCGGGGTGACCAAACGGCAAGCGGCGCTCCTCGCAGCCTTCGCGTTCGGACTCATATGCCTGGCGCGCAGCGACATGATTCACGTTTCCGCGCAACCGCCGCCGGTGACGCTGCCGAACGGCTGGGTTCTCAATCCGGCTCCGGGGGCGATTGCGCAAACGGGGACGATGCCGCAAGGCATGGCCGCATCCGCGGACGATTCCACGCTCGCCGTCGTCGAGTCGGGATACAATCCGCCGGCACTGAGTCTGTATCGCGTGCCGGACTCGACGAAGGTCGCGTCGATCGCGCTGCCGGGTGCGTTCGGGCGACCGCTTGGGCGGACGCGCGCACGTGCTCGTACCGGGAGCAAACGCCGACGCGCTGCTCGATGTCGACGTGCGCGCGCAAAATGTGCAGCGGATCGCGTTTCCGAAGGATTCGTATCCTGTGTACATCGCCGCTTCGAACGACGGCAAGACCTATGCGGTCGCAAGCGACGCAGACGGCGCCGTGCGCATCGGTCGCTTGCGAATCGGCCGGCGCGGGCGGCCGTACCGATCGGAGGGCATCCGGGCGGAATCGTTTTCAGCGGCGATGGTTCTCGCGTATTTGTGACGGTGCGCTCCGGGAGCGATCTCGTCACGAATCGACACCGCGTCGCTCGCGACGACGCATACGGCAACAGGCTTACACCCTTCCGCGCTTGCCGTCGCCGGGAAGAAACTTTATGTAGCGCAGACCGATGCGGACAGCGTCGGCATCTACGATACACGCGATCTGCGGCAGCTGGCGACGTCCCTTGGGACGAAAGAGCGCCCGCTGATGCCGTCGGCGTTTCTCCGAACGCGATCTCCATTGGCGGCGCGAACATCTATGTCAGCCTCGGTGCGGCCAATTCAATTGCGGTCATTCAAAACGATCGCCGGCGGGCCGCATGCAAGCGGGTTGGTATCCGACGGATTGCGCGGTCGTGGGCCGCCAGTTATTCGTCCTCGACGGGAAAGGCGAAGGCGCGCGTCCCAATCCGGATTATCGCCGCGGCGATCGCGACTACATCGGCGCGATCGAATTCGGATCGCTGCGAGCATACGATCTCACCGCGAGCGCGCAGGAGGCAGTCCGCAAGGCGCGACCGGCTGGATCCGGCCGCAAGCCGGTGTGATTCGCCCGAACGGCCCGATACGGCACGTATTTTTCGTCCTCAAAGAGAACCGCACGTACGACCAGGTGCTGGGCGACATCTCCGCAGGAAACGGCGATGCGTCGCTCGCGTGGTTCGGCGGGCGGTGACGCCCAACCAGCACGCGATTGCCTCGAGATTCGGACTGCTCGATAATGCGTACGCAAGCGGCGAAGTCAGCGCGGCCGGGCACATGTGGGCGGACGCCGCGTTTGCGAACGACTACGTCGAGCGCTTTTGGCCGTCGTTATGGTAATCGGCGCGAACCGACGATCTTTCCGGCGGCGATGGTCCGCGCGTACCGGCAGCCGGTTATCTCTGGGATGCCGCGCGCCGCGCGCACGTATCGTTTCGCGACTATGGTGAACTGGTCGACCAGGGGAAGAATGCGCAGACTCCGGGCGTCGCGGACGTCCCGAGTTTGAAGGCCCTTCGATTCCGGCTATGTCGGTTGGGACTTGCATTACAGCGATCTGCTTCGCGCAAAAGAATGGCGCCGCGATTTCCAGCTCCTCGTGCGCTCGGGAACTCTGCCGCAGTTTGAATTCATCTGGCTGCCCGGCGATCATACGTACGGAAGCAAAGCCGGAGAGTCACGCCCTCCGCGTACGTCGCTCTAAACGATTATGCGGTCGGACAATGGTCGAGGCCCTTTCGCACTCGAGCGTTTGGAAATCGTCCGTCATGTTCATCACCGAAGACGACGCGCAGGACGGACCGGATCACGTCAGCGATCAGCGCACCACGCTGTACGTCGTCTCACCGTATGCGCGCGGCGGCGTACGGCACGAGCATTACGCGACGGTCAGCGTGCTGCGCACCATCGAAATGCTGCTGGGCATGCATCCCCTGTCAACGTACGACGCAATGGCCGTGCCGATGTATGGTGCCTTCCAGACAGTGCCGGATATGCGGCCGTACACGGCGATTGCGCCGAAAATCGATAACGCTCGAAGAAACGCGCGTACCGCATATGGTTCGCGCGGGTGCGCGGCTCGACTTCAGTAAACCGGATGCCGTCCCCGACCGGGTTCTCAACGATATTCTGGCCCACAACCATTGAGCATCCGCACTTGTCGCCGTGCCGGTAGAGCGCCGGCGACCGATCCTTCGACGGCCCTCGCGTGGGGACTGGACGGCTTTGATTTTTATTTGTACGTGTACGCACTACCGGCGATCATCAGCACCTTTGCGCTGAGCGCATCGGCCGGTGGGTTGCTCGCGACCTACACGCTGGTGGCCAGTTCGATCGGCGGCGTTGCGGCGGGGACGATCGCCGACCGGTTCGGGCGCCGTTCGATTCTCATGATCTCGATCGCCTGGTATGCGCTGTTCACGTTCTTGAGCGGGCTTTCGCAGAATTACGCGCAATTGGCGACGTTTCGTGCGTTGGAAGGTTTGGGGTTAGGCGCCGAATGGGCGGTCGGGTCCGTACTGATGGCGGAGTGGGCGCGAGCCGACATGCGCGGACGCACGCTGGGCTTCATGCAAAGCGCATGGGCGGTCGGGTGGCTCGCCGCAAACCTGGCCTTTCAAATCGTGCGCCGGCCTCGCCCGATCCGGGATGGCGCTATCTCTTTTTTCTGGGTATCGTGCCCGCACTGTTTGTTTTGTATGTGCGCCGAAATGTCAGCGATCCGCCTTCGTTCGCGGCTGCCGGAATTCACGCTGCCCCGCGTCTTCGCGCGCCCTTTCGCACAACGATCGCCGCAGCCTGCTCGCAATCGGCTTGCAAACGGGATACTATGCCTTATTTACCTGGATGCCGTCGTATCTGACCACGCAGCGCCACATGGCGCCGGTTACCGGTGGAAGTTATTTGTATTTTTTGATTGCCGGATCGTTCGTTGGGTATTTGAGCGCAGGGTACATCAACGATGCGATCGGGCGGCGGCGTACGTTTATGCTCTTCTCGATATGTTCGGCGCTGATGGTGCCGCTGTATTTACTTTCGTTGTCGCGGATTGGCAGTTGCTCATCGCCGGGCCCGTCCTCGGGTTTTTCGCATCGGGAGTCTTTAGCGGCTTTGGTCCATACTTGAGCGAGTTGTTTCCAAGCACGGTGCGCGGCGCTGCGCAAGGTTATGCTACAACGTCGGTCGCGGCATTGCCGGCCTTGGTCCGTTCATCGTCGGCGCGATTGCGGGCGCTACGCGATCGGTACGGCGATGAGCGCCGTCGCGATCGCCGCCTACGTTCTTGCCATCGTTGCGGTGATGTTTTTCCTGAAACGCGCGGAGCGGAATTGCGGGCGTAAGATGGGCGTTTATATCCTTTCGAACGATGCACAGCCATATGAACCTCGATTCGCAAGGAGCGGCGATCGCGGGAATCTTCGTGCCGGAGCGGTGACGATGGCCGGTCGATTTACCGTGCCTGCGGGCGGAAGCGCCGGAAAAACGATCGGCCGCTATGCGAATCGCATCGCGCGCGGCGACCTCCCGCTCGACGGTATGACGTACAGTCTGCTTACGAACGAGGGCCCCAATACACTGCACGGAGGACCCGACGGTTTCTCGAAACGAGATTGGACGTTTGCGCGAGACGACGACGCTTTCGTCGAGTTTCTGCTTCACAGTCCCGACGGCGACCAGGGGTTTCCCGGTGCGAGGAATGCAGGATACGCTATACATGGAACGATCGACGACGCACTGCGGACTGGATTTCAGCCGCGACCGATAAACCGACGGCCATCAATCTACCAACCACGTGTACTTCAACCTGCGCGGAAATCGGACGATCGAAGCACGAGCTGAAGATCGCCGCGTCCGGGTTCACGCCGCTGGACGAGGCGTTGATACCGACCGGCGAGATCGCGACGGTTGACGGCACTTCGCGTGATTTTCGGTCGCTGCGTGCGATCGGTGGCGAAAAATACGATTGCAATTTCGTGCTCGACGGATGGAACGGCGACTTGCGGCGAGCGGCGCGGGTATACGATCCGCAATCCGGAAGAAGCCTGCTCGTCGAAACGACGCAACCCGGCCTGCAGCTCTACACCGGAAAGCCCGGAGCGTTCGCTCTGGAGACGCAGCATTTTGCCGACGCCCCGCACCACCCGAACTTCCCGAGCACAATCCTGAGCCCGGGCGAGGTCTTCCGCGCCGCCACAGTCTACCGCTTCGCGCGCGAGCGTTAACCGGCCGGTGGAAAGCCTTTTACGGCTGGAAGCGAACGCTTAAGGCCGATGCCTGAATTTGTCTATCAAATGTACCGCGTCGGCAAGATCGTGCCGCCCAAGCGTGAGATCCTTAAAGATATTTCGCTGAGTTTTTTTCCCGGCGCGAAGATCGGCGTGCTGGGTCTGAACGGCGCGGGAAAGTCATCGCTTCTTCGCATCATGGCCGGAAGCGACACCGAGTACGAAGGTGAGGCAAAGGCGATGTCGGGCATCACCATCGGTTTTTTGCAGCAAGAACCCACACTGGATCCTGAAAAAACCGTCCGGGAGACCGTCGAAGAAGCCCTCGGCGAGATACATCGGGCGCGTAAGCGTCTGGAGGCCGTGTACGCCGCATATGCGGATCCCGATGCGGACTTCGAGAAGCTGGCGGACGAGCAAGCAAAACTCGAGGCGATCCTCGCCTCGCACGATGCCGACAATCTGGATCTGCAGCTCGAAGTCGCCGCCGACGCGCTGCGTTTGCCGCCCTGGGATGCGAAGATTGGGTCGCTATCCGGCGGTGAGCGTCGCCGCGTCGCGCTCTGCCGTCTGCTGCTCTCCAAGCCCGACATGCTGCTGCTCGACGAGCCCACCAATCATCTCGATGCAGAAAGCGTTGAATGGCTCGAACAATTTTTGCAGCGATTCCCCGGCACAGTTGTAGCCGTCACGCACGATCGCTACTTTCTCGACAATGCCGCGGAATGGATCTGGAGCTGGACCGCGGTCGAGGGATTCCCTGGAAAGGCAACTACAGTTCGTGGCTCGATCAGAAACAAGCGCGTTTGTCAGCGGAAGAAGCGGCCGAGAGTGCGCGGCAAAAGGCGCTGAAGCGCGAGCTCGACTGGGTACGTTCTTCGGCGCGCGGGCGTCAATCAAAAAGTAAAAGCCGGCTCTCGCGCTTCGAGGAACTCTCGAGCTACGAGTACCAGCGCAGAAATGAAACGCAAGAGATATTCATCCCCGTGGCGGAGCGCTTGGCGAACAGGTTATCGAATTTGTAGGCGTTCGCAAGGGCTACGGCGACCGATTGCTCATGGACGACCTTTCGTTTCGCATTCCGGCCGGTGCGATCGTTGGAATCATCGGTCCCAACGGCGCGGGGAAATCGACGCTATTCAGAATGATCAGCGGAAAAGAGCGGCCCGATTCGGGTGAGATTACCATCGGGCCGAGCGTCAAGACTTGCGGTGGTCGATCAAAGCCGCGAATCGCTGCAAAGCGAGAAGACTGTATTTGATGAGGTCAGCGGCGGCCTGGACATCATCAACGTCGGGCGATTCGAAATGTCTTCGCGCGCATACCTGAGCCGCTTTAATTTCAAAGGATCCGACCAGGGGAAACTGGTGGGCAACCTTTCGGGCGGCGAGCGGGGCCGTCTTCACTTGGCAAAAACCTTGCTGACCGGCGCGAACGTGCTGCTCTTGGACGAGCCTTCGAACGACCTGGACGTGGAAACGCTGCGCGCCTTGGAAGACGCGCTCGGTGAATTCGCCGGAACCGTCTTAGTCGTCAGTCACGATCGCTGGTTCTTGGACAGGATCGCCACGCATATTTTGGCGTTCGAAAGCGATTCGAGCGTGTATTTCTTCGAGGGAAACTACCATGAGTACGAACAGAACAAGGTTAGACGCTTGGGCGCCGAGGCGGCACAGCCGCATCGCATCCGTTATAAACCGCTTGTTCGTACGTAGCGCGTACTTGGGCCGATGTACCTATCCAAAGTAGCCTTAATATGTGCTTGACTGAATATACACGCCATTTTTCGATAGGCTGCATGACATTGCCGGGTCGCGCGTTGTACTCCAGATTGCCGGGTCGCATGCTGTACAGAGGAAGTTAATGTCCCCTGGAGTTCATGGGAAGCCGGCGCCCATTGACGCCGGAGTCCTTGCTGTCCGCTTCAATCGCGGCATTCGCCGTTCGGTCGTGGCGTTTCTTATCGCCATCATCGCGTTGCCGCTCAGTTCGCTATGGGCGACGTATCGCACCGAGCATCTGAGCGCGCAGATCGTCGCCGTCGAAGAAGTACGCATTCTCATTGCGCGGGCGCTCCGATATGCGGTTGACGAGGACAACGGGCTGCGGGGCTACGTCGAGACGCGAGAACCACGCTTTCTGCAACCGCTGCAAACTGGCCATCCCGCGCTGGTCGCGCTCCTTGCAATATTACCCGCGCGATTCGAGCAAGCCGGTTTTCAGGAAGCGCTGCCGGACATGCAAGATTTCAGCCGCCAGCATGCCGCATGGTATGCCTCCGTCGTTCGTCCGCTACTCAAGGACCCCGAGCGTCCCGACCGGACCGCACTCCAGGAGTCAGGCAAGCGCTACATGGACCGTATGCGCGCCGACATCCGCGCGATTCATACAAAAGGGGAAATCTTTGCCCAGCGAGCTGCGCGTACGCAAGGCCAGGTCATCACCGCCTCTGTTGTCGTTACCGCGCTGTGGTTCTTTATCGTCGCGATCTTCACGTTGATTCTGCAGCGGCGAGCCGTTCGCAATCAAAACCGGCTCGTGGACTCGCTCGTGCACGAGCGTGAAGAAGTCGGACGTTTGAGCGAATGGCGCGCGCGCCTGCTCGCGATGTTGGCGCACGACTTTAAATCGCAACTCACCGTGCTCATCGGCGCGTCGCACCTGCTCGAAGACTTTCCGCAGCGGCGCGCTGACGTGCAGCTGCTGGCTTCGCTGCGCAACGCGTCATATGCGCTGGCGGAGATGGCCGACAACGCAATCCTGCTCGCGCGAGCGCAAGAGCGAAAGATCCTGCTCCAGCGTACGGCATTCGATATCGGGGAGATTGTCGAGGCGGTCATACAGCGCTACGGCGATGAGCGCGAGTTTCACTTGCATCGTTCCAATCCGACGGCATTCGTGCTCGCGGATCGATCGTACGCCGCGCGAGTGCTCGACAACATCATCGGCAATGCCGTCAAATATTCCGACCAGCCGGTTCACGTGTATCTGCTCGACGTGCCGGACTTCATCAAAGTGAGCGTCGTAGACCGCGGGATCGGTATCTCGCCCGATGAGTTGCCGCATATCTTTGAGGAATTCTGGCGCTCCGACCGCGCGACGTGGCGGCGAGGCGGAAGCGGCATCGGGCTGTTCATCGTAAAGACGATCATGGAAGCGCACGGCGGCAGTATCACCGTGGAGAGTAAGATTGGAAAAGGCACCACCGTGTCGCTCATGTTCCCGCGGGCGCTCTCAGCGTTCGTTCCCGTGCAGACGCCCATTTCGGCCTAGCGCCTTCCCATTAGAATAGAAGCGTCGAGAACTCGCCGACTTCTCGAAAGCCGACCCGCTCATAGAGCGCGAGGGCGGCAGTATTAAAGCCGTTGACATACAAACACAGTGACGGCAGCTCGCGCAGCAGCTCGTCGCACACGCCGTAGAGCGCCGATGCAGCCAAACCTTTCCCCCGGAGCGGCGGCGGTGTCCAAATCCCTTGCAGTTGCAGCGTTAGCCGGCTGCGCGGGCCCGCATTGCAAAAAAAAGCGAGTTCACCGTCAAGCTCGCCGACCCACCACAAGCCGCGATCGATCATCACCCGAACGTTGGCATTGAATTCCGAGGCAAATGCGCGCGGGTCGTACTCGAGCTCGTGCTCTATCATCTTTGCTGAATTGTCCGCGACGCTCTCCCAGTCGCTTGCCCGCGCCTTGCGGACGACGACCTTGCCGCGCTGACCCCGAAGTCTGCTGCGATCGACGGCGAGCACCGGCTGGCTTTCACGCACCAAACGCGGGGGCGAGTGCCAGCCGCGCACGAGCGACCAATAGCGCTCGACGGTCGGCCGCGGTCCCACGATCATGCGCTCGAACCGATACGAGGGCGCTGTCTGCGCAAACGATGCGAACGCGTCGTCGTCTTCCACGGCAAGCACGACCTGCCGTCCAAAGAATCCCACGCCTCGAACACTCGCCTCGCGGTCGAGGTAGATATGGATTGCTGCGCGCGTGCTCGCAGATCGGTCGCTTTCGATCAGCCAGCTCAGGAAGACGTTGTCAAACGGAGCGCGATCCAGAAAGGCAAGCGCGGCACGCTCGTGAGTGCGCACGAGCCGCTGCACGCCGGCGTGCATTACACCAGTTTCAAAACGAACGTCGGTGTACTCGTCGGCTGTTTGCTGCCGCCTTCCGGTTCCACACTCAGCGCGACCGCGACAATTTTCGATGCATTGACGGGAAGCCGCAGCACCGCAACCCCGCTGCGATTTGGAACGAACGTCACGGACGGCGACATCAGCTTTGCCCCGGCGCGAAGCGTCCATGCTTGATAGACTTTGCCTCGCGGAGGTGCGGGCAGCGCGTTCATAGCCAGGTACAACCGATCTCCGTGACGCACGACCTGGCCCGGCGGCACCGTAAAGTGCTGTGAATCGGGCGAGACCAGATCTGCGAGCGCCGTGCGCTCGTATGTCAGTTCACGCGTCGTTTGCGAGTTGTGCACGCCGATTTGCGCGAGCTGCAACTGGATCTGCCGCAGTTCGGAACTCATCGAAATGTTGAAAATCCCTGTAACGAGCGCAACGAGCAGACATGCCGCGGCCACGGCGTATGCGGGCCAGACGATCGGACGTACCGCGCGCATCTCACCTACGTTCGGACGGATCTGCCGCATGATACGTTTTTTGAGCATAGGACCGGGCGGCGCCACCGAGTCCACCGCGGTTGCCGCATCTGTGCACGCTTCCGCCGAAACACCGACGGCGGAGACGGCGGGGAGAAGTAAGCGGTACTCTTCGCGGCACTCCTCGCAGGTCTCCAAGTGAGCCGCGACCGCGCGAGCTTCACTTGTAGGCAGAACGCCAAGTGCAAATGCTGCAACGTCGTCGAGCATGTTCTCGTGCGCGTTCATACCGTTACCGTACCTTCGAGCATGCTGCGAAGGCGGCGAAGGCCTGTGCGAATGCGGGTTTTCACGGTGCCTAGCGCGACTCCGGTGCGCCGGGCGAGCTCCTCGTGCGTAACTCCGCCGAAAAAGCCCATCTCGATGAGGTCGCGCTGTTCGGGCGGCAGCGCCTTAAGCGCACTGCGAACATGCGCCGCATCGAGCGATGCGAAGGCGCGCTCTTCAAGAGGATCGTCGTCGGGCTGCTGCTCGGGCAGCTCCACGTGCGTGCGGGCCTTGCTGCGCAACACATCGAGCGCGCGATTACGCGTGATGCGAACGATCCAGCCGGCGAAGTTCCCGTTCGAAAAGAGGTCCGGCGCACTCCAAATCTTGAGGAAGACCCCTTGCGTGACGTCTTCCGCGCCCGCCACGTCACCAAGCATACGAAACGCAACACCGTACACCAGGCGGTGATATGCGTCGTAGATTGCCTCGAACGCGGCCGCGTCGCGTTCGCGCACGCGCGCCATGAGCCGGTCCGCGTCTTCCACGCTCTCCTGTTTCGCTTCATCGCAAGCTCCCCCCGCCGTGTAACGGCGAAGTCTCCCGCATGGATGACCTCTCGCCCCTCTTGCGGGCAGTGCAGGCGCTTGCGGGCGCGCGGTCGGCGTTCGTGCTGACCGGTGCCGGGATGTCGGCGCAGAGCGGCTTGCCCACGTTTCGAGGCGCCGGAGGCTACTGGCAGGATCACCGCGTCGAGGAGCTTGCCTCGCCGCAGGGGTTCGCTCGCGATCCGGCCTTGGTTTGGCGCTGGTACAACGAGCGAATTGCGGCTTATCGTAACGTGCACCCCAATGCGGGACACGATGCGCTGGTCACACTCGCGCAGCTCGTGCCCGAGCTGACGATTGCGACGCAGAATGTCGATTCGCTTCACACACGCGCGGGATCGCGCGGAGTGTTGGAACTGCACGGACACCTGCGCGAAGCGCGGTGCACGATGTGTTCGGCGCGCGTTGCGCTCGACAACGGCTTGGATCTCTCTCTGATCGAGCACGAGTGCGGCGGCCGTTTGCGTCCGCAGGTCGTTTGGTTCGGCGAAGCGCTTCCGAGCGAGGTATGGCAGGCGGCGGCATCGGCGGCCGCTCGCGCCGATGTCGTTCTGGTTGTCGGAACGTCCGCGCAGGTGTATCCGGCAGCCGCACTTGCGACCTTAAACAAGGATGCATTTTCGATCGAGATCAACCCGGATGCAACGCCGTTTAGCGATCAGGCTCACTGCGTGGTGCAGGCGAAAGCCGCCACGGCACTTCCGGAAATCGTGCGATTGCTTCGCATGCTCCGCTGACTGCACAAAGGAGCCTGCCACGAAGATATAATAAAGCCCGTTTACTTGTGCAATCCCGTATAACGCATCCCGCAGCCGGCGACCAGGGCCCGAACCGGATCGGAAATCTTCCAACGTTTGTTGCCTTGCATGCGGTTCGCCGACGTCCTTCAAATACGTCGTGCGTGACCACCTCTATGGTATTGCCGGTCAATTCGGTTTGCGCGAATGTTGTCGGTGCGGATGCGCCGTAACCGTTCCGGTCGTATCCGAAGCCTCGTTAGCCGAATATTACGGCAGCACGTACTACTCACATGACACCGTGCGCGGTGCGCGGCGCCCGGCTCCTACTGCATTCAATTGACCTGTGGCGGCGGGTGCGTAGGCACGGCCTCGACCGGCTCGCGTGCGGCAAGCTTTTGGAAATCGGCCCGGGAGATTGTTCGTTTCTTGGATGGATGAGCCGGCGAGGTTGGGATGTTACCGGATTGGATCCGGATGCGCTTGTCGTTCGTCGCGGCGTGCAGGCGGGCTATCGTATGATCGAGGGAACCGTCCCGATGCTTTCCGGCGAAAAGTACGATGTAATCGTTGCTTCGCACAGCTTTGAACACACCGTGGATCCCGCGCGCGGTCTTGCAATTCTGGCCGGCAGTTTGGCCGAGGGTGGGAAACTGGTAATCGGCGTCCCCGATTACGGCAGCGCGATGGCCGCGTATTTTGGGCCATTCTGGTTCGATCTAGAGATTCCGCGCCACCGCGCGCATTTTACGATCGAGCGACTCCGATTGCTTCTCGGAGGAGCAGGACTGAAAATCGAACGAATTCGTCATTGGCTTAGTGGCGGCGGTACCATCAGCCCATTGGTAACGGCGCTCGCCATGAGCACGTGGCCGCTCTGCTGGGCGTTGGAATTACTTGGCGCGGGTGATTCGCTCAGCGTCGTCGCTCAGCGATCCTCGTAACTGCGCGGCGCCGGAAAGGCAGTCCACGGAGCCGGCGTAAATCGTGCGGGCTCTTCGTACTCTCCGCTGACCAAAGGCGAGGCCGGAATTACCGGCAAGAATTCTTCCTGCGGATTGGCTATCACCGTTTGCAGCGCGGAAATCTCGGGCGGCAGACGCAGAAGCTCTTCTTCCGATCGTTGCACGAGGCCGCGAATGATGTACGCGCTTTGAAGCCGGCGCAAGCCTTGCAGCGGGAGCGTCGCTACCGGCACCGCAACGAACATTTCGGCCACTGGCTCGAGGGTCTCGGCGGCTGCGAGGATCGAGGCATTGACATCTTGCGCGGCTTGTTGCAACAGCGCGGCGACATGCGCGGGATTTCCGACGATCGCAAACTCGCGCCGCTGCGCAAAACCGACTTCACCCGCGACGACGTCTCCCGAGTTCACACCGATCGACACGTGAAACGGACGCCGCCCCAGCGCCTGCCAGCGATCGTTCATGGCGTTTGCCAAGCGAACGATTCGCAGTGCGGCACGAAGTGCGCGATCTTCTTGAAATGCGTCGCTTGTCAGCACGCCGAACACCGCCGTAATTCCATCGGCGTGCAGCCGTTCGATCACGCCGCCGTGCCGCGCGATCGCGCGCCCGGCGACCGCATAAAACTCGTTCAAGTGACGAAGCGTGTCTTCCGCGCTCAATTCCTCGGCAAAAAAACCGAAGTTTCGTATTCGGCAGCAGAGAATCGTCGCATGGTGGCGCTGTGCCCAGAGCAGTTTCGTGTCGCGGCGCGCTAAGAGGTCGTCGACGATATGCTCCGGCACGTAGCGCGAGAAGAGCGCGCGGACGCGCTGCACCTCGTCGCGTTCGTTCAGGTAGCGGCGCAGCAACAATGCCAGTCCTGCGGCCGCCGCGAGGGCCCCCAGCCCGGAAAGCAGTGATATAAGCATCCTCTATGGTTTTCGGCTGAATGGCCGGGGATTGTGCGCCGCGCCGTCGTAGGTCGGTCGTCGTGGGTTATGAACAGCAGCAGCAGCGCCGCGAATCGGACGAACAGATCCGCGCCTTTGTCGGAGAGCGCCTCGCCGAACTGCCCGCAACCGACATTGATGCCTTCTCGCCCGAGGAGCGCAGCCGGTACGACCGCATATTGCTGCGCTGCGAGTTCTTGAACCAGCAGTCGTTTCGCGTCTTCGATCTGGAGCCCACGCCGGCGCGGCTCGCCGCCGTGCAGAACGCCGATGCCGAATTGAGGGCGGCCGCTGAAGGGCTCGCAGGTGCGAACGGCGACGCGATCGACCAGGCACTCAAGCAAATAGAGGAAGCCTTCGATAAACGTGATGCGGCGATGATCCTGGCATGATCCTCGCTGCCGCGATGCTTGCTGCTTTGCACGTGCTGCCGCGGCCCCAAACGATTGAAATGCATTCTTGCGCTCCTGCGTTCTCGTTTAAACGGCCGCTGCGCGTTGCTGTAGATTTCGATCCTGCCGCGCTGCAAGAGATCGACGAGCGTTGGAAAGCGCTTGGGCTTCCGGAACTTCGCCGCTCGGCTCGGCCGGACGTTCGCGTTGTGCGCGTGCCGATGGCCGCACAGGCGTACGTGTTGCAAACCGGCGCCGAGGGAAGCGTTTCGATCGAAGCGTCCGATAGCGACGGCGCTTTTTATGCGGCGATGACGCTGGCCCAACTGCCGGAGCGAACGCCGGGCGGATGGGTATTGCCATGCGTGCGAATCGCCGATGAACCGGCGCTTCGCTGGCGCATTCTCTCAGACGACGTTTCGCGCGGTCCGCTTCCCAACATGCGCTATTTCAAGGAACGGATTCGAACGATCGCCGCTTTTAAGATGAACGGCTATTCGCCGTATATGGAGCACGTTTTCGTCGATCCGCACGACCCGCTCCCGGCTCCTTTGGACGGTATTACGCCCACGCAGCTTCGCGAGCTCGATACCTATGCGGCGCACTTTCACGTACGATTCATTCCCGAGCAGCAGACCTTCGCGCACATGCACAACACGCTGCGGCTCGAGCAATATTCGAGCGCCGCCGAAGAGCCGCACGGCTTCCTGCTGAGTCCCGCATCGCCGCTCTCACTGCAGTACGTCACGCGCGTCATCAACGACGAGCTCGCGCTCGTGCCTCACCCGGCATTTTTTCACATCGGTTCGGATGAGACCTCGACCCTTGGATATGGGCAGAGCAAGCCGCTCGTCGCGCTAGCGCGGCCGAGCCTCTGTGTACGCCGAACATATCCGCTTGTTGAACCAGATCGTCAAACCATCCGGCGCGCGCCTGATGCTCTGGGACGACGGCATTCAAAACGATCCGGCGATTATGCCGCTGCTCCCGCGTAGCGCCGTCATCGTGAGCTGGCACTACGGCAGCGACCGTTCCTTTGCGCGATATATCAACCTGATTGCAAGCGGCGGTTTCGATCAGATGGTCGCTCCGGGTGACAGCAACTGGAATCAGATCTATCCCGACATCAAGACGGCATTCGATAACGAGCGGACGTTCATCACCGAAGGCAAGCGGGCGCGGGTACTCGGGCTTTTCCAAACCGTCTGGCACGACGACGGAGAGTCGCTTTTCGAGGCAACATGGTATCCCGTACTCTACGCTGCCGCGAATGCTTGGGAGCGCGCTAGCGTGACTCCGCAGCGCTTTCAAGCCGACTTTCCGTTCGCATTTTTCGGCACCGCGGACGCTCGCTACGGTGACGATCTCGCGGCTTTGGCGGATATACAGTCGCGTTTGGCGGACGCGTACAGTTATTCGAGCAACTATCTCATGTGGGCCGACCCCTTCGATCCGCTTGCGGCCGCGCACATGCAAACGGTCGACGTGCACGCCGTACGGCTCCAGGCCGAAGCCGTCGAGCAGCACTTACTGCAAAACGCGCCGCCGCTGCATGCCAATGCGGCCCGGGTCATGTTCCTGGCGGCGCGCAAGTATGATTTTATCGGGCGAAAATTCCAGGCTGCGCGGGAGATACAGGGGAATTACGGCCCCAATAACCGCGGCTTATTATGGGCGAAGTATTGGTTTTGGGAACTGCGCGACGGCTATGAGGACCTCTTGCCGCTGTACGCGGCGGCATGGCGTTATGAGGACCGGGAGAGTCACCTGGCAAGCAACATAGAGCGGTATCATGCGGCCGCCCAGCGCAACATCGAGCGAGCCGACCGCGTGTACAATGCGACGCTCGAATTCAACGCGACCAAGACGCTCGTGCCGTTTACAGATATCATCAAGTGATCTCCGCCGTCCTCATCTTCATCGTCTTCGCGATATTCGCCGTGCTCATGTATACGCGGCGCATGCCCGCGCTGCTCGCGGTGCCGGCAATGGCGGTCGTCATGGCGTTTGCGGCCGGCGTCCCTGCCGGCGGCGTCGCGACGATTATCGTCAAAGGCGCTCCACAGCTCGCACCCGTGTTCGTCGCCGTGATTCTGGGTGCGATGCTGGCCCGAGTAACGCTCGACACCGGTATCGCCAAAAGCATCGTAAACTTCGCTGCCGAATTCGGCGGCGAGCAGCCGATGGTCGTGGCGCTCTTGCTGAGCGGGGTCGTTGCGTTTCTGTTCGTGACCTTAAGCGGCCTGGGCGCCATTATCATGGTCGGATCGGTCGTTTTGCCGATCATGATGACGACCGGCGTACCGCGCAAGATCGCGGCGACGATGTTCTTGATGGCTTTTGCCTTGGGATACATCTTCAACATCGTTAACTGGAAATTTTATACGACGCTCTTCGGCGTCCATCAGCAGCAGATGTATGCCTATGCGATCGCTCTTGCGGTCATCGATGCCCTTGCGCTGCTTGCGTATACCGTTATTTCCTTTAGACGCATGCGAGCCTATGCGACTTGGGCCGTGCGAGCGGAGCCGGTATCCCGTCCGGCCGGCGTGCCGTGGTTCGCGCTCATAACGCCGGTACTGCCGATCGTGCTGTATTTCGTGTTCAAATTGGACCCGATTATTGCGTTCATCGCATCGGCGGTATACGGCGCGGTCACGACCCGGCCGGCGCATGCGGTTCAGACGTTGGTTGCGGCGATCATCCGCGGTGTCGAAGATGTCGCGCCGGCAGTCGTGCTGTTCATTGGAATCGGCATGCTGTTCGTGGCTACGCAGCAGCCGCAATTCGTAGCGGCGATGCAGCCGCTTGCGAGCGGCGCGCTGCGCAATCCCGTGGTCTTCGTCGTGATATTCGGGTTACTCAGCCCGCTCGTGCTGTATCGAGGTCCGCTCAATCCGTTCGGGGTCGGCATTGCGATCTTCACGGTGCTTGCTCTCCGCGCACGTGCTCTCGCCGGTCGTCCTGGTGGCTGCGGTGATGGCCGTCGTGCAGGTGCAAAACGTCTGCGATCCCACGAATACGCAGAACGTTTGGGTCGCGAACTTTACCGGCGTGCCGATAGATGAAATCACGAAAAGAACACTGCCTTACCAAGTCGGCGTCGCGACCGCAGCGTGCATACTGGTCGTCTGGGCGGCGTCCTCGCTTTTTCACGCGCATCCGTTTGCATCGCTGATCGAAACGGCGCAGGCGGCGAGTACCACGCCACCCGGCCTGTTCTCCGGTGCACGTGCCGCGAACCGGATAGCGGTGGGTAACGACGGCGCAGCCGGACGCACAAGCTGTCGAGTCCGCGGTCGTGAGTGCCCTTGATGCGGCTCCCATCCGTGCATTCGCGTTGCAAACCAACCCGAATGACGGCGACTGCACGAAGAAGCCCTATGCCGCATATGTGCGCTTGAGCTCGACGCGGTTTTCCTTGATCGAAGGAACCGATATCGACGTCGGCGTGAAGCTTCTGGATTGCGGCGGATGGGAAGTCGCCGAATTTCACGATCATGCGGTGTTCACGCAGCCCTCGAGTGACGGTGTCCGGCAGCTGGCCCTGCAAGGCGTGGCACGCCTGCGCGAGTGGGCCGCCGTGCATCCGCAGCAGTGGTCGCATCTGCTTTCTCAAGGCCTCGCCTACGCTTCAGGAGATCCGCCGACCTATTTCTACGCACTCTTCAAGACGGTCGACGGCAACATGCGAGCGTATGTGCGCGGCGGGGGCCCCGCGTATGCCGCGGGCATGCGTACGAACGATATCGTCAACAGGCTCGACGGTGCGGAGTGGTGGGTGTACGGGACCTTTCAAACGCAAGCGCGCGCATACGACGGCAAGCCGCATTCATTTGAATTGGGGCGAGATGGAAAAACGTTTGACGTGCAGCTCGGAGAACCGTTCACGACATGACTCGAATTGATTCGGACCTTGCCCGGTTTTGCGACGAGCACGAGCGGGACAATATTGAAGAACTCGTCTCGCTGGTTGCGATTCCGTCTATCTCCGCGGATCCTGCGCATCGCGATGACGTACGCCGTTGCTGCGAGCGGCTGGTGGAACGAATGAGCGAGATCGGCCTGGATTCGCGCGTACTGGAGACCGGCGGAAATCCGCTTGCGTATGCTCAGTGGCTGCACGCACCGGTAAACCAACCGTAATTGTCTACGGTCACTATGACGTGCAGCCGGCCGATCCGCTCGAACTTTGGGAGAGCCCGCCGTTTGAAGCGCAGGTGCGCGACGGCAAGATTTTCGGACGCGGCGTCGTGGACGACAAGGGCCAGGTCCTTATGCATCTGGCCGCGATCGAAGCGCACCTGCGCACACGCGGCGCGCTGCCGATCAATCTCAAGGTCGTGATTGAAGGCGAAGAAGAGATCGGATCTCCGAATTTCGAACCTGCCCTTGCGCGCTACGAGGATACGTTGCGCGCGGATCTCGCGGTGATCTCGGATACGGCCGTGTATGCGGAAGACGTTCCTTCACTTACCACCTCGATACGCGGCTTGGTCACCTGGGAGATCACGGTAAGCGGCCCAACGGTGGATCTGCACTCCGGATATTTCGGTGGTTTGGCCGACAATCCGATTGAGGAGCTCGCGCGCCTGATCGCGCAGCTCAAAGACGAACACGGACGCATCGCGGTGCCCGGTTTCTACGACGGCGTGAGCGAGCTCGATCCGCAGGCCGTAGCGGAGTTGCAGCGTCTGCCGTTTGACGAGAAGCAGCAAGCCGTGAGCATGGGCGTGCCGCAACTCGGCGGCGAGCAGACGCGCATGCCGCTTGAGCGGCAGTGGTTTCGCCCGACGCTCGAATGCAACGGCATCTGGGGCGGATACCAAGGGCCCGGTAGTAAAACGATCATTCCGAGCTGGGCGAAGGCCAAACTTTCCGCGCGTCTGGTCGGCGGCCAGGATCCGGAACACGTCAAAGAAGCCGTGCGCGCATTTATTCTGCGGAATGCGCCCGCTACGGTGCGCGTGCACGTTGAGGCGGAAGGCGACATTCGAGCGGTTTCCACGTCGCGCGATCACGCCGCCGTCGCAGCCGCGGCGCGCGCAATGCAGGCCGGCTTCGGAAAGCGTCCGGTCTTCATCGGCACGGGCGGAACGATAGGCCCCGTCGCAAGCTTCGATAGAATCCTGGGAATGCCGCAAATACTCATCGGCGTTGGTTTGCCCGACGACCAGATTCATGCGCCGAACGAGAAATTCACGCTCTCGCAGTTCTTCGGAGGAATTAAAACGATGTGCTGCTTGTACGACGAACTCGCGCGCGATGACGGGCCCTGATGCGACGACACGGTTTTCGGACCGGGCCGGCGCGTACAGCCGTCATCGTCCGGGCTATCCGTCCGAAGTGTTCGATCGACTATTTGACGGTCTGGGAGATCCGGCAGCCTTGTTTGTCGCCGACATCGGTGCGGGCACAGGAATTTCAGCGGCGCTCCTTGCGCAGCGCGTGGCGCACGTAGATGCGATCGAGCCCAACGCGAACATGCGCGATCGCGCGCGCGGCTGCTGCGAACGTTACCTGGCATGCCGGTACCGCGGAGAGCACGGGCTTGCGGGATAAAAGCGTCGATGTCGCCGCGGCGTTTCAAGCGTTCCACTGGTTTGACGCGCGGCGTGCATTTCAGGAGCTCTCACGCATCTCGCGCCGGCGAATCGGCCTGGTTCAGTACGAGCGCGACGAAACCGCGCCGTTCTCGAAGGCGTACGGGGAAATCGTACGGCGGTATGCGATGGACGACACCGAGCAGCTGCGCTTGCGAACGCTCGAGCGATTTTCGGAGCTCGCCGGAAGCGAGCTGCGCCGGAGCGAGGCGGCGTTCGCCCAGCCGCTCGATCTTCCGGGCGTTCTCGGCCGCGTGGATTCCTCTTCGTATTTGCCGCAGAACGGGACCGCAGGCGGCGCAGCTGCGGTCCGAGGTACGAGCCCTGTTCGAGGATTTCGAAGCGAACGGCATCGTCGAGATGCGCATGACGGTCCATATTTTAACCGTCCGCCGCTCCCATCGGCTAGACACCCGCGGGTGCCGGTGATATGATGACCTAAAATATTAGGTGGAGACTGTGGAGGTCGAGGTGCCGCGCCATAAATCTGAGAGTTTAACCGAGGTGGAGCAACGGGTGATGGAGGTTCTCTGGTCTGCCGGAAACGGGACGGTCAGCGAAGTATTAGCCTTACTCGAGGCGCCCAAACCGCTGGCTTTCAATACCGTCCAAACGATGCTGCGCATTCTCGAACAGAAGGGGTATGTGCGTCACACGGAAGAGGGACGCGCGTTTCGCTATTTTCCGATCGTCGATAGAGCACAAGCAACGCGTAGTGCCGTGCAATCGGTCGTGCGCCGCTTTTTTGCATCGCCGGGAGCGCTTGCGCTCAATCTGCTGCAGAGCGAAAACGTGACGGCGGAAGAGCTTTCGCACATCCGTCGCCTCATTGCGGATGCGGAGAGAAAGAAATGAACGCCGCGCTGCTGCTCACCGCGCTATTCAACGGTGCGTGGCAAGGTGCCGCCCTATGCACGGCTGCATTGCTGGCATTTCGCAGGTTCCGAAGTCTGAATGCGACGACGATGTTCGCGGTTTGGAGCGCACTGCTTGTAATTGCGATCGCCCTACCGGTCGCAAACTATGCGTTCGCACCCAAGCCCTATACGGTTCGGGTTGCCGCTCCCAGCGTGCCGGCGCCGCGATACGTTCGCGCGGAGTCGCGGACGGAGTCGCGAACGGCGTTGCCGCCCGTCCGGCTGTCTGCCAGTGCGCTCGTACCCGCAGCGCAGCCGCAGCCTTCGCTGCGCGAACGCTCGGTAGCCGTAGCTCATGCGGTGCTGGCAAAGTCGGCAATCGTGATCTGGCTGCTGGCGCTCATCGCACTTCTGCGTCTGCTGGTTCTTGCCCGTGACGTCGTACGAATGCTCGTTGCACGGCGGCGCGTCCGTTTGATCGATGCACCCGTTTTACTTCCGGATCGCACGGCGCGCCCATTCCGCTTTGCGGTTTCGAACGACTTTACCTCACCATGCGTGCTGGGGTTTTCGCCCGCGCTGATCGTCATCCCTGACGATCTGCTCGAGAAGAGCCCGGATGCGCTGCTCAGCATCGTGCTGCATGAGCGCGAGCACGTGCGTCGATTCGACGATATTCAGAACGTGATTCAGCGATTCATCGGTGCCGTTGCCTTCTTTTGCCCCGGCGTGCGCATTGCACTGCGCGAACTTGCGCTTTACCGCGAACAAATTTGCGATGACGCTGCCGTGAACGGAACGGGCGATCGCGTTTCCTACGCGATGACGCTCACGGGAATGGCGCAATGGGCGCAGGGGCGCGGTGCACCGGTTCCCAGTTTGATCTTCAAGCGCAAGCACTTATTGCACCGGTTGGAAGTTCTGCTTGATTCCGCAGTGAGCCATTCGCTCCGCATGAACCGCCGCTTTGCCGTGGGCGCCGCACTTGCCTTAGGGCTCGCGGCACTGCTCGTGCTGCGTATCCAAGTACCGGTGATTGCCGAGAGTATCGTCGCACCGCCGCCGCTGCACAAACCAGTCGCGCCGAAGGCGCCGGTCGCCGTCTCGAAGCCCGACCTGCAAGCGATGCGGACGGTCCAAGCCAGCCTGCGAAGCCGAAACCGGCTCCAAAGCCGAAACTGGCTGCACGCTCGCGCCCGAACGCGGCGGCTCGCCCGCCAAAACCGGAAGCCGCGCCCGTCGTCGTGGTAGCTGCCGTAAACCTGCGCGCTAAAGCCGCAGCGGCGTCCGTTCTTGCGGCCTCGGCCGGCAAGATTGTGTCGCCGGCGGTGAACGCACCCGCAAACGCCGTCGTATTCGTGCAGCCGGCAATTCGAGTGCCCGCGACGCTCGGGCGGCCGCAGTATTCCGACGATCTGTTGGACGCATTGAATGCAGCGGGCCTGCGCAATCTTTCGGTCGATCAATTGATAGCGATCCGTAACCACGGCGTGAGCACGCAGCTCATACGGGCCGCGGTAGCCTACTTCGGTCCCCACATCAGTGCGACCGATCTCACGACGCTCGCCGATCACGGTGCATCACCGATGTATTTGGACACGCTGCGCGAGCTACGGCGTAATGGGGATTTCGCCCGCGAATGGTCGTGACGCTCGCCGATCACGGCGTGAGCGCACCGCTCCTTCGCTCGGCAATGGCGTACTTTTTACCCCGGCCGTCGGCCACCGATCTCGTGAATCTGAGCGATCACGGCGCCAGCGTGCAGTTCATCGATTCTCTGCGCGCCGCCCGTTTAACCGGCGTCTCGGTCGCCGATGCGATTCGACTCGCGGATAACGGCGTCTCGGCTTCATACGTCTTGAAGATACGGCGCTTGTACCCGAACGCGTCGATCGACGATATCATTCGCCTACGCGACGCAGGCATCTAAGGAGAGAACTCTAGCCCAATGAAACGCATGAATTTCTTGTGCGCGCTACTACTAGTTTTTTCGTTGTTGGGAGCGGCAGCGCGCGCCGACACCTACGCCGGAACATGGAGCATCAGCCCGACCAGTCAGTCCGGCGACGTCCAGCTTCATATGGAGTATCACCGCAGCGATGCGAACGGGGACCAGACATGGAGCGAGTCGGACGACTTTCCAATCTCCGGTTTTCGCGGCTTGAGCGCGGACGATATTCGTACCGGCGGTCACAAGACGTTCTCGATCGTGGAGGACGCAGGCGAGTTCCACGCCGACGGAATGTTTTCGGGTGGCCAGGGAGGCGGCACGTGGGTTTTCGCCCCGAGCGGTTCGTTTGCCGCAGCTCTCGAGCTCTCGCGGAATCGGCGCGCCTACTGAAAAGCAGCAATTCGAACTGGCCGTGGGCCGCTTCAAACTCGCGACGGTCGACACGCTGCTGCGCAGCGGATTCCAGCGTCCGTCGGTCGACGATTTGGTCAACATGGTCGAGCATGGCGTCTCGGACAATTACGTAAACGCGATGAAGGGACTGCGGATCGATCCCAAGACCGTGGGCGAACTGATACGGATGCGCGATCACGGCGTGAGCGCAAATTACGCAGCTGATATGATGCGGCGCGCACCGCAGCTGAGCTCCGAGGATCTGATCGAGCTGCGCGATCACGGTGTCAGCAGCAGGTACATGGAGGCGCTCACGAATGCCGGCTACGGCAACGTCCAGCCCTCGCAGGCGGAGCGTTTGATGGATCACGGCGTAAGCCGGGAGTATCTCGCGGGACTGCGCCAGCTCGGGTATCACCCTAGCGTCGAAGACCTCGTGCGTTTGGCGGATCACGGCGTGAGCATCTCATTCATCGACCGCATGCGCACCCACGGCTACACGCACCTGACGGTCGACGATTTGATCCGTCTGCGTGATAGCGGATTCTAGATAATGAAAACACCGTTGCGAATTTTTTTTGGATGCATACCTATATTTTTAAGTTGCGGCGCAGCCGCCGTTGCAGCGCAAGCGCAGAATTTCAGCGTTACCGTTCCGATTACGCAAACCGCACCCAAGATCGACGGAACGCTGAACGACCCGGCTTGGAAGAACGCGGCCCACGTGCAACTGCAATGGGATTTTACGTTCAGACGCCCGGCCAATGAGACGACGGACGCGTACATCATGGTCGACGCGAAATATCTGTACGTCGGCTTTGCCGCAAAACAGCGAGAGGGTATCGTCGCGACCGAGCATACCAACGATCAGCCGCTGCCCGCCGACGACGTCGTGCGCGTGTATTTCTGGCCTGCCGGCGACACCGGAAACGAGTACGGCTTCGTCGCCAATCCGGCCGGTACGCGCTACGAGTTCTCGTCGGAGAACACCGCCTTCGCGCCGGCCTGGGACGCCGTCGCTAAAACAACCGCCGACGGCTACGTGATCACCGAGCGCATTCCGCTCAACGTCATGCGCGGCGATGGACGCAGCACGTGGCGCCTGCAGTTCGACCGCCGGATTCGCGGCAGCAATCAAGTGATGGAATGGGCGCACGCCGACGCTCAAGGCGGCACCGATTCAAGCGTCTTCACCGGCTATATGCACGGCATGGAGATCGCGGCCAAGAGCGCTCGGACCAAGCCGCGCTTGGCCGTGTATGGGCTGGGCGAGATTGCCGCGCCCTCGGCCGGCGGCTCGACCTCGCGGATGGGCCTGGACGTCGCGCTTCCGATTACGCAGACCTCGTCGTTCGTTGCGACGTTTCACCCGGACTACTCGAACGTGGAGTTGGACCAGCAAACGATTGCGCCGACCGCGTTTCCACGTCGCTTCGCCGAGGTTCGCCCGTTCTTTACGCAGGGCGCGAACTATTACAACGATTTCAACTGCAACGACTGCTTGAACTTTCCGCTGCTTTATACGCCGGGAATCCCAACTCCGCGCAGCGGGTACTCCATTGAGGGCACGCAGGGCAACGTTACATTCGGCGGATTCGATGCCATCGGCGATCAGCGCAACGACAATGCGCAATCGGTGTGGTGGCGGTCCTCAAACCACGACTATGACTTCCTCTATCAGCGTGTCGGCGTCGACCTTCCGGGCGTGCATGACGTCGCGAATTATTATCAGGCAATCGCCGGCAACACGCACAACTTCAGTGCGTACGCAACGCTCGGCGACGAGGCGGGAACGCAGATCACGAGTGCGGGCGGAGGTCATTACGACGAGTACGGCTTAAATTTCTTCACGCCCAAGTCCGGGCTGTTTGCCGCGTACCACGACATCGGCGAGCAGTACGCGCCGCTCGACGCCTTCAACCAGATCAGCGACGTCGCGGGACCCTCAATCTATGCGTATCGCGAGTTCGACAACAGCCCCCATTCGTACGTTCAGAACATCACGGTCTCACAGGACTTCGCCCGGTATCACGATCACGCGGGCAACCAGAACTACGCGTACAACATTTCGAACGTGACGCTCAACACGCGCAACCAATGGACGCTCACGCTCACGACCGGAGACACCTATCTGCAGTTTTCCGGCCAGCCCGGCGGAATGACCGATCAAAACGGCCTTTATCTCGCGTACGGTGCGAATACGTCCACACCCTCGAGCGTCACCTACAACGTCGGCCGCTACGGTGAGGGTTTTTTGCGCAGCACGGATCTACAGACGTCCATTCGCGTAACGCGTCTGGGTACGCTCTCGCTCGAGGCATTCAAGACGGACGATGCGCTCGATACCGGAGACGCGCTGATACAGTGGCTGGAACGCGTGAGCTTCGCCTATCAAGTCAGTCCGGGACAATCACTTGCGCTGGGCTGGCGCCGCATCATCGGCACGGCGCCGCCATTCTTTACCACGCCGGACTATACGAACGCCACGAACATCACGTTCGCATACTACCGGCGCGTCAAGGGCGCCGAGCTGTATGTCGCCTACGGAGATCCGAACCAAGTTTCGACGCAGCACTCATTCATCGTGAAGCTCATCCGGTACATCGGAGCGGACAAAGGCACCTAGCGCAGAAAATACCCGCGATGAGCGGTCGTAGCGTGCGTTTGGGCATAGATGTCGGCGGGACGTTCACGGATGTCGTCGCGATCGACGCGCAGGCGCGCACCGTTCTCGCCCGCATCAAGGTGCCGACCACACACGATGCGCCCGAGGGCGTGGCGGCGGGCATCATCGCAGGAATCCAAGCGCTCCTCGCGCGCAGCGATATCGCGCCGGACGAGGTTGCGTTTATCGCGCATTCGACGACGCAGGCGACGAACGCGCTGCTCGAAGGCGACCTCGCGGTCGTCGGCATTTTGGGACTGTTGGACGGGCTTGCTCCGCTCGCGCGTATGCAGATGCACTTTCCGCAGCTGCAGCTTGCGCCCGGTGTCCCCTTCGAAACGCGGTTTGCGTTTGCGCGCAGCGCGGACCGCAGTGAGATCAACGCGCAGATCGGCGCACTGCGCGCGCAAAACGCCCAAGTCATCGCGGTTTCGCAGGCCTTCGGCGTTGACCGGCCGCAAGCAGAAGCGCAGGCCCTGACCGCCGTTCGCGAACAGGGTCTCTTTGGAACGGCGGGCCACGAAGTCAGTTCGATGTATGGGCTGCGCGCACGCACGCGCACCGCCGCACTCAATGCGGCGATCCTTCCGCGTATGGTTCGCACGGCACGGATGACGGCGGACGCGGTGCAACGTGCACACATTGCATCGCCGCTGATGGTCATGCGGAGCGACGGCGGGGTCATGGACGTGCGCGAGATGGAGCGCCGCCCAATCCTGACCATGCTGTCCGGGCCGGCAGCCGGCGTTGCCGGTGCGCTGCTGCACGAAAATGTGACCGACGGCATTTTTGTCGAGGTGGGAGGCACGAGCGCCGACTGCTCGGCGATCCGCGCGGGGATGCCGCAGATGCGTCCGGCGCGAGTCGGAGGCCACCGTACGATGCTGCGCACGCTCGATGTCCGAACGCTCGCGATCGCGGGCGGCAGCATGGTGCGCGCCGGCTTGCAGGAAATCGTCGACGTCGGCCCCCGTTCCGCGCATATTGCGGGCATGCGATATGCAAGTTTCACGGACCCTGCGATCATCGAGGGAGCCCATGTCGAGCGCATTCGCCCAACATCGCACGACCCGTCCGACTACGTCGCGCTCCTGTGCGCGGACGGATCTCGAATTGCGCTTACGCCGACATGCGCCTCGAATATGCTCGGGTACGTTCCCCAGACCGCGTTTGCACGAGGGAACGCCGAATCCGCACGACTCGGTTTTTCCATCCTTGCAGAACAACTGCGCGCCGATCCCGAACGAGCTCGCGCGCCGCACGCTGGATATTGCGTGCGCGAAACTGAATGCGGCAATCGACGAGCTGATTGCCGACTACGAGCTGGATCGCCGGACGCTCGTCGTCGTCGGCGGCGGCGGTGGGGCCGCGGCGCTCGTCCCGTACGCCGCGCAGCGTACCGGCGTCGAGTTCCGGCTGGCGCGGGATGCCGAAGTGATCTCCCCGATCGGGGTTGCGCTCGCACTCGTGCGTGAGGTGGTGGAACGCACGATCGTCGATCCGTCAGCCGAGGATATTCTGCGAATCCGGCGCGAAGCTCAGGACGCCGTCGTCGCGGCCGGCGCCTCGCGCCGAGCGCGTCGAGGTCACCGTCGAGATCGACACGCAGCGAAACCTGGTGCGTGCGATTGCTTCGGGCGCGACGGAGATCGCGGAAAGCGCTTCGCATCGCGAACAAAGCGATCGGAGAGCTGCTCGCTAGCGCGGCGCGCCTGCTGCGTTCGAGTGAAGCACGCGTCGAACGCGTTGCGGCGACCGATGCGCTCGTAGTTTTTCGAAGCGAGCGCGATCTGCGGGTGCTCGATCGAACCGGCGTCGGACGCTTGGCGCTGCGCGATGCGCTTGTGCGCCCGACTCGCGCAGGGCAAGCGCTGGAGCAGGTTCGCTGGGCGCTCGAAGAAGCTACGGCATTCGGCGACGTGGGGCGCGCGCTGCCCGACCTTTACCTTCTGCACGGTGCGCGCATCGCCGACTTTAGCGGCCTGGCCGCCGCACCGCAGGCCATCGCACTCTGTGAGGAAGAACTGCAGGGCCGCACGGAGGATGCGCCGGTGGTCATCCTTGCGGTCTCGCGCGCGGCGTAACCTTTGCCCGCGGACTGGTGTAGTATCGCTATATGGCACGCGTCGCAATCGAAAACAACAACGTTCAAGTGCAACTTTCGGGAGCGGACAAGTTCTGGGGATTTCACGGGTCGCTGCAGATTCCGCTCTCGCACGTGACCCAAGCGCGTGTCGAGGACGAGAACGGATGGGTGCACATGTGGCGCAAGATCGCCGGCACCGCCGTGCCCGGCGTCAAGATGGCCGGAACGTTTTTCATGGAAGGCGGACTAGCGTTCGTCGACTATGAGGATGGCCGCAGTTGTCTTGTATTGCAGACGCAGCACGAACGATACAGAGTGGTCATCGTGCAACCGGATCGCGATCAGGACCCCGATGCCTTAGCCGCTGAAATCAACCGCCGCGTCGGGCATACGTAGAGCGCATTCCCGAAAGGATCCACTGCCCCAGAACGCAGATACTGCTGAAAATCGCTTCCGTTGAACGCAAAGAGCGAGGACGGCACCACGCGTGCGCTGCGGCAAAAAACGATCGTGCAGATGACGAAGGCCGTCATGTACGACACCGAGGTTCCGATAGCGCCGGCGAAGATGCCGTAGCGATGAATCAGCAGCAGCGTGATCGCGCCGCACATGATCGTCGATATCGCAATGACGGCGGTGTTGATGCCGGGCTTACCAAGCTGAAGCGTAAAGTACTGCGAGAAAAACGGGACCGTGCAGTACGCGACGATTCCGGGCAGCAGGAGCTGCAGCGCGCGTCCTGACGAGGCAAAAGCAGGACCGTACACGAGTTGCAGGAGCCAGGGGCCCACGAGCGCGAGCACGATCGCTGCAATGCCCACGCTGAAGATCGCGTGGCGGACGCAGAGCACCGTGATCCTGGCGGCTTGTTGCTGTGTGCCGCTGGTCACCGAGCCGTATGAGGTAAGCGTCAGCGGACGGCTGAGCTGCCACATCATCATGCCGACGCCGACGGCAATTGAATATTTGCCGAGCGCGGCGTGACCGAGCACGAACAGCACGATGAAGATGTCGATCTGGTAGTTGAGCAGCGCGAGCAGCTGATTGATCGTGACGCGAAACCCGAACGTCCACTGCTCGCGAAAGGCCTGCGATCGATCTTCGACGGCATCGCCGGCATGAGCATACTTGGCGATCTTTACGAGCGAATAGACGCAAACGGCGGCGTTCACCCCAATCCACCCCGCAAGCACGGCACCCACGTTCAGATGCAGACCATAGCAGAGGATCGCCGCAACGAGCGTGAGCGCGCCGGCCATTGCCAAGCCCTGAATATTGGCGAACGACACGTCGCCCTCGGCCAGCGTGAACGCGACCGATGTTTGATTGAGATAGGCAAACGGAAAGGCAATAGCCGGCGCGAGCAGGATCGTTTGGTGCGAGAAGACCGCCACGGCCGCGAGCAGTCCGGCTCGCGGGTAACACGACCACGTAGAAAAACCGCATCATCGCGGCGTACACGACGCCGCTGGAGCGCTTCATGCGTCCGTATTGCCGCGAGACGGCCGCTGAAGCACCGCCGCCGAGCGTAACCATCAACGTAAGCACCACGGTGGCATAGGTGAACATGCCTTTTCCGGCGGGCCCTAAACTGCGCGCGATAATAATGCCGGCCCCAATGGTCAGCGCCTGCGTCAGCTACGCGCAGGAGAAATGTCTTGAATGTTTTTTTAGAAAAGTCGCCCGGCTGCGCGTCAGCGCTCACATCATGCCTCGAAAGTGCTAAATTCCCTTGCTTGCCTTTGCGACACCGTGACGGGTTTCAGATACTCGCGCCGGAAGGCCGCGCCGATCGCGTTCACCACTCGCAATTGATCGCGTACCCGCAATTTGGAAGACGGGCCTGTTACCGTGTTGTTGCAGTCGGAAATATACATCCGGCCGTCGGTCTGCTCGCGCAACACATCCAGATTTCCGAAATCCAAACCGATGCGCCTGCAAAACTCGGTGATCTTGGCACGTTCCTCCACGCTGAAGGATTCCTCCACGGTCGTCATCTCCGGGTCTTTACCGAACGCAAAGCGCTTGTTAACGGGAGCGCACGCACGGTAGACGGCTACGGGTTTCTGCCCGACGATGAAGAGTCGCCACTCAGCATTACCCGTCGGCGTGGGGTATGAAACAAACCGCTGATAGAGATAGCCCTCCTCGGTTTCGGTCAGCGGACCTTGCACGACTCGTCCGTCATGCACCCCGTTCTTTTCAGACTTACACACCATGGCGCCCGTGTACGTGTACGGATCCACTTCGAGGCTGTAGCCGAACACGTCCCGGAAATGCCGCGCGACCGTCGATTTGCGGATATCGGTACAGTGCGCGTTCAAGACACGCATACGCGCCGCACCGTGTCAAGTGCCGCCTGGTCCAGCTCGTAGAAAGTCGACGGGTTCCACGCGATGGCAAGATCGGCATCGCACGGTTGTGGTCCGCACACGCGCAGATCGCACGCGGCAAAGACTTTCCAAGCGACGTACGTTTCGGCGGGTTGATACCGGTTCATAGGCGCCGGAAACACCAAGATTCTGCCGGGCCGAGTCCGCAGCGAACGCACCAGGCTCGGCAGGGTAAACAGGCACGCCGCGCGCGTGCGCAGCCAAGCCAGGCGCGACATCGGCACGAGCCACGACGGGCTCACGTACTTTTTGGGGTTGCGGACGAGGCGACGGATAAGGCGCAAGTATGGGCCCATCAAATCCTCCCAGCCTTCGGTCCTTTGCGCAAGCAGCAGCGCGCCATACGGAGCGTAACGCCACCCGCCGTCGCTGCGTATTGCGTTCCAGTAGGCGCTCCACGCCGCGGGAAAGTTGCCGCGCATCCGGTAATGCGAGCACATTCTCTGAAATGCAGCCGTCCTCTGCCGGGAGATAATTCGCATCTGCTCTTTATCATTTGTGGTATTCATCCAATGATCGAGCGTGACGACGGCTGCGTCGATGTAGGAATCTTTCTTTGACTCTGATTCGGCTGTACTGTGAACGCAGAACGTCGGAATGTCCTCGAAGTGTACGGTCAACTTGGACGCAATGCGGAACGCCACGACCGTCCACTCGCGATGCTTCGGCAAATCTTGAAAGTACGAGAGTTTGACCGTCTCCGACCGGAACAGGCCTCCGCACGATGCGAGCCAGTTCCGCGAATCCAGAAGCGATTGAACGTACCCGTGGTCTTGCATCGGCCGCGCGTCCGTGTACAGCAGTCGCGTCGCACCGTTCTCCGTGTAGTATCCGTTGGTCGCAAGGCAATCGGTCTTGGGAAATCTGCGCATGAGCGCGACGCGCCGCGCGAGCGCACCCGGTAAGAGCTCGTCGTCATCGTCGAGAAATGAGAAGAACGGTGAGGCGACCAGCGCCCTGCCCAAATACGTGGCCTCAGGTTTATTCGGACCATCGAGAATGAGGCACCGTGTTCGGGGCTGCGCGAGCGTCCAGACGATCAAATCGCGATCGTAGTCGCTCCCGTTGAAGATCACGATACATTCAGCATGCACGCCTTGTTGCGAGATCACGGATGTAACAGCGCGGCGCAACGCATCGCGGCGCGCGCGTTGCCCTAAACTTCGGATGATCACCGTGACTGAATCGAAACCGGCGGCTTCACCTTGCAGCGCGCGAACGCGCCCCGCAGTTGCCGTAGCGGCCATAATGGTAGCGCCCCCCACGCTTTCACCGTCACCTTGCCACGTTCGACTGCCTGGTGGGTAGGTCGTGCCAGCCAAGGTTATTAGGCCAATTGGCTCATATAAAAAGGGCCGCGGGAATCGCCGCGGCCCTTTTTCCGACTCGTTTGCCGGGACAGCTTCCTAGTTGACGCGCGGTTGAACGGGAGCCAGCCCTTCAGCGGCCTGCAGCGCGACCGTGCTCTTATGCCGTCCGTACGAGAAGTAAAAGATCAGACCGGCAACCAGCCATATCAGAAAGCCTAGCCATACGAGCGGGAACCAGCCCCATACCAGCGGGTTACCGTTTCTCAAGAAGTAGATCAAACCGAGCGCGGAGAGCGCAGAAAGCGTCGGGAATGAGGTACGGCCCAAACGGCAGTGTGAACGATCCTTTTAATTCCGGGTGACGCTTTCGCAGCGTCGGCACGGCACAGGATACCAGTACGAACGCGATGAGCGTTCCCATGTTGGTCAGCGAACCCAAGATGCTGATCGGGAACAGCGCGCCGGCCGCCGCGATGAGAACGCCGAAGAAGATCTGCGAGAACACGGGCGTGCGCCACACGGGATGAAGTTTGGTGAAGCTGGGCGGAATGAGTCCGTCTCGCGACATCGCATAAAAGACGCGCGTCTGTCCGTACATCATGACCAGCAATACCGTCGTCAATCCGGCAATCGCGCCGAACGAAATAACGACGCCTGCCCACGCCAGCCCGACGCTGTCTACCGCGAATGCGACCGGGAAGGCGACATTGAGCGTGTAAAACGGCACCATCCCGTTGAGAATCGCAACGACGATGATGTACAAGATCGTGCAAATCACCAGGCTCATAATGATGCCGAACGGCAGATCACGCCCAGGATTCTTGGCTTCTTCAGCCGTGGTTGAAACGGCGTCGAACCCGATGTAGGCGAAAAACATGAACGCCGCCCCACCGAGCATCCCCGACCAACCGAATGGGAAGTATCCGCCGGCGCCGGCGTTCGGACCGGGCGGGAGGTGATAGTTTGCCGGGTTGATGTGGCCCAGGCCGATGACGATGAAGAAGAGGACGACGGCTACTTTGATCGCGACGATGACCGCGTTGACGCTGCCCGATTCTTTTGTGCCTCGCACGAGCAGCGCGGTGATGAGAAAGATAATCGCGGCTGCCGGCAGATTTAAGATACCGGGCGTGGCGTCCCAATGGCTATGCTGCCACGCCGCCGGGATGTTCAAATTGAACAACGTGTGCAGGATGAACGTGAAGTAGCCCGACCAGCCGACGCTTACCGTCGCGGCGCCCAGCGCGTATTCCAGCACCAGACTCCATCCGATAATCCAGGCCAGGAATTCGCCCACCGTGGCGTACGTGTACGTGTACGCGCTTCCCGAGATCGGGACTTTGCTTGAGACTTCCGCGTAACAGAGCGCCGCCAGCGCACTGACGATGCCGGCTACGACGAACGAAAGCGTCAGCGAGGGACCGGCTCGCGTCGCCGATGCCACGCCGGTGAGCACGAAGATTCCGGTGCCGATGATCGCGCCGATGCCCATGGCGGTCAGCGCCCACGGACCGAGCGAGCGTTTGAGCCCGTTCTCTTGGTTGGAGCCCTCGGCGAGGATCGTCGCCAGCGGCTTAACACGTTGATACAGCATTGAGAGACGACAATTTCGCGTCGCCGGGCGTCTCCCTGGTTCTCCTAGAGGGCCGTGTCAGTTACCGTTCGGACGTGAGAAGGCGATGTAGAGACCGCGGCCCGGCGTGAGCCCGTGCTGGTCGTACTCAAAGAACAAACCGGCCCGCTGAAACGCGGCTTGATACTCCTCGTCCGAAAAGAGCGTGAGGCGATGCGGCTCGGTAAAGGTGCGGATACCGTCACGCGAGGCCACCATATAGTGGAAGTTGAGGATCGAGATGTTCGCGTCGCGCCTTGCCACGCTCATGCGCGCGACCTTGAGATCCGGCTCGTTCACGAAAAGCGCGTTGACCTGCCCGTCCTGCCAGTCGTGCGGCTTGACCCACGATTCGACGATGATGACGCCCCCGGGCTTGAGATGCCGCGCGAACGTCTGGATCGTTTGTTCGAGGCGCTGCACGCTCGGCACGTACCCGATCGAACTGAACAAGCACGTAATGACGTCGAAGCGCTTGCCCAGATTGAATCCGATCATATCGCCCAAGTGGAAGGTCGCTTTTGGGTTGCGCTCGCGCGCAATATCCAGCATCGTGCGATCGACGTCGAGACCGTCACACGCAAAGCGGTCGCCGAGCGCCTCGATGTGCTTGCCGGTGCCGCAGCCGATGTCGAGCAGCGCGTTGCCGCCCGAGCGGCAGCGCTCGGAAGCGATCTGCTCTATGCGGGCGGCTTCCTTCGTGTAGTCTTTGCCGAGCGCGCGATAGAGTGCATCGTAATACTTCGCCGATTGCGTATACATCAGAATGGCTTCGATTGCGCCGTAGCAGTCATAAAGCCTTGTCGCGCCGAGTCCTCCGTTTCTCGCAGGGGCCGGACAAGCGCGTCGCACGTCGAACTGTGCGCACCCATGATGCGGGATTTCGACGTACTCGTTGTAGGAGGCGGCAATGCCGGCTGCGCCGCAGCACTTGCCGCGGCGCGCCATGGCGCGCGCACGCTGCTCGTCGAACGCTACGGATTTCTGGGAGGTACCGCAACCGCCGCGATGGTCGGCCCGTGGATGACGTTCCATTCAGGAAGCAAGCGTATCGTCGGCGGTATTGCGCAAGAGATTGTCGAGCGGTTACAGCGCAAAGGCGGTTCGCCCGGCCACTTGTACGATTCCTCGGACTATGTCTCGACGATAACGCCGTTCGATCCGGAGATCCACAAAGCGCTCCTTTTCGAGATGATGCAAGAGTCAGGCGTGCATCTGTTGCTGCACGCGTATTTCCTGCGGGCCGTTTGTGAGGCGGGCAGCGTCCAAGGCGCCGTGTTCGCGACGGTCGGCGGTGAACGCGAGTACCGCGCCGCGACTACGATCGATGCGACCGCTGATGCATACGTGGCGGTCTCGGCGGGTGCTGCGACGCAGCAGGGAGATGAACGGGGACGCGTGCAGCCGGCGAGCTTGATGTTTCGTCTAAGTCATGTCGATCTGGCCAAGACCGCAACGTACGTTCGCATGCATCCCGATCAAATGCGCACGTCGTTGAAAGCGCACGAACGGACGGCGCCGGCCCTGACCGCCGTCGCGGGATTGTACGAGCTGTGGCAGGCGGCACTCGAACAAGGGGAAGTGGCGATACCGCGCGAGGTCGTTTCATTCTTCATCACGCCCTACCCCGACGAGGTCAGCGTCAACATGACGCGCGTCACCAACATCGATCCGCTCGATCCCGACGATCTCACGCGCGCCGAGGTGGAAGCGCGTATGCAGGTGATGCAGTTGCTCGAATTCTTTCGCAACCGCGTGCCCGGATTCGAGTCGGCGCGCATCGCGGCGACCGGCACGCAGATCGGCATTCGGGAGTCGCGGCGTATCGTCGGCGAATACACGCTCACGCGCGAGGATGTTCTGCAGGGCAAGAAGTTTGACGATGCGGTTGCTCGCAGCGCGTATCCCATCGATATTCATAATCCGGCCGGAAGCCGGCACGGTAACGCATCGCCTGGAGCCTGGGGAAAGTTACGAGATTCCATATCGTTGTTTGGTGCCGAAAAGCGTGGAACGGCTGTTGGTGGCCGGGCGCTGCATCTCGACGACGCATGAAGCGCTGGCATCGACTCGCCTGACGCCGACCGTGATGACGCTTGGACAGGCCGCCGGAACGGCGGCGGCGATTGCGAAACGAACCGGAACCGCGCTTCGCTCGGTGGATGCGCGGGAGCTGCGTGCCGCGCTTACGCAGGACGGCGTTTTGGTGTAAGGATGCACGACGTCTTTGCGCTCGCCAAACGGTATGGTGTCGCGATCGAATACGCGGATCTGGGAGAATGGGGTGTGGACGAGCTGCGATCGGAATACGATCCGCTTGGACCGGTGATTCGCCTCAACACGCGCGTTATCGAAAACCTGCCGATCGCGCAAGTCGGCGAATTCATCGCGTTCGCCGTCGCGCACGAGCTGTACCACCATCGAGAGCACCGCGGCGAGGTAGCGCGCCTGGGCGATCGCGGTGCGCGTGAGGCTGCGGCAAATGATTTCGCGCGAGGACTTCTGACGTAATGCCGTACTATGCGGGAATCGACGGCGGCCAGAGCGCGACCAATGCGGTCATCGGCGACGACTCGGGCCGCATCCTGGGTCGCGGCAGCGCGGGTCCCGCCGATGAAGTGGACCAAGACAGCGCATCAACGCGGCTGCGCGATGCGTTGGCCGCGGCGTTGCATGCGGCGAGTGCACAGGCGAATTTGCCGCCGGACGTGCGCTTCGCGGGAGTTGTGGCGGGCATTAGCGGTTACGAGGGCAACGTGTTCGGGCAACCGCCCCAGCTTGCCGCCGACGCACTTGCGCTCGAACATGATGCGCCGATCGCGCACGCGGGCGCTTTGGGCGCAGGACCGGGCGTGGTCGTGATCGCCGGCACGGGTTCGGTCGCATATGCCGTCAATGAAAGCGGTGCGAGCGCGATGACGGGCGGCTGGGGTTACCTCTTCGGCGATGAGGGAAGCGCGTTTTGGCTCGCGCGCAAGGCGCTCAGCCAGGCGATGCACGATGCCGACGCGGGCGAACCGAACGAACTTGCGCAGCTTGCTCTGCAGCATTTTGATGCCCCATCGCTGCGCGCGCTTTCCCGGGCGTTTTACTCCGGCAGCATCTCACGCGCGCATCTGGCATCATTTGCATCGCTCGATCGTGCGATCTGCCGAAGACTTGAACGAGCGCGCCGCGTCCTATGTGAAAGACGGCGCCGATGCGCTGGTCAGGATCGCGATGCGCGCGATGGTTCGCGTGGGATTGCAAGCGCCGAAGATTGCGCTGGTCGGCGGAATGTTCGAGAGCCGGACGATGCGCGACCAAGTCTTGCAGCGAATGCACGAGCTGCTGCCGAACGCGCAGCCGGTGCCGCCGCGTTACGATCCGGCGGTCGGGGCGCTGCTGCTCGCGTATAAGGCCGCCGGTATTGCGCCGGACATTACGCCGTGAACCTGAACGGCTTGCGCGGCGGTCTGATCGTCTCGGTTCAAGCGCGGGAAGGATCGGCGCTCGACGATCCGTTTGTCCTTGCCGCGATGGCTCGCGCAGCACAGGACAGCGGAGCATCCGGCGTGCGTATCCAGGGCGTGCGCAATCTGCAGGCCGTGCGCGAGCGCGTGACCATCCCGATCATCGGCATCATCAAGCGCGAATACGAAGGCTATGAACCCTACATCACGCCGACGATCGCCGAGGTGCGCGAGGTGTTGAGCTGCGGGGTCGAGATCGTGGCCTTTGACGCTACGGCTCGTCCCCATCCGGGCGCCCAGGTCGCCGAACTCGTCGAGGCGATTCACGCGGGAGGCGCCCTTGCGATGGCCGACTGTTCGTTGCCTGGGGAGGGAGTAAGCGCGCAAGCCGCGGGAGCGGACATCGTCGCCACCACCTTATGCGGCTATACAAAGGAGAGCTCCGGTCAATCGCTGCCCGCGTTCGACCTGGTGCGCGCGTTCGCCGAACTCGATACCTTCGTCATCTGCGAAGGCGGCATCCACCAGCCCGCCGATGCCCGGCGGGCGCTCGAAGCCGGGGCGCATGCGGTTGTGGTCGGCACCGCGATTACAAATACCGAATGGCTGGTAGAACAGTACGTGAACTTGCTCGGCCCACAAAGGTCGTGGCCGTCATAGGACGCTTTTTTCTATAGTCAAATACAGATTCTGAAAATCCGATGAGGATCCCGGCGTCGGGATCCTCTTGAATGCCCCGCGTTTGAGGACCGAGAAGCTTGCAAGAGAATAGAGATCCCGCGGTACACCTGGATCGCGGATTCTGGACCGCCACGGCGATCATCGTCGTATTAGGGCTCGCGGCGATCGTGTTTTGGGTGCTTGCGCCCATTCAGAGCGTCATGCCTGAAGCGGTCGATCGGGCTCGGCAAATCGATCTGCTCTTCCGGTTCCTGGCCGCGTCGGGCAGCGCGCTCTTCTTTCTGGTGGCGGGGTACTTGGTGTACTTCGTCGTGCGCTACCGCCGCCGCGCCGACCAGCCGGACAGCGCGATAGGTCTGCAAATCCACGACAATCACCGGCTTGAATTGTGGTGGACGCTCATTCCGACGCTCTTCGTCGTGGCGCTGGCAATTCTGAGCGTAAAACTGTTCCTGGAGATCGAACCGGTCAACGCGCAGGGAAACACGCTTGTCATCGAGGGGCTTGGGCATCAGTGGTTCTACACGTTCCGCTACCCCGGCATCAACGGCGAAGTCAAAGAGATGCACATGCCCGTCGGCCAGCCGGTCACACTGCACGTCTCCTCGTACGACGTGATCCATTCGTTCTGGATTCCCGACATGCGCCTGAAGGTCGACATGGTTCCCGGTCTTATCAATACGCTCGTGTTCACACCGACGCGCATCGGCAAGTACAAACTGATCTGCACGGAGTTCTGCGGTACGCTGCACGGGGACATGCGCAGCGGGACCAGCAACGATCCCGCGTACGTCTATATCGATCCGCCCGGCACGTACAAAGCGTGGTATGACTCCATGCAAAAAGCGCAGGCCAATGCCAGCAATGCCGTCCAGGTAGCATCGGCGGGATCGGTCAGCCTGGCGGGCGGCAACGCCGCGGCCGGCAAAGCGCTCTTCGTCCAGAAATGCTCGGCATGCCATGCGCTCGCACCGTTCGATCAAAAGGTCGTCGGGCCGGGCCTCAAGGGCGTCCTGCACGATCCGGCGCACCCGAATTTAGTGAACGGAGAGAAAGCGACGCCCGACGACGTCGCCAAGATTTTGCAAAGCGGCTTTACCGGCCCAATGGGCATGATGCCGAATCAGACCGCGAACGGATTGAGCGACAAAGACATCGCCAATCTAGTCGCCTTCCTAAACACACTAAAATAATGAACCTGACTAAGAAATTTCAGATAATGAACCTAACTGAAAGAATTTCAGATTTTCGTCAGCGCAAGGCACCAAAAGCCGACGTGTGCTTCGGCACACGAGGCTTTTGGTAACGCCGCGCTGGCGGAAATCTGGAATTCTGTGGAGTTCGATGGCTGTAGCAGCGGTACACTCGGGCGGCATTGCCGACCACATTCATCCGGAACCGCAGGGAATTCTGCGGAGGTATATCTTCTCGATCGATCACAAGATCATCGGGATTCAGTACATGATCACAGCTGGGATCTTTATGATTCTGGGCGGGATGCTCGCGGAGATGATCCGCGTGCAGTTGATGAAGGCCAACGGCGGCTTCATGACGCCGGACACGTTCAACACCGTGTTTTCGATCCACGGATCGACGATGGTGTGGCTCGTGATTATTCCGATGCTCACGGGCGCGTTCGGCAATCTCATCTTCCCGGTTCAGATCGGTGCGCGCGACGTCGCGTTTCCGTGGTTGAACATGATCAGTTTCTGGATCTTTCCGGTCGCCGGGCTTATGCTGTACTCCTCGTTCCTGATGGGCGCGCCCTCGGCAGGCTGGACCGAGTATCCGCCGATGTCACTGCAAGGGCAGGCCGGCACCTCGATGTGGTGCGCGGCAATCTTCCTGGTCGGCGTCAGCTCGACGATGACCGGAATCAACTTCCTGGTTACGATCTTGAAGATGCGCGCACCGGGTATGACGTTCACGCGGATGCCGCTGTTCGTGTGGGGACAGTTCGTAACCGCACCGCTGCTGATGATTGCGACGACCGCGCTTGGAGCGGCACTGGCGGCGCTCTTCATTCAGCGTGAGTTCGGCGTGCCGTTTTTCGATCCGACCAAGGGCGGCAGCCCGCTGCTCTGGCAGCACATGTTTTGGTTCTACTCGCACCCGGCCGTGTACATCATGATTCTGCCGGCGTTCGGCGGCGTCTCGGAGATCTTTCCGACCTTCGCGCGAAAACCGATCTTCGGCTACAAGATGATCGCCTTCTCGTCATGCGCAATCGCGATCCTGGGCTTCATGGTCTGGGCACATCACATGTTCACCTCGGGCATGGCTCCGGCGCTGCAGCTGCCGTTCATGGTGCTTACGATGCTGATCGCGATCCCCACGGGCATCAAGATCTTCTCGTGGACGACGACGCTCTTCGGCGGAGTGCTGCATTTCTCGACGGCGATGATGTTCGCGGTCGGTTTCTTGGGGACGTTCACGCTGGGCGGTATTACGGGCGTGTTCTTGGCCGCGGTTCCGTTCGACTTACACGCGCACGGCACGTACTTCATCGTCGCACACCTGCATTACGTCCTGGTGGGCGGAAGTTTGATGGGCATCCTCGCGATGCTGTTCTACTGGTATCCCAAGATGACGGGACGCCTGATGAACGAACGGCTCGGGCACTGGGCGTTCTGGCTGTTCTTCGTCGGATTCAACGGTACGTTCTTGCCGATGCACTGGCTGGGCATGTGGGGAATGCCGCGCCGCGTCGCCGTGTACGATCCGCAGTTCCAAACCTGGAATCAAATCGCTTCGCTCTTCTCGTTCGTGATGACGGCCGCGCTGCTGCTGGTCATCATCAACATCCTCTGGAGTCTGAAGAACGGAAAGCGGTCCGGGCCGAATCCTTGGGATGCACGCACGCTCGAATGGCAGATTCCCTCGCCGATGCCCTACTACAACTTCAAGCATATCCCGTCGGTGTTTTCCACGCCGTACGACTTTGGCGAACCGTTGCCGTACCGGGGACTCGAAGAGGAACTCAGCAGCTCGCCGCCGCCCGCCGCCTCGGCGGCGGGCCATTGAAATGGCCCCAACGGCACATGTTGTTTAAGGATTAGTGCATGGCAGTAGCTAGTGTTACGCAGGCGGGAATCGTAGGCCGCCACAAAGAGGAAGCCGATCAGCTCTACGTGGAGACGCGTGAACTGCGAGTTCAGGGGTTCCTGCTCTTCATGGTCAGCGACCTGGTCTTGTTCTCGTCGTTCATTTTCGCGTATCTCTATCTGCGAAATACCGGACAAGGCTGGCCGCCGCCGGGCGCGCCGAAATTGGATCTCGCGCTGGCGGCGATCAACTCGGTGATCCTGTTCGGATCGGGCGCGACGATGCACTTCGCGCTCGAGAATTGGAAGCACGAGAAGTTTACGAAGTTCGGATTGTGGCTGGTCGCTACGATCGTACTCGGCGCGCTCTTCCTTTCAGGTCAGATCGTCGAGTATGCGAAGCTCGCGGTCGGCTGGGGATCGAGCGGCATTTTCGGCACCTCGTTCTTCACGCTCACCGGCATGCACGGGTTCCACGTCTTCTGCGGGATTATCTATCTGACGATCCTCTTGCTGCAGGCGCTTCAAGGGAAATACACGTTCCAGAAATACACGGGTCTGACGCTGGGCACGCTCTATTGGCATTTCGTCGACGTTATCTGGGTCGTACTTTTCTCGATCTTTTATCTGTATTAGGAGACGATGAAAATGAACGAAGTACTCGCTCACGCCGAACGCGGAATGGCCGTATTCTTCGGCATCGTCGTCCTTGTCGTCGCAATCGTCGCCTTGCGCAACGATTGGAAGACCAAAGGGCTTGAAAATCACGTCTTCAAGCTGATGCTGGGGTTGCTCGCGCTCGGTGCGTTTCTCGCAATCCTCGCGGCGCTCAACATTCTGGCCGGGAAAGGCGTGGAGGTCTGATGTACGACCCGCTCGACGAACGCGGTGTTCCCGCCAGCCGCGGCGTACCCATGGCGGTGCGCATCGCCGCCATCATAGGCATTCTCTGCATCTTCGGCATGGGCGCGGTGACGATTGGTTTCTCGGTATACGGCCACCAATGGCCCTCGACCAAATCGCTGCGCATCCCGCTGAACGGTACGTACCGCCCCTAAACCTCGCGCTGTTTTTGGGTGATGCCGATGGCGAGCAGCGGAAGATCGTCGTCGGGCAGCACACCGGTGGACGCTCCGTCGATCTTGTGGATACCGCCATATTCTGAGAACTCCACGTGCGCGGGAAGCGTCATGCACGGCAGCGGTTTGAGGCCGTAGCACTCCCACTCGCAGCATGTGTCGCGATCTTCGAAAAGGACCGCGACGTATCCGGTGCTTCCGACATCCGAGTAATCATCCGGGCCGCGATACCGTACGTAGCCGTCGAGTTGAAAGATCGGCTTGTACGTTTGCATGTAGGCGATCAGCGGCGCAACCATGACGGCCACGAAGTAAATCAAGAAACATACGGCGATGATGCCGAACACGGGCGAGAGAATCCACAGATCGTGCGGGCTGGCGATGCGCGAACGCCAAATGATGCCATAGGTTAGCCCGCTGAAGAAGATCGTGCCCAGCAGCGGCTCAATGGCGATCGACATACGGCCGGTTAAGCCGCGCCAAACGACATTGCGCTCCCGCGGCGTCCACGGCCGGCTCGCCAGATAGTCCCGTTGCAAGACCGTCCGCAGCTTCATCCCTTTTAGTATTCCACACCGCCGGCTGGACGTGCTCTTTCGATCAGCGCAGTGTGGCCTGCCGACGGGCTAAGCGTTCCAAGCGAGCTTCCCCAGCGTCCTCCGATCCGGGATTCGATGAAATACTCCGCAGCGGGATTGCTCGCGTCGCTGCATAGCAGCGCTGCCTGCCAAAGCAGCGTCATCCGCTCGACGAGCGTGCGCGCGAGCGCCTGGCTCTGCGAGACCGTCACGCATGAGCGTCATGAAGCTCGTTTGCGGCGATCCGCATGTGCGCCTCGCCGAGCGCGGGCTCGATCTCCGCGCGGTACGCTTCGAGCGCCTCGGGCTGCTTCTTCAGAATGCGGAGCACGTCGAGTGCGTTGATGTTGCCCGAACCTTCCCAAATCGAGTTGAGCGGCGCCTCGCGATACAGCCGCGGCATCCCCGACTCCTCGACGTAACCGTTGCCGCCCAAGCACTCCAGCGCTTCCGCAACCACCGTCGGTGCGCGTTTGCACACCGCATATTTTGCGGCGGCAGTGCCCAGGCGCTTGATAAGCGCTTCACGCGGATCTCTCGCAGCGCGATCGACGGCGCGCGCGAGCCGGACGAGCAGCGTCATCGCAGCCTCCGATTCGAGCGCGAGATCGGCGAGAACGTTTTGCATGAGCGGCTGATCGACCAGCGGCTTGCCGAACGCGTACCGATACGTTGCGTGGTGAATCGCGTGTGCGTTTGCGGCACGCATCAATGCAGCCGACCCGTTGATGCAGTCCAGGCGCGTGAGGTTCACCATCTCCACGATGGTTTGCACGCCTCGGCCTTCCGGGCCGATGCGAAGCGCCCACGCGTTCTCCAGTTCGATCTCGCTCGACGCGTTGGAGCGATTTCCGAGCTTATCCTTGAGGCGCGCAATGAATAGCCGGTTACGCGTTCGGTCTTCCAGGATGCGCGGCAACAGAAAGCACGTCAGACCCGCCGGCGCTTGCGCCAGGATCAGAAACGCGTCGCTCATCGGTGCCGAACAAAACCATTTGTGCCCGGTCAACAGGTACGCATCGCCGGTACCCGTGTGTTCGGAAAACACCGCCTGCGTGAGATTTGCGCGTACATCCGAGCCGCCTTGCTTCTCGGTCATCGCCATTCCGCAAAGGACGCCGTCCTTTTCCGTAACCGGCGCGAGGCGCGGATCGTAGCGGGCAGCGGCAAGGCGCGGCTCCCACAGCTTTGCGATCTGCGGCTGCACACGAAGCGCCGGTACGCTCGCATACGTCATCGAGATCGGGCAGCCGTGTCCAGCCTCGACTTGTCCCCAAACATAGAACTTCGCGGCGCGTACGGTGTGCGCGCGCGGATCGCCGTCGATCCAAGGCGTCGCGTGCAAACCGAACTGCACGGCGACCTGCATCAGCTGATGATAGCTCGGGTGAAACTCCACCTCATCGATGCGGTGCCCAAAGCGATCGTGCGTGTGTAAGACCGGCGGATGCTCGTTTGCCGTGCGTGCCCACTCCTGCGCTTGTGCGCCGCCGGCGCGCGTTCCGAGATCGTCGAGCGTTGCAAAAGATGTTTGAACGCCTTCGCGTGCGAGCGTCTCGAGAAGTGCACGGTCGGTGCGGAACACGTTGTAATCTGTCAGCGGCGGCGGCTGATTGAGCACGTCGTGAGGCATGAACCTCACTCGGTTGCGGGTGAGCTGATCTCCTGTCGGCGCGGGCGCAGGCCGGCGGTTACGAGCAGAGCGAGGAGCGCGATTGCCGCGAACGCCAAATAGGTGTTGCGATAGGCGGCCGCATCAGAGGGTGCGTTGCCCATGATGCCGCCCGCAATCGATCCGCCCAGAATCTGACCGATGATGAGGAATTGGCTGAGCAAGCCGACCGCCGTAGCGCGTGTGCGTTCGGAGGTTTCATTCGTAACGATGTAGCGCGTTGGGGCGCCGAGCAATGCGCCGAATCCGAAGCCGGCGACGATCATTGCGATCACCGACAGCCACAGCGACCCAAAACCGAGCGCGAACACGACCAGTCCGATCTCCGTGAGCAGCGTTCCGACGATGAGCACGTCCCGGCTTCCGATTCGATCCAATGCGCGTCCCGAGACCGGAATCACCGCGACGAACATCAATGCGCCGACCGCTGCAATGCCGCCGGCCGCCGCATAGGACAAATGCTGCGCACCCACCAGTACGGTGGGAATGAAGAACAGCGATCCCTCGAGCACGCCGATCACGATCTCGAGAACGTATGTTTTCGCGAGCTGCGTATTGGAAAAGAGCGCCGGAGGTACAACCGGAAATGCCGACGCGCGCTCCCAGAACCAGAATCCGATCAGGACGAGAATGCCGAGCACGATCGTCGCCGCGTGCAACCGGGTGATGCCGAGCATCAGCAGGAGCAGACCGGGCGTAAGCAAGAGCAATCCAAAAATGTCCAGCGGTCCGCGCGTACGCGGTGCATTCACCGGAACGTAGCGGACGGCCAGCAGCAAGACGACAACGGCGATCGGAAAATTCGGTGCGAAGATCCAGCGCCAGGAAAGAACGTGCGTCACCAGGCCGCCGTATAGGGGGCCCAGCACGCTGCGAGTCCCCATGTCGCCGCTACCAATCCAAGCGCGGTTCCGCGCCGCTGCGCCGGTACCGCGTCGCCGATGGCCGCGGCTGCGACCGGGAAGATGCCGCCCGCACCGAACGCTTGAATTGCGCGGGCGAACAGAAATACCTCATAGCTGCGCGAGAGCACCGCAAGGATGCTGCCAAGCGTGAAGATCGCGATGCAGGCGACATAGATCGGCCGTCTTCCGTGCCGATCGGCCAGCGTGCTCATGACGGCGATGCCAACGATGTTCACAAGCAAATAGAGCGTAAACACCCATGACAGATCGCCGGTCGCGACGTCGAATTGTTGCCCGAGCGCAGGTAGCGCGGGTGAGAGAACACTCAGGTCGAGCGCACCCAGAAAGACGCCCAGCCCAAGCGTGAGCAAGAGCGGAAGCACCGCGCGATCGAGTTTATGACCCGCTATGGTTGCGCTCGCTTGAGCCATCCCTTATAAGACGATCCGGTCGATCACCATGAACGCGCATATGAGCGCGAGGTAGAGCAACGAGAACAGAAAGAGCCTACGCGCGGCGGCTTTGCCCGTATCGCGACGCACCGCGATCGCATCGACCAGAAAGATAGCGCCCAGAACCGCCGCGGCAAAGGCGTAAATCGGCCCCATGATGTGCAGCGGGTAGTAGAGAACCAGCGAGAACGTGACCAGCACGACCGTGTAGATCACGATCTCCAGCGTCGTGCGATCGTCGCCGTACACGTTGGGCAGCATCGGCACCTTTGCTTTGTGATAATCCGTCTCGGTCATGAGGGCCAGCGCCCAGAAGTGCGGCGGCGTCCACAAAAATATGATTCCGAAGAGCCCGAGCGCCGGGCCGCCCAGCGTGTGGGTTACCGCGGCCCAACCGACCAGCGGCGGAATGGCGCCGGCGGCTCCGCCGATGACGATGTTCTGCGGCGTGCGCCGTTTGAGAAGCATCGTGTAGATAACGACGTAATAGACGTTCCCGGCCAGTGAGAGCCAAGCGGCTAGGTGATCGACGCGCAAGTAAAAGATCGCAAACGAAATCGTTCCCATGACACACGCG
>CAVZQG010000006.1:0-114977 GCA_963777365.1 Vulcanimicrobiota bacterium
GGTCACGTCGGACACTTTCGCTTGGCCTCAACCGAAACTGCCCCGCGCTGCCCAGCTACGGATCGAGCGGCGGTAGCCTTCGGCCAATGGCAGATGATCGAGTTCGTCGAGCGCAAACCACTCAAAGCGTCGATGCTCATTGCTGACCCGCATTTCGCCCGGCGCGGCGCGGCGCACGCCATAAGTTACGATCAAGACCTCGCGACCCGGCAAAACCTCGTAGACCCAGCTGTCGAGGATCGTCGCGACCGCGACAGCGGCGCCGAGTTCCTCGGCGACCTCGCGCACGAGGCAGACCATCGGGTCCTCGCCCGCTTCGAGCCGCCCGCCCGGCAATTCCCATTCCCCGCGCTCGCTTTCGAGCAGCACGACGCGGTCCGCTTCGAACAGCACCGCCTTTACCGAGACCGGGAACAATTTGACATTGTTTGCCGCTGCCGCGGACTGCAGCGGCTTCCACAGGAAAAAACGCCGATGATCGGGTGGATAGTCGAGCGCGCCGTAAAGGCGATAGCCGAACCGTGGATAAAACGCCGGACCCTGAAACGAGAAGGTGTCGAGCAGCGCCGAATGGCAACCGCGCTCGGCGGCGCGTTGCTCGGCCAGAGCCAATAATTGGCTGCCGATGCCGCGACGTCTGAGCCCGGCGTGCACCCACAGCATCGCGACGAACAGCCAGCCCGCATAAGTTGAGCCGACCAGCGCGGCCATGATCTCGCCCGCTTCGTTGCGGACGAACAACCCGGTTTGCGAATAACCGGTTTCGCCGAGAAATTGCCTGTTATAAGCATCGAGCGCCAAGCCGACCTTGTCGATGTCGGCGACCGAAGGCTGTGTCTCGATGCTGAGCCGCAATCCGGGAGGCAAATCCACCGCAATCTCCGATGCCGCGGCTGCCATCGGCGCGGCCGCGCGATCATAGCATGCGCTCGCTCGCAATGCCGCCAGGTTCGGAGCGACGCCGCATAGACCTCGACTGCGCCGATCCTCAAATCCTGGGCTGCGCACCGCGGGCGAGGGGAGGGCGCGCAACACAGCCGTGGGATCAGCTCAGGAACCCCTCAGCAGGACGCTCGTTACCGTCGCAACCGGAACGGAGCACTGCCATGGCGACCGACAAAAAACGCGAGCTCGTCGACTTTCTGGTCAAGAAAGCCTTCAATCCGGTCCTGCACGCCAAGACCGAGGGCCGCTCCGAGGCCGATAGGCGGAAACTGGAGCATGTGCGCGACGCAACCCAGGCCGAGATCGATCGTTATCGCGATTATGGCTCGGCCGAGGAGGTCGTCACCAATTTCCGCCGCGACCTGCATTCGAGTGCGGCCAAAAAGGTCCACGCCGAATTAAAGAGCCTGCACCTGCCGACGCTCGACGATATCCGCGATGAGTTCGAGGACAAGGTGCACGAACTCGGCGTCGAGGGCAGGTCGTAATCCCTGCACGCAGTCTCTGCGGCTGCATCCGAGCCAAAGCCAAGCGAAGGAGCCCATCATGAAAGCCGTCGTGTTTCACGGTATCGGCGATATTCGCCTCGAAGACGTGCCCGAACCCGAAATCAAGGAGCCGAGCGATGCGATTGTGCGTTTGACCGCCTCGGCGATCTGCGGCACTGATCTGCATTTTGTGCGGGGCACATTTGGTGGCGTCAAACCGGGGACGATCCTCGGCCATGAAGGGGTCGGCATCGTCGAAAAGCTCGGCCCGATGGTGCGCAATTTCGAGCCGGGCGATCGCGTTATCATCCCCTCGACGATCGGCTGCGGTACCTGCGGCTATTGCCGCCAAGGCTTTTGCGCCCAGTGCGACAACGCCAATCCTGGCGGCAAGCGGGCCGGAACGGCGTTTTTTGGCAGCCCGCCGGCGGCAGGCGGGTTCGCCGGATTGCAGGCGGAAAAAGCGCGCGTCCCTTGGGCAAACATCAATCTCGTCAAATTGCCGGACGAGATCTCGGATGACCAGGCGATCCTGCTCAGCGACATTGTCCCGACCGGATGGTTTGGCGCCGACCTCGCGGACATCAAGGAGGGCCACGGTGTCGCGGTCTTTGGCTGCGGTCCGGTCGGTCAGTTCGCGATTGCGTCGGCGCAGCTGATGGGGGCGCGGGTCATCGCGGTCGATCGGCTCGACGACCGGCTGGCTATGGCGCGCCGTCAAGGAGCCGAGACGATCAATTTCGACCGCGAAGACCCGATCAAGACGATCCTCGAGCTGACCGGCGGGATCGGCGCCGACCGCGCTATCGATGCGGTCGGGATCGATGCGCAGCACCCGCAGGCCGGACCGGCCCACAAGCAGGCCGAGCAGAAACAGAACGAACTGGCGCGCGAGCGGGAAGAGGCAACGCCACAGGCCAAGAGAGACGGCGAGCATTGGGTCGCCGGCGATGCGCCGAGCCAGGTTCTCTCATGGGCGACCGAGGCCCTGTGCAAGGCCGGGCAGCTCGCGATTATCTGCGTTTATCCGCCGACCGACCGGGTGTTTCCGATCGGCCAGGCGATGAACAAGAACCTGACGATCAAAATGGGCAACTGCAACCATCGCCGCTATTACGCGACACTACTCCATCTGGTGCGCACCGGCGCGATCGACCCGGCCAAGATCCTCACCCAGCACGAGCCGTTGCAGAACGCGATCGAAGCCTATAAGGCGTTCGACCAGCGCCAGTCGGGCTGGATCAAGGTCGAATTGCAGCCAAAAGCCGCCGCTTAGCTCGGCAGGCATCTCGGCGAAGGCGCTCGCGATAGCGGGCGCCGCTTACACATGTCCACGCAACATACAAATGTCAGTGTTTTCTCCAATTTAGATGGGTCACGTCCCGACGCGCTCATCCGAGCGCGCGACTTCGGCATCGACTTGTCCCTTGCGCGATTGGGCTTGTTCTTCACATGCTTTCGCCGCTGTCACTATGATCAGGCCGGCGCCTTGCTCCGACGAGGGTCATATCGCCACGCAATACATTTATCAATTGGGGTAACTCGTCGAGGCTGAGGAGTTTGAGACACTTACCTACACGAGTTGTACCGGAGCTAGACAAATCCCGTGTACGAAATTTGATAAGCGTGACCTTCCGTCCGTCTTTTCTAACGCGGTGGGACCGAACGAATATCGGCCCCAGGCTATCAAGGCGGATAAGTAATGCTATGATCGAAAATGACAGGAGTTCAACCGATAGCAAAACAGAAGCAATGATAATGTCTAAAAACCGCGCCCACTGCATACGTTTCGTAACGGGTAGTCTGTCTGCGGGTTGGACGATGCGATTGATCGACTTAGAGGCGGCCAGATAGCCATATGCCACATAGATTTTGGCCAAGTCTCCGGGACAGTCGTTGATGTGGCTCCACCACTCCTCCTCTAGCCTCTCACGCTGATCTTCTGGAAGCCGACGTACCGCGCGCTTGACGAGCCAGCGCGTGATCCAAGGCAACCACTCTTTGAGATCGTCGGTGATGAGACGTGTGGCTATCGGGATAAGGACGGCAGCGAGCAGGCCGAGGACAGAAAGCACCGTGGCCCGGATCAGGCCCATGCAATCCTCCTGAAAGCCGGCTCAAGGTCCTTGATCGCTGCTCTCGCCTTTTGGGCACCCAAGGCGCTTACCGTATAAAAACGGCGTCGCGGCCTCCCAAGCAAACTCGGATCACCATCCTCCCAGCGGCTTTCCAGCCATCCGGCGCGTTCGAGCCGGAACAGGATCGGATATAGCGTACCTGATGGTAACTTCGTGGCACGGGAGATTTCTGCACCCGAAAGCTCGATATGACCGGAGGATAATAGCGCCCCTAAGATCTTGAGCACCGGCCCGGTTATTCGTGGTTCATTGTCTATCATGCTAGAAACTCTACATAGGATAGGCAGCCCACGCAAGAGCAAAATACTCACGCTCAGCACCGCCATCGATGCCGCCCCCCACAGCCCGCCAAAACGCCGGGGGTGTGTCACCTCTATCTTGCAGAGGGGTGTCATTTCTACTTTGCGCGTGGGGTGACATTTCAACCTTGCGCCGACATTCTCTGTGTCCGCCAAATACAGATGTCACTCTTTCTGCCATTTACAGATGTCACCGGGTCGGGCGGCGGGCGGGCGCGGAGCCCCCGGCGTAGCGCAGCGCCCGACCGACGCCCGCAACGCGGATCGCTGAAACCGCTGCCGCTTTTTTACCGAGCAGGCGCCAGCCTGCTCGGCTCATAGAAGTGTCAGCCGGCTTGCCAATACGCAGCCCGCCGAGCCGGTGCCGACCACGATGTAGTCGAAATCATCCATCCGCCGTCGCGTCGAAGCACGTTCCAAGCTCCTTGCTTGAAGGCGAACGGCGCGGCATTGCGCAAGCCGTTCCTTCCCGCTTGCATCGAGACGCCGACGAAGGTCGTCGATCATCTTCTCCTTGTCGGCTCGCTGCGCGTGCCCTCAACCGAAAAATCAACCTGGAGTTTTCTGTTTTGTATCGTTAAAGCCGGTTTCACGAGAGGCCGGGCGAGTTTCAAGCATGAACAAGCTACTAATTGGTGTTACGGTTCTGCCATTCCTGAGATGCTCAAATGGATGAGGTCACCCAACAAAAACCATTCGCCAGCCCGGCGCGACCCCGCGACTTAATGGATCATCATCGGCCTAATGAATTAAAGCGACATTGGCCGGCTTGTCATCACGTTCGCGCTAGTCCGACCGTGAGAACTCATCGCGCAACAGCATGCCCCTGACATCATTGACAGCAGCTAGCCCGCTCGGCTCGTAGAACAGTTCAGCCGACTTTAAACAGACGCGGGTTGTGCTGATCGCGACGGCGTGGCGCTTTTGTGCTGCGCCGCTCTGGTCCACGGCGAAGCTGCTCCTCGCGGATGAAGGCGAGCGCGGCACCGAGCTGTTTGTTCTCGACAATCGCGGCCTGCGAGACCTGGCGAATTTTGTCAAAGGTCCGATACGCCAGTTCGACGCCGCGGTAACGGATTGCCAGCCGACCGTCAGGATAATCGACGATGGTGACCCGCTTGCCGCATATCCCGTACCATGCCCGTAACGACCTTGGAGTCGAATGGATTGACGGCCGCCGCGTACAGCCGGACGAGCATATGGCCGTCCTTGACGGGCGGACGCTCGATGTCGGCGATATGCGCGTTCTGCACAGGTCCGTAGTCGTCGACGATCAGTGCCTTCATAGCCGCGTCGCGCCTCGGTTCATCTACGTATGATGCCGCTCAAGCCTGGCCAAATCCTCGGCTCGCGACGTATCGAACACGACCTGGTCCCACCGCCAGAGCTGCTCGAAGAAGTCGCGCGCGAGATTCCGATCGCCGCGGTCTCCGCAGATCTCCGCGATGGTGCGTTCGCCGTCGATTGCGGCCAGCAGTCGTTCCTGACGCGCATCGATTGGCAGATATAAATCGGTATACGTGTGATTGCGGTTGATCAGCACGGCCGCCGCTCCCGGCGGCAATCGATCGCGCACGATCAGCGTGTCGGGCAGGCGAATGGGCGTGTAGTCGAGCCAGTCATCGCCTTCGAAATCGACGCCCGCACCGTGCGCCGGCCGATCCGCCCTGTACGCTATGACGCTGTGGCGCACCATCGTTCCGCGGAACAACTCGATGGCGGCATATTGCTCTTGCGGCGTCAGCGCGATCAGCTTGGATTGATGAGGCGTGGCGGCCAGTGCACCGCACCAAGGCAGATACGGCGCCTGCCGCACCCAACGCCCGAACGCGAGATCTGCGCGTCGCAGGAAGTCCATGAACTGCGGCACCGAGTAGGAACGGTCACGCGGATGGAGCAGCGCGTCGGCTAAACCGGCCTTGTCTGCGAAGTCGGGCGATGCTCGCAGCAGCGGCACAATCGGATGCTCGGGCGGAAGCGCCTTGAGCGTGGCGGCGAGTTCGTTTATCTCTGCAGCCGTCACATCCGACGCCGATGCGCCTGCAGTAATCCTGCAGCATATAGACACCCGCGCGGCCATAGGGCGCGTACACCATAACGTTGAGGGCACCCGCCGGAGCGAGCACATCGCGCAGCGCCCGCAAACCCGCGTCGGGGTCGGACATGTGGTGCAGCACGCCGGTGCAGACCACGTACTCGAACGTTTGCCCGAGTTCGGCGGCGCGCTCCACCGCGAGCTGACGCACCTCGAGATTCTCGAGTCCGTACTTTCGCTTCAAATCTTGCGTGAACGCGATGCTGTTTGCGCTTAAATCGATCCCGATTACTCGCGCGCGGGGCCAGCGTACCGCATAATGCGCCGCCTGGGTCGTGCCGCAGCCGGCCACGAGTATGCTCCGGTCTTCCCGGTACGGCTCGGCCGGCCAAAAGAGATGCGATTCGGCGCGCCGGCGCGCGTCGTCCCAAGCTCGCCGGTAGGCGTCGATATCGTCTACCGGCGGCGGGTAGGGATGATTTTCGTAAAAGGCGCTCACTCGCGCGGTGACATCGCTCATGAGCGCCAAGACATGCTAGCCGTGCGGCGTTTTCACCTGTTCCATCACCGAATCCAAGTTGAACGAGGCAGGCTTCTGCCGCGGCGGGAACTTGACGAAGTCCTCGATCTGCTGCGCGACCACCGCCTGCATCAGGTACATCTGAGGCGCGTGATCGACCACCCAATCCCAGTAGGTGTTCGAGTTGAAGTCGGCACGCTCGAAGGGATCGCGCCGCAGACTCATGATATGCGGCAGCCGAAGCTTCACGAACGGCTCGGCCCACTGTTCCATCTGATTGGCGCGTTGCACCGACAAGTTGAACTTCCAGTCGCCGACGCGCACCGCGATGACGTCGCCGTCATCGCTGAAATACATGATCGCGTTTCTCGGGCTTTCGGCTGCCTCGCCGGTAAAGTACGGAATCATGTTGTAGCCGTCGAGATGGACGTTGAACTTTTTGCCGCCCACCGTCGTGCCTTTGAGAAGCTGCGTCGGTGACGTCCGGATTGCCCGCCATGGCCAGCAGCGTCGGGAACATGTCGATGTGTGAAACGATGCCGTTGAAGACCGATCCCGGTTTGATCTTGACCGGGCCAGCGGATGAATGCGGGTACGCGCCAGCCGCCTTCCCAATTCGAGTCTTTCTGGCCGCGGAACGGCGTAGTGGCGCCATCCGGCCAGGTGTCGTTCTCCGGCCGTTGTCCGTGGAGTACATGACGAACGTATTGTCGGCGATCCCCAGCTCATCGAGCTTGTCGAGCATCATGCCGATCTGTTCGTCGTGCACGACCATGCGATCGCTGTACGGATCCTGCCCGCTCTTGCCGATGATTTTTTTCAGCGACGTGGGTTCTGAAGTGCATGGCCGTGGAGTTGTACCAAAGGAAGAACGGCTTGATCCGCCTTGGCCTGCTTCTCCATCCACTGCAAGAGCTTTTGCGGTGATCTCCTCGTCGATCGTTTCCATGCGCTTTTTCGTGAGCGGACCCGTGTCTTCGACTGTTTGCTTACCGACCCGTCCCCAGCGAGCGTCCGTGGTCGCGTCGTCGGTGTCGGTCGCTTTACAATGCAGTACGCCGCGCGGCCCGAACATGGCTTTGAACTTGGGATCCTTCGGATAGTCGGGCAGTTCGGGTTCTTCCTCGGCATTCAGATGGTACAGGTTGCCGAAGAACTCATCGAAACCGTGCACGGTCGGTAGGAATTCATTGCGGTCGCCCAGATGGTTCTTGCCGAATTGTCCGGTGGCGTAGCCGAGCGGCTTGAGCATCTCGGCGATGGTCGGGTCTTCCGGTTGCAGGCCGACGGTAGCTCCCGGCATGCCGACCTTCGTGAGGCCGGTGCGGATCGGGTTTTGGCCGGTGATGAAGCAGGCGCGGCCCGCGGTGCAGCTCTGCTGCGAGTAATAGTCGGTGAAGAGCGCCCCTTCGTTCGCCACGCGGTCGATGTTGGGCGTCCGGTACCCCATCATGCCGTTGCTGAATCGGCTAATGTTCCAGATGCCGATATCGTCGCCCCAAAGTATGAGGATATTGGGCTTCTTTAGCAGAGTCTGCCATGTGTCGTCCTCTCATTCCGATCGTAGCGGCCGGGCCGAAAGTGGATCGGCAGCTTTCAGCGCGTGTGAAGTCTCCTCGCCAAGTATAGCGAAGCCGATATCCCGGCATTATCCGAGAAATGCAACGATGCGTGGGGTACCTATTTTTTCCAAGCGGCGCCAGGTTATCGGCGCCGTCGCCCAATAGAACGTCGGACAGGCGCTCGCTGCGGCCGCGCCAACCGCACTTCTTGTGAAACGGTGATGACTGCGGACCTTCGTGTACCGATACCCGGGACGCATCGCGAAGATTGGCCCGGGAGTACGCACGCGCAAGCGTTGACGTCCGACGCCGACGTCATGCTGACGGCATGGCTTCGCCCAAGAAAAGGCGGCGATCTCGACGTCGCGCGCGCATTACGGCTTGGTGCAACGCCTCCGCTCGAGCGAGAGTATGTTGCGCGAAAGGATCTCGAGCGAGAGACGGACGCCGATCCGGCCGACGTAGAGCGCGTTCGCACGTACTGCGAGAGCTTCGGAATCAGCATTGTCGAGTCGCATTGGAGATCGGTCGTTATCAGCGGGCCGCTCGATCGCTTAATCGAAGCTTTCGGCGCGACCGTCGCGATCTTTTTCGACGCGAACGGCAAGCGTTTTCGCCATCGCTCGGGAGCTCTTCACGTTCCGCGCGACATCGCCGAGATCGTGCGCGGCGTTTTCGGCATGCACCAGTGGCCGCGTTCGCGCCGGCTCGGAGCCTTGCAACGTCATTCAACCCCACTCTCCGCAAGTGAAATCGCAACGCGATACGAGTTTCCGGATGCCGACGGCAGCGGCCAAACGATTGGCATACTGCAATTTCGCGGTGATTTTAAAGCCGATGATTTTGATCGCTGCATGCAGGCGCAGGGTGTAACGAGCGGCCCATCCGGTCGTCAAACGGGTCGACAATGCAGCCGTTGAACATGAGATGCAAACAACGAAGGATTTGGAAGCGGCGCTCGACTCGCAGGTCATCGGGGCGCTCGCACCCGGCGCGCGCATCGTCATCTACGAGGCGCCCGATGACGAACGCGGATTTCTCGACGCGATCAGAACCGCACTGTTCGACGAGGAATTCAAACCGTCGATCCTGTCGATCAGCTATGGGTGGCCCGAGCATCTTTGGACGGCCGTCGCCATCGATATTCTGAACGAGCTGTTCACGGTCGCAGCGCTCGTCGGCGTAAGCGTCTTCTGCTCGTCGGGCGACAACGGCGCGGAGCTCGATTACGACGGAAAGCCGCACGTGCTCGCGCCGGCCGCCAGCCCATTCGTTCACGCGTGCGGCGCTACGGCGATTCTGTCCGATTCCGGGAACGAGATCGAATCGGCGTGGGAAAAGACCGGCGGCGGTTTCAGCGAGCATTTCGACGTGCCGCCTTGGCAGAATATCGCAACATCAGTAGCCGCCGCGAACACCGTGGATGCGGGTCGAGGCGTTCCCGACATTGCGGCGCAGCAGCAGCCGGGTTACTGCGTGTATCTGGACGGCGTTGAATTAGCGATGGGTGGAACGAGCGCCGTGGCGCCCATGTGGTCGGCCCTCGCAGCTCGCATCAATCAGCGTCTGGGCGTTCCGATTGGGCTCATTTCACCGATTCTCTATGCGTCGGGCGAAAAGATTTTTCAGCGAAATTACCAACGGAAACAACGGACGCTTTCAAGCGTCCGCGGGATGGAATCCGTGCACCGGCCTGGGCGTTCCGCTCGGAAGTGCTATCGAGGCGGCGCTTCGCGCGAGCTCAGCGCGCTAATTCATGCATGCGAGCGCGTCGTCTTGAAACGTCTTCGTTGCCGCTTTATATTTCTCGACTGCCTGCCGAAGCCGGTTTTGATCGACGCCCGGCGCAGCCGCCAGTTTCTGATGAAGTGTGTCAATCGATCGAACGTGTTCATCCAGAGTGATCGTCACGTCAGTCTTGTCCGAATTGACCATTTTACGCACCTCTTAGGCTAACTCGCCGGTCTTCGTAACCGGCTGCTGAGTATACTGGCTTATCGCCGCGGCGTGCTCGATAGCCTGCTTGTCGGTCAGGCTTGCGCCCACGCTCTTGCGTCGATCCAGTTCAGGCAGCATCATAGACGTTAGCAAGCAAGCGCTGCAACCGATCGTAGCCCTGGCGTTCCGTATGCTGGCGACTGTCGCCGTGGGTGGCGTAGTGCGCTTCGGTAAAGCCGGCTAGTAAAGCGGCGCGCTCGTAGTCTTCGAGCAGTCCGGCAAACAACGCGTGATGTTCGAGTGCCGTGACCATCCATCTCGTGCCCGATTGCTTCAAAATATCCAGCGCCTCTTGCAAGTACTCGCGCGCCTCGTCGAGCTCGTCGAGCGCAATGGCATACGCGGCGAGATTGCAAACCGCCAGGCCGAGCGGCGCGGCGTTGAGCTCGGCAAAGACCTCTCTGGCTTGCTTTGCAGCGGCTTTGGCTGCATTCAAATCTCCGACGGCGAATTCGAGTTCGCCCAGATTCAGCAGCGCGCTCGCGTGCGCTTCACTTCCCAATCGCTCGAGGCGAGAGACCTCCGTGAAACGCCGGCGCGCAAGCTCCAAATTTCCGCTCTGGAGATGGCTAATCGCCCAATTTCTGAGCACGGAATTACGTGTTAACGGCGAAAGCGCATCGGGCTCATCAAACGCCTGCGCGTACAGCGCCTCCGCCTCGTCAAACCGGCCGGCGTCGCGATAGCAGTTCCCCAGGTTCGCGAGCGCGTGCGCGATTTCGCTCGCATCGCCGGCGGCGCGCGCCGCCGCGATCGCCGCTATCGCGTGTTTTTCAACTTGCGCATTTGGACGTCCGATCAACCACTCCAAGCGGACGTAGTGACGCCATATTCGCGCTTTAGCGAGCGGATCGTCGAGCGCATCCAATTGATCGAGAGCGGCGTCGAACCAGCGGATGCATTCTTGCGGCGTTGTGATGAGCTCGGGCCATTCAAGATCCGCGAGCAGGTTCAATCCGGGTGCGGCATCGTGGTCGCCAAAGACGGTCCAATCGAGCAAAGCGCGCACGTTGTCGAGTTCGGGAGCAAGTGTTTGTTGCCACTGCACGTCTTCGAGCGCTTCGACGAGCGGACGAACGTCGTGCGCTAGTGCAGCATAGTAACCGGCGTGTCCAGCGGTTATACTCTCGTTTTCGCCGGCAGAAGCCAATTGCTCGCGACCATATTCGCGAATCGAGTTGAGCATCCGGTAACGCTGGCCTTCTCCATGCGGCTCCATCAGGATGAGCGATTTTGAAACCAACGATGATAAGAGTTCAAAAACCTCCCAGTCGTCTATGTGCGCGTCGCTGCACACCGCCGCCGCGGCCGCAAGCGTGCATCCGCCGGCGAAAACACTCATCCGCCGAAGCAGCGTGCGCTCGTGTTCGCCCAGCAGGTCGAAACTCCAATCGATGAGCGCTCGCAACGTTTGCTGCCGCGGCAAACGGTTGCCGCCGGTACGCGTCAAGAGTCGAAAGCGTTCGTCGAGTTTCTCCAAAAGCTGCTTTGGACTCAGCACGCCGGTTTTTGGCGCCGCCAGCTCGAGAGCAAGTGGAATGCCGTCAAGCCGGCGACAGATATCCGCGATGGTTACCTGGTTTTGGGGTGTGATTGAGAACCGGCTTGAGGCCGCAGTCGCCCGTTCGGCAAAGAGTTTCACCGCCGCATCAAGATCGAGCGTATCGACGTTGTATACGAGTTCGCCGCCGATATCCAGCGCCTGTCGTGAAGTAACGATGATCGTCGTGTTCGGGCACGCATGCAGCACGGCGTCGGCAAGCGTTGCAACGGCCCCAAGCACGTGCTCGCATCCGTCGAATATCAGCAACATGCGCTTGTTCGAAATCGCGGCGGCAATCGATTCCGTTACGGTCCGGCTCGGGCTCGCGCGAACCGCTAGGGTTGAAGCGGTTTCGGCGGCAACGGCGTCACTTTCACGTACGAGCGAAAGATCGACGAGCCACACGCCGTCGGTAAAACGGCTCAGCAGTTCCGTCGAAAGCTGCAGCGCAAGCCGGGATTTCCCGACACCGCCGGTTCCGACGAGCGAGAGCAGCCGCGTTGTTTCGACCGCGCTTCGAAGCTGCACGAGTTCTTGATCTCGCCCGATGAAACTCGTGAGTTGGATCGGAAGATTGTTCGGAAATTCTTCAAGCGATCGCAGTGCCGGGAATTCCGCGCGAAGATCGGGCGCATGCAGTTGATAGACGTGTTCGGTGCCCTCCAAATCCCGAAGCCGGTGCCGGCCGAGCGATGACACGTGAACGCCCTCCGGCAGGGAGCCCGCGGCCAGATCGGCAGCGGCGCCCGAGAGTAACACTTGGCCGCCGTGACCGATTCCGAGCAGCCTTGCAACCCGGTTGAGCGGCGGTCCGAAGTAGTCTCCGTCGCGAGCCTCCACCGATCCGGCGTGAATCGCCATCCGTACCTCAAGGCCGTCGACGTCGCTCCAATCCTGCGTCGAGAGCGCACGCTGAGCGTCGCGCGCCGCGGCAATTGCGTCCGGGACGGTCGAGAACGACCACGCAGAAAGCGTCGCCCACCGTCTTGAAAGCGCGGCCTCGAAAGCGGCTAATCGAGTTGTTCATCAGCTCGTCGTGCCGCCGTACGGCAGCCGCCATCGCCTCAGGGCCCCGCTCCCAACGCACCGTGCTTCCCTGAATATCAGTGAACAAGAGGACTACGGTAACGGACTCCACGCTGACACGTTCGCCGTTACAAGACGCTCATGCTTCAAACACTCGTGCGCTTGGGACCTTCGGCCCTGCTGCCGTACGACGATGTCAGATTCATTCAAGAACGCCGGTCGTTTGAACGAAGTGAATCGACGGGCAAGGCGAAGACGTATCCGGTTTTGCTGCCGATAATCAACGTCTTGCCCACGATGATCGGTGACCCGACATTGAAGCCGTCTTTCATTCGAATGCGTCCGCGCGGCGTGCCGCGCAGTGCATCGACGGACCACACGTATCCGGCCAGATCGCCGAAATAGACGGCGCCGTCTACTCCCACGAAACCGCCTTTTACCGGGCCCCCGACCCGCAGATGCCAGCGCAGCCTGCCCGTACGCGTATCGATAGCAAACACTTGGGGAACCAGCGCGCTGCCAAGAAACATCGTTCCATCGTAGATCATGGGGATCGCGGCCGAGTTGTTGATCGGTACGGTACCGCGCGCGAGTGCGACATCCCAGACGACCCGGCCGCTGCGTCCATCCAAGGCGATACGCGTGCTGGATGCCGGGCGTGGTGTAACCGACGAAATTGAATTTGCTGTCCTTTGGGCGTGCGAGATACATTCCATAGATATTTCGCCCATCGCTTGCGAGCGGGCAGTCGTCAAAAGACGCAAACTCATCCGAAAAGCGCGTGCGCCAGAGAATTCTGCCGGTAACACCGTCGAGGTCGATGACGGAATTCGGATAATCGCCCGCCGTCACCACTTCGTTTCCGCGAAAGTTGTTGGCGGCGACCATTGTCGCCGTCGATTGCAGATACTTGCGCCATCGGTACTTGCCGTCGGCCGCGCCGAGCGCGAAAAGCATCCCTGCGGCATCATGGTGCAGATAGACCCCGTTTACCACCGCGCCCGTCGGCATCGCGCTTCCCGGGACGAACCATCGCCACCGCTGTTTTCCCGTCTGGCGATCGACGCCGATAATGCTGTTGGAACCCGATCCGAGCAGCAAGTAATTCGGCGGATCGAACATCGTCCCGAAGTTGTTCCCCTCGCCGATAATGACGGTGGAATCGACGACGAGCGGTGCGGTCATCAGATCGTTCTGCGCCGCGAACCGCCACTTCAAAGTCCCGCTTCGAAGGTCGAGCGCGTATAAGCGCCCGTCGTTGCTCGCAATATAGACGGTCGCTCCCGAAAGTGTCGGGCTCGAGGAAATACCTCCACCGGTTTTATACGTCCAGCTCGCTGCAATCGGCAGCGAATGCGCCGCGACCGGGTTCAACTGCGGATTGAGCCGGAAAGCGCGCCACTGTACCGGTAATTGCTGCGAGAGCGTCGGCGAAGACGTGCACGCACTGAGTATGAACGAGCACAGCGCGATCGTTTTCGCAATTCTGCGCATAAGGATAATACCTCCGGACGGACGTATCCCTGGAATGCATGCTCCGTATTGATACGCGACGGTCATATGCAGTGGGCGCCGTGCTCGTGCCTTTCTTCGTCTATGCGCTTTCATCCAGCCCGAACGTCGCATTTTGGGATACCGGCGAAATGGCCACCGTTCCGTATATCTACGGAATCGCGCATCCAACGTGCTTTCCGGCCTTTGTGCTTGCCGGATGGCTCACTTCACATCTGATTCCTTTCGGAACGATCGCATGGCGGACGGCGCTGGTTGCATGCGCCGGCGGGGCTGCGGCGGCCGGCGCGATCTGGCTCTCACTCGATGCGCTCGACGCCTCACCCGCGGCCGCGATGTTTTGTTCGTGGCTCTTCGCGTTTGGTCAAATCGTCTGGGTCCGCGCGACGCGCACGGAGGTGCATGCGCTCCTGCTCGGGTTCGAAGCACTCGCTCTGGGGTGTGCGATCGTATTCGCGCGACGCGGACATCCGCGGTGGGCACTGGCCGCAATGCTCTTCGAAGGTTTGGCGTTGGCGACTCATCCCAATGCCCTGTGGATCCTGCCCGGAATTCTTACGATCCTCCTTGCGCGCGGGCGGTTCTCGCCGCGCATTACCGCGCAGCTCATTGGCGCGCTATGTGCGCCGTTCTGCTCTACCTGAGCGTGTTTTTGCGGAGCGTGTGGCTCTCGAGAGCGCGAATCGATCCGACGCTGGCTATCGGTGTTCCGCCCGGGCAACCGTTTTGGAACTACGGCGATCCGTCGACGCCGGCGCAGTTCATGTGGATGATTGCCGGACTGCAATGGAACACGCGTCCTGCGTTCTGGTCGATGCTGAACCCCGTGCAATATACACACGGGCTCGCACATTTTTCAACGTTTGCCCGCGCGGAACATGGGTGGGCGATGCTCGCGCTCGCCTTGGCGGGTCTGGTTACGCTGCTCGTGCGCGCGCCGGTAGCCGGCATGGGCCTCGCGCTCGCGCTCCTGGGCATTACAGGTTTCGCCGGCGCATATACGATCGAAAGCGACCAAGCCCGGTATCTGCTCTGCGCGCTGTGGATCGAAGTCGTTTTCGTCGGCTCTTTGCTGGCTGCGGCGGACCGGGGCGGAATGTCGGGACGCCTCGTTGCTACGTTCGCGCTGCTGCTCGCATTCGGCACGCTGTGGACGAATCGCGGTGTCCTTCACGGACACGACGATCCCGGAGCATCGGCATATCTTGCGCGCGTGCGCTCGTTAACGGGTCCTAGCGACACGATTATCGCGCCCTGGGTGTACGTCACGCCGCTGGGTTACGCACGGTACGCCGACGGTTCGCTCGGGAATCGAATCCCGGTCGATGCCGAGCTGCCCCAGGCAACAACGCTGATTCGCAAACTCGTGAACGCGCGCCCGACCGACATCGTGCTTGAAAAACCGGCGAAGATTCAGGGGGTCGAGTTGGAGCCGCTGGATCGCGGTTTTCCCGGCATCTATCGAGGCTGAAATCTTATCGCGCCGGGGCTCATCGCCGTTTAAGCGCGGCCGATGTACGGCTATAGATAGCTCCGTTGCCGTGATTTGCCATGATGCGTTTCAAACATTACTGCTTTTTGTGCGACAATGCCGCCGCGTTCAATTGGTTGCTTGTAGACTTGCTGCTGCTTGCGATCGTGCTGCTCCCTAGTCCGCCAAGCCAATAAGCGGCTTCCCCGTCTTGCAGAAAAAGAAAAAGGCTCACATCTACATGTGAGCCTTTTTCTTACTTCTCGCTCCGTGGAGGTGAAGCGGACTAGTTTCTTCCGCGAGCCTTCGAGACGTTGTTCCGCGCGTTGTTCGTCACGTTGTTCGTAACGTTGCTCGTCGCTTCGGTGAACATCTCGGCGATTTGAAGCGCATACTGCTTGCGCATCTCGAGAAACTTGTTGGCGTAGTCGAAGCTGAGCTCGACGAATTTGGTCGGCGTGGGGAGATCCTGGACCGTCGGGAGCTTGTCCATCTTCGCAACTTGCGAGAAGAGCTCGCGGGCCTGGCCGAAGGCGGCCAGATTGGCGTCCTGCGCCTGCTTGACGGCTTCGAGGGTCTCGGTCTGGAACTTATTGACGTACTGGGTGAAATCGGTGGACATTCGGTCTCCTAAAAAGTGCGCTGCTGCTAGTGCTAAGTATACTAAGCACCCGCTATGCCTGTCAAGCGCGGTCCACGAATCCCCGGTAGATTCTAATGAGCGTGTCCTTCTGGTCCGTGCTCAAATGCGGATCCAGCCTGATTGCCTGCTCAACGTTCTGACCGGGCGGTACCTTGACGTCTTCATCCAGCAGACCGGCTTGCGTATACATCGTTTCCGCCGAGATTTGCAGGGCGTTCGCGATATTTTTGAGCACATCGGCGGACGGTTTGTAGAGGCCCTTCTCGACCTGGCCGAGGTAGGGATTGGAGATGTTCGCAATCTCCGCTAACTGCCGCAGCGAAAGATTTGCAAGTTCGCGCTGACTGCGTATGAACTCGCCAAGGCCTTTCCAGGCTTTATCGTCGCGCGAACTCATCGACGCTGCTTCTTTCGCTTTGCGCGCGCCGCACCGTTCTGCGCGGTGTCCTTGCGTTTTCCCGCACCGATCGGATCGAACGGCTCGCCGGTTTCGTTGAGCACGTAACGGCCTGGAGATGCTTCGCCTTGCGGCAGGTCGTAGGGCGTTGCCATCGCTCCGGAACGCTGCGCTGCCCACGATGCCCAGTCGTTCCACCAGCTCTCGCCCACGCGCGTGCGAGCTCGCCCGCCATTCATCCGCGCTCTCGCGTGCGCGAGCGTGCGATCTTTGGTCCAATGCTTCGACTTTGCATTTCCCGGAGGATTGACGATGCCCGCAATATGCCCGGAGTTCGTGAGCGTGTACGTTACGTCGTCGCCGCCTACCAGATTGACCGTGCGGTACGTGGAACGCCACGGAGCGATATGGTCGGCTTCCGCGCCGAGCACGTAGAGCGGCGTATGAATTGCTCCGAGATCGATAGGCGTATCCATGATAGCGAATTTGCCGGGCTGCGCGATGAGATTGTGCAGATAGCATGCGCGCAAGTACTGCGAGTGCATTGCCGCCGGCATCCGTGTGGAATCGCCGTTCCACGTTAGAATATCGAACGCGGGCGGATTCTTACCCATGAACCAGTTGTTGACCACATAACTCCAGATCAGATCGTTTGCGCGCATCCAATCGAAGGTGCCGGCCATTTCGCTCGAATCGAGAAACCCGCGCTCGTTCATGCGTTTCTCCAGTCGCGCGATCGTGGACTCGTCCGTGAAGATGCCCAGATCGCCCGGCTCGGAGAAATCGATCAGCGAGTTCGTCAGCGTCGCGCTGTTCACGCGGCCGCCCTGGCCGTGCGCCGCCAAGATACGCAAGGAAGATCAAGGTCAGCGTACCGCCCAAGCACAGCGCGGCGATGTTCGTCTTGCGCGTACCGGTGATGCGCTCGACTGCGTCCAGAGCGGCGATCAATCCAAGTCTCAGGTAATCGTCCATCAAGAAATCGCGCATCGAGGCATCGGGGTTGCGATAGCTGATCATGAATGTCTGATGCCCGTGGCGTACGGCCCATTCGACGAACGATCGGCCGGGCGCGAGATCCATGATGTAGTACTTGTTGATCCACGGAGGGCTGCACAGGAGCGGAATCGCGTGAACCTTCGGCGTCTGCGGCTCGTATGCGATCAGTTCGATGAGTTCGTTTCTGAAGACGACGCGGCCCGGAGTCGCAGCCAGGTTGACGCCCAGCTTGTGCTGCGAGGAATCCACCTGGCGCGGCATACCGTGATTCTCGCTCACGTCTTCCATGAAATTCTGCATGCCGCGCATCAAACTTGCGCCGCCGGTGTTCATCGCTTCTTTGATCACCGCGGGATTCATCCAAGGAACGTTGCTCGGCGCGAGTGCATCGTTCAGCAGCTGCATCGCGAATCGGGCTTTACGTTTGGTTGCATCGGGCAGGCGCGACCCCTCAACCAGCGTCATCGCGGCCTTGGACCGGTTGTAATAGTCTTCGAGCATTCCGGCGAGCAGCGGATTCTCGATCCAGCCCGGATCTGCGAACCGCTTATCGCCGTTCGAGGGCGAGTCGACCTTCTCGCCGCTCAGGCGTCGAAGCAGATTCAATCCGGCTGTCTGCTGCGAGACCGAGACGCTGCCCATCCACATCATCATGCGTGCGGGGTCGGCCATCGCATCCGTGATAACTGCGCGCAGTGCGTCGCCCAGCGAGGCGGGATCAAGGCCCGTGACGTCCAGACCGTATTGCAGATCTTCCGGTGACATCGTCATGCCGGGCATCACATGTACATACCGCCGTTTACGTTGAATACCGATCCGGTAATATAGCCGCTGGCATCGTCGATGAGAAAGCGCACCATACGCGCAATCTCTTCCGGCTGGCCAAGGCGTTTCACCGGCGTGCGCGCGGACGCGCTCTCGATCGCCGCGGGCGGCATCGCCGCCACCATCTCCGTATTGATGAAGCCGGGAGCGACGGCGTTGACCGTGATGCCTTTACCGGCAACCTCGAGTGCGACCGTCTTCGTCAAACCGATCAAACCGGCTTTCGCGGCGGAGTAATTCGCCTGTCCGATGTTGCCGCTCAGACCCACAACGGAACTGATGTTCACGATCCGCCCGTAGTTCTGCTCGATCATGTGATCGATAACGGCCTTTGTCATAAAAAACGGTCCCGAGAGATTTATCTGCAGAACCGCATTCCATTCTTCGATCGTCATTTTTCGCACCGTATGGTCGGCCGTGATCCCCGCGTTGTTTACCAAAAAGTCGATGCGGCCGTGTTCTTTGATGATTAATTCGACCGTCTTTTGGCATCGCTCATATTCACCGACGTTGTTCTCGTAGAAGACAACGTCTTTTGCCGACCCGTTCAGGGAAGAACGCAGGCGTTCCGTGCGCTCCCGGTCGGCGGGCAAACCCAGGACGGCGACCTTCGCAGCGTCGGCTACGAGGGCTCTGGTGATCGCGCCGCCGATCCCGCGGGCGCCGCCCGTCACGATTCCGACGCGACCGGCAAGGGAGGTTGTGAAAGTCAAGCATGCGCTAGATTTACCTAGCGGCCTTTGTGTTTCCTTTGCAGCTACATGTCCAGGCCGCCGTTTACGGTGTAAACGGCGCCGGTAATGTAGTCGGATTTGTCGTCCAGCAAAAAGGCGACCACGCGCGCGACCTCCTCGGGCCGCCCGAGGCGCTGCTTGGGAATCTTTTGCACGACTTTCGAGAGCGCGGCTTCCGGAATCGCCTCGACCATTTCCGTCGCGATGAAACCCGGCGCCACGCAATTTACCGTAATGCCCTTGGTGGCCATCTCGAGCGCGAGACTCTTGGTCAATCCGAAAAGCCCGGCTTTGGAAGCGGAGTAATTTGCTTGGCCGACGTTTCCCGTCTCACCGATGACCGAACTGATGTTTACGATGCGCCCGGAACCGCGCTCGATCATATGTTCAAGTACCGCCTTGATCATCGCGAAAGCGCCGTACAGATTGACGTTCAGCACGTTGTGCCAATCCTCGGGGCTCATCTTGCGCACCGTTTTGTCGACCGTGATTCCCGCATTGTTGACAAGCCAGTCGATGTGACCGTGTTCGTCCAGGACCTCTTTGACGACGCGCGCGCAGTCGGCCGCATCATCCACGCGGCCCTGATGGATCGATACGGTGCCGCCTTTCTTGGAAAGATCTGCCTGCAGACTCTCCGCCGATTCTTTTCCGCGGCTATATCCCGCCGCCACGCGCACGCCGTGACTGGCGAGCGTTGTCGTAATAGCGCTGCCGATCCCGCGCGTGCCTCCGGTCACAATTGCAACCTTGCCGTCAACCATGATGCTCCTCCACAATCTTCTGGGGGATTAGACCCGCCGCTGCTTGGAATGTATCCAACAACGGACCCGAACTAACCGGACGTCATTGACGAAGAGCCCATCGGTGCAGTCGCGGCTGGGCACACAGCCGCTGCAAGAAGGCGGTTAGCCAAATGACGGGTTCCAGGGCGTGCCGATTTTCTCGAGCTGTTAAATTTTTAGGCGGTTTCATAGTATGCGGGAGACGAAAGCGAAAAAAGAGATAGTAAAGGCGGTGCGGATAGAGATATATAGGAAACAATGTAGCGTTCCTATGCTCGGATGATGTCGTTAGAACGGACGATCGCCGGTGATCTCCTCCTCCACAGCGAAATCTTTCCAAGACTTCTCGAATACCGCAGCCTCTTTGAGCCGTTCGTAGACCAGTTAGAAGAACTCTGTTCGGAGATGTGATAAGTAATGACGGCGAAACATGCCGACGCCCCGACGCGATAGCGTTTCGTAGTACTCGACCAGGAAGCGAGCGATGTTCTCGTCTTAAACACCGAGAACGAGCAGATTGCGATAGAGAGGGTCTGCAAACCTCGCACACTGATGTGTCGCATCGAGATCGCGTTACAGCGAAGCGGTGTGAGAATTCGTAGACGAGAAATGCGACTGCGCCCTTTATCGAAGGCACGTATGTGTCAAACACGCTGGGGATAGGCTCGTCGAAACGCTCGGTCCGAGAGATCGCCAAACAGACGAGATCGAACATGTATTGTGTATCGACTACCGATAGTTGTAGGGCGCGCGCGATACCAAGCAGGGTGGCAGTGGATGGGTGAACATAGTCTGCGGCCGAAGCACTGTAACAATTAGTGCTGATGTACGCCAGATACGCTACTTCTTCGCGGCGCAGTAAGGGAGTGCGGCGGTGCAGAGTGGTTACCACGCTCGCTTCTTGCGGGGTGGAGATGATCGCGCTTTGACCGGAGAAATTGCGAGAGTTCGCGCGGATCTCCTGACGCGATACGTCTTCTTCGCTGCTCATGAAGAAACCGGAGCAGCGTCGGCGAAGGCAGGGCGATCTCGTGCGGGACGCATGAGAGCGCGCGAAACCAGCGCTAATAGCAAGAGCAATATGCCGGATGCTAGGAAACCGGAGCGATATCTGTCCGCGGGTATAGCGGCGGAGTGAACGATTCGGCAGAGAAGGATCGGCGCGGCAATCCCGCCGAGCGCGCAGAATGCAACGCATCCGCCCAGAGCGAGGCCTCTGCGCGCTTGCGGCACGACTCGGCGACCACAGGCGGAATCAACGTTATCAAGACAACGGTTGCACCAAGGCAAAGCATTGCGAGTGCAATACGCCATGGGCAACGAGCAGGCAGCGGTCATTGCGACATCGCAGCGCCGGCGATCGCAAGACCGATTGTTGCGAGCGTAACGCGCGCAACTGCGTAGAATAACCTCGGCGCTGCAGCGATCTGTGAGAGTGAACCGACGAGCGGAAACAGCGGAACCTGCAAGATCCACGACACTGTCAATATCAACGCGGCCGATGAGGTCGTGAGCGCGTACACGGTTTCGAGATATGAGGGAAGTTATATGAACAGCAGTGCGCTTAGCTAGTACGCGGCGAAAGCTGCCACCGTTGCTCGCATGATTGTCAGGCTTAGTAGAGATGTGCGGGCGGAGCGGATTTGCGATCGGACAATTGCGATGTCACATGCGAATCCGCGGGTTTGTAGATACAGATCCAGCCAACGCACCAGAGGGTGCTCACCGCGCTGAGCGCGCCGAACGCTGCATGCCATCCGAACCTCGAAATGATTGTGGTGACGCCGAATGCGGCGATAGCAGCACCCAGTGGGATACCCGCTTGAATGAACGAGGTCACTAGCGACCGCTGCTCGTCGCCGAACCTTGCGTACGCCGTATGAAGCGCAGTCGGCAGCGCGGGCCACTCACCGGCACCGAGAACGACGCGTGATGCGAGAAACGCGCTGAATCCGATCGGCGCAGCCAGCGGAAACATTGCCGCAGTCCATATGAACGCCAACCCCGCGAGCAGCCACTTCGGCGAGAAGCGATCGCTCAGCCAGCCAACGATCAGCGCGGACACGGAAAACAGTATAAAGAAGCAGCTCCGAGCAGGCCGAACTGCGCATGCGAAAGATGCATGTCGGCGATGATCGGCAGTGCGGCTAAGCCGAGTACGGCCTTGTCAGCGGAATTGACAAGCATGAACAGGCTGAGCATCGCAACAATGAACCGAGCGCGCATGCGCCGTCTGACTCCACAAAGGTGAACGCTCCTATTTTCCACCCACGCCGGTGGGAATCGCAGTAGCCCACTACGCGAGGGTTCATCTCGAACGTCGCTCTCGCTAGTATTTAGCGTAGGCCGCGATAGTAAAGCAGCAGGGCGCAGGCACGACTGCGCGGGCCACATCAGGAGTATACATGTCAGAAAACGGCAGAGTGCCGATATTCCGCAGGGAGTTGCAAGAGAGCGGTTGGGATCAAGCACTGGCAGCGATGGAGCGGTGGGATCCGGACTGGACGGGGCTGGCGCTCGCGTTGATTACCCATCCTTGGAACGGCGGCACTTGAGCCGCCGAACCATCGAACTCGTGTAGATCGCGGCCGGTGCGCATGGACGAACTTCGATAAAAGCGCAACGCGCCGGCATATTCGCGCAGCACTCGATGCGGGTGCCACTCCCACGCAGATATTTGCAATTTTGAAAATGGCCGCACTCGCGGCGATCTCGGCATGCACATTGCCGCCGCGGAGCTGGTCGATCAAGCAGCTTGCAGCACGACGCAGCTCTACGCTAATACGCGCGAATCGACGCCTGCGTGCAACCGTGTGCGGGAAATGGGGCATTGGAACGACGCGTGGATCCGATGATCGCGCTCGATCTGAAATGGATGGAACAGTTTGCCGCGACTCTTCTGAACATCTATGAGAGCGGCGTTCTGCCGCCGGTGACGCTTGAACTGATCAGTGTGGCGCTCACGGCGCTTTACATGTACTCGCGTGCAACACCGGCAAAGGGTCATATCAACGCGGCGTTGCGATTGGGTGCCAGCGTGAAGAGATTTTCGAAATCCTGAAACTATGCGCGGTGCAAGGCGCACAATCGTGTAATCTGGGCGTGCCGATTCTCGCGGAGGAGCTCGACCGAACAACACCCCGGCACGTGTAGACTGCTTCTAAAACTCGGTTCCTCGTGCGTGTCACGCTCGCGCAGCAACACGCTCGTCTGTCCTTTTGCCATCTGGGAGAGACCGTTATGTCGATAGCAGAGCATAGAGTGAACGCGCGGCAAGAGTCGTTTCTGCATACCGCAGTAACGCCGTCATCCGCGGCTGAGGTGGTTAAGTCGGCAGCCGGCTTGTGCGACATGTTCGGCACGCCGGCGGAGTGCATTCAGATCACGCCGGATCGTTTCAGGCGGAGATCCACACACGATTCGGATCGGGGTTAGTGCGGCACCGTCAGATCTGTGCGCAAGGCTTTCACCTGCGCGCTCGCCGCCCGATAAACGCGCTGCTCGTCGGCTGTCTTCTATCCAAGAGCCCGCGCTCTTTAACGGCATGCAAATGAAACCGGAGCAACTTGCGATCGTCGGCGCGGACGGGCTAAACCTTAGTCTATTCGGCACGTCCGAGATCATGTGGGTAGCGATTAGTTTCGACGGCTTACCGAATCCGCCACACGAGACTGGCACTGGACTCGCATCGCGTCCCAGTAGAAGGCTGCGTGTATTCGTCCGCTTTGCGCGGGCGTCTGTTTAACGATCCAACGATCGATGCGTTCGTTCGAACGCTGTATGCGGCACGCTCTGAAGTGACGAGCGCGTGCCTTTCGAGCGCAACTCGCCATCGTCATTGCCGCTGAGCGTTTCGCATTGGAGCATCTCGACGAACCGCCGACGTTGCGCGTGCTCTGCCGCTGGGCGGGCTGCTCCGCACGAGCGATGTCGGTACGCGTTTAAGGCGGTTACGGGGCTTTCCCCGGTCGCGTATATTACGCTGCGCCGTCTGAATGAAGCACACCGGGCACTTGCGCATGGAGCATGAACGGAACCTCGCGGCTTTGCGATCTCGCGGCGGATTACGGCTTCTTTCACATGGGCCACTTCGGCCAGCGATATAAAGACATGTTCGGCGTGACGCCGTCAGACTCCATGGAAACGCCTGCGGAGGCCTAGTGCAAGAACCCTACGGTTAGGAAACCTAAGCCGACCAGTGTGGCACCGGCTGCAACGTACAGAAAGGCTTTCGTGCGCGAGAGCGCGGTAATCGAAACCAAAATGATCGACACCTCGAAGAGGGTTGCTGCGACCTGGTAGTTTTCATACGAGCCGACAAAGCGCTCCGATCGCTGGATTGAATCGCTTGCCTGCGATTCGAGCACTTTGGCCTTGTTCAGAACGCTGTCGGCATCCGAAGTCTCGCCTGCTATCCGCTGTTCCATCTTCGCCCGGCCCGGCGAGTTTTTCGGGACCAGATCCGCGTCGATCAGCGCCTGCATCAGGTCCGCCCGGACTCGTTTAGACTCGTAATAGTTGTATTGATCGACGGACTTGGTCTGAAGCAAGACCGCTTCATTCTTTAGCGCCAGCGCCAGGATGGAGCTGTGGTGCGCGAAGAGCGTGGCAAGTGCCGCCAGTACGGCAATTACCGCGGCGGCAACCGGCACGACGCGTTCACCGGTCGCAATCTGCCGGCGGCGCTCGTCTACATCACGCAAAGCATGGGCAGGATTAAACTCTCCCATGGTCGCCATCTACGGCTGAGATGTGTACGGCCCCTGGTAACGCGAGAGTCTACTCGTACGCGATCGAAACGATCTGAAGCGCGAGATTTCCCGCCGGGCGTCGCCACGTGACGCGATCGCCGGCTCGATGGTCGAGAAGCGCTTGGGACAGCGGCGATAACCAGCTGATCGTGCCCGCAAGCGGATCGGCCTCGTCCTCGCCGACAATCCGGTAGCTCTGCCGCTTCTTGTCAGGCTGCTCGACCGTGACAATCGCGCCGAACTTCGCGACGTCTTTCGGTTGTTCTCGCGGGTCGACGACGATCGCAACCTCTATCCGCTCTTGCGCGTCCTCGACCTCGCGGGCATTCCCGGCAGCCTGTGCTTGGGCAAGCCGCCCTTGCAGCTGCTCGTAACCCGCGGGCGTCACGTAATACGGATGCTGCCGCTGGGGCCGCGGAGCGACGATCTCGCCGTCTCCGTCGTCCTCTTTGACAAAAGCACGACTCACAGTAACCTAAGGTATACCCGCTTTTTGGGGAAAGATGACCGCTGCCCCATCGATGCGGTCCTCACGCACCGCTCCTAGCGCCGACGCTCCCTCCTCGAGCGCAAACGCCCGGCTGCGCGGACGCACGCTGTGCTGCGCAGCATGCGCCAGGAAGTCTCGCGCGTCGGCACGCGTCATATTGGTCACGCTGCGGATCTGCCGCTCGCCCCAAAGCAGCGTATCGTAATCAAACGCCGGCATCTCGTCGAGATGAATAGCGTTGATGCTCACGACTCCGCCTTTGCGCAGCGCTGCAAGCGCGGACACGACGACCTCACCTGCGGGCGCGAATGTGACGGCGCGATCGAGTGCCACCGGCGGTTTCTCGGTCGCCTCGCCGGTCCACGCCGCTCCCATCTCTTGCGCGAGCAACCGGTGCGCCCGGCCGCGCGTTGCTACGTACACCTCGCATTTCCACGCACGTAACACTTGCAGCGCAAGATGCGCGGAGGCGCCGAAACCGAACAACCCGACACGTTCACCCTCCTGCACGCCGGCAATTCGCAGCGACCGAAAGCCGATGACGCCGGCACATAGGAGCGGCGCAGCTTGCTCGTCGCTGAGCGCATCCGGAATCGGAAATGTGAAATCGGCCCGGGCGACTGCGTATTCTGCGAACCCGCCATCGCGATCGTAGCCGGTAAACACCGGTGAATCGCAGAGATTTTCCGCTCCGCTTCTGCAGAAACGGCACGTCCCATCGACGCTTGCCAGCCAGCAAACGCCAACGCGCTCACCGGTGCCTACCACCTCACCGACGATCTGATGTCCAGGCACGACGGCCGCTACATGCGGCGGCAGATCTTCATCGACGACGTGCAAATCGGTGCGGCAGACCGCGCACGCGCGCACTCGCAAAAGCACCTCACCTTCTGCGGGCTGCGGCACCGCTCGATCCTCGAGCACGATTTCGCCGCGGCGCCCGGCGTGATGAACCAGTGCATTCATTTGTACCGGCTGCTATACCGCAGGTACGCGTTTTTCACACGGCGCACAACACCACGCATGAATCTCGAGCAAGCCGCGCAGTATCACGCGAAGCACAAACCCCAGGTGCTGCTCGTACGGCAAGCGGGAGAGACCTTACTCGAACGGTACGACGACGGCTTTCTCAAGGATACGGTGCACGCGCTGTACAGCGGCACCAAAAGCTTTTGGGGCATCACCGCGCTGACCGCGCAGCGCGAAGGTTTACTTTCGCTCGACGATCCCGTTTGGCAGGGTGCCACGATTCGCGAGCTGCTCAATCTGACGGCAGGCGTTCCGTTCGGCGGTTTGGGTTCGGCCGTACCAACCTACGAAAAGGCTCTTGCGACCGTTGCGCGGGCGCAGCCCGGAGAGACGTTCACGTACGGCGGAATACCTCTGCAGATCTTCGGAGCCGTGTTCGCGCAGCGCCTGAAGCCGCTTGGTTTGACGCCGCACGAATATCTGCGCGCGCGAATCTTGACTCCGGCCGGTGTGGAAGTCGGATCGTGGCGAACGCTGAAAGACGGTACGCATCCGCTTCCGACGGGCGCGTTCCTGAGGGCTGCGAACTGGGCGCGCTACGGCGAATTCGTTTCCTTGAATGCAGCCCGGTACACAAGAATGTTTTCAGGGATCGCGCGCCAATCCGCGCTATGGTCTGGCGTGGTGGCTGGCTCCGCCGGACGCGCCGGACGACCTGATCTATGCGAGCGGCTCGGGCGGCCAAGCGATGTATGTCGTGCCCTCGCAAGCGCTGGTGATCGTCCGTTTCGCAAACGGCGGCTCGTTCAAACACGAGGCGTTCCTCAAGCGGCTCTTCGCGTAGAGGCGATCGCGCTCAAATACCGGCGAGATCCTCGAGCGCGATGTTGTTCGTGCGCATTCCGAAGATACCGATCGCTGCGGCAACAATCACCATCGCGAGCGCGATGAGCATAAAGACGCCTATCGTCCCATACGAGCGCAGCACCGCAGCGATCAGAAAGCCGACGAAGATCGAGCTGAACCGGCTCCACGAATAGACGAATCCCACCGATTGCGCTCGAATGCGCGTCGGGTACAATTCCGCCTGATACGCATGAAAAGCACAGGAGAACCACGCGTTCGCCAGCGTGACGATCGTGCCCACAACGACAATCGCCGCAGGCGCGCGCACGATAGAGAATACGAGTCCGGCAAACGCGATAACGAGCGCCAGCGTGACGATCTGCCATTTTCGCTGCCAGCGATCCGCCATCCGCATGGCCAGCAGCGGTCCGAGCGGATTGATGACGGCGATGATAAACGAATACTCGAGCGACTTGGCAAAACTCACACCGTGCGATGCAAGAAAGATGGGCACCCATGCGGTGAAGCCGTAAAATCCGACGGTTTGCGCGAGGTTGAACACGACGAGCATCAGCGTTCGGGTGCGATACGCATCGCTCCAGATCGCGCTCCAGGCATCGAGCAGGCCGGAGCGCCGGCGGCTCTCGCGCGCGCTGCAGCCATCGTGCAGACTCCGGAAGCCCGCTGCGTAAAAACCATACTGCTATGCCGCCGAGCGAACCGATGAGCGCGACGTAGCGCCACCCGGAGAGTCCCGCGAGGGTATGCGGAACGAGAACGTAGGCTGCCAGCGCCGCAACCGGAATTGCCAAGTATCCGATGAATTGCGAGAACGCGATCCAGTAGCCGCGCTCGTCTTTTGGCGCGATCTCCGACAAATACGTATCGATCGTGATCAGCTGAACGCCGATGCCGATACCCGCGAGAAAGCGCCACAGGTCGATCGTTTGTGCGCTGTGCCCGAACGCCATGATGAAGGTCGCTGCCGAATACCAGAGCAGAGAATAGGTGAACGTTGCCTTGCGCCCGAGGTGATCGGAAACCCAGCTGAAAAGCAGCGTGCCCAAAAACATTCCGGCAAAGCCGGCTCCCACGAAGCTGGCAAAGCCGCGCAGCGCGAATACCGATGGTGCGGTCGCGACAAACAGCCCTTCGCGAATGAGCCCGAGCGATATATACGCGGACATGAATAGGTCGTAGAGTCCGAACCAGCCCCCGATTGAAATTCGCAGCGCGATGCCGCGCAGTTCAGATCGATGCATCGCGCAGGTTTAACGCTTGCGTGTCGCCCCGCGCGAACATTGGTACCGCGGCCGCAGCACCTGCGGCCGCGATAAATCGGGCACGTGTCGAGACGCACACGTGCGAGCGAGGTTACCGGATACCGACCGTGCGCAGCTGGGCTGCAAGCGGGTCGTATGTCTGTTCCCGGTAGCCGTTGTATGCAGCCACGATTTGGGCGAACTCCCGGTCGAAGCGCGCGGCGTATTCCAGAAGGGCGGGCGTAGGCGGCTGCGCACCGCCGAAGCCCGAACGCGGCACGTCCTCACGGAGCTGTCCGGGATATTGAATCGAGTCCTCGTCGTTCTGGTAATTCGCAGTCAAACGCTTGAATATCGCATCCTGTGCTTTTTGCGCTGCATCGATTTTGGCTAACAACGCCGTATTGCCGCTCTTGGCAGCACTTGCGCGCGCGGTCGTGAGCACCTTGCGCTGCGCATCGATCGCGTTGAGGATCGTATTGATCCGTCCTCCCGCATCCAGATACTTTTTGGAGAATTCATATGCCTGAACGAGTTGAGCCTGCGTATACGGGCTTCGCGGATCGGCTTTTACCGAAAAACTCTGCGAATACGTGTGCCCGTTCAGCGTGATTCGCGCAGTGTAGGTGCCCGGTACGACCATCGCACCGACTTGTGGCCCGCGAAATTGTACCGCCGTCCCGTTCCACTGCGGTGGGCCGTCCTCGCGAAAGTTCCAAACGACGCGATTGACGCCCACTTCATTCGTCACGCCGGGCCCCGCTCCGGGGCCTCGCGTTTCTTCCTCCGCCGGCGCTTGGCCGGTTTTCGGCTTCTGCTGCGCCTTGATATGCCGGATCACGCGGCCATGCGCATCGAGAATATCTATTGAAGCTGCCGTTGTTTGCGGCTCGCGCTGATAAAAATCGATGATCGCGCCGTACGGCGGGTTCTGCCCCGCGAACCGCGTGTACAGACCCTCGTCATTGCTGTGCATATCGTATTCGTATGCCGTGCGGGGTTTGAAGAGCGCAGTTCCCACGCTCTGTGCGGAAGCAAGCTGCTGAATCGCCGAAAGATCGTCGAGAATCCAAATATCGCGGCCGTGCGTCGCGATGACCAGGTCGTTGAATTCGGGCTGCTCGCGAATGTCGCGAACGGAAACGGTCGGCAGATTCAACTTGAAATCCGACCAATGACCGCCGCCGTCATACGAAATCCACATGCCGTTCTCGGTACCGGCGAACAGGAGTGAGCGGTTTCGATTATCAGGCCGTACCGTGCGTACCCATTGGTCGTCCGGCAAACCGCTCGTGATCTTCGTCCACGACTTCCCGTAGTCGTGCGTGACGAACAGATACGGCGCATAGTCCCCCGAGCGGTGACGGTCGACGTTTGCATATGCCGTGGCGGCGTCGAACGGCTGAGGGCGCGACGGTCTCGACGCGGCCGTACGGCGCAACACCCGCGATCGTATGTTTGCTCCAGTGTTTACCGCCGTCGGTCGTGACCGAGATCAGGCCGTCGTCGGCTCCCGTCCAGATGACGCCCGCACGTGCGGGCGATCCTTCCACGTCCAGGAGATTGTCCGAGAACTCGGCGCTCGAGACGTCGAGCGCGAGCGGTCCACCTGATGGCTGCTGATGCTCCTTCACGTTCAGCGTCAGATCGGGACTGATAACCTTCCAGTGAACGCCGCGATCGGCCGACTGAAAGACGACGTTGCCGCCCAGCCACAAGATGTGCGGATTCCAGGGAGCAAACCCGATCGGAGAATCCCAATTGAAGCGGTACCGGCGCGAATAGAGCGCAAAGTCGTAGCGATTGAAATCGAAGTACGGCTGCACGAAGCGGCTGGTCTGCAAAACCTTGTTGTAGTCCGCGATGCGTCCGGTCTGCAGATCGGTCAGCACGTGGTCGGGGTTAGACGGGTCGGGCACCGCCCACATCCCGTCGCCGCCGATCACGTTTTGCCAGTTCTCATCCAGAATGCCCTCGGTATTCTGCGAGTTGCTGGGCGCGCAAAATCCATTGTTGTCCTGTAGCGGTCCGCAGATCCAATATGGATTCTCGTGAACGGAAAGCGCCGACGTGATACACCTCGCCGATCGGAATATTGCGTGAGAACATCCAGTTCTTACCGCCGTCCAACGTGAGGGCGAATCCACCGTCCTCACCGGTGATCATTCGGTTCGGATCGTTCGGAGCAATCCACATTGCATGGTAATCGACGTGGACGTCGTCCGCGATGGGCTTGAACTTGTGACCGCCGTCCTTACTTTCGGCAAGCTGCTCGGAAACGGCGAACACGTGGTTCTCGTCCTTCGGATCGACGTTGATGTGCGTAAAATAAAACGGCCGCTGATCGGCGAGCGTATCGGATGAAACCATCGTCCAGTTTTGACCGCCGTCGTCGCTGCGCCAGAGAATACCGCCCTTCGCTTCGATCAGCGCATAGACGCGTTTCGAATTGCTCGGAGCAATTGCAACCGCGCTGCGCCCCATGTATCCGGCCGGCAGCCCGTGAGCGGCCAAACGCGTCCACGTCTTGCCGCCGTCGCTCGATCTCCAGATACCATCGTCGGGACCGCCGCTGTGGAACGTCCACGGCTCGCGCCGGAATTGCCAGATGCTCGCAAAGATGACGGACGGATCGTTCGGATCCATCGCGAGCTCCGAGGCGCCGCTTTGCGGTCCGACATAGAGCGTCTTGCTCCAGGTTTTTCCGCCGTCATCCGTGACGTACACGCCGCGATCGGTGCTGTCGCGGAACGGATCGCCGGAGGCTCCGACAATCACGTGGTTTGGATTTTTGGGATCGACGAGAATGCGCGAAATATGGCGCGTGGCTTGCAAGCCGACGTTCGTCCAGGTCTTGCCGCCGTCCGTCGTTTTATAGACGCCGTCGCCGTAGGTCACGTCGTTGCGCGGATTTGCTTCACCGGTGCCGACCCAGACGACGTTTTCATTCGTCGGATCGATCGTGACCGCACCGATTGCCGAAACCGGCTCTTTCTCGAAGACCGCGGTCCACGTCGCGCCGCCGTTCGCCGACTTCCACACGCCGCCGCCCGCCGCACCGATGTAATACAACTGCGGGTTCGCCGCCGTTCCGGCCACCGCCGCAACGCGGCCGCCCGCAACAGCGGGTCCGACCGAACGCCATTTGAGGTGCGAGTAGCGCTTCATCCGCCGCACGTGCGGCTCCGGGCGCAACGAGTAAGACCGTCAGCAGCGGCAGCATCGCCGCAACAGCGCGTTTCATTCCTCCACTAAGCTCCTTTATTCGATCAAGGTGTTACCGCGTGAGTATCCGGCGTCTTCAGCCCGGCCGCTCGCAGCGAAGCGTTGACGGGCCCAAGCGTCCCGATATACGCATTGTACCGCGCTACGGCGGCGCGATACGCAATATCGACCCGCCGTCCGTAGTCGATGACCGCCGGCGTCAAAATGCCCTGGCCGAAGAAACCCAACCCTTGCATGTCTTCGCGCAGCGCGCCCGGACGCTGAATTCCGTCTTCATCGTTATGGTAGTCTGCCGTCAGCTCGTTGAAGATCGTCGTTCGCGCGGCGAGCAACTGATCGATCTGCTGCTGCAGGGCCGTATTCGTTTTTGTCTTCGCATCGGTCTTCGCCGCCGTGAGCTCTTTCTTGACCGAGTCCAAAGAGTTGAGCATCGAATCGACCACGGAAAACTCACGCAAGTACTTCTTACCGAATGCGTACGTTTGCTCGAACTGCGCCTGCGTGAACATCGTGCGCGGATCGGCCTTTACCACGAACGGCTTCGTGTAGGTTTTCCCGGCGACCGTCATGCGGGCAAAGTACCTGCCCGGCGGCACGCCCGGCCCTTCATTCGGGCCTTGGTACGACGGCTTTGCTGCGCCCAGCCACTTGACCGGACCATCGATCTGGAAGTCCCACGTGTAGTGATTGATGCCCGCCTTGTTGCTCACGTAAGGAACGTCCTTACCCCCGACCTTGTGCGTGCCCTTAATCGTGCGAATCGCATGCCGGTGCGCATCGAGAATCTGAATCTCGGGCGCTCCCTTCAACGGTTCGCGCTGATAAAACGAGATCGTCGCACCGTACGGCAGGGTTTTGACCGGTATAGTCGGTGTAGGTTCCTTCATCGTCGGAATGCAGGTTGTATTCAAACGCCGTGCGCGGACCCACAAAGAACGGCGTCTGCGCCGCAGCCGTACCCGCACCGCTGAGCATCTGCAACGGACGCAAATCGTCCATTATATAGAGCGAGCGGCCGTGTGTTGCGATGACCAGGTCGTCCCACTTGGGTTGAATGCGGATGTCGCGTACCGATACCGTCGGCAAATTATTACGGAAATCGTGCCAGCTGCCGCCCGCGTCGAACGAGACCCACATACCCGCCTCGGTTCCGGCATACACGATCCGTGCGTTGTGGATGTCTTGCCGCACCGTACGAACATACTGATCCTGCGGCAGGTTGTTGACGATCGAGGTCCAATGCTTGCCGAAATCATGCGTGACGAACAGATACGGTTTGAAATCTCCCGATCGATGGCGATCGATATTGACATACGCCGTACCATCGCTAATCGTTGAGGGCGCGGTCGTTTCAACGCGACCGTAGGGCGGCACGCCCGGCGGCGTAACGTTTTTCCAGTGTTTGCCGCCGTCGCGCGAAAGTTGCACGAGTCCGTCGTCGGTACCGACCCAGATCTCGCCGCTGCGCAGCGTCGACCCTTCGATATAGATGATCGTGTCCGAGTACTCGGCGCCGGATACGTCGTGTACGAGCGGCCCGCCGGAGGGCTGCTGATGCGACTTGAGGTTGAGGGTAAGATCGGGGCTGATCACCTTCCAGTGAATTCCGCGATCGGTCGTCTGGAAGAGCGCGTTTGCGCCGACCCAGGCGATATGGCCGTTCCACGGGGCAAACGCAATCGGCGAGTCCCAATTGAACCGGAATTTCGCGAGCGATAGATTGTAATTTCCCAGCGACCGTTCGATGTACGGCATCGCAAAGATCGTATCTTTGGTCTGCTTGTTGTAGACGGTTACAACGCCGTTTTCGGAATCCGCCCACTCCCAATTCGGATCGATCGGATCGGGCATCGCCCATTCGCCGTCGCCGCCGGTAACCGAGATCCAGTACTTGTTGAGCAAACCCGAGGGATCGAGCGAGTTCGACGGGCCGCACCACCCGCTGTTGTCCTGCCAGCCGCCGCAAACCCAGTACGGGTTTTCATTCGAGAAACCGACGTGATAAACCTCGACCGATCGGAATATTGCGATCGAAGAACCAGTTGGTCGCCGCCGTCGACCGTTCGCGCGATGCCGCCGTCCTCGCCGACGATAAGACGCTTGGGATCGTTTGGAGCGATCCAGATCGCGTGGTAGTCGACATGGACCTGATCCGCGATTGCGGTAAATTTCTTGCCGCCGTCCTTCGAAACGGAAAGGGCTTCCGAAACCGCGTACACTTTGTTCGGATCCTTCGGATCGACGGCGATGTGCGAGAAGTAGAACGGGCGCTGGTCGACCAGCGTATCGTTACTGGTCATCGTCCACGTGTTTCCGCCGTCGTCGGAGCGCCACAAAATGCCGTCCTTTGATTCAATCAGCGCATAAATGCGCTTCCCGTCGCTGGGCGCAATCGCAAGACCGATGCGTCCCGTAATGCCCGCCGGCAAACCATGCCCCGTCAGTCTCGTTCCAGGTCTTGCCGCCGTCCGTCGACTTGTATAAGCCGTCGTCGGGACCGCCGCTCTCGAACGTCCACGGCAGGCGCTTGAAATGCCAGATGCCCGCGTATACGATATTCGGATTTTGCGGATCCATCGCGAGATCCGATGCGCCGCTTTGATCGCTCACGAAGAGCGTCTTGTTCCAGGTTTTGCCGCCGTCGTTCGTTACGAAGACGCCGCGATCTTGACTGGGACCGAAGACGTCGCCCAGCGCACCGACGATAACGTGATTGGAATCCTTCGGATCGACCAGAATGCGCGAGATGTGCCGCGAGCCGTGCAAACCGACGTTCTTCCACGTATCGCCGCCGTCGGTGCTTTTATACACGCCGTCACCATAACTCACGTCATTACGCGGATTCGATTCGCCGGTTCCGACCCACACGATTTGATTATTGTTCGGATCCACGGCAACGGCACCGATTGCAGCGACGTCTTGCTTATCAAAGACGGATTGCCACGTCTCCGCACCGTCGCTCGATTTCCATACGCCGCCGCCGGCGGAGCCCAGGTAATAGAGATTCGGATCGGTCGCGGAACCGGCCACGGCCGCAACGCGTCCGCCGGGAAGCGCCGGACCGATCTCGCGCCACTGCATGTTCGACCAGGGCGGACCCGGGGTCGGACTTGGGCTTGGGGACGGCGTCGGTTTCACCGGTTTGGGCGGTGCTTCAGTCTTTGGTTTTACACCGGGGCTCGCCGCGGGTGCGGGCGATGCGGAAGGCGCCGAAGTCGGCTGCGCAGATACAGGCGCTGCAATGATGGATACCGCGGCGATCACCCATGCCGCGAAAAAGCGTAAACTCATTCGCTACTCCTTGGAACTCGATAGCGAAATGAGCCTTCGATATCGATCTTTCCTTGTTTGCTACGCGGCTGAGAATATGCGCACAAGCACAATGCCGCCAAACGCCGCCGCAATACCCAAAACAACGCTGCCCGCGGCGTAGCCAAATGCCAGCAATGCGGCACGTTCTCCCAGTAAATTCACCGCATCGAATGCGAAGGTCGAGAACGTCGTATATCCGCCTAGAACGCCGGTCATCAGAAAAACGCGGAGCAGCGGGCCGCCTGCAAACGAACGCGTCTGCGTTAACTCCGCGACGATTCCGATGACGAAACTCCCCGTTACGTTGATGATGAACGTCGCCCAGGGAAAGCCGGGGCCGAGTCGCTGCGTAACGCCGAACGTTACGGCATATCGAATGACGCGAACCGATTCCACCTCCGGCCAGTACGGCTAAGACGGCCTGCCAGCCGCTCACGCCCGCCCTTTCGGGGCGCCGCTCTTATAATGAATGATCTCGACGGTCTCGAGCGTCACCAAACCTTCGCGTACCATCTCGTCCAACTGCGGAATGAACGCCCGCACGCGCTCTTCGGTATCGACTATCTCAATGAGAATCGGAAGATCGGAGGAGAGATCGAAAACTCGCGCTGCGTGCACGACCGAGTGTCCGCCGAACCCCTCAATACCTTTGAACACCGTCGCACCCGAGAGTCCGTGCTTGCGCGCCGCTTCAACGATCGCCGTATAGAGCGGCTGCGCTCCATAGCGATCGCTTTCACCGATAAAAATGCGAAGCAATTTACCCGGTCTGGAAAGGCACTTCGTTTGAAAAGGCGCTTCGGCCTGGCCTCCGCGCCCCCCATCTGCGTGGGGCCCCCATAGATCATGGCGCGTAATGCTTTCATGTTAACCATCGACTCCCCGTGGGCGCCGGGGGATCGGATCGGTTGCGCGCCTCCGATGCTCATGGCGCGTAATGCTTTCATGTTAACCATCGACTCCCCGTGGGCGCCGGGGAGATTGGATCCGTTGCGCGCTCTCCGATGCTCATGGCGCGTAATGCTTTCATGTTAACCATCGACTCCCCGTGGGCGCCGGGAGATCGGATCGTTTTGCAATTATGGGTGTTTGGGGGTGTGTTGGTAGGCGGGGATGTTTACGTGGTATGCCCAGTACTGCGCGAAGGCGATGGCGCCGCACATGATCAGAAAAAATACAATCAAGCCCACGGCCCAACCACGCTTGGCTTTGGGCGTCATACTGGGATACCGGCTCATGAGCGGGCGAGCTTCCGGTTTTTCCACAAGGGACCTTCCCGACCTCGGGGCGTATCCCTGCCCGATGCGAAACTTCATCGCACCGCTTCTGGCGGGACTTGGAATCGCGGTATGTTCACTTGCGCCTCTTCAGGCCAGCGCCGCACCGGCAGCTCAAGCGAACAATCCGCTCGCAGTACGCGCCTACGCGCGCGTTCTGCACAAGATCAATCCGCAGATGCCGGGTTGGCAGAGTCAGGATCTCGCAAGGCACCTTCTCATCAACGCCAATCGTTGGAAAATCGACGCGAGCATGCTCGTCGCGCTCGTGACCGTCGAGTCGGCTTGGCATACGCATGCGGTCTCCAATGTCGGCGCGCTCGGACTTGGTCAGCTGATGCCGGGCACGGCCGCACTGCTGCGCGTGAATCCGCACGATCCGTATCAAAATCTGCAAGGTGCCGCGCGGTACATTTACGGTCTGCTCTCGCGTTTCGACGGAAGCCCTCACCGGTACGCACTGGCATTCGCCGCCTACAACGCCGGACCCAAAGCGGTTGAGCGCTTCGGCGGCATCCCGCCGTATGCGGAAACGCAGCGCTACGTCGTCAAAGTGATGCAGGCGTGGGAGCGCATCAGCGCGGTCGTTCACATTCCGAAGCGTAAAGCCGCGCGCCATGAGTCCGGCATGGTCGTTGCAACCGACGGCTCACCCGACGTCGCCTACTGGGCCGGTACGCACCGCTAAGGGTTCAGACGTCCGCTAACACCGATTCGATCGCATCGATGACCCCGCGCGCGTCCTCGATGAAGATCGACTGCGCGCCGGCAGCCTGTGCTGCTTGGGTATCGCTCGCTTTATCACCTATCACCACGCAGCAGCTCGGATCGACGCGCATCAGCCGCGCAGCATCCACGATGAGCTTCGGCTTGGGTTTGCGACACTCGCATCCATCGTCCGGACCATGCGGGCAGTACAACCATACGTCAAAGGGTCCCAGCAGATCGTCGATTCGCCGATTGACGGCATCGACTTGCTGCCAGGTTATCATTCCGCGCGCGATGCCGCTTTGATTGGAGACGACCGCCAGCGGGAATATGTGCCGCCCGTAGCTTGATCGAGCAGCGCGCGGACGCCGGGTACGGCTTGAACCGCGTCCGGATCGCCGTTGTACGGAACATCGAAGACGATCGTTCCGTCGCGATCGAAGATCACGGCGCACGCTTTCACCGATCGGCCCTTCGGCGTGATTTACGCCGCTTCATCTTCCGCGAAGAATCAAACGGCAAAAAGTGCGACGGCCGCGGCGCCCATGAGTAACAGCGTTATCCACGACCAAACGTTCGCCGCGATCGAGTTGCGCCATTTCCCCATCACTTTGGCGTTGTTCGCAATACGAATGACCAAAAAGATCAGCGGCACGGAAACCAGACCGTTGAGTACGGCCGACCAGTACAATGCGCGAATCGGATCCACGTGCAGAAACGGCATGAAGAGCCCAATGAACACACCCGCGGTCAAAACCGCATAAAATCGCGGCGCACGATTTGGATGCTCATCCAGGCCCACGCGCGGAAACGTGAGCATCTCGGCGGCGACGTAGGCCGACGACCCCGCAAGCGCCGGAATGGCGAGCAGCCCCGTGCCGACCATGCCGAGCATAAATAACAGATAGGCAAAATTACCGGCCAGCGGACGCAGCGCTTGGGCGGCGTCCTGAGCGGTCTGTATATTCGTTTTTCCGTGCGCGAACAACGTGAGCGCCGTCGTCGTGATGATGAAAAACATCACCAGATTCGAGAGCAGCATCCCGACGTTCACGTCAAAATGCGCATCGCGAATCTCTTCGCCGGTCGCGCCCCGGCGTGCGCTCTTTGTCGTTCGCCCTTCGGCTTTTTCTTCTTCGACTTCCAGATCGGACTGCCAGAAAAACAGGTACGGCGTGATCGTCGTACCGAGCACTCCCATCGCGGTTGTAATCCAGGCCCGCTGGAGATGTATCTCCGGAACGACCAAGTGCCGGAGAACTTGCGGCCAGTTCGGGTGCAGAATAAAGGCGGTGATGATATAGGCAAAAAGCGTAAGCGTGAGATATTTCAAGAACGAGGCGATCCGTCGATATGAAAGTAACGTCAGCCCGACCAGCAAGAGCACGCCGAAGAAAACGTCCCATACCAACGCCGGGTATGGCTGGCGCCACCATGTGCGCCGAGGCAGCCATTCCGGCGAAGTCCGCGCCGACGTTGAATGTATTTGCAATGACGACGATGGCGCCGATGCCGTACGCCACAGCAAGCGGAACGGAACTTCGGATATTTGCCGCGAGTCCGGCTCCGGTTACCATCCCAATGCGCGCGCACATTCCTTGAACGACCGCCATCATCGGCGTTGTTACCAGCGCAAGCCACAGCATTGAAAAGCCGGTGGATGCACCGGCTACCGAATAGGTCGAAATTCCTGAGGGATCGTCGTCCGCCGCCCCGGTGATGAGTCCCGGACCCATCGTAAGCAAACGCTTCCACAACGTTTGCGAGGCGGTCGCGACGTCGGCCGCCTCGATTTTGGGCTTGGATTTTACGCTCATCTTCACGACCTACTACCCGCTTGCGCTCACTTCGAAGCGTCGTCATCCTGAGCTCGCCCGTCATCCTGAGCTCGTCGAAGGACCCCGAGCCTGACGAGGGGCTCGGCCTGAGCTCGACGGCACGTAGATCTCCGATCCGTGATCGACGAACTCTTTCGATTTTTCGGCCATTCCCTTTTCGGCGAATTCGCGCACCTCTTGCGTGATCTTCATCGAGCAGAAATGCGGACCGCACATCGAGCAGAAGTGCGCAACCTTCGCACCTTGCGCGGGAAGCGTTTCATCGTGGAACTCGCGCGCAGTTTGGGGATCGAGTGAGAGATTGAATTGATCCTCCCAGCGGAACTCGAAACGCGCTTTGCTCAGGACATCGTCCCAATGATGCGCTTGCGGATGCCCCTTGGCCAGATCGGCGGCATGCGCGGCAATCTTATACGCGATGACGCCGTCCTTCACGTCCTTCTTGTTCGGCAAACCCAGATGTTCTTTTGGAGTGACGTAGCAGAGCATCGCAGTTCCGAACCATCCGATCATCGCGGCACCGATTGCGCTGGTAATATGATCGTATCCGGGCGCGATGTCGGTTACGAGCGGGCCCAGCGTATAGAACGGCGCCTCACGACAAACCTCCAGCTGCTTGTCCATATTTTCTTTGATGAGATGCATCGGCACATGGCCGGGTCCCTCGATCATCGTTTGCACGTCATGCTTCCATGCTATTTCAGTCAGTTCTCCGAGCGTTTCAAGCTCGGCGAACTGCGCGGCATCGTTCGCATCCGCCGTACAGCCGGGGCGCAGGCCGTCGCCGAGCGAGAACGCGACGTCGTACGCCTTCATGATCTCGCAGATCTCTTCGAAGTGCGTGTACAGGAAGTTTTCCTGATGATGCGCCAAGCACCATTTTGCCAGAATCGACCCGCCGCGCGACACGATTCCCGTCACACGAGTCGCCGTCAGCGGAACGTAGCGCAGCAGCACGCCGGCGTGAATCGTGAAATAATCCACACCCTGTTCCGCCTGCTCGATCAGCGTGTCGCGATAGAGTTCCCAGGTGAGCTCCTCGGCTTTGCCGTTGACCTTCTCGAGCGCTTGATAGATCGGCACCGTGCCGATTGGAACGGGCGAGTTTCGCAGTATCCACTCACGCGTCTCGTGAATGTTCTTGCCGGTTGAAAGATCCATAACGGTATCGGCGCCCCAGCGCGTGGCCCAGGTCATCTTTTCGACCTCTTCCTCGATCGTCGAGGAGACCGCGGAGTTGCCGATATTCGCGTTGATTTTCACCAGAAAGTTGCGGCCGATGATCATCGGCTCGCTTTCGGGATGATTGATGTTCGAGGGAATAATCGCGCGGCCTCGCGCGACTTCATCGCGCACGAACTGCCGGCGAGAGTCCCTCGCGGATAGCGATAAACTCCATCTCCGGCGTCACGATGCCCGCGCGCGCATAGTGCATTTGCGTTACGTTCGCACCGGGCTTGGCAACGCGCGGCTTGCGCGAAGCGGCGAAACGAACCTCGTCGAGCTCGTGCATGGCATCGCGGCCTCGGCGATACAACGAGGTTGGTTTCTCCAGTTCCTCCGTATCCCCGCGATCGATAATCCAGCGCAGGCGCAGCGGGTCCAAACCGCGATGTACGTCTGTTCCCGAATCGGGATCCGTGTACGGCCCGCTCGTATCGTAAACGACGTGACGTTCGCCGCTCGTGAGTGAAATCTCGCGCATAGGAACGCGAATCGAAGGATCTGAACCGGTTGCGTACACTTTGCGCGTGTTGCCCGCAGCCGGTGAAGCGATCGTGGTCATGAAATGAAAAGTCTCCCTTCCTACGCCAGCATTACCTGGATCAGGTTACAGGCGGTCGGCCGAAACGGCCCTCTCAGCCGCGCCATGTGCGCAAGCTCCCGCGACACCGTTTCTTTACCCGCAAACGCGGCAGGGAGCCTGCTGAAGCTCCCTAACAACCGACCATGACCCAACCGGTCTACCGGTTTGTTCTCCGGCGCACTCGTACTGTTCGCGTGCGTGCGATTGGTCCTTGAAGTAAGACGGAATGAGATACGCGCTTCTGGGCGGCGCGCAAATTGCGATCGGCGCGGCTGCGATCTTTGCGCGTTTGGGCCTGCAGGGTGCACAGCCGCTCGCCGTCTCCGCCTCACGACTCGCAATCGCCGCGATAATTTTACTTGCAATCGCGGCCTGCGCACCGCGAAACGCGCGCGAGCCGCAGCCGCCGTTTCGTCCGCTCTTCGTCATCGCAGGCTTCGCGCTGGCCATTCACTTTGCAACGTGGATCTGGTCGTTGGAATATACGAGCGTCGCGATCTCGACGCTTTTGGTGTCGACGACCCCGATCTGGACGGCGCTCTACGAAGTGGTCGTGCGGCGCAAGCGGCTCTCGCTTCTTTCGTGGGCGGCGCTGGCCGCCGGTATTGCAGGATTGATCGTCGTCGTCGGCTTTGCCGCCGCTCATCCCCCGATTCCGGGACACGAAGTGCTCGGCGGAATTCTCGCTCTGCTCGGTGCGTTCGCAATCGGTGCCTACCTAACGCTGATTCGCGAGGTGAGCACGACGCACGGCACGCGTGCAATCGTTACGCGCACCTACACGTGGGCCGCAATTGTTTTGATCCTCGCAGCCGCTTGCGCTCGTCAAGCGCCGCCGGCGCTCAGCGCAACACAAGCCTGGTTCGGCATTCTGGCGATGGCGCTCGTCTCGCAACTCTTGGGGCATACTGCGCTGAACGCTGCGCTTCGGTGGTTCTCGGCGAGCGCCGTGGCATTCACGACACTGCTGGAACCCGTAAGCGCGGGGATTCTCGCCTTTATCGTGTTCGGCGAACGCCTCACGCCGGCCGCATTGTGGGGCGGAGCGCTGGTGCTGCTCGCCATTGCCGCCTTTCTGCGCGAAGAACAAAAAGCGGAGCGCTCCACTCCCCAAATTGGATCGGTCCATTAGCAAGGGAATGGATGGCCTACGCCAAAGCGGCTGACTATGACCACGATGAGCAGCGCCACAACCGGTACGGGCCAAAACGGCGCGGGCGCAATCGCGCAGCCCGATCCGCAAGAGACACACGAGTGGGTCGAAGCGATCGAAGGCGTCCTCGAGCACGAGGGGCCCGCGCGCGCGCAAGAACTGATCGGCGCGATCGTCGAGGCAGCGCAACGCGGGGGCGCTCACGTCTCACTCGGCCTCTCCACGCCGTACATCAATACGATTCCGGCTTCGGAACAAGCCCCGCTGGCCGGCAACGATGACCTGGAAACGCGCATTCGTCATTACGTACGCTGGAATGCGATGGCCATGGTCGCGCGCGCCAATAAAGAGTCCTCGGAATTAGGCGGGCACGTCGCAAGCTTCGCCTCTTCGGCAACGCTCTACGACGTCGGTTTCAATCATTTCTTCCGTGCGCAAACCGACTCATTCGGCGGCGATCTCGTGTACTTGCAAGGACATTCGGCGCCGGGGTTTTATGCGCGAGCATTCATCGAAGGGCGTATTACCGAAGAGCAGCTCGAAAACTTCCGCCGCGAAGTCGACGGCAAAGGTCTTTCATCCTATCCGCATCCGTGGCTGATGCCGGACTTCTGGCAATTCCCAACCGTCTCGATGGGTCTGGGTCCCATCATGTCGATCTATCAAGCGCGATTCATGCGGTACATGAACGATCGCGGCATCATACAGGCCGGCGATCGCAAAGTCTGGGCGTTCTTGGGCGACGGCGAGACCGACGAACCCGAATCGCTCGGCGCCATTTCGCTTGCCGGGCGAGAGAAACTCGACAATTTGATTTGGGTGGTCAATTGCAATCTGCAGCGATTGGATGGCCCCGTTCGAGGCAACGGGAAGATCATTCAGGAGCTCGAGACCGTCTTCAAGGGAGCCGGCTGGAACGTCATCAAGGTCATATGGGGAAGCAGCTGGGATCCGCTGCTCGAACGCGATCATTCCGGCAAGCTCGTGCAACTCATGAACGAGTGCGTCGACGGCGACTACCAGACGTTCAAATCCCGCGACGGTAAACACGTGCGCGAGAACTTCTTCGGCCGGTATCCCGAGACGGCGGAGATGGTCGCGCATATGAGCGACGACGACATCTGGGCACTTGCGCGCGGCGGTCACGATCCGCGCAAAGTTTACGCGGCGTACAAGGCGGCTTTCGAACATACGGGGCAGCCCACGGTCATTCTGGCCAAAACGATCAAAGGCTACGGTATGGGCGCGTCGGGCGAGGCTCAAAACATCGCGCATCAAGCAAAGAAGATGAAGGTCGAGTCGATGCGCAACTTCCGCGATCGCTTCCATCTGCCGATTCCCGATGCGCAAGTCGACAAACTCGAATTCATACGGCCGCCCGAAGACAGCCCGGAGATGAAGTACCTGCGCGAGATGGTCGCGCGCCGCGGGCACATTCCCACGCGGCGTCGCAAATCCGAATCGCTCGCCGTCCCCGAACTGGCCACGCTCGAACCGCACCTCAAGAGCACCGGCGATCGGGAAATTTCCACGACGATGGCGTTCGTGCGCCTGTTTACGGCGCTCGTAAAAGATAAAACGATCGGACCGAAGATCGTACCGATCGTTGCGGATGAATCGCGCACGTTCGGCATGGAAGGCCTGTTCCGCCAGCTTGGCATCTACTCGTCGGTGGGACAGCTCTATCACCCGCAAGATGCCGAGCAGCTGATGTGGTATCGCGAAGACCGCCAAGGTCAGATCCTGCAAGAAGGCATCAATGAGGCCGGCGCGATCTCGTCCTGGATTTCAGCGGGCACGTCGTACTCGAATCACAACGTGCCGATGATTCCGTTCTACATCTTCTATTCGATGTTCGGATTCCAGCGAGTCGGCGATCTTGCGTGGGCCGCAGCCGATTCACGCACGCGGGGCTTCTTGCTGGGCGCGACGTCCGGCCGCACGACGCTCAACGGCGAGGGTTTGCAGCACGAGGATGGACACAGCCAAGTCTTCGCATCGTTCATACCGAACTGCGTTTCGTACGATCCGACGTACGGATACGAGGTAGCGGTTATCGTACAAGACGGCCTGCGCCGTATGCTGGCAAACGAAGAAGACATTTATTACTACATCACGCTGCTCAACGAGAATTACCCGCATCCCGGCATGCCCGAGCGGCGCGGAATCTGGGATTCTCAAGGGCATGTACCTGCTGCACGACGGTGCGGCGGATTCCTCGAAGAAACAGCCGCGCGTGCAACTCATGGGGTCCGGCTCGATTCTGCGAGAGGTCGAGGCGGCGGCGCAGCTGCTCAAAGATGATTTTAACGTGAGTTCCGACGTGTGGAGCGTCACCAGCTTCAACGAGCTGCGGCGCGACGGCATCGATGCGGAGCGCTGGAACCTGCTCCATCCGCAGGAAAAATCACGCATATCGTACGTCGAGCAAGCTTTGGCGCAGCACGATGGACCGGTCATTGCTTCGACCGATTACATTCGCACGTACGCGGATCAGATTCGTCCGTACATCGGCAGGCGTTACGTGACGCTCGGAACCGACGGTTTCGGCCGAAGCGACCTGCGCAGCAAATTGCGCGAGTTCTTTGAAGTCGACCGCCACTACGTCGCGATCTCGGCGCTCAAAGCGTTGGCGGATGAGGGCGTTATCAAATCCGCCGTCGTCTCGGAAGCGATCAAAAAGTACGGCATCAACCCCGGCAAACCAAACCCGGTGACCGTGTAGCATATGGCCGGGGTAGAAGTTCGCGTACCGGACATCGGCGATTTCAAGGATGTCCCGGTTATCGAGGTGCTCGTCAAACAGGGCGATGAGGTCAAAGCCAACGACTCACTGATTGCGCTCGAATCCGACAAGGCGTCGATGGAAGTTCCTTCGCCCGCGCAAGGCGTCGTGGAGAGCGTCAACGTGAAAGTCGGCGACAAGGTCAGCGAGGGCAGCGTCATCATCACGCTCGCCGAGAAAGCCGAGTCAAAAACGGCGCAGCCGGACGAAGAAACGATCGTCGAACTTCGCGTTCCCGACATCGGCGATTTCAAAGACGTGCCGGTCATCGACGTTCTGGTCAAGCCGGGCGACACGGTTGAGAAAGACGCATCGCTGGTCACGCTGGAATCCGAAAAAGCTTCGATGGAAGTGCCGGCGAGCGCATCCGGAACGATTCGCGAGGTTCGCGTGAAGGTCGGCGACACGGTCGGCCAAGGCGACGTTCTTGCAACGCTCGCGGCGCGCAGCGCAGAGCCTGCCGCGAGAACATCCGCGCGCACGCCCGCGCCGGTCGCAGAAGCTGCGCCCGCACGCACGCCGGCGCCGGTCGCAGAAGCTCCGACCGCGCGCGTGGAGTCACCCGGTACCAACGGCGCCGTGCATGCAAGCCCATCGATCCGGCGTTTTGCACGAGAACTTGGGGTCGATCTGCATCATGTCTCGCCCAGCGGACCCAACGCGCGCGTAACGCGCGACGACGTTCAAAATTTCGTCAAGCGCGCACTTGCGGACGGAGGCACGCGTGTGGCCGGGGGCGGCGCAGGCTTGGCACTCGCGCCGTGGCCGAGCCTGGATTTTGCACAGTACGGGGAGATCGAACGCAAGCCCCTCTCGCGTATCAAGAAGATCTCCGGTCCGAATCTGCATCGTAACTGGGTGATGATTCCGCACGTCACACAGAACGACGATGCGGACGTAACCGATCTCGAGGAATTTCGCAAAGAGCTCAATGCCGAACTCGGCAAGAGCGGCGTCAAAGTCACGATGCTGGCATTTCTCATCAAAGCGTGCGTCGCCGCGCTCAAGAAATTTCCCGATTTCAATACGTCGCTGGACGGCGATGAACTCGTATATAAGAAGTACTATCACATTGGTTTTGCAGCCGATACTCCGGGCGGTTTACTCGTGCCGGTCGTGCGCGACGCCGACCGGAAAGGTCTCTCGCAGCTCGCGCAAGAGACCTCGGAACTCGCGGCAAAGGCGCGCGAGGGCAAACTCCCGCTTGCGGATATGCAGGGCGGGACCTTCACGATTTCAAGTCTTGGGAAGTATCGGCGGCACGTATTTCACGCCTATCATCAATGCGCCTGAAGTCGCGATCTTGGGTGCATGCCGCGCCGCGATACGCCCGGTGTGGGATGGAGCCGCGTTTATCCCTCGCCTGATACAGCCGCTCTCGCTCTCGTACGACCACCGCGTGATCGACGGGGCGTCGGCTGCTCGCTTCACCTCGTACCTCGCGTCCGTGTTAAGCGATCTGCGCAGAGCATTGCTCTAAACTTAACTGCGCTCGGCGGGAGGTGCCCTGGGAGCGTCGATACTAGGACGTATGCAGTCTTACGAGTCGATCGTCAGACGCGCGGCGGACGCATGCGCAACTCCCATGGCCACGCTGGCAATCGTCGAGCACGATCGCGCGCGTTTCAAGGCCAGCGTCGGAGCCGAGTGCGCCGAGGAGCTTCCGCTTACGTTCTCGCTTCTGGCCGAAACGCTGGCAGCCGATGACGTCTTTCTGGTCGAAGATGCCCGCTCCGACGAACGATTTGCGAATAGCCCGGTCGTTACGTCGGGTCCGCGCGTCTGTGCATACGCCGGTGTGGCGCTTCACGCGCCGGACGGCAGCGTCGTCGGCATTCTCTCGATAGCCGATTGGCGCCCCGGACCATTTAAGCAGGAACAGCTTTCCGCGTTGCGCGATTTCGGCGTCATCGCGTCGGCGCTCATTTTTTCGACGCGCGAGCTGGCAATGAGCCGGCTGATGTCGCGCGCGGTCGAAGAGGCGCTCGACTTCGTTCTTCTTACGGACGCGGCACCGCCCTCGGAGGGCGGCCCGTTTATCGAGTACGCGAACGCATCGCTGCTCTACGCGCTGGGATACACCTCAGACGAACTTATCGGACAGCCATGCCCGATCGTCTTTGCGTCGACGAACGATCCGATAACGCTGCAGAGCATCGAGCAAAATCTCGAACGAGCCAAAGACAACGAAAAGGAACTTCAGCTGCTGCGAAAAGACGGCAGTACGTTCTGGGTGGAATTCACGGGCCGGCCGCTTCTCGATCCCGGCGGCACACCGACGCACTGGGTGTCGGTCGGACGCGATATAACGGCGAACCGCGAGACGCTCGCCCAAACGGCCGCGCTCGTCAAGGCCCTCGACAGCGTCACCGATCACGTCGAAATTTACATGCGCGAGAACGACGAATACGCGCTTGTGTTTCAGAACGGCGCGGCAGATGCCGCCGACTCCGGGGCAGCGGAAAACCTCTTAGCGGACGCCTCGGTCGTTCAATCTCTGCAAAACGGCGAGGTCATACGCCGTGACGAACTCTCGATGCGCCCGCTTCGAAACGGTGAGTCGGTCATTTGCGTACGCCGCCACCCGGAGCCGCTCGCCGCAATCTCCTAAACGTCCTCGTCGGGATAGTAGTCCCATACTTCCGGAAGGCGCGTGGTTCGTTCATTCTCGCATACGTGTGCTCTGAGAAAGATGAGCGATTCACGCGGACCAAACCGAAAATAGAGCTTCGCTTCACGAACCGTGACAACGGTTGCGAGCATCCACGCCACGTGCGCGATGCCGAATTGTTCTTCGCGGTGCTCCTCCATGGAGACAATTATCGCAACCGCCTCTGATGTGGAGCTGACGTTTCAAACGTGCCGTCTACACGGCGGCTGTTTGTTTGCGGCGAAGTTCGCGCAGGACGTACTGCAAAATGCCGCCGTGGCGATAGTATTCCGCCTCGTCGGGCGTATCGATGCGCAGAAGGACTCTGAACGGAATCGTGCGGCCATTTGCGTCGGTGGCGCGAACGTTTACCTGCATGCGCGGCGTGATGCCTTTCTCGATGCCGGTGACGTCGAACGTCTCCTCGCCGCTCAAGCCATAGGTCGTGCGGTCGGCGCCCGCTTCAAATTCAAGCGGTAGAATCCCCATGCCGATGAGATTGCTGCGGTGAATGCGCTCGAACGACTCGGCAATAACCGCCTTGATCCCTAGTAGGAACGGCCCCTTGGCTGCCCAATCGCGCGAAGACCCGGAACCGTATTCTTTGCCGGCGAGTACGATGAGCGGCGTGTTGTCCGCCTTATATTTCATCGCGGCATCGAAGATCGAGAGTTGCTCGTTCGCGGGCAGGTATCGCGTATAGCCGCCTTCGACGCCGGGAACCAGCAGGTTGCGCAGACGAACGTTTGCGAACGTCCCGCGCACCATTACCTCGTGATTGCCGCGGCGAGCCCCGTACGAGTTAAAATCCACGGGCGCAACGCCGTGCGCCATCAGATACTTGGCGGCAGGGCTGGTCTTGGCGATGTTGCCGGCCGGCGAGATGTGGTCGGTCGTAACGCTGTCGCCAAGTATCGCAAGCGCGCGCGCGCCGTGAATGTCCGCCAGCGCAGCCGGCTCGGCACTCATCGATTCAAAATATGGCGGATGTTTGACGTATTCCGAGGCGGGATCCCATTCGTAGCGCTCCCCGGCCGGCACGTCGAGTTTCGCCCAATTGTCGTCGCCGCGGAAAATATCGCGGTAGTTTGCTTTGAACATTTCGTCGCTGATGGACTGGGCGATAACGTTCGAAATCTCCGCGTTGCTCGGCCAAATGTCTTTCAGATAGACGGGATTGCCGGATTCGTCTTCGCCAATCGGTTCGCTCGTGAGATCGATGTCCATCCGGCCCGCGAGCGCGTACGCGACGACCAGCGGCGGCGAGGCCAGATAATTCGCCCGAACCTGCGGATGAATACGCCCTTCGAAATTCCGGTTACCGGAGAGCACCGCCGCGACGATTGAATCGTGTTCGGCGACCGCTTCGGCGATCTCGAGCGGCAGCGGCCCGCTGTTTCCAATGCACGTCGTGCATCCATATCCCACCAGGTTGAAGCCAAGCTGATCGAGATACGTTTGCAATCCCGACTTCGTAAGGTAGTCGGTGACGACTTTTGATCCCGGCGCCAGCGAGGTCTTGACCCAGGGCTTGGTCCGCAGCCCGCGCGCAAGCGCGTTACGCGCGAGCAGACCCGCGCCGACCAGCACGGAGGGGTTGCTCGTATTCGTGCAACTCGTAATCGCGGCGATGACGACGGATCCGTCGGCGACTTTGGCCTTATCGGCCACGGCCGTCCCAACGCCGCCCTCGCTTTCCATCCTCGCGGCGGCGCTGGCCGGTTTTGCATCGCGTGCCGCGGCCCAATCCGAGAGTGCTTCGTTGAATGTCCTTTTTACATCACCCAGCGCGACGCGATCCTGCGGGCGGCGCGGACCGGCCAGACTCGGCGAGACGGAACCGAGATCGAGTTCCAGCGTGTCGGTAAACTGCGGATCCGGCGTGGCATCGGTGCGGAACATGCCTTGTGCTCGTGCGTACGCTTCAACCAGCGCAATATGATCGGCCCCGCGACCGGTCAGACGCAGATATTCGAGCGTCTGCGCATCGATTGGAAAGATCGCGCAGGTCGATCCGTACTCGGGCGACATGTTGCCGATCGTTACGCGGTCGGCGACGCCCAAATTGGAGAGCCCGCTCCCGTAGAACTCGACGAATTTTCCGACCACGCTTTTTTTGCGCAGCATTTCGGTAACGGTCAACACCAGATCGGTCGCGGTTACTCCTTCGCGCAAGCTGCCTTTGATCTTAAACCCGATCACATCGGGAATCAGCATCGTGACCGGCTGGCCGAGCATGGCGGCCTCGGCTTCGATGCCGCCGACGCCCCACGCCAGAACGCCCAGACCGTTTACCATCGTCGTGTGCGAATCGGTGCCGACCACCGTATCCGGATAGGCAAACGAGTGCTCCGGATCGTACGCAACGCCGGCACCGCCTCCGCCGAACACGACGCGCGCGAGAAATTCGATATTGACTTGATGAACGATGCCGGTATCGGGCGGTACGGCGCGGAAATTGTGAAGCGCGTGCTGGCCCCATTTCAGAAACGCATAGCGCTCCCGATTGCGCTCGAACTCCAGGTCGGCGTTCTGCTTGAACGCGCTTGCCGAACCGAACGCGTCGACCTGTACCGAATGATCGATGACGAGTTCAACCGGCTGTAGCGGATTGATCGCCGTGGGATCTCCGCCCATCGCCGCCATCGCATCGCGCATGGCCGCCAGATCGACGACCGCCGGAACGCCGGTGAAATCTTGCAGCAGCACGCGCGCCGGGCGATACGCGATCTCCCGTTCCGAATGATGATGCGGGCTCCATCGCGCCAGTGCCTCCACGTCGTCCTTGGTTACCGATCGTCCGTCTTCAAAGCGGACCAAGTTCTCGAGCAGGATCTTGAGCGAGAACGGCAATCGATCCAGTTTGGTCAGACCGGCTTCTTCAAGCGCGGACAAGCGCGCGTAGGAATAGGAACGATCGCCGACTTCGAGCCGGCCGATCGCGTTAAAACTGTTGACGTGCTGCTTCATGACTCCAGCATAATTCGCGGATCGCCCGTCGCGTAGCCTTCGATGCGCATCGCGCTCTCGCCCGACAAAAGTCGCCACAAGCGCTCGCCGACCAGGTGCATGCGCCACGGCGAGAGGTCGAGCACCCGTTCGAATTCATCGCGCCCGGACGGCACCTCGCGCGCGAGCCGTTCCAGCGAAGCGCGGGGCGCAAGCAGACTCGCGGGCAGATCGTTCTCGCGCGCGATCTCGCCGACGATGACGCTCATGAGAGAAACCAGCGTTTCTCGCGCATTCCCGAGCGGGCGTGAAAATTTGGCGGGCAGCTCCGCCTCAGGAATCGCCTCGCCGCGCTTGACCGCCTCGACGATGGCCGTACCGAGTGCGCGCCGCATCCCTGCGTCGAGCCGCCGCAGCTGTGCCAAGTCTTCGACGCGATGCGGCCGCAGCGTCGCAATCCCGCCGACGACATCGTCCGCCATCACGTATTTGAGCGGCAGGTCCCGTTCACGCGCCATGCGATCGCGCAGCTTCACGATCTCGGAAAGCACGCCAAGTTCGCGCCGGCTCATCCGGTTCGCGCCCGGAATGCGGCCAATCATGCGTCGCTCGTCGGTTTGATAACGCTCGATCTCGGCGAGGCTGCGGCACTCCTCGAGCGCCCATTCGAAGCGGCCCTTCTCGTGCAAGCGCTCCGAGAGCGCGTCGTGCATATCGAGCAGATGCGCAACATCGTCTATCAGATATTCGAGTTGGCGATCCGACAAGGGACGTGAGGACCAATCGCTGACCGTTTGCGACTTCTTCAAACGAACGCTGCATACATCGCGCACGAGATCCGCAAGCGAGATAGCCATGCCGTAACCCAGAAATGCGGCCGCAAGTTGGCAGTCGAATACGTCGCGTGGAACGCACTCGAAACGATCGGCGAAGATTTTCAGATCGCTTGTCAGCGCGTGACCTATCACACGCGTGTGCGTAAGGGCCTGCGCGAGCGGTAAGAGATCCGCGAGCGCAAGGGGATCCACGATGACAAATCCGTCTTCGAACGCCAGCTGAACGACCATTAGCCGCGCGGTGTAGGTGCGTTCGTTGTGAAACTCGGTATCGATACCAACGCGCGGAGCCGCACGAATACGCTCGCAAAGCTGCGCCAGGTCGCCGCTGCTCGAGACCATTTGCGCCGGCATTACGGCGGAGTCGGCCCCACCGGTCTTGGCGTGGGTATCTGCCGCCGATGAAAACGCCAATGCGGGCGATGATGAAGAATGTACATGTGTGCGCGGTACTCGGCCCCGTGAATTGCCGCAACCGCGCGGTCTCCGAAGATCGCAAGGACGGTGCAGATCGGAATTGCCACGACCGACATGCAGAAGATATGAATCCAAATGGGAACGCGAAATGCTGCGGCGCTCGCAGTTGCGACCGTCCCGCCGAAGCCCGGAATGACGCGCACCGCGATAAGAAACATCGGCGAGCCAATCTTGAATCGCTTCACCCATGCGGGCAGCCTGGCAAGGGCCGCGTCAAGATCCATCAATTTGGTTGCATGCTGATTGACCCAATAGCCGATCGCGCCCGCGAGAATGATGCCGACCGCATTGATGATCGTTCCCCAGAAGGGGCCGAAGATTGCGCCGTTCATGATTGCGAGCGCATCGGTTACCGAAAACGGGGCTGAGGCCACGATCGCAAAGATGCCGGTCGCAAGCGGAACGGCAACGTGCGGACCGATTGAGCGAATATAATGCTCGATGAGCGGCTGATAACGGATTACAAGCGCGGCGAGCACGAATGAGGCGGCAAGCAGTCCTAGCCCGGCGATACGGCGGACTAACGGTCGCAAACGTGTTTCGACGGCCGGTGCTCGCTCTTCGAGGAGGATGGCATGCTCCTGGTGCGGTTGGTCATCTCAGTCTTATGCGCCGTCGGCTTTTATGCTTCCGTTTTTATGATGCGCAAGAGCTTGCTCGACGAACGAGGCGGCCTTACCGAGCCCAGCGTCGTCCAAACCCCGCGCGCAAAGCTGTTCGCGGGTCTGCCGAATGCACTCTTCGGGATGGTGTACTACGCCGCGCTCGCTGCTGTTTCGTGGCCGGCTGTGGGCCGGCCGGTGCTCATGCTGGCTTTGGCCGCTTCGCTTGGCGCCGCGGCGACCTCCGCATACTTGGCGTACAGCCTGCTTTTTATTACCAGGCGGAGCTGCGCGTTTTGCTGGACCGCTCATTTCGTGAACTGGGCACTCGTTGCCGCGGTGCCCTGGCTGCTGGTCCTACGGTGAATGTGCCGGTGGGCCTGTTATCGCGCTTGGCTCTGGGGTATCATGCTCTGGTCTGGAAGAGAAATATACTCAAAAGACCGTTGCCGGATTTTTCGGGAGCTGAGACTGCCGCCGGGGCGTGAAAAGCAAGAAGGCCACGCGCGTCGCGTGGCCTTTTGGTTTGCGTCAAGCGTTAGCTGCCGAGGCCGTAGACCGAGGCCAAGTCATGCATGGCCGTATTGAGAATCGCGTGGTAGTCCGCGTCGGCGGCAACACCGTACTTCTTGTCGATATCATTCATCACTTGAATGTGAATCGGATGGGATACAGCGCGATCGAGCATGACTTCAACATTGAAGCCGTTTCCGGTCTGACCGGCTCCCCACAGTGCGGCTGCGAGCGCCTTCCCGTCCTTGGGATCGGGCGACGGGCGTCGAGGGCAGCGCAACATTCTTTTCCTTGACGATACGCAGAGAATCGTTGACGACGAAATCAAAGACCTTGATGAAATTGGCGACTTTGTCCTTACCGTATTGCTTGGTAAGCTTGGCGACTTCGGCATCGAACTTGGAACCGGTCAGCACTTTGAGCAGCGTGACCGTGTTGAAGTTGCTTGGGCCGCCGCCGGCGATCACCATCGAGAGCGTAACCGGAAGCGCCGGCTTGCCCGTATAGACGCCGGGACCGGAAAAGCGCGAGGGCTGCATCGTGACGTCCGGCATCGTGGCCGCGACCATCGTGCCCGAAGCCACCGCTGCCGCGGGGGCGCAGAGCGCCGCCAAAACAGCTAGCGCCGCGAACTTGCGAAGAGAGAACATGCCAGTCCTTTCCGGAGAGAACTCCGAATGAAGTAGAACAGTATTTACTCTACAAACGGGGCAGGACCGGACTTGGATTCTTCGACCTGCGCGATCATGGGGCGGTAGACGGGATCCTCCGTGGGGCGGGCCGAGAACCAAGCATCGAGCATGGACTTGGCGATCGGGATCGCTGTGCTGCGAAGGCTCAGAGCCAGGACGTTCGCGTCGTTCCAGGTGCGCGCTCCCGCGGCCGTTTCCGCGTCGCCGCACAGCGCCGCGCGCACGCCCGCCACCTTATTTGCCGCAATGCTCACGCCCGTGCCCGTCGAGCAGCAGACTATCCCAAATTCGCAATCACCTGCGGCCACAGCTTCGCCCACGCGCCGCCCGACGCTGGGCCATGCCTGATCGTCACCGGTCGCGAGCGCTCCGATGAGCACCACGTCGAGGCCGCGGCCGCGCAGCTCGCTCTCGAGAGCCGCGGTGAGCTCGGTGGCTTCGTCACTTCCCAGGGCGATGCGCATGCGTTTTCTTCAGTGGGCGTTTCGGACGACGATCATGTCGGCGTTCAGCGAGCCGTCCGAATTCGGCTGCCCGCGCACGTCGACGGTATCGCCTTCCTTGATCGTGTATCCGCGCGGATTGATGACGGTGCCTTTGTGAAGATGGATCTCGCGATATCGCTCGAGCTGCAAGCGGACTTGCATGTCGTACCCGCGATAATAGCTGACCGTCCCGAGTGATTCGGTGTCGCTCCAGCCGAAGACCGACTTGACCACGTTGCCGAGCGCGTTGACCGCGTCTTGTTCGATACCGGCCGGCACGCTCGGGATGGGCCGCGGAGCCGGCGCGGCGCTGGGGGCCGGTGCCGGATTCTGCTGCGCGAGGGCGGGTGCTGCCGCTCCAAACTAACAGGATGGTTGCGAGAGCGGCGAGGAAACGCGTATTCATAGTCGTAGAAACGGTGCGCCACACGGTGAGGTTCCATTGGTTCGGTTAGCGGCCACGGTCATGCTTGTTCGACCCTCCGCAGAGAACGCGTTCGAGGTGCTCATGCTGCGCCGCAGTGAGTCCAGTCATTTCGTGCCGGACGTGTACGTCTTTCCGGGCGGAACGGTCGATCCGCCGGACATGACGGAGCAGGCGTTCGCACGGGCGCGGGGGATCGGCACGCGACGACCTTCGCATCCAATTTCGCGCCGAGCACGCCCCCGCGTTTCCCGCACCCTTCGGCTCTCCGGATCCGAAAGAAGCGGCGGGATTGCTGATCGCCGCACTGCGTGAGCTCTTCGAGGAAGCCGGCGTGCTGATTGCATGCGATGCTCGGGGAAACGTCGTGTCGGATCGCGATCTCGCGCCGCATCGCGAGCGTTTGCATGACGCGCGAGCTGCCGTCCACGCCGGGGAGATTACGTTCGCGCAGCTGCTGCAAGAATTCGATCTGTACGCAAACGCCCGAGCACTCACCCTATTCTCGCATTGGATCACACCGCCGGGGTTTCCGCGCCGTTACAACGCCCATTTTTTTGTTGCTTTGGCCTCGCCCGATCAGACGGCGATCGCGGATGCGGTCGAAACGCATGACGGTGTCTGGATTGCGCCGCGCTCGGCGCTGGAGAAACACACGCTCGGCGAGTTTCGAATGGTGTATCCCACGATCAAACACATCGAGCGGCTGGCCGAATTCTCGCACGCGCAGGCGCTCATCGATTTCGCCCGCCGAAAAACGATCTACAGCATCATGCCCGAAATGCCCGCCGAGCGTGAGTTTTCGCTGCCGCCCGACTTGGAATTTGCTTGGTAGGCTCGCGCATTTCACTCGTTCGCGCGCCGAATCCGTCGGCGATGACGCTGACCGGGACGAACAGTTACCTCATCGACGGCGGTAACGGCCGGGCGATCTGCATCGATCCCGGACCGCTTATCGAGCGGCACATTGCCGCGCTGCAGGCTCGCGCGACCGGCATGCGCTGCACGATCGCGATGCTGCTGCTCACGCACAGCCACCCCGATCATGCGCCCGCGGCGCCGGTTCTGAAAGAGCTGACCGGCGCGCCGATTCTCGCGCATCACCAAAGTGAGTTCGCACACGATCGCGACTTGTACGACGGCGATGTGCTGCGTGAGGGCGAGGTACGAATTCGCGTGATCGAATCTCCCGGACATACGTTCGACCATCTCGTCTTCTACGAAGAGCACGAACGCGCGCTGTTCACCGGCGATACGGTCCTGGGTGAAGGGTACGTCGTCGATTGCGCCGCCGAGCGGCGCTATGCGGCCCTACCAGCGAACGCTGGAGCGGCTGCTCGCCGAATTCGCCGGCGCGGGCGTCATCTACGGCGGTCACGGCGAGCCGGTCCGCGATCCGCAGAGCAAGCTGCGAGACTACATCGCGCACCGCACGTCGCGCCAGCAAGAGATCGTGAGCGAGCTTGCTCGCGCGCCGCAAACGATCCCGGAGCTCGTGCAAAATATCTATCGCGACACGAGTCCGATCCTTTGGGCTGCCGCGGCGCGGCAAATGCTCGCGTATCTCATCGCGCTGGAGCAAGAAGGCCGCGTCACCTCGCGTGATGCGCGGCGGCCGATGACCCACCAGGAACAAGCGATTCTCAATCCGGACTGGACATCGATTGCCGGCCCGCAGCACGCTGCCACCGTCGAACAAGAACTGGGCGCGATGTTGCACCTGGACGCGATCCGCGTGTACTCGCTCGTATGAAGCCGTTTAGGGAATGCGCAGCACGATCTTTCCGAATTGCTCCGCCTCTTCCATTCGCTGCGCGGCCGCGACGATCTCGTTCATCTCGAAGACGCGATCGATGACCGGTTTGATGCGATGTTTGTTCACGAAGTGCAGCATCTTTGAAAAATCGGTGGGACTGCCCATCGAGGTGCCGCGAATGTCGAGCTGATTCCAAAAGATCGGATACATCTTGATCGTCGCATCGCCGGTCGTGCCGCCGTACGTCACCGCTCGGCCGCCCCGGCGAAGCGCCGTAAGCCCTTTCGCAAACGATTCGCCGCCTGCCGAATCGACGAGCAAATCGATGTTGCCCGCGAGCTTGCGCGCCGTTTTGTGCCAGTCGGGATCGGATCGGTAATTCACGGCAAAATCCGCACCAAGCGCCTTTGCGCGTTCAAGTTTTTGATCGCTGCCCGACGTCACGACGACACGCGCACCGAGCGCCTTGGCGAACAGCAGCACGAACGATTGGACACCGCCCCCGATGCCCGTGATCAGCACCGTTTCGCCTTCTCGAAGTTCGCCGCGGGCGCACGTCGCTCGGAATGCCGTAACGCCCGCGAGCGGAAGCGCCGCAGCCTCTTCCACGCTCAGATGCGCGGGTTTGGGATGAACGTTTTCGGCCGGAACGCTCACGTACTGCGCAAACGTGCCGTCACGCGGCATGCCCAGAATGCTCGACTCCGGGCTCCACACGCGATCGTCCTCGCCCCAGCCGATCGTCGGATCGATGACGACCGATTCGCCCTGCGATTCGCCGGAGCCGTCGGCACCCAGAATTCGCGGCAATTGAATATTCTGATACAACCCTTGCGTGATGAAGACGTCGCGATGGTTGAGTGCGGCGGCATGCACGCGCACGAGCAATTCGCCGGTTTGCGCCGCCGGCTGTTCGGCCTCGTCCACCCGCAGGTTTTGGGGCCCGCCGATTTCGTGTAAGCGTACGGCTTTCATGGGCGCCTAGTTCCCTGCCCGGGCCGCAGTGCTTCCCGGCGCACCAAGGAGTCGGCGATCCATGCTAAAATGGATTTAGCTATGGATCGCCTGATCGTCTCCTTGCTCAATACAGCCGGGGAAGACCCCGATCCGCTGGATTCGCCGCTGGGCGCCGCGCGCTGGTGGGGCCGCGTCCAAGCGGAAGTACGGCAGATTCCCCGCGCGATCGCCGCAAAGCCGAGGTTCGACCTCCGCCTCTGCGAGGCGCTCAAGGCGCATCGTTCAAACGTGTCGGCTCTCCTGCGAGGGGAGGCCCGGGCACCCGAGTTCACAAGCCTCCCGGGTGCTGATGCGGTGCTCTTTCCGCTCGCGTATGCGGTGGCCCGGCTGCTCGCGCAGGACCGGGGCACGCGAATCAAACCGTGCGCCCGGGCCTCGTGCGGGCGCCTGTTTCTGGACGAAACGAAAAACGGCTCCCGGCGCTGGTGTTCTATGCGATGTATGGAGCGGGCGCGCGCGCCGCGGCGGCGTACAATAGCCGGGTGAGTCTGAACAAGTTTTTAAAAGGCCTCTCGAGGCTGACCAAGACGTTCACGATCGAGATCGGGCCCTTGCGGGCAACGGGAGTACCGGCTGTGATGGTCGGCATGACCGGTATCGTGCTCGCCGCCGGTGCCGTAAAAGCGCTGGCGGACCACTCCGAGCGGCTGCCTGAAACCTTGCGCGAAGCGCGCGCGTTAGCACAGACGTTACGGCCCGAACCGCAGAAGCTTCGATCGTAGGATGATTGACAATACCTCGTTGACCGCGCTGATCCGCGCGCAGATTCCCGATGCGCAAGTCGACATCGTCGACCGCACCGGGACGATGGATCACTTCAACGTCACCGTGCGCTCGGGTGCGTTCACGGGAAAGACCCTTATCGAGCAGCATCAGCTCGTCTACGGTGCGCTCAAAGCGGCGCTCAAAGACGGGCGAGTTCATGCAGTCGAACTCAAAACGCTTCTACCGGGATGAAAAACAGCATGGAAACAACAGAGCAAATTCGGCAAGAGATCGACCGCGAGGTCGCCGGCAACAAGATTCTGGTCTACGGCAAAGGCACCAAGGCCATGCCGCGTTGCGGTTTCACGATGGAAACAATTCAGTTCTTCAATGGCTTCGGATACCCGTTCGAAGTCATCGACGTGCTGGAAAACATGCCCAAGCGCGATGTGCTCGCCGAAATGACGAATTGGCCGACACTCCCCAAAGTATTCATCAACGGCAAATTCTACGGCGACACCGACATCCTAGGCCCGATGGCACAAAACGGCGAGCTCCAGCAGGTTCTGCAAGACACGTTCGGCCACGCCGGGCAGCCCCAGACGACGATCAACCTGCACTAGCGGTTTGCCGGAGTTGGCGCTCGATGTTTAAAACGATCGTATCGGTCGATGAGCTTTTCGCGCATCTGAACGATCCCGCGTGGGTCATCGTCGACACGCGTCATCTGTTGCAAGATTTCGGCGCGGGTCGCCGGATCTACGACGCGGCGCACATCCCCGGCGCGTTTTTCGCAACGGCCGAGGAGGACATGGCAGGGGCGAAAACCGGCACCAACGGGCGACATCCGCTTCCCGAGCCGGAGCGATTTGCGGCATTCCTTCGCGATCTCGGTGTTCATGACCAGACACAACTGGTCGCCTATGACGCCGGCTCGGACATGTTCGCGGCGCGTTTTTGGTTCTTGGTCCGCTACATCGGGCATGACGCGGTCGCGGTGCTGGACGGTGGATTCGCCGCATGGGCAGGTACCGGAAAGCCGGTGAGCACGATCGAACCCGCCCGTCCGCGCAACGGCTCGATCGGGCTTCGTGTACGCCGAGAAACCGCGGTCGATGCGCGTGAGGTTCTACAGTCACTCGATACGGACGAATTCAAACTCCTCGACGCACGCGGACCCGATCGTTTTGCCGGACAAAATGAAACGATCGATCCGATTGCCGGGCACATCCCGGGCGCGATTAACCGTCCGTTTCGATCGAATTTCACGGGTCCGCTCGGAGTGTTCAAGGCGCCCGATCAATTACGCTCGGAGTTTGAGGCCATCGGCGTCTCGCCGGAGCGCCTGGTTCATCAATGCGGATCCGGCGTTTCCGCCGCCGTCAATATGCTTGCGATGGAACACGCGGGGCTAGCCGGTACGCGTTTGTATCCCGGGTCCTGGAGCGAATGGTGTTCCGATCCCACTCGCCCGATGACGACGCCCGCTTAGTCGCGTTTTTGCGGCGGCGGCACCGCGAACGGCTTTGCCACCCTGCCCGCGGGTGACGCGCTCAAACGATCCAAGTCTTCCTGCGTCGGCTCCTGCGAGAAGTCGCGAGTCTGCATCGACGAAACAATAAAAGCCGAACGGTTCATCACCGCGGTTCACGAACTGGTGCAGCTCGAGCGAGCCGACATACACGACGTCATTCGGCCCGATTTCCGTGAGCGTATCGTTGATGACCGCATAGCCGATGCCGCGTTTGACGATCACGAAGTGCTCGTGCTCGTGCTTTTCCAGACGCGAAACTGCGCCCGGCTGCAACTCAAAGTAACGCAGTTCCATCGAAGGACCGGGCTCGTCCGTGTTGTCTTTGCGACCGCCGATGATCGTGTGGCGTTCGACGCCGACGGCGGCGCCGGGACGATATCCCTGCGCCGCGACGCCTTCCCACCCGGCGCCCGTTGAATGAATGACTCGCTTCTGATCTGTCGTTTCCATGTCTTCTCCCGAGAATACCACACTACAAAACGCGGCGCTTCCTCGACAGCCGTACCCAGATCACGGCCACCGCCCCCACGAGTCCCAAAGCGACCAGCGCGAGGATGACCGGGAAGAGCACGACACGCCGCTGATCGCCGGCGCACGCCGCGTAACCTCCGCGCAGTCTGCGTCTGCGCACACCAAAACGCTCGCCAACCGCTTTGGACATCGGATGACCGAGCGCCGGACAGAAGCGATCGGATCCATTGCTCACGCAGGCCGGCATCGCTACCCAACCTGGCATGCGCCGCCGACACACTTGCAGCGGTGAAGTCTTTCACGCCGTACGCGGCATCGAAGTCGAAGATGCGCGACCACGTATCGGAATCCAGATCGTAACCGTACATCTGGTAGTCGCGCAGCGTACCGCCGCCGTCGATCTGCAGGGTCAGGAACGCCGGGTTATTGTTGTAGATCGGAGATATCGCGGGAGCGATCAGAACCGGCACGCTGCCCGCCAATCGAAAGTCACCCCGGTGCACATGAGCCGCGATAACGAAGGCGACGCGCGAGGTTTTATCGTTTACGGCTTTGATGAAACGCACGACCATATCGTCTCGCCAGTACGGAACAACCAGAAAGCGGTGCGTGAGCAGCGTTGAAGTCGGGTCTACGCCGGGCGGAATATGGAAGACGACGATCGTGTGTTCACCCGCCCGCGTCGAGTGCAGCGCCTGTACGAACCAGTTCATCTGCGCAGCCGGCATGCCGCTCGAACCTCGATGACACGGCCTATAAAACAGCGACCAGAACACGCTGTCCGCAACAACCGCGCGCATGCCGCGAGCCGGGCAGACGCGCCGTGTACGAGCCCATGTGCGAGAAATCATGCAAAAATTTCGGTGAGGCGCGCGTTGCGATTCACCAGCGGCTCCCAGATGCGGGCCACCTGTGCGAGATACCGCGTGTTCGGCGCGGAACGGTAGTCGCCGCACGCATCGTCGTTATTTCCCATTGCAAACAGGAACTGCGCATGCGGAAACGCCGCAGCAAACGAGCGCTCGATACGAGATATCGTCGTAAGCGCTTGCGCCGACGTGGTTTGATTGGGCCGGGCCTGGCGGACCTTCGAACCGAACTTGTGCGCGAGAACATCGCCGTCGATAACCACGACGCGTGCATCCGGCGCGGTTGCGCGCATTCGCGCGAGCGCAGCGTCAAAAAGCGCCCAGTTGGTATCACGCTCGTAGTATGCCGGGTGCGGATCGCGGTCGAACGGATTGACGTGCAAATCGCTTACGACCAGCCACTGCTGGGTTAGCGCCAGGACCGCGGCGAAAAGAAAATGCATGCGCTACTGGTTGTTCAAAAGTGAACCGCACGCCTATAGCTTCGAGCAGTTGCAGCGTGACGGTATCACGCCGTGGAGCGGCGTTCGCAACTTTCAGGCCCGAAACAACATGACGCAGATGCGCCTGGGGGACCTGGGCTTCTTCTATCATTCGAGCATAGCGCAGCCCGCCGCGGTCGGCATCGTCAAGGTCGTCAAGGAGGCCTACCCGGACTTCACGGCCTGGGAAAAGGGCGGCGAATACTTCGATCCGCGGAGCACTGAAAAAAAGCCGGTTTGGCAGATGGTCGACGTCGCCTTCGACGAGCCCCTCGAGCACCCGGTAACGCTCACGCGCATGCGCGCCGAGCCGCGTCTGCTCGGCATGGAGCTGCTCAAGAAGGGCCAACGCTTATCGGTCCAGCCGGTCATGCCGCACGAATGGAAGATCGTCTTGGAATTGGGACGGCGCGAATGAATCGAGTAGGGGCGGCCCAAATAGGCTTCGAGCCGCCTGATTACTCCAAAGAACGTCCGTGTTACGGAATCATGCGGACGATTTCGTGGTTCGCAAGATCGCTGTACCAAATATTGCCGTCCGGCCCAACAGTCATTCGATCCGGCGCGCCCCACTTGGCGGCGGTAGGCCATTCCAGAATCGTGCCCGACGTGGAAATGCGCCCTATCGAGTTGCAGAAATAATCGGCAAACCAGAGCATATTTTTTGGCCCGTTCATGATAAATGAAGGCTCGCAACCGTGGGGCAGGAGGTACGGTTGCGGGAGTTGTTCCGGGCGCAATTTTCCAAATGGTACCGCGGGGGTACGCCATGTCCGCGACCCAGATGTTACCGTCAGGGCCCTGCGTCAGTGAAAAAGGAAGGGATGGAATTCCACTGAGCGGGGAAGCTTGATGGTCGCAATGATCTTTCCTTGAGGATTCATTTCCTCAACCTGCGCTGCTAAATGTTCCGCGATCCACAAATTGCCGTTTCGATCGAACGTTTCAGCCCAAGGATCAAAGGCAGCCGGCCCAAGCGGATACCGATGCTCGACCATATGCGTGACGGGGTTGAAAACGAGCACCTCCTGGGGTCCGCTGCCGGCCAGAGTCTCGCTCTTGCCGTTTCCGGCGAGAATCCAGAGTTTTCCATCTGAGGCGGCCGTTATGGCCGTGACGAGGGTAGGCGGCGTGATCGGTGCAATTCCCAAAGAATACCGATGGAGCGATGCTGCGGTTGGGTTATTCGGATCGATTTCATCAATGGACCCTCCCTCGAATTCGGTAAACCACATACTGCCGTTCGCCGGATCGAAAGTCATTTCGAGTGGATCGCTGCCCTGCGTAACCGGTATTTCGTGAATCGACGATTCGGGCGTGTCCTTCAGATATCCGATTGCGTCCACTCCGCCATGGGCCTTGCCTCTGTCGGTGAACCAAATCGTACCATTGGGCGCGCCGCGAAGAGAATAGGGGTAGGCGTCCGCGTTCAGGCCGGCAGTGAACGATTGAAATGTCGGAGGGACCAGCGTCACTTTCGCGTTCGCTGAGATTCCCGGCGATGTAGCGGAGAATGTGGCCTCATATCCTTTGGCGACTGTACCGTTAAAGGGCGCGGTGAATCCATTAGCCGCGGGAGCGTTAAGCGTCCAGCCGGATGAAGCGAAATCCGCTGCCGGAGAAACCGCCATTTGAATGGTTGACGGCTTGCCCGATTGGCCGGTGTATTGAGAGGTGATAATCGTCCGGTTTTGCGCATCGTGAGCATCCACTTGCGCGAAGACCGACGAGGGCAGAGCTGCGCTGATGGTAGCGGGCGATACCGATAACACCATGGAAGCGACAGCGCCGCCGAGCGCTGCGTTCACCGTAACGTATCCGGTCGCTGGAACAATCGCCCACGTTACACCGGTTCCAATCACCTGACTAGCTGAAAAATGCCCATTTGCTGCCTGCGCACCAATATAAGCGGTCAGAACGAAATCATCGGTCCCGGGAGCCGCGTTCATTAGAATCGTGCATAAGCTACCGGCGGCTACTGTGGGGCAGTCAGTCAATGCTGCGCTCTTTGAACTCAGCACGGAACTGCGGCCGCCATGTTGGTAGGCTTGAATCAACAAGCCCTTTGCGGCGCTGGTAGTGGGAACAAATAGTTTCACTACCAACGAGTTGGTCGGACCAGGAGAAGGAGACAGCGAACCGTTGCCTCCGCACGCGCTGAGAACAAGCAGTACAGCCGCGAGAGGACCGGCAGCACGAAGGAAACGGCAAAGCATTCTGATTGATAGCCTCTTTTCACGCTCTAACAAGGGAAGGCCGCGAGGCGCACAAATCACCCCGCGACTCACCAGTAAGCATACCGCGCAGCACTGACGATGCGTCTGACGAGATCGCCGTCGTTCGCATGTTCGCGACACGTGAATGGCGTATCGGCCGAGCTATCGTTTTTAAATAGCTATCTCGCTATGCCGATCTCGCTTCGCGCACGCTTGGTTCGGCCCCGGAAAAACGCCTTATGCGTTCTCGAATGCTTCGGCATCGGTTCGGTTGCAGGACCATCCCAGCGCATGAGTTTTACACTCCTTGCCGGGTTTTTCAAGCGTGATTCGGGCGCCGGCAGCAAACTCGCCGCGCGGTGAATTACTCAATATGGATTGACTTATGAGCCACGAAGCGGAAACAGCCCACTCGATTGGTTCTCCACCCGCAATGTCAAATCTCACAACCACATTATTCCGTACGCGGCCGACCATCAGCCCCGTAATCGGGCCGTCCCAATGTTCCCCAAGCGACTCCTGGTTTTTCCAGTTAGGATTGGGTTCGAGCTCGGACAAATCCCGAATACGTTCGAAGATTTTCCTGTCCTCATCTTGGCGCTGCAAAGCGCACGATATTTTGTCGAACAGCTCCTCGGAATGAACGGCGGCTCGAATTGCGGCAACGTTCGCAGGCGTAAACGACGCCAGCGAGGCATCGCCTCGGATAAGCGCGGCCGGTTTGCCAGCGCACGGTGCACGAGTTCGGTTGCTTGTACGCGCGCGTTCTCTTTCGCCAAGCCCGCATGGCGCAACTCGGTGGTAATAAACTTCACAACGTGCTTCCACTCCGGAATCACGGGCGGCTGAGAGCCAACCCAGCAATTAGCCTCAGGCCAACCACGTTCGATGTATCTCTTCACGTAGTCCTGATATACAGCCATAATTTTCGACGGATCGCCCTCATCAATGGCTTCCTGCGCGGCATTTATGGGTTTCCTCCGCACCGCGGGCAACCAATCCTCCGGTCGGCAGACCTTTGGAGCGGGACCGAAACGGGGCTCCGGTTATGGTTTTGGGAATGGCGAACCAAAATTCGTTGGTTAGGGCCCTTCATGAATGACACCCTATCGTTGTATTTGAGCTTTTGCGCTTGCGGATTCAGTGTCGACGTGCGCAGGAGCTCGTGGACGAGGTAGGCGGCATCGTAAGCCACAGCTGCGCCGTTAGGGTTACCGGCTTGCTGTGCGACAAAGTACTCGCGGCCATTACGCTGCGCTCGGCCGACAATCCTCAAAAGCCGGCCGGACTCGAATTTTTCGCCATACTCGCGGTACGCCGAAATTTTGTCCGTGTATGGTAGAAGATTTTCCAGCGCGAGCTTTGCACGCGCGTCCCAATCAAAGGTTGGTGTTTCCACGCCCTTGTCATGCTGCGGCGTATAAAGGAAATATTTCTGCGTGCGCGGGTCTTTCGCGAACGTGGCAAATCCACGTTTAAGGCGCTCTATTTGAACGCCGCCGATTTGGGACTGGTGAGCAAATACATCGGGGTCCACGGCGGTCAACCGTTCACCGCTTTGCAGAACCACATGCCCTAAGGCCGTCCTGCCCTTTATCGCTACATACTCTGCAATGGGCTTTTTCCACCAGCCACGGCCCGATCGAAATTCCATTTCACGGGTAATGTCGAGGAGCGGCAGATCCATCAGCAAATGAGCAGTTCGCGCCGCCCTTTCCTGTCGAGCAAGAGCAGAAAATAGCGCTCTGGCGTCACGGCCCGCAAGCCGTCGGAACTCCTCACGCCGCCCAACAGTAAATGTCCACAGACTGATGCCCAAATTACCCTTTGCGGCGTCCATTTTCAACGCACCACCTTGTCGCTCTAGCACGAAGGGTAATCTCTTTCGCTAAAATGGACGCCCACTCGGCAGTAATTCCTGGGTGATCCATCAGTTGCCGGGCAATATGATACTGGGTAAAACTTTCGGAAGCCGCATATGCTTGTTTTGAAGCGCCGTCCTTGAACTCGTTGAAAATAGCCAGCAGCGCTTTCGGAACCCCGTCTACAAACGCCGAAATGGCCCGCTCCGCCAATGTCTTGCTACGATCCTCATGGTGATGGGGTTCAAACTCGTGCCGAACGCGAACAACAAGGCCACGCTTTCTCTTTTGATCCCCAGCTCGCGCACGGGAACAATGTTGATGTCTTCGCCGTCGGGGCTGAGCGGCTTCAGATCTGCCCCGGCCGGCCCCATGACTTCCAAAAGACGCTCGGCGCGAATCGCTACATTCGCTTCGTTGGTTCCATTTCGGTCGGCCGCAACAAAATAGTAAATCGGTTTGTCGCCCCGGTGAAAGCGGCCGGGTTCCTTTTTCGTCCAGCCGACTATTTGCATATCTAACCGGTTATCGGCCTTAGGAAATTTGAAGAAGGCTCCCTTTAAGTCGTCCGGTTCAACGTAATCCAAGTGCTTGAACAGCGCAAAAGCACGTTCATTTTCCGAAAGCATCGTCCCGCGCGCAGCAGTCGACTCGCGCGCCCTCGATGAACCGGCCTGGTTAGCCAGGACTTCAGTGCTGTGCCGCACGCGCGTGGCGGGGCGCGACGGACCGGCCTGCACCGGTAAGTCCTTTTCTTTACCTTTGTCATTCGAATCGGTCCGGCTAAGTGACCAGTCCGATTCTTCGTCCACGTTAAGAGTCGATGAACGGCCCATGTGTGTGCTGCTGCCTCCCGACTCCGACCAGTCCGATTCTACATCACGTTCTTCACGCAGTTCGCTCTCACGCGCCCGCAGCGTAATGTCTATATTCGCCCATCGCTCCTCTGGGATCTCCGGCAAGGCAGTCCGCAAAAAATCAATCGGTGGAATGTTAAGCTTCATAAAGATCACACAGGTTCCGCAAGATCGACTTCGCCGCGTCGGTTATCCGGTCTCCCTTGTCGAGGTCCGGTCCTGCAATTCTGCGCAATTGCATGAGTGCGGCACATTCTCGTTCCGAATGAACCGCGTCGCAAAGAATCTTTGTCCTGTTTTCGAGTTGATCAATTGAAATTAAAGTGAGATCATTGTAGCGTTCCTGCTGCTCCGTGGAAAGTTGGAAGTGGCCAAGAAGGAACTGGTCAATGTCGAAACCTTCGCATTCGCCCGACGCCTGAATCGCGATACGTAACGCTTCGATGCACTCTACGAGGGCTCGAGCACCTTCTGGGCCCTTCTCGTAATGCTTAACAGCCAGCGGTGCTATGCGCAGAGCTCGTTTAGCATCATCACTCAGCCCGCCCAAAGCTGGAAAAACCGTTACATCGAAAAACGCCTGCATGGCATCTTCCGACCGCACGGCCGTCCACCTCCGGGCGTCAGAAAACTCTACCTTGCTCGCGTAATTTTTTGCGAAAGACAAGACGTCTTTTGCCGTGACTTTTACCGCGCTTGCTAAAGCGCGGGCTCGCTTCTCAGCCTCTTTTTTATCGTGAAATTTGTCTGTTAAGTAAACACACAAATCTAAGAAATCGTTTGCGGCACCTGGACTGACGCTCAAACACTCCAGAAATGGGTCTTCAAACGAGAACGACTCATCCAGCGCGTAGAAGCGTGTGCTAGGTTCGGGCGATTTACTTCGCCGCTCCGGAGCGGGAACGATCTCCGATTGATGAGATTGCACAGAAAGCGTCTGGTGCTGAACCTCTGAGACCTCGGCTTGCTCAACCGTCTCAAATACTTGGCGAACGTCAGCAGTCTCGACCCTCGAGCTTTTGGCTCGGCATCTTCACGCATCGCGCGCTCTTCTTCGAAACGCCCCTGTTTTTTGGCCAAAGCAGCCAACGTGTCAGAATCCGCCGAGGGGTCCACCATCATAAAGATCGACATGGGGGAAACACCTAAGCGTTTCTTGATCGTCTGTATCCGGACCGACGCAGCCGGCGGCAATACACCGTGCGTCAGCAACCTCTTGTTTTGCTCTTGATCTCAGGTATTTGAGATCCACCTGCAGCTCAGTCTCTGATTCGCTGCAGCTTTAGCAGGTCCTCGGCAAGCGTTTCTTCCGCTCTTTGGTCTATTTCCAACGGTCCTATGGTCGGCGTCGCAGACTCCCTCATCTTCCTCAACAACGCGACGCAAAATGTCATCGAACGATTCCCGCGTGTTTTCGTCGGGAAACATTTCGGCAAGTTCTTCGTATTTTTCGATGGCCTGCTGTGCGATGGCATCCTTTTCCGGTTCGTCGGGATCATTTATCTGGTTGACCAGGTCGGCAACGTCGTCTACTAATTCTCGGATCGCTTCGTTCTTAGCAACCGATTGACGCACAACAAACTCGGTTAATTTTTCCGACGTTGCAGAAGGCAGCGCAATTTTTATGACAGCGCGGGCTGGAAGGGCTGCAAGTCCAACGGCCTTCGTTATTTGTTCAATCAAAAAGCGCGACGGTTCAGATATGGTCGTAGAAGGACCGGCCCCGCTCAATGCTACGTGAAGTTCATACAACCATTTAGCCAAGCCAACGGACTTACTTGCAGCATCAAGGATCCTCCTCAGATCTTCGGCAAGAGATACCTCGGCAAAATCAGAAGAATCGCGGGACGAGCCCGCGAGCGCCTCCTGCACCGAACTAATTTCGGTATCTATAATCCTATCCCCAATATGCTGGAAAGAGTCATGATTTCGGATGTCTTCCGGGAATTGGTTTGCAAATAACAGAGCGATCTTTTCACTGCGTCAATAGAGTCATTGGACTGCACTGCGTCATTAGAGTCATCGGACTGCAAAACGTCACTATGAATAGCGGCACGAGCAGCAATAAATAGCAGGGCGCGGCACTCTTCATTCTTAGACAGGAATTCCTGCATCGCATCGGCTAACGTGGCGCGCGGGGATTGAGGCTGATTGATCAATGTGGTTACCAAGGTCTCCTTTGTGTGCCGCGTCCTTGCGGCTTGTATAACATCGAGCACCGTTACGGCGTGCTCGGCATCACCGCTTTGTTTCGCGATCATGTTTGCATTCTCGGCATGACATTGAATTTAACGCGATATCGGATTCGAGGCTTTTGCTAAAAATGTAGAGCTCCCGGCGGAGGTCCGGACTTTCAACGGCTTCGAGCAAAACGGCTTCAACGTTGCCGTGCTCGCTTTGCGGGAGGTTGCGCAGACTGTTCTTCAGAACACCCGGCATCGCCATAAATGCCTTCGATCACCGTTCCCCAGAAGGCTAACGTCGCCGCCAGTAAAGCCTTGCGGAGCGGCAAGGTCTATTACTGAGCTGCTTATTGCGCCAAGGCGCGAGCTGCGGCTTGATACGCGCTGTTACTAACGGCTTGGGCCGCCATGAATTGCAGGTCGCGTCCCGCCTTATCGTACACCGCCTCGATGGCTTCTCGAACCAGAAGCAAGTCACGTACGTTATCAACGTACGCTTCTTGTGCTTGCTCCGGAGTCGCGGCCGCGAGAACGTTTTCAATTTGTATGCGGCCTCCCAGCACTTCAGCGAACACTTCTTGGTGAATCGGGGCCTGAACCGCGATGTCAGCCGTCTTACTCCGCTCCGGCGAAGCGTTCTCAATTTCCACGTTGAAAATGGTGGCCAGTGCTCGCATCACGCGGTCGCGTTCAAGGCCTTCATTTCGGGCCGTAAGTTCCTTAGCGAGCCTCTCCAAGTGGAAGAGCATTTCCTTTGCGGCATCTTCTTGTTCGGGAGGCCCGCCTAACCCGGCTTCGATCCGATCCCATGACAGCCGAAGTGCCCCTTTGTCTTCCAACACGATCCGGGCGATGCTTTTAATGTCGGAAACCACGGTCGCATCGGCAGTGTAGGTAGGCGTCGCCCGCTGCTCAATACCGATTGACGCCATAAGTTTTTCGCGCCCGAAAAACTCATCAATCTTTCGTAACTGAGAATAGGGGTTGCCAGGGTTGGATAACCAATGCTCATAGATCTCATAGGCGAATGGCAATGTCCGTAGACGTTGCAAAATCTGATCGTCACTTGTCGAGATAGTACGGACCATCTGTTTAACAAGTGAGCCCATCAGAGTATCGATGCCCTGCGGAGCAATTACGTTTGACTTGCCGGAGCGCTCCACTACACTGGAAATTATCTCGACGGCGGCTTCGCTAACTGTGAACTCGCGTTTTTCTACGCAGGGGCGCAAATAATCCCCGCAAAAAGTAAGGTTAGTTAGTAAACTGGAAGCAGCGTTTCGGTTTTCGATCGATGTGCCACTTGTCGCCCTCTCAATTTGGCGAAATAGACTTTCGCCGAGATCGCCGTCTATGAGTTCATTTACGGCTTTGCTGACCGCACTGAGCGAAGATAGTTCTATTTCCGTTGGTTCTTGGCCATTACCCCGCGAGACGTGAGGGTTTTGGCTCTTAGTCGGCCAGATAGAAGACTTAAGCCGTCCCAAAAACGTTGACGGCTCCTTGTCTTTGCGCGATACGCTTGAAGGACGTGCGGATAACCTACGCTAATGCGATGACGCAGGTTATTGCGGTTGACCGCGGCGAATCCAAGGTTCTGGCCGCTTCGCCTAAGTTCAGCATAGGCAAAAAGTTGCCTAATTACCGCACGCGCATGCTTGACAACGGACAAAGGCTGCGAAGTTTTAAACGGTCCCCGGTTCATGAAAGAATCAAACTGCTCGCCGCGGATTTCCCGCTCGGGCCCCGACAACGCATTCTCTTTGATAGGATCGATCAGCTTACTGCGCTGTTTTCTCAGGCTGGAATCACTCAGAGGCAGCCTTACATCATCCTTAATTAGCCACAAAACGCTCGGCGGCACTGCTTTACCAATTTCAGTTTCCAAATCACCGGCGTTACCCGGATTGGGCGGGTTGCCGGCGGAGGAAAGGTCGATTTCGTCAAACTCATTTTCGTTAACCTCAGGTTCGCTATGCACGGCATTTTGCTCCATAGGGTTGCTGTCTGCCGCAGGGACTGCCGTGTCGTTGTAGGCGACGGTGTTCGCGTTGTACACAGCGCCCTGGCCTCCGCCTGCGCGTTTGTATTGAGCCGCCTTTGATATGGGCGCTTGCCTCAGGCCTTCATCTTCGAGAACGTTCACGCTAGTTAAGGCTCGACAAGTAAGCGAAATACGCCCTCGATATTTCAATCGGGACGCCGGGAAAAATCTTGTCGAGCCCTTCCGGGGGTGTCAGACTGCTTCGTTTGAACCAGGCACGCGTCGGCCGTTTCAATAAAGGTATGAACTTCAGCGACGTTTACGCCGCCTTTTTCACGGAGCAATTTTCGAAAGAGCCCTCCCACCATGTCATCAGCGAGTTCTTCGTCGCGAGCATCTCCGTAGAACTGCTGCAGCACTTTCATGGTGTTTGCCTGAGGGGCTTTGAGTCTTCTTCGATCCTCAGCGGCCAGGCTCGCCCACCCTTCTACGAGTGCCTTCGCAAAGGAACTCGCCTTCAGTTCAAGGATTTGCGCGTCGCGAATCTTCTTGGAATCATATTGTCTGCCCTTGATCATATCCGCTGCGTTCGGCAAACGCGACCCACACGCGATACAGGTCGGGAAGGCGTTGTACATCAAGTGGAAACTTAGGCTGTGCCGGTGTCCAATCTGCCCTTACGTATTCTTGAAGTCTTGAATATCTGGAACCGCGCAGCCTGGCATGCCACAACAGCGCTCCAAAAAGCGGTTCGTGCCGTTCTTCTCTGGGCCGGTTCTGAAACAGGCGATATATCCTAACCGCATACACGTCCCATTCGGCCGCGTTCTCAGAACGGTGCATTGCGGGGAAACCGCTGTCAACCTTATTAAGCCTAGACGAATAGGTCGAACAAAAGTGCTCTAGCACTTCGATGGCAGTTCGAAGTTCATTCTGATCTGCGTTCTGAGATGTCTGACCGTTGTACATACCGGCTCCGTTTCCACTCACGCCTTCCGGGTAGTCTACGCTTTCGTTCCGACGAAAGACTGACGAACACTGTTGGGGCCACGCATTGTGAATCGTGTTGACACAAAACGATCATAAACGTCAGAGTATTATCAAATACACACGCAAGCTCTCGCGTGAACGTTTGCGGAGCGGTTTCGCGCTTCCAGAAAGACATGCGATGGATTAAATCCCATGCAGCCGGCAGGGAAAGCGAGCGCGCGGTTACGTCGGAATACTGGCGCGCTCGGCGCAAGATTTTCAAACGCAGCGCCGGCACATCACGGCGTACATAAAAAAGGGCTCGCGCATGCGCGAGCCCTTTTCGTCTGACAAGCCGGCGTTACGGTGTCGTCGGCGTCGCACCGGGTCCAAATGCCTTGGTGAAGATGAACCGGATCGTGCTGGGCGGCAACACGTTTGCTTGTGTCGCGGCCTGCGCCGGTACGGTTATCGTCTGTCCGTTGGACTTGATCGTGTAGGGGCCGCCGGCCAGCGGTATTGGGACGCCGCCGCCAAATACGGGCCACACGTTGGCGAATTGGTTGGTCAGATTATCGCCCGAGATCTGCAGGCTCACGCCGTTCCCGAGCGGTGCGCGCACCGTCGCTCCCAGGATGCCGAATGCGGGCTGGTTCAACGAGTTGTTGTGTCCGTAGTAGGTCCAGTTGACGTTGCCGTACCAGCCGTTCGTGGTGCGGTAGTTGACTTCGCCGTATCCTTGCGCATACGGCAAGTTCTGGTTGCTGAAGCCGCCGACGCCCGCGGTAAACGCGGAAGTCGAGGCCGATCCCGGTAAGAGGAAGCTGCCGTTGATGCCGCCGCCGGTGAAGTTCTGACCATCGATGACGGCCAGGTTCGTCGTGAAGTTACAGGTTATCGCACCCGTCGTGGCATTTTTCGATGAGCCGTAGAAGCACTGCGGCAGATTGTATGCGTATCCGCGCTGGAGCGCACCCTGAAGGGTGTATCCGATTCCCGATGCCGGAACGCGGCGCAGCGCCAATTCGATTCCTTCGAAACGCGAGTTCGCTACGTTGATGTTTTGCTTGAGGAAGAGCGGATTGCCCACGCAGCCGCTCGGCGTGCTCACACCGGTGTTCGGGTCGATCGCCGGGCACGTCGTTCCGCTGTTGGACAAGTTCGTTATGAAATGGTTGAAGAGATCCGTCAGGTACACGTCACCGCTTGCAAACGTGACGCCGTCATTAAAGCGGTAGTCGGCACCGAGGTCATAGCCAAATGCCGTTTCAGGTTTGATGCCGGCGCTCTGGAGCTGCTCGCGTTGCAATTCCGGATTGCGAGCTGAACGTGATCGCGCCGGGAACCGTCGTCAATTCGGCTAAGAACGGCGGCGCAATTGCGGAGCCAATCGCAAGCCGGAGCGCGAGATCGGCACTCGGACGATACTGCAGCGCCAGGCGCGGATCGTAATGAGTTGACGTTTGCGTTTGAAAGGCGAATCCGGGAGCGCTCTGCGATAGCCCGGTCGATTTGCTCACGTACGTTCCCGTACCGTCGAAGTTGCAGTGGCCCGAAAACCCGGTCGGAACGTTGAGAATCGCGAGACACTGCGTGGGAATCGTGCTGCTGTAGAAGTTGAAATAGTTGGTGAAGGTGATTCCCAGTTTTGAGTTAGGATGGAAGTAGCCGCGCAGCATCGCCGTCGAGAACGTTTGCGCGGACCCCGTCGGAAGCGTGATGCTTTGCGACGAGCCGAGCGAAGACGTGCTGAAATTCTGATCGCTTGCGCTTGGACCGGTGGCTCCGATGCTGTAACTGGTCGTCGTGGAATGCGTGGAATCCCAGGTAAACGTGAGCACGTCATTCTGCGAGATCGGATGATCGTACTCGAACGAATAGCCCTTGAGTACGTCGTTTTCGGCCTGGTTGAAGTAATCGTAGAACGTCACGGGGACCGACTGGCCGTTGTAGACCTGGTTGGTGTTCGTGTCGTACCCGTACAGGCGCATGCTCATGACCGTCGGAATGAACGGGCTGCTCGAACCCTGGAAGAGCAGACGATGGATGCCGGCCGAATAGTATCGCGCCAGAATCGTGTCGTTGTTCAGAGTCGTTCTGAAATCGCCTTCGAGAATCGGTTCGTTGTTGATCTCATATTCGGGCGTGCGCACGAAACCGACGTCGAGCGGACTATTGTTCGCAATCGAACCCGTGTAGCTCGCAATCTGGCCGGGCGAGGCGCCCGAATCGGCGAGCGAAAACGTCGAGTGCGAAATGTCGCCCGTGTTTGCCGACTGATTCGTATACGTTTGGCTGCCGAGGTAGGTGAACGTGAGCGTACTCACCGGTGAAACTTTGTACCGCAGTTTCGCTAGTTCGCTTTGGTTTTCGTACAGGTTGCGCTGCATCGTTTGGCAGCAGGCGACCAGGTTGTACAGGTTTGTATTGGTCGACACCGTGTTGGGTACGTACGGCGTCGGGAATCCGTCGTTAAAGCCGATCGTCGTTCCGGTTCCCGCGGCGTTGTTGAAATTCAAGATGCCTTGCTGCGGCGATTGCGGCGAAACAAAAACGCTCGCGTTGTAAACGTTACTTTGAAGAACGTTATTTCCATACGCGAACACGTAACCGAGCCGGCCGGCCGTATCCGAGAAGCCGAAGTTCACGATCGAACTGCCGTAGGTATCCGTACCGAATTGGATCAGCCCGCTCGGCTGATAGGTCGGATCCTTCGTGCGGAAGTTTACCGTACCGCCGATGGCATAGTTGACCTCGGGCGCGTCGGCGCCGGGCCCTTTGATTATTTCGACGTTCTGCAGGATGAACGGATTCAGGAACGTCGTCACATAGTCGCCGAACGATCCGACCGAAACGGGGTGGCCGTCGATCAGCGAGGCGGTCTCGAACGAGAGAGCGCCGCGGATGTTCGGGAACGTGATCGCTCCGGGTGAAGCGCCGTTTGCGCTGGTTTGCGGAAGGCTCGCGACGATGCCCGGCGTCTCGTTTAGAACCTTCATGACCTGGGCCTGCGCCTGATCCTGGAACGTTTGCGAGGTCACGACGCTGACGGATGCGGGAGTCGTGTTGAACGTTCCGCGACTCGTCGAACGTACCGTGGCAATCGTGCGCAGCGAACTGAACGTCACCGCGCTCATGGTCACCGCGAGGGTCTGTGTTTGTCCGCCCAGGACGGTGATGTTCGTTTCGGTCGCCGTGTTGTAGCCGGGTTTCGAGGCCGTGAAGGCATAGATACCCGGTGCGACGTTTGAAAACGTGAAGTTGCCCTGCTGGTCCGTCGTCGCCGATTGCGTCTGCGCGCCGACGATCTTGACGTTCGCATTTGCGACTGGAGCGCCGCCGGCGTCATGGATGGCGCCATTGACCGTTCCGGAGGTTTGAGAGGCAGCCGGAGCCGCGGGCGTCTGTGCAAAAGCCGTCGCCATACTAACAGGCCCGACGAGTCCGAACAGTAACGCTGCAGCGGGTAGGATGCTGAGAAATCGATTCACGCGTCCTCCATAAAAGTTACACGAGCGCGGCAGCGTACGGCCGCGCCACAGTGTCAAAAACCTAACACGCTAAAATTAAAAATTCATTAGGAAATTGACAAGCATCCCTTCGACGACTGGAAGGCATCGCCTGGGATTACGCGGCCGGAAATTCAGAATCTCTTGAGAACTAAATCGCGCTTTCAGCGGCCTGAAGTTAGGGCGTTTGCGACTGCGTGAGGAAGACGTGCTGGGCGTTCACCGGCATCTTCCCGTCGGGATGTACGCGATGATAGGTTCCGTCGGCTGCCAGCTCGCGGGCCTTGACGTTGTCGGCCGCGATGATGGCCATGATCTGCCCGTGAATGATCTCGGCAAGAAGCGGATCCAGAACCGGCACCATCGTCTCCACGCGCCGGTCCAAATTCCGGCCCATCCAATCCGCCGAACCCACGAAGATTTCGCGGTCGCCGCCGTTTTCGAACGCGAGGATGCGAGAATGCTCTAAGAAGCGGCCGACGATGCTGCGAACGCGAATCGTTTCGCTCACGCCGGGCACGCCGGGACGTACGACGCACATGCCTCGCACGAATAACTCGATCGGCACGCCTGCTTGCGATGCGCGATACAGCCCGCGCACCATCTCGGCGTCGGTGATTGCGTTGAGCTTGGCGCGTATGCCGCTCGGACGCCCGGCGCGCGCATGCTCGGTTTCGCGCTCGATGAGCTGCGCGAGCTCCCGGCGCAGATTTACCGGAGCGACGAGCAAATCTTCATAGTCGGTGATCTTGGCAAAGCCGGTAAGGGCGTTGAAGAGTTGCGTGACGTCGCCGCCCAACTCGGGGCGGCATGTAAACAAACTCAGATCGGTATAGAGGCGCGCCGTTTTCTCGTTATAGTTGCCGGTGCCGAAATGCATGTAGCGCCGAATGCCGTCTTCTTCTTCACGCACAACCAGCGTCGACTTGGCGTGGGTTTTTACACCTGCAAATCCGTAGACGACATGGACGCCCGCCCGCTCCAGCCGGCGCGCCCACTCGATATTGTTCTCTTCGTCGAAGCGCGCTTTGAGTTCGATGAGCACGGCCACTTGTTTCTCGTTTTCGGCCGCGTCGAGCAGCGCCGCAACGATCGGTGAGTTCTTCCCCGAGGTTCGGTAAAGCGTCGCCTTGATTGCGAGCACACGTTCGTCCGCAGCCGCCTGCCGGACGAATTGCACGACCGGATCGAAGGACTCGTACGGATGGTGCAACAGGATATCCGCCTCGCGGATTGCCGCAAACATATCGGTAACGCCGATGAGGCGCTTTGGAATGGCCGGCGTGAAGGGCGGATCGTGAAGGTGCGCATGTTTGGGCAGGTTGACGATCGTCCAGAGCGCATCCAAACCCATCAAGCCTTCGATTTCATAACAGTCGGTCGGCTTGAGATCGAGCGCCTCCAGGAGCAAATCCCGCATGTACTCGGGCATCCCACGTTCGATTTCCAGCCGCACCGGCTCACCGAAACGCCGCTTTTGCAACTCGGATTCGATCGCGGCCAGTAAGTCGTCGGCTTCATCTTCCTGCAGATCGAGATCGGCATCGCGCGTTACGCGGAAAAGGTACGATTCGCGCACCTCCATTCCCGGAAAGAGCGCCTTCAAGTGATGCGCGATGAGATCTTCGAGCATCACGAACCACTGTTCGCCCTCCGGAGCCGGATCGACCGGGACGAGCCGGGGCAACGTTTGCGGGATCTTCACGCGCGCAAAATGCAGCTCGATTCCATCGGCGCTCGCTTCTTCGAGTTCGACCGCGAGCGAGAGCGAAAGGTTCGAGATATACGGAAACGGATGTCCTTGATCGACCGCCAGCGGAGTAAGCACGGGAAATACGCGATCGTCAAAGGTGCGTTCGAGGCTGGCCTGCTGCTCCTCGCTGAGATCGGCAATCCGCTTGACCTCGATACCGTGCTCCGCCAGCGCGGGCAGCAGCGTCTCATTGAGCAAGTGCATCTGGCGCGCGAGCGATACGCGAAGGCGTTCCGATATGGCGAGTAAATGCTCGGAAGGCGTGCGGCCGTCCTCGGATCGACGAAAGACTTGTGCGTCGATCTGCTGCTTGAGTGCGGCAACGCGTATCATGAAATACTCGTCGAGATTCGTACCGTAGATCGCGACGAACTTCAGGCGCTCGAGCAGAGGCGTGCGATCGTGCAGCGCTTCCTCCAGCACGCGATCGTTGAATTCGAGCCACGAAGCTCGCGGCTAATGTAGAGTGAGGGATCGTCCAGCGAAGGGGACGCCGCAACTCCGCCGGGAACGCGAACCTCCGTGCGCGAGAGCATAGGGGACTTGGGGTTCGCCGTGGGCGGGGGAAAGTCCAGGTCGTGAACTGGGCGGATCTGGGCTCGCACACCTGGCAGTATCTGGCGCTCGCCTTTGCGAGCCTGGGCGCCGGGACGGCCATCGGTATTCCCCTGGGCCTGGTTACGGCGCACGTGCAGCCTTTGCGAACGCCTATCCTGGCCCTGGGGAACATCGGACGCGTGGTTCCGAGTTTGGCGATCCTTACGTTCATGTTGCCGCTGCTGGGCGTCGGATTTCTGCCGGCGTTCGTGGCCCTCACGCTGCTTGCGACCGCTCCGGTGCTCATCAACACCGATCTCGCATTCCGGGGCGTCCCTCCCGCAGTACTCGATGCGGCGCGCGGCATGGGTATGACACGCGTCCAGCAGCTTGCACGCGTCGAATGGCCGCTGGCGTTTCCGATCCTGTTCACGGGTGTACGCACGGCCGCGACCGAGGTCATCGCGAGCGCCGTTCTGGCCTCGTTCATCGGCGCGGGAGGCCTGGGCGAATATATCACGACCGGACTGCAGGCCAATCAGCCCGAACAGCTTTGGACCGGCGTGATCGCCATCGGCGTCATTGCCCTCGTGACGGAATTCATATTGAGCACCGTGCAAACACGCCTAGGAGAAGCCGGATGAACCTGACCCGCAAAGAATCACTCTCGCTCATCGGCGCGGCGCTGATCTTGCCGCGGTGCAGCGCGGGCGGATCGGGTGCCATTCGCGTCGGATCGAAAAACTTTGGCGAAAACATCATCGTTGCCGAGATTTACGCAGCCGCGCTCGAGCACGCGGGCATGACCGTGGAGCGCCACATGAACTTGGGCAGCACGCAAATCGCAACCGAGGCGCTCGTGCGCGGCGACATCGATCTCTATCCCGAATATACGGGAACGGGTCTCATCGACGTGCTGCATCTGCCGCCGATGCGCGACCCGAACAAACTCTTCACAACGATCAGAGCGGCTTATCTTCGGCAATATCGCGCGACCTGGCTCACACCCTCGCCCGCGAACGACTCGCAAGCGCTCGCGGTAACACCCCAGGTCGCCGGCCGCTTCGGCGTGCGAACGCTCTCGCAATGCTCCGCTGCCGCGCCGGCGCTTCGCCTGGCCGCAATTCCGGAATTCGTTACGCGTTCCGACGCCCTTCCGGGTTTGAAAAACTTCTACGGCGGGTTCGCTTTCAAGGAGGTGCGCACGTACACGATCGGGCTGCAGTATGACGCTCTCGCACGTAGCGACGCCGACGTCGCAACGGCCTTTACAACCGATTCGCAGATCGACACGAGTCATCTGGTGTTGCTGCGGGACGACCGGCATTTTTGGCCGCCCTACAATATCGCGCCGGTCGTGCGCAATCAGGCACTGGCGGCTCACCCGAACATCGCACGCGTCCTCGGGCGCGTTTCACCGCGCTTGACCGACTCCGCCGTACGCAAGTTCAACTACGCGTTCAATATGCAGAAAGCCGATCCGGCCGATATCGCCACGGAATTCCTTGCGGGGCACACCAGACTGAACGGCGTACGTTTCGATTCGATCAGCGTTCGCTATCCGGGGGCGGACCGAAACGCCGTCGACGGCATCTCGCTCTCGATTCAAGCGGGATCGTTTACCGTGTTGCTGGGGCCGTCGGGCTGCGGAAAGAGCACGCTGCTTCGAACCGTGAATCGTCTGGTCGCGCCGCTTTCCGGAACCGTGTACGTCAACGGCGAAGACACCGCGCACGCCGATCCCGTCGAGCTGCGCAGGCACATCGGCTACGTGATTCAGGCCGTCGGCCTGTTCTCGCATATGACCGTGGCGCAAAATATCTCCGTCGTGCCCTCGCTCCTAGGCTGGGACCGCGCACGCATCGAGGCCCGCGTGGATGAATTGCTCGACCTCGTAGGATTGGATCCGAAACGCTATCGCCGCCGCTATCCGCGCGAACTCTCGGGCGGTGAGCAGCAGCGCGTCGGCGTCGCGCGCGCAATCGCGGCCGAGCCACCCGTTCTTCTGATGGACGAACCCTTTGGAGCGGTCGATGCAATCGTACGCGACGAGCCTCCAAGACGAGATGCTGCGTATCGCGCAAAGGCTGCACACGACGATTCTCTTTGTCACGCACGACGTCGACGAAGCGCTGCGGCTGGCGGACCGGATCGTCGTCATGCGCGACGGCCGCGTCGAACAAGAAGATACGCCGCGCACGATCGTAACCGCACCCGCGACACCATACGTCGTTCAACTGTTTGCGCTAAAGAAGGATGACCGGCGGTACGACGATCTTCGCGAGCAGCTCGGCAGCGTGCAGCCGTGACATATCTGGCCTCGCACCTGCCGCAAATAGGGACGCTCACCTTGCAACATTTGGGATTGGTGCTCGGCGGTCTGCTGATCGCGCTGATTCCCGCGGTTCCGCTCGGCGTACTGGCAGCGCGTTTTCCTCGCGCGGGTACTCCGATCTTCGGGGTGACCGGTATCATCTACGTTATTCCATCGCTCGCGCTGCTGGCAATCGCCGTACGGTATTTAGGCTTGGGAGCATTTCCCGTGATCCTCGTCTTGGCGGCATACGCGCAGTTCATTCTTGTACGAAACGTCGCCGCGGCGCTGCATAGCGTGCCGGCGGCGCAGTCGGATGCGGCGCGCGGGATCGGTATGTCCGGTTGGCAGCAGTTTTGGCGCGTGGAGTTACCGCTCGCCGCGCCGGTGCTGCTGGGCGGCCTGCGGCTGGCAACCGTCGCGCTCATCGCGATCGCCGCGCTCGGCGGCTACGTCGGCGCGGGCGGCTTGGGAAACGACATATTCTTGGGGCTGCAGCGCAAATACGTCGCGCAAACACTGGCGGGAAGCATTCCCGCCGCCGCACTTGCCATTATCATCGATATACTGTTCCGCCGGCTCGAACGGGTTTCTCGTTCGCGAACCGTGTAAATCCGGATTATGAGTGCCCGGCGCCGGCGTTTCGAATGCAGTAGTCACGACCGGTAGGACTGAGCGATCCCTTGGTCTGGGACTCGAAAGTCCGATCGATGCGATTCGCAGACGAAAGCGTCCATACGACGGCTCCGCGCCAGATCCGGCCATTGCCGTAATACGGACCGCTCCAGGTCCACGCCTTGCCGGCCGGTCCCGGTGAGGTGATGTCGGAATACGTTCCGTCGTAATGGAAGTCGCGATACACCCATTGCTTGAGCTGCGAAACGTATCCGACGTACGCGATTCCGCCGCGGTCACTGCTTTGATCGCCCCAACGAACGCTCGTCCACGCATCTCCAGGCGCCGCCTGGATGCGCCACGGAACCTGGTACCCTTGCGAGTAGCACGTCCACGTGCCCGCAAATGCCGCAGCGAACAAACTCAAGGATGCAAGAACTGCTGTAACCATTGCGCCTCGATTCGCAAGCGCTCGACGCGGTGGAGCGGCGAGCCGGTGCGCGAAAGATCGTGATTCTCGCCGGGGATATCGACAAATATAGCGTTTCGGCCCAGGATCTTTAACGCGTTGAACTCCTGCAAGCTTTGGTCAACCGGCGTGCGGATGTCTTCCGACGAATGAAGGATCATCACCGGCGTGTGCACGTCTGTCAACATACGTCAACGGTGATTCGGCGTAGTTCACGCTCTTCGGATTCCAGGGAAGGCCAAACCCGAAGGAGTCGAACATGCCGAAAGCATTGTTCGATGCGAGATCCGCAGCGAGTTGCTCGCTGGTAAGATTCGTCACCGCCCGTTCGGCGATCGCAACCTTGTAACGGTTCGTGTGCGAAATGACCCACATCGTCGCATAACCGCCGTAACTGCCGCCGCTCACTCCCAATCTGTTTGCATCGACGTCCGGCCGCCGTACCACCGCGTCCATAACCCGCTGCACGTCGTCGAACATCGCCTCGCCCCAGCGGCCGCTCAGTCCGGATTCGAGCGCGTAGCCATGTCCGACGCTGCCGCGCGGATCGGAAAATACCACGTTGTAGCCCTTGCCGGCCCAATATTGCAATTCGTGAAAGAACGTTTGTCCGAATTGCGTCGTCGGGCCGCCGTGAATATCGAGCAGCGTCGGATACTTGCGCGTACCGGTTTTCCCGGTTGCGCTCGGCGAACCGATTGCGGGCATGAACCACGCTTGCACCGGTAAGCCCGCATCGTCGGTGATCGTGAACTCCTGCGGCGTGCTGAGCTGCACGCTCGCAAGGTACGCATCGTTCAAGCCCGTTAGCCGCATGCTCTTCCCGGTTGAAAGATCGAGGACGTACACCTCGCGCGGATGCGTGAAGTCGGAAAGCGTGTACGCGACGAGCCGCCCGGCACGATCCATCGTGCACTCGGCGGCTTCTCCTGCAGTCGTGAGCTTTGTAACCGCGCCGGATCGCGGATCGAGCTTGACGAGCGCGCTGTAGCCGGGCTGGTCGGTGTCGGATACGGCAAAGGCGTCATCGGGCGCGAAGGCCGGGCCGCACACACCACCCGGTTCTCCCATGTCGGCAAGCACCGTATCACCGAATTGAACGGTATTCTTTGCGACCACGACGCGCGGGTCGCTGCCGTCGGCATTCGCGCGGACCAGCGCCGCAAATTCTGCCGGATCGGCCACGCCGCCGCTAAAATACCACAGGTGGCCGGCGCGATCGTAGCCCGCCAGAACAGTTAGCCGGATGCGTCGACGCAATCTCGTGCATTGCGCCGCCGTGCGAGGAGATCGTGTAGATGTTGTTCGGGCCGCTGCTCGGCGACTCGCGGCGCAACGAGTCGAACGCGATTGTTTTACCGTCCGGCGACCAGTGCGGATTGCCTTCGGACCACTGCGTCCCGCCGGTAATTGCACGCGCGCCGCTTCCGTCGGCATTCATCACCCAGATATGCGCGTGCCGGTCGTAGGTATAACCCTCGCCGTTGACCTCGAAGTGCATGTCGTGAATGATCCGCACGTCGGTTTTTTGCTGATCCTTACCCGGCTTGAAACCCGCTGCTCGGAAATCTACGTACGCGGCGTGCGGCGGATCGACGATCGTCGAACCGAAAGCGATATGGGTGCCGTCGTTCGAGAAGACGGGACCGAAGGCGCCGCCTTTGAGGCTCGTGAGTTTGCGCGCGTTTCCGCGTACGGTGTTATAGGCATAGATCTGCGGGCGCTCGCCTTTTTTGGAAGGGCCGCGTACGAATGCGATCGTGCGGCTATCCGGCGACCACGCAGGGTCCGAGTCGCGCCCCGTCGTCGTGATCTCACGCAGGCCGGTACCGTTCGTGCGAACGATGTATAAATTCGTATCGTAGCGATCTTTCGGCCCGTTCGCGCGTCCGACCACGAACACGACCTGCGAACCATCGGGCGCGATCTGCGGATCGGACACGAACGCGATTTTGTAGAGATCTTCGGCGGCAACCGGGCGCGCCGCGGCGCCTTGAACGGGCAGAAAAGCGGAAAAGGCCAGCGCGAGCGCAGCCCATGATGCAAGAAGACGAGCGTTCATGGCCCGACTATAGCACAAAAAGGTTGACGCTAAATCGTTCTTGCGGATCGGTCCAGGTGCGTTCGAGGCGGAAGCCCACGGCTTTCCCGAGCGCTTTGATGTCGTCGAATGAGTATTTGTACGAGGACTCGGTGTGAATCGCTTCACCCGCTTCAAACGATACGGTCAAATCGATGGCATCCACGCGTACCTCGTGCGCGCGCCGGGCCTCCAGATACGAATGCACCGCACCGGCATGCGAATCATAATGCGCAACGTGCCGGAAGTCGTCGAGGTCGAATCTGCCTTGCAGTTCGCGGTTTATGCGCGCGAGAAGATTCTTGTTGAAAGCCGACGTGACGCCGGTCGGATCGTCGTACGCAAGTTCCAGAACGCGCGGATCTTTCTTGAGATCGGCGCCCAAGAGCAACCCGTCACCGGGTTTAAGCGTGGCCGCGATGCCGCGCAGCAACTTCTTGCCTCGCGCGGGTTCGTAGTTGCCGATGTTCGAACCCATCAACAGCGCAAGGGTGCGCTTTCACGCTGCAACTGCTCCGTTCCGAGAATCGTAAAGTAGTCCGCGGCGTATGCGGCAACCGTCAACGCCGGGTACGCGGCGACCAAACTCTGAGCGGATGCACGGAGCGCTTCGCTGGAGATGTCGATGGGCGAATAGCGCAGCGTGCGCTGCACGCGCAGCGCCTCCTCGATCAGAATCCGCGTTTTGATCGCACTGCCGCTTCCGAGTTCGATAAATTCGATCGGATTGCCGATTGCCCGCACCATCTCCCAACCCCACTCGCGCAGAATCTGCGTCTCCGCACGCGTGAGGTAGTATTCGGGCAGGACGGTGATCGCATCGAACAGCGCCGAGCCCAGCTCGTCATAGAAGTACTTCGATGACAAATGCTTCGAGGACGAACTGAGTCCCGCGCGCACATCGTCGGCGAAGGACGCATGTTCTCGCGGTTGTGGCCCGGAAATTAATGCCAGGCGCGGGGTCGCTGATGGGCTCGCGCGCATAATTGCCTCCGTATACCCCAGAACGTTCCCAGGGTATCGGTGGATGCTAGGCAAGGATGGGAATACTTCCAAAGCCGGAGGGACCTACCAGTATGCTCAGCCAGGACGTTTCCATTCCTGTCGAGGGTTCGCAGATTCCCGGATACCTCGCGGGGCCGGACGAAACATCAGGACCGCATCCGGCGGTCATCGTACTGCAGGAAGTCTTCGGGTTAACGCCCGAGGTTAAACGCGTCACCGATTTACTCGCGAGCATCGGATACGTTGGCCTTGCAATCAACTACTACCACCGGATCAATCCGCATCTGAGTGAGCCGTACACGGAAGAAGGCAGCCGCAACGCCTTCCAGGCTGCTGCAAGCGTGCGGGCCGAACAGCTCGTCAGCGACGTCCGCGCAGCGGCCGAATGGTTGAACGCCCAGCCGTTCGTAAAGACCGGTAAGATTGCGACCTGGGGCTTCGGATTCGGCGCTACCGCCGCATTCGTCTCATCGTCGCTGCTCGCAGCTGCGCGGAGCTATCTGTTTTTATCCCGGTAATATCGCAACCGCAATGCCGAGCGGCGGCGAGGCGCCGCTCGAACATGCGAGCGAGGTCGCAATTCCGCTCCTGCTCGTGTTCGGCGAAAAAGACTATTACGTCTCGCGCTTCGAGATGGATCGCATCAACCAGGTGTTACGAGCGGCGAACAAAGACGTTCGCATGCAGATCTATCCCGGCGTCGGGCATTCGTTTTTTCGCTATGGACGTCCCGAAGCAATCGTCGAGACGCAGCGATATTCGGACGAAGCGATCGCGCACGCCGTGGCCGATTCTTGGAATTTGGTGCGCGCCTTTTTGCGCGAGGTCTTCAACCGTTCGCCGCTGCGCGCAGGCGTGAGCGGCGATATCCGTACAGACCATACAGAATCAATCCCACGCTAAACCATAGCGCAAAGCGAATCCAGGTCGGCACGGAAAGCCCCGAGATCAGATAAAAGCACGCGGCTGCGCCGAAGACCGAGAAGACCGGCGCGAGCGGCGCGCGAAACGGGCGCTTCGCATGCGGTTGCACGACACGCAGGACGAGTACGCCCAAGCACACGATGCCGAACGCCGATAGCGTCCCGATATTTACAAAATCGAGCAGTTCCGAAAGCGGCAGCGTCGCGGCCAGAATCGCAACGACGATGCCGGTGATCATCGTCATACGAGCCGGCGTTCGAAACCGCGGGTGGATGCGCGCGACGCCGTCCGGCAGCATGCGATCGCGAGCCATCACATAGAAGATCCGAATTTGACCGAGCAGCGAGGTGACCATGACCGTCGTGTTACCGGCGATGCCGCCGAGCGCAACGATCCAATACACCAGCCTCGAGGAGTGCGCGGCGGTTACCGCATCGAGCATCGCCGCACCATCGCTCAGCCGCGCGTACGGCATCGCGCCGACCGTCACGTACGCGAGCGCGACATAAAGGCCGGACCCGAGCAATAGCGAGAGCAGAATGCCGATCGGCACGTCGCGCACGGGGTTGCGCGACTCTTCGGAAGCAACGGTGACGGTGTCAAAGCCGATGTACGCGTAAAACACCAGCGCCGTGCCGCTCAAGATGCCGTGCCAGCCGTTTGGTGCGAACGGCTGAAGAAACGTTCCGTGCACCGCGCCCCACACCGCCCCTAAGAAGACGATCATCGTGATGATTTGAAAGACGACGAGCACGCCGTTCACATTTGCGGATTCGCGTATTCCGACGGCCACCAGCACCGTCACGCCCAGCGTGATGAGTGCCGCGATCAGGTCGATTTGCGGGTGCGGACCATAGGCGTGACCGCTCGCAAGCCATTGCGGCAATTGCCAGCCCCAGTCGCCGACCAGGTGCTGCAAGTAGTCGGACCACGATGAGGCGGTCGGCGCAACCGAAAGCCCGTATTCGAGAATGAGGTCCCATCCGATAACCCATGCGACGAGCTCGCCCAGCGTTGCGTAGGCATAGGTGTACGCGCTTCCCGCGACCGGGACCATCGATGCGAACTCGGCGTAACAGAGTGCGACGCACAGGCTTACGAGGCCCGACAATGCATACGCAAGAATGACGGCCGGCCCCGCCGCATGAGCGCCCGCTCCGATGGTCGGGAAAATCCCGCCGAGCATCGTGCCAAGTCCAATTGCCGTGAGCGAGGGCCAGCCAAGGGTACGCCGCAGCGTCGGGCCTTTTTCGCTGGGAACGGTCCACGCAAGCGGCTGACGCGCGACCAGCCGCTGCAGGACGGAATTCATGCCGCTATTTTAGTGGACAGAGCGAGTGCAGCGAGCTTTCGGCTTGCGCGTCCGGCTGCGTGCCCGCGGGCCGAATGTAGAGCGCCGCGTACTTTGAGTTGCCGATCGAGGTCGTGACGCCTTCGATCGTTTGCTTGCGCTGCGTCGAACCGTTCCCGCTTTCGCCGCTCCCGGTGAAATACTCGGCCTGTTGCGTGCCGCATAACGTTATGGATTTGCGCGAAAGATCGTGCATGGATCGCGTGCCGCTGTACGTTTGGCTATCCTCGACGTTCATGTTCTGATCTCCGCGCACGAGCATGACGATTTGACGATCGTTTTGATTCGCGCCCGCGATCCACATTTGGAAGCGCCCGAACATGCCCGGCGTGGATTTCCAGCCGTTCGGACCTTTGAAAGCCGTATCGGATCCGGGACTGCCGCATCCGGTGAGTGCGACGGCAACGCAAACCGCGCCCAGCAATGTACGGACTGCTTTCTTCATCCGCCGTCTATTGGCGCTTCGTAGGCCGTAATCTTTGCCCAGCGGTCGAGGATATCGTCGATATACGCGTGTGTTTCCGGGTAGGGCGGAACGCCATGATAGGCGTCGACCGCACCCGGGCCCGCGTTATACGCGGCCAGCGCCGCGGTGTACGGATTCGGGTAGCCTGCGTACGCGCGAATGTACGATGCGAGCAGTCGCGCCGCTCCGCGTATCGCGTTGTAGGGATCGAACGGATCCACGCCGGCGGCTTGTGCGGTCGAGAGCATGAACTGGGCGATCCCCACCGCGCCGGCGCTCGAGAGCGCGCGCGGATCGAACGCCGACTCTTGCAGCAGCGTTGCCGCCAAAAACTCCGCGGCCATGCCGTTCTCACGGGCGGCCCGTACGGTTACATCCGCCAGGCACAACGCGTCGATCGGTCCTATCCGGGCGTTCGTGTGGAGAATCGCGCGCGTTATCGCGAGCGTTACGCTCGATGTCGGCGGACCGTCGCGAAGCAGGCGCATCCCGAAGATGCTGGGCGCATACGTGGGAGCGTGCCAACTGAGCGCGTCGTTCTCAACAAGGGGGATTGACACTTCCGTGTTGCTCGCGCCCGGCGTCACCGCAGGTGAACAACCCGCACCAAGCAGGATGAAGATGAGGACGGGAAGCACGAGCCGTATCTGCGGATGTAAGCGCATGCCCGCTTATTGTATGTCCTGCGTCAACGGGTATGTATGCGAAGTATGTTCGTGCTCGCGATGCTCCTGGTGCTGATTGCCGGCGATTTTGGTTCCACCTTTTTCTATCATGTGCCGCAGCATCTCTGGTTTTCGCTGCATCTGCGCACGCACCACGACCGGCGGCGCCCCTACTTCGATCATGCCGTCATCTCCGCGGATCCGCAGGTGCTTCTGGACGGTATGCTCGGCGCGGTGCCGTACCTGCTCGCAGCTGCGCTGCTCTGGCGATTTTCGTGGCAAGGCGTCTGCATGGGATTGCTTCTGGGTCAAATGCACGTTTGGTGGCGGCACACGAGCGAGCTCGGCTGGGCGACCCCCCGCTGGCTTGCGGCGTTGCTTCGTCCGCTGTGGATCGTGCTTCCCGAGGACCACGAAGGCCACCACCGAAACCCCGATATCGAGTTCGGCGACATCTTTCGATTTTACGATGCCCCGGCACGGGCGCTTCTGGCCGTACTCGCCCCCACGAAGGGTAGGTTCAGATGGCGGCATCGCCCGCGGCACGCCGCGCGGGCCGATGGTATGACGAGGTAATAAGATTGACCAAACGGGCGCTCTTTCTGATCTCCGATACCGGAGGCGGGCATCGTAGTGCGGCCACGGCTATCACCGCCGCCCTCGATGAAATCAAGGAGCCCGCGGCCTTCGAGCATCGCATCGACGACGTTGCCGCACACTGTTCGTTTCCTCTCACGCAGCTCGGTTGGGGCTACTCAACGGCACTTCGGTATGCTCCGCCGGTGTACGGCGCGCTTTACTACGCAACCAACGGACGCCGGCGTTACAAAGCGCTGGTGCGATTCTGCGAGCCTCTCTACCGCGAACGCCTGCGCGATCTGTTCTTGAACTATCAGCCCGACGTGATTGTGTCGGTTCATCCGCTGCTCAACCATGCCGCGCTGCGTGCACGCGCCGACGCGAAGATGCAGCACATTCCAATCATCACCGTTATCACCGACCTGGGCAAGGTTCACGAATCCTGGCTCACGCCTGAAGCCGATGCGGTCGTCGTTCCTGCGCGCGAGGTCTACGAGCGCGCACTCTCGCGCGGCGTCCTGCCATCGCACTTGCGTATGCTCGGCCAGCCGATCAGTCCAAAGTTCGACGACGTCGTCGGCAGCAAGAAAGAGCTGCGAGTACAGCTCGGCCTGCCGCAAAATCAGTTCGTCACGCTGCTCATGGCGGGCGGCGAGGGCGGCGGTAAGCTGATGCCGACGACGATGGCACTGGCCAAGGCGCGTCTTCCGATGCATTTGGTCGTGGTGTGCGGCCGGAACGAAACGCTGCGCGCGAAGCTCGAAGATCTCGCACCTTCACTGCCGACGCCGATGACGATCCTGGGCTTCACCGACAAAATTCCCGAGCTGATGCGCACCGCCGATCTGCTGGTCACCAAAGCCGGACCTGGAACGCTCGCGGAAGCCAACGCCGCGCAGCTTCCGGTCGTCGTGTATGACTATGTTCCCGGCCAGGAACGCGGCAACGTGGAGTTCGTACGGCACAATGGAATCGGCGAAGTGGCTATTCACAGTACGGCGGAGGTCGTGCGTGCCGTCGATCGTCTGGTCAGAAACGAGGCGCTCGTCGCGCAGATGCGCCACAATCAAGAGCTGGTCGCACCCAAGCGGAGTTCACGCCGGATCGCTGCGCTGATCGCACAAATGGCAAACACGAATACGATCCCCGCCGACGACGAATATCTGCCGCTGCAAGAAGCGATCGCGTTTTAGATGCCGGACGTCGAGTTAGAGAATTGCCCGGCGTGCGGTCATCCGATAGGCGCTCATCATGGACGGCACTGCACACTCTGTGACGAGCGTGGGGATGCATGTCCCGCTCTCGAACCGGGTGTGGAGAGTCCGGGCGGATAGCGGCGGCGCCGGTTCGCCGTTCTTTCTTACACGTCGAGGTTGAAATGCCGCCGAAGCGAGCGGCGCCCGGCTTGCGTTACGTGCAGCAAGCGCGGCTGCGCACTGCGTTCGAACCATTGCCGGTCGATCATCGCGTGCAGCAGCGCTTTGCCGACCGGACCGCCCAGATGTTGCCGCCGCTCGGTCCAATCGATGCACGACTTGGCGATGGGCGGCGTTCCTTTGCAAAGCGAAACCGCATCGATGCCCAGCGTCGCGAGAAACGCGATGCCGGAGGTCGCGATCGCAAAGCCGGAATCGAGCCTCTCGCAGTCGCCGCGCTCCACGAGAGAATCCGCAATCGCAACGGCGAGCCGCCCCGCCAAGTGATCGTAACAGGTGCGCGCGGACGACAGACTGCTGCATCTGCAGCGATTGCCGCAGCGATCGAATTTTTGCCGGGGGTGCTATGGCACTGAGCGTTTCGATTGCATGCGCGATCTCGCCGTTTGCGATCGTGTAATAGCGGTGACGGCCCTGCGCCGTGAGCCGTACGAGGCCGCCGGCCAAAAGCTTACGTAAATGCGCGCTTGCGGTCTGCGCCGACACGGCGGCGATGCGCGCGAGCTCGCCCGCCGCCAGCGCACGGCCGTCCAGCAGCGCAACCATCATGGCGGCGCGAGAAGGATCCGCCAGCAAGGCGGCTACGGCGGCGATATCCGAGTCGGGCGGCATGTAGGCTAGTATAGCGCGCCGACGCTTCGCCGGGCACCGAGATAATCGCCGTTCACCCTCGTTCGATGAGTTTTGCGGAGAGCCACGTTAGCCAACGTCTGGGTGAGAATCTCGGTGAAAGCGCGACGATCTTATTGAACAGTCCGGGAATGACGACGGTTTTCCCGTTCATCATTCCTTCGATGCCGGCTTTCGCTATCGTTGCGGCGTTTGCCATGCCCAGGCGAATGAGCAGCGTGGAGTGCACTCCGGCCCGCTCTTGGAATCCGGTCGCGGTCGCACCGGGACACAGGACGGTCACGGTAACGCCGCTTCCACGCACCTCGGCCGCCAGGCTCTCCGAAAATGAGATCACGTAGGCTTTACTCGCATAATACACGGCCATCGTCGGGCCCGGGACGAATCCCGCCGTCGATGCAATGTTGAGAATCTTACCGTTCTTACGTTCGAGCATCCCCGGAACATACAAACGCGTCAGCTGCGTGAGAGCCATGACGTCGACTTGGATCTCTTCAAAGATGTCCTGCGCGTTCAGTTCGGCGAATCGACCGTTGTTGGCAAAACCCGCATTGTTGACCAGCACGTCGCACGAAGGAAACCGCGCCAACACGCGCCCGGCCGCATCAGGCAGTGCGAGATCGAGTGCGAACGGGTGCGCGCTTATGCCGAACTCCGACTTCAACTGAGCGGCGACCGATTCCAGCTTATCGCCCGAGCGTGCGACCAGCGCGAGATCGTATCCCGCACGCGCCAGAATCTTCGCGAACTCAAGGCCAAGGCCGCCGGAAGCGCCGGTGACTAAAGCGACCTTAGCCGCCATACTGGGTCGTGAGGCCTCCGCGGAACGCCATCGTTGCGGCGCCGACCTGACCGGCATCGTTACCGAGCTTCGCAATGACCAGCTCCGTCGTGCCCGCGGGCACCATCACGGTCAGCTGATCTACACGATCGCGAATCGCGTCGAGCATGAAGTCGCCGGCCGTGCTTAGGCCGCCTCCGAACGCAATGACCTCCGGGTTGACGAATGCAATAACATTGGCGATCCCGATCGCGAGATCGGCAGCAAAGCGTTTCCACGCCGCGGCGGCGTGCGGATCTCCGCTTTGCGCAGCACGGCGAATCGCTTTTGAGCCGAGTTTCTCCGGATTCTTGGTGAGCAGCGTACTGCGCGGAAATGAGGGCGCGACGGCAAATGCATGGCGAAGCAAGCCGGTTCCCGACGCCTGCGCCTCAAAGCAGCCCGTCTTTCCGCAACCGCAGATGAAGCCGTCGGTGGGCCGTATCTGATGATGTCCGAATTCGCCCGCGCCCGCCCGGTTGCCGATGAGCAGATGTCCTCCCGAAACAATCCCGCCGCCGATTCCCGTGCCCAGCGTGAGCAGCACGAAGTTGCTCGTGCCGTTCCCGGTACCGAACGTGTACTCACCGAGCGTTGCACAGCGTGCATCGTTCGCGATGAAAATCGGAATCTCGAATTCTTTTCGCAGCCGCTCGCCTAGCGGAACGTTTTCCCATTCGAAATTGGGAGAGTACAGCACGGCGCCGCTCTTCGGATCGATGTTCCCGGGCGACCCGATACCGATCCCGACCAGATCTTTGCTTTTCGTTTCTTTGAGTGCCGCGCCGATCACGTTATGCAGCGCGCCGATTACCGCATCGAAGGATCGGTCGGTGATGTCCTGCTCATGCTGACTGAGGATCTTGCCGTCTTCTTGTACGACGCCGGCGGTTGTATGCGAGCCGCCGAGATCGACGCCGATAGCCTTTCGCACTCTTGGTTGTCCTCCCGGGGGCTGATTCGGCCTGTGCGTCGAAGCACCTACACGACATGGATACCATCGACCTCATAGCCTTACGCAATTACTCGCGCGAAACCGGTCAGCCGACCCATCCGGAACTGCTCGACACGCAGCCGATCGAACGCGTGAAGAAGATCGAAATCGACGAAGAGCATATCACGCTTACATTCAATCAGGACATCACACGCTATTACAATACGAACGAGATCGTACAACGCGAGTGGGAGTACAAGTACAATGACGACGCAGAGATGGTTGCTGCCGTCGCCAGAGTGATCGAACTCGCCCGCAAGCATCACAACGACATGCCCGAGAACGTCGCGTGTCCGCCGGGGTGCGCGGAGTGCTGCAGCGGCTACGAGCCGTTCGTCAGCCGCAAAGACGTCGAGCGGATCGCAGCGTACTTGAAGCTCACGCCAAAAGAAATCATGGACGAGTACGTCGTGAAGCGTAAGTCCGCTGACGGCTACTATGTGGGATGGCTGCGCAAAGTCACCGACGATATTTCCGATCAGTGCGTGTTCCTCAAGGAAGCACGCCCCGGACGCTACTACTGCGGCATCTACGAGGCGCGGCCGGGCGACTGCCGCGAGTTCACGCCGATTGGGTGCCAGGACGTCGACGAGACGATCTCGCGCAGCAGTAAGATCAAAATTGGGCTTCCCTTCCAGCCCAAGCGCCGGCGCAAAGGGACGGGGCCCAGATAGCACAAACGCGAGCCGGTATGCTCGTACTGCGCTTTTTTCTGACGGCCGTCGCCGCCGTTTCATTGCTGGGTGCGTCACCGCACCAATCCGATGCGCTCCACTGGAGAATGATCGGTCCGTTTCGGGCCGGGCGAACCGCATCGGTGTCGGGTGTGCCCTCACAGCCCGGCGTCTTTTACATGGCACCCACCGACGGTGGTGTTTGGAAGAGTACCGATTACGGACGCACCTGGAATCCGATCTTCGACGGTCAAGATACCGGATCGATCGGGGCCCTGGCCGTTGCGCCCAGCGATCCGCAAATCATTTACGTGGGCTCGGGCGAAGGCTTGCGCCGTCCCGATCTCTCCGTCGGCGACGGTATCTATAAATCCACCGATGCCGGCAAAACGTGGGTGCATTTGGGTTTGCGGGACGGACAACAAATTAACGGCCTAGCCGTCGACCCGCACGATCCGAACCGGGTGTATGCCGCCGTCATGGGACATCCGTACGGCGCGAACGATCAGCGCGGCCTGTACCGAAGTTTGGACGGCGGCGCAACATGGCAAAAAATTCTGGGTGGTGACGCGGACACCGGCGCATCCACCGTCGTTCTCGACCCGAATCATCCCAGCGTGGTGTACGCAAATCTGTGGGCTTCGCGCAATCCGCCTTGGCGCCTGAGCGACATTTTACAGCTGTACAAGAAGGGCGGCGTATTCAAATCGACGGACGGCGGCACGACATGGACGCGGCTGCGCTCCGGCTTGCCGCCGGAAACCGGGCGCGTCGGCATCGCGATCGCCAAGAGCGATTCGAATCGCGTCTACGCTTGGGTGAATACCGCTGATGCTTGCGGCATCTACCGCTCGAACGACGCGGGCGCGAGCTGGAGCAAAGTCGACGCCGAAGACCGCGTCTGCGGGCGCGGCGATGATTTCTCCGGTATAGCGGTCGATCCGGTCGATCGCGACGTCGTCTACGCGACAAATACGACCACCTACCGCTCGAGCGACGCCGGTAAAACCTGGACGGGCATCAAAGGTGCCCCGGGCGGAGACGATTATCACGCGATTTGGATCGATCCCGACAACCGGAACATCATCATCCTGGGTGTCGATCAAGGCGCGACGCTTTCGGTCAATTACGGACAGACGTGGAGTCTCTGGTACAACCAGCCCACGGCGCAATTCTATCACGTGATTACGGACGATCGTTTTCCCTACTGGGTCTTCGGCGGCCAACAAGAAAGCGGCAGCGCGGAGGTCGTGAGCCGCACCGAAGACGGACAGATTTGGGACCGTTACTGGCATCCGGTGGGCGCGCAAGAGTACGCGTATATCGCTCCCGATCCGCTGCATCCGACGATCATTTACGGCGCGGGTGCAGGAACCGTAACGCGATATGACGAGCACACGGAGCAAACGCAGACGGTCTCTCCCATGTTCGGCGGACGCTTCTTCGTGCAAGGCTTTCGCTACAATCGCACCAATCCGCTTATTTTCAACTATGTCGATAAGCGCACGCTGTATCTTGGTTCGAGCGTGATCTTCGCGACGCAAGACGGCGGCCGCCGCTGGCGCGTCATCAGTCCGGATCTGACGCGCGCGCATCCGGGCGTTCCCGTCAGCCTTGGCGCGTTTGCAGCGGCTTCGGGTGCGAAGGAACAGCGCGGCGTCGTGTACAGTATCGGCCCCTCGTATATCGATCGCAACGTCATCTGGGCGGGGACCGACGACGGTTTGGTTTGGGTTACGCGTGACGGCGGTACGCACTGGCATAACGTTACGCCGCCGCAGCTCGGTCCGTGGAGCAAAGTCACGCAGATCGACTCCTCGCACTTCAATCGCGATACCGCGTATATCTCCGTAAGTCGCATGCGCCTTGATGATATGCGCCCCTATATCTATCGCACGCAAGACGGCGGACGTCATTGGGATATCATCACGGCTGGTCTGCCGGGCGATGCGCCGGTCAACGCGGTACGCGAGGATCCCGTGCGGCGCGGTTTACTTTTTGCCGGAACCGAACGCACCGTGTACGTCTCGACCGACGAGGGGGACCACTGGGAGTCGCTGCAACGCAATCTGCCTTCGACCTCGATTCGCGATCTGGCCGTACATCGTGACGACCTCATCGTCGGCACGCACGGCCGCTCGTTTTGGATCCTGGACGACATTGCGCCGCTGCGCCAGCGGATGACCGGCTCCGTCCAGCTTTTCAAACCTTCGGATGCATACCGGCTGCGGCGCGACAATTGGAGCGATACGCCGCTGCCGCCGGAAGAACCGGCCGGCGAGAATCCGCCCGACGGCGCGATTATCGACTACTACCTGCCCTCGGTCGCGTCAAACGTGACAATCGCCGTCTACGATACGTCCGGCACGCTGGTTCGGCGTTTCAGCAGCAGCGATGCACCGGTTCCAATCGACCCGGAAATCACCGTCCCCACATATTGGGTGCGTCCGTCACGCATCCCGAATGCGCAGGCGGGTATGCATCGTTTCATCTGGGATTACCGTTACGCGGATCCGCGCGCCGTCTCGTACGACTACCCAATCTCCGCTATCGTGCACGATACGCCGCGCGTTCCGCAAGGCGTGCTTGCGATGCCTGGAGTCTATACGGTAAAGCTGACTGCCGACGGGCACACGTACACACAGCGTTTTGAGCTTCGGATGGATCCGCGCGCGGGAATATCGCGGGCCGGGCTGCGGCAGCAGTTCGAACTTGCTTCAAGAATCGTCGCGCTGATGAATCGCACGGCACGGAGCGCAGCATCGAACAAATTGGATGCCCGGCGCAACGGCCAGCTCGCCGGACTGCTGGACGTCGTTGAGGGAGCGGACGCGGTTCCCACGCCGCAGGTCGCGGGGGCCGTCGACGCAATAGAACACGAACTAGAAGCCCACCACTGAAAAGGAGGACGACCATGCACCTTAAGTCCCTCGCCGCAGCACTGACCGCGCTGATCATGTGCGGGGCAGCGGCGCTCGCCGCGGCGCCCAATTCCATCACCGTACCAATGAAGGCCGAGCATGATAGCGGCGAGACGGGCACCGCGACGATTACGCAAATGGCAAGCGGCCTGAAGATCGTCGTTTCGATCGCAAACGCACCGGCAAACGCGCAGCCTACGCATATTCATCCCGGGACCTGTACGAAGCTCAACCCCGCACCCGAGTATCCGCTCTCGCCGCTGGAGAACGGAAAGTCGGTAACGACGCTTCCCGGCAAGAAGCTGAGCGATCTAACGAGCGGCAAATTCTCGATCAACGTGCATAAGAGCGCGGACGACCTGCCCACGTACGTGTCTTGCGGCGAGATTAAATAACCCTCATGCGGCAACACATGGAGACGCGAACCGAGATATCGCGCTTCGGTGAAACGCTCGAAGCCGAGCTGCCGGACGATATTCGCGAGATCTACGACAAGAATCGCGAGAAACTCGGGTTTGTTCCCAATGTGTTTCGAGCATATGCAAAAAGGCCCGATCATTTTCGGGCCTTCATGGCATATCACGACGTCCTGATGAAGGGCCCCTCGAACCTAAGCCGGCCGGAGCGGGAAGCGATCGTCGTAGCGGTCTCATCAGAGAATCGCTGCCAGTACTGCATGGTGGCGCACGGAGCGGCGCTGCGAATTCTGAGTCAGAATCCGATTATGGCCGAGCAAATCGCCAACAATTGGCGCACCGCCGATATCTCTCCGAAAATGCGGGCGATGCTGGCTTTTGCCGCACGGGTCAACGAGCCGGGTTTCGCGGCAAGCGAGCATCAGATCGACGAGCTGCACTTGGCGGGCTTCAGCGATCAAGACATTTGGGACATCGCGGCAATTGCTGCCTTCTTCGGGTTCTCAAATCGGATGGCCGGCCTGATGGACATGCGGCCGAACGAAGAGTTCTACCGCATGGGCCGAGAGCCGCACGAGACTCGGGATTAAAGAGCTGCGTTCCCAAGTCGTCGTTGATCAGCAAAAGCATCCGCTCGAGCGCTCGAGGATCGGCGCGCCGCGCGCCGTGCTCTAACCGTCTGAGCGTAGCAAAAACGCCGACATAGAGCTCGATCCAGTCTAGGCACGACCCTGTCTCCATCGCGCGCGCATAGCGATCGCCGACGGCGCGGACGTCGCCGAGGCGAGCCTCCGCAATCGATCAGGTCCGCTTCCAATGACTCTATGGCATTCAATGTGCTGTAACCCCCGGGAAATCGTCCGTGTATAGCCATCGAATGGAAAGACGTGCGAGGGTTAAAAAATGTGATGCCTTGTTCATGCCTGGCAACTGAGCCGCCAAGCTTTAGGGGGTGTGAGCGTCTCTCATGACCTCGAGCGTTCGGGCGATCCCGTCGTCGTAGGTCGTCGCTCGAGTCTGCGGCAGCAGCGCACGCAGCGCCGAGTCATCCAATATCACAGGATTGGTCTGCAGGTACTGCATCTCGACGAGCTCGCGCATCAGCGGATTGAAGAACCCGAGCAGGCGCAGCATCGTTTTATTGGCGACCATATATTTGGGTTTGCGTCCGGCTTTCTCGAAGACGCGGGCCGCGAACTCGCGCTGCGTAATCGTGCCGGAACCGGCAAAATGCCAGGTCCGGCCAAACGCGCGCGGTTCTTGCGCCAGCGCGAGCGCGAGCGGTCCAATATCCGGGATGTATACGTACTGATGCGGCGTGTCGATGGGACCAATCATATTGGCGCGCCGATCGTGCAAGGCGGCCGCGAAGATGTCATACACCAAACTGCGTTCCGCGTTCGGCCCATAAAAGTCGGGTAGCCGCAGAATCGTCGCGGCAATATCGCCTCGCGCCTGCGCATCCAGCAGTATGTCCTCTTGGGCTTTACGCATTTTACCTTTGACCGTCTGCGGTTCGCGCGGATGATCTTCGCGAACGGGATTCTCCCGCGGCATTCCATAGGGATAGACCGTTGCGATCAGGACGATGCGCCGGACACCCGCGGTAATCGCGCCCTCGAGCGTCCGGCGCATGATGATCGGATGCTCTTCGAATTTGTCGTATGGGACGCCGACCAGATAAAAGATCGTGTCGATGCCGGCAGCGGCGGCCTTGACCGATTGCGGATCGGCTGGGTCCCAGGTTGCGATCTCCGCGAGCGGGTCGCGGCCGAAAGCCGCTTCGAGCGACGTGCGGTTGCGCGCGACGGCGCGGTAGGGCAGTCCGGCGTCATGAAGGGCGCGGGCGATCGGGCCGCCGGTTTGGCCTGAGGCGCCGAACAGCGCGAATGCGGGCATTAGCGGACGGCGCTCATTTGCGAAGGCGCAACGGCGCGGGCACGGGCCGCCATGACATTCGCGATCATCGCAATCCAGCCCGTGATCCCGAAGACGGCTGCGCGCGCGACCAGACTTGCATTGCCGAACATCAAGGCATACGTAATAGCACCTACCGCCACTTGGAACGCATACAGCGTGAACCAGGACAGTCGCGGTTCGAGCAGCGCCTGCGGCGGCGTTTCATCATCTTCGCCTCGATAGATCGTCGCGAGCAATCGAACACCGATGTGATAGAGATGCGCGTTCACGAACTGCCCGACCCAGCCCATCAGCAGCACGAACACATATGCTTGCTGCCAAGGTTTACCGGCCAGCACACCCGCGCCTATCGCCAGCGAAACCAGCAGCCAAAAGACTCCCGCGACGATGAACAGCCTGCGGCGCGCGATGCGGATTGCGGGCGCGCAAAATAATATCGATCGTGTCGATTGCATAACATACGGCGCCGATCGCGAAGAGACCGCCTCCAATCCATGCCGCCGCGCTGCTGTTCGACGCAACGCCGGCCGCGAGCACGGGTACTCCGGCGAGGGCGCATACGCCAACGGCGATGTGCATCCGGCGCATGCGCGTCGTCTGTTCGCTGATGGGCCGGATCGTGCGCTGCGAGACGCCGAAGATCAGAAGCGAAAGCCAGCCGAGCGTGCCGAGGTTCGCGTGCGCTCCGGGAAGCGCCGAAAGAATCGGTGCGAGGGCATATCCGCCGAGCATCCACGCAAGACCGAAGCCGATAACGGCCGTTGCCAGTAAAAAAACAAACGTCCCCGCGAACGCTCGCGCAACGGCACGCGGTACGCGCTCGGTCGAAGCGTGCTCGCCGCGGAGCGCGCCCGCAATCGTTGCGAACGCCGTTGCCAAGTATACGATGAGCGCCAAGAAAAGCAGCGTCGCACCGGCGGGCAGGATCGCCGGATTCGAAAGAAAGCCGAAGATCAGCACCGCAACCCCGCATCCGTACGCAGCGATCGACCATCGCGCAGCAAGCTCGCCGCGCCAGGGTGCATCGATGAAGTTCGGAAGCGCATGGATGAGGATGGCGAGCGCAGCCATCGTGACCCATGCAAGCGCGACCGTGTGAATCCACGCGAATCCGTACAGCGCGTTACCGAGATTTGCGCTCCAGGCAATCCATAACAAGAGAAACCACGCGAAACCATGCGCTATCTGTGAATAGAGCAGTGCGAGCGGCGGAATCCAGTGCCTGCGCGCCGCTAGCCTCACGAGGAGAGAAGCGCATCAAAGCGCTCGGCGTCGACGTTACCGCCGCTGATGATCACCCCGACGCGCTTGCCCCGTACGTCGAACTTTCCGCTCATAACGCCGGCGAGTGCGGCGGCTCCGCTCGGCTCGATGACGATCTTCATCCGCTCGAAAGCAAACCGCATTGCCGCGCGCAGCTCGTCATCGCTCACCGTGGCGATTCCGTCTGCAAGTGCTCGAACGATCTCGAACGTCAGCTCTCCGGGTGATTGCGTTTGCAAACCATCCGCGATCGTATGCGGCACGTCGATATGAACGCGCTCGCCCCGCTGCAGCGAGAGCTGAAAGTCATTGCCGGTCTGCGGCTCGACTCCGTAGAGTTCGATCGGCGGATCGATGCCGCGCGCTGCGAGCGCGGTACCCGAGAGAAGGCCGCCTCCGCCCACGGGCGTTACAATGACGTTCAGATTCGGAGCGTCTTCCAGCAACTCGAGCGCCGCCGTCCCTTGGCCGGCGATGATCTGCGGGTCGTCAAACGGCGGCACCAGCGTTGCGCCCCGCTCTTCGCATATCTTCTGCGCGATCTCCGCGCGATGCGACCGATGCCGATCGTAAAAAACGATTTCCGCGCCGTATTCTTGCGTTGCCTCGACCTTCGACCTGGGCGCATCCGAAGGCATGACGATAACGGCGGGAATGCCTAGCAAACTGCTCGCGAGCGCCACACCCTGCGCATGATTTCCGCTGGAAAACGCAACCACGCCGGCTCGCCGCTGAGCAGGGTCGAGCTGCACGATGCGATTGTACGCGCCGCGAAACTTGAACGCACCCATGCGCTGAAGGTTCTCGCACTTGAGAAAGACCTGCGCACCCGTTTGGGCATCGAGCGTTCGCGAGGTGAGCACAGGGGTACGATGCACGACCCCCTGCAAGCGCCGCGCGGCCGCGCGCACGTCCGCTTGCGTTACGTGTTGGTCTGCGCCGGCGCTGCGTGTATCCACCAATACTGTACCTTCCCGTCGGAACCGACTTTCATCTCTTCGCGATAGGGCCGGGTCGCGAATTTCACGTCAAAGCACACGTACACGGTGCTGTTGCACCATGGCGCCGCCGTCTGTTTGAGGCCTTGGTACGCTCCCTGCTGATTGAGCTCATCGGAAAGTTCGGCGACCCGCACGCGCGTGATTTGGCCCTTGATCGCCGGATCCAAATCGCCCATGACCGGCTCCATGTTATTGCTAATCACCGCGCGCGTGATCTTGTCCGCCTCGCGCTCGTTTCGATTTTGCCCTGAGCAGCCGGCAACGCTAAGCGCTGCGAGCACCAGTGCCAGATACTTCTTCATCGCTGTTTCCTCGGTCGATTGCCGTGAACTCTACAAACCGCAGACTAGGATTCCATTCTTCCGCCAAACGCAGGCTCCACTCGGATTCGAAGAGCGCCACCGGGTGACCGTCCCAATCTTCGACGAGTTTGGCGTTCGTGGGCAGCTGCGCTTGCCGAATCGCTTCCGCATCCCCTCGTACGCGCCTTGCCAGACCAAACGGCAGATTCGTCATGATCGTTTTTACGTTGTACTCCGATTCGAGGCGATATTTCACCACCTCGAACTGAAGCGCGCCGACCGCTGCCAGAACGGGCTCGGTGCGCATCGAGCCGAGCGGATACATCACCTGAATGGCACCCTCTTCACGCAGCTGCGCGATCCCTTTTCCGAACGATTTGTACGTCGATGTATCGATACTGCGAACTGATGCGAAATGTTCCGGCGCAAACGCCGGCACGCGCTCGAACTGCAGGAGCGGCGCCCCCGGCGCACCTGCGGCCGGGTCCTCGCAAAGCGTATCGCCGATCGCGAACACGCCGGGATTCGCCAGACCCACGACGTCGCCCGCATATGCAGCCTCGAGCGATTCCCGTTCGCTGGCGAACAGCCGCATGGCGCGCGAGAGGCGCACCTCTTTACCCGTGCGCGCGTTGCGAACCGTCATGTCGCGTTCGAACTTCCCCGAACACACGCGTACGAATGCGACGCGATCGCGATGACGCGGGTCCATATTCGCCTGAATTTTGAACACAAAACCCGAAAAGCGGCTGCTCGCGGGATCGACGGGTCCCTCGTTCGAGAGGCGCGGCGCCGGGGGAGGGCTCATCGTAACGAAGCGGTCGAGGAAAAGTTGAACGCCGAAATTTGTCACCGCACTGCCGAAAAACACGGGCGTAACCTTCCCATGCAGCATGGCATCGTGGTCGAAGTCCGCCCCGGCGCCTTCGAGCAGCTCCAAACCGTCACGAAACTCTTTATACGATTGCTCGTCGAGCAGACTCGCGTATCCGAGGATCGTTCACGTCGGCCATCTGCACGTCGGCGCGCTTGGCGCCGTGCGCGCTGCGCTCGAATAGATGCACCTCGCGCGTTTGACGATCGAATACGCCTTTGAACGAGGGTCCGTTGCCCAGCGGCCAATTCACCGGAAACGCACCGATGCCGAGCACGCTCTCCAGCTCGTCCAAAAGTTCGAGCGGATCGCGGCTGGGCCGGTCCATCTTGTTGATGAACGTAAAGAGCGGAATTCCTCGCGCGCGGCAGATTGCGAAGAGTTTTTTCGTTTGCGGCTCGACGCCTTTTGCGGCGTCGATCAGCATAACGGCACAATCCGCGGCCAGCAACGTGCGGTACGTATCCTCGCCGAAGTCTTGGTGTCCGGGCGTATCGAGCAGGTTGATCGTGTATCCCTGATAGGGGAATTGCAGGACGGTCGAGGTTATCGAGATGCCGCGCTGCTTTTCCAGTTCCATCCAGTCGCTGGTCGCCGCGCGCTGCGCGCGGCGCGCGGATACCTGGCCGGCCGTTTGAATCGCTCCGCCGTACAACAGCAGTTTTTCCGTGAGCGTCGTCTTTCCGGCGTCCGGGTGCGAGATGATCGCAAACGTCCGCCGTTCTTGGACTTCTTGCTCTAAAGACATGTAAAAGGCGTTCCGGGCCGGCCTAAAGGGAGCCTCCGCTCACGGGCTCGTACACGCGAAGTTCGTAGCCGGTTTGCGTCTTGCGCAGCAAGGCCAGATGACGGTCGCCGCCGGCGTAGATCCGCGCGGGCGGCGGAATGCGCAGCCGGTCCTCACCGCGATCGACGTACACCGTCTCGCCGGTCACGCGGACGATGCAGTCCGCATAGCGCAGCGTTTGCGGTGCGCGAACCAGCGTAACGTCCTTCGGAATGTGGGCCGCTACATAGCCAAGCGTCCTGGACGTATACTTACTCAGTCTGCGAGAAACATTCGGGAAGCGCGGAGAGCGCCCAGGGGGCGTCGCCGCGAATTGCCCGGCTATACTGTCCCCGGGCCGAATCCACCCTGTGCGGCTTTCGGCGGAACGCTGGCGTACACGGAAGCGATCTTGAGGCGGATCCGATCGCGATTTGCAAAACCGGCGACGATCGCTACACCGATCACGACAATAACCGTCGCGATCGCGTAGTACTTAAGCAGCGGTCTCGGCCGGCTCTTGCGCGCTGCTCGAGTCGCCCAGCGTCATGCGGGCGGCGCCAATCGACCAGTCGGCCATTCCATAGTAGATGTCAAACGTGCGTTTACCCAAATCCGGACGCGGATCGATCGCGGTGGGAAATACGACGTTATCCACGATGCCGCGCACTTCGTAATCGGATTCAGGACAAAGTATGGGCTTGGGCGAGCGATAAATAACGTTGTGCGGTTGTTCGAAATCCTGGATCATGATGCCCGCGCAATATCTGAGCTTCGGTTTACTTGCCGTGTCGTCGAGCACGTCGACAGCGTGAAAGAGCGACATCCAGCCTTCTTCGATACGAAGCGGCGGCGTGCCGGCGCCGAGTTTGAGAGAGCCCCACTGTGCGTCGGGCGACATGACGAGTACGCTCTCACAGACGTCCAGCAGATTCTCGCGATTGCGCAAGACCGGTTCGAGCGGAATGTACGCCATTCGGATCGATTCACGATCGGCAAAGGGCATGCGCTGGATCATCGGAATCGCCGCGCGTCCATCCACCGCCGACAAATGCAGCATTGGGCGATGATAGAACGCAAGCGACGTCACGCCTGCGGGCGAGATGACGGGTTCGGGAAAGAACGCGGCATCCTTATCGTCGCCGATGTGCATCCCGGGTTTATCAAAGTGGAGCAGCCCGACGCGCTTCCACGCATAGCCGTCGTCGGAAAGCGCGACGGCAATACGCGGGCCTTGCGGTCCAAACGCGGTGTAGGCCATGACGTACTGATCGAGTGCCGGAATAAACGTTACGCGCGGATCTTCGCATCCGTATCCGGGATGCGGCCGCAGCTCGTACGGCGCCTCCGGCTCGAGTGCAAAACCGTCGCGAGCAAATGCAAAGCCGTCGCCGGCGGGATGCGCCTTCACGAGCCCAACGCGGGAGATATTTCCGCGAGCGACGTCCCGCGGATACAGCAGGAGTTCGCCGGCGCGGGTGCGCGCGGACGCCGGATTCAGCGTGCCTTCCGCCTCACTGGGATCGCCGTTTGGCTCGAGCACCATTCCCAAGCGATCTAGGTGGACGTCGAACCGTATAGCCTCGTGTGCCAGCATCAAACCTCTACAGAAACGCCGTTGGCACGTGCACAGTTTCCAAAGGCGGTAACGATCTCGTGCGGCAGTCGTCCGGCTTGGGAGGCAAACCGATCCAAACTGCTGGTACCGTCGAGCAAGACGAGTTGCGATCCCCAGTCAGTTGAAGGGTCCACACGCGAGGCCCGCGCCGTAATATACTGCATGCCAACCGATAAGATATCGTCCGCACCGGCCAGAGCCTTAGGCAAACCGTCAGCATAGCCGCAGCGTGCGGTTGCGATCGTCTCCCCCATGCGCAGGATGGTACCCCCATATCCGAGCCGCGTCCCAGGCGAATGTCGCTCCACTCGCACAACCGGCGCCACAACGCGCAGGGCGCATCGCACGCCGGGTATTGAGCGCCCGCCGGTTGCCCCAAAGAGGCCTACACCAACACGGACCGCACTTCCTTGGGGGCCATCGGAGGCAAGCGTAAAGGTGCTTGCCAGGTCCGTACCTATCACCCGCACGCCAATTTCTTGCATGAACGTGCAAGCCTGCATGAAGTTTTGCTTTTGCTCGGCGCGACGCTCGAAATCGGTGATATGGCTCCAGAGCTCGACCTGCGCTCCCGCTGCCGCAAGGCCGGGAGCGAACCCCCGCAGCTCTTCCAGCGAGAGACCGCTCCAAGCAGCCGCAGGACGCACCCCAACGCGAACCCGGAGCGGTTTGCCGAGCTCTGCAAGCACGCTGCGGGCGACCTCAAACTCGATTGGAGACCCGATAGGCGGCGACGCGCCGCTGCGCAACACCTCGGCAAGGCGATCCGGTTCGACGCTTCCCAGGATAATCGCCGGCTTTTGCGAGTACCGGCGCAGCTGCGCCAGTTCGTCCGCGTCCGACACACAAAACGCATCCGCGTGCTCCTCTAATATTCGAGCCAGCCCGGCCACGCCCCAACCGTAGCCGTTTCCCTTCAAAACCGCATAGAGCGGAACGCCGGCAAATTCTCGCCACGCGCGCGCGTTTTGCGCCACGATGTCGAGATCGAGCGAGAGTTCAGGCTGCATGGACTATGGAAGCGTCGTCGCGGCGACCGGAGCGTTGTCGGGGGTGACCACTTCCACCTTGATGCCCTTTCGATAGACGGCGTTCGGCACGATCCACAGCGTGAACGTACGGTAGCGGTCGGAGGGTTCGCCCCCGTCGGCGGGAGCCTGTTCGAACGCGACGACGCGAACCCCGTCCGGATTTGCTCGAATCGATTCGATGATTTGTTTGTAACCGGTTCGATCGTGCGGCCCCATCAGGAGAACCACTCCAAATTCGTGCCGATAGCGTACAGGGGCGTGAATGCCGAGCCGGTCCAGCGAGGGGGTATCCCGTACGACGACGATCTCGCTGCCGCCGGCCACCGTCGTCGTCCCCTGCCGCAGGGTTTGCACGCGGACCTCGCGGCAACCCACGACAAGTACCAGGGCAAGCAAGGGCCATAGGCGCTTCACGAGTCGGGGCGTTCGCGGCCTTGTCACGGTACGCCCTTCGGGTGCATTCTAGTGTTGGAGTAGTCGCAGGGAGGGATATGTTCGGCCCAATTTTGGTGGTGGCAGTTTTAACTGCCCCTACGCCGCAACCTTCGGCATCACCCGCGCTCAAAACCATTGCGAGCGTTCGTGCGAACACGCGCTGCGCGGAGATTATCACGCACGCCAACAGTGCAATCAACACAACCCTCGACAACGATGGAGTCTTGAGTAAAACGATCACGACGCTGCGCCTGATCGATCTCGACGACGGCAACGCCATCCATCGCCGGAACGGATTCAATGCTCTGGGAGATCTGGCGAAAACGCTGACGATGCAGGCACGGGCCGGCGACGATGAGGTCAAACGCCTGCGCGCGCTCGCCTCAAAGAGCAAGGATCCGCAAGAAGCCAAGGATCTCAAGGATTTCGCAGACGAATTGGGCGGCGCGTTATGGCGCCAGCAAAAAGTCGCCCGCGATCTGAACGGCTATCTCGCCTACGAAGACTTTCAGGACATGGCAGCCGTCGACGAGTCGCAAGCGAAGGCCAACCAGGGTGTTTTCGGCGTTTCGGATCCGATGCAGCAGCAAGTGCCGCTGCCCGGACAGCCCTCGCCGGTGTATGGATACGGTCCGAACGTCGGACAGCCGGCTCCGGTCTTTCCCCCGCATCTCGGGCATGAAGTCAATACGCCGACCGCAACGCAGTACGCAAAGGCCGCGGCCGACGATTTTCAGAGCCGCATACCGGACATCGTTCTTGACGAAAATCATGCTGCGGGGAAAATCGACGGCGCATTGTCGGGGTGCAGCTCGCCGTAGAGCGACAAAGTCATTGTCCGCCGGAGTTAACCCGGATAGACTCTGAACGTAGTGAAGATTCTGGGGCGCCTGAGCCTTGCGGCGGTGCTGGTTGCGTACGGCGAGGTGATGCTGGGCAGCTGGACGCGCATCAACGGCGCGGGCATGACGTGTCCCGACTATCCGCTCTGCCACGGCGAGTTCATCCCTTCAATGGGCGGCGGGACAATATGGGAGTGGACGCACCGGCTTACCGCGGCGCTGCTCTCACTGCTCGTACTCGGCGTTCTGGCAACCGCCTGGCGCTTGCGCAAGCAAGCGCCGTTCATTGGCCCGGCAGCGGCGGTTATCGCCGCTCTGTTTGCGATTCCAGGTGTTCCTGGGCGCCGCAACGGTGCATCTGGCCAATAGCCCTATCTCCGTCGTCTGGCACTGGGGAACGGCCATGGCGTTCGTCGCCTCACTTGCCTGTATGGCGATTTTTGCATTTGCAGCGCAGCCTCGATCGGGCACGGCCGCGCCCGGTAATGCCGCTGTGCTCGCCGTGCTTGCCGTAACGACATTCATCGCCTTTGCGACGATGTGTGTCGGAGCATACGTCAGTTCGAGCGGAGCGGGCCTCGCGTGCCGGGACATTCCGGGATGCGCGGGTACGGTCGTGGTATATACGCCGGGACAATACGTGCAAATGCTTCATCGTTTTTTTGCCGCCGCTTGCTTTCTTAGCGCCGCGCTTTCATTCGCGCTCGTGTGGGCGCTCGGCGCGAGCATGCGCGTGCGCGTAGCGGCGAGTATCGGTCTGGGTCTGGTGTTCGTGCAGATCGTGCTCGGTTTGCTCAACGTCGCGCTGCGCTTACCGATCGATCTGCGCGAAGCACACGCGGCAAATGCCGCCCTCGTTTTTCTTGCATTCATTTGCGCCGCCGCGCTGGCGGCGTTCGAGCGCGATCGTGTTGAACAGTACGCTCGCGCGCGTTGAGGGCGTAGCCCGGTCTCGCGCTGCGGGACTGCTGGGCCGCGCCGGGGACTACTACGAGCTCGGCAAACCGCGCATCATGTATCTGCTGCTCATCACGACGGCAGCGGCGATGATTATGGCGCAGCGCGGGATTCCGCCGCCGGCGCTGGTTTGCTGGACGCTGCTCGCCGGCGCGCTTGCGGCAATGTCCGCAGGGACGCTCAACTGCGTCTACGACGTCGATATCGACCGTATCATGCGGCGCACGGCAACGCGTCCGCTTCCCGCCGGACGCATTTCGTTATTCGCGGCGACGACGCACGCGTGTGTCATGGGAACGATCTCGTTTGCGATCTTTTACTTGCGCGTCGATCACCTAGCCGCTTGGCTCTCACTGGCCGGGAACGTCTATTACGTCGTTATCTACACGATGCTTCTCAAACGGCGCACACCGCAGAACATCGTGATCGGCGGAGCGGCCGGCGCCATTCCGCCGCTGGTCGGTTGGGCCGCGGTAACCCACACGCTGGGTGGTCCGGCGCTCGGGCTCTTCGGAATCATATTTTTGTGGACGCCGCCGCACTTCTGGGCGCTGGCCCTCATGACCGAGACGGATTATCACAAAGCAAAGGTGCCGATGCTGCCCAACGTGTACGGCGACGATCGCACAACGCTGGAGATCGTGATCTACACGGTTCGTGCTGGTTACGTTCTCGCTTGTTCTCTACTACCCGCTGCACATCATGGGGCCGATTTACGCCTTTGCCGCGGCGGTTCTGGGCGCTATCTTTCTGGTCGATGCGATCGCGGTGCGTCGCAATACGGGCAAACCCGCCGCGCGCAGGCTCTTTCTGTTCTCGTTGCTCTACCTCGCGCTCATATGCGCGTTCATGGTGATCGACCGGATCGTCTTATAAGGGATGGCTCAAGCGAGCGCAACCATAGCGGGTCATAAACTCGATCGCGCGGTGCTTCCGCTGTTGCTCACGCTCGGGCTGGGCGTCTTTCTGGGTGCGCTCGACCTGAGTGTTCTCTCACCCGCGCTCCCAGCGCTCGGGCAACAATTCGACGTCGCGACCGGCGATCTGTCATGGGTGTTTACGCTCTATTTGCTTGTGAACATCGTTGGCATCGCCGTCATGAGCACGCTAGCCGATCGGCACGGAAGACGGCCGATCTATGTCGCCTGCATCGCGATCTTCACACTTGGCAGCATCCTTGCGGTGCTCTCGCGCAGCTATGAGGTGTTTCTGTTTGCCCGCGCAATTCAAGCGTTCGGTGCGGGCGGCATCTTCCCGGTCGCAGCCGCGGCCATCGGCGACGCGGTACCGGCGCAGCGGCGCGGAACCGCGCTTGGATTGGTAGCGGCGACATGGGGACTCGCGGCGGTGCTGGGCCCCTTATACGGCGGCCTGGTCACGCACGTTCTTTCCTGGCGCTGGATCTTCGCGCCGAATTTTCCGATCGCCGTTGTCGTGTTGCTGCTGGCCGTCCGCTACGTTCCGGTGAACGCACCGCGTACGCGCGGACCGCTGGACATTTTCGGATTGCTCTTGCTTACGCCGGGTCTGCTCCTGCTGATGCTCGGCATCACCCGGTTGCACGCGCCGACGATCGTGCTCGGCATTCTCGTCCTGATCGGATTCTGGTTCTGGGAGCGCGCGTCGGCATTTCCGGTTGTGCCTCCGGCGCTCTTTTCCAATACGCAGCTCGCGAAAACATACGTTCTCGAGATCGTGATCGGCGTGCTCGAGGGATCGCTGTTCTTCATTCCCACCGTACTGGTGGGTGCGCAGCATTTGTCTTATGCGGCGGCCGGCGGCATTGCAGCGGTCGGCGCATTGATGTTCGTCGCGGTGATTCCGGTCTCGGGACGCGCGTTGGATCGAATCGGAAGCCGGGACGTGCTCATCGCCGGAACGCTGCTCACGGAGATCGGACTGGTCGTGTTCGCGCTCGGTTTTGGGTCACTGTGGCTGTCGGTGATCGCGATGATCGTCGCCGGCTTCGGATTCGGCGCATTGCTCGGCGCCCCAACGCGATACATCGTTACGAATGAAACCTCCGAACGCACACGCGCGACGGCGGTCGGCTTGCTCAGCCAATTCCTCATCATCGGTCAGATTCTGGGCGGATCGATTGCGGGCGGCATCATGGGCAGCGCACCCTCTGATGCGGCCGCCTATCGCAACACCTATTTGGCGTTCGCGGCAATCGCGCTCCTCGCTCTGCTCGTAACCGCCGGCCTGCGCCCGCGCCGACAGGAGATTAGCTCACCCGCAACCGAGTGAGGTTCATGCCTCACGACGTGCTCAACCAGCCGCCGCCGCTGACGGATTACAACGTCTTCCGCACCGACCGTGCACTTCTCGAGACGCTCGCACGCGAAGGCGTTCGAACATCTTTTGCAACGCTCGACGATCTCGGAACGCGCGCCGGCGGTGCACAAGCGCAGGAGTGGGCTCGCACGGCAAACGAGCATCCGCCGGTCTTACACACGCACGATCGCTTTGGGCACCGCATCGACGAGGTGGAGTTTCACCCGAGCTATCATCAGCTGATGCAGGTCGCGGTGCAGTTCGGTTTGCACGCGACGCCTTGGATCGACGACGATCCGCACGCGCACACCGTGCGCGCCGCGAAGTTCTATGTTTGGGGACAAGTCGAGGCTGGACACGGCTGCCCGATCTCGATGACGTATGCGAGCGTACCGGCGCTTCGTGTGCAGCCGCAGATCGCAAAGCTGTGGGAGCCGCGCCTTGCCGCTGCCCGCTACGATCCGCGCCTTGCGCCGGTTACGGAAAAGGACGGCGTCCTTTGCGGAATGGCGATGACCGAGAAGCAAGGCGGCTCGGATGTGCGCGCAAATCTCACGCAGGCGGTGTTTTCCGAACACACGGGTGCCGGCGATGCGTACCTGTTGACCGGGCACAAATGGTTTTGTTCGGCACCGATGAGCGACGCGTTTCTGATCCTGGCGCAAGCGCCCGCGGGTCTGACGTGCTTTCTGATGCCGCGCATCCTGGAGGACCGAACGCGTAACCGGCTATTCATTGCGCGCCTCAAGGATAAGCTCGGAAATCGCTCCAACGCGTCGAGCGAGATCGAACTGGAGAACGCGTGGGCGCTTCGCATCGGACCGGAAGGCCGAGGCGTGCAAACCATCGTGGAAATGGTGAACCTCACGCGCCTGGACTGCATCAACGGGTCGGCTGCATTGATGCGTGCCGCAAGCGCACACGCGATTCATCACGCAACGTATCGGTACGCGTTCGGCAAGCCGCTGGTCGATCAGCCGCTCATGCAAAACGTTCTCGCCGATCTCGCGCTCGAATCGGAGGCTGCGATGACGCTGCTCGTCCGGCTCGCGCGCGCCGTCGATCGAGCTGCGAGACGATCCGCGTGAAGCGCTTATCAAGCGCCTGGGCACTGCCGCCGCAAAATATGCGGTGTGCAAACGCGCACCGACGGTGGTTGCGGAAGCGCTGGAGTGCTTGGGCGGCAACGGTTACGTCGAGGAGTCGGGGATGCCGCGACTGTATCGCGAGGCGCCGCTCAACTCGATTTGGGAAGGTTCGGGCAACATCAACGCGCTCGACGTGCTCCGTATTCTGAAGAAACAGCCCGAGGCGCTCGAAGCGTACCGCGCGGAGATCGAGCCCGCGCTCGGCGAGGCGCACATGCGGATCGCCGCAAACGAGCTCATCGACGCTCATGCGTGACGGTCTGCAGAGCCAGGCGCTCGCGCGCACGCTCGTCGAGCGGATGACGCTGCTTTGGCAGGCAGCGCTGCTGTGCAGCGACGCAAGCAATCCCGCCGCGGAGTATTTCATCGAATCCCGGATCGGAGGACGCTGGGGAGCTCGCTTGGAACGCTTAGCCCGTCGGCGGGCCACATTGCGCTGATCGAAAGAGCACGCCCAGCCGGCGGTGTGGAATACTAAGAGGGATGAAGCTGCGGACGGTCTTGCAACGGGACTATCTGGCGAGCCGGCCGTGGACGCCGCGCGAGCGCAATGTCGTTTGGCGCGGCTTAACCGGCCGTATGTCGATCGCCATTGAGCCGCTGCTGGGCACGATCTTCTTCAGCGGGCTGACCTACGGCATCATTTGGCGTTCGCGCATCGCCAGCCCGCACGATCTGTGGATTCTCTCGCCCGTGTTCGGCATCATCGCCGTATGTTTCTTGATTTACTTCGTGGCCGTCATGGTTGCGCCGCTCGATCGCCTACATGCAAACGTACAAGCCGATCTTTCAACTCGACGGCTACGTACGGTATCGCGGCCCCGACGATTACTCGGATGTCGGAAGCACCGGATACGTCGCGGTCCTTTTCGAAGATCGCGACACGTGCTGCGAATGGGAGTGCTACGGCCTCAAACCGCTGCCGTGCATGACGCTTCCCGCGCACGTGGAGTTCTCAGAATATGGCGGTATCCACAAGATCGACGGAGCGTCCACCGGCGTGTTGCCCGACGACGATCTTCCACTGCTCGCCATCGGCATCACCCAAAAACAGCGCGAGGTTTAGGGGCGGTACGTACCGTTGAGCGGGATGCGCAGCGATTTGGTCGAGGGCCATTGGTGGCCGTAGACCGAGAAACCAATCGTCACCGCGCCCATGCCGAAGATGCAGAGAATGCCGATGATGGCGGCGATGCGCACCGCCATGGGTACGCCGCGGCTGGCGGGAACGCCGCGTTCGTCGAGCGGGTCGTACATCAGACCTCCACGCCTTTCCCGGCCAGAATGTTGAGCGCCGCGAGGATTGCGAGAAACGCGCCGAGCGCGAGCAACCCCAGCATCAACTTGAAGACGTGATTTTCAAGCCCTTTGGTCTTCCAATCGTTGCGCAATGCGACGATTGCGACGATGAGGACGACGATGCCGAAGAATACGGCCATTCCGCGTTCGGCGTGAGCGAGTACTTCGTTCATTTCATCGTCTCCTAATACAGATAAAAGATCGAGAAAAGTACGACCCAGATAACGTCGACGAAATGCCAGTAGAGCGTGCCTAGCGTCAGACCCGTGTATTTCTGAAACGTGTATTTCCCTTGAAGCGCCTGCAGCAAGAGGATCGTCAGATAGATAATCCCGCAGAAGACGTGGAACCCGTGCATGCCGGTGAGCGTGAAGAACGAGGTGCCGAAAATGCCGCTCGATCCCCAGCCGACCGCGAGCTTCGCATACTCGACGATTTGACCTGAAAGGAAGAGCGCGCCGAGCACGATCGTCGCGACCAGCCACAATCCGAACTTCGTGAACTTCTCGTGCTTCCAATTCTCTAGCGCGAAGTGCATCGTCGCGCCGGATCCGAACAGGATCACCGAGTTGATCGCCGCCAGCGCGAGATCCAATTTCGGTGCGCCCGGCGGCGGCCAGCCTTGTCCGGTATTTCGCAGATAGAGATACGCGAAAATGAACGACGAGAACAGGACCAGGTCGCTGACCATGAAGAGCAGGAAGCCCTGAACTCGCAGTTCACGCGTCTCCACGTAGAGCTGATCCGGCTTCCTCGTGATGGCGGCCGACGATCCCCGCCTGCGTTACACTCAGCTACTGCCACTGCATTTCAGATCCGATCTACGCCATTTCAATGCCCGCCGCCGAGGCGGCGGGCGGCGGCGAGCTGCTGAGTTCTTCTTCGAGTCCGCGATACGGCAACGGTTCGCCAAAGTCGTACGGCGTGGAAAACACCGACGGTATATGCTTGAAGTTGTAGTACGGCATCGGCGAGGGAATCTGCCATTCGAGCGTGCGTGCATCCCACGGATTCGGTCCGGACCGCTTTCCGTTCTTCAGGCTCCAGAGGACGTTGATGATGACCAGCAGCAGCGCGGCCGTCATCACGAACGAGAAGAGCGAGGCGATTTGATTCCAGGTTTGGAACTGCGGATCGTACACGGCGACGCGGCGCGGCATTCCCCACATGCCCAGCCAGTGCATCGGCAAGAACGTACCGTTGAAGCCGACGAAGAACAGCCAGAACGCCCAGTGCCCGAGCCGTTCGTTCATCAGGCGTCCCGTCATCTTGGGATACCAGTAGAACAGCATCGCGAGGATGCCCATCAAACTTCCGCCCACCAGGACGTAGTGCAGATGCGCGACGATGAAGTACGTGCCGTGCGCGTGCAAGATCGAACGGAACCGCGGCCAAGAAGACGCCCGTGATACCGCCCAGCGTGAACGTCGCCAAGAAACCGACCGCGAACATCATCGCCGTCGTGAAATGCAGCACGCCGCCGAAGAGCGTCGTCGTCCACGAGAAGATCTTGATGCCCGTGGGGATCGCGATCAGCATCGTGAGCACCATGAACGGCAGCTGCAGCGCCGGTGCCATGCCCGAGGTGAACATGTGATGTGCCCAGACCATGAAGCCCAAGATCGCGATCGCGCATGACGAGAAGGCGATCATCTTGTAGCCGAAGATCGGTTTTCGCGCGAACGTCGGAAAGATCTCCGAGATCGCCGCCGAACGCCGGCAGAATCATGATGTACACGGCCGGGTGCGAGTAGAACCAAAACATGTGCTGCCAGAGCAGCGGGCTGCCGCCCTTGGTCGGATCGAAGAACGGCACGCCGAACTCACGCTGAATGAAGAGCGCCGCGAGCGCCGCGCCGAGCGCGGTCGTCGCAATCATCAGCAGCGGCGCGGTGACGAACTGTCCCCACACGAAGAGCGGCATCCGCGTGAACGTCATGCCCGGCGCGCGCATCTTCAGAGATCGTGACCAAGAAGTTGATTCCGGTCATCGTCGAGCTGACGCCGACCAGGAAGATCGCGGCGCACCACATCGAGGTGCCGGCTTGCGCCCTGCAGCGACATCGGCGGATACTCGGTCCAGCCGGCCGACGGCGCGCCCATCAGGAACGACGAGTACAGCATCAGCCCGGCGACCGGAAAGATCCAGAAGCTGATCATGTTCAGCCACGGGAACGCGACGTCGCGCGCGCCGATCTGAACCGGGAAGATGAGATTGCCGAACGCGCCCGTGAGCATCGGAATGATCACGAGCCACACCATCGTCGATCCGTGAATCGAGAACACGGTGTTGAACGTGTCCGGCGTCATGAATCCGCCGTTGGCCCTCATCAACTGCACGCGGATCATCTCCGCGAGCATCCCGCCCAGGATCATGAAGATCCCGGCCGTGATCATGTACTGAATCCCGATGATCTTGTGATCGATCGAGAAGATATACCTGCCGCAGAATTCCTTGCGGTTCCGGATGAATGTGGTCGGCGATGCCGCCCGAGTGTACCGCTGCTACTGCCATCGACGCTCCACAGAATTCCAGATTTCCGCCAGCGCGTCGTTACCAAAGCCTCGTGTGCCGAAGCACACTTCGGCTTTCGGTGCCTCGCGCTGACGAAAATCTGAAATTCTTTAGTCAGGTTCATTGAATTTCTTAGTAGTTCATTGTTGTCTAGTCAGTTCATTTTTGAGTGTTGAGGAAGGCGACTAGGTTGGCGATGTCTTTGTCGCTCAGTCCGTTCGCCGTCTGATTCGGCATCATGCCCATCGGGCCGGTGAAGCCGTTTTGCAAAATCTTGGCGACGTCGTCGGGCGTCGCTTTCTCTCCGTTCACTAAATTCGGGTGCGCCGGATCGTGCAGCACGCCTTTGAGGCCCGGGCCGACGAATTTTTGATCGAACGGCGCGAGCGCATGGCATGCCGAGCATTTCTGGACGAAGAGCGCCTTGCCGGCCGCGGCGTTGCCGCCCGCCAGACTGACCGATCCCGCCGATGCTACCTGCGACGGCGTTGCTGGCATTGGCCTGCGCCTTTTGCGTGGCGTCATACCACGCTTTGTACATGTCGGGCGGATCGATATAGACGTATGCGGGATCGTTGCTGCGTTCCGCTGCGCATGTCGCCGTGCAGCGTACCGCAGAACTCCGTGCAGATCAGTTTGTATTTGCCGATGCGCGTGGGCGTGAACACGAGCGTGTTGATCAGCCGGGAACCATGTCGACCTTCAGGCGCATGTCGGGAATCCAGAACGAGTGGATCACGTCGTACGAGGAGACGTGCAGCGTGACCGGCTGGCCGAGCGGCATGTGCATCTCTTTGACTTCGCCGTTGATGCCGGGGTAGCGGAACGTGTAGAACCACTGATGCCCGAGGCCCTCGATGACCAGCGTATTGCCCTGCGCGTTGACCGGTTCGATCTCCAGAAACAGTTTGACGCTCAGAATGGCCAGCGCCACGACGAAGAGCGTCGGAATGAGCGTCCACCACAACTCAAGCCGGTGGTTATCGTGGATCTGCAGACCGATCGCGCTGTCGGGCTGGTCGGCGCGGCGGCGGTAGCGCAGAACAAAGTACACCAAGTAGCCGGCCACAAGAACGAAGAGCGCGCTGCCGGACGCTGCCAAGAACCGGAAGAGCAGATCGATCTGCCGAGCGCGATCGACCGCTTCGGGCATGACGCTCTGAATGGGCGCAAGCACCCAAAACACGATCGCCGCGAGCCCTAATACGACGATGATCGCCGTGGCGGTCCAGAATCCGCGATCCAGGTGTACCGCGGGATCTCTATTCTCTTGCAAACTTTTCGGTCCCCAAACGCAAGGCATTCAAGAGGACCCCGATGCCGGGATCCTCATCGGATTTTCAGAATCTGTATTTGACTATAGAAAAAAGCGTCCTATGACGGCCACGACCTTTGTGGGCCAAGCAAGTTCACGTACTGTTCCACCAGCCATTCGGTATTTGTGATCGCGGTGCCGACGACAATCGCGTGCGCCCCGGCTTCGAGCGCCCGCCGGGCATCGGCCGGCTGGTGGATGCCGCCTTCGCAGATGACGAACGTGTCCAGCTCGGCGAACACGCGCACCAGATCGAGCGCGGGCAGTGATTACCCGAGCTCTCCTTTGTATAGCCGCACAAGGTGGTGGCGACGATGTCCGCTCCCGCAGACTTGCGCGCTTACTCCCTCTCCGGGCAACGAACAGTCGGCCATCGCAAG
>CAVZQG010000007.1:0-117864 GCA_963777365.1 Vulcanimicrobiota bacterium
GGTGAAGTACGCCGCCGGGGGATCGACGATCGAAAAGTTCTCACCTTGCGGCATGCCGTTCATCATGAACACGTCTTCACGAACCGCGATGCGGTTGGCGATCTCAAAATTGTGCTCTTGATGATGCGGGTGTATGACGAATTCGCCCGGTACGGCAGTTAAGGGTATGCCGGAACGCTGATCCCAGTGGTGCAGGACCATCGAGCCGAACACGTCGATGCCCGCTTCGCACGAGTACACTTTTTCGAGCGCACCCGTTGCTTTGATGATGAGCGCCCCTTTCGGCGCTCCGAGCGTACTGCCGACGGCCATCTCACCGTCGGAGATCGTGTAGTGCGAAAACTGGTGGCCCGGTCCGATGATTCTCGCGATCACAGCGAGCCCGATTTCTTACTCATGCCGCCGTCAATGAACAGCGATGCGCCGGTTACATAGGCCGCGGCATCGGATGCTAGGTACACGCACATCGCGGCGACCTCTTCGGGCTTGGCCATGCGGCGCATGGGAATCTCTTTGAGCAATGCTTCGTATTCTTCTGGATCACGTTTGAGCGGCTTTGTCCATCGGCGTATCGACTGCGCCCGGGCAAACATTGTTGATCGTAATTCCGTACGGCGCGAGTTCTACGCATAGCGTCCGCGCGAGCATCCGGACGCCGGCCTTTGCGGCGCAGTACGGCGCATTGGTCGGCATCGCAACCTCTTCATGGATCGAAGAGATGTTGATGATGCGGCCCCCGCTTTTCTGCTCGGCCATTCGGCGGGCCGCGAGTGCGAGCATAGCCACACACCCGTGAGATTCACGGCGACGACTTTCTCATACACCTCGAGCGGCATCTCGAGAAACGGATGCTTCTCTTCAATCCCGGCGTTGTTCACGATGATATCCAGCCTGCCGTACTGACGGACCGCCGCCTGCACGAGATCCGCAGCGCCTTGCGGAATGCTTACGTCGGCAGCCACGATGCACGCCGTACCACCCGAGGTCTGTATCTGCTTCGCGAGCGCGCTCGCCGGAGCGGCGTCGCCGTGGTAATCGATGACGACTCGCGCTCCCTCTTGCGCCAACGCCACGCAAATCGCTTTACCGATCCCGGTATCGCCGCCGGTGACGATCGCGACCTTACCCCCCAGGCGCAGCCCGGGTTCTTGAGAGACTTCCGCCTTTTCGATTCGTATGCCCAGCGCCGCGAGCAAATTCTTCATCGCAATAGTCGGTCCGCCGGCATTCGCATACGTACTTTACATAAGGCTTCGAAGCGCGCCATCCCTGTCGCGACCCGGCACTTTAGTCCGTCGTGCCGATCCGGCGCACGAGCAATACCAGCAGACCCAGGCCAAACGTCCACGCGATAAAGCCTTCCGAGACGGGACCCCAATTTGCAAGCTGCAGGCCGCCCGGATTGTACTGTCCGTGCTGGAGAAACTGCACGTAGGCGATGAGATCGTTCAGGCTCGAATCGTCAATGATCTTCGGACCGAAACGCGGCATGACGTCAGGCCCCATACGAACCGCTTCGGCAATCTGCAAGGGTGTCGACTCCATGAGTTCGGGCGCAACGTTCTGGTATCCGACCGAGTCGCCGTGCGCCGAAATCGCATGACATTGCTGACAGTTTTCCTCATATATGGCGCGCCCCGCGCGCAAGGCACGCTCATCGTTCGCAGGCGGAGGCCGCGCAGCCGGTAACGTCTGCTCTCCGCGCGAATTCGACATGACGTAATCAACCACGGCCCGTATCTGCTCGGGTGGAAATGCCGGCGTCTTATGTTCCTCTTGCTCGAACGGAATTGCCGCCGGCATCCTCCCCGTAGACAATTCGAAGTCGACGTCTCCCGCGTTTACATCGATCAGCGGAGGCCCTTGCGCGGTCCCTTGTAAATTCAAACCGTGGCAGGCCGCGCAATGCAGGTCGAAGAGCTGCCTGCCGAGTGCAAGCGACCCTTGCTGCATCAACAGCGCTAAACTCAGAGCCGCAATCACTGCGCCCTTTCACCCGCTGCAGATCCGGCCCACGCAGATGCGGTGATCATGAATGCGAGGAACATGATGAGGCCGCCCGCGATCCACATAACGGCGCCGGCGTTCTGCTGATCGGCCAGGGCAGCCGTGGGTGTGAGCTCCAGTAAATAGTGCGGATAGAGCACACCGCGGGCCGCGTAGATTGCAAGACCGAGAAACGCTCCCTGTGGGATCGCTAAGAACAAATACAACATTCGCGCCGGAAACGGTACGGCTCGGGGCGCGTATCCCGTTTGGACGATCGCTCCCCAAAATAAGAATGCCGCGCTCAAGAACAGCGCGTGCTCGATGACGTGCACCGCCGGGTATTGGAGCGCAGATTCAAACAGCGGTGAGAAATGCACCGCCCATAACACCACAACGAACGCCATCCATCCCGTCACCGGGGCGAAAAGCGCTTGACCAACCGGGCCGTGCGCAAACGCCGTCACGCGGCGCGCGAACGGTGCGGGCGAGGCTGCCACCAGGAGCAGCAGCGGCGCGCCAAGCAGCACGAGCGGCGGCCCGATCATCACGAGGACCACGTGCTGCACCATATGCGCGGAAAACGACCGATCCGCCAAATCGTCGACCGGCGGCAGCAATGCGAGCACGATGCACGTCACACCCGCGACGAACGCGGCAATCCGCGCAAATGAGAACGAGCGGTCCGGAAAACGCTCGTCATAGATCGCTACGGCGCGCGCATAGACGAGGATCGGCGATGACGCCTGCAAACACCGGGATCATGCGATCGTTTCCTCTTCGAAACCACCCTCCGGCGTGCGCGTCAGCCGCACCCGATCGGCTTTATGCGATCCACCGCGTGCCTGCAAGCTTTTAGCGAAACCGAAAGTAATCCAAAATGCGAGCAGCGGCGCAGCAACGCAGAAAATTCGGTAGCCCAAGACCATACCGTCGATCGGAAGATGCAAGTATCGCGCCTGCACGTCGTCGCTCCCGGCCGCAAACAGTGCGAACATGAATATGAAAAACGCAACGCCCAGTCCGGTGCGAACCGGTACCTCGCGCGGAAGGTCCAGCAACTGATGCGGCATTGGGTCATTGCGCAGCCGCGCCTCGACAAAGGGATACACGACGAGCGCCGCCATGATGACGAACGGCAGCACGATTCCCGGCCAAAACGGCGAGGGAATCATATGGCCCGGAAAATGAATCGCGAGGCGCGGCCCAATACGCAGCGCGCCTTCGAGCCACCCAATGTACCAATCGGGTTGTGCAGGCGAGATGACGCGCCATGTTTGGTACGGCCCCCAGAGCCAGATCGGATTGATCTGAACCGAGAGCTCCGAGCAGGCAGCATACAGCGATGACGCCCATGAACAGCGCGATCGAGCGCACCGTATACTGCGGGAAAAGCGGGGAGCCGACGACATTGTGCTCGGTGTGGCGCGGGCCCGGAAACTGCGTGTGCTTCTGTCGCCAAACGATCGCCAGATGCACGGTGATTCCCAGTGCAATGAGCGCGGGCATGATAAAGACGTGCGTCACGAACAAACGCTGTATCAGGATTCCCGTCGGCCAAACGCCGCCGATCAGGAAGAATGTCGCCCACGTGCCGATGAACGGGACGGATTGTAAAATGGAGACCGCTATGCGCAGCCCCACGCCGCTGAGCAGATCGTCCGGCATCGAATATCCCGTGAATCCCTCAAACATTCCCGCGAACAGCAGCAGCACGCCGATAATCCAATTGAGCTCGCGCGGGTTGCGGAACGCACCTGAAAAAAAGATGCGGCCCATGTGCACGACGATGCCGGCGACAAAGATGTTTGCCGCCCAATGATGGATCTGCCGGATCAACAGGCCCGCATTCACCTCGAAACAGATGCGCAGCGCGGAATCGTAGGCTTCGCTCATCCGGGTGCCGCGCAAGAACGCGTAAGGCCCTTCGTAGACGACGTTGGTGTGGCCCGGTACGAAAAACAGCGCCAAGAACGTGCCGGTCGCAACGAGCACGATGAACGCGTACATGTTGATTTCGCCGAGCATGAATGACCAGTGATCGGGAAATGCTTTCCTGAGCGCATGATGAACGAAGGTCGCAATTCCCAAGCGATCGTCGGTCCACAACAGAAAACGCGAGATCACGAGTGCTCCCAGAAGCCCGGTCCAACCGGATCGGGGAAATCGCCGGCGGCTTGCACGTAACCCTCCGCGGAGATCTCCAGAGGCAAACGCGGCAGCGGATGATCGGCCGGCCCCGCGATGACGTTCGCGTCGTCCGCAGCATCGAATGCCGATTGATGACACGGACAAATAAGCCGGTGATCCGCCGCCCGGTACAGAGCGACCGGACATCCCAGATGCGTACACATCTTCGAATAGGCAACCAGCCCCTGCAGCGTGTTCGTTCCGACGCCGTCCGGCAATCGAATCAAAACGGTCATCGATTGCGAGTCGCCGATGTTCCCTTCGGGAAACACGGTGACGATGCCGTCGACGTTGACGTCGTCAACCTTGACGAGCGCACCGTCGGCACGCTGCAGACGCGAACCCGGTTTCCAGCGGGTGTGAAACAACTTTCCGTCCGGCTCGGGACCGAGCGATCCGACTGGAAACAGCGCCGCCAAACCGAAAAACCCGAGCGCCGTGTAGAACATCCGCGTGAGCCACCTGCTCCGCGTCAGCTCGATGGCGCCGTGTTCGTACGCTTGTTCCATTTGAACTCGTTCGCTCTCGGGCTGCGGGTACGTATCGCGCACGTCAACGACTTGCTCATCCTTTAAAATCCATCGCGACCAGCCCAGCGCGGCAATCATGAATCCCGCGAACGTCGCGGCAAGCGCGAAGCCCTCCCACTGCGTGCTCGACTGCATGGCGTACGCGACCATGAATCCCGCGCTCCCGAGAATGGAGAGCAGAAGCCCGCTTGCTATTGCGCGTTTGCGAATGTCGCGCATCTCACCGAATCCAATACACGGTGGCGTAGATACCGAGCCACATGACCGTCACGAAATGCCAGTAGTAGCCGATCGCTTCAGCGCCGCCTTGCTGGTCCGCCCGGAACGCCGGCGAACGCAAACCCAGAAACAAACCAAGCAGCATGATCACGCCCGCGAGTACGTGCAGCAGATGGAAGCCGGTCATGGTCAGATATGTTGAGGCATACGCGCCGGTATGGAACGTGAAGCGCTGCTTCGCGTAGCCGTCCAAGGCGATGCCGATATACCCCACGCCGCCGGCAATCGCGCCGAATAGCCATCCGTGCGCCGCTTTGAAGTTGCGGCGGCGCAGTGCGCGCGCCATCGGAAACATCATCAGACTGCTTGCGATCAGAAACGCCGTTCCGAACGAGGGCCCGAGTACCTCGAGGTGCGCGTAGGGCGGCGGCCAGACCGCGCTGGTCGCTTTGAGATTGAAATACGTCGCAAAAAGCGCCGAAAAGAACATTGTTTCCGATGCAATGAACACAACCGTGCCCAGCACGACCGGATGCGTCCGGTACGCAAGCGGTAAGTCGCGACGCGCCAAAACTCTACATGCTCCTCCCGCGCCTTTTTGTACCCGAGCCGATAGTTTTCTATCGGACGCCGCCTGGGTAAGGAGCAACTGCATGCCCCTCTTGCATCCCGCGTCGGTTCAGGGAGCGGACCTTCGCGGCGTTTGGTACATTTTTTTGGCTGCAGCGCTCTTTATCGCGATCGTCGTCTACGGCCTCATTTTCTTATGTTTGGTGCTTTGGCGCAAACGCGAGGGACGGAGCGATGCGATGCCGCCGCAGTTCAAGAAAAACGCTCCGATTGAAATAGCCGGCGTTGTCATACCGCTGCTCATGGTCATCGGGCTTTTCTATATCACGTTCGTCCGCGAGGATGCCGTCGATGCGCTGCAAGGCAACCCGTACACCGTCGTAGACGTTACCGGCTACCGCTGGTCATGGCAGTTCAGGTACCCGGCAGGCGGCATCGCGGTCAGCGGTACACCACAAAGTCCGCCGCAGTTGGTCATGCCGCTTGGAAAGGTGACGCAGATCAATCTTTACTCAGCGGACGTCGTCCATGCATTTTGGATCCCGGCCTTTCTGTTCAAACGCGACGCGACGCCGGGATACACACAACACTTTGACGTGACGCCCAGCCGCCTGGGAACATTCCCCGGCTTGTGCGCGGAATTTTGCGGCCTCGACCATGCGCTGATGACCTTCAGCGTCAAAATCGTGCCGCCGGCACAGTACGATCGCTGGCTCGCCAGCAAGGGGACCGCCGCGATATGACGCGCTGGCTCACATCGACCAACCACAAGTCGATCGGCATCCTCTACATCATGACGACGTTCTTCTTCTTCGTCATCGCCGGCATTCTCTCGCTCATGATCCGGCTGCAGCTATCGCATCCCGACAACACGGTGCTGACTCCGCAGGCGTACAATCAAGTATTCACGCTGCACGGAACGGCCATGATCTTCTTGGTGATCGCGCCCTTCGCGTTCGGTCTTGCTAATTATTTGGTGCCGCTGCAGATCGGCGCACCCGACATGGCGTTTCCTCGGCTGAACCTTCTGGGCGTGATGCTCTTCATCATCAGCGGGCTGACGATCTTCGCGGGCGTCTTTGCGCAGGGCGGAGCGGCCTCGGCAGGCTGGACCGGTTATGCGCCGCTCTCGGAGATACAGATTGGGACAGGCGCGGGACAAGACCTGTGGATCGTCGGTCTGCTCATCAATGCAGCCGCAACGATCATGGTCGCGATCAATTTCGTCGCGACGATCCTGCTGTACCGCGCTCCCGGAATGACCATGTGGCGAATGCCGATCTTCACCTGGGAGATTCTGGCGACGGCTCTGCTGATTCTGATGGCGTTTCCAGCGTTGACCGCCGTGCTCTTTGAGCTGCTGCTGGCCCGCCATTACGGCGCGCATTTCTTCGATCCGCAGTTCGGAGGAAACGCCATTCTCTATCAGCACCTGTTCTGGTTCTTCGGTCACCCGGAAGTCTATGTGATGATCCTGCCATATTTCGGAATCATCTCCGAGGTCGTGTGCGTCTTCTCGGGCAAGCCGATCTTCGGCTACGTGGGGCTGGTGCTCTCGGCATTTGCCATCGCGGGATTGTCGATGGGCGTATGGGCGCACCACATGTTTACGACCGGCGCGGTCGCCAACGGATTCTTCTCGGGAATGTCTTTTCTGATCGCGGTACCGACCGGGGTCAAGTTTTGGAACTGGATCGGCACGATGTGGCGCGGCAAGATACGCCTGACCACGCCGATGCTATTCACGATCGGCTTTCTGCTGAATTTCCTGATCGGCGGGATAACGGGCGTGATGATCGCCTCTCCCCCGATCGACTACCATACGGAAGACAGCTATTTCATCGTCTCGCACTTTCACTACACGCTCGGCGGCGGATCGCTCTTTGCCGCCTTTGCAGCCGTGTATTTCTGGTGCCCGAAGATCTTCGGATTCAAGCTGGACGAACTCATGGGCAAGATCTCGTTTTGGATGATGTTCGTGGGCTTCAATCTGACGTTCTTTCCGATGTACTTCATGGGCATCGAGGGAATGCCGCGGCGCGTATACACCTATCCGGCCCTGGGCGATCTCCCTTGGCTGAACGAACTTGCTTCGATCGGCGCTGCGATCATGGCATTCTCGGTCATTGTCTTCATCGCAAACGTCTTCGTCTCGAAGCTGGCGCATCAAAATGCCGGCGACGATCCTTGGGATGCGTATACGCTCGAGTGGGCGACCAGCTCGCCTCCGCCGGAGTTCAACTTTCGGGCGCTTCCGCCGATTCGATCCGAGCGTCCGGTTTGGGACCTGCATCATCCTGAATTTGCGAACCAGGAACAATGAAACAGTTCATTGCGCTTTTTTTGAGCTCTGCTGTGTTCGGCGCCGTCATCGCCGTCGTGTATTGGTTTTCCTCGCACGAGTACGCCGGCACGCTTCTTCTCGGGTTCATGTTTTTCGGATTGGCATTTGCGGTTGGATACGCGCTGCTCGCCGAGCGCAGCGCCGATCTGGCCGGCGACGATCCGCAGCGTGCGTACCGAGAGTCGGCAGGTGAGGATCTCGGGATCGTGACGAAAGAGAGTGCCTGGCCGGCTCTTCTTGCGCTGAGCATTCTTTGGTTTTTCATCGGACTGCTTTGGTCGGACTTCATGCTGTTTACCGGGATTGCGGCGATGCTGCTGTGTTTGTGGCGTCTCGGCGCGGAAAGTGCCCGTATCCGTGATGCGGCATACCGGACGGAGGAACGGCGCGTCAACGTCGAGTAGCGGAAGCACACGATGTTGATGCTTGGTATCGAAACCTCGTGCGACGATACCGCGACGGCCGTCGTTCAAGACGGACGGCGTGTGCTCGCAAGCGTTTCCACAAACCAGGATGCCTTTCACGCAAAGTATGGCGGCATCGTACCCGAAATTGCCAGCCGGCAGCACGTCGCGCTGCTCTCGGCAGCAGTTGAGGACGCCATCGATCGCGCGCAAACGAGTTTGGACGCGCTCGACGGCATCGCCGTCACGCGCGGCCCCGGGCTGATCGGAAGTTTAGTCGTGGGCGTCGCGGCTGCCAAAGGACTGGCATTTTCGCTGGACAAGCCGCTCTTCGGAATCAATCACCTGCACGGACACATTTTTGCCGCGTTCCTCGATCGCGATGATATCCCGCAGTATCCGTTCTTGGCATTGCTCGTATCAGGCGGTCATTCGCAACTCGTCGAGGTCGAGGGCCCTACCGACATGCGCATCATCGGGCGCACGAAAGACGATGCGGCCGGTGAAGCATACGATAAGACGGCGCGGCTGCTCGGGCTGGGTTTTCCCGGAGGCCCCGCACTCGATGCGCTTTCTCGTGAAGGGAACGCGCACGCGATCGCGTTCCCGCGCTACAGGCCCGAGCCCGGTTCGCTCGACATGTCGTTCTCCGGACTCAAAACCGCCGTCCGGTACTTCGTGGAATCGGAAGCAGGAAGCACGGCGCCGGCGGCGGACGTCGCCGCATCGTTTCAGTCTGCCGTCATCGACGTGCTCATGCATCGCGTCGATGCGGCATTCGAACGGCGCGCCTACACGTCGATCGTGCTCTCGGGCGGCGTTGCGGCAAATTCGGCGCTGCAAGCCGCGCTTCGCGCCTGGAGTGCGCGCAGCGGCGTGCCCGCTTTCATTCCTCCGCCTAAATATTGCACCGACAATGCCGCGATGATCGCAGCGGCGGCATTCCACCAGGATCGCGCCGCGCGCGTCGATCCGCTTGCCCTCACGGCCGATCCGAATTTACCGTTCGAACTCCCGCTCTCGAACTGAGGTACCCGTTGTCATTGCTAAGATATCCGAAGGGTTTTCCGGCGGCAGCTCTCGCCGTGGCGTTCGCACTTACCGCGTGCAGCCAGCAACACGCCGCCCAAGGCGGTAGCGTTACGACGCTCGCAATCGCGCAGCAGCGCGAGCCGATGTCGCTCAATCCGGCGCTCGAAAACGGGCAATCTTCAACCGAATGGGGATTTTTGCTCTTTTCGTACTTGGTGAAATACGACGACCGCGGCCGGCTGGTCGGCGACGTCGCCACGACCGCGCCGACGCTGCAAAACGGCGGCATCAGCAAAGATGGGCTGACCATTATCTATCACCTGCGTAAAGGGGTACGTTTTGCCGACGGCTCGCCGCTCACGGCCCGCGACTGCGTCTGGTCGATCAATGCGATCAACGATCCGGCGAATAACGTGCAAAGCCGCTACGGCTACGATCGCGTTCTCTCCGCCTCCGCCCCCAACGACACGACGCTGGTGCTGCATCTCAAGCAGCCCTTCGCGCCGATTCTCACGCTGGTGCTCGCGCCCCAAGGATTTCCGATCCTGCCGGCACATCTACTCGCAAAGTACCCGGATTTCAACCACCTCACGTTCGGTTCGCAGCCGATCGGTTCCGGACCGTACGTCGTCGACCGCTGGATCCGCGGCGATCGCGTCGTCATGCACGCCAATCCCTATTACTTCATGGGTAAGCCGAAGATCGAACATCTCACGATCCGGTTCGTCCCCGATGCACAGACGGCGGCAAACCTCTTGCAGACTCATGAGGTTCAAGGATACTTCAACTCGCAGGATTACGCGCAGTATCCGCTGCTGCGAACCATTCCCGGATACCGCGTGCTTTCAAATCCGGTCTCCGGCGTCGGCGCGATCATATTGAATACACAGAGCGCGGCTCTGCGCGATCCGGGCGTCCGCCATGCGGTCGCGGAAGCGATCGATATTCCGAGCGTCGTACGAAAAGCGTATCGCGGCGCCGTAAATAGCACTCATCCGGGATCGGGACTCTTTTTCTGGGCATACGACACGGCGGCGTATCCCGACGTTCCCTACGATCCGGCGGCCGCTCGCCGCGTCCTTAACGGACGTAATCTGAACGTGCAACTGGTCATTCAAGCAGCGACGCCGGGCGACGCGATCGTCGCCAACGACATCGTTCAGTACGAGCGCGACGCGGGCGTTCATGCGACGATCAAACAATTCAACATTACGCAATTCGTAGCTCCGGCGAGCGAAGGCGGCCCCGTCTACGGCGGCCGGTTCGACCTGGCGCTCTACTCGTTCGTCAACGGAGACGATCCGGACACGACCGACCAATTCGCGTGCGCCAATGTGCCGCCGCACGGATACAATAAATCGCGGATCTGCGATCCGCGGATCGACGCGCTTCTGAGCGCGGGCCGCTCGACGTTCGATATGGGCAGGCGTAAAACGATCTACGCTCACTTGCAAAAACTGCTGTACGACGAGCTGCCGGTCATACTCATCTACCAGCGGCGCGAAATCGACGTTTTCACCTCGCGGCTGCAAGGTGAAAGCACCTCAACCGACAGCATTTTCTGGAACGTAGGCGCCTGGCGCTTGACGCCATAAGGTTTGAGCTCTGCCTGGTCGGGGGCAGAATGCAGCAATCGGCTGAAACGCGGGCACTTGGAGTTGCCTGCACTGGAGGGGAGATTGGGGATATTACTTTGGATCGTATTCGGGCTGATCGTGGGCGTGATTGCCAAGTATATGGTGCCCGGCGAGGGCCCCGGCGGGCTCATCGGTGACATCATCGTCGGCATCATCGGCGCGTTGATCGGCGGTTTCGTATACGGTTTGTTCGGACATACCGGCGTAACGGGCTTCAACATCGGAAGTTTCATATGCGCGGTAATCGGCGCGATAATCTTATTGCTCATCATCCGAGCATTTACGCGACGGTCCGTCGCCTAAGATCCTCGTTCCGAGGGATGCAATTGTGGCCTAGGCGGATCGCCTAGGCCACCTTCGTTGCGGCACTTGCCAGAGCTCGCGTCACGCGCGCGATTTCTGCGTGCGTTATCGTCAGGGGAGGCGCCAGGCGAATCGTATTCGCCCCGGCTTTATTCACCAAAATCGAATCCTGCTCTCGCAGACGCGTCACAATGGCGCCCGCTTCATGCGCACGGCTTCACGGGCAGTCCCGCGAGCAGCCCCATTCCGCGCGGCAAATCGTAGACGCCGGGATGCGATCGCGCAACGTTTTCCAATTCTGCGAACAGCTGCGCCGCGACCGCCTTTACATGAGGTTCCAGCTGCAGTTCGTCGCGCACTCGCAAATGCGCAAGTGCCGCTGCGCATGGAACGGGCGACCCGCCGAACGTGGACCCGTGATCTCCCGGTTGCAAACCGTTCGCGTATTGCTCGCGAACGAGCATTGCGCCGATAGGCAGTCCGTTGGCAAGCGCTTTCGCAAGGGTTACCACGTCCGGCTTGACGCCGAAGGCCTGAAACGCGAAAAGCGGACCCACACGGCCCATACCGCACTGGACCTCATCGAAGATCAGTAATGCACCGCGGCGCGTGCATAGCTCGCGCGCGGCCGCGAGAAACTGCGGCGTGGCGCAGAACACGCCGCTCTCACCCTGCACGGGCTCGACGATGAAGGCTGCCACGTGCTCGTCGATTGCCGCAGTCAGCGCCTCCACGTCGTTAAACGGCGTCATTCGAAATCCGCCGGGCAACGGAGCAAAGCCCTCGTGATAGGCAGCGTTCGGCGTTGCGGCTAGAGCGCCCATCGTCCTGCCGTGAAATCCACCTTCGCACGAAAGAATGATATTACGATGCTTGTCCGCACGCCGGTATGCGTATTTGCGCGCGAGCTTGATGGCCGCCTCATTCGCTTCCGTCCCCGAGTTGCAAAAAAAGACGCGGTCGAGCCCCGATCGTGCCGCAAGCTGCGCCGCGAGCGTCGCGGCGGGTTCGTGCCCGAACAAATTACTGACGTGCACGAGCTTCTGCGCCTGCTCCGCGACCGCTTGCGCGATAGCCGGATGCGAGTGCCCGAGCGAACATACGGCAATTCCGCCAATCATGTCGAGATACCGGCGGCCGCTCTGGTCGATCAGCTCGCAGCCCTGCCCGGCAACGAACGTCACCGGCGCCCGTCTGTAATTTTCTAACAGCATTTCGTTACGTCCGGTAACTGGCGTTGATTCTGACGTAGTCGCGCGAGAGGTCGCAGCCCCATCCCGTCGCCTGCGCGTTCCCGATGCCCAGGTCGAGCCGAACGTGAACCGACGTGTGCTCGAGCTCCGCGTGTGCTTCCGCCTCCGAAAGCACTTCACACGCGCCCACGTCTACCCAGAGGAAGTCGTTGATATACAGCGACCACCGCTCCGCATCGAGGCCGCATCGGGCACTCCCCGCCGCCGCAACGATGCGTCCCCAATTCGGATCCTCTCCAAAAAGCGCGGTTTTCACCAAATTGCTGTTGATGATCGCGCGAGCCGCGCGGCGAGCCTGATCCGTACTTGCGGCACCGGTTACGCGCACCGTCAGCGTTTTGGTTGCGCCTTCCCCGTCGGCGATCATCGACTGCGCAAGTTCGTCACAGACCGCACGCAGCGCGGCGCCGAAACGCTCCGACGGATCGTTCGTGCCGCAGGGTGCGAACGCATAGACGGCATCATTGGTGGACATATCGCCGTCGACCGAGATCATATTGAACGTTGCATCCGTGCATTCGGCCAAATGCGCTTGCAGCGCATGTTTCGACATCGGAGCGTCGGTCGCGATAAACGCCAGCATCGTTGCCATGTTGGGAGCGATCATTCCGGAGCCTTTGGCAATGCCCGCCACGACATAGCGTTTTTCGCCTTCGTAAAACGCATACGCCGAAAGTTTCGGAACGCGGTCGGTGGTCATGATGGCCTCGGCGGCATCGAACGCGGCCTTGCCGCCGTCTTCGAGGTCGATCGCGGCCCGCTCTAAACCCTTTGAAACGCGATCCATCGGAAGCGGAACGCCGATCACCCCCGTCGACGCGACAATAACCGCGTGCGGCGGCACGTCGATCAGCGCCGCGGCTTGACGCGCCGTCGCGCGCGCGTCCCGCATCCCGCGTTCGCCCGTACACGCGTTGGCGCATCCCGAATTGCAGACCAGCGCGCGCATCTCCGATCCGGCCGCATCGAGGTGCTCGCGGCTGACCAGCAGCGGAGCCGCCTTGATCTCGTTGGTCGTGATGACCGACGCGCACACTTGTGGTGTATCGAAGATAATCAACGCAAGATCGCGTTTGCGTTTCTTGATTCCCGCATGTACGCCGGCCAGCCGCACGCCGGGCACGTTACCCAGCCCTCCGCGCAGTGCGATGAGACGTGTTTCCGATTCCTGCGTGGGTACGCCGTCAGGCGGCAGCCGGTGAAGCATAAAGTCCTTCGGTCTCCGAAAATCCGTGCATGATGTTGAGGTTGCGAACCGCTTGGCCTGCGGCGCCGCGACCCAAATTATCGATCGCGCAGATGACGCGCACGACCTCACCCATAACCGAGACGGCGATTTCCGCCTCGCACGTATGCGCAACGGCCGGAATGCTGGGAGCGCAGCCGTCATCCAGCACGCGCACCAGTGAATTACCGCGATATGCCTGTAGGAATGCATGCCGCACCGCAGCGCCGTCGGGGGCCGACGCAAACAGACAATAGGCATCGATCAGCATTCCGCGCGCGATGGGAACGACGTGCGGCGTAAAGGTCAGCGCCGCGTCGATACCTGCCGCTTGCCATTGCGCACGGATCTCGTCCTGGTGACGATGGCCGTTCAAAGCGTACGCGCGCACGTCGCCGGCAACCTCGGCAAAAAGCGATCCGACGGCCGGCGTGCGTCCCGCTCCGGTAATGCCGCTTTTTGCATCGACGATGATACGCTGCGGATGCAGCGCTGCCAGCGGAAGCGTCGCCAAAAGCGCTGCCGTCGGATAACAGCCCGGATTCGCCACGAGCCGCGCGCCGGCGATCGCATCCCGATAGCGCTCGGCATATCCGTAGACGGCTTGTGCGGGCTGCAGGCGATAGTCTGCGGACAAGTCGATGACTCGCGCGCCGCGTTCCAAAAGCTGCGGCACAAGCGTTTTCGCAATGCCGTGCGCCGCTCCGAGGATGACGGCATCGCCGGACGTCAAGTTCGCCGCTATCGATCCGGCATCGTCAAAGACCCGCGAGAGCGTTCTCAACGCGGGAAAATGCTCGCCGATTCGTTCTCCGGCATGACTTGCGCTCTCGAGTGCGCCAAGCTGCACGCGCGGGTGCCGCTGCAACAGCGCGATCGCCTCGGCTGCCGCATATCCCGCGGCGCCGTACACGTGTACGCGAATCATGGCTGCAAGTCCGCGATCGCATGTTCGAGGTGCTCCAGCGACTGCGCGACAGACGCCGGATTCGTCGAGCCGGTTGTTCGCTTTCCTTCGACGGACGCGTGCGCATCCGGCCACGCGAGCGATGTGTGCTCGCTTTCGTGCGCCCGGATCTGCGCACCTACGGCTGCGTGCGCTTCGCGCGCGGTCGACCCTTGTAAAATGAGCGCATCGGCTACGTCGGTCGCAACCGTGAAATGGTCGCCGGCCGCTGCCGACATGCGCTCGCGCATGAAAGCCACGTGTTCGAGTGCGAGCGAAAACGCTTCGAGTGCGCGCAGCGAGGTCTCGACGATACCGATGACGATCGATTTGGTGATCTGCAGATCGCGATGATATGAGAGCCCCACGCCCTTCGTGCTTCCAAGCGCGCCCGCAAAGCGCCCCGTAATGTCCGCCGAGATCGCGCGTACGAGTTCAAAGGGATCGGGGTTGCGCTTCTGCGGCATGAGACTCGACCCCGTCGATGCCGCGTCTCCAAGCCGGGCATATCCGAATGCCGGCGTGCACCAGACGATCAGTTCCTCGCATACGCGCGACGCATGCAGCATCGAGCGCACGCATGCGTGCGCGAGATCGAGTGCGGCGTCACGATTGCCGACGGCGTCCATCGCGTTGCGAGAAGGCGCTCCAAAGCCCAGGGCGGCCGCACTCGCATCACGGCAGAGCGGCAGCGACGATCCCGCGAGCGCACCGGAGCCGAGCGGGCACGATTGCATGGCATCCGAAGCTGCGCGTGCGAACCGCTGCGCATCGCGCACGAACGGCTCCGCCGCAGCCGCAAGCCAGAACGCGAGCAATACGGGCTGCGCCGGCTGCCAATGCGTCGTTGCCGCGACGAGCGTTTGCGCCGCCAGCTCCTCTTGTGCACGGCGCGCGAATAGAGCGGCGATCTGAAGTGCGAGTGATCTTTGCGCGCTGCGAGCGATCCGCACAATACAGCAGCAGCGTGGTCGCAACCTGATCGTTCCGGCTTCTCCCTGCATGAAGCATCTCGCCTGCGGCCGGAGCGAGCTCGCGCACGCGAGCATCTATCGCGCCATGAATGTCCTCGGCGCCCGTGCGCGAGGCGTGCTCCGCGAACGATCCCGCGGCTATCTCCGCGGCGACTTGCTCGAGCGCTTTGGTAAGCGCCTGCGCGTCCTGCGCGCGAGATGACGCCGCCCTCACGAAGCGCGATCACATGCCCCTGCGAGCAGCGAACGTCGAATGACGCGAGCACGAGATCCTCTTGCAGCGACGAGCCGAATTCGAGCAGTGACGGATCGGGGGACGCGCCGAATCGGCCTCCCCATTGCAACGAATGCGTCACGCGACCACGGTTTCGGCGTCGTGCCCGCGTGCCAGCACTTCCAGCGGCAACCCATGCAGTTTGATGAAGCCCTCGGCAGCCTGATGATCGAACAGGTCGCCTTTCCCATACGTGGCGAGCCCCTCGGAATAAAGGCCGAGCGGGGACTGCACGCCGGTCACGTTTGCGAGGCCTTGATGCAAGCGCACGCGCACGTTGCCCGTCATGCGCTGCGCGCACACGTCGTTGAATGCATCCAGAGCGTCGCGCAGCGGCGAGTTCCAAAGACCATCGTATGCAAGCTGCGCATATTTCTGGTCGCATCCGGCTTTGAAGCGCAGTTCGTCACGCGTGAGGACGATGCGTTCCAGCGCCTGGTGTGCTGCAATGAGCACCAGCGATCCGGGGCACTCGTAGACCTCGCGTGATTTTAAACCGACGATGCGATCTTCAACCAAATCGATACGTCCTACGCCGTGTTTGCCTGCGAGCGCGTTCACATGCGCGACGAGCTGCCACCCCGTGAGTCCGTCGCAAACCGGAAGACCGTTTTCAAACGAAATCACGATCTCTTCAGCGGTGCCGGGGCGATCCTGCGGCGCAGCGGTCCATGCATAGGCGTCCTCCGGCGGAGCGTTCCACGGATCTTCCAAGACCCCGGACTCGATCGAGCGTCCCCACAGATTTGCATCGATCGAATATGGCTTTTCTTGCGTATGCGGGACGGGTACGCCGTGATTTGCGGCAAAGACGATCGCATCCGGCCGCGAGAGCGGCTGCTCTCGCAGCGGCGCGCGGCACACCAGATGCGGATCCAGCGCACGCACACCGAGCTCGATGCGAACCTGATCGTTTCCCTTTCCGGTGCAGCCGTGCGCGACGGCGCCCGCGCCGAATGCGTGTGCCGTCTCGACCAGCAGCTGCGCGATCAGCGGGCGCGAAAGGCAGCGGAGAGCGGGTAAACGCCTTCGTACAGCGCGTTGGCGTGCATTGCCTTGAACGCGAAGTCGTCGATGAACCGCTCCTTCGCATCGATGAGCACCGCGTCGGCAGCACCCAAACTCAGCGCTTTATGTTTGACCGCCTGCAGCGCCTGAGCGGCGCCGCCGCCCGCGATTGCATCGCTCTCGCCGAGATCCGCGGTCAATGCGATCACCTCGTAGCCTTCGAGAATGAAGCGCTTGAGCAAGACCGAGGTGTCCAACCCGCCCGAATATGCTAAGACAATGGATTTACTGTTCATGAATGCTCCTGGAGATCGCTAAAACGCTGCATGACGATGGGTGTATCTTTCGGATCTTTAACGATGACCAGTACGGTGTCATCGCCGCCGATCGTGCCGATGAGCTCGGGCCACTGCGCCTCGTCGATCGCCGCGGCCAGCATCATCGCGCTGCCCGGCGGCGTGCGCAGGACAACGAGGTTCACGCTGACTTTGACGGAGGAGACCAGCTCCGCCACCAAACGGTGAAGCCTGCTCGTAAACGCCGTGTCCATCGAGGGAAGCACGTACTTGAACTGGTGCGCGTTGCCGTCTTTCATCGGCATCGGCACTTTCGCAAGTCCCAGCTCCTTGATGTCACGCGAGATCGTCGCTTGCGTTGTTTCAAAACCTTGGCGTGTCAGCAGATCGGCAAGGTCTTCTTGCGAACGTACCGGACGCGTCGAGACCAGCGTCAGGATCGCTCGCTGTCTGACGTTCTTTCATATCGGCAACCCCCGCAGCTCGGTGAGCAGCGCCGCAAGCACCGCTTTTTGCGCGTGCATGCGGTTCTCGGCTTGATCGAACACAATGCTTCGCTCGCCGTCGATAACCTGGGCCGTCATCTCTTCTCCGCGATGAGCGGGCAAGCAATGCATGAAGACCGCGTGCGGCGCCGCATGCGCGAACAGCGACTCGGTAACGCGATACGGTGCGAGCATGGCGCGATTACCCTCGGTCGCGGCTTCCTCTCCCATCGAGGTCCAGACGTCGGTATAGATGGCATCAACGCCGCGCACCGCGCGCACCGCGCTCGAAAACGCACGCGCACGCCCTCCGAGCGGCTTCCCGAGTTTTTTCAAATGTACCAAGAACTGCTCCGGCGGCCGATGTGAGGGCGGGCAGCCGAAATGAATGGTCGCGCCGCTCATCACCGCGGCTTGCGCGAGTGAAGCCGCAACATTATTGCGCGCATCGCCCAAGTAGGCGATGTGCAGTCCTTGCAGCGATCCGAAGCGCTCCTGCAGCGTGAGGATATCCGCCAATGCCTGGCACGGATGCTCGGCGGCGGAAAGACCGTTGATGACCGGCACGGTCGCGGCTCCGGCGAAACGCTCCAGAGGCTCGTGCGCATGCGTGCGGATGACGATGGCATCGGCATAACGCGAAAGGACGCGCGCCGCGTCCTCAGGCGTTTCACGCGAGCCGATCGAAAATTCGTTTCCCTGCGCAAACAGCACGCTGCCGCCGAGCTGCGTCATCGCAACCTCGAAAGAGACCCGCGTTCGCAAGCTGGGCTTCTCGAAGAGCATTGCGAGCGTTTTCGCGCGCAGGAGCTGCGCCTGGCCGCCGGCGGGATGCGCTTTCAGATACGCCGCCAGACGCAAAATGCTCGAAACCTCGTCGGCGTGAAGGTCGCCGATCGTCAGCAGATTTCGACCACACAGTGAGGACGCGGCTAGGATTTTACGGTCGGGGGCTGGCGCGAGGGCATACATATTATGTATATTTATGCATATGACGAATATTTTTGCAACCTCATATGCGCCTCGTCGTTAAATACGGCGGGAACGCCATGGGGCCCGAACCCAGCGGTGCCCTAGTCGAAGAGGTCGCCGGTCTCCGCGCCGCCGGGCACGCCGTCATCCTCGTGCACGGCGGCGGGCCGGAGATTGACGAAGCGCTCTTGCAGCGCGGCCTGAGTTCGCGACGGGTCGACGGTCTTCGGGTAACGGACGCCGACGCGCTGCAGGTCGCCGAGTCGGTCCTGTGCGCAACTGCGAACAAACGTCTGGTCCGGGAGTGCCTGCGGCGGGGAGTGCCCGCCGTGGGCATCAGCGGCCAGGACGGGGGTATGATTCGTGTGCGCCGGGCGCTCTCGCCGTCGGGACACGATCTCGGCTTCGTAGGCGAGATCGTGCTGGTCGATCCCGGCCCGCTTCTTACGCTTATCGGTTCGGGCTATCTGCCGGTCGTCTCGCCGATCGCCGTCGACGAGAAAGCCGAACACGCATACAACGTAAACGCCGATACCGTCGCGGGAGCGATTGCCGCTGCGGTGCAGGCGGATGCTTACATTACGCTGACCAACGTCGTGCGAGTCTTGCGCAATCCCGCGGATCCCTCGAGCGCAATCGACGCGCTTACCGCTGTTGACGCCTTACATTTTGCCGGAAGCAACGCGTGCGCAAGCGGCATGAAGCCGAAGATGATGGCTGCCGTCGATGCCGTTACGGGCGGGGCCGCGCGGGCCTATATCTGCGCTGCGGGCCCCGGCGCAATCGCTTCCGCGCTTAGCGGCAACGCGACCGTCATCGCGTGAGCGCCCGGCACTCCAACCGGCCGCCCTGTCGATTGCTACGTCCGGACGACTTGCGAGTTATGATCGTTTGACGCAATTCTCGCAGTGAGGTTTTTTAGTATGGCGCAGACGATTGACATTCACAGCCGCATCGAAGGGATCGCGCGATATTTGGGAGCGACGTTTCCCACCGGAAGCATCGACCGTTACGAGGACGACTCCCGCGACGTCGTCGGATTCCGGTTCATCGGTGCACCGCATGCCGACGTCGAATTCGAACGTCGATGGCTGCTGACGCTGCCGAGCGATGAAAACGGCGTCGCGCAGGAGATGCACCTGCATCACGTTTGCGCGGAAATCAACGAAACCTCGGCCACCGAGCGCGTCGTTTTCGCCGAACAAGGCGTTCGGCGCGAACGGCGGTAAGCGCGTTTTGCCGTTCATCGCTTGACTGCCGCTCCCGCGCGTGGTATCGTTGCCGAAATGTCGATTCTAACTTCGCGAATGTTCTGTATGTGCTGTTTGAATCAAGCGGCGGGGCGGCTTTTGCGTACGTAGACTCGGCTAGTCCACGGTAAAGTATGCAGAGCCCCTCGCGTATCGCGAGGGGCTCTTGATTTCCTCGCTTTCCCATCTCAACAGGAGGCCGGAGGATGGAATCAACAGTCGGTATTGCGCTTCTGGGGCGCGGCACGGTCGGCGGCGGAGTCGCCGAAATGCTCGAACAGCGTCGAGCGCACTTGGAGCGGCGCAGCGGTGCTGCGTATAACCTGGTCGGCATCGCCGATCGCAAACGCGATCCGCTTGCCCTGATCGATGACCCGCGCGTCGATATCGTGATTGAAGCGATCGGCGGGACCGGTATCGCGCTCGAATGCATCGAACGCGCGATCGAAGCGCGTAAGCACGTGGTAACCGCAAACAAGGATGCGATCGCGACCCAAGGGCCGCGCCTTCGCGCGCTGGCCGCGGCCAAAGGCGTGACGCTGCGCTACGAAGCAGCGGTCGCGAGTGCCGTTCCGATTATTACCACGCTCGATGGCGCGCTCGCAGGCGATGATATCATCGAAGTCGGCGGCGTGCTGAACGGCACGTGCAACTTTATCTTGGGCCTGATGCGTGACGGCCACACGTTTAGCGAATCCTTGGCTCGCGCGCAGCAAGCCGGATACGCCGAAGCCGACCCGCGCAACGATGTCGAGGGAATCGATTCGGCGCACAAGCTCGCGATTCTTATACAACACGCGTTTGGACGGCCGGTGATCACGCCGCACATTCCGCACGCGGGTATCAATCGTGTAACGACGGCGGCCGTTCGCCGCGCTCGCCAGCACGGCTACGAGCTCAAACTTCTAGGGTTCGCGCGTAAAACACCGACAGGACTGAGCGCTCAAGTCGGTCCGGTGCTCGTACCGTTCGCCCACCCGTTCTCCAGAATCGCGGGCGTGGATAACATCATACGCGTCGTAGGCGCGTCGGCCGGTCCGCTCTTCTTTAGCGGCGCCGGCGCCGGCCGCGAAGCGGCGGCTTCCGCCGTACTCGGCGATGTTGTCGCCTCGCTTCGCGCGATTGCAGAACGGCACACGGTGCAGCGTGCGCAGCCCGTTGTTCCCATCACCGAGCCTATCACGCCCGCGTTCGATCGCTTTCCGGTTTTTGCCGGATACCCCACCCTTCGAGAACCGCAGGGTGACACTTCCAATCACACCACCAAAGGAGATACTCATGTCGGTCACAGCCCCCGAACACTCTCCGCGGTTTGATACGGTCGCCATTCATGGCGGCCATAACGGCGACCCCGCGACCAAAGCTCGCGCCGTTCCAATCTATCAAACCACGTCGTATACATTCGACAACGCCGATCACGCGGCGCGCTTGTTCGCGCTCGAGGAGTTCGGTAACATCTACACCCGTATCAACAACCCCACCACGGATGTTCTGGAGCAGCGCATCGCACAGCTCGAACGCGGCGTTGCCGCGCTCGCGGTTGCAAGCGGACAGGCGGCGAACATCTACGCGGTTCTCAATCTCGCACGGGCCGGCGACCACATCGTCTCGTCCAGCTCGCTGTACGGAGGCACCTACAACGCCTTCGAGCACACGCTTCCCAGATTCGGCGTCTCCGCGAGCCTGGTCGATTTCGGCGATCTTTCCAACATCCGCGCCGCAATCAAACCAAACACGAAGGCCATCTACGCGGAAACGATAGGCAATCCGAAGATCGACGTGCTCGACATCGCAGCCGTCGCACAGATCGCCCACGAACACGGGATACCGCTGATCGTCGACAATACGCTCGCGACACCGTATCTCGTACGGCCAATCGAGCACGGAGCCGATATCGTCGTTCACTCGGCGACCAAGTTCATCGGCGGCCACGGAACGGCAATCGGCGGCGTCATCGTCGACGGCGGAACGTTCGATTGGACCGCATCGGGCAAGTTCGCAGACTTCACGCAGCCCGATCGCTCGTATCACGGCATCGAATACACCAAGGCCTTCGGCAATCTGGCGTACATCATCAAGGCGCGTGTCCAGCTGCTGCGGGATATCGGGGCCGCGCTCTCTCCGTTCAACGCCTGGCTGCTGCTGCAGGGACTGGAAACGCTGGGGCTTCGCGTCGAGCGCCACTCGCAGAATGCGCAGGCCGTCGCCGAGTATCTGCTCGCACATCCGAAGATCGAGTCCGTCGCATATCCCGGGCTTCCTTCACACGCGTCGTTTCCGCGCGCGCAGCAGTATTTGGGCGGCAAAGGCGGCGCGATTTTGACGTTCCAAATTCGCGGCGGTCAGGAGGCTGCCAAACGCTTTATCGACGCGCTCAAACTGTTCTCTTTGCTCGCCAATGTCGGCGACGCGAAATCACTGGTCATTCACCCCGCCACGACGACACATCAGCAGCTCACCTCGCAGGAACGCCTGGAGAGCGGCGTGGATCCGGCTACAGTACGTTTGTCGGTCGGCATCGAAGATCGCGACGACATCATCGCCGACCTGGAGCAAGCACTATAATACACACATCGATGAACCGAGCATTGTCATCGTGAGCCCGTCGAACGACCCTGAGCGCAGTCGACGGGAGCTCACACTCGACATCGGGCCGCTCGTTTTGCACGACGGCAGCTGCCTGGAAGACGTGAAGCAGCGGGTCACCATCTACGGTGACCCGGGGCTTCCCACCGTCCTAGTTCCCCACGCGCTTACCGGTAACAGCCGCGTAACCGACTGGTGGGGCGCGCTCATCGGTCGAGCAGAAACTGTTGGACCCGCATCGCTGGCAGATCGTGGGCATCAACGCACTTGGAAGCTGCTACGGCTCGAGCGGGCCGACGACCGCACCACAGTTTCCATACGTGACCGTTCGCGATCTGGTCGCCGCACAGGCGCGCGCCCTGGATATGATTGGTATCGATCGCCTGGCGCTGGTTATCGGCGCCTCACTCGGCGGTATGCAGGCGCTGACGTGGGCGCTTGATTACCCCGGACGCGTGCAGCGTGCCGTTATGGTCGGGTCGCACGACCATCAGTCCGCCATGGGTATCGCACTCAATAGCATTCAGCGCGATGCAATAGCGATCGATCCGGCCGCAGGGCTGCGCATCGCGCGCAAGATAGCGATGCTTTCATATAAGAGCGATCGCTTGTTCAAGCAGCGCCACGACCGCCGTACCGATAGAAAGGGCCGGTTTCGCTTCGACGTCGAGGGCTATTTGGAGCGGCAGGCGGATCTCTTCGAAGCTCGCATGGATCCGCGCAGCTACGTCGCCTTGACGCAAGCGATGGACTCGTTCGACGTTCGCGGCGTCGAACCGGTGGACGCAACACCCGAGCTGCTCTTCATCGGTATCAGCTCGGACTGGCTCTTTTTGCCTCAAGATGTGCGAGCCGCGGCCAAACGATTTGCCGCGCTGGGGTTCAACAGCCGCTATCGCGAGATCGAATCGGATCATGGCCACGACGCATTTCTTGCGCAGCCCTATTTGCTCGACGATATCCTTGCCGAGATCGCAGCGCGATAGCGCGCCGGCGTTTTACCCGTAATGCTGCGAAAGATCCGGCTGAAGTGGCTCTGATCGGTATATCCCAGGTCTTCGGCTAGCGCGGCAATCGGCGTATCTGAATCTTGAAGCAGCCGGCAAGCCTGTTGAATGCGCCGCCGGTGAACGTAGTCGCCGACGTTCACCTTGTATGCGCGGCGAAAACTGCGCGAAAGGTGCACGGGGTGAACCCCGATCTCTTGCGCGAGCGCGGCGACCTCCAGGTGCTGCGCGTAGCGTTCATCGAGCGTATTTCTGAGTGCGCGAATCCACGGTACGGCGCCGGAATCCGCGGCAAGATCGAGTCTATCGAATGAGCCGACCAGTTCGTAACACAAAGACTGGACGGCAAGTTCGCGTCAGCGTTCGGTCTCTGAGCGATTCATACAGACGCAGCATGATCCATAACGGCTCTGCGCCCGAGTGCGTGTACAGAGAATGCGCGCCGGGTGCGTATTGAGCGAGCACCTCGTTCCACACCGCGTCGAGTTCAACGGTGAACATGCGGGTTTCGGGAAACACGCGATCGCTATGCGTGAGCCGTGCGGGATGAAACACCAGCGTGAGCGGCTCATAGCGGACCAGCTCGCCCTGCGCTTCTTCTTCGTAGCGACCTTCCAAAAGCAGACAGAGAAACGGGAGCTCGTGCGTGTGCGGCGGCAGCGCACGCTCGCGGTCGTGTGAGACGATGGAAAGCACGGTGCCGGCTATACGTTCGGAGACCGTGCTGCCGTAGAATTCTCCCGCGCGTAGATCGGTCGTCATCCCAGGGATTGTAACAGAATGTTTCATTCGTACAATACGGCCGCACGGCTTGTGCGGCACAATGGCCATATGAATAGACGAGAACTTCTTCTGGCGGGCGCCGCCGGTTTGGCAACCGCGAGCGTGCCGTCGATAGCGCGTGCCTCGGATACGCTGGCGCTGACACTTCCAAAAAATAAGCAAATTCTGGTGGCCTTCGTCGCCGGACCCGGCGCGAACGTCATGGATATCGCCGGTGCTTGGGAAGTTTTCCAAGACACGATGGTGCCGTCTCTGGGCGCAAGCATGGACGACCAAATGCCGTTCCGTATGGCGCTCATCTCCGATACGAAGCAGCCCTTCGCGGCAACCGGAAACCTCATGATGACGCCGCACTTTGCCTTTGACGAGGCGATCCCGCAGCCAAACGTCATCGTGATGGGCGCGCAAGGCAAGCATACGCCCGCGAAAATTGCCTGGATCCGCGAGTATGCTAAGAAAGCCGACGTCGTCATGTCGGTCTGCACGGGCGCCTATCTTCTGGCACAAACCGGGCTGCTCGACGGCTTGCACGCCACGACGCACCACGATTATTACGACGACTTCGCCAAGACGTTTCCAAACGTCACGCTGGTTCGCGGACCGCGCTATGTCGAGAACGACGCCGGAAAGCTCTGCACCGCCGGCGGTCTGACGTCGGGCATCGAACTGGCATTGCGCGTTGTTCAGCGGTATTTCGGCGATCCGTCGGCTGCACAGACCGCGTACTACATGGAGTACAAGCGCTCACCGCAGCGTCCAACCGTCTAAGAGAGCTTCCGGCGGCCAGGGACGAATCGCTTTATGGTGACCAAGCCTTCCTGGGCGCCGGACCTGGATGTAAGCCCGGAGCAAGCGCGCGATTTGATCGCGGTGCAATTTCCGCAAATTGCGCCGCGTTCCGTGGAACGGTTCGGTGCGGGAATGGACAATCTCGCGTATCTGGTCGACGAAAAATACGTCTTCCGTTTCCCACGCCGCGCGATTGCCGTTCCTCTACTCGAAACCGAGGCGGCGATCTTGCCGCTCATAGCACCGCATCTACCCGTGCCCATTCCCGCACTCGCTTTGTCGGCACACCACAAGGGCCGTATCCGTGGATGTTTGCAGGGTACGAATTGCTCACTGGGACCATAGCCTGCAGCATTGTGCTGTCCGAAGACGCGCGTCGCATGCTCGCGCGTCCGCTCGGCTCATTTCTTCGCGCACTCCATTCGATCGATCCGGCGCAAGCCATTGCACGCGGTTTGCCGGGCGATACGATCGGGCGCTTGGACCACAACAAGCGTATGCCGCTGGCCGTGGAGCGTTTTGCGCACTCGAAGCGGCAGGCCGGCTCGAAGACGCCCAGCCGTTCCTCAAGTTCATGATCGAGCATGCGCCGCACGACGTCAAACCGTCGGCGATCGTTCACGGTGATCTTTACGCGCGTCACATTCTCCTGGACGATTCCGCGAGTATTTCCGGCGTTATCGATTGGGGCGACGTCCACTTCGGGCATCCTGCCAACGATTTGATGGCGGCGCACACGATGCTTCCGAGCGATGCGCATGCAGAGTTCATCGACGCATACGGCGGTATCGACGAGGCGACGTGGCTGCTTGCGAAGTACCGCGCAATTTACCACTCCGCCCTGGTTGCCCATTACGGAATGAACATCGAGGACGCCGCACTCGTGAATGCCGGAATCTCCGCATTGGCGCGCATCTATCCGGAGGCCGGATCCCACCGCAAACGTAAGCGCGCGAGCACATAATATCCCTCGATTCGCACTGTTGTCAGGACGGTATCAGAGCGGCTTGAGACTATGCTGCAATCCCTCTTTACTTTGAATGAGGATGCGTGTTTGCCAAGTAGTGTATCGTCGTTGGAAGTGGAATCGAAGGCTGCGTCGCTGCCCTTGAGGCCCGGCGCGCAGGCTATGAAGTGATAATGCTCAGCAAGAGTCCCGATCCGAGGACGCATGCCGCTCCCACCAATTTTGAATGCTCAACGCTAGATGGCCTACATGCTTCCTGAACTCGAACGGCTAGGCGTTCACCTTTATTTCGGTCCCAAATTTGACGTGACGACGATCTTGCGCAATCAGTCAAACGAAGTCTCCGACCTTTTGACGCGCAGCGGAGCAACCTTTGAGGCGAAGCACTATTGGATGCATACGGGAGCCTATTCAGATCCCGAGTATTACAGAGGCACGGACGCATACGGAAAGCTTGCGGGTGTCAAGGGATACTGGATGCGGATCAAAAATGCGAATGAAGTCCTTCATTGCCCCGAACCGCCAAAGCCGAATAAAATTCATGGCGGCAAGTATCCCTTGATGAAAGACGGCGAGAACGTTCTTACACAAGTTGCAGACTTGAACTGTATGCCGGTAATCAAATGCGACGGCTCATGGGATCTCATCATCGGCTCGGGTTATAACTTCGTGGGTGTCTATCCATTTGAAGGCATCGTCGATTCCCCCGAATGTAAAAGATCCCAGGATCGCATCTACCGTGCCTTTATAGAAGTTGCTAAACGCGTCTACGGACTAAGCCATCTCAATACCGATAAGATTCTAAAAGGCGAGTATCCATATCACAATGTGAGGATCTTCGGTGTCAGGAGCCACAGCAATGTGCCTCTCAGCGAGGCCGGATCGCGCACATCGATGCAGGCGAGACCGCCCTTTTTAAAATCGATCTGCGCGCCTCCGGTAAGATGGCCGATCATCTCGGTCATGCTCGGATCGTGGCCCACGAGCATGATGGCATCGCCTTTACTATTTTCTTGAATGATTGCCGCGAGGCGCTCCGCGTCAAATTCCGGATCCAGACGTTCTTCTTCCTTGACCTTATCGCCCAGCTTGAGACGTTCTGCGACGATTCGTGCGGTTTCGACGGCGCGAACCAGACGGACTCGTGAGAATCAAGTCCACATCGAGATCAATTTTTGCGATCGTCTTTGCCTCGGCTGCCATTCGCTCGCGTCCTTGAGCGGTCAGCGGTCGATCGTAATCCTCGCCTTTCCATTGCTCGCGATCAGCGGCAATGCCGTGACGTAAAAAATACAGTTTCATCAGATCCTCACAGAATCATTGGCTCGCTTGCACCGTTGAACGCGCTTTGCTTTGGCATTAATCGTCAGACGGTCGTCAGATTCTTGCAGTACGCTCTGGCCTTAAGACGCTTCTGTTCTACGGAGCGCTGCACATCACGCCTTGCGAGGTTTTTCATTAGTATATGTTACGCCGTACTCTAGGTGCCGCGGTCGGTTCAATTACTGTGGCATTGATAATAAGTGCGTGCGGTGGCGGAGGCTCGGGCTCATCCGTCGCATTGCCGCCCGAGCCCCAGCCGTCATCTTCCGGCATCCCGCAGCGACAAGTGCGCCGACTGGACGCCCCACCGCGACGCCGACGAGCGGCCGACTGCTCGCCCTACCGCGACACCTACCGCCCGTCCCACCGCGACGCCGACCCCGCGGCCCAACGGCGACACCGACCCCGCGTCCCACGGCGACGACCGACCCGAGCACGTCCCACGCCGACACCTACCCGCCGCACCGACGCTTAATCCGCAATTTATGGTCGGCTTCCAATGGTTTGAACAATGGCTCGCTGCCCTACGCGCTCTTTGCCGCTACGACCAAAATCTGGTTTACAGACCAAGGAACCACCGAGGCTCTTGGGTCTGCGCCGCTAACCGGTGGATCGGGACACGGAGGTCACACTGAGTCCGCAAGCGGATCCTTTTGATATCTCGTTCGACTCCGCCCTCAACGAATTTGTGTATAGCGAGGCAACCGGATCTAACTTAGGTTTCTATTCGCCGAGCCGACCACAACTAACCAAGAAATCTTAAGTTGCCTTCAGGCGTTACGCAACGTGGCATCGCCGTCGACGGCGCTGGAAAAATATGGATTGCCGTAGGGAGCACGTCCGCAGCGACCTCCGGGCAAGGTATCTACGTTTTCGATACGAGTACGAATCGTTTGGTTAAGGAATACAGCCTGGGAAGCGGCTACGACCCATTCGCGCTGACCTTCGACCCAGCGGGCAATCTATGGATCGCCGATCGTTCTGCGCGAATGGTAGAAGAAATGAATTCTTCAGGCAAACTTCTACAGCAAGTTAACCTACCGGGTGCCGCATATTCAATCGCGGCAGGCCCGGGCAACAATATGTACGTTCCCGATCCCCATAACGACGCCGTTGATGTCATCAGCGAGTCGACGCACTCCATCACAACAGTAAAGGCGAAACTGCATTGCAGCCCGTTATCGATCGTCGCGGGGAAAAACCACGACCTGTGGTTCACCGAGTCCGGCTGCAATTCGATCGGGCACGTGACAGTCTCAACTGGGAAGGTCGTCGCGTACGCGTACGCCGATTACGAAAACCATATCATCAGCAATGGCAACCCGAATCGCATCGTCATGGATGCCGCTGGTAACCTGTGGTATACAGACACGAGTAAATCGGTGATCTTCGAGGTTAAGCCGTAGCGAAGACAATCTATATACGGAGGCCGCCGCCATTCGCGGCCTCCTCTTGCTAAGAAGCGTACGGAGCACAGCGCCGACCATTGGCCGCGTCAAGGAATTGGTCGACGCAACGGGGGTTCGCTTGCACCGTATAACGAGCTTTTGCTCTTGGCATTAATCGTCAGACACTCGTCAGATTCTAGAAGTACGCTCTGGCCTTAAGACGCTTCTGTTCTTACGGAGCGCTGCACATCACGCCTTGCGAGGTTTTTCATTAGTATATGTTACGCCGTACCCTAGGTGCCGCGGTCGGTTCAATTACTGTGGCATTGATAATAAGCGCATGCGGTGGCGGAGGGGCGGGCTCATCCCCTGCATTGCCACCCAGTCCACAGCCGTCAGACTTCCGGCATTCCCACACCCACCGCGAAACCCAGCGCGAAACCTAATCCGACTCCTAGCCAGTCACCAACCCCCATGCCGCTAAAATGTTCTCCGGCCCCGCTTGCCTCGCCGTCGAGTGCATCCGGTTCCTTCAACCGGGCAACGGGGCTTTGCTCGTCAAGGCCCTACTCGCTGCAGGCTGGTCCGAATAATACGATATGGTTTACAGACCGCAGCGCACCTAATGCGATCGGTTACTTTCACGATGTGCCGGGGTCACCGATCTACATGATTCCTCTTAGCCCGGCCAACGTCGATCCGTTTGAGTTTGCATTCGACTCGGTCACCAAAGACATGTGGTTTACCGAGCACTTTCCGGCGGCGATCTCGACCAGGTGAATCCGAGCGCGCGCTATCCCCAAACCGTCAACAGGTTCCCTTTGAATATTTCGGGCGGCTCGTCACCCGAGTCGATCGCAGTTGCCGCCGACGGAAAGCTGTGGGTTTCCGTTGGAAGCAGTTCTGCTGCCTCGAAGGCAAGCAACGAACAAGCCGTGCTGGTTTTCAACCCAACAACGCACGTCATAGAACATCGTTATCCGCTGGGTCCGAACGGCTTCGATCCCTTCGCAATCTCGTTCGACAACACGGGAAACCTCTGGATCGCCGAGCGCAATGCATCGCAGGTGGAAGAAATGGACTCGACCGGGAGAATTCTGCAGAGCATTCCCTTGTCGGCGTCGGCAAAGGGCGTCGCTGCCAATCCGTTCAGTCTGACGCAGGGCGCGGACGGGAATATTTGGGTCGCGGACATCAATCAAGCCGTAATTTGGAAAATCACTCCGGCGGGCGCAGCCTCGGTCGCTCACGCCTTTGCATCGAACTGCGTTCCTGCGTTCATTCTGCCCGCATCGAGCAACAGTCTGTGGTTCAGCGACTACGGTTGCGGCAAGGTCGGTCAAATCACAATGTCCGGGCAAGTTACTGAAGAAGCCAGCACGAGCCCGAACGCGGCGCCGGACCGGCTAGCAGTCGGTCCCGATCACAACCTTTGGTTTAGCGACATATACGCAAATCAAATCTTCCAGTATATTCCGTAAAGACCGCCGGCGAACCGGCGGCATTACAAAGCAGAGGTCGCGGTATCCGCGACCTCTGCTCTAAGAAGGGTTACAGACCGCAGTCTCGATCGCTTCGAGCGTCCGGTCGATCTCTGCCGGGGTGTTGTAATGCGCCATCCCGATTCGCACAACCCCCTCATCCTCGTCCAGCCCAAGGGAACGCACGGGTTCGAGTGCAAAGTTGTTTCCCGACCATACGAAAATATTTAGCCTCTGCGAGCGCTGCCGCAATTCGCGTGGGCGAAAGGCGGGCATGCGTAAACGAAACCGTCGGCACTCTTCGATCGAAACATTCTTTTGCGGTTATTCCGTGAATTGTTGTTCCGGGGATCCGTTTTAGGCCGGATACGAGCCCCTCGGTCAGGCCTCGTTCCCAAGCCTGGGATGCGGCAAAAGCTTAATAGGGAGCACGTCCGCGGCGGCCTCGGGGCAAGTTATCTACATCTACGATCCGAGTAAGAATGGTGTGGCCAACAAATACTCCCTGGGAAGCGGCGGCTACGATCCATTCGCGCTACTCTTCGACCCGGCGGGCAATCTGTGGATCGCCGATCGCAATGCACACATGGTAGAAGAAATGAATTCCTCGGGCAAACTTCTACAACAAATTAAACTGATCGGTCCAGCATACTCAATCGCGGCGGGTTCCGACGGCAATATGTACGTTCCCGACCCCAACAACGACGCCGTCGATGTCATCAGCGAGACGACGCACTCCATAACACCCATACGAACGACGGTACATTGCAGCCCGTTATCGATCGTCGCAGGAAAAAACAAGGACATGTGGTTCACCGAGTCCGGCTGCAATTCAATCGGACATCTGACGATCTCAACGAAGAAGATCGACGAGTACGTAAACCGGATCAGCCACGGGGATCCGAATCGCATTGTCATCGATTCCAATGGTAACCTGTGGTTTACAGACACGGGTGAACCGGTGCTCTACGAGGTTAAGCCGTAGCGAAGACTCTATAGACGCTATATAGAGAGGAGGCCGCGGCATTCGCGGCCTCCTCTTGCTAAGCGTTACATATGACGATCTTTTGCCTTGGGAATAATCGGTCAGACGTTCGTCAGATGCTAGCAGTATACTCTGGCCTTAAGACGCTTGTGTTCTGCGGAGCGCCGCACATCACGTCCCTGCGAGGTTTTCATTAGCATATGTTACGCCGTAGCCTCGGTGCCGCGTTCGGTTCAGTTACTGTGGCATTGGTAATAAGTGCGTGCGGCGGCGGAGGCGCAGGCTCATCCGGCGCACTGTCAGTCGGGCCCCAGCCGTCATCTTCCGGCACTCCCGCAGCGACGCCGGCGGACACGCTCCAGCCGCGACACCGTCTGCGGGTCCCACCGCGACGCCGGTCTATGGACCGACTGCGCGTCCCACCGCGACACCGACAGCGCGCCCCACCGCGACACCGACGCGCGCCCCACAGCGACGCCGACTGCGCGCCCCACAGCCGACGCCGACTGCGCGCCCCACAGCGACGCCGAGCCCCGCACCGACGCTTAATCCGCAATTCGTGCCGGCTTCCAATGGTTTGAACAAAGGCTCGCTGCCCTACGCGCTCTTTGCCGCGCCGACGGAAATCTGGTTTACCGACCAAGGAACCACCAAGGCTCTTGGGTCTGCGCCGCTAACCGGTGGATCGGATACGGAGATCACACTGAGCCCGCAAGCGGATCCTTTTGATCTCGCGTTCGACCGCTGCCCTGGGGAGAGCTTTGTGTATACGCGAGGTGACCGGATCGAACTTCGGTCTCTATGAACCGAGCGTGACACCGAGCTGCAACAAAGCTAATCTTGCGTTGCCTGCGGGCGTTACGCAGCGTGGCATCGCCGTCGACAGCGCTGGAAACATATGGATCGCCGTAGGGAGCACGTCCGCGACGACCTCCGGGCAAGCTATCTACGTTTACGATCAGATTCAGGATGCTGTGATTCACAAATACAGCCTGGGAAACGGCGGCTACGACCCATTCGCGCTAACCTTCGACGCAGCGGGCAATCTGTGGATCGCCGATCGCAATGCCCACATGGTAGAAGAAATGAATTCTTCTCGGGCGCAATTCTACAACAAATTAAACTGAACGGTCCCGCATATTCAATCGCGGCAGGGTTCCGACGGCAATATGTACGTTCCCGACCCCAACAACGACGCCGTCGATGTCATCAGCGCGACGACGCACTCCTTCACACCAGTACGAACGACGGTACATTGCAGCCCGTTATCGATCGTCGCGGGAAAAAACAACGACATGTGGTTCACCGAATCCGGCTGCAATTCAATCGGACATCTGACGATCTCAACGAAGAAGATCGACGAGTATAAAAACCATATCGGCGGCGGGAACCCGAATCGCATTGTCATGGATGCCAATGGTAACTTGTGGTTTACGGACACGGGAGCCGATCTTCGAGGTTAAGCCGTAGCGGACAGGACCATTCTAAGAAGCGTTACGGACCACAGTCTCGATCGCTTCGAGCGTGCGGTCGATCTCTGCCGGGGTGTTGTAGTGCGCCATTCCGATCCGCACAACTCCCTCATCTTCGTCCAGCCCGAGAGAACGCACCGGTTCGAGCGCAAAGTTGTTCCCCGACCATACAAAGATATTTGCTTCTGCGAGCGCCGCCGCAATTCGCGAGGGCGAGAGGCCGGGCATGCGTAAACGAAACCGTCGGCACTCTTCGATCGAAACATTCTTTTGCGGTTATTCCGTGAATCGTTGTTCCGGGAATCCGTTTTAAGCCGCATACGAGCCGCTCGGTCAGCTCGCGTTCCCATGCCTTGGATGCGGCAAAAGCTCCGGAAATTCGATTGCGTGCATCGCCGGTTGCACCGGATGATTCACCAAGCCACGTAAAGTGATCGATCGTCGCACCGAGCGCGGCGATAAGTTCGACCTGCGGGGTCCCCGTCTCAAACTTCCACGGGGTCTGATTCGGCTGCGGGCGCACTTTGTACGCGTACAGGCTCTCCAGCAGCTCTTCTCGGCCCCATACGATGCCCAAATGCGGACCGTAGAACTTGTATGACGAACACGCGTAAAAGTCACAGCCGATTGCTTGTACGTCGGTTAGGCCGTGCGGAGCGAACTGCACGCCGTCCACATACACGAGCGCGCCGTGCTGCTTTGCCAGCGCCGTCAATCGTGCGACATCGTTGATCGAACCCGTGAGATTGCTCGCGTAGTTCAGCGCGACGATCTTCGTGCGGTCCGATAAGACTGCGGCCAGAGCGTCGGGCTCGATCACCCAGGTGTCATGATCGAAATCGACCCATCGCACGACAAGATCCCGGTCTTCCGCGAGAGATAGCCACGGAGCGATGTTTCCGTCATGATCCATGCGCGTCACGACGATCTCGTCGCCGGCTCTGAGCGTGCGGCCTAGGCTGCGCGCAAGGTTGAACGTCAGGTTCGTCATCGACTGCGCAATCACGATCTCGTGCGCCGACCGCGCATTCAAGAACGCCGCCATCGCCGACCGCGCGTCCTCGACCAACTTCTCCGCCGCTCGGCTCGTTACGAAGTAGCCACCCAGATTCGCGTTTGTTTCGATCAGTGCACGTGCGGTCGCTTCAGCCACGCGAGCCGGAACTTGCGTGCCCGCCGGATTGTCCAAATAGATGCGCGGCTTGCCCGCATCGCAGATCGCAAGCGAGGGAAACGCCGTTCGAACCGCATCGATAGGATACGTCATGGTGCGCGCGTTGTCATGGTGCTATGCGTGTTGCCATGGTGAGATTGTCGAACCACCCTGAGGTATCGAAGGGGAATTGCGATCAGTTACCCCTCGGCGTGCTCGGGGTCCTTCGACAAGCTCAGGATGACAATGCGGCGGCAAAAAGAGAGGCCGGGATGTTGCCCCGGCCTTTCTGCTTGTTGCTAGCGGTAGCGATCAGTAGGTCATTCTTGTGGCGCCTATCACCGTTTGCGCATGCAGCGCGCGTTGGACGTCGGCGTCCAGCGAGGCTAAATGCGCTTTTGTGAGTAGATCGAGGTTGTTGTTGTTTGCGAGCGACCGCGCGATTTGATCGTTCAAAGCCGAGAGCTCGTAGCGCGCAAGCGCTTGCGCGTCCTGCGGCTGACCCGGAGCCGGCGTGTTTGCCAGCGTCGAGAGCAGCGAGGCATAGTTGCGCTGCAAGTTGCGCCGGATCAGCGGAATGTTTCCGCCTTTGGGATGCGAGACGTCGGAGTAGACGGCGGATTGCATCCAGGTGAAGAGATCGCCCAAGTCCATCGTCTTACCCGCGCCGTACTTCGCCTGCATGTCGTCCAAACGCTGCAGCGTTATCGGAGTAAACATCCGCGCGATTACGGCGCGCTGGTAACGCTCCGCGACGCTCTCGATCGGAATGTCGTGACGCAGCGCGATTTCGCCATCCCAGTCGTCGCCGCGATACTGCATCACCATTTGGCGTAATAAGACCGGCGAGAAATTCCACGCTTGCGCCGAGAACAGGTCGTTCTCGAGCACCTTGAACGCGCGGATCTGTACGCTTCTCGGAACCGCCGTAAGCGGAAGAGACGCATGCGGATCGCCACGCCGTGCGCGCGAGACGTACTCGCCGCCGATATAGCGCGAGACGATGCTCGCGCAGCGCGCGTCCGCTCCCAGCAGCGAGCCGAAAGCCTGGCGCAGATCGTCGAATGAACCCTGTGAACGCGGGAAACGGCCATCCACTTGCGCGATCAAATGATGGTCCAAGTTCATCTGGGTCTGGCACCAGCCGATATTATCGCTGCTAAGATCCCACTGCTGGTTGCGCGGGTCCACGCCCATGCCGTTGGCCCAGAACACATCTTCGTCCGACGACCACGCGAGCTGCGGATTGCTCCATTGCGAGGCCCAGCGATGGAGAACCGGCACTTCGGCTTGCGGGGTCATCGCGCCGGGAATGCGCGCGTATCCCCAATGAATCACGTAATAGTCGTACGGCCCGAGCACCGTTTGGAAGTACTCGCCTTGACCTCCGCCTTTGGGCCAAATGTTTATCGGAACATATTCCATCACCGATGATGCGGTGCCGTAGCGCTGCGTAAACGAAGCGCTACGCAGCTGCGCCGCCGAGTACGCCTGGGATCCGAGGTAGTTGTGGCGCAGACCCCAATCGTGTCCTGATTCATGCAGCACGATCGACTCGAGGAACTCGTTCGAGAACTTCTCAGGTACGTAATAGCCGTTACCCGTTCCCATAATGGAGAGCGCCGCAAGGCCATACGAGAACTGCGCGCGCTCGCCTTCGGCGTAGTCGGCGCCGATCGCATCGCGCGGGATTTACGTGCGGCTGATCCGAATCGGCGGTATCGCCCTTGACCAGCAGCGGGTAGTCGAACTTGCCAAAGCGCATCAGGTCGCTGTCGATTACGATGCCGCTTTTGATCATCTCGCCGGTGTATGGATTATAAAGGAGCTGTGCTTCAGCGAAGCCGCCCTCGGTTTCGGCGAGCCAGCGCACGACATTGTAACGAATGTCGTCAGGGTCGAAGCTCGGATCGTTCGGCTGATCCTTGACCACGACCACGTTCGAGATGCCGAGTGGAAGAAACGCCTTGTTCCAGGTGAGAAGCGCTTTACGAATCGGTGCCCGGTACCGCATCGGAATCGTGTTGCTCAAGTAATAGACGACCGGCTGTTTTGCAGGCGAGACCCGCTTGGACGGGTCGGACGGCTGCACGTTGAAGCGCACGATGTAATTGGCGGATTTATCAAACGTGTCGTCCGAACTGAAATCATCATGCGCGTTGACGAAGTAGCCGACCCGGTCATCGTAATAGCGCGGCATGTACGCATCGTCTTTGGGTAACGCCGCGATGTCGTACTGCAGTTGGATTTCGATATTGCGCGGGTCCGGCATCAGGTCGATGTTCGCAGGATTCATCGTACTGAACGTCTGATGCGCGACGAGCGTCACGTTTTCGGGAAACGCTTTGGTCGTTCCGAAGTAGGTCTGCTGTTGATCCATCCGATAGGAACCGAGCGGATTGACGTCGCGGCCGCCGTTGAGCAGCGTGAGATAATCCGCGACGTCCGTAAGGTCTTGAAGGAAGGGACTCGCATCGAACACCACGTTGCCCGTGTCATCGTCGATCGAAAGAACCTTCGCGACGCCGGCTACGCTATTGGCAACGCCGGCATCAACCGCGGCGGCTTCCGGCGAGTTCGGCCGGGCTAAGAACCGCGTTGTTGGAAAGAGTACGGCCACGCGATGGTCCTGTTTGACGAACCGGATGATGCGGCAGCCTTGCAGGTCCGTAAGGCCGGAAAAGATGCCCTCGCCGATGCCGTTGACCGGAACGCCGAGCTCGATAAAGTCAGCATTGAACTGATCCGGACGCAGCTCGAGCGCGACGCTGCCGTCCTTCGCCCGCCAAATTGTAAACAAGCCGCGCTGCGCGGTTGCATCCTTGGTGAATTTGGCATACGGAATCAAGCCGTCGTCGCCGGCGGCGCTCGCCGCGCCCACAGCCGCTTTCGCCGCCGTTGCCGGAGGAGTCGATTTACTGCTCTGAGCGAATGCGTTGCCGGTTGCGGCAAATGCCAGTAGCAGGCCCAAAAAAATAGAGACTCTTCTCACGCCTTGCACCCCAGTGTTGAAAAAAAGACGATAGCGCCCCGGCTTGGACCGGGACGAGACCGCTAATGTTCTTGGTACGTAGCGTAAAAACCTGAAGTTTCAATGAAGGGCGGCAATTTTTCCGGCACACTTGTGCAAGTGGGGCTGCGTTACCGCTCGTAGAGCCAGCGCATGATACCGCCCGCGAGCACGCGATGCTCGAGCGGATGCAGCCGCTCCATGATCGCGGTTCGGCTCTCTCCATTTTCGAGCGCCAGCGGCTTTCGTACGAGAACGGCGCCCCGATCGGTCGCAGGAGTCACCCGGTGCGCCGAGGCGCCGACCCAGCGGCTTCCGAACGCCAGCGCGTCCTCGACGGCTCGAGCTCCCCGAAATGCCGGGGTAACGCTTCCGTCCGGAAAGCCGACGTAGTCGAGTGTTTGATCGAGCGGCAAGAACGCGGGGTGGATGTTGAGGATGTGCGGGAACGCCTCGACAAACGCCTCGGACAGCACGTGCATCCACCCCAGCAACAGCACGAGATCCGGCTCCTCGCGGCGCACCGCGTCGAGCAGCGCGGTATCGTACTCCTGCCGCGATTGCACGCTGCGATTCCAGGGCAGCGCGACGTGTATGGATATGGGCTTCGCGGGCACGCTCGATCGCGTACGCATCGCTCTTATTGCTTAACAGCAGCCTTAGATCGAGCGGCAGCGATCCGGCCTTGACGCGATCGATGACCGACTGGAAGTTACTGCCGTTTCCCGACGCGAGTATGACCGTGCGGTACGCACCCGTTTTCCACTGCAGACGTATCGAATGTCTCGGCAACGCGAGCTTCGGCATGGCGCTGATAATAGGCGATCAGCTTCTCGTGGCCGACGGCTGGAATGAGCGCCTGCGCGAAACCCGATTCTCGCAGCAAACACAGCGCCGCGCGTAACAGATGCGGTCCGATCGGAGATCCTCGAAATGCTTGCGCAACGCCGAACGGCCCGAAGATTCCGACACCGGACTGGGCGCCTAAACCCCGCAACCATGCAAACTGCAGATTCTGCGGCGCATACGATGCAAATCCGGCGAACTCCCCATCGCGCTTTGCCAGCACGCTCTTTCCGGCAAACGCCTCGGAGCTCCACGTGCCGCCGAACTCCTGGTCGATCCAAGCAAGAAATGTATCACTGCCCGGATCGGTGCGCTCGATCGAGAATCCGGCCGCCTCTATAGATTCACACGCGTGGGCAAGGGCGTTTGGGCCGAACTGCTCGCCGCGCAGATCGACGCAAAGGTTCACCATCTCGCTCGTCATCGAGCCGGATGCACCACAACCTGCGGCTCCTGCCCGCGGCGTTCCTCAATCCAACCCGCGATCACGGCGCCCGGGACGGCCGCGACGGCTTTCGCAGCCTCGGCGAGCGGGACGATCAGCGTATAACCGATGCCCATATTGAAGGTGCGGTAGCGTTCTTCGTTCTCCAGATTCCCGCGTTTGCACAGTTCGGCAAACAGCGGCGGTATCTGCCAGCGGGACTGTTCGAAGATCGCTTTGACGCCGGGCGGCAGCGTACGCGGAACATTTTCCAGCAGGCCTCCGCCGGTAATGTGCGACATCGCTTTCACGCGTGCGACCTTTTGAATTGCACGCACGTCGTTGTAGTACGAAGGATGCTCCGCAAGCAGAGCGTCGCCGAACGTCGTTCCGTCAAACGGTGCTTGATACTCGCCGGGTGATACAAGCGCACGGGCCAGCGTATAGCCGTTGGTGTGCAGCCCGCGCGCCGGAAGTCCGACGACGGCGTCGCCGGCCCGCACGTCGTTCGGATCGGGAACCGCATCCGTATCGACGATTCCGACGATCGTTCCGGCCAGATCGAAATGGCCGGGCGCATACAGACCCGGCATTTCGGCGGTCTCACCGCCGAGCAGGGCGCAATTATTTGCGCGGCAGGCCTCAAAACATCCGCGCACGACCGCAGCGGCAACCTGCGGTTCCAACTTGCCCACCGCAAAATAGTCCAGAAAAAAGAGCGGCGTCGCATTGACGACCAGGATATCGTTCACGCAGTGGTTGACCAGGTCGGCGCCTACGCTATCGTAGCGCTGCATCTCGGCCGCTATGAGGATCTTGGTGCCTACTCCGTCCGCCGAGGCAACCAGCGCGCGGCCCTGCTCCCCCGGCACCCGGAACAGACCGCCGAAGCCCCCGATAGCGTCAAGCTGCCCGGGGTGCCGCCAGGCTTGCGTTACGTCTTTATAGAGGGAGACCGCCTCGTTTCCGGCAGCGATATCGACGCCGGCTCGCGCATATGAGTCTTTACGAGGGTTGGAGGTCATCGGGCAGAATCCAGTTCAGTCGCCATTGCGGCCCAAGAGTTTCTCCCTCGGAAAGGTTGACCATGCAAGTTCGTATCGTTACCGATGTGCCGGGCTCGGGCATCGGAGCGCTGGTACTCCCTGTGTTCTCCAGCGCCTCGCTCGAAGGCCTCGCCAAGTCGGTAGACGGCGAGCTTGGGGGCGCCGTCGGCGACATTCTCGCATCGGGCGAGATCAAAGGCAAGCTGTCCGACATCAGTCTGTTGCATGCCCACCACAAGCCGTACAAGCGCGTGTTGCTGATTGGCCTGGGCGAAGCCGCGAAGTTCGAACCCTGGATGCTGGCCCGTTATTCAGGCGCTGCCGTGCGGTACTTGGGACGCCGCGGCATACGCGACGTCGCGATCGCGCTCCCCGACCACGTCAAAGGTTACGAGATCGCCGCCGCATCCTTTCTTGTTGAGGGTGCGATCGCGGGCTCCTTCGACACGTCCGTCTATCAGAAGGATCCCGAGAAGCGCAGCGGCGCGGAAAGCCTGACGATCGTTGCACCTGGTCTCGATGCCGAAGCGCTGCAAAAGGGCGCTGCGCGCGGAGAAGCGCTGGGCGAGGCGATAAATTTTGCACGCCGTTTGGCAATCACGCCCGCGAACGATATGACGCCCACGCACCTGGCTGACGAAGCGGCCAAGATGGCAAAGGAAAACGGTCTGGAGATCGAGGTTCTGGACGAAGCGCAGTGCCGTGAATTGGGAATGGGATCGTTCCTGTCGGTGGCGCAAGGCAGCTCGCAGCCGCCAAAATTTATCGTCGTGAAATACATGGGCGATCCGGGCAGCAAAGAACTGCTGGCGCTGGTCGGCAAAGGCATTACGTTCGACACGGGCGGTATTTCGATCAAGCCCGCGGAGCGCATGGAAGAGATGAAGTACGACATGTCGGGAGGTGCCGGCGTCATCGCGACGATGCGCGCAATCGGCCAGCTCAAGCCGAAAGTAAATGTCGTCGGCATCGTACCCGCTACGGAGAATATGCCCGGCGGTAAGGCGACGAAGCCGGGTGACATCTTCACCGCAATGAACGGCAAGACGATCGAGGTGATCAACACCGACGCGGAAGGCCGTTTGATCCTGGCTGATGCTATCTGCTACGCGAACAAATTGAACGCGACCAAGATCATCGACGTAGCCACGCTCACCGGCGCATGCGTTATTGCCCTGGGCCATGCGGCAAGCGCCGCCGTGAGCAACAATGATGAGTTCGTTGCGCAGTTTCTTGCGGCCGCCAAACCCACCGGCGAGCGCTACTGGCAGATGCCGCTCTACGAGGACTACAGCAACGCGATGAAGAGCGAGATTGCGGACCTCAAGAACACCGGCGGCCGTCCGGCGGGCACGCTGACTGCGGCCGCGTTCCTGAAATCCTTCGTCGACGAGACGCCCTGGATCCATTTGGATATCGCGGGTACCGCCTATCTCGACGGCGAGAGTGCCTGGCAGGCCAAAGGCCCGACGGGGACACCCGTCCGCGCCTTTATCTCGCTGATCGAACAGACTCTCGGGAACGCCGGTCGTCTACACGAACGGCGCCGCGCCCGCGAAGGCCCCCGCTCTTTCATCCTGACGGGTCGTTCGCGCGCGCGTCGATCAGCTCGACCTGTTCGAGCAAAGACTCCCAGCGAGCGAGCGCATCTGCGCCGCTCTTCTGGAGTGTTTGCAGCTCCTCGTGAAGCGCCTGAACGCGAACGTGATCCGAAAAGACGGCCGGGTCGGTAAAAGCGCTTTCGATCTCCGCGCGCCGGGCATCGATCTTTGCAATTTCGCGTTCCACGCTTGCGACTCGCGTTTCCAGTTGCGATCGCTGTTTGAGCGGCGTCTGTTTTGAGGACCTCGGACGCTCGGAAGACTGCGCGACCGAGCGTTCACGTGCAACCCGCTCGCGCTCGCGTTGCACCGCTTCATACGCCTGGTAGCCGCCGTCGATAACTCCCCACGCACCGCTTTCGATCCACAATACGCGCTCGCACAAACGGTTCAGCAGATAGCGATCGTGCGAAACAATCACGATCGCTCCTTCGTAGTCCGCGAGAACGGATTCGAGGGCCTCTCTGCTATCGATGTCGAGATCGTTGGTCGGCTCATCCAAGAGCAGCACGTCGGCGCTGCGCGCCATCAGACATGCGAGCATGATCCGGCGGCGCTCACCGCCGGAAAAAGCAGCGACCGGTTTGTCCGCCGCATCGCCGCTGATACGCATGCGCCCAAGCAGGCTGCGTGCCTGCTGCGGCGTGATCGATGCCGCGTCGAGCACCGCCTCCACCGCAGACCGCGTAACGTCGAGCTGCTCGTGCGTGTTCTGTGCGAAATATGCATGCGTTGCAGCAGGGTTGTAACGCACGCTTCCGCTGTCCGGCTGCAGACTGCCGGCCAGAATGCGCAGCAACGTCGATTTGCCCGAGCCGTTCGGGCCGACCACGCCCAGACGTTCGCCTTGCTGCACGTTTACTTCAACGTTTTCGAATAGCGGCTGCGCATAGGCTTTGCACAGACCGCTCACCTCGAAAGCAAAGCCGTGTGTTGCGCGCCGCGCGGATTTTAAACGCACCGCAATCTTCGGGGCGGGACCCACGGGCGCAGGCGTCTGAAGTTCTTGCTCGATTCTGGCAAGCTGTTTCTCGCGACTGCGAACGCGGCTGTAATTGGACGACGTGAGCGTCGCACGCAATCCCGCAATTGTATCGCGCCGCTTCTCGCGCTCCGCTGCCGCCTGCTCGTAAGCGAGCCGCTCGGCATCCAGGCGCAGTTGCTTTTGCTGCACGTATGCGGTGTATGCCGGCGTTGCGGGATCGTATGTGTGGAAACGGCCGTGCTCGATCTCCCAGATCCGATCCGCCACGCGATCCAAGAAGTAGCGATCGTGCGAGACGATGACATATCCGCGTTTATCCGAGGCAATGAATTCTTCGAGCCAGCGTACCGTGGCCACGTCGAGATGGTTGGTCGGCTCGTCCAGAATCAAGTAGTCGGGATCGTCGATGAGCAAGTGCGCCAGCGCCGCTTTTGCGCGTTGACCGCCGGAAAACTCACGCAGCGGACGGCGAAGCTTTCAACAGAAAATCCAAATCCGGCCAGCATGGAGCGCAGCATCTTTTTGCGCAGGCCGAACTCCTCGTGGCCGGCGCGCAGGAGCGCCGCGTCAATCAGTTCTTGCAGCGTCGCATCCGTTTCATCGGAGACGCTTTGCGCCAGATAGGCGAGCTTTGCGTCGCGAGCGCGAACGACCGAACCGCTACCGGGCTGTTCCGCTCCGGAAAGAAGGCGCAGCAAACTCGATTTTCCCGCACCGTTTGGGCCGACCAGACCGACGCGATCTCCCTGATTCAATACGCCGCTTACGCCCGCGAAGATTTCGCGGGCGCCGTACGAGCATTCCAGATTCGTGAAGCGCAGCAGTTCCAAGCGTTGCGTCGCATACCCGTAACGTGCTTGCTTCTCCTGGCTGGCCAGGGGGAACCGGCAGACGCCCGAATGCGTTCCAAAGCCCATGAAGATCGTTCTGCTGCTCGCGGCAGCCCTGACTTTGGCGCTCGGCGCCGCTCGAGCGAGCGAGGATCCCTCGTCGATGAAACCCGCTGATTATAACGATTTCGGTATACGGCTCCTTCAAGGTATCGCTTCGGGTGACGTCGGCCAAAACGTGTTCATTTCGCCGGTGAGCATCGGCGTCGCACTCTCGATGGCAGCGCAGGGCGCAGCCGGCAATACGCGTGCGTCCCTGCTGCACGCGCTCGACGTGCCCGAGAGCGGCCTTTCCGAGCGAAATGCGGCGCTCATCGCCGAGCTGCATCAAAATGCCGATGCGAACGTCGGTATCGCGAATGCTATTTGGCTGCGCGAAGACGTTCCGCCGGCTCCCGCGTATGTGGAAACGCTGCATCGTTCGTACGGCGCCTCGGCGCAGGCCGTGCGTTTCGGCGATCCGTCCGCCGCCGGCGCGATCAACGCCTGGACGAAAGCGCACACCCTGGGCCTCATCGATCGTATCGTCGATCGCACGACCTCCGCCGATCTTCTTTTCCTGACCAACGCGCTCGCGTTCGAAGGCAAGTGGACGATTCCGTTCAAGAAGAGCGCGACGCATCCGGCGCCGTTCACCCAAGCCGACGGGCGGGAACGCAGCGTTGACATGATGACGAACACCGGCGGCTATGATGAGTTCGACGGCACCGGCTATCGCGCGGTACGTCTGCCGTACGGCAAGGGCGGATACGCCGCGTATATTCTGCTGCCCGAGCGATCGTGATACCGCGCCGCTTCTCAAAACGCTGAACTCGCAGACATTCGCGGACATCGCGACGTCGATGCAGAGCAAGCGGCTGCAACTCGAAGTTCCCCGTTTTACCGCCAAATTCGAGACCTCTCTGGTTCCGCAGTTGGAAGCACTCGGAGCGGGCCCTGCGTTTTCAGCCGAAACAGCGGATTTTTCGATCATGCGCCCTCCGCCGCCGCCCGTGTTTATTTCGAGCGTGCGCCACGCTGCGTACGTGCGCGTCGATGAAGCCGGAACGGTCGCGGCTGCCGCCACGTCCGTCGGCATGACGATGACGGCTATCGAGCTTCCGCAGGCCACGTTCATCGTCGATCATCCGTTCATTTTCGCAATCCGCGACGAGCGCACGGGCGGGCTCCTTTTTATCGGTGCGATTCGCACGATCGAGGCACCCTAAAAGCAGCCCCTCGCAACCACGCGCAAGATCCGGGTGGTCCTACAGCCTGTAAGCCACCTACAATCATATGACTATGGATACCGATTATCAGCGGATCGAACAAGCGATACGCTACCTGAGCGAACACGTCGAATCGCAGCCCGCACTCGATGATGTTTCGAGCGCCGTCGGCGTAAGCCCGTTTCATTTGCAGCGCCTCTTCCGCCGTTATGCCGGAGTAAGTCCCAAACAATTCTTACAGCACCTTACGCTCGAACGCGCCAAAGATGCACTTGACGCGTCGCACAGTGTGCTCGATGCCTCATTTGAAGCAGGGCTCTCGAGCCCCGCACGCTTACACGATCATTTCGTGACGCTCGAGGCAATCACGCCCGGCGAATATAAAACCGGCGGCGAAGGCCTGGAGATCCGGTACGGAACGGCTGCGACGCCGTTTGGTGAAGTCTTTGCCGCGCAAACCGTGCGCGGTATTTGCGCACTCTCGTTCGTCGAATCCGGGAGCGAAGACGCGCTCGCGGCGCTGCGCAACCAATGGCCGTTCGCAACGCTCGTTGCGGATGACGGCGCTGCGGCCGGCATCGCATCTCGCATTTTCGAGCCGAGCCGGCGGCAAGAACCGATTCGCGTGGTCGCCGCAGGCACAAATTTCCAGATTCGCGTGTGGCGCGCTTTGCTGGAAATTCCCTACGGTTCGGTACGCACGTACCGTCAGATTGCGCACGCAATCGGGGCTCCGCAAAGCTCGCGCGCGGTCGGGAATGCGCTGGCAAACAACGCGATCGCCTACTTGATTCCATGCCATCGCGTCATTCAAAGTACGGGGGCAATCGGCCAGTACCGATGGCAGCCGTACCGTAAACGCGCGCTGCTCGCATGGGAACACGCGAAGGCGCTGGAGGGCACGAGTGCAGGCTAGACGCTTGTGCGGGTTGGGGACGCGGCGGCGCAGAAGGGCTGATTCGTGAGCACCACATCACCTCCGGGCCAGTCCGCCCCCGAGGGCGCCGACCACCGCCGTCCATACGTTCCGGAGAAAGGTACCGCCGTTCGCCGCATCACGGCCGGCGCGATTAAGCGCCGCAAGGGCCGCACGATATTTCCGATCGTTACGGCGTACGACGCGCCGTTTGCCGAGTTCGCCGAACGCGCGGGGATCGACGTTATTCTCGTGGGTGACAGCGTCGGGAACGTCGTCCTCGGCTACGACGAAACCACGCCCGTTACGCTGGATGACATGGTCCACCATGCGCAGGCCGTCGCCCGCGGAACCTCGCGCGCGCACGTCATGGTAGACATGCCCTTCGGATCGTATCAAGTGAGCGACGAAGACGCCGTGCGTAATGCGATTCGTCTCGTTAAGGAAGGCGGTGCGTGCTCGATAAAAGTGGAAGGCGGCACGCTCGTCTCGCAGCGTATCCGCGCAATTTACGGCGCCGGTATCCCGGTGGTCGGTCACATCGGCGTCATGCCGCAAACCGCGAGTTTGGGACCCGGTTACAAGATTCGCACGAACCGCGAACGATTGCTCGAGGATGCGCGCGCGGTTGAAGCGGCCGGCGCGTACGCAATCGTCCTCGAGGTTATCGATCACGAAGTTGCACGCGAGATCACGCAGGTGCTCTCGATCCCGACGATCGGGATTGGGGCCGGCCCGCACTGCGACTCGCAGGTTCTCGTGCTGCACGACGTGCTCGGCATGTATCCAAGTGCACCGAGCTTCGTTAAGCAATACGGCGATATCGGCACGCAGGCGACGAACGCGCTGCATGCATACGCACAAGACGTCCGCGAAAAGCGCTTTCCGCAAACGTAGGACTCCTGACCGCTCACGCCGCCGTCCCCGGTACCGGCACCTTGAAAGTTCCTCCGCCTTGACCTAATTCTTAGGTGTGTGAACGCTGATCTCGAGAAGCCGGCTTGTCGAAATGTACCGCCGAGCCAGAAGTAGCCACCGACCAAAAGTGGCACGTTGGCGAACCGCAAGCGCTCTGGCTTAGCCCGGCGGCGCACGTCGCTGGCCCGGTGAAGGGGATGCAGCAACACGAGCTGTGACTGCGCTCCTTTTCTTGATGCAAGCGCGAGGATGTCTCCGTTACGAAGCGACATAGTACGCGGCGCTGATGTGCCACCCACCGCCAACGAGATCATCTAAAAAGAACAGGTGGTAGCCTGCGTGATCCGAGTGTATGAGAAATCCGCGCGACTTCACGTCGCCGACAATCGTACCGTCATCGGCTACGGCGAATGCGGTTCCTTCTTTATCGCTTAAACGTATAGATCTGCCGTTGTGCCAAAGCACGGGAACGCCTACCGACTTAAGCGTTTGGCGGTTGTCACCGACCACATCGCCTCGAACGTTCACGCTCCAAGCGATGCCCGCACCGAGTACCGATCGGTGACGTCCGCTCCATTCGATCGCTTGCACAGGCGTCGAGCCGTCGCCGCCCGGAACGTAGCCGTCATCGTATCCGACGGTTCTGTTCCCGGACATAGCCGTTATGGTTCCATCGCCCAACACGGTAGCGTGCTGCGCTCGATAGAGCATCGCGACATTGAAAAGGTTATCGTCCCGCGCATTCACGAGGCTCGCGGGATCATAGTACAAATAATCGCCGACGTAGCCGAGGCCCCCGCTGAGAATCCGCCGCAGCGACCCAGACGTTTTTCGGCATCATCCCAGAAGTATCGGGAAGAGCGGGTCTCCATTTTGATCCATTCCACTCGAACGATGCCTCCTGTACGGCCCAGTACGCACCGCCGACTCGGTATAAACCGCAACAACCGGTTCACCGCTCGCTCGCAATACGACATTGCGAACCGCCATGAGATTTCTTAGCGCTTGGGGCGGTGAAAAAGGGGGCCAATACGTTGACTGCCGGAAACGGCAGCACGTGCACACCGTCCTCCTCGATAACAACGCGCTGCGGGCTACTACGGCTATCCTTCTCGGATATCTGAACGACCACCGCAACACGGCTGGAATCGAAAGCAACGGTCGAAGGACGCCTGTAGAGAACCGGCTCCATAAGGGTTTGAGTAGACATCGGCCACAGCACAGCGGCGCTGTGTGGCGGCAGCGACACAATCTGAACGATATATAGGACTGCCACTAACATGACGTCCGGTCCGCTTTCTTTGCTAGTTCGTTCGTTTTGTTGAGGCGGTAGTGCACGGTGTGGTGGCGACAATGCACCGCCGCCCTTGAAACGCTTCGAGCCCTCGCGGCGATACCTTACCGCCATGATAGTTGCGAAGCGCCCAGAGCAAACCCACCGGTGTTTAGGCTAGGGTAAGTTGGGATCGTTATATGTGACTCTAGGCTCTGCCGGACTCCAACTGGTCGAACTCGCCTGACAACCAGTATATGCAATTGTGCTAGTTTTTGTATCGACACTCTGTATTTCGCGGAGCGATAAATCGCGTAGACAACTTTCGCCAAACGGGTCGCCGGCATGTAGATATATCTCCGAAGCACCGGGTTCAATTCCAACTCTGTTTTGCAGCTTGATTAACTCGAACTGCTTGGGGCTGATATATCTGAGCGTTGAATGCTGATGTTGCTGATTGTACTAGATTTTAATTTATTCGAAAACGGCTGCTCGCACGTGCTCTCGCGTTTCATAGTTTGGTTTCGATGAGTTCGTGCTTGAGCGTGCTAAAAAAATCTCAACGACAGCGTTGTTAACAATTTGCTTTGACTCATGCTCGGCACGATAAAATGTGCTCGTGAAAGCGCTGCATCGTTGGCAGCTACTGCGAGCGCGATCGGAATGGAACAGCACCGCCGATCAGGGACCTTCATCGCATCGCAGCGCTCGATGACAAGCGCTTTCAGACGTGACTCATCGACAGCGATGACGCGACGCGAGAACAAGTTCATCACAACGGCCAAGTTCAACCAGCCTTTAAGCGTTCAGATGTACGTTATATGTCGGTCACGCGAGATTCGGTCTTTGATCCCACAATTCTTGACATTCTGGCAACTTTGCTATGTCGATTGCTCTAATCCGAAAACGCCCCGCTGCTTTACGCGAATGTTTGCTGAACGCTCAGCCGCACACAGCCGCCGACTACAGAGTTCGCTGAGTTGCGCATATCGCGCGGAGCGACGTTATTCTTACTTTATGAAGGCGAGCAGTCATACCACTGCATCGCCACTGACTTCACTGGGCGTTTTCGCAAGCGAAGAACCCGATTTCCACTAGCGCTCCCGCCTTAAACTCGATCTTGATGAATGCCACTCACCGCGACCTTCGCGAAAGAGCTTTTTCTAAAATTTTTCAGGATGAGATTGTAAACGTCTTCGCCTCTTCCGAAACCTTTCCCTGAAGCGAACAACCGTACAGCTGTTTGGTTGGATGCCGAGCGCACGCGCGACCTCTGTCGCAGTTTCGTAGCCGCCAATAAGGCGACGGACAGCCTGGATCGAGGGGTAGGCGCACGGTAGCGAACGGTGGTTGTGGCCTGTCAAGGTGGTGAAGATACTGAGCCAGCCACCGTTGGCTTGGGCAAAGGAGGATTGCGCGTCGGGATACACCGAGCCCACCGGCGCCGGATACACCTCCTGTCCGGCGTACCATTTGCTGGAATCGGGGCTATATTGCAGCGTGCAGCCAGTAGGCGGCGAGCTTCCGCCGCTTGCGCAACCGGACCATACACCAAAGACGATCTCCGGCCAATAGACCGCATTCGCTCCCGTGGATGGATCAACGCCGAAGTCAGGAGCTGTCCCAAATGTCCGTTCCGCCTTTGTCGGCTATGCTTGTGACCTTCGAAATTGAGCATCGCATGCAGGGTGTCTGTAATCCGGCCGAATTGACACCCCAATTGTAGCTCGTGCTGCTACCGAAGGCGGGCACGAAAATCCATGCGGCATTCGACATCGTTACAGTTTCCGAGGATTGCCATGCGCCTGAGGGATTATAGCCGGGAATGGTTCCGGCGGCGACATAGTAATATGGCTGGCTCCCGACTCCAGTAAAGACCAGTCCGCTCATTACTCCGATGTATGTTCCACAGCTGTAGCGAGCGCTGCCGCTTTGGATGGTGCCAACGTCGCTTGTGATGTACGGATCAATGTCATTCTCACCAGAAATGTCGTATTGAGTGAAGATTCCACCCTCAGACAACGTGCTGAGCGATGTGTTGGTATTAGCCAACTCAAAGTACATGTACCCCCCCTCTCTATTATCTTGGGAGTTGGGGAACAAATCCACGTTATCGTAGAAGTGAGAGGAGTTACATTCGAGATTTACGATGCCCCAGCCGCTCGTGAATCCGCAGTTTCCAACCTCACGGACATAGGGTCCGCTACCGGGATACGGATCTGGCGGTGAGCAAGAGCCGGCCATCATGAGGCGACGGCTTTGTGACTGCATTTCGCTTTGTGAGTGTTGCTGTACGCTGCCCATAACTTTTGGCGATAAGTTTTTGGCATATGGGAGTACTGCGGGATTATTGCTGATCACCCGTGCACCATCGTAGTAGATGACGTCGCCGCGCATGTTCGGGGGTAGCAGCGCCATCAGACTGCGAAGCTTTTCCCTGTCGGCGCCCTGCACGGCGGAGTCGATGTATTGATCGATGTCCGTGGATGACAACGATTTGCCAAGCGCGCGGGCAAACACGTTAGCGACCGCTGGCAGCGAGGAACTTGCGGGACCCGACGTCGCGTTAGTGTTTACTTTGGCTGAATCTCGTGGAACGAGATACGCTGCCGCTGCAGCCAGCCACCATAGACCCTAGGGCTAGGACGACTACGATCGCAAAGCGACCACGCACTCTAATCATTTGTAACTACTCCTCTGCTTGTGTAGCGTCTTTTAAGTTCATGTGGCAATTGCTCGAGTGGTTTGTTTCGAACTTTGTCTGTGCACGCCGGAACTGCGTTCGGCGCGCCATGTCGGCAAGATCCTGGCGAAGATAAGTCAACTGGTTGAGTAAAAATGCTGCGCGGAGCCACGGGTGTGGGTCGCCCTTAAACAGACCGAAAGCGACGGAAAAAACGATCTGATGAAGATTTACACCCGATGAATTTGCTGTTGCGGAAAGTAACTATGATTCAACTCCGCTTGAAATTCGTCGAGCATGCAATCCCAATAGATTGCATGACCGTCGCTCGAGCCGGAACGCCGGATCTTCTCTGCGCGTCGCATGAAGGCGGAGAAGAGGGTCGTCCGCCTTTAGCCGAGTCAGGCCTCGAATCGCGCTTACATCACTGTCCTGCGATCTACTCAACCCGATACGCGTGTGTAATTCCATATATAGGAGGATGGTAGACGCATCTCACTAACGCCGAACTGACGAATGGGAGCTGCGTGTTAGTTCGAGAGATATTTATTCGGATCGACGGGCGTATCGCGATCGTCGAGATCAAGTGGCGATTGCTGTAGATAGAGGGCGATAGCCGCGAACGGCGCGCGGATCGCGCGGCGCATTGCCCAGCACGATCGGTATTTTGAGCGTGGGTGGCCCCACAACGTACGCCGGGCTTACGCGGTCCCGATACGACCAGTTCCGCGCAGGTGGCGGCGGTGGCCTGTGCGTGCGTTCCCAACGCGGTAATTCGCCGGGGGTTCCGGCTGCTTGAACGGCGCAGAAGAGCGCAGAAACAACACAAAAACCAAGCCGGTCATGAGGTTTCGACGCACGCTGATTGAACTAGCCCGCTCCAGACTCCTGCTCAAGTTTGGGTAGGCTGACCGGTACTTGAATGCTCGGTGTCCCGAGTTTTCGTGCCACGTCCGTATGGACAACGATCCTTTTAGGCAATCGCGGCGCCGGCGGGTCAGCGACTCGATTTGCGGCTACCTGAATCCGTGGCGGTGAAGCTTGGGGACCAATGACGCTCGATGAATTGCTGCATCGCCGTTACGGGATACCCGATTACGAGGACGCGGATATAGAATCGCCGGCCTACTACGCGTTCATGACTGAGGCCGATAGTTCGCGGCGAATTCACCAGCGAGAGATGCCGCTGCCGCTCGATTTCGTGCTAGGCAGGAAATTCTCGTGCAGTACACAGGTTAAATCGCATTCCGTTTTGGCGCCGAGGCAGTCGCGAAGCAGCCGTATGCAACATTCTTGCGCGAGAACGTGCTTGATCGGGCTGGCATGAGCGCGCCCGGTTCTGGGAGCCGATCCTGCGCCGCGACTGGTACGAGGTTACGAACTCGCAGACGTTACCTGGACGCAGCGTCTTGCGATAGTAAATGATCGGAGCGTACGCGCTGCAAGACGGCGATATCGTATGCATTTCGCGCGATCCGGACATGCTCGCTGCCCGCGTGAAGAACAATACACCGCAGGCCTGTTACCGTTCTCGCCGACGCAATTCTACATGCCCCTCTCCTCGGGGCTCGTGACGTTCTCGACCGACTCGAATACGAGGGCAAAGCAGATCGATCTGCGGTACAACGGCGTGGATCATCGGGGAATTGCAACGAGCACCGCGTGCCCACCGAGTTCCTCCGCGGGTTAGACGAGCGTGCGCGGTTGGTGAGCCACGGGAACGTTCGGATAGACGCCCGTCAAGCAGCCCAGACACATCTCGTTGTTCCCGCGCTGCGTAGCCTCGACCAGACCCGCTAGGCTCAGGTAACCGAGCGAATCCGCGCCGATCTTGCGGCAGATCTCTTCGACGGTATAGTTCGCGGCGATGAGTTCGTCGTATGTCGCCATGTCGACGCCGAGATAGCACGGATGTTTGATGGGTGGTGAGGTGACACGAACGTGTACTTCCTGCGCACCCGCGTCGCGCAGCAACTGTACGATGCGCGGCGTGGTCGTCCCGCGCACGATCGAATCGTCGACGACCACGACGCGCTGGCCGCGAAGGTTCTCAATCACCGGATTGAATTTCAGACTGCACGCCGCGGCTGCGCATGCGCGGATCGGGACTGATGAAGGTGCGGCCGATATAGCGGTTCTTGATCAAGCCCTCGATATACGGCAGACCGCTCTCGGCGGCATAGCCGATCCCGCCGGGGACGGCGGAGTCGGGGATCGCCATGACGACGTCGGCATCGACCGGGTGCTCTCGCGCGAGCTGCCGTCCCATCCGGTAACGAGCCATGTAGATCGACTGCCCTTTGAGCTGCGAGTCCGGGCGCGCGAAATAGATATACTCGAACATGCACAGCGCCGGCGACTCGTCGATCGTAACGCGCTGCGATTCGATGCCCGAGGCAGTGACGCGCAGAATTTCGCCCGGTTCAATCTCGCGCTCGAATTGCGCGCCGATCGTCGAGAGCGCGCACGACTCCGATGCGACGACCCAGCCGTCTTGATATCGCCCAAGACACAGCGGTCTTACGCCCCATGGGTCGCGAAACGCGTACAGTTCGTCCTTCGTACAGAGCACGATCGAGTACGCACCCCGCGCCTTCTGCAATACGGACTTGATCCGATCCATCATCGAACCCGCAGCCTCGACGATAAGTTTGGCCATCACTTCCGAATCGGAGCTCGCTTGGAGCGTCACCGTCGGCGAGAGCGCCTCGCGCAGCTCATCCGTGTTGGTCAAATTACCGTTGTGCGCGAACGCGAAGTCCCCGATCTCGGTGCTTTCGAGCAGCGGCTGCGCATTCACGACGATCGAGGAACCCGTCGTCGAATAGCGCGTGTGCCCGACGGCGATGTAGCCGCTCAGCTCGCCCAGAATCTCCTCGTCGAAGATCGCTCCGATGAGGCCCATCTCTTTGTGGGAACGAATCGTGCCGCCGTCAGCGGCTGCGATACCTGCCGACTCCTGGCCGCGGTGCTGGAGTGCGTACAACGCAAAGAAGGCCAGACGCGCCGCGTCGTGACCCGGTGCGAGGACTCCGGTAATACCGCACATGGAAGACCTATTCTAACCGCGCCGGTCGTGTTCCGGCCCTGACGCATCAGTCTCGGCTTCGCCGGGAACCAAACAATTGAAGGATTGCCAAGAAGATGTTGATCGCGTCCAGATATATCTGAACGGCGAGTTGTACAGGTGTGTAACCCGAGCCGCCGGCGCGAATGCGCGCAAAATCGATGAGGACAAGGCCCGTGAAAATGAGCAGCGTCAGCCACGAATAGACTTCCGGATGCACCCAATGGGTGAACGCGCTGACGATACCCACGAGTACGAGTCCGATGAGCGCCAGGAAAAAGTAACCTTGGAATCGCCGCAGATCCAGGCCGGTCACGTACACGATGCACGCGAGTGCAAGCATACCAAGTCCGGCTGTCGCGGCAGCCTCGACGATTACCGCGCTTCCGACCGATACGGCGTAGGCATGGATCGTCGGCGCAAGACCGATGCCTTCCAGCGCCGTGAACGCATAGAAAAGAGCGAGCGAAACCGCTTCGTTCGCGCGGGTCGCGTTAATCGCGAAGAGCAGCACGAAGCCGACAATCAACGCGATCAGGCCGATGCCGTGGCTAACGCCTTGAAAGAGGTAGGCGGTGCCCGCCGTGATCAGTAAGCCGAGCGCCGTTATTGCGAGCACTTGCCCAAGGAGGGTCTGAACCGAAATCGCCGGCGCGTAGCCATAGGACTGCGGCGGCGACTGAAAACGCATTGCCATCTCAACTCATAATAACAGGCTTTGCGCCTGGAAGTTTCCTGCGCCCGACGCTCCGCGATCCGAACATTTGTTCGGTGAAGATACCGGCCGGCGTATGCCCGCTCGCCACCGGTTTACGTCAGTTCTTTGTTAGACCCGTCATGTATCTTCATGGCATATAGAAAGGCCATGTAAGGTGTAGCGAGCAGTATGTACAACGTTGTCGTCCGAGGCTGGGTCGCGGTTTTCAGCAAAGTGATGCCGTCTGTGGGCGACTGGGTCGCGTCTCTCGGCAAAATAGACGCGCCCGTGCGCTATGCGAGGAAGGCGGGCCGCCAAAACAGTACCTGGCAGGAGCGAGGTGGGCCGGGCCGTCGCGAGTCGGCTCGACGAAAATGAACGCGGCCGTGCGCTATGCGGACGGCAGTCCCTCAACGCCAGTCAAATCCGCGCGAGAGAAACAGCACGAAGCTCGTTCCGAGCGGCGGTGGGGAGCGCGACAAACCGCGCCGCGAGGAGCGGTCTGCGAATCTGCTCGATCGCCTCTCGAAGAGCCCGCTAATCAAGGCCATTGTGGCCGTGGGTTTTATCGTGGGGGCGATCTTTGCTCCTGCCGTGTTTATTCCGCTTGGGCTAGCGAGCCTGGCTGCATGGGGCGTTAGTAAACTGCTTCCTTCGATAGCGCGGGACAAGAGTGAGAGCAAACACATTGCAACCGGCAAGGGTATTCAAAAAGGACCTGAAAAATCTGCCGAGCACGCACGAGATGAGCATCTGCTCGAAACCCAAAAAGGACTTGTTCGAGATCTGCGCAGAGTGAACGCACTCTTTCGTAACGAGCTCCAGGGATTCGCCGGCGGTAAACCGGCGGCACGGGCCGATTTGGAAAATATGAAGAATCATTGCGCGGAAAAGGGCATCGACTTACACACAATATTTGAAAAATTCAATCGCTTGACCAAAGAAAACCAAAAGGGCGTTTTGAATCTCGCGGGTTTCATAGCGCGGATCAGCGAAAGGCGATGCGCTCAACACTTGGCGACCTTCCGCTCAATGCGCACGAGCGGCAATTCGCCGAGAAACTCAAGCCGCTCCGGAATCTCGATGCGTCGAAGATGGCGGCGCACCTCCATGAGAACAACATCGATGCAAAACGCATGCTGTCAGACTATGGTAAACTAGGCGGCAAAATGAGCAGGGACCGCGTCTGCAAAGAAGCGGGTATTCCAAAGCACTCGCAAAATTCGTTGGTCGCTGCGCTGGGTACGCGGGCGAAAAACCAAGACATTCACACGAAAACGCAATCGCAATCCCAGAAACCTGAGCCCGGTCATCGGCGGCCACAGAACAATGCAAATGCTGACTTGGCAGCCGCCGAAGGCACGAAGCGTTGCATCCAGCCCCACGGTGCCTTGCAGCCGCCTGATCGACGGAGGGCTGTACTGCTGCGGCTACCCGATTTTCGGTATTCTGCGGAAGCCGGCTCCGGCGTTAGGCTGGAAACGCATGAAGGGGCAACAACCGGCGGAACGCATCTGGTACGCTTTGAAGGAAACGGCGAAGTGCGAAAAGGGCATCGTCACGTACGAGCAAGCGGTTAAACGCGTGCGCAGGATCATTATGCACGAAGGCGTCGGTACGCTTCCTGAACCAGCCTTGCGTTTCTATGCGGACGAATATCTGCGGATGGTGCGCGAGCGCTAAAGCTTCGCGATATCCGTGCGATAGGTCAGCTGCTCTGCATTCCGGGTGTGGGCGGCAAAATCGCGGACGGCAGTGTACGCACGCGCGCGAGCCGAATCTAGGTCCGATCCGACTCCGGTGATTGTCAGGACCCGGCCGCCGCCCGAACGGACTTCACCGTCGTTCTCTAGGGTGGAAGTTCCCCAGAAGGACTGCGTGTCCGGACCAAGATCGAACGTGCGGGGCAGCCCCTCCACCGGCGTGCTCGCGCTCGGATAGTGGGCCGACGCCAGCACGACCCCAACGCACGCTCGTGCTGAAAATCCCGCCGCGCTCAGATCGAGCGCGCCGTCGGCAGCCGACCGCAGCAATTGCGCGAAGTCGCCAGTAACGCGCGGCATGAGCACCTGCGTTTCGGGATCCCCAAAGCGCACGTTGAACTCGATGACGTACGGACCGTCCGATGTCCACATCAGTCCGCAATACAATACGCCGATGTACTGTTCGCCTTCCGCGAGCAGACCGCGAAGAACCGGCGCGATGACCCGTTCGCGCACGCGATCTTCCAGATCGCGCGGAAATCCGATCGGCGGCGAATACGCGCCCATGCCTCCCGTGTTGGGGCCGGTATCGCCATCGCCGGCGCGTTTATAATCGCACGCCGATCCGATCGGATACATCGCGCGCCCGTCACACAGCGCAAAGACGCTGATCTCGCGTCCCTCGAGCTTCTCTTCGAGCAGCACATCCGTGCCGCCGCCCGGAACGCGGTTCTGCCCGAACCATTCGCGTACTACTTCACGCGCCGCGCTCGCGTCAGGCGTCACCACGACGCCTTTGCCGGCGGCGAGCCCGTCCGCTTTCACCACGCACGCACCTTCCCAATCCTCGAGCGCCTTGAGCGCGCCGTCGAGAGAGTGCACGATGGAAGCGCGAGCAGTCGGTACACCGTGACGCTCCATGAATCGCTTTGAAAAGACCTTACTCGATTCAAGTCTTCCGCCGGAACGGTTCGGCCCGAAAGTTGCAATGCCGGCCTCCCGCAGCCGATCGCCCACGCCGGCCGCAATCGCTGCCTCGGGTCCAAGAACGACGAGATCGATCGCTTCTTGCAAACATCGCTGGACGATGGCTTTTCCGTTTGTCGCCGCGATATCCCAATTCCGGCCGCGCGAGGCGGTGCCGACGTTGCCGGGCGTCGCGAAGATTGCCTCGCACGACTCCGATGCGGCAAGGCGCCAAGACAACGCGTCTTCTCTCGCGCCGGATCCGACGACGAGTATCCTCATTCCCATTCGACGGTAGACGGGGGTTTCGAGGTGATGTCGTACGCGACGCGATTGACGCCGGGAACTTCGTTGACGATACGCGTGCTGATGCGTTCGAGCAGATCGTACGGCAGGCGCGCCCAGTCGGCGGTCATACCGTCTTCACTTGTGATTGCGCGCACGGCGACCAAGTTCGAATACGTGCGGCCGTCGCCCATGACGCCCACGCTTTTGACCGGCGTAAGCACCGCGAAGTATTGCCATGGTTTAGGGTCGAGCACGGCATTATCGATCTCTTCGCACACAATGGCGTCGGCCTCACGAACGAGCGAGAGCCGCTCGTCGTCGACTGCATCGATGATGCGAACGGCAAGACCGGGCCCCGGGAAGGGCTGCCGCTGCACGATGTGTTCGGGAAGGCCCAGCACGCGCCCAAGCTCGCGCACTTCGTCTTTGAACAGTGCGCGCAAGGGTTCGATAAGCGCGAAGTTCATGTGCTCGGGAAGTCCGCCGACATTGTGGTGCGACTTGATCTTGTGCCCCACCTTACTTTGCGGCGTTTTTGACTCGATGACGTCGGGGTAGAGCGTGCCTTGCACCAGGTACTTCACGCCGGCAACGCGCGCGGCTTCTTCTTCGAAGACGCGGATGAATTCATGTCCGATAATAATGCGCTTCTGCTCGGGATCGCTGACCCCGGCGAGTTTGCTCAGAAAGCGTTCGCGCGCATCGACCGCGTCGACGTTCAAGTGCATCACGTCGCGGAAGGCTTCGATAACGCGCTGCGCTTCATTCTTGCGCAGCAAACCGTGATCCACGAAGACGCACGTCAACTGCTCGCCGATTGCGCGTGAGACGAGCGTCGCGGCAACCGCGGAGTCGACACCGCCCGAGAGCGCACAAATCACCTTGTCGTTCCCGACCTGCTCGCGAATCTGCGCCACGGCGCGATCGACAAAGTTTTCCATCTTCCAGTCGGAGGTAATGCCCGCGATCTCGTGCAGGAAGTTGCGCAGCAGCGTGCGCCCGAACTCCGTATGCACGACTTCGGGATGAAACTGCACGCCGTAGATCTTTCGCTCGTCGTTTGCCATCGCGGCGACGTTGCAGCGAGCGGTCTTGGCCGCTTGCGCGAATCCGTCCGGCAGCCGTACGACCGAGTCACCGTGCGACATCCACACGCGCGATTGTTCCGGCACGCCTTTGAAGAGCGGCGTTTGCGCGCTGCACAGGGTTAGCGAGGCCGGGCCATATTCCGAATGGTCGAGCTTCACGAGCTGCGCACCGGCCTCTCGCGCGACGAGCTGCATACCGTAACAAATGCCGAGGATCGGTACGCCGCTGCGCAAGATCGCGGAATCCATCTCGGGCGCCCCGGCAACCAGCGTGCTCTCCGGGCCTCCGCTCAAAATAATGGCGGCCGGTTCACGCGGGGCAAGCGCGCTCCACGGGGTGTCGTGCGGCACGATCTCGCAGTAGACGTTCGCCTCACGCGTGCGCCGGGCGATGAGCTGGCTATACTGTGCGCCGAAGTCCAAAATGAAAACGGTCGCGGGTGCAACCGCGGCCGCGGGCTCTCGAAGGAGGGGGGACGTCATGGTCTACTCCCACTTCGGCCCCCCGGTAGACGCCCCTTCGAGGGTTTTCGAATCGGCTCCAGGTCTACAGCGTTCACCGCGGAGGACGTCTTGAACGCGGCCGCGATGGCGTCGTCATAGTCCGGCTCTTGGCCGACGTCGGGCACAATCTGTTTGTATCGTATCGTTTTATCCTTGCCGACGATAAAGATCGCTCGCGCAAGCAGACCAAAGTCTTTGAGCAGCACGCCGTAGGCGGCGCCGAAATCTCGCTCGCTGGTATCGGCCAAAAATTGCAGCTTCACATCGCCTTGCTCTTTCGCCCAGCGGCTTTGCGCAAACGGCGTATCTCGGCTAACGACGAATGCCGTGACATCGGGCGGCAGCTCGGGCAGGCGCGCATTGAATTTTTGCGATTCGATGGAACAGACGCCGGTGTCGAGCGACGGCACGACGATGAGCAGCGCGTTTTTCTTGCCGTGCGCGGTCACCTCGTCCAGGTGCGCGGGCGATAAATCCGACGATATCAGCGTAAAGTCGGGCGCCGCATCGCCGATTTTCAGGTCCGGCCCAACGAGTCTGCGTGGGTTTTGCCTTGAAAAGAACCGTCATGAATGTATGTTTTCAACCTCCGGGCGATGCAGTTCGCACTCGGGCCGCAACTCCTTGCCGCCGTGGCACCCGCTCGGTCGGCTACGTGATCACGTCTTCCAACCGGTTCGCCTCGCGCGCAAAGACGATCTCCATCGCGACGCGCTCGCCGACCGAAATGTCGCGGCCCCACAGGTACGCCGAGTACGGCGTGAACCGGGTTCCGGGCGAGCCGGGTATACGAAGGGAAACATCGTAGCATACGAATTCTTTTGGCGGCCCGGCAATGATGATGCACTGCAGCGCAAACGGCCCGATGACGCCGGGGGGATTGGCTTCTCGCGCAACGCGAACGAAACGTTCGCCCATCTCGAAGGCTCTCTCCAGCGTCGATTCGGTGAGCGTCGTTGCGATATGCCCCGCTTCTTCCAGACGCATCGGTACGTGACGCAGCGCTTCAAACGCCGACGGAGGCACGTTGCGAAATCCTTCCAGGTTCGTTTGCCGGCGCGTATCGGTACCCGAGAGTTCGAGTTCCCCGAGGATCGACGAGAAAAAGAAATTCAAATTTACCGACGGCCCGAGCGCGTACTCCTCGATGATCGCGCGTTCCAGCCCCTCGGCGCTAAGCGTTCCCTCGCGCAAAAGTTTGCCGGATACGTCATAGTATTCCGCGGGAGACGAACATAAAAAGAATGCGCGCTCGAACGTGATCTTTGCGTGCGGCGCCTTGACCATTACGAGGCGATCGATCTTGTCCGGGGAGTCGAATTGCAGCGGATGGCGGATCCCGGCCTGCTTCAATAGCGAGTACTGGTTATGTGCCTCGTCGCGTTCTTCTGCGCGCAAGAGCCGGCGATTCCCGAACATCGGGACCTTCATCCCCTGCTCGATCGCGTCGTAGCTGAATTTCTGATGCAGGTAGACTTCGAACGAACGGTTCGCCAGAAAGATGACGTTGCGCGCTCGCAGCTCGTTTTGCACTGCCTCGGAGAGCAGATCCGTGAACGCATCGAGTTCGAGCGTTTCGTCGACGCACCCGCGCGGCGGATCGTTCCTGACGCGAATAGTACTGCGCGTACGTTTTCTCGCGCCCTTTGGCCGTGATGACGAGATTTCGCAGGCCTTGGGCGCGCGCGCCGAACGCAACTTCCAGCGCTGAATGGCTGCCCATGGAACACAGCGTGAGGGCGCTACGGTCGTAGCCCGCGAGCAAGGCGTCATTCACGAGGCGCGAGGTTTGACGCCGCTACTCCGGCTCCCCCCGAAGGCACGGCCGCATTCGCGGCAAAGGTACGCGGCAATGACGATCGCGCAGCTGAATGAAGCGGACCGCGAAGAGTTCGTGGGCTTCCTGGGTTTTGTCTTCGAGAATTCGCCGTGGATTGCAAGCCGTGCCTGGGAGCAGCGTCCGTTCGCCGGTATCGATGACTTGCACGCTGCGATGGGCCGGGTTCTCGATTCCGCAACGGAGGAATTCCGCGTGAAACTCATTGCCGCCCATCCGGATTTGGCCGGGCGCGTTGCGCGAGAAGGGCGTTTGACGGCCGCCTCACATGAAGAGCAGGCGTCCGCGGGTTTGGACCGTTTGACGGCGGCGGAAAGCGCGCGATTCGATACGCTGAACGCCGCATATCGCGAGCGATTCGGTTTTCCGTTCGTCATCTGCGTGCGCGAGAACACGAAGCAAACGATCCTCGACGCGCTCGAAGCGCGACGGCGAAACGATCGCAACACCGAAATCCGGACCGCAATCGACGAAATTTGAAAGATTGCGCGTCTGCGCTTATCCGAAATGGTGGGCACATCGTGAGCGCTTATGCTCTCGAATGGCTGAGCTTACTCATCCGATGGTTTCATTTCGTGGCTGGAATCTCGTGGATCGGCGCTTCCTTTTATTTCATTTGGCTCGATGACAGTTTGACCCCGCCGCAGCCGCGTGACGCACAGCGCGGAGTACTGGGCGAACTCTGGTCGGTCCACGGCGGCGGATTCTACCACAACCAAAAATATCTCACAGGCCCGCGAGATGAGCCGCTCCCGCAAGACCTGCATTGGTTTAAGTGGGAGGCGTACACCACGTGGCTCTCGGGCATGGCCATGCTCGCAATCATCTATTATGCGAACGCTCCGGCATTTCTCATCGACCGCTCGGTTTTGAATCTTACGCCCGCCGCAGCCATTGCCATCAGCCTCGCGACGATCGTTGCCGGTTGGCTCATCTACGACGGGCTCTGCAGAATACTTTTCTCGCGCCCGCTCCTCTTGGGCATCACGGTCTACGTGCTCGCCGTGCTCGCGGCCTATGGTCTGCAGCACATCTTTAGCGGACGCGCCGCGTACATTCACGTCGGTGCAATACTCGGCACGATCATGGTCGCGAACGTCTTTTTCGTTATCATTCCGGGCCAGCGTAAAATGCTCGCCCAAATTCGCGCCGGTCAAGAACCGGATACGCTGCCGGGCCGGCTGGGCAAGATTCGCTCCGTTCACAATACGTATCTTACGCTGCCGGTACTCTTTACGATGATCAGCAACCATTACCCGATGACGTATGCGAGCGGATACGGTTGGTTGATTCTCGCGCTCCTCGGTGCAGCCGGAGTAGCCGTTCGTTACTTCTTCATCCTCTCGCACCGGCACCGGCTGCCGGTAGCATTGCCGGCCGCCGCTTTCGTTCTGCTGGCGGCAGCCGCAATTATCGCCATGCCCCGCGCGCAGCCGTCGAACTCCTCCGCAGGCTCTTGTGACCTTTGCGCAGGTCGCACCGATCGTCAAGCAGCGGTGCGCGGTTTGTCATTCGGCAAATCCCACGCAGCCCGGCTTCGCCACGGCACCCGCTCACGTGCTGCTCGACACCCCCCAAGAGATTCAGTCAAACGCGCAGCGCATCTACGCACAAGCAGTCGTCTCGCATGCGATGCCGCTGGGAAACATTACCGGAATAACCGCCGGCGAACGGGCAACGCTCGGCGCATGGATTACGCAAGGAGCTCGTCTACCGCAATGACGCTTTCTACACATGTCCTCGACGTGGCGGCTGGTATCCCGGCCGCAGCGCTTCAGGTTACGCTCTTTTTTTGCAGCGAAGAAGAACGCCGCGAGATCGCCGCGGGCGAGCACGAACGAGGACGGACGCATTCGTTGCACCGTTCGGCGGTCAGCTGAGCGCCGGCGAGTACGAGCTGGTGTTTTCAGTCCGCGAGTATTTTGCGCGAACCGGCACGCGTGCGTTTTACGACCGGATAGCCGTTCGTTTTCGCATCGACGCGCAGCCGGCAGCAACGGACGGACAGCACTACCATGTGCCGTTGCTGCTCTCGCCGTGGAGTTACTCGACGTACCGCGGAAGCTAATCCCGAGCGGCTTTGAATGCCGCCCACCCGCCGTACTTGGAAACATCCTCGTAACCACGCTGTTGGATAAGCGTTCGCGGATATACCATCGCATTCACGCTGGATCCGTCTTCGAGAACGATCGGCGCCTCATATAAATCCGGCGGCTCGGTCTCGAGCAAATGCCGGTGCTGCTCATCGGTAAACTCATAGATCTCACCGGCGATCGAAATACCGCCGCTCTCGACTTCGTAGATGCCCGGATGCTCGTCGCGCACCGAGTGTAAACGATACCGGGGCGCCGTCCGCGCCTCGCCCAAGAAGGTGGCTGCACCAAGGTTATGATGATCGGGTTGACCGCGTAAGGCGGAGCCGCAAATAAAAAATCGCATGCGTTTGCAAGTATTCTAATCGACGGTGCGATCGACCTCGATAACGGCAGCCGCGAGCGCTTCGACGCCGAGCGCTAGGTCTTCGTCGGATGTGCGTTCCTCTCCGACATGACTGCGACCGCCGATGCTCGGGACGAATATCATCGCGCAAGGCACGATCTGTGCAAGGCACATCGCATCGTGTCCGGCGCCGCTTGGAACGTCGATAGCGCGCTGCGGCAACGATGCGATTGCCCGGTGCACCGATTGGCGCATGCCTTCGTCCATCGGCGCGGGCGTTCGAGCCTCGAGCCGATCGACGGCAATAACCACTCCGCGATCGCGTTCCAGGCCGAGGGCCCGATCGCGAAACGCGCGTTCCACGATGTCGAGCTGCGTGTCATCCTCGCAGCGAACGTCCAGCGAAAAAACGGTGCGCAGCGGAATCACATTGGTACCGCCCGGTTCCACGTTCATACGCCCAACGGTTGCAACGACGTTTCCGGCTCGGCGCGCGAGCGTTTCCACGGCGAGCACGAGCTCGGCTGCGGCAAGCAACGCGTCGTGCCGGTACGACATCGGAACGGTACCGGCATGCCCGCTCTCGCCCGCGACGGTCACCTGATATCGCCGTTGCCCGGCGATCGCGGTTACCACACCCAAACGAATTCCTTCGCGCTCCAAAATCGGGCCTTGCTCGATGTGCAACTCGAGATACGCGGCCGGTTTGAATCGTTCGCGCATCGCCACGTCTTGCAGCAGTCCGCCTTGCGGTGATGCAAGCGCTTCGCCGAGCGAGGTTCCTTGCGCATCGCGCAAAGCGAGCACGGCATCGGCGCTGAAGAGATCGGCAAAGACGGAGCTCCCAAGACATCCGAGGGGAAAGCGGCTACCCTCCTCTCCCGCCCATGCGACGGCTTCGACCGGATGCACGGTTGAAATAGTTGCGAGCAGTGAGTATGTCCAGCACGCACAGCGCTCCGGTTACCCCGTAAGCGCCGTCATACGGGCCTCCCGTACGAACCGTGTCCAGATGCGATCCGAGCAGGATCGGCGCGGCGTTCGCGCCGGTGCCGGCTCGCCGCGCGAACACATTTCCAACGCGATCCTGCCGGAGCGCGTAGTTATTCGCGCGGGCCCAACCGGCGAATCGTTCGCGAGCGGCACGCTCCTGCGGCGTAGCAAGAGCCCGATCGATGCCGCCGTCATAGCGGCCGATCTGCGCGAGGTCCGCGAGGCGGTCGATAACGCTTTGCCCGTTCATTGCGGCGGATGATTCGCTATCCAATGATGCGCGATGTCGATGCGCCGGCAGATCCAAACGTCTTCGTGTGCGAGAACGTAATCCAAGAAACGCTCGAGCGCCCCCGCGCGTCCGGGGCGCCCGGCCAGACGCGTATGCAGCCCCACCGACATCATCTTCGGCTGCGTTTTGCCTTCGCGGTAAAGAACGTCGAACGTATCGCGCATGTATTCGAAATAGCCGGACGGTGACGAAAAGCCGGGAGCAACGCGAAAACTTCATGTCGTTTACGTCAAGCGAGTACGGAATCACCAAGTGGTCCTTGCGGCCCACCTTCACCCAATACGGCAGGTCGTCGTTGTAAGCATCGGAGTCGTACAGAAACCCGCCTTCTTCGACCACCAGCCTGCGCGTATTGATGCTCGGGGCATAGCGGCAATACCAGCCCGCCGGGCGCTCTCCGATCGTACGCGCGATCGATTCGACGGCACGATGCATCTGCTCGCGTTCTTCCTGTTCGCTCATATCGTGGAAACCGATCCAACGCCATCCGTGCGAACACACGTCGTAACCGGCGCGGCGAATCGCATCGGCCGCCGCAGGATTGCGTTCAAGGGCAAGCGCGGCGCCGAAAACCGTTATCTTGATACCGCGCTCTTCAAAGAGCCGCATCAAACGCCAGAATCCCGCCCGGCTTCCGTATTCGTAAATCGACTCGACGATCAGATCGCGTTTCCCGGGCCCGAGCGTCGCGCCCGGAACTTCGGTCAGGTATGCTTCTGATTGCTCGTCGCCGTCGGGAATCGAATACTCCGATCCCTCTTCATAGTTCATGACGAACTGCACGGCAAGCCGAGCCCCGCCCGGCCACTTGGGATCCGGCGGCTTGCCGGCATATCCGGCAAAATCACGCGAATGCGGCTCGCTACCTCTCACGCGGCCAGGTTAGACGCCTCGTGAAGCCGTACCCGCCGGATGCATGACGACAATGCTGCTGCGCGACGCCGAGCTCATCGCGACGTTTGACGATCGGGATCGGGAGATTGCGGGCGGCAGCATCCTCATTCGCGACAATAGGATCGAGGCGATTGGCCCGGCTTCCGCGCTTGCGCACGACGCGGACGTTACGATAGATTGCAGCGGCATGCTGCTTACGCCCGGTTTAATTAACACGCATCATCATTTTAGCCAAACGCTCACGCGCAGCATTCCTACCGTGCAAGACGCGGATCTTTTTGAATGGCTGCAGCGCCTCTATCCGATCTGGATGCGGATAACGCCGCAGGCACTCCGCGTTTCAACGCGTACCGCAATCGCTGAATTACTCCTGAGCGGGTGCACCACGAGCGCCGATCATACGTACATGTGGCCGAACGGCACGCGTATCGACGACCAGATTGAGGTTGCGCGCGAGATGGGGTTTCGCTTTCATGCGGGCCGCGGATCGATGTCGCTGGGAGCTTCCTCCGGCGGACTCCCGCCGGATGAGGCCGTCGAAGACGAACAAGCGATCCTGAACGACTCGCAGCGCGTCATCGATGCGTATCACGACGCCTCGCGCTTCGCGATGACGCGGATCGTTCTCGCGCCGTGTTCTCCGTTCTCGGTCTCCGCGCAGCTCATGCGCGAAACCGCCGCGCTGGCGCGAGCCGCGCGGCGTCCACCTGCACACGCACTTGGCCGAGACGCTGGACGAAGAACGCTTTTGTCTGGAGCGCTTCGGCCGCCGCCCCGTCGAGCTTGCCGAAGAGCTCGGCTGGATAGGGCCCGACGTTTGGCACGCGCACGCCGTGCACGTTTCGAACCAAGAGTGTGCGCGTTTGGGCGCCTCGCACACGGGTATCGCGCATTGCCCGACCTCGAACATGCGACTGGGATCGGGCATTGCGCCGGTGCTGCAAATGCTCCAGGCCGGTGCGCGTGTGGGTTTGGGCGTCGACGGGTCGGCCTCAAACGATTGCTCGAACATGCTGGATGAAGCGCGTCATGCGATGCTTCTGCAGCGCGTCAACCGTGCGGCTTCCGTTCTTAGCGCGCGGGACGTTTTTGCGCTCGCAACTCGCGGCGGCGCACGGGTGCTCGGCCGCGACGACATCGGCGTCATCGCGCCGAACATGGCGGCGGATATCGCCGGATGGAGTACCGGGAGCCTCGAGCTCGCCGGTGCGGCCGTGCACGATCCGCTCGCATCGGTCATCTTCTGCCGCCCGCGCAACGCCGATTTGGTAATCGTGAACGGTCGCGTGCGGGTACGTGAGGGCGAGTTACTCGGTTTCGACCTCGCTGCGCACGTCCAGACTCACAACCAGATCGCGCGCAGGCTGGTCTTGAGCGATTCGTGAGGTTTGAACGGCTTCGATCGCGCGCAGGACGCGCTCCGGCGTCATCGGCAATTGGGTAACCCACGCCCCAGTTGCCGCGTGGATTGCACTTGCGACCGCGGCGGCAAACGGTACGAGCGCCATCTCGGCGACGCCGCGGGCCCCGTACGGACCAACCGGATCCGCGAGTTCGAGGATGACCGGATGCACCTCAACCGGCATGTCGAGGGTCGTCGGCAGCAAGTACGTGCTGAAGTACGGCGTGAGAATTTTTCCTTCGCGCACCACGAAATTCTCGGTGAGCGTGTATCCCACAGCCTGCGCAAGACAGCCCTCGATCTGTCCTTGCACTTGCTGCATGTTGACCGCGCGGCCCACGTCGTGCACGCTGACGATCCGCAGCACGCGCACCAGGCCCGTCTGCGTATCGACCTCGACCTCGACCGCCTGCGAGGTATATCCGTAGCAGAAATTCGGAACACCCTTGCCGGTTTGCGGATCCAGCGGCGTGGTACGCGGCGAACGGAACTGTACTGTTGCCGTTGCATCCGGACCGGGGAATCTCGCGAGTGCCGCCTGGGATGCCTCTTTCACGGCGTTTCCGCCCATGAACGTCATGCGCGATGCGGAGGCGCTGCCCGCATTCGGGAGATTCGTGACTGTCTTCCGCGATGAGCTCGACGCGTTCCAGCGGCACGCCAAGCGTTTCCGCGCAAATTTGCCGCATGACCAGGTGCGCGCCCTGACCGCATTCGGCCGCGCCGATGCGCACGACTGCGCGATCGATATCGTCCTGCCCGTACAGCTCGACGCTCGCCGTCGCTTGATCCGGGAATCCGAACGAATAGCCCACGTTCTTGATACCGGATGCGATGCCCACGCCCCGTTTAAGGTGCGAGGTCGATCCGTCGAGTGAGGGCAGTCCGTATCCCAGTCGCGATTGCGCCTCGCTAACGCACCGATCGAGGACCGCTAGCGCGCCCACGCCCGCGGGAAGCGGCGTTTGCGTGGGTTGCATGCTGCCTTCTTTATACATGTTGCGCCGTCGAAGCTCCGCCGGATCCATGTCCAGCGCCAACGCCAGCCGCGTCACCATCGATTCGGCGGCGAACTGCGCCTGCGGCGATCCGAATCCGCGAAACGCACCGCAGGGCACGTTATTCGTGTACGCCACGTACCCATCGGACGACACGTTTTCTATTTCATACGTCCCCGACGCAAAGAGGGTCGCGCCTTTGAGCACTTCGATGCTGGTCGAGGCGTACGCACCGCCGTCCGCCACGAGTTCCGTCTGCGCGGCCACGATCGTGCCGTCTTTGCGCGCGCCCCACTTCGAGGTGATGAAGTACGGATGTCGCTTGGTGTGGCCGATGATCGATTCGTCACGGCTCCAGACAATCGACGTTGGACGTTTGAGCTTCCAGGTCGCCAAGGCCAGCAAAGGCTGCACGCTCAAATCTTCGCGGCCCCCGAACGCACCGCCGATCTTGGCGTATCGCACGACGATCTCGTCTTCGCGAAGGCCTAAAATGTTTGCCAGCTGCTTGCGATCCTCGTGCAGCCACTGACCCGCCGTTTCAACGACCAGTTTATCAGCCTCATAATAGGCGATGCCGGAATCGGGCTGCAGGTACGCATGCTCTTGCCACGATGTCTCGAAGGTCTGCTCGAGCACCACGTCCGCTTGTGCAAATGCCGCCTCCACATCGCCTTTGCGAATGCGTACGCTGCCGAGCACGTTGTCATTTCGATGCTCGTGCACGAGCGGCGCATCAGGCTGCATCGCAGCGAACGCATCGCAAACCACCGGCAGATCTTCGTACCGGACCTCGACGAGCTTTGCGCGCGGCCTGCGCCGCCTGCGGCGTGCTCGCGGCAACCAGCGCGACGCGATCGCCCACGTAGCGCACCTTCGTGTCGCAAAGAACGGGCTGATCCTGATCGATCAATCCGTAGCGATTGCACGGGACGTCGGCGGCGGTCAGAACCGCAACCACGCCGGGGTGGCTCAAAGCTCGCGTTGCATCGATGGAAACAATGCGCGCATGCGCGCGATGCGCGAAAACCGCTTTGAGAGCGAGCATGTCATCGCGTACAAGATCGGCCGGGTAGCGGGCCGTCCCGGTAACCTTATCGCGGGCATCCGGGCGCGGCGGCGATGTTCCGATAAGCGTCACGGCAACGCGACCTCTACGGCCCGCTCTTGCGCGGCGGAATGCATGGCATCGAGAATTTTGCGGTAGCCGGTGCAGCGGCAGATATTCCCGCTGATGGCGCACTGGAGATCTTCGAGCGCGGGCGATTCGCGTTCTTCGAGCAGCTTCGCTCCCGCCATCAGCATGCCGGGAATACAAAAGCCGCATTGTACCGCACCATGATCGATGTACGCCTGCTGCAACGGATGCAACTGCGCACCATGCGCCAAGCCTTCGATCGTTACGACACTGCAGCCGTGTGCCTGCGCCGCGGGCACGAGACACGACATGACCGCCTGGCCGTCGAGCCAGACCGTGCACGCGCCGCATTCACCTTCGGCGCAGCCCTCCTTGCTGCCCGTCAAACCGGCATTCTCGCGCAAGGCGTTCAGTAGCGTCTTGTTCTGCGCTCCCTCGATCGTGATGCGGCTGCCGTTGACGATCGCGCAAATCGTCCCGGCGAAATCCGGTACATCCAAACGCGTATCGTTGCCGGTGTCGAGCAGCACGGGCTCTTGCGGCATTCCATCCGCACAGCGGTCGTCCGCAATGCGCCGCAGCGCACGCTCCAGCAAGGCGGAAAGCGCCTTGAGCCGGTACGCACCTGAGCCGCGCACATCGTCGATCGGAGAAACATCGGCGAGGACCGCTATGCAGCTCTCGGCTATCGTTCGATCGTCCAGCGGCCGCCCCACGAGCGCTTGTTCGGCACTCGATGCACGCACGACCGTGGGCGCAAGACATCCCAGAGCAATACGGACGCCGTGGACCAGGCCGTCCACGATCTTGACGACGAGCGCAATGCTTATCACCGAAATCGCCTGCGCGCGGCGCAAGCCGAGTTTGAGAAAGAGCCCGCGTTCGCCCTCATCGAGTCCGCGGACTCGAATCTCGCGCACCAATTCGTCCGGCCGTATGGCCGTCGCTCGAAAGCCGGTGAAGAATTCCGCGATGTCGATCCGGCGTTCGCCCCGCTCGCTCACAAGAACGATCTCCGCCCCCATCGCAATCAGCGGAACGATCGTGTCGTTCGCGGGCGATGCCGTAACGAGATTGCCGGCTATCGTTGCCCGAGTGCGAATCTGAGGAGCACCGACTTCGAGGCAAGCCTGCACCAGCGGCAGCGCTCGCGCATGGCAGGCGCGACTTGCGAGCACGTCGTTATGCGTGGCCAGTCCGCCCAGCGCGATCGCGCCGTTCTCGCTGCGAACGTAGCGCAGGTCGCGCACGGCTGAAATATCGATGAGGCTCGAGGTGGGCTTTATCCCGCGCTGCAGCTCCACCAGCACGTCGGTCCCCCCTGCCACGAGGCGCGCATTCGGCCCTTCGCTGCGCAGGAGACGCAGCGTTTCTTCGATGGTCCGCGGCTGTAACAGGCGCTCCCACATATGAGGTAAGTTCCCTGCGCAAGCGTCCAAGCCATGCGGGGAGCGCGCACGCGCGGAAGCGAACTGCATAGAATGCAGACTCCGCCGAAAATCCGCACGATCGCGCATTATATTGATGGAAAGCTCCATTTTTCCGAAAACGGGCGGTTTGGGGACGTGTACGATCCGGCACTCGGAATCGTCCAAGCGCGTGTCCCGTTCGCCGAGCAAGCCACCGTTGACGAGGCCGTACGTGCGGCCAAGGCGGCATTTCCGGTATGGAGCCGGACACCGCTGGGAAAACGCGCGGAGGTCTTGTTCACGTTTCGGGCCTTGCTCAAAGAGCATGCGGCGCGTCTTGCCGAGATGGTCGCAAGCGAGCACGGCAAGATCGTCACCGATGCCGCCGGCGAGGTCGCGCGGGCGCTGGAAGTCGTCGATTTCGCATGTTCGCTTCCGCACCAGTTGAAGGGCGAATACAGCGAAAGCGTTTCAACCGCCGTCGATACGTACTCGCTGCGCCAGCCGCTGGGGGTATGCGCCGGGATCACGCCGTTCAATTTTCCGATGATGGTACCGGCCTGGATGTTTGCAATCGCGATTGCCTGCGGCAATACATTCGTGCTCAAACCCTCAGAGCGCGATCCGTCCGCGTCGGTCCTGGTAGCGCAGTTACTCGAACAGGCCGGTCTGCCGGCCGGCGTCTTCAACGTCGTGCACGGCGATAAAACGGCCGTGGACGCGTTGCTGAACCATCCGGACGTGAGCGCAATCAGCTTCGTCGGCTCGACGCCGATCGCCAAGTACATCTACTCGACTGCCGCCGCAAACGGTAAACGCGTGCAAGCACTCGGCGGTGCAAAAAATCATATGGTCGTCATGCCCGATGCGGATATGGAAGCCGCAGCCGATGCGCTGGTATCCGCCGCGTACGGCTCGGCCGGCCAGCGCTGCATGGCGATCTCCGCGTCCGTAAGCGTCGGCGACGCGGGCGATGCGCTCGTCGAACGCGTGCGATCTCGAATTGCCGCGCTCAAGATCGGTCCCGGGCATGACGCGGGAAACGATATGGGTCCGGTCGTTTCACCGGATGCGCGCGACCGCATTTTGAACTATATCGATCAAGGGCAGCGTGCGGGGGCGACGCTTGCCGTCGACGGCCGCGGCGTGCGCGTCCCCGGGCACGAGCAAGGCTTCTTCATCGGACCCACGCTTTTCGACAACGTCGGAACGCAGATGTCGATCTACCGGGACGAGATCTTCGGTCCGGTCCTCGTGAACGTACGCGTGAAGACCATCGACGATGCGCTCGGCGTGCTGCGCGCAAATCCATATGGAAACGGTACGGCCATCTTCACGCGAAACGGCGCCGCCGCACATCGCTTTCAAAGCGAAGTCGATGCAGGGATGGTTGGAATCAACGTGCCGATTCCGGTGCCCGTCGGATACTATAGCTTCGGCGGATGGAAGGCTTCTCTCTTCGGCGACCTCCATATATATGGCGAAGACGGATTTCGTTTCTACACGCGTGGAAAGGTCGTCACGAGCCGTTGGAACGATGCCGACGCGGGCGTGAATCTCGGATTTCCGACGCATAAGTGACGTGAAGGAGTAGGATGCTCGGCGAGTCGATCCATCGGACCCTTTCGGAGCTGGAAGTCAAACTCGAAGCCAACCGCTGTTTGAATTGTTACGACGCCCCCTGCATGAACGCATGCCCCACACACATCGACGTCGCCTCGTTCATCGGGAAAATAGCAACGGGTAATCTCAAGGGCAGCGCTCGCGTGATCATGGATGCAAATCCGATGGGAGCGAGCTGTGCGCGCGTTTGCCCGACCGAACAGCTTTGCGAAGGCGCGTGCGTCTACAACGCGGCCGGTGACTCGCCGATCCGCATTGGAGACCTGCAGCGGTACGCCGTCGACCACGTGATGCGCAGCGACGTCGACTCTTTCCAGCCGGGGGCGTCCACCGGACGGCACGTCGCCGTCGTGGGCGGCGGCCCCGCCGGTCTTTCCGCAGCACGGGATCTCCGGCGAATGGGACACGCGGTGACGATCTTCGAAGCGCACGATGCGCTCGGCGGCCTGAACACCTACGGCATCGTGCCCTTCCGGCTGGATCTCGAGACGGCGTTATGGGAGGCAGAGCAAGTGGTGCGCATGGGCGTCGAGGTCCGCGCCGGTACTCGCGTGGGAATTGACGTCGGTATCGATCGGCTGTTGCACGACTACGATGCACTGGTGTTGGCATGCGGCATGGGAAACGTGCCCAGGCTCGGGATTCCCGGCGAGGATCTCGACGGTGTGTGGGACGCACTCGACTTTATCGAACGCGCGAAACTAGGCCGTGATGTCGGACGGCTTGGCGATCGCGTAGCCGTTATCGGCGCCGGCAATACGGCGATCGATGCGCTCACGTGCAGTAAGCGCCTGCAGCCGCCGGCGCGCGTCACCTGCTTCTACCGCCGGGGCGAGCCGCACATGACCGCGTACCAGTTCGAATACGAATTCGCCAAGCAAGAGGGGATCGAATTTCGCTTCTTCTGCATGCCGCAGCGTATCATCGGTAAAGACGGACGCGTGCAAAGCGTCCAGTTCGTTCGGACCGCACTGGAAAACGGTACGCTGGTGACGCTGGAAGGCAGCGAGTTCATCGAACCCGTGGACACCGTGATCCGTGCAATCGGGCAGAGCCGTCTGCTCGAAACGCTGCAGCACGCCGGCGTGGCAAGTGACGGCGGCGTCGTTCGCGTCGACGATGACCTGCAGACCAGCCGTCCGGGTGTATTTGCGGCGGGTGATTGCATCTTTGAAAAAGGCGCGCGCGAGGCGATGGTCGTCGAAGCGGCGGAACAAGGTAAACGCGCGGCGCGCAGCGTGGACGCCTACATGATGTCCCGGAGCGTGGCGTAACATGGCCGACCTATCCTCAAATCTCGCGGGCATCAAGAGCCCCAACCCGTTCTGGCTCGCCTCGGCACCCCCGACAAACAGCGGCTATCAAGTCATGCGCGCTTTCGAAGCCGGCTGGGGCGGTGCGGTATGGAAAACCCTTGGAACGCCGATTGTCAACGTCACCTCGCGCTTCGCTTCGCTCGACTACAAACAAAACCGCATGATCGCGATGAACAACATCGAGCTCATCACGGATCGCCCGCTGGAAGACAATCTTCGGGAGATCGCCGAGTGTAAAAAGGCGTTCCCGGATCGCGCCATCATCGCATCGCTCATGGAAGCGTGCGAGCAGCACGCGTGGCATGAATTGGTCAAACGCGTACAAGAGGTGGACATCGACGGATTCGAGCTCAATTTCGGCTGTCCGCACGGCATGAGTGAACGCGGCATGGGCTCGGCGGTCGGCCAGCACGCCGATCTGATCGCACAGGTCGCGCAGTGGGTGAAGGAAGTGGCGCGCGTTCCCGTGATTGTAAAACTTACTCCGAACATCACCGACATACGCTGGGCGGCACGCGGAGCCGCACAAGGCGGAGCCGACGCCATCAGCTTGATTAACACGATAAACAGCATCATCGGCGTGGACCTGGAAACATGGAATCCCGGTACCGCACGTCGACGGCTACAGCAGTCACGGCGGATACTGCGGTCCGGCGGTCAAGCCGATCGCGCTCAATATGGTCAACGAATGTGCGCGCGATCCGCAGGTCGGCATCCCTATCTCCGGTATCGGAGGGATCGAGACGTGGCGTGATGCAGCCGAATTCTTGCTGCTCGGCGCGTCGAACGTGCAAGTTTGTACCGCCGTGATGCACCACGGTTTCCGGATCGTCGAAGACATGATCGACGGCCTTTCCTCGTATTTGGACTCGCGCGGTATCGCAAGCGTCGCGGAGATCGCCGGGGCGGCCGCCGGTCGCATCACGACCTGGGAGAATCTCAATCTCAACTACAAGATCGTCGCACGCATCGATCAAGACACCTGCATCCACTGCAATAAGTGCTATATCGCGTGCGAGGATGCCGCGCACCAGTGCATCGATCGCGTCGGCACCGACGGCTCGGCCATGCTCGTCGTCGACGAAGGCGAATGCGTCGGCTGCAACCTGTGCCAAATGGTTTGCCCGGTCGAAAACTGCATCGAGATGATCGAGGTCGATACGGGGCTGCCTCCCGAATCCTGGAAAGAACGCTCAGCGCGCGATTAGGAGGAACATTTGGGCACACTGATACGCGGCGGCACCGTTGTTACGGCGACCGACACGTACCGCGGCGACGTCCTGATCGAGGACGAGCGTATCACGACCATCGGCGTGGGAATCGACGGCAATAAGCACGAGCTCGTCGACGCGAGCGATGCATACGTCTTCCCGGGCGGTATCGATCCGCACACCCATCTGGACATGCCCTTCGGAGGAACGGTCACCGCCGACGACTTCGAGAGCGGCACCCGAGCCGCCGCGATGGGCGGTACGACCACGATCGTCGATTTCGCCCTCCATACTCGCGGCGAATCGCTTCAAAAGGCGCTGGACACCTGGCACGAAAAGGCCTCCGGCAAAGCCTGCATCGACTACGCGTTCCATCTCACTATCGCGGACGGCCGCGACCAGACGATGGCCGAGATCCCCAAAATGATCCACGATCGCGGGGTCAACTCGTTCAAAGTATTCATGGCCTACAAACACGTGCTGCAAGTAGATGACGAGACGATTTTCAAGACGCTGCAAACGTGCGGCGAACACGGCGGTCTCGTGCAGGTGCACGCGGAAAACGGCGATGTCATCGACGTCATCACCAAACAAGCACTGGCGCAAGGGAAGACCGCTCCGAAATGGCACGCGCTCACGCGACCGGTGGAATGCGAAGGCGAGGCAACGCACCGCGCGATCCGGTTAGCGGAGATCGCGGGCGCTCCGCTCTACGTCGTCCATGTCTCGAGCGCGATGGCGGCCGACGCAATATCGGACGGGCGCAAGAGGGGCCTGCACATCTACGGAGAGACCTGTCCGCAATATCTGGTCTGCGAGTTCGCCGACTACGAGCGGCCGAACTTCGAGGGTGCCAAGTACGTGCTCTCTCCGCCGATTCGCGACAAGTGGAACCAAGACGTTTTGCTGCGCAAACTCACGAACATGGAGTTGCATAGCTTCGGTTCCGACCATTGTTCGTTCAACCTGTGCGGTCAAAAAGATCTGGGAAAGCACGACTTCTCAAAGATCCCGAACGGCGCTCCGACAATTGAGGATCGGCTCTCGATCCTGTACGAAGTGGGCGTTAACCGCAAGATTCTAGGCTTGAACAACTTCGTGGCGCTCGGGTCCACGAATCCAGCCAAGTTCTTCGGACTCTTTCCGCGCAAGGGTACGATTGCGGTGGGCAGCGACGCCGACTTGGTCGTGTGGGATCCCGCCAAGGTCTCGCACGATCTCGCCGCAAACGCATCACATGAACGTCGACAACAATGTGTTTGAAGGAATGACCATCAAGGGCTGCGCGCGTTACGTCTTTTCCCGCGGTCGACTGGTTGCGGACGGAAACACGTTCGCCGGCAGCAAAGGTGCAGGCACATTCCAAAAAAGCGAACGCTTTTTTCCGATTTCCGTGTAATCGTTTAAGGAGAATTGTTTGGACAGCACAGTCACCATCGGGCTCATCCAGGCGCACCACGACACCGACGGAGATCAGCCGGTTGCCGTTCATAAAAAGAACGCTATCGAAAAGCACGTTCGCCTGATTCGCGAGTCCAAACAGCGCGGCGCACAGATCGTCTGCCTTCAGGAATTGTTTTACGGACCGTACTTTTGCACCGAGCAAACAACGAAGTGGTATGACGCGGTCGAGCGCATCCCGGACGGACCGACGGTACGCCTGATGCAAGATCTCGCGCGCGAACTCGGTATCGTGCTCGTCGTTCCAATGTACGAGGAAGAGTTCTCGGGGGTCTACTACAACACGGCTGCCGTCATCGATGCCGACGGTTCGTATCTGGGCAAATATCGCAAACATCACCTGCCGCAGGTCCAAGCCGGGCCGGCCGGCTGCGGTTTTTGGGAGAAATACTACTTTCGCCCGGGCAACTCGGGCTACCCCGTGTTCGATACCGCGTTCGCGAAGGTGGGCGTGTATATTTGCTACGACCGGCACTTCCCCGAAGGCGCGCGAATGCTGGGCCTTCACGGCGCCGAGATCATCTTCAATCCTTCCGCGACCGTCGCGGGCCTCTCGGAGTATCTTTGGAAGCTCGAGCAGCCCGCTCATGCCGTTGCGAACGGGTACTACGTCGGCGCAATCAATCGCGTCGGATATGAAGCACCCTGGAACATGGGCGAGTTTTACGGACAGTCCTATTTGGTCGATCCGCGCGGACAATTCGTGGCAACCGGCAGCCGCGACAAGGATGAGGTCGTCATCGGCGTCATGGATCGCTCGGTCATCACCGACGTGCGCAACACGTGGCAGTTCTATCGCGACCGGCGACCCGAGACGTATGACGATTTGGTGGAGGTGTAGGCGATGAATCCGGCCGCCACGCAGATTCGCGCGGGCGACGTTATCGTATTGACGGATGCGGCGCAGGTTCGCGCCGCTCGAAACCACTCGATGTGGAACGATGATCTGCGCCCGTGCACGCTGGCGGAGCATTCCTGGCCGGGGAGCCGATTCGCGTCGCTCTGGGTGGGCATGTGTGTCTGCTTGCCCACGTACTCGCTCGCCAGCGGCATGATCGCGCTCGGCATGAACTGGTGGGAATCCGTTTTGACGGTCTTCACGGGAAGCACGATCGTCCTAGCCGCAATTCTGCTCGTTTCGCATGCCGGAACGCGGTACGGTATACCGTACCCGGTCTTTGCACGGCTCTGGTTTGGAACCCGCGGTGCGCACATTCCGGCACTCGCTCGCGCGATCATCGCAGCCGGCTGGTTCGGCATCAACTCCTGGTTCGGCGGCCAGGCGCTGGATGCGATTCTGCTGCGCGTTCTGCCGTTTTGGCCCGCGTTTTCAGCGCACCTCGCGCTCGCGTTTATGATTTTCTGGGCTGCCAACGTCGCCATCGCGATGCGCGGCCCGCAAGCGATCGGCAAGCTTGCACAGATCGCCGCGCCGACGCTGGTCGTGGGTGCCATCGCACTGTTGATGTGGGCGGCGAGCAGCGCCGGCGGTTTTGGGATGATGCTCTCAGCGCCGGCCAAAATTCACGGCGCCGCGTTCTGGGCGGCATTCTACCCCTCAGTCGTCGGAGTCATTGCCTTCTGGGCGACGATGGCTCTCAATATCCCGGACTATACACGCTATGCGCGCACGCAGCGCGGCCAGATGCTTGGGCAAGCGGCCTCGATGCCGCTCACCATGGCACTGTTTTCATTCGTCGGCATCGCGGTGACGTCGGCAACCGTTCTGCTCTTCGGTCAGGCCCTTTGGAATCCGGTGCAGCTCATCGTGAAATTTCCGACGGCCGTAGTCGTTATCGCCGGCATCATCGTCATTCTTTCGTCCATTACTATTAACGTCGGTGCCAATGTTATGGCGCCCGCGCGCGCGTTCGAGAATCTTTGGCCCCGGCGAATTACCTTCGCCGCGGGCGCGGTGATCACGGGACTGCTCAGCCTGGCCATGCAGCCGTGGTACGTGCTCGCGACCTTTGCGACATATATCTTTACGTGGCTGGGCACATATGGCGCGATGCTTGGTTCATTCGACGGCATCGCGATCGCCGACTATTGGCTCGTCCGCAAACGGCGCCTCGATCTTGCTCAGCTGTATACGCCGGACGGCATATATTCATATGCCGGCGGGTTCAACGTCCGTGCCGTAGCGGCGCTGCTGGTCGGATGGGGCGTCGCGCTCTTGGGCTTGGCCGTTCCCTCGCTGCGCTTCTTGTGGAACGGCGGCTGGATATTCAGCCTGCTCGGCGGCTTGCTGGCATACCGGCTGCTCATGCACGGTGAGCGGTCCGTGATCGGCGAAGACGAGTTTGAACGCATTACGCACGCGGTTTCGGTACGCGAAGAACCGGCGCCCGCACTTCTCCCAACGGAGGCTTCATTTTGAAACTGCTCAAGAATAACGCGCAGCGTGCGAAAGATCACCTGTTCGCAGCGCAATCGACATATTACGAAAAGCCGGTAACGCTGACCGGCGGCCAAGGTGCCCGCGTTCGCGACGACGACGGCAACGAATATTTGGACGCATTCGGCGGAATCGCAACCAACACGCTCGGGTACGGTGACACGCCGGTGGCACAAGCGCTCGCCGAACAAGCGAAGAAGTTGATCCACGTCTCGACCCTCTATCTTACCGATGAAATGCTGGACCTGGCTGAAAAAGTCGCCGACGTTGCGCCGGAGGGATTAACGAAGAGCTTCTTCAGCAATTCGGGATCCGAAGCAAACGAGATGGCCGCGCTGGTTGCCCGGACGGCCAAGCAGTCCCCGGATTTCCTCGCGCTCGAGCACGCCTATCACGGACGAACGCTCTATACCGTTGCGATGGCCGGTCAAAGCAACTGGCGCAATTTCGCCTCGGAGTATCCGCACGTGGCGTTCGCACCGAATCCGTACTGCTATCGCTGTCCGCTGGGCTTGACCTACCCCTCATGCGAGATCGCATGCGCGCGAGCTGCCAAACGTGTCATAGAAACTCAAACCAACGGGGCACCCGCGGCGATGATCGCGGAGACGATTGCGGGCGTAGGCGGAATCATCACGCCGCCGCCTGAATACTTTACCGTGCTCCGTGAAACGTTGGCACCATTCGGTACGCTGCTCATCGCGGATGAAGTGCAGGCCGGCTGGGGTCGCCTGGGAGACGGAATGTTCGGGATATCGTCGACCTACGGCGTCGTTCCCGACATCATTACGTCCGCCAAAGGCCTGGGCTCAGGCGTACCGATTGGTATAACGATAACGCGCCCGGAACTTGCGGATGTATTTAAGGGACCGCACATCAACACGTTCGGCGGGAACCCGCTTTCCAGCCGCGCGGCGAGCGTCACGATCGAGGTCATCGAGAAACGCGACCTTATCGCAAACGCGAAGCGTCAAGGAGAAACGTTGCTAGGGTCACTGCGCGAGCTTCAGAAACGTTACAACATCATGGGGGAGGTCCGCGGACGCGGATTGATGATTGGCGTCGAACTCGTTAATGACCGCCAAACCAAAGCCTACGCGCCGGCACAGGCTACGCAGTTCTTGGAGCAGATGCGTAAGCGCGGCGTGCTCGTCGGCAAAGGTGGGCGGTTCGGAAACATCATTCGCATTCAGCCGCCGCTGATCTTCAGCGACGACGACTCCCGCGAGTTTCTGCGCGCTTTCGAGGAATCGCTGGCCGCGCTCTAATCCCGCGGGCCATCTTAGGAGGCAACCGTGAGGGTTTCGTCCGTCTATCGCGCGCTATGTGCACTTATCGCGTCATCATTGATTTTATCGCTTTCACCGGCCGCACTCGCCGGAACGACCGGCTCGCTCTCGGGAACGATCGTCGACGCGAGTACCAGAGCGCCAATCGCCGGTGTTCAAGTGAGCGCCACGAGTGCCTCGCAAGTGGCGCACGTGACAACCGACGCCGGCAGGCAGGTTTACGTTCATCTCGCTCGCGCCGGACACATACACGATCTCGGCGCAGCAGACCGGATACGATCCGCTTTCGGTCGCGGGAATTTCCGTATTCGCGGATCAGAGTCAGTCGATTCCGCTTGCGCTGCAAAAGACGCTCAAAGAAATCGCGCACGTCACGACGCGCTCGTCGATCAGTCCGGTCCGTTCGGGCACGGGGACCGACGTCTACTCAGTCAACCCATCAATGACGATCGCGGCCGCTCCGCTCGGCGGCGGCGGATCGCTGAATAGCGCCTATTCGGCTATCGCCTCGATGCCGGGCGCGTACGTTCCGCCGAATCAAGTCGGCGTGAATCAGACCGTCTACATTCGCGGCAGTTACTATGACCAGATCGGATTTGAATACGACGGTGTTCCGGTCAATCGGTCGTTCGACAACTATCCCGCCAATGCCGAGTCCACGCTCGGACAACAGGAGCTTCAGATTTACACCGGCGGCGGCGAAGCCACCGCAAATGCCACGGGCCTGGGCGGATTTATCAACCAGGTCATCAAGACCGGAACCTACCCCGGCTATGCAACCGTCGGCGGGGCTCTGGGCTTCCCCGCGTTCTACCATGACGCGCGCGCCGAGGTCGGCGGTTCCACGCCCGATCGCCGTTTTTCGTACTACGTCGGTCTGAGCGGAACGAATCAAGATTCCGCTATTTCGATGCAAGCAACGGCGCCACGCTCATCAACACGATTCCCTACGGCTATTGGCCCGCCCACGTCACGACATTCTTGCCGGCGTTTTATCCTGCCGATGTATCCGAGCATGCAATAGCGATACGACCTATAACAATCCGGCAGTAAACAACGGCATGGTTTCGAATGATCCGGGCTGCTTTGGCTCCTATCCCTCAAACTATGGCCAGCCCTCGACGGTGAACAATAGAGAAGTGGTCGGCAATTTTCACTATCGCCGTGCCGCACAAGCACGATAGCGGCCGTGACGACATTCAAATGCTGTACATGTCTTCAGCCAACTACACGCGGTACTACACGAGTGAAAATGATGCCGGTCCGCTCGGCGCCGGAATCGTGAACGACGGGAATTTGTTCGATCCGCCGGACTTCTTCGGCGGCAATACGAATCAATGGCCGGATTACTACACGTTCCCGGGATCGACGCCGTGGCTTGCTTCTGCCGCAACTCCGCCGGTTGCGTATATGTATCCCAACTCGCCGCAAAACCGCTGCGCCAACGTCACGGGCGTTCCCAATGCATGCGGCCTCGATGCCCAAGGGAAACCAAGCGACGATTCAGGTTCCGAGCAATTATCGTGACGGCACCTGGAATACCGCGAACATCGCCAAACTCCAGTACCAAAAGAACATCGGCTCGAATGCCTACGTGCGGCTGTTCGGCTATACATTCTATTCGAACACTGACGAAGCCAGCGCCAACGGCTGGGGCAACGATGTCTCGCTCGGCGTTTTAAACTACCAGTATCAGGTCAGCTCGCACACGAGCGGCATTGAAATGCAGTTTGCCGATCAGCTCAGCGGCGAGCATCAGCTCACCGGGATGGTGTCGTACCTGAACTCGAACACGCTTCGCTATTTCAATCACAACTACGACAACACGAGCGACCAGCAGGTCAGCAATTTTACCGACGGGTCGCAGTGCTTCGCGACGACATCCGGGGCCGGTATCGATCCGCGATCGAACTATACGCCCGGATTCCCCGCCCCGTGCAACGACCCGATCACGCAAGGAACGTTCGGTACGCCGTTCGGCTCGTTCAAGGTCAGAACCCATGTACGGACGGCGAACTTCGCGAGTAGCGGTTCCCGCATGCCGGGACCACGCTTCCATGTTACTGACTTACTTGGGCAACACGGCCGACATCAATGCGGTCGACGCCGAAGCTGACGAGCGCATCGATCAGCGACGAATGGCGGCCGAACGACAAATGGAACATCAACGGCAGCGTTCGGTTCGAGCGCGACCAGTACGACCTCGCGGACACGAACAACGCCGGCGACGAACTTCTGGTTTGCCGCAGCGCAGAAAGAGTTCTGCGTCAACCCGGTAACGCGGCAGCCGATCTTCATCCCGCAGCCGCCGCAGAGTGTATTCGTCACCGACCCGTATGTAACGTTCAATTGCCCGGTCGATACCTCGACCGGAACCGCCGTGCAAACCGTTCATCCGGACGGCACCGACGGAATTCTGCTGACGAACAACTATCCGTCGTCCTATGTGCAGTCGTACTTCGAGCCGCGGGTCTCGGCGACCTACACGGTAAATCCCGACACGGTCCTACGATTTCAGCCGGACGCTATGCGCAGCAACCGCAGAACTACGAGATTCAATACAATACCGTTGCAGGCGAATCTCGCCTCGACGCTGCTCGGCTTCATTCCCTTCGGTTTCAGCTCGCCGCTCCACCAGTCGCAGGCGCAGTTTTCGAACAACTACGACTTCTCGTACGAGCGGCATTTCAAGGGCACCGATCTGTCGATGAAGGTCACGCCCTATTACCGGTGGGCGACGAACCAGCTCTACGAGACGGTCAACCTTCCGAGTCTCAATATTTCGCCCTCGTTCAATGCCGGGCACCGAGCGCGTGGACGGCATCGAATTGGAGGTCACGAAAGGCGATTTCGACAAGAACGGTTTCGCCGGCGTTTTCTCGTACACATATACCAACGCGGCCGAGAAGTGGGGGGATTTCAACGGCACCAACATTGGTCCGGTCGATCAATACAATCAGGACATTGAGTCATTCAATGCATTGACGAAATTGGGCGGTGGCGCACCGTGCTACGCGACGAGCGCGGACGGCACGCCCGATCCCGTCCTGCGGTTCGACCTCGATTCGCAATCCGTACTACGGCATGTCGCCGCAGCCGTTACTCGATCCGCACGGCTGGTATGCGCCGGGCCTCGATTTCCCGTACATCTCACCCAATACGTTCGCACTGATCCTCAACTACAAGCACGGACAAACTTGCAATAACGCCGGCCATGTCGCTCTGCAGAGGGGACCACGTACGGGACGCCGGCCGACGTGCAAGGTTTGGATCCGCGCAGCTGCACGGCAAATCAAGCGCAGTGTCGGCGTCACGAGCGGAAATCCGCTAAATGCGGACTACACCTCGTGCTCGTTCGCGCTGACGAACGACGGCACGATTCCCGGTAATCTGTACATTCCGAACCCGCAAACCGGCACATTCGATACGTTCGGCGAGTTCCGCCAGCCCTGGCAATTCAACCTCGGACTGCAGGTATCGTACGATTTCACGCCGCGGATACAGGGCGCCTCATCGTCGCCAATCTGCTCAACCAGTTGCTTCGGCGGGTCGAGCGAGCCGTGGACGAAAGCGTATCCGCCGAACACGAATATCTGCGGATATGCCTCGAACATTTTCTACACCGGTGGAAACTTCTACAACGGAAGCGGCCCGAACGATGTCGCCGCCAACGGCGTACCGCGAGAATCCGTATTTCGCGCAGTCGTTCATCCCGCAGTTCGGCGACCCGTTCTCCTCGCAATTTTCCGCTTGCGCGCAGCTTCTACTTCTCGCTGCAAGTCAGAATATAGACAACAAAACTCCCGGGCAGGTCGTTCTGCCCGGGAGCTTAAGAGCCGCTACACGGCTGATTTACGTAGACACGCTCTCCTTGATGCTGCTGCGCAACTCTTCGCGCAGCTGCGGCGTGTCCTTGTGGCCGTGCTTGTTAACTGCGTGCGGCACAACGACGTCGAGGAGTTCGTCCTCGGTGTCGGCCGAAACGGTTAGCGTGCATTTGCTCTCACTTGGGTACTCGCGGCAATCGATCATTTTGCGAGCCATATAATTCCCTCTATTTCGGAGCGGCGTGGGAGGCAATTATACGGTCAGGAGCTCACGAGTTCAAGAGGTCTTGCGCCTGCTTGGTGTCTTGGTACTCAACGGTGAGCACGGCGCGCACGTGCGCCCGAGTCGTTTGCGCCTCGCGACGTGTCGATCTTGGTGAGCGCCGTATAGACGTCGAAGAGCAGCGCAGGCACGTCGCGATCGCGCGGATAGACCTTGTGCAAATCGTCGATTGACGTGGCGATCTGGACGGCCATCGGACTCTCTTGACGCGCATACCCGTACCCAATCATGTAGTTCACGCGATTGAGCTCGTTGCGAATCCCCAGAATCGACATGCCCATCGGACCGAAGTACTCGTCGGCCGGCGCCAGCGTGGTCATTTGGCGGGCGTGCGAGGGCGCCGCCGTCACGCTCTCGATCGTCTTGAGCGACGCGACGCTTTCGAGCCGAGCGAGGATCGCTTTGGCATTCGTTTGATCGTCGGTGCTGTATCCCTCGGCGCCGTCCGCTGCTTCTTTGACCATCTGCACAAACGCCGGTCCCCACGTCGTCGGCAGGTTCGCGATTGGGAATCCCGGCTGCGCCGCTCGCTGCAGCGCCGAACTGCGCCATGCGGTATCGTGCGTCAGCAGCCACCCGCGCCAGTTTGCCTCGACGCCGAGCAATTCCGCATTCGTGTCGTGCGGATACTGTGTGATGTTCGCCTGCGCGTCCTCATCCGCATAGCGCGCGAGCGCGGCCGGGTCTTCCAGCGCATCGACGCGGTCGAGAAGCGCTTTGGCTTTTGCGACTTCGGCGGGATCGCTGCTGTTGTGCTGCACGTACAGCGCAGCCTCGCGAACGTACCACGGCACGGCATCGTGATTGATCAGCGGATCGTAGTGCACGCCCGTAGCCACGTCGACCGTTGCTTGCTCGATCTGCGGGTACGCCGGATCGTCGGGCCGCTGCAGCGAGTAGGCGCGGCCGGCATTAAAAATCGATTCCAGGTAAAACACTTGGTTGAAGAACGTCCAGCCCTGTGCGTTGCCCTTTGCGTATGCAGCCTTCATGTCGCTGTAAAGCGCGTCGGGATCCGCCATGAACGCGGCGGGAGCGCGCAGCGGCAGCGCGAGGCGGCAATGCATAGGAGAACGGCCCAGAGTCTACAGTACGCTTGAATCATCTAATACAAAACGCAGATTATTGGTCAAAAGTGCATTTTTGAGTTCCCGGGCTATCCGGCGCCCGGTTGACATGGGTTCGGCATAGTTTAGATACGAGTACGCGGAGCCGTCGATGAAGAGGTTCGTACCCGCAACGATGCGCGCGGAAATCTCCATGATATAGAATTGCATGTCCGGCGTGATGATCGTCTCGATGCAGAACGCGCCGAACAGGCCCTTCGGGCCCGCAGATTTCCTTGCTCACCCGTACGACGTCCTCACCCATGCGGTACGCTTCGGCCAGCATCGACTCCCGCAGAGAAACCGGCGAGTTGCCGACCACGACGTAACTCGGGCTTACATCCATCCCTTCTTGCGCGTTGGCGGGGATGCGGCCGAGCGAATCGACGTTCGTCTCGTACCGCCGGTCCATGCTCATGATCTCGAGTTTATCTTCGAGCGGCGAGTAGAAATAGTGGATGTAGAGCGGAACGCCGATGATATATTCCTGAATGATGTAGGCTTCTTTCAGATCGCTCGCGCGCGCTTCGAAATCGGCCGCGTCGCGAATGAACATGTAGCCCTTGCCGCCGGCCGCGCCGTAGAGTTTGACGATGACCGGCCGGTCTATCTCGCTGGCGGTCTTGAACTGGCGCGGCAGTTTCAAGCCGGCGCGCGAGAGCCACTCGCGCTGCAACTCGCGGCTTGCTTCCCAATCCAGCACCGCTTTGTTGCCGAAGTACGGAATCGTCATCCGTTTGTGCTCTTCGAGTGAGAGATACGCAACGAACGAACCGTGCGGAACGATGATGATCTTTCGCTGCTGCAGCTCATCGATGAGACCCATAAAATCTTGATACCGATCGATCCCGATAACCTCGTCGACGAAGCCGAACGAGCGGTAGAGCCGCTCCGTATCCCGATTTGCGATCGCGAGCGTGTGGAATCCCTCGTCATGCGCGCCCTTGAGAATCTGCAGCGCCGAATGCGACCCCAGCGTCGCAATCGTATACGGCTTATTCATTTGGAAAGGCGCTCCGGCCTGGCCTCCGCGCCCCCGAGCGAACAGGATGTGAGCCTGCCGTTCCGCACAGGAAGTGCAACGGGAACGGCCACTTCGTGGGGCCCCCGGGCCTCATGGCGCGTAGTGCCTCTGCAAACTGTTCGCCTCCCCGAGGGCGCCGCGAGAGATTGGATCTTGCGATGGCGCCGCGGTGATTGGATCTTCCGACGGCGCGGGGGCGATTTGATTCATTTTGTTAATGACCTTTCGATTGCCGGATTGCAGAGCAATGCTTCGACGGCGGCTTGGACCGTGGCTTTATCGCAGGGGATGTGGCCGTCCGAGTATAGCCGCCATGCGACGTAGCGCCGTGCGCTCGAGATGCCGGTGATGCGTACCGCTACCTCGTGCGCGTCCAACTCCTCGATCCACGTTTCCCCTTCGCGAGGTACGCCTTCGTCCACGACACGCAATGCATGTTTGTTCGGATTGAACAGCGTTTCGTTTTTCTCGACTCGCTCGACTGAAATCCGCGGATGCTCCCGTATCCTCAAACATCCAGATCTCGGCACGTTCCACGCGCGAGACCTGCACGCCCAGGCGCCGCAGAGCCGTGAGCGCCGTGTACGCTTCGTTGTCCGGAATCTTTAGCGTGATCGCGACGGTGCGGCGCGTCATGTCCGTTTGACGGCCTCCGCGAACGCGGCGAACAGCTGCGCACCACCTGAGGGTGCGAGGATGTCGGTGCCCTCGCGGTGATCGGGATGATTGAAATTCCAGGCATCGCGCTCGGGATGCGGCATGATCGCAAGCACGTTGCCCTCACGATTCGTCAAGCCCGCGCAGCCCAACGCCGAGGCGTTCGGAACGGCGTCTTGGTCAACCGTGCCGTCCGCGTGCGCGTACACGAACGCGAGATGACCGCCATCGACGATCTCACGCAGATGTTCCGGCGTGGCGGCAAGGCGGCCTTGCGCGTGCGCGGCCCATGCGGGAATGAGCGCCTCCTTCGCAAGCGCGGTGGTAAGCGCGCAGCGCGACGGATCGATCGCAAGTTTGATGTGCACGTGTTTACAGACAAAATGCGGCACGGGACCATTATGCGTGAAGGCCGCGGTCGGGCGGCGCACGCGGCCGGTTCCCGGAACAAGACCCGCTTCCAGAAGAATCTGCGCCCCATTACAGACACCCAATACCAATTTTCCGTTCTGCGCGGCTTCGATGACGTAATCCATCATCGGATCGTGCGCGGGCACGGCGCCGGCGCGAATGCGATCTTCGTACGCAAATCCTCCCGGCAGCACGTACGCGTCGTACGCCGGCAGGCTCGAGGCTTGACTCCAGTGCACGACGTGGGCATCTAAGCCGACCTCGCGGCAAATGCGCCACGTTTCGGTTTCGCTGTTGGTGCCGGGAAAGACCAGCACCGCAACGCGCGGCGGCACTACGGATACACCTGCGCAAGCGGCGCGCGCCAAATCCGGTGCAGGTCGCGCAGGTCGAATTGTGCGTCTTCCAAATGCAGCATCGTTCCGGCTCGTGTTTGCCCGATGCGAATGAGATCGACCTGACTCATGGCGATCGATTCAAGCGCCTCGGGTTGCGAGGTTTCGACGATAAACCCGCCGCACTCGCCGAAATACGCTTCCAGCGTACCGGTAACGCCGGCGGTCCAGGAGGCCGGGCCGGACAATTCTGCTCCGATCGGCGAGCCCGCCAGCGTCGGAAAAGCCATCGCGCACAGCGTCGCGAGCAGACCGCCGTCGCCGATGCTGCGTGCCGAGAGGATGAACCCGCCGTCCGCGGCTGCTCGAAGAAACGCAATTTGCGCGCACGCCCGGCTATAATCGATTGGCGGGAGCGGTCCGCCGGTTTGCTCGAGCAGACTCCGCAAAAACTGCGCCGCCGGCCGGATTCTGCGGGCGGCCGATCAAAAAGATCGCGCTGTCGGTACGCTTGAACGCGGGGGTGACGACCATCGCAACATCTTGCAAGGCGCCGACGCACGCAATGATCGGCGATGCGGGGATCGCGTTGCCGTTCTTCGATTCGTTGTAGAGGCTGACGTTGCCGGAAACGTACGGCGTCCCCAATTCGCGCGCGGCAAGCGCGAGCCCGTCGATAGCGTGCGCGAGTTCCGAGTAGTGATCGATATTTTGCGGATTACCGAAGTTCAGGCAATCGGTCAGGCCGAGCGGTCGCGCACCCACCGCCGCGACTTTGCGCACCGCTTCGAGCACCGCGTACTGCGCGGCAAGCATCGGGTCGATTTTTCCGCTGCGCGGATTGCCCGCGACGCTGAGTGCGACACCGAGCGGGGAGCCGTACACCGGCGCAATGACACCGGCATTCCCAGCGCCGCGCGCAAGGACGGTCGTGCCGCGCACCACGCCGTCGTAGCGCACAAAAAGCGGCTCTCGCGAGCAGACGTCTCGATGCGCGAGCACCCGCGGCAACATCTCCGTAACCGAATGCTCGCCGGTGATATAGCGTCGCCCGGGCTCGCCGGCTTTGCGTTCGCTCATCGGACGCACCGGAAGCTCGTCGCGAATCGAACCGGTGAGAAACTCTATCGGTACGTCCATCACGATCTCGTTACCGTGACGCAGCACGTACTGTTTTTCTCGCTGCACCGCTCCGATGACCGTCGCGCACGCACCGCGCGCGACTTGCGGGCAGCAGATACTCCTCGTTATAGATCCGCAGCACGTGCGCCGTGACGTCGCCCGGCAAGAATCCAGCATAAACGCTCTTGTGTCTCGCCGACGGCAATGACCTGGGGAGGCATGTTCTCGATCGCGGTATTCACGTCGTCCAAATCGATGATCGCACCGAAACCGCCGCTGCTGCAGAGCTCCGCCGTGCAGCCCATAATGCCGCCCGCGCCCAAATCCTTGAAGCCCGCGGTGATCTTGTGTTCGCGCAGATACTTGAAGACGGCGTACGTTGCGCGCATGATGACGTTCTTTAGGAACGGGTCGGGCACTTGGACTGCGCCCTTGTTCGCATCTTCGTCCTCTTTATCGAGCGTCACCGACGAAAAGGCGGCTCCCCCGAAACCGCTGGCGTCGGTCGCTTTTCCGACGAGCACGATGTCCCAGCCTACGGAGTTTTCAGGCGCCGCCGAATGGATGATGTCCTTCTCCCGCAGCAGCCCCAGACAAACGACGTTCACCAAACAATTGTCGTCGAAGCGCTCGTCGAAATAGACGTCGCCCGCAATGTTTGGAATACCGATGGCATTTCCATATGCCCCAATTCCGTCGACGACGCCCTGCGCCACGTAACGTTGATGCGACTGCGGATCCTCCACGCGGCCCAACCGCAGCGGATCGGCGATGGCGATCACTTCGGCACCCATGCAAAGCACGTCGCGGACGATGCCGCCGATCCCGGTTGCCGCACCTTCGAACGGCACGACCTGTGAAGGATGGTTGTGCGATTCGTGCGCGATGACCACGCCCAGCTTCTCGCCGTTCCACTCGCCCAAATGCAGGATCCCCGCATCTTCCGCCGGTCCTTGCATGACGGTCGGGCCTTCCGTGGGCAGTTTTCGCAAAAGGTGCCGGCTGCTCTTATACGAGCAATGCTCGCTCCACTGCGCATCAAACGCGTGTACCTCGACGATCGATGGATCGCGGCCCAGCCGATCGGAGATACGCATGAGTTCGTCGGCACGCAGTGCCAGCCCGGCCTGCGCTGCCGCACGCCCGAGTTCGTCCTCGCTTGCGCCCCTTACGCGAAAGCTAGCCAAGATTCGGCTGCGGCGTCGGCTGCTGAGCGTTGAGCTGTGCGTCGGCCTGCAGCACGGCCGACCGCGAATTGGTCTGCACCAGGAGCGTGCGTCCGAAGAGCACGGTGTCCTCGAGCGCGAGCACCTTTGCGCAGTGCAAGGCGATCCCGTTCGGATCCGCCGTGCCCTCGATAACGGGATTACTCGTCCCGTTTTCGACCATGCGCGTGCAGCGCCCGCGAGCCGGGCTCGGAGAACGTTATATACAGCAGACGAGCAAATGTCGCATCGTGTTGCTGCAGGAGCTGCAGCACGTATCCGGGCGTTCTCGCCGCGCTGGCCACGTGCCGGATCACGGGCAGCCCCAATTGAGCAAGGGCTTGCGCGACGTTGCCGAGCTGCGGCGTGGACTCTGTCGATTCGGCGATGAGCGCGATCATACCGGGCCGCATGACCGGAAACGATCCAACCATCTCCGCGACCTGTTCGTACGCGCCTTTGACGCGTGCGAGTCCAGCATCGTCGACGGCTTCGAGATTGCGGTATATCTGTTTGTCGAGCATGCGCTCTTCGCGGCCTTGCGGCCAGATGCGCCACGAATCATTATCGATCACGTCGGCGATTACCAGCTGCCCTTTATTCTCGCCGCTCGTGAGCCGGCCGAATTCGATTTTCAGATCGACCAGCAGCACGTCGCGTTTGCGCCAGGCGTGCGCGAGAATCTCAAACGTCAGGCGCGCGATCTCCGTCATCGCCGAAATCTCGGCAGGATTCGCAATGCCCTGCGAAACGATCGCATCGGGCATGATGAGCGGATCGTGCTGCGTATCGTCTTTTTGGAAAAACTCAACCATGCGCGGAACGAGCAGCGAGCCGCGCTGCATTCCGGGGTTACGACGAACGAGCGACCCTGCGGCGACACCGCGGACAACCACTTCCAGCGGAATCATATTGCAGCGGCGCACGAGCATCTCGTTGTCGTCGTCGTCTTCGCCGCCGTTCAAATAGTGGGTGGGCAAACCGCACAGATTCAGCAGCCGAAAGACACGCGCGGTTGTCTGCGCAGCCAATCTGCCCTTGCCGGTAAGCTCGTCCCGGCGCGCGCCGTCGCCCGCCGATATCGAATCGGTCTGCTGCACGACCAGCATGTCGGGCTGCCCGGAGGCCTCAAAGAGCACCTTCGTCTTGCCGCGCGCGATCTCTATGCCTTTGTTCACGTCTGTTCCGTTCATTCCTGAGCGTGGGTGTCGAGGGACTTCTGCTGCGGAAACGGCGTCAAATCATCGATCTGATCGGCGAGCCTGCGTGCGCGCTCGCTCGCGGTCCCGATGTGCTTGCTCGGATCGAGCATGCGCCGTATCTCCGCCGGATCGACGCGACTGGTCAGTTCGTGTTCTTCGGTGAGCAATCGCCCGAGCGGATTGTCTTTGCCTTGCGCGATCGCGTTCCAAGATTCCATCGCCGCTGAGCGCAGCGCTTCATGCAGTACTTGCCGGTCGCCGCCGGCGCGTACTCCCTCCAGGAGCACCGACTCGGTACCGGCAAACGGGCCATACGTACGAAGGTTTTGCGCGATACGTTGTGTATTGACGCGCATTCCGGTAACGACGCGCCCCGCAATCTGCACGATCTCGTCCACGCATAGCATCGCCTCGGGCAGAATCGTGCGCCGGTTCGCGCTATCGTCCAAGCGTTCGCTCCAGATAATTCGTCGCGGCGTTTTGCCAGGCAACGTCGGCGTACGCAGGCAGCAGCCGGCCAAGCGAATCGATGCGCTCGCACAGAATGGGATTCCGCTTGAACGGCATCGCAGAGCTGCCGACTTGCGAGCGGCCGAACGGTTCAAACACTTCGCCGAATTCGGGCGAACTCAAAATGCGAATGTCCGCCGCAAATTTCGAGAGCGAGGCGCCGACCCCGGCAAGCGCCGTCAGCAGCAAGTAGTCGAGCTTGCGAGGATACGTTTGCGTGCTGATCTCACGCGTCGGCAGGCCGAATCGTTCGAGTACGGCTTGCTCCATGTTGCCGGAGGATCCGCCGCCGTTGAGCAGCTGCTCGTAGGAAGCCGACGTCCCCACAGCGCCCCGAAGACCTTTCGCGGTCAGGTTCTCGAAGACGAAACGCAAGTTGCCCTCGTCGATCAAAAGGTCTTGCGCGTACACCGCAAACCGGTATCCCAGGGTCGTGGGCTCGGCCGGCTGCAAATGCGTGAACGCCATGCACACCAGGTCCGCGAACTCACGAATTTTTTCCGCGAATGCATGCAGCACCTCGCCGATCGCCTGCCCGATGAGCGAGACCGCGCGCCGCAGCCGGTAGGTCTCGACCGTGTCCTCGATATCCATCGAGGTCGAGCCCAGATGGAGTTTCCCGCCGCCGATCTTCGCCTGCGATGCGAACACACGAATCTCCGCCATGAGATCGTGATGAATCTCTTTCTCGATCTCCAGGGCTGCTTCGATATCCACCTCGTCCGAATGTGCGATGATGTCGGCAAGCTCTTCGGGCGAAACCAAACCGTGCCGGCTCTGCGCATCCGCCAGTGCAACCCAAACCTGGCGCCAAAGCTTGCGACGCTGCTCTTCCGAAAAAAGAGCACGCAACTCGGCTCGACCGTATCTCCACGAGAACGGAGAAGCGTATGTGTCGTACTTCATGGGACTACGGGCCTTTTCGCGCTCCAAAGCGGCCGCCCTCGTCCGACATTTGTCACCCTGCCGCCTGCGTGCGGGACCGCTTGATTGCCTGTAGACCCCGGGCTGGTTCGCCTTCAAGATGGCCGCACGAGCGACCGCCGCGGTGGGAACCTCGCTCGGCTCAGCGCCGGGTGGATAAAGTCGCCAACTCGGCCGTAAGCATATCGACGACGAGCTCCGGATCGTCCACTTTGCCGGTAACGATAGAGTCGAACGCGGAAATCGCGCGCTCGAACGCGCGCCGGGCGCGCTGCTCGCCCACACGCGCCGCAATTGGGCGAAGCGCACGCTCGCGCCAGCGCATCCGTGCTGGAATCTCTCCGCCTTCGCGAGCGAGCTCCCAAAGATAGCCGCACTCGGTTGCAAGCGCGTAGATAAGCGGGACTGCGGCTCCGCGGTCGTTCGCGAACATTTCATGGGCGATCTGCATCGCTTGCGCAACACGGCCCTCGACGAGCGCACCCGCGTACTGGTACGCTTTCGGATCCTCGACGCTCAAGCTTTCTTGCTCGAGATCCTTGTACGTGATCTTCTTTCCGCCGAGCGCGAGTTTTTCGAGATCGTTGCGAATTGCGGCAAGGTCGGCTTCGCTGCGGGCAAGTGCGTCAACGACTCGTCCGTCCGCACTGGCTCCCAGACCTGCCAGGGTCTCCTCGATGAAGCGCGTGCGCACATCCTCGTTCGCGGTCGTGTCGATACGCAGCGCAGAGCGGCCGGCCATTGCTCCGAACGGCTGCGGACGCTGCGAGCGCGGCGAGAGCAGGTCGCTGATGACCAGCGTATTTCCCTCCGGCACGTTTTCCGCGACATCCCACAGATCTTTGCGCATCGCCGCCTTTAGCGTTTGTGCATCGGTCACGACGACAACGCGAGAAGCCGCAAGAAACGGCATCGATTGCGCGGCTTCGCGAACACGAGTGGTACCGTCGAGCTGGGATGCAGCAAATCGCTCCAGATTCATATCCCGCACGTCCGGCGGCAGCAAGCGATCGATGACGAGGTCCAGCGTCCGCTCTGCCAGGACGCGCTCGGTGCCTTCGATGATCACGAGTTTGCCGATCGACGGCGTTTTCTCGACAAAGTCATAGAACTTCACACCGAGCCTCTTCCAGAGGCTTGCGGCCGATTTCCGGCGAAGCGGCCCATACCCGAGAAAGGAGGAGCCTATGTCTGCTCTGAGCATCGACGCACGCGCGCCTTTCTCGCTCTACGCCTAAGCATTTCCAGCGGTTTTTAGCGAGTCCGGCGCGCTTTTCTTCAGCGCGCTTTTTTTCATATGAGGATAACGGACTTGCAAAAGGGTCGCATTTGCGCCGAACACCGCGACGCGTATCACATCCTGACACCCGACGGACCCATTCCGGCTCGTATAAGCGGGACGTTACGCCACTCGGCGGTCTCACGACTCGACCTTCCGGCCGTCGGCGATTGGATCGCCTACACACGCGATGAATTTGGACCGGCAATCATCCAGGCGCTGTTGCCGCGTTCATCCGTCATCATGCGAAAAGCACGCCGGTAAGGCGGTCAGCGAGCAGATCATTGCGGCGAACGTCGACTGGCTGCTAATCGTTTGCGGGCTCGACAGGCGATTTCAACGTGCGCCGCATCGAACGATACATCGCGCTTGCGGCATCCGGCGGGACGCATGCGGCGGTCTTGCTGAACAAGAGCGACATGTGCCGGGATCTCCAATTAAAACTCGCGGAGATCGAGCCCGTGAGAGCTCGCGCGCCGGTCCATGTAATCTCCGCACTGAACGTGCAAGGGTTCGATGCGCTACAGGCATATCTCGATCCCGGCAATACGATTGCACTCATAGGTTCGTCCGGCGCCGGCAAATCGACGATCGCTAACGCACTACTCGGCGCTTCAGCCTCAACGGACCGCCGCGGTTCGTTCGGACGACGGCCGCGGCAGGCACACGACGACGACGCGATCGCTCATGGCGCTGCCGTCCGGCGCGTATCTCATCGATACGCCCGGCATGCGGGAATTGGCCCTGTGGGCCGAGGATTCGGACATCAGCGATGCGTTCTCGGACATCGAGGAACTGGCTGCTCATTGCCGGTTCACCGACTGCGCGCACGAACGCGAACCGGGCTGCGCCGTTCAAGCCGCGCTCGGAACCTCACTCGATTCAAACCGGCTGGCAAACTACAAGAAGCTCCTCCGCGAGCAAGCATTTCTGGCACGAAAAACCGATGTAAACGCGGCAATCGAAAACAAGGAGCGCTGGAAAAAGATCCATCGAAACGCTCGCGCCGACATCCGCTTCCGAAAGAACCGTTAGATCGACCACTCCCAGGTGTTCCAGAATGGGGTGACGGCGTGGGCCGGTTTGTAGTTTTTGAAATCGGTGTTGATGACGTCCAGTTGGCGCTGGTACCAGAGAACGATGATCGGCAGCTGGTCTGAGAGAACGCGCTGCACGCGGGCGTACATCGCCTTGCGGGTCGCGCGGTCATACGATGTGAGCGCGCGGCTCTCGGCATTGTCGAGATCGCTGCTGCAAAAATGATAGATGTTCCAGCCGGCCGGCGGGGCCATGTTGCACCGCACGAGGATCGAATCGTCCGGGTCCGTGCCGTTCGCCCAGTTTTCAAAAACAACGTCGAATTTACCGGATTGCTCGATGCCGCCGGCACCGAGCGTGGCGTACAATTGTCCGGATGAGAAGTTCTTGATCGTCACGTCGATTCCGACTTGCCGCCACGCTTCCTGGGCGAAGACCTGCGTGTCGCTCGCCGTCGCCGAGCCGGTAAAGCCAACGAGCAGCAGCCGCAGCGGCCGGCCGTTCTTCACCCGGATTCCATCGGGACCCATAAGCCAGCCGGCTTGATCCAGCAGCTCTTTCGCGCGGTTGGGATCGTACGGGTAACGCGTTACGGCCGGATTGTACGCCCAAAAGAACGAGGGCTGATCGCTGTCGCCGGTTACCGCGACGCCGTGCGTCACTTTTTTCACAAGCGCGCCGCGATCGAGAGCATATGCAAGTGCGCGGCGGACGCGAACGTCTCGCAGCGCCGGGTTGGCTGCGTTTAGACCGAAGTCGGCAAAGCGCGTGAACGGTGAAATGATGACCCGGGTCCCGGGAATGCCGAATAAACTGGGCGCCTGGCTCTCCGCGGCGCGATAGTAAAAATCGATCGCGTGCGTTTGCAGCAGCGTGAGCATCGTGTTGTCGCTCTCGATGATGCGAAACTCGATGCGCCGCAGTTTGGGAGGGCCGCGCCAGTAGCCGTCATTCGCGACAAACGTAATCCCCGAACCCTTTTCGTACTTGATCATCCGGAAGGGCCCGGTCCCGATCGGCAGCGAATTGTAAGCCAGACGGTTGATGTCCGGATACCTGGCCAGAAGGTGGGCAGGCAAAATACAGTTGGAGTGATTCGCCATCGTGAAGAACGTGGCGACGAAGGGCGAGAAGCGCTTTTTCAGATGCACGTCGATCGTATATGCATCACGTCTATCGATGCGCGAGACCATGTCATACCCGAAGCGGCTGACCACGAGATTCTGTGGATTGAGCATCTGCTTCCAGGTATAGATGACGTCGTCTGCGGAAAACGGAGCACCGTCCTGCCATTTTACGCCTCGACGAAGGTGATAGGTAATGCGCAGTCCGTCGCGCGAGATATCGCCGTTTTCCATGCTTGGAACGCGCTGCGCGAGCTCCGGAACGAGCTGGTCCGCATCGCTCCAATTGAAGAGATAGCCGGCCCAGAACATCGAGAGATCGGTATCGACCGTTTCTGTACCCAGCAGCGGATTCAGATTGTCCGGTGTTTGGCGAGCGGCCATGCGTAAAACGCCCGGAACGGTCCACGCATTTCCTTTGGTCGAGTGCGTGCCGCCCACACGTGTGCACGCGACGAGCGCGCACACGCACGAGGCTAGTGATGATCCGTACGGACAGCCGGCTCGCGCCTGCGCATCTCATCGATCAATTCTACGATGCCGTTTGCCGCGGCGTCGAGAAGCTTGTGTCCCTTCTCCGCGCTGGCTTTGGTCGGATCGCCCATCACACCGCTCTGCGTGAGTGAGCTCCAGGGCTCCATCATCACGAGCGGTCCGTCGCCGCCGATAAGGTCGGTCCAGTAATTTTTCGTGGGACGGTGCGAGAGCTCGTGCACGGCTTTCGACATGTCTACCAGTTCCGGAGCAATAGCCAAATAGATTGAGGTCTCGAACTCGCAGGCGTGATTCATTCCCCCAATCTTCTCCGACTCGCGCAGCGTTTCGGCAACCTCGCGAACGCCCGGTGCGGCCCAGTAGTTTACGCCGGCCGCGAGCGCGCCGGTCTCGACGACCGTTAGACGTGCGATGATGTCGATAAACGGCGTGTTGCTGCCGTGCCCGTTCACAATGAGAATGCGCTTGAAACCATGGTGCGCCAGGCTTTTGCATACGTCGACGCCGTAGCGGATCAGCGTTTCAGCCGCGATCGTGATCGGTCCGGGAAAGTCCAGGTGATGCGGGCTGTACCCATGATTGATCGCCGGAACGAGCACGGCGCGATCGCGCGCACGTGAGACGGCTTCTTCGCACACGGCGTTGCACAAGCGCAGATCCGTATCGACCGGCAAGTGCAGTCCATGATCTTCGATCGTCGCGATCGGCACGACCGCAACGAGCTGAGCGGCCGCAGGCTTCTTTAATCTGAGGCCAAGTCATTTCGCCGTACCGGAACGTCATGCGATCGATGCAAAATTCGGACGAAGCTGCAAATCCGGGATCGACTCGACGTACGGCGCGTGAACGAGCCCGTACTCCGTGATGAACGCCGTAATCAGATGCCCCGGCGTCACGTCGAATGCCGGGTTGAAGGCGCGAGCGCCCTCGGGCGCGACGCGCGTTCCGGCATACGCGGTCACTTCATCGGCGGGGCGCTCCTCGATCGGAATATCCGCGCCGCTTCGCAGCGTAAAGTCGAACGTCGAACGCGGGGCGGCGACATAAAACGGAATTCGATGATGGGCCGCCGCGATCGCAAGCGAATACGTTCCAACTTTATTGGCCGTATCGCCGTTGCATGCGATCCGGTCGGCGCCCACGATGACCAGATCGACGCCCTTGCGCTGCATGACGAACGCTGCGGCGCCGTCGACGATCAGCGTTGCGTCGATCCCGGCTTGGTTCAGCTCGTAGTACGTCAAGCGCGCACCCTGCAGCAACGGCCGGGTCTCGTCGACGAACACATGCGGCCGCCTTCCGGCGCGCGCCGCCGCGATAATCACGCCCAAGGCCGTTCCACCGCCGGCCGTGGCGATCGGGCCGGTGTTGCAGTGCGTCAGGATGCGCGCGTCGCGAGCGATAAGAGGCGCGCCGGCTTGCGCGATGTGCTCGTCGATTGCGCGCTGCTCGGCATGAATGGCTTGAGCTTCCGACACCATGTCCGATGAGGCCAGAACGCGATCGACCGCCCACATCAGGTTGACCGCGGTGGGACGCGCGTTGCGCACGCGTTGGGCGGCGGCGGCAAATGCCTGGTCGTCGCTTAGAATCTTGCGGAGCAAGGCAACGCCGTATGCGCCGAAGACGCCGATACAAGGAGCGCCGCGGACGGCCAGCGTTTTGATGGCGCTTTCAATCTCGTCGACGGTCGCGGCGCGCCGGATCACCTCGTCGTGCGGCAAAAGCCGCTGATCGACGTATTCGACCGCGTCGCCGGTCCAGCGAATTGCTTCCAGATCTCCCATGCCAGGGGCGGTTTCGCCGCTGCCAAAGAAAAAGCCGCGCCCAAGCGCGGCTTCTTCCCGGCTAGGAGCTTTTCAACGTTCAGACGACGGCAGGTGCCTGCGCGGTAAAACACACGCGGCAATAGACCGGGCGATCGCCCCGAGGACGGAACGGGACCGTCGTGGCCGTGCCGCACTCTGCGCAGACCGCTTCAAAATTCTGGCGAGAGGAACCGCCTGAAGCGCCGGACCCTTGTCCTTTACGTGCCTGCCGACAGTCTCGGCAGCGTTGAGGTTCGTTCTGGAACCCCTTTTCGGCGTAAAACTGCTGGTCGCGGATAGAAAACACGAACTGTTGACTGCAATCTTTGCAGGTAATCGATTTATCTTCCAAGGGTCGCGCCTCCACGAGAAAAGCTTGGATCCCGTAGATGCGACTTGTGTCGGGGGGAATCCTCGCTTGGTTGGACTCCTGCCCTGGCGCTCTTTAGCGCCGGAAGCCCAGGGTCGCGGCCGGTGCCGTCTCCTCGGGGACATGGAGCAGCGTGGCGGCGGCGATTGCCGCCTGGTAGCCCTTGTCGCCCTGCGCAGGGTCGGCCCGCTCTTCGGCCTGCACGAGATTCTCGGTCGTCAAAACCCCGAACCCGATGGGCACGCCGGTGGCAATCTGGACGGTCATAATGCCGCGCGCGCACTCACCCGCCACGAAGTCGAAGTGCGGCGTATCCCCGCGCACGACGACGCCGAGCGCCACGACGGCGTCGAGCTTCGTCATCGGCCTCGATCAGCCGTTTGGCGGCCAGCGGTAATTCGAAACATCCCGGAACGCGATAGAGCGCGATATCGTCCTCGAGCACGTTACAGTCGGCAAGAGCTCGCTGCGCGCCGTCCTCGAGCCACTCGGCCAACTGTTCGTAGAACTGCGCGGAGACGATTGCAAAGCGTTTTCCGCGGCAGTCGGGCTTACCGCTAGGAGAAATCGGGAGCTGCTCCTTCTTCACGCGTGATCGCCGTGGGGAAGCGGACCGTGCGCCGGAAGTCCGCCCTCTTGGCTCTGGACGGGGGCCGGGGGAAACATGTGACCGAGTTTGCTGCGCTTGGTCGCGATATAGCGCGTATTGTACGGTGTGGGCTCCGTATGCATGGCAACGCGGCCGACGATCGTTATGCCGTAGCCTTCCAAGCCGAAGATCTTTCGCGGGTTGTTGGTGATGATGCGCATTTCGCGCACGCCCAAATCCGCCAGGATCTGCGAACCGATACCGTAATCGCGTTTGTCGACCGGAAGCCCGAGCGCAAGGTTTGCCTCAACCGTATCCGCGCCCTGATCCTGCAGTTGATATGCACGCAGTTTGTTGGCAAGGCCGATGCCGCGCCCTTCCTGACGCAGATACAAAAATACGCCGCGTCCTTCTTTAGCGATGATGCGCATTGCGCCGTCGCGCTGCGCCGCGCAGTCGCAGCGGATCGAATGCAGCGCATCGCCGGTCAAACACTCCGAGTGAACGCGCACGAGCAAGTCTTTGCCGTTGCCGATTTCTCCCATGACCAGCGCAACATGCGTATTATTGTCGATGGAATTCTCGAACGCGTATCCGGTCCAGGTTCCGGTCTCCGTAGGAAGCTTAAACTCGGCAATCCGTTTGAGGAGCTTCTCGGTGCGCCACCGGTACGCAATCAAATCTTTGACCGTGATGAGCCTGAGCTGATGCCGCTTGGCAAATTCGATTAGACCGTCGAGCCGCTCCATCGTCCCGTCTTCCGCCATGATTTCGCAAATGACGCCGGCGGGATACAGCCCCGCCAGGCGCGCGAGATCGACGGAGGCCTCGGTTTGTCCCGCGCGTACGAGCACGCCGCCGTCGCGCGCTCGCAGCGGAAACGTGTGACCGGGACGCAAGAGGTCCGAAGGTCTGGCAGCGGGATCGAGCAGGGCTTGAATCGTCGCCGATCGGTCGTGTGCCGATATTCCGGTGGTCGTTCGTCCGCGCGCTTCGACCGAAACGGTGAACGCGGTCTCGTGTATGGCGCTGTTTTCGGAGACCATCTGCGGCAAATGCAGCTCATCCAGCCGTTTGCCGATCATCGGTACGCAAATAAGGCCGCCCGCATACTTGCGCATAAAGTTGATGGCTTCAGGCGTAACCATCTGCGCCGCCATCACCAGATCGCCTTCGTTCTCGCGATCCTCGTCGTCCAAAACGATGACCATTTTGCCGGCGCGAATATCTTTGATCGCGTCCTCGATCGAGTCGAACGGCGATGCCCCCTCGAGCGTTGAAGCCAGGTCGGGCAACACCTGCGTCAGGCGCTGCAGCGAGCGGTACGACGGCTCGCGCTGGCCCGACCGCAAATACGAAATGGCGGCTTCGGTAAGGCCGCTGCGCTCGGCAAGTTCGGCAGCATTCAGACCGGCCGCCTCCATGGCGACCTTCAGTTCTTCAGCAAAGGGGCTCACAGGCCGAGCCTACGCCTCGCCTTAACAGTTGTCAAGTTAGTATATCTGACGCTTTAACGCTCTGACGCATCTGACGTGGCTTTCCCGATTAAGGGGGGTTGTCCATAAAATCCCTGGGCTGCACATGTAATCGGGATCATCCTTGCGGCGCTCCTTTGAATGGCTACAGGACGAACGCATATTGGAAGGAGCCGCCTCATGGTCAATATTAATGACCTCGCCCGACTTCGCGACCACTCCATCGTGACTGTAGCCCAATGGATTGCCTCTACTGCCGCGATGGCGGTGGAACGAGGGACCAGCTATGGCACGACTGCTGCAATTGATCCGCAGGGGTCATGGGATCTTGATTTAGGCCGCGGGCAAAGACTTTGCGAGCGGTCGAATCCGCTTCATTAACCGTCAGCGCCCCCATTTTCGACGACGTGAAGTGAACCACGACGCTAGGATTCTGGCTCGCCTGGAGGCCGATTGAAGGGCGTTTACGATGAGGGTGCCTACGAAAAGGCGCCCCATCACGCCGGGAGAGGCCTTGAAACAGGATTTCGTTGATCCGCTTGGTTTGACGCAAGATGCACTGGCCCAGGCGCTTGAGGTTCATCGGACAACGGTCAACGAGATCCTAAACGGACGCCGCGCGATTACCTCGGAGATGGCCTTGAAACTCGGCCACGCGTTCTCGACCACACCGCAGTACTGGCTAAATTTGCAGATGGCCGTGGATCTGTACGATGCGATGCATTCTGATGCGGCGCGGGCGATTGAGCACCTGAAGGTGCTGGCCTAGCTCTCGAACGGCTGGCCCACGCTTGTCAGCCCGGGGGTCTTGTGCGGCCTCTTCTACGGTTTGGAAAAGTGGGAAGACCTGATCGAAACCGACGATCTCGAAGATTTTTCGCATGTTCGCGTTTGGTATGACCAGCCGTACAGACGGCAGTCCTCTGTCCAGCCTGGCGCGCCGGATGCTTGCCAGCTCTGCCAGGCAGCTCGAGTCCACGTATCGGGCGGCCGTGAAGTCGATGACGACCTGCGCGTTGTCGCGAGCCGGAAAGAGCAGCCGCGCGAGCTCCTCCCGGTTGTAGGCGTCGAATTCACCCGCCAGACGAAGAATGAGCGACTCTTGGGTATCCATTATGTCACGATTTCCACCGAGTGCCGGAGAACAAGAAATAGCGCTCCGTTCATGCGCTCGGACAATTTCATCATAGAGCTTACACGAACGCGTGTCACCCCTGCAAACTACCAATAATGTATGAGGGCATCATGAGACAGACACCTCTGGGCGCGGGTTTGCGCGTTTCCGCTCTGGGACTGGGCTGCATGGGAATGTCGGAATTTTACACCGGCTTCGACGATGCCGAATCCATTGCAACGATCCACCGCGCGATCGAGCTCGGTGTCACCTTCCTTGACACGGCCGACATGTACGGTGTGGGAAGAAATGAAGAACTCGTCGGCCGGGCGATTCACGACCGTCGCGATCGCGTTACGATTGCGACGAAATTCGGCAACGTCCGATCGGAGGGCGGCGAGTTCCTGGGCGTCAGCGGAAAACCCGACTACGTCCGCAGCGCGTGCGAGGCGAGCCTGCGGCGATTGGGCATCGAAACGATCGATCTGTATTATCAACATCGCGTCGACACGGATACGCCGATCGAGGAGACCGTCGGCGCCATGGCACAGCTGGTTCAGGCCGGAAAGGTTCGTTATATCGGTCTTTCAGAGGCGGCACCGCAGACGATCCGGCGCGCGGCAGCCGTTCATCCGATCGCCGCGCTTCAGACGGAGTACTCGCTGTGGACTCGCGATCCCGAGACGAACGGCGTCCTTGAAACCGCCGCGGAACTGGGCATCGGGTTTGTGGCGTATAGTCCGCTCGGTCGCGGATTCTTGAGCGGCCGTTTCAAATCGAAGGCGGATTTGCCGTCGGACGATCTGCGCCATAATCATCCGCGTTTTCAAGGTGAAAACTTCGCGAAGAACGTGCACTTGGTCGACGTGGTCGAGCAGATCGCCCGCGAGAACGACGCGACGCCTAGTCAAATCGCGCTCGCGTGGCTGCTTGCAAAGCCCGGCGTCGTTCCAATTCCGGGCACCAAACGTCGCAAGTATCTTGAAGAGAACGTTGGTGCCCTAAACGTTCATCTGAGCGCGGCCGACGCCGATCGCATCGAAGACGCGTTTCCCGTCGGTGTGGCAGCGGGGGAACGATATCCGGAGCGATCGCTCCGAGGCGTGCACCTTTAGCCGAACAACGACGGTTCGAACGTTACGATCGGTTTAACGATCTGCGAGGAACGCAGCGCGGCATACGCTTGTGCCGTTTCCCGCAGCGGATAGAATACCGCGCCCAGGCGCTGCGCGGTTACCACGCGACGCGCGATGAGATCGAGCGCCTCACGCGTATCGTTCGGTCCGCATGAATAGCTCGTAACGAGTTTCACGTCCCGAAAATACAGGTCGTTCGGATCGAGCGTCAGCCAGACGCCGGGTTCGAGCGGCGTGAACATGAGTACGGTGCCGCCCGGACCGACCGCCGCGAACGCGTCGCGCAGCGCTTCCGGTGATCCGGGTCCGCAGATCACGACGTCGGCGCCGCTGAATCCGCTGCCGGGTACGACATCCTCCACGCCGAGCGTGCGCGCGAACGTACGGCGCTGTTCGATAAAGTCGGTACCCACGATTCGTGCGCCCTTTGATTGCCCGGCCAGCGCGTGCATCAAGCCCATGACGCCCAGGCCGATGACGTACATCGTGTCGCCCTCGCGAAGCCCGCTCCGGCGAATGGATTTCATGACGCATGCGAGCGGTTCCACGAGCGACCCGTCCGCGAACGGCACGTCGTCAGGCAAGTGCAGCGTATCGCCGAGATTCTCGGCGGGGACGCGAAAATATTCAGCCAGGCCGCCCGGATCGATTGCGCTCTTACGCCAGCCTGCGCACTGGACATAATCTCCACGCGAACAAGCACGGCAGCTCATGCACGGCGCGTGATGGTGTACGAAGACGCGATCCCCCCTCGAGAACTGCGTTACGCCGGCGCCGGTCGCAACGACGGTTCCAGCGGGTTCATGCCCGAGCACGAGCGGCGCCTTTCGCCGGACATACCAGCCCATGATATCGCCCGTGCAAATACCGCTTGCGCGCGTTTGAACCAGCAACTCGCCGGCGCCGACCTTTGGAACCGCGCGTTCTTCTATGCGTATGTCATCGACGTCGTATAGGACGGCTGCCCGCATGGTTTCGGTCACGGCTCGATCGCGAATTTGATGCCTTCGCCTCCGTCCAAGCGTTCGAACACATTCGCGATTTGCGCGAGCGGAACCGTTCGCGTAATCAGCGGCAGCGGATCGATCGTGCCGTTCGCAAGCAGCTCGTACGCGGTCTTGACCGAAGCCGGGCTGAAGTGGAACGGGCTTATCAGCCGGACCTCGTCGTAATGCATGCGCGCGGCCGAAAACGAAACGCGTGCGCTTGATGGCAAACCGCCGAAAAATGAAACGGTTCCTCCGCGCCGCACAAGTGAGGGCGCTGCTTCCCAAACCTCTTGCGTGCCGGTGCATTCAATCAACGCGTCGGCTCCGCGTCCGCCGGTCAGATCGCGGATGCGTTGTTCGACATCGTCATGACGCGCGTCGATCGTAGCGTGGATGCCGAGCGAGTGCGCGAGCGCAAGGCGTTCATCGCGCCGCCCCACCAATATCGTGTTCGCTCCGCCGCGCGAGAGCAGCATCGCATGCATGAGCCCAAACCCTCCATCGCCCATGACGACCACGCTCGCACCCGGCGAGGCATTCAGGAACCCGAGTGAGTGCACGACGCACGAGAGCGGTTCCAGAAACGCCGCGGCGGCGTACGAGAGCCCTTCCGGCTTGACGTAGGCGTTGCGTTCGAGGATGTGCGAGGGCACCTCGATATACTCCGCGTACGCGCCCAGGATTTTGGTCGTCATGACCGATTCGCACGAGCTCTTCCTGCGATTGCGAGCACCAGAAGCAGCGCCCGCACGGCGCGGAGTGCACGCACATGACGGCATCGCCCACGGAGAATTTCGTAACCTCCGGTGCGAGTGCAGCAACGTCTCCTGAGAACTCGTGCCCGAACGGCGTAGGCATCGGCATCTGCGGGTGTCCGCGCCGGTACGCCTTCAGATCCGTTCCATCGGTGAGCGCCGCGCGCACGCGCACGACCATTCCGCCCGCGCCGGGCTGCGGGATTGCAAGCTCGCGCAGTTCGATACGGCCGGGCTGCACGAGGATTGCCGAACGCATCATGCCAGGCACTCCAAGAGTGCGCTACGGATCGCCGGCGGAAGCGGCCGGCTCTTGTGCGTTCTGCGATCCATGCACGCAACGACCAGATTGAAGACGGCGCCCGGTTCTCGCGTGCGGTCGTTATGCACGATTGTTTGCCATTTGATCGACGAGCCGCCGACGTGGCGCAGATGCGTACGCAGGGTGAGCCAGTCGCCCATGAGCGCCGGTTTGTGATATTGCGCTTCAACATGTACGCGCGGCAGCCAAATGTCGTATGTTTCAAACACGGAGTTGTACGGGAACCCGAGCTCGCCGAAGAAGTCCATTTCCGCACGCTCGACCGCGCGCTGGTACGCTGCGAAATACATGATGCCGGCGATATCGATATCGGCCCATTGGACCATGACTTGCGTTTCGAATATTCGCGCGCCGGCGGGCGTTGTTTCCTTAAACTGCGGCATGCACCGCGTACCGCGCGAGCGGATCGACCTCGAGGTTCACTTTTTCGCCGGTTTTACGGCGGCCTAACGTCGTGCGCTCCAGCGTCTCGGGAATCAATGCCAGCTCGAACCAGCCCGGACCGCTGCCGGCAACGGTGACGCTTACGCCGTCGACGCTGATGAACGCCTTATCGCATACGTAGCGCTCCAACTCGGACGCGAGCGCGATGCGCATGCGTTCGCCTTGCCCCTCCGGCGTGCGCGAGATGATTTCACCGCTCGCATCGACATGCCCGTATACGAAATGACCGCCGATGCGGTCGCCGACGCGCAGCGAATATTCGATGTTGACAACGTCGCCTTCGCGCAGGCTGCCCAAGGTCGATCGATCGAGCGTTTCGGGGACCACATCGAAATCGATGACATTGTGATCGACCTGCGTTGCGGTCAGGCAAACACCGTTGACCGCGATTGAATCTTTCGCCTCAACCTCTTCTTCTGAAGCACCCTGGCAGCGAATGCGCAGCCGCATTCCGCCGCCGTCAAGCGGCGTTGCCTGCTGCACGGTGCCTTGATATCCGATGAGTCCGCTAAACATGCCGGTCGATCATTCCTGAAACGAGCAAATCCAGTCCCAGCCGTTCGACGCGGTCGAATCGAAGGCCCCGCAGTCCGCCGAGCGTTCCGGCCGTCACGACCGGAACCGCCGATTCCGACCGAAGCAGTCGCGGCGCAATCAGCCAGTAAAAGCGGTCCACCAATCCTGCGCCCAGCAAATGTCCGGCCATCGTCGGGCCGCCTTCGCACAGCACACTGCTGATGTCGTGTTCACGCAGCATCCCCAGCGCGGCAGCGATGTCCAGGTGCATCTCGTCGCTCGCTCCGACGAAGATTACCTCGGCAACGCCGTCGAGCTGCGCGAAACGCGTCTTCGCGCCGGCGGGGGCAAGGACGATGGTTTTTCTATAAAGCTCGCAGGGCGCGAAAACGGCGCTCTGCGGATCGACGGCATCCGTTTCGCAGACCACCACGCGCGCATACGGACGCAACCGATGATGCTCGGGACGAACCGTAAGGTGCGGATTGTCGACACGAATAGTTCCGGCACCGACGGCTACAGCGTCGTGCGCGATGCGCAGCTCGCGAACGAATTCGCGCGCCTGGTCGCCCGTAAGCCATTCCTGACGTCCCGGTTGCGACGCAATGAAACCGTCCAGGGACATCGCCATCTTGAGCGAGACATATGGCCGGTGCGCGCCGATTGCTCGCGCAAACGGTTCGACGATCGCGAGCGCCTGCGCATCGTTTGCCACCTCGACCTCGATCCCGCTCTCACGCAGCCGGCGTATCCCGGCGCCGTCCGTTTTTGGATTCGGATCGGGCGTGCCGACGACCACTCGCGTTATCCCGGCTTCAATGACGGCCTGCGTACACGGCGGAGTGCGGCCCTGCTGATCGCACGGTTCCAGCGTGACGTACAGTGTCGCGCCGCGCGCCTTCAGGCCCGCAGCGCGCAGAGCGTTGACCTCCGCATGGGGCTCGCCCGCTCGATGATGATATCCCTCGCCGGCGATCTCACCCTCGCGCACGACGAGCGCACCGACAGGCGGATTGGGCGACGTGCTGCCGATGCCGCGTTGTGCGAGTTCGCACGCGCGTTCAAGATACAGCCGGTCGAGCGGATCCACATGAGCGTATTAGGCTCTTGCGATAACGATTGCCTGTTCAACGCGAGCACCCGCGGCTCGCAGTGTTGCAGCGCAGTCCTCCAGCGTGGCTCCGGTCGTCGCGACGTCATCCAACAGCACCAGCGTGCGATCCCGCACATCGCCGCCGCGCCAGGCAAAACGCCCGGTCGCCGAAAGCCGCGCCTCGCGGTCGCGTCCACGCTGGCGATCGCCTCGCGTTTGCACCAGACCCGGGCAAACCTGTATGTCGCGCCTGCGCGTTGATGAGCTGCGCCATCAGCATGCACCCATCGAAGCCGCGCTCACGCCGGCGCGCCGCGGTCGTCGGTACGGGAACCAGTTCGCTCCCCGGAGCGATGATCGCCGGTAGTCGATCGGCGAATGCACGCGCCACGTCGCGACGTCCGCTTTTGAGCGCTACGATCGCTCGTCGCAAACGCCCCTCGTACGCGCCCAGCGAAAGAACCTCGAGCGTGCGCAATCGTCCGGGAACGGCGAGTGTGCGCGGCAAGCATTGTTCGCACAAGCCCGTGGACGGTTCTTCACAACCGCCACATTGGGGAGGAAACAGCACATCGAGCAGGGCGTGCAAATTCACGCGCGGCAATCACGACGAGCGTTCGCAATTGAAAGCAGCCGAGTAATTTAATGTGTTTGTGCGGGAGCCGCTTCGGTTCTTTGCGACGATAGCGCCGTCAAGTACCGTGTTACTTTCCACGACGTAGTCCATGCCCACGATCGCATTCCGAAGCACCGCGCCCGCGCCGATGCGCGAATTTTGCCAGACGATGGAGCGCTCGACACGCGCGCCTGCTTCAACCTCAACCCCTTCGCCGATCACCGTTGGTCCGATAATACTCGCGTCGGGTGATACTTTGGCGCCCGGACCGATCCACACATCACTCTTTACGGCTTGCTCGCCGGGTATGCGGAACGTGCCGCGCAGAACGTCATTCGTCGCGCGACGGTATTCGCCGGGCGTACCGATATCGCACCAGTAGGCGCCTCGCGCATCGTATCCATAAAAAGCTTCTCCCGCTTCCTGAAGCGAAGGAAACACGTTCTTACCGAAATCGTAGAAGACACCGGGCGGAATATGGTTGAAGATCTCCGGCGTGAACGCGTAGATGCCGGTATTGACGAGTTTGCTGCGTTCGGTGCCCTTGGCCGGCTTCTCTTGAAAACCCGTGATTTTTCCATCGGCATCTGTAACCACGACGCCGTACTGATCGACCTCGTCACGCTCGACCAACCCTATTGTCGCGATCGCGTTTCTTTGCGCATGAAAGGCAAGAAGTTTGTCCAGCGGCAGGTCGGTGAGATCGTCACATCCGACGACGACGAACGGACCGCTCGAAAGATACGACTTCATCTGCTCAACGGCGCCCGCGCTGCCGAGCAGCTGCGTTTCGTGAAGATATTCCAAATGTACGCCGAACTTGGAGCCGTCTCCGAGCGCCTGCACGATCATGTCGGGCAGATAGTGCACGTTTATCGCGATCTCGTCGAGTCCGTACGACTTGAGGTATCGGATCAGATGAACGGCATTGGGTTCACCGATGACCGGGACCAGCGGTTTGGGTACCTGTTTGGTGAGCGGATAGAGCCGGGTGCTCAGGCCTCCGGCCAGGATCATTCCTCTCATGCGCTACGTCTTTCCCCGCGCAAGGCGCGATCGCACGCGCTCGCCCGCCAAAAGCAGCACAAAATGCGGCAGCGCGAGCTGTCTGCGCCAGCGTTTTGGCTCTTTCACCAAACGATACAGCCATTCCAGGTTCAGGCGCCGCCACGATGCGGGTGCGCGTTCGACCTTACCGCTGATGACGTCGAACGATCCGCCGACACCAATCGCAGCGCCGCATCCGGTTTCGCGTAGGTAATCGGCCAGCCAAAACTCTTGTTTCGGAAACCCCATACCGGCCAGCAGCAGCTGCGCCCCGCTCGCCCGAATCTGCTGCGCAATCGCCGGCGATTCGCTAGCCGAGAAAAATCCGTTGCGCGTACCGGCGATTTGCAGGCCCGGGTAACGGGTCAGCAACACCTGCGCCGCTTCCTCGGCCACGCCCGGTGCGCCGCCGAAGAGAAATATCCGGATCGACTCGCGAGCCGCACGCGCACACAAGTGCTCGATGAGATCGGCACCGGTGACGCGCTGCTGCAACTGCGCGCCGCGCCTTCGCGCGACCGCGAGCAATCCGGCCGTATCGCACAGCGATAGCGCGCACGAATTGATGACCGCGCGGTACCGCGCATCCCGCTGGGCGTACACGACCATCTCGGTGCCGAGCGTCACGATTTGCGCGCCGCGTCCTTGTAGCGCAAAATCGACGATCGCGCTCGTCGCGGCATCCGCGTCGATCGGGTCCAGACGGCAGCCGAGAATTTCCAGAGTCTTCGACACGCTCAGGACGACGGAGATAGCGCGCGCACGCGGTACGCGTCGAGAAGCGGCCGCAACTGCTGGCGCGACCGCTTCCGGAATCGTATCGAGCGGCAGACGGCATTCGCCGGTTTTGAAACCCAGTTGCCGCATCGCCCATTTCACGGCGATGGGATTGGTCGTTGCAAAGAGCGCGCGAATGAGCGGAAGCAGCGAGAGATGAATGTGCGCGGCGCGCGCGCCGTCTCCGTCGCGATACGCCTGGATCATCTCCGCGTACTGCGGCGAGCACAGGTGCGAGGCCACGCCCACAACACCGTCCGCGCCCATCGCGAGGCACGGCAAAAATAGATGATCGTCGCCCGCCAGAACGAGAAACTCCGGCGGCCGATCGGCGAGGATCGCCCCAATCTGCATCAGATCGCCGCTCGACTCTTTGACGCCGATGATATTCGAATGACGCCTTGCGAGTTCGAGCAGCGTCTCCGGTAGAAGATTTGTTCCGGTCCGCCCGGGAATGTTGTAGATAACGATCGGAAGGCGCGTTGCATCGGCAATCTGACCAAAGTGCGCGAGCATGCCGCTTTGCGTCGGCTTGTTGTAGTACGGAACGACCGCGAGGATCGCGTCCGCACCCGCTTTCTCCGCTTGTGCAACCGACGCGACGGAGTCGCGCGTATCGTTGCTGCCGGCATTCGCGATCACGCTTGCGTTCTCGCCGACGGCTTCTTTGACCGCGCGGAACAGCGCTACGCGCTCCTGCGCCGACATCGTTTGTCCCTCGCCGGTCGAGCCCGCGACGACGAGCCCGTCGTGGTTACGATCGACCAGCCATCTCGCTAACCGCGCCGCTTCATCGAGATCGACATTCCCTTGCTCGTCGAACGGCGTAATCATCGCCGTGATGATAGGTCCCAAAGAGCTCATGCTTCTACCTTATCTTCTAAATGGAACTGATCGTGAACGGCTTGCTCGGCACGCTCCGCATCCGCGCAAGGCACCAAAATCGATACGGTGATGTTGCTGTCGGTGCAATGAATGATCTCGATGTTCTCGCGCGAGAGCGCTTGAACGATACGGTGAATGACGCCGGGCGTGTACCGCATGGCCGCGCCGACGACCGAGAGTTTGGAGCATCCCTCGCGCACCCGCACCGCTAAATTCAAATCGCCCAGCAACTGACGAATCTCCGCGCCTCGATCGCCTTCAACCACGAACATCACGCCCGCCTGGTTGATCGTTACTTGATCGATTGAAATATCTGCCTGGGCGATTCGTTCGAACATCTGCAACTCGACCTGCATGCGCCGTTGCTGATCCTCGATATCTCCCCGAATCACCCGAATCCACGTTACGCGCCCGGATGCGGTGACGCCGGTGACCGGCTTCTCCGGTTCGAAATCCTCATCGACGATCGTTCCCTCGCCCGTGCGAAGTCCCTTGATTGCATATGGCGTATTCGTGCGGCGGGCAAAGTCCGCGGCTTTATGGTGCATGACCTTGGCGCCGTGCTCGGCCAGTTCGGTCATCTCTTCAAGGCTTGCGCGCTCGATCGTGTGTGCGCCTTCGATCCGGCGCGGATCACCGGTCATCGCACCGCTGACGTCGGTATAGATGTCCACGCGCTCCGCATTCAAGCGCGTGTCCAAGCGCGATCGCGGTCAGGTCCGTTCCGCCGCGCCCGAGTGTGGTTACGTTGCCGTCTTCGGTCATGCCCTGAAAACCCGCAACGACCGGAATCGTTCCCTCTTGCAGGGCCGCCAGCACACGCGAGGGCTCGACGCGCAGGATCTTCGCATCACCGTGCTTGCCGCTGGTAATAATACCGGCCTGCCCACCCGTGAGTGCGAGCGCGGAAAGGCCGCGTTCTTCAAGCGTCGCGGCAAGAATCGCCGCCGATATGATCTCGCCGCACGAGAGCAACAGGTCGCTCGCGTGTGTGGCGGAGCGCCCGCCGATCAGCGTAAGTAACGTGTCGGTCGCATACGCTTCGGGCGTTCGCCCCATCGCGGAAACGACCGCAACCGGCGCATACCCTTGCCGGCATTCCTCTCGAATACGCGCGACGGCGATCTCGCGAAGCTCGGGCGTCGCAACCGACGTACCCCCGAACTTCAGAACGACGATATTCATCCTCTTATCCCGGGCCGCTCGAAGAACCTGGGTCCGGCGAAGGGCCATCACCAGCTCCAAAATTTGTACGCCGTTCGTAGCGGCGCCTTTGCGCAGTTGGTCCCCGACAATCCACATCTGAAATTCGCGCCCGGGCGCATCCCCGCACGCGCGCAGACGCGCGACGTGCACCAGATCGGTACCTTCCACTTCGCGCGGCGTCACGATGCCGTCGCGATGGAATACGATTCCCGGAGCACGTTCAAACGCTTGCGCCAGCCGGTCGATCGATGTTTCGCGCTCCGTTTCAAAGAACACCGCCTCGGAATGCGCGGTCCGGACCGGGACGCGCACGGCAGTCGCAAACACCGGCAAGTCCGGAAGTTCGAGCACCTTGCGCGTCTCCTCGGCGATTTTTGTTTCCTCGACCGCTCTCGCCGTTCCGATCGAATGCGCCGATCTGCGGAACGACGTTTCGCACGTTGCTGCCCTCGCCGCGATCGAATTCTTCCAATGCCGCGCGCCCGGCGCCGCTGATCGCCTGATACGTCGCGACGCGAACGCTCCGCAGACCCGCAGCCTCACGAATCGGAGCAAGTCCCACGCAGAGAATGATCGCCGTGCAATTTCCAACCGGGAAAAGCCGGTGATCCGCGTGCAGCGCATGCGGATTGACTTCGGGCACGATCAGTGGAACGTCCGCTCGCATGCGGTACGTCGAGCTGTTATCGATAACGACGGCGCCGCGCTGCACAAGCGCGGGCACGTACCGTTCGCTGGCATCTTCCGAACTGGCGAAAAACACCGCGTCGTATTCTCGGAGCGCTTCGGCACTCGCTTCACGGACGTTCTCGCGCGTACGCGAGGCGAACAGCCCCACGCCATCGACCGGCACGTTACGCTCTTGCAAAACGCGCAGAATCGTCTCGCCGACGACGCCGGTCGCTCCGACGACGGCCACTTTCACGGAGCGCCCTCGAGAGGCTCACAGGCAGTGACGAGGGCGCGAGTAAAGCGTCGAGTCCGATTTCTAGTGCGCGGAGTTTTTGGACGTTACGAATTGCAAGGAGAATACCGGCAGCGAACGAGCTCGACGAGAGGGAGTCATGGCGAATCGTCAGCAGCTCGCCGGTGTTTCCGAGAAGCACTTCCTGATGCGAGAGCAAACCACGCAGCCGTACGCTGTGAATCGGAACGTGTGCCGGGCCGCCGTGCGCTTTGATGCGGCGAGCGGTTGCAGCGGCGGTGCCGCTGGGTTTATCGCGCTTGTCTTCGCGATGCATTTCAACGATCTCGATCGTCGGAAACAGTGCGGCCGCCTGCTCGGCAAAACGCATCATCAACACGGCTCCGATGGCGAAGTTGGGAACCAGCAGCGCGCCGATGCCGCGACGCTCGCATAACGAAGCAAGCTCACCGGTCTCTTCGGCATCCCATTCGCTCGAACCAATGACCGGATGAACGCCCGCCTCAACGGCGGCGCGCGCGATGCTTTGGGTCGCCGGACGCGTGGTGAAGTCAATGATAACCTCGGGCCGCTTCTCTAAGAGAAGCCGCCCAAAGTCGTCATCGATTGATTCCTCGGGTACGCGCCTGCGCGCGAAGCCGCCGGCATATTGCAGATCCGGTGCCGATTTCACCGTTTCGCGCGCCAGCTGCCCCATGCGCCCAAGCGCCCCGGCAACGGCGACGCGGATCACACTTTTTCTAGTGGCGCATATTTGAGCATGACCATCTTCTGTCCGACGTTCGGGAAGTCGATCGTCACCAAACCATCACCGCCTGCGCCAACCACGTCGCCGATGGTGCCTTCGCCCCACTTGGGATGACGTACGCGGTCGCCCTTTTTCAGATTCATGCCCATTCCGGCGCCGGCGCTCTCGTGTATCGAAACCTCACGCCAACGGCCGCCGGCCGGACGCGGAAGCACGACACCGCCGAGCATTTCGACCTCCGGCATCTCTTCCAAAAAGCGCGACTTCGGGTGTGCGAACGTGTTGCCGAAGAGCGTGCGGCGCTCCGCATACGAGAGGAAGAGCCGGTCCATTGCGCGCGTCACGCCGACGTAGGCAAGGCGACGCTCTTCTTCCAGTTCGGTCATGTCGACCAGCGCGCGCGAGTGCGGGAACACGCCTTCTTCAAGACCCGGTGAGGAAAACGTTCGCAAACTCCAGGCCCTTGGCGCCGTGAAGCGTCATCAAGGTCACGTACGACGACTCCGCGTCCAGCGCATCCAAATCGCTGATCAGCGCAATATTCGCAAGAAACGTCGAAAGCGTTGCATCGGGCTCGTTCTTTTCGTATTCACGCGCGACGCCGACCAATTCTTGCAGGTTCTCCAGACGTGTCCGCGCGTCGGCCGTGTCCTCGTTGCGCAGTTCACGCACGTAACCCGATTCTTCCATCACGGCGACGAGCAGATCCGCAATCGAATAGTCTTTGGTACGCGTGCGCAGCGTCTCGATCAGCTCGGCGAACCGTTCGAGTTCCTTCGTCTTCTTCGGAACGGCTTTCTTGAGCAGTTCCTTGTCGAATACCGCTTGGCCGACCGAAACACCGGATTGGTTCGCTGCGGTCACCAGGCTCGCTAACGTCTGCTGGCCGATGCTGCGGCGCGGCACGTTGACGATACGCTTGAACGCGATTGCGTCGGCCGGATTCTCAATGTAACGCAGGTAGGCGACGACGTCCTTGATTTCGGCGCGCGCATAGAAACCAACGCCGCCGACTACCCGATATGGGATGCCTTCGGCAATCAGCGCTTCTTCAAAAACACGCGATTGCGCGTTCGTGCGGTAAAGCACGAGGAAATCGCGATAGGCCGAACCCTCGCGCACGAGTTCTTTGACCTTCTCGACAACGTATCGCGCCTCGGAACGTTCGGTATCCGCACCGAAGGCGGTGATTTTCTCGCCTTCATCCCGTTTCGTGAACAGTTTCTTCGGCTGACGCGTCTTGTTGTTGTTGACGAGCGCGTTGGCCGCATCGAGAATGGTCTGCGTGCTGCGGTAGTTCTCTTCGAGCGTGAACACGCGCGCGCCGGGGAAATCTTGCTCGAACCGCAGGATCATCCGGTAATCGCTGCCGCGCCACGAATAGATCGATTGATCGTCGTCTCCGACGACCGTGACGTTCTTGTGCTTGTCGCCAAGAATCGCGATAAGGCGGTACTGCGCAAAGTTGACGTCCTGATATTCATCGACCAGGATGTACTGAAACTTCTTTTGCCACTTCGTGCGGGTCGCCTCGTCCTTTTCGAACAGATCGATCGTGCGCACGATCAGATCGTCGAAATCCAAACTGTTGGATTCGTGCAGCCGGCGCTGATATTCGGTGTAGACGTTCGCGAAGCGCTCGCCCAAGAACGAGGTATTCCGTTCGTGGTATTGATCCGGCCAAATCAGCGCATTCTTCGCCTTGCTGATCTCGCTCAGACAAGCGCCGGGCGCGATCTGGCGTTCATCGTAGTCGAGGTCCGCCAGGATGTCCCGAACCAGGACGCGCTGATCGGCATCGTCGATAATTGCGAAGTTCGGTGAGACGCCGATCCGGCCGCCGTCGCGACGAAGTATGCGTACGCACATCGAGTGAAACGTGCCAACCCATAGGTCACGTGCGGCGGCGCCAACCATCCGTTCCAGACGCGTCTTCATCTCGCCGGCTGCTTTGTTGGTGAACGTTACGGATAAAATGCGATCGGGTGCGATCTCGAGCTCGCTCAACAAATATGCAATGCGGTGCGTAAGCACGCGCGTCTTTCCGCTGCCCGCACCCGCGAAAATAAGACAGGGTCCATTCGCGTGGCGGACGGCGGCGGATTGTACGTCGTTGAGGGCTTCGGTCTGCGTGATCATCTCTTATCTCTTCGACGTATCAGCAAAAACGGCCTCGGTGCCCCGACGATTCGCGATTTTTGTCGTGAGCTCAGCGTGCCACCGACAGCGCCGCCGCCGGGCGCGCCGCCAGGGCATATGCACTGGCCAAGTACGCGAGCGTAGATTCGGCACCCATATTCATATTTACCGAAGTCTCGTTTAAGCCATCGAGAGAGCCGCCATTACGCGCCATGACGATCCCGCGCGAATTGCGCCCGTAGAACCAATCCAAGCCCGCTTGGGCGGTGCTCCGGTACGCCGGATCGCCGGTCGCATCGTAGGCCACCAGAGCGGCATCGACAAGCGCCGCCGCTTCGAGCGGCTGCTGGCAATATTTCGGTTTAACGCCGCCGCGGTGATACCAGCCCTCGTTGCCGACTGGGACGTAGATGCCGCCTTCGATCGTCGTGCGCTCATAGAATTCGAAGGTGCGAAGGCCGATCGCGATCAGTTCGTCGTCATGCAGCGCGAGGCCGGCTCGCATCATCGCCTCAGGCAAGCGTGCATTGTCGTACGTAAGCGCGTTCTCGTACCACTGCCATTCGGCGGACCGGACCTGCAGATGATTTTCCTTGAGGTTCTCGGCGAGCGAACGCAAAAATTGCCGGTAGTCCGTTTTCTCATCCCGATCATCCGCGGGTTCTCGACGGCTGGCCTCGCACGCATGCGAGAGGCCAATCATCGCATACGCTTGCGAACGCGCATACGTCAGCCAATCCAACGAGCGCAGTGCTTTCTCGAGCATCCTTTTCGAGATTCGCTGCCAGGTACCGTGCGGCGCGTACCGCATGCCGTATCCCAGAGACCACATCGCTCTGCCGACCGAATCGTGCGTTCCCACCGCATCCAGCCACGAACGATCGTAGCCCATGAAGTTATGAAAGCGCCCATCCTCGAGCTGTGCATCATGCAGGAACGAGAGGTAGATTGAAGCCAGGCGCTCGGCGACGCGGTCGTTCGGATCGATTTCGAGTTTTGCGAGCGCAACGATGTACGCGCGCGAGACGTCGTCCGTGCAGTATCCCGTCGAACGGTTGGGCACGTCCTCAACGGCATGCTGAATCACGCCGGTATCGTCGCTCAGCGTAATCAGATGCTCCAGCGTCGGCAGCGATCGAATGCCCTTCAATTCCTCGGGACCAAATCTATGCAGAATGGATCAGACTCCATTTCCTGCGGAGCGAGCTCCGCGAACAGCCTTCCGTACTCGGCGGCCACGTGCGGCCACGTCATCTGGCGGCCGAACCGGTACGCGCGGCGCTCGGTCGAGCGGCGCAGCGCCGGATCGTCGAGCAGCGCGATAACGATGTCGGAGATCGATCGCGCATCCCGGAAATCGCAAAGAAAGCCGCGATGATTTGCGAGTACTTCATGCGCGTATAGATACGGCGTGGATACGATGGCTTTCCCGCAGCCGACCGCATACGCCAAGCGTGCCGCTGACAATCTGCGTCGGATTCAAGTACGGCGTCAGATATATGTCAGTGGCTTCAAGGTAACTGACGAGCTCGTCGAAGTCGAGATATTTGTCGATCAGGTGAACGTTGTTCTGCAGACCGTAATCGCGCACGAGCTGCTGCAAGCGACTCGCGGTATGACTCGCCTTCTTGACGGCGCACAACCGGATGCGTCTCGCCCAGGATCAAATACAGCGTTTCGGGATGCCGCCTGACGACCTCGCGCATCGCTTCGATCGCGTACTCCAGCCCTTTACCGCGGTTGATGAGGCCGAAGGTCGAGATGACCATGCGTTCGCCGATTCCGAATGAGGCTTTGAACGGCGCCGTGTCGCGAAACTCGATGTCGGGCACGCCGTGATGAATCACGCGGATGCGAGGGATCGATGCGGTACACGCGGTCGAGTAAATCGCGGCCCGTTTCCGAGAGCACGATGACCTTGGTTGCGAAGCCGGCACAGACTCGCGGGTGACGCGCAGCATCACCTCGTCGGGATCAGGAAGGACCGTGTGCAGCGTGAGCACGACCGGTTTTTCGACGGCTGTGACGAGGCCGATGAGCCATTCGCCGCGCTCGCCGCCGAACAGACCGTATTCATGCTGGATGTTCAGCACTGCGGCGGGATGCGCGTTGACGATGGCAGCGACGTCGGCGTACGATTCGCGCCGGTCTTGCTGCAAGCGGGCGACAACTTCCGGACCGTACATGCGAACTTCGCCGCCCGGTTCGTCGATGGCGATGATCTCACTGCTCGTGCGGAATGCGCGATCGAACGAGTCGACGACGTCTTTGGTAAACGTCGCAATGCCACATTCCCGGGGCGGGAATGAACCCATGAAGAGCGTGCGCGGAACAGAAGCCACGGCGAGCGCGTCTTGGGGTCTCCCAATCACGAACGGTCTCCAAACGCCAGCCTGGGACGAATGTTGAAGCACGGCCAGGAGAGCAAAGCTGGCGGCTACCCCCCTGCGATTACGAGCGATTTATACCCGAGCTGCTACGAAAGGATAAACCTTTTGCCCTATTGAGGGTTGCGCTTGCTTACTTTAGCCCCTATTGGCGACGGTCGGACCGATGCGCGACCCCTCCGGCGCGATGGTTCCCGGCTCGACGACTACGTCGTGGCCGATGACGCTTCCGCGCCCGATCCGGGCGTCCGCTCCGATCCGCGAACCGCTCGCAATGATGCTCTTCGAAGACCTGCGCGCCCTCTTCGACGATCACATTGTTCCAAAGCACGCTCTCGCACCACGACCGCGTTTGGGCCGATACAGCAGCCCTGCTCCGAGTACGACGTTCGGGCCCACTTTCGCGCTGGGATCGATCTGCACGCCTTCTTCTAGATGTACCGGGGGCGTAATGTTGCTTGTCTGAGCCTCTCGAAGCGCGGCGGCACCCGCTCCGCTGATCCCCGGCTCGATCTTCAGCGGCATCGCGCCGGACAGAATGTCGCGATGCGCGTTGAGATAGTGCTCCGGGCGCCCGACGTCTATCCAATAATCGGTCGTCGTATACGCGTACAGCGCGTGACCTTCCGCGAGAATCTTCGGAAACGTTTCCCGTTCGATGGAGACGTTGCGACCGGGCGGAATCATGCTCAGCACATCCGGCTCGAGCAAATACGTGCCCGCGTTGATTTCGTTCGTCGGTTCGGTGCCCTTGGGCGGCTTCTCGACGAACTGTGAAATGCGCCCGCTTTCATCGTGCACGACGCAGCCGAATGCCGAGGGATCTTCGACTTTAATGAGATGCAGCACGCCCAAGCCGCCCTTCTGCTTGTGGTAGTCGATCATCGCCTGCAGATCGAGGCTGGTGAGCACGTCGCCGTTCATTACGAAAAACGGGCCGTTGATGTGCTGCTCGACGTTCTTGATCGCGCCGGCGGTGCCGAGCGGCTCGTCCTCGATGACGTAGGTGATGTTCATGCCCAGGCGCGAGCCGTCGCCGAAGTATTCGGTGATGGCTTGCGGCATGTAGCCGGCGGGCAGAATCACGTCGTGGATGCCGACGTCGCACAACCGCTCGAGCGTGCGCGCGAGAAACGGCACGTTCATGATCGGCACCATCGGCTTGGGCGTCCCGAACGTCAGCGGGCGCAGCCGCGTGCCCTCGCCGCCTACCAACACGATTGCCTGCACGAACACCCTCCAAGAAAGAGAAAGAAAGCAAGGAGGCACAGAGTTGCGCCTCTGCACCGGGGTATTCCCTGCGGGACGCGCATGCGAAACGCACGGCAGCATTTCC
>CAVZQG010000008.1:0-44192 GCA_963777365.1 Vulcanimicrobiota bacterium
GGGACGTGTTGCGGCGGCAAAGCGGAAACGAGAATCATTATTTGCGCCTCATCATGGAATGTATTGTTTCGGAAGGCCGGTAAATCCAGGTGGGGGCATGGTTGTGCCCGGAATACGCACCGGTTGCATGTGCAGGCTTGCGCAGGTCATCTTCGCGGGAAACGTATTGACGATCGCGTCGGGAATCACGGCACGCGATGCCGCGATCGGCGCGTGCGCGCCGCTTAGCCGTAGCGGATCGAAACCGTCGGCAAGGTTCGAGAGTCGCGCGTTCGCATCGCGCGGGCCTTCCGGCATGTAGGGTTTTTCGTCGGGAAGCGACGCCAGCGGTGGCAAGCCGAACACCGTGTCGATAAACTTCACGACGGATCCGGTGTCGCCTGAATCGTGCGCGATGGCTCCGGACTTCGCGTAGGGCGAAATGAGTATCAATGGAACGCGCGGTCCGTCGCCACAGGGATGCCCATCCCAACAGCGCTCGAAACGTGGCGCCGGAGCGTGATCGTAAAAGCCGCCTTCGTCATCCCACGTGATGACGATCGCGGAGTCGCGCCAATAGCGGCTTCGCGCGACGGCGTTGACGAACGTTGCGACGAACGCTTCGGCGACTTGCCGATCCGAATCGCCTTCGCCGGGATGATCGTCGTCGCCCATGAACTGCTGCTGGATGAACGGCGACTTGTTTGCGGGGCGCCAGCCGAATCGATTGTGGTTGCTGCCCTTGATGTAGAAAACGCCGAGCGGTGGAAGCTTTCCCGTTCGAAATCTCGAGTTAGGACGTCGCGCGTACTTCGAACGTGATTCCAAAAGACGTCGTTGCGGCGCAAGATATGCAAAATATTGCAGCGCGTTGTGGTGCGCCGAGTACCCGTCGAGCGCAGGACGGTTCGGACCATTGTATCCTTCCTGAAACCAGCCCCATGGGACCGGTGTTTTGCCGCTGGAGCCAATCGTTTGCAAATCGTCGGTGACGCCCTCAACGTCTCGAGTGGCACGGCGATCGCCGCGTCCGTTAAGCGTTAGCATGACGGTAGCGTACCGCTGGACGATCTGCAATTTCTCTTTCGGTTTGCCGGGGTATGGACCGAACGGCGGATCCATGCTGTTTTCCACGGGTACGCCGGCGCCCGATCCTGCGCCGCGCACAACTTCCGATGGATCGCGCGCCGCCTGCGTTTGTCCGGTTTGCGCGGCGATCACCTCGATGTTGCCCGGCGTCGATGGGCCGACCATCCCTTGGAAGAAATGATCGTAGAGCGCGAACTCATGCGCGTATTTCCAGAGAAACGGAATCGTATCGCAGTCGTAATACGATCATCGTTAGCTGTCCCAGACGTCGCTGGTCGTCGGGTCCGTACCCGTCCTTTGCCGACGATTGCTCCTGCACGGCGATGAACTGGTCCATCTTGCCGCCGTTCGTTTTTAGGAGCAGTCCGCGCCGCGAATGGTCCGGACTCTCCACATCGGGATCGACGATCTTGAACGGTGTAATCCAGGCTTTGGCCAGCGGATCGTACTGCCGAAAGCCATGCAGTTCCGCGGAGATACTCGACAAATTATCCGTTCCGGGGTACGTCCCGAAGTAATGATCGAACGATTCGTTTTCCTGATAAATGATGAAGACGTGTTTGATACGGTTGCGAAGCATCGAACCCACAGAACCGCCGGACGCCGCGGATGATGAAGACGATGGGACTGCAAGCGGCAAAAGCGCAATTGCGATCGCCGCCGCGCCGCGAAGCCACATGCCGGTCAACCTGCGCAGACAAGCGATCACGGCCGCTACGGAGTCGTTCCCGGCTTTCCGAGGTGCTGCGTTATGGAAAACATGACTGACATAGGCCCAAGGCCAAAACGCTCCGTGCCTTGCTGCAGTGCATTCGCGTCTGTACCAAAAGCATTCTCGGCCTGATAGAGCCCCAAGCCGACGCGGCCGTAATTATCCGTAGCCGCGTTGAAAAGATTCGAGATACCGAGGTTGATCGACGTGTTGTCGGTTAGGCGCTGGTTGAAAAACGCATCGGTTTCGCCGAACGCCGGCCGATTGAAAGCGTTGAAGTCATCGTAGTGCGTGTAGTCGATGTAGAATTCTCCGCCGTGCGTATTCGTGAGATCCAGTGTAACGCCGTACGTGTGCAACGGGATGTTCGGTATCTGCGAACCGTTAATCAACGTTGGATTATTCATCTGCACGGTGACCGGCATGTCGAAAACCATCGCCGATTGTACGTTGTAGTATCCCTCAACGGTCAGCTCACGCGTCAGACGCGTGCGTCCGTTAATTGTAAAGCCCCGCGCACGCGCCGTGGCAAGATTAAGGTTCGTCGCAACCGTCAGATTTGCGAGCGTGGGAGGAGGGTTCGGAGGCGCAAGGCTGGGGCAAATCGACGAGATGTGGGTGAAGACGCCGGTCAGATACGAAGGTCCGTAGAGCGCATTGATCGCAGGCACGTAAGGCGCGGCCGGCAAGTCGGCTTCGAAAATCGAGTTGGTTTCGTTCGTGTCGTACGCTGTCAACTGCAGCGAGTTTGCAGCGCCGAAGTATGGGCGATCGAACCCTCGATGTCCTTCGCTTTTTCCGGAAGCTCGCCTGGGGTCGGCAAAGATCCCAGTCGAGAAAGCTGGCAGTTGCCGGGATTGATTCCGCCGGCCCCGGTTAACTCAAAAGCAATCGGAGCGGGATCGGCCGATGCTACGCCGCCGGTCAAACGAACGACATCGTGAGGCGTCGGCCGGTAAACGATGGAGAGCCGAGGATCGAACGAGTTGCCGCCTACGAGCGAATGCTTGAACCACACATTCAAGAAATACGACATGCGGTCGGACGGCGTAAACGCGTCGCGAATGAAAAGCTGTCGAGTTTCGAGTACAGCGAACTTGTGGGAATGAACCCTGTTGCGCCGGAGATTTGATTGCCGTTGGTGTACTGGCGCTGCGAATAGAATCCAAAACCGAAATCGTTTTTCTGGCCGGCAATGTCATCGCTGATCAGCGTCCCAAACGTCCGAAATATGCGCGTAAGAACGGAAAGGTCGCCGTTGATGTTGGATTCGGGCCGCTCCCGATCTTGACCGTAGTTGTCGATGAACGAATCCAGGACAATTTGATTTTTTCCAATCTGCGTCAGTAGGCGGGCGTGATAGTCCTGATTTCGCAACGCCTGAAACGGCCCTTGACCGCCGCCGGACGGGCCGCTCGCGCCTTGCGCGTATTGTTGCGGCGTAACACACGTGCCGTTCGGCGCGGCATCCGTGATAACCGTTACGCCATTCGTCGGACCGCCCGGAGTTAGCGAACAATTCGGACTCTGCTGCGCTTGATATAACGCGTACTCCGGCGTAATGAAGTCGTTGTCGCCGTTACCCGTCTTATCGTCCCACGACGTCGCCGAGTAACCCGTGAAAGTGAGGGACGTTTTCGGTGAAAAGGACCATACCAGCTTGCCGAGGACGTTTCGCAGATTGACGTTGCCTGTGACAAGATACGTGTCGGCGGCGAATGTCGGTGAGGTCCAATCGTTGCCGCGCGCGCCGGTCTGCGCGATGACCTGCGGCGAGAACTGTCCGTACGTTCCGTTCACGCCGTCGAGAAACACGTAGCCCAGTTTTCCGACCGTGCCCGTCGCCTGAGCGGTGAAGAGTGGCGCTCCTTCATCGCCGTAGCCGTAACGCACCAGCCCTTGCGGCGTTTTCGTCGGTTCGATTGTTTGAAAGTCAACGGCGCCGCCCACGGCGTCAACTCCGTACAGCCCGGTCGCGCCCGAACCGTATGTTACTTGCACGTTTCTGAGCGCAAAGGCGGGCGAGTTCGCAAAATCGAATCCGCCCGTGCCGCCTCCAATATCCCATCCGGGATAAACGCCCATCGGTCCGATCGGATGTCCATCGAGCAGGACTTGCGTTTCACTCGGTTTGAGCCCACGAATGTCGATGCCGATGTCGTCACCTCTGGAAGAATCCGCATCGGCCTGATTGACGCTGGGGAGTTTGCTCAGGGGCTCAGCTAGACGCAAGTGATTCGTGTTATCCACGACGTTGATGTCGACGTTCGCTTGAATTGTCGCACTGGTCTGCAGCGCTGCTGCTCCGCCCACACGGAGGTTTGCGATCGTTCGTAAATTGTTGGCGGCTTTTGTGCGAGTGAGAGCGATGTTCACATTAGCCGAGCCGGTAAGGACAATCTCTTGCGATCGGCCCGTCTGATATCCGCTCGCCTGAACCAGAATCGTGTAGGCACCCTGCGCAATCGCGTTTAACGTGAATACCCCATAAGCATTGCTGACCGTCGTAGCCACTATCTTGCCGCCCTGCTGCAACTGCAAATGCGCATTGGCTACGGGAAGGCCGCCGTTTTGATCTACGATCGTGCCGCTTATCGATACTTTAGGCGGCGCATTTTGCGCACGTACCGGCGCGGCACAGAAAACTGGCGCGAGAAACAGCAGAGCGCCGAGAATGATTCGAATGAGCGTTGCGCTGCGACAAAGCATGGGCGACGCCTCCTTGCCTCGTTCGGCACGCGAAGTAGGGCAAGGATCACTTCATCACTTTATTGCAACATTGTCAATATGGTTGCAAAATGATCGGTCTATTTCGGAAACGTTCGGGCAATGCCTTGACCATAGTGCAATAGCGGTGTTAGATAGCAGTGATATGGGACGTCCGGCAATGATCAACTCGCTCTCGCGCGGTGCACAAATTTTACGCTTGCTTGGTTGGCAGGCGGACGCTCTGGGCGCAACAGAAGTGGCCGAACGTTTAAATGTAGACCCGAGCACAGCGTATCGGCTGCTGTCCACGCTCGAATCGCACGGTTTCGTTGCGCAAGACCCCGGTACTAAAAAATACACCGTTGGATACGGTGTTTTGGAAGTTGCCGCCGGATTGCTGCGCAAGCTGAGCGTCGTCGATATTGCGCAGCCGCATTTACGCGCGATCTCCGAACGAACCGGCGAGAATACGCATGTCGCGGTACGAGATCGACAATTCGCCGTTTCCGTCGCATCGGAATCGGCGACCGGAATTCTTCGCGTCGAAACGACAATAGGAACTGCGGAGCCCTTGTACTGCACGGCAATCGGCAAAGCGCTCCTGACGGATTTTACGCGCGCGCAGTTGGCCGACCTCTACGGAAACAATCCGCTCGAGCGCTATACGCCGCACACGATGACGACGCTCGACGAAGTGGATTTCGATCTCGCGCGCGTACGGCGCCTGGGCTACGCGGTTGACGATGAAGAGCTTCACGCCGGGGTTCGCTGCATTGCCTCGCCGGTGCGCGATCGTACCGGACACGTCATTGCAGCTTTCGGAGTATCGTCTCCCTCGGTTCGTTTGACGCGGGAACGCATAGCCGAGGTGGCGGCGCAGATCAGCGAGTCTGCGCAAGCGATATCTGCGCAAATGGGGTACATGCCGGAAACTGCCGCGGCACTTCCGTAAAGGAGCATCGACATGCGAATGACAGGAGGGCAAATCGTCGCGGAATACCTGATCCGCGAAGGCGTGCCGCTGTTGTTCGGCGTGTCGGGTCACGGCATCACGGCGCTGCTGGATGCGTTCGTGGATCGCCGCAATGAAATCTCGGTCGTGCAGGCGATTCACGAGCAGGGCGCAGCCCACATGGCCGATGCTTATTATCGCGTTGCCGGCAAGCCGTGCGCTGTCTTTACCTCCATTGGCCCGGGCGCGGTGAACACGGCGATGGGCGTCGCTTGCGCGTACATCGATTCCATTCCGCTTTTGTTGCTTACGGGTTCCGTGCATACGTACATGCGCGGCCGGGGCGTCCTGCAAGAGTTGGAGCGCACGCATTGGGCAAACTTCCCGCGGATGATGGAACCGATCGTCAAACGTTGGTGGCAACCAAGCCGCGCGGACCAACTGCCGAACGTGCTGCATCTCGCGTTCAACGTCATGCTCGAAGGGCGCCGGGGTCCGGCACACCTTGATATTCCCATGGACGTGCAGGCAGAATTCGCCGAGATCGACGGATTGCCGGATCCGGTAACGCGCCGGCCGCGTGGGCGCGCGCATGGCGATCCGGACGCTGTCGAAGAGGCCGCGAAGCTGCTGCTGCAAGCCGAGCGACCGATGATCCTCGCCGGCGGCGGCGTTATCGCGTCCGCAGCAGAGGCGCATCTGCTCGAGCTTCAGAGTTTCTCGGCGCGCCGGTGTCCGTGACGTGGATGGGCAAGGGCGCGATCCCTGAGGATCACGAGCTCTATGCGTGGCCCTGCGGCGACTTGGGGTCGATTTCGGGCAATGCGCTCATGCGCGAAGCCGACGTCATCTTAGCCGTAGGATGCCGCTTTACCGATCGAACTGCATCCTCATTCCGCCGCGGCATTACATTCAATATTCCGCCGAGCAAACTCGTTCATATCGACATCGATCCGTATGAGATTGGAAAGAACTATCCGGTTGAAGTCGGAATCGTCGGCGACGCTCGGGCGACGCTGAGCGATCTGCTGCTGGCATTGCGCGAACGCGCGCGCGCGCGCGACTACCGCACCACGGCCTACTTCGAGCGGATACAGGCGCTGAAAGCGGCATGGGATGAGGCGCTGCGGCCGACACGCGAAAGCAACGCACGCTCCTATGACGATCTCGCGCGCGCTCGTAGAAGCGCGCAAGGTGCTTGCGCGCGACGGCATCGTTGTCACCGGCGCGGGGAATCCGCAAAGTCAAGTGTTTACAGAATTTCCGGTCTACGGCAGCCGGCAGCACATTACTCCCGGCGGCTTCTCAGCGATGGGGTTCGAGGTGCCCGGCGCAATTGGCGCAAAGCTCGCCGCGCCGAATCGCCAGGTGCTCTCGATCGTCGGCGACGGCAGCTTCTTGCAAACCGTGCAAGAACTAGCAATGGCTGCGCAATACGATATTCCTGTGGTCTTTCTTGTCATGAACAATTTCGGCTGGGAATGCATTAAAAATCTTCAGACGCTTCAGTTTGGGCCGGACCGAGTAATCGCAACGAATTTTAAAAAGAACGACGGGACACCGTTTTCTGCAGATTTGACTCGCGTCGCTGAAGGGTTAGGTTGCCACGCGCAGCGTGTGGAGCATCCGGCTCAATTGGGAACGGCGCTCCAGAAGGCGTTTGCGGCGGGACGCCCGGCAGTTGTTGAAGCGTTGTGCAGCAGGCAATTGCCCGAGAGCGGATTGACCGCAACGGGTTGGTGGGACGTGACGATCCCGGCGTACCACCGAGATAAGCGCGCCGAATACGAAGTCGCGCGATCGGAGGAGGCGTTGACCTAATGATCTCGATCGCGGTGTTCGGCGCCGGACGTATTGGAGACGTGCACGCAAGTAACATCGCAGTCACCGCCGGAACAAGACTGGCCGGCGTTGCCGACGTAGATGCCTGCGCGGCGCAACGGCTCATCGACCGGCTAGGCCAGGGACGGGTGGATACTGTCGATGGATTCCTCAACGATTCAGCGGTCGATGCGGTCGCAATCGCAACGCCGACCGATACGCACGCGGAGTTGATCTCCCAAGCCGCCGCCGTCGGCAAGCAAATTTTTTGCGAAAAGCCGATATCGCTGGACGTAGCGACGACTGTGCGGGCGATCGACGCTTGCGAACGGGCGGGCGTGATTCTTCAGATAGGATTTCAGCGCCGTTTCGATCGCGATTTCGTAAATGCGCGGCGTGCAATCGACGAGGGGAAGATCGGCGACGCCCGCTTCATCCGGCTTGTGAGCCGCGACCGTGAGTTGCCGCCGATTTCGTACATTCCGACGAGCGGCGGCCAATACAAAGACCAGATGGTGCACGACTTCGATGCTGCGCGATGGTTACTCTCACCGGATTCAGTGGAAGAAGTGACGGCCGTAGCGAACGCGGCAAATCCGGCAATAGCGCAAGCCGGCGACGTGGATACGGCGGTCGCATTGCTGCGATTTTCTAGTGGTGCACTTGCGGTGTTGGACGTCTCACGCGAAGCGGTCTATGGATACGACGTGCGTATGGAGATACACGGATCTCGCGGGATGCTGCTTACCGGGGAAGCGAGCATGAACAGCGGCACGGTGCTCGGCGTATCCTTTGTCAAGCCGCAAACCGGTTCGTTTATCACGCGATTCTCAGATGCGTACCGCAACGAGATTCAAGACTTCATCCGGATCGCCGCCGCGCGGGCGAGGCCGCGGGCTGATGGAAATGACGCGTTGCAGGCGCTGCGGATCGCAATTGCGGCCGACCGTTCGAGACAAAACCGGTGTACCGTGGCGTTATCGGATGTGGAATGCTCCTGATTCGTGGGAACGCCGTAAAGTACGGCGAGATCGTTCGCGTAGTTCCAAACGGCGATGATTGGAAGTACGTGGGTCTCAGTGTCGTGGGTCTGCAGGCGGGGGAGTCGCTTGCGGGCCGGAGCGGCGAGAAAGAAGTGGCGCTCGTCTTCATTGAAGGATCGGCCGACGTTCAGTGCGCCGGAACAACTTGGAATGGTGTGGGTACTCGAAAAACGCCGTTCGAAGGACCGCCTGAGGGCGCGTATGTTCCAGCCAACTCAACCTATGAAATACGGGCGCTGACCGACTGTGAAGTTGCCGTGTGCAGCGCGCCTGCCGACGGCGCGCCACGATCGCCGCGCAGGTTGGCGCTAACGGATCGCAACGCACATATTCGCGGAACTGGTCATGCGGTGCGCCGCGTCCACAACATTCTTATGGATCCGGATGAGGCGTCGGGCCTGTTCATCACGGAAGTTATTACTCCGGCGGGAAATTGGTCGAGCTATCCGCCGCACAAACACGACACGGACGATCCGCCGCGCGAATCTGCGCTGGAGGAGATCTACTATTATCGAGCGCAGCCGAGCGCAGGATTCGCATTTCAACGCGTCTACACGGCGGACGGCGACCTCGACGAGACGATGACGGCACACGATCGTGACTTGGTCCTCGTTCCGCGCGGATACCATGTCTGCGTTGCAGCAGCGGAGTACACGATCTATTACTTAAACGTTCTGGCCGGACCGAAGCACGTGTACCATATGTCGTTCGATCCGCAGCATGAATGGATCAAACGGGGATGGCCGTGGTAGGAAACGGCATCCGAGTCGGCACGGCGTCAGTCAACTGGGGCTTTGACCCGCTCTACACGTGGGCGCAGACTCCATCATTCGATCAGATGCTCGATGAGATGGCGGAGGCCGGCTATGAAGGCAGCGAGATCAGTTACAACTTTCCGGAGGATTCGTACCAAATCTCCGCTGCACTCGGACAGCGAAATTTGCAGCCGGCGGCGACGTTCCATGCCGTGAACCTTCGCGAGTCGGCGAATCATAAAGCCGCATTCGAGAGCACGATGCGCGTGGCCGACAGACTGCAAGAGCTGCGTTCGAAGGTGCTGATTCTTTCTGATGAGGTATCGGATCGACGCCTGGCGGTCGCCGGCCGCGCCGGGATTGCAGATGAATTAGACGAGAGATCCTGGCGTACGATGGCGGATGGCCTGCGCACGATCGCGGGAGCGCTTGATGCACGCGGCATGGAAGCGGTCTTTCATCCGCATGTAGGCACCTACGTTGAAACGGCGCACGAGATTGACCGTCTTTGCGATATGACGGCCGCAGCACCGTTGAAACTCTGTCCCGATACAGGGCACCTCGCCTATGCCGGCGCTGACGTCGGAAAGGTGTTTTCCGACTATCGCGACCGCATTGGATACGTGCATTTAAAAGACGTGGACGCAGAACTGTTGCAGCGCGTTCGCGCCGACCGCATCGATTTCGCGGGCGCGGTTCGTTTGGGACTGTTCGTGGAGCTGGGGCGCGGCATGGTACCGATCGCGCAGATCGTCGCGGCGTTGCGGGATGCCGATTACGCCGGATGGATCGTTGTGGAACAGGACGCGCCGCGCTCTCCGCTCGCGTCGGCGAAAGCCAACCGGCAGTACCTCCGCGAGAACTTCGCTTTATGAACGCAGAGCAAGTCGCGCGAATTGGGAATGAGGTCCGGCGGCGCGTGCTGCTCGCGGTGCAGCACGCCGGCGCGGGACACATTGGCGGTGTGCTGTCGGCAGGCTGACATCTTTGCAGCACTGTATTTTCACATCTTGCACATCGACCCGGAGCGTCCCGATTGGCCCGACCGCGACCGCTTCATCCTCTCGAAGGGGCATTGCGCGATAGGGTTATATGCGGTGCTTGCGTTGCGCGGTTACTTCGACGTCGAGGAACTCGATACGTTTGATGCGATCGACTCGCGCTTGCAGGGGCATCCCGACATGACGAAGCTGCCTGGTCTCGACATGTCCACGGGCTCGCTCGGACAAGGTCTTTCGCCCGGCGTCGGAATGGCGCTTGCTGCGCGAATGCTTGGAAAATCATTTCGCACGTGGGTGATGTTGGGCGATGGCGAGATCCAAGAAGGTCAGATTTGGGAAGCCGCGTTTTGCGCCGCGCGCTACGAACTGGGAAACCTTACAGCTATTTTGGATTGGAACCATTTGCAGCAGTTTGGCTGGCCGACGGCGGACGGCTACGGCGCGATCGCGCGACGGGATCCGGCCGACGCGCCCCGTGCAAAGTGGGAGGCATTCGGATGGAATGTCCTCGAGTGCAACGGGCACGACGTTCGTGAGTTTATTGACGCCTGTGGCGCCGTTGAAACAACCTCTATGCGGCCCTCGATCATCATAGCGCACACGATCAAGGGGAAGGGTGTGTCGTTCATGGAGCACGACTATACCTGGCATTCGCGGCCGCTCAGCGAAGCGGACGTCGAACGCGCGCTCGCGGAGATTCGTGCCTAGCATGCGCGCGCAGCGCGACGTATTTGGCGACGCGCTGGTCGAGCCTCTGCGCCTCAAATCCGCGCGTCGTTGTGCTCGACGGCGACCTCGCGAACTCGACGAAGTCCGATAAAGTCGCGCTAGCCCGGCCCGATCGCTTCTTCATGCTCGGCATCGCCGAGCAAAATCTCGCCGGAGTCGCAGCGGGTATGGCGACGGTCGGGCTCATTCCCTGGGTAAGCTCTTTGCCGCGTTTCTCGCTACGCGCGATCTGGATCAAATACGCGTCGTAGTTGCGCAACCGCGACTCAACGTGAAGTTTGCCGCGCATTATAGCGGCATACTCACAGGCTTCACCGGCAAAACGCATCAAGTAGTCAACGACATCGCGATTATGCGCAGCCTGCCAAACATGACCGTGCTGGCTCCGTGTGACGGCGAGGAAGCACGCTCTGCAATTCGCGCCGCTACGGAGTACGAAGGGCCGGTGTACGTGCGGCTTATACGCGATCCGATTCGATCGGTGACGCCACCGGATCGTCCGTTTAAGATCGGCGCGGCAGTTCGTCTGCGCGACGGCAGCGACATCGGGTTGATCGCGACGGGAGCGCAAACTGTGCGCGCGCTGGAGGCGGCCGAGTTGCTGGCGCGAGAAGGCGTTGAGGCGGCTCTCCTGCACGTCCCGACGATAAAACCGCTGGATGAGGGCGCAATCGCGGAATTTGCGCAAGGCGTCCCTTACGTTCTCACCTGTGAGGAACACTCGATTTTCGGCGGCTTGGGCAGCGCGGTTGCCGAAGTGCTTTCGGCGCGATATCCAACGCGCGTCGAACGCCTCGGGCTCATGGATGTCGACGGTGAAAGTGCGCCGAACGACGCGCTCCTTGAAAAATACGGCCTGAGCTCCTCGCTTGTAGCGCGCCGCGCGCAGTCAGTGCTTGCAGCACCATGATCGCGGTGCTTCCGGGCGACGGCATGGGCCGGAGACTATCGCGCACGCAGTCCACGTGCTCAACCATGTGCGACGCGATATCGAGTGCGTTGAAGGGCTGGTTGGTGCGGCTGCGCTGCAAGCCGGAAGATCGCCACTGCCCGACGATGTGCGGAAGTTGTGCGATCGCAGCGATGCGATTCTGTTCGGCGCGGTGGGTGATGCCCGATACGATGACGGACCGTTCGAGCGCGACCCAAAGCGGCACTCTTTGCGAACGATCGATCTGATGCGTTGCGTGACTGTTTCGATTTCGGGCAGCGTCCGGGAGCATTTCGGCCGATTCCAGCGTTGCGGCAAGCCGCCTTTTGAAGACCACGATCCCGAAAAAGTAGCTGATGCCGTCTATTGATTTCGCTATTAAGGAGAAGTTTCATGAAAATGTATCGCCGTGAAGTTTTTTGCAGCTGCCCTCGTGGCGATTGCCACGGCCGCTGCATTTGCAGGTGTTCCGGCGGCGCAGCTGGATCAAACCATCCCGCACTACGCACACATATTCGTTATCATTGAAGAGAACAAAGACTATGCGCAAATCATGAGTGCCGCGCACGCACCGCATATCGCTGCACTCGCGAAAGAGTACGGCGTCGCGACACGATTCTACGCTGAGGCGCATCCGAGCGAACCAAACTACATTGCGCTCGTCGGGGGCGATACCTTTGGGATTCGCGACGATGACGCTTACTATTGCACATCTGAGGATGAAGGATACTTACTGCGAGAAAGCCATGCGATCAGGCTACGTCAATCATACGGTCAACGCTCCTAACCTTGCAACGCGTACTCGATGCAGCGGGGCTGACTTGGAAAGGCTATTACGAGAGCATTCCTGCGCCGGGCTCAACAGTCTGTGTTTGCCGGCGATCCGAAGATGGGCCCGGCGGCGGCACACTGGCAGCTCTACGCCTCAAAACATTCGGGCTTCGAGAATTTTGCGTCGGTCCAGCATAGCTCGAGCATCGTGAAGCACATCGTCGGATTCGATCTGTTGGATAGCGATCTTTCATCGGGCAACGTGCCCGCGTTCGCACTGGTCGTGCCCAACCAATGCAACGAGATGCACGGGCTGGATCCCTCCGATTACTCGACTTCCGTTGCGAAAGTCATTCCGGCGGACTGCAACCACGACAACGTGTCGGGTTTGATTCGTCGCGGCGATGCCTACGTGGGCGATCTCGTCACGAAGATTCAACGGTCGCCAGTGTGGAATTCCACCAAAAACACGGCAATCGTGATCACGTTCGACGAGGGATCCAGCGACACGCGCGAAGGGTGCTGTGGCATCGATCCGAACAGTGCTGCGAACTACGGCGGTGGTCACATTCCGACGATCGTTGTCACGAACCATGGTCCGCGCGGTGTGGCCGACAGCACGCCGTATAGCCATTACTCGTTGCTTCGCACAATCGAGGACGCTTTAGGAATCCATAGGTATCTGGGGCATGCAGCTGACACATCGAAAGGCGTGCAGCCGATGGTCCAGCTTTTCCGCAGGTAATAACTTCTCTCGGCTTTGGCGCGCACTGTGAATCGGCAGTAGCTGAACTGCTGGACATTGACCCTGACCCCGATTTCTGGACCAGCGGGACTCGCGAAAAATCGGCAAAACTCCTCATTACCGTACCCGGAGGTTTTGCCCGTGCGAAAACGCCACTCCCCCGAGCAGATCGCCGCGGCCTTGCGGCAGGCGGAGGCCGGCACGCCGGTCGCCGAGATCGTCCGCAAGCTCGGCATCCACGAGAACACGTTCTATACCTGGAAGCGCCGCTTCGGCGGCCTAGGGACGCCCGAGATCCGCGAACTGCGCCAGCTGCGCGAAGAGAACGCCAAGCTCAAGGCGATCGTCGCCGACCTGAGTCTGGATCGCAAAATGCTCCAGGAGATCATTTCAAAAAAACTATGAAGCCGGCGCAGCAGCGCGAACGCGTCGGCTTTCTCTACGCACGCTTCCAAGTGGGCGCACGCCGCGCATGCCATCCGATCAACCTGAATCGATCGACGTATTATTGCAAATCGAAAGCTGGGCCGCTGAATGCATTACTCCGCGAGCAGATCAAAGAGATCGCGGCGGCCCGCGTTCGCTACGGCTATCGACGAATCGGCGTGCTGTGTGACGGGAAGGGTTCAAGATCAACGACAAGCGGGTCTATCGTCTCTATGCAGGAGAAGGCTTGAGTCTGCGGTCAAAACTGCCACATCGCCGGCGAGCGGCGACGCCTCGATCGCAGCGTTTCATCCCGCAGATCGTCAACGCGGTGTGGAGTATGGACTTCATGCACGATCGGCTCGCGGACAATCGAGCAATCGACTGCTCACGATCGTGGACATTTATTCTCGCGAATGCGTTGCTCTCGAAGTTGCACCGCGTTTTTGTTCCGACGATGTCGTCGCGGTACTCAAGCGCGCATGCAAGGAGCGCAGCGTCCCGAACGTGCTGCGTTGTGATAATGGCACGGAATTTGTTGCGAAGCCACTCGATCAAGTGGGCATTCTGGAACAAGATCGCCCTCGATTTCTCTCGGCCGGGAAAACCCACAGATAACGCGTTCATCGAATCCTTCAACGGCGGCGTTCGCCGAGAACTACTCAACCCATCGTACTTCGAAACCATCGAACAGGCGCGCAAGGCTGCGCATATTTGGCGCCAAGAGTACAATGAGTTTCGCCGCACTCAATGCTGGCTAATAAAACGCCGAAAGAGTTTGCGGCCGCGAATCGAAATGCATCAAGAAGCCGATTCTCCACGGATCGCGCCGGTCTACTAACCGGGTGAGGCTCAGCTTGATGTAGTACAAATTGGAAAGCGGTCCGTACCTGAGGGAGCACAACCATGCTTACGTTTCGCCTCTCACTCGCTCTTCTCGCGATGGCATCTCTGACGGCAATCCCGTCTTTCGCAGACAATACCATTCCGTCGCCGAGCCCGGCACTGCTCGCTGCACTAAGCGCTGCGCGAACCGGGTCGATGGCCGATCTCGTAACGTGGGCATCGGGAGCAACGGCGAATCCGAGCGTCAGTTCGCTCGCATCAACTATTACTGCGCTGCCCGCCCCGGATCGCGACGCGTTCATGTACTGGCTTTCTGCGCACGGCCGCGGCGCATTGCACGCGCGCGGTGTATCCGACGAGCAAATCGGCGTTCCGTATTACGCGATCGATTACTCGCTGGTTCCCGCACCGTGGCCGCAGAGCATTACACCGCTCGTTGCGCCGGCGCCGAGTCCAACCAACACGCCGACGCCTGCCCCGCATCGGGCTAGCGTTTTTGGTGGTTTGCTGGGAGCGGTTCTGCCTTCGCTGCAAATTCCTATCGCCTCATCGTCGAGCTCGTCCTCACAGACCACGACCAGCAACATCCCCGGCGGGACCGAGACGAATTCGACGTATCAGAGTTCCGGGTCGTCGGTGAGCATCGGTGTCAATCCGTGGGCGGTGGTAGGCTCGCTGATCGACGCTACATCCGCGAACGCTGCGCCGCAGCCGCCGTCGGTGCCCTGGCGCAGTTTGCTCTTTGCATCCTCAAAGCTCGGTGACGGCGGATCGGGTATTTCAGTTACGCACGGATTCGCTGCGGTACGAAATGACGGCACCGAAGGCTTGGCGTGCATCTCTTTCGCGAACCAGAATGAGAAACTAGCGACGGAAGTGGACGTCGACATCGAGATCCTCGACACGCTGGGCTTTATCCGTCGCGTCGAGCCGCTGCGTCTTACCGGCTCGTTTGCACCGGGCGCAGAAATAGGCGGCCCGAGGAGCGTACAAGACCTCTCCTCAGCACGCGCGAATTGCGTCATCGACGGTGAACAGCAGCTCAGACGACACAACCGATCCGTTCTCCGGAGCGGGGGCGGTCGTGTATTCGGTTCGCCAAGTACGGTTCGCCGACGGCACATCGTGGCTGCAGCCGGGTGCGAATCGTTGGAGCCAATGCAGGACTAGACGCTATCGCGTGTCCCAGTTCTCTGCGTTAACCGGTATACGGAGCATATTTCTTTGATAGCCGGTGACACGTGTGCTGATCCCTTCGAGGTACTGTTCGTAATACAGCGGGATGACCGGAACGTCATTGTGCACCAGCATCTGCATTTCATTAAAGTCCTGATAGCGCTGCTGCTTGCTCGGCGTACGTGCCTGATCTTCAAACAATGCCTCAAACCGCTTGGAACAATAGAACGAATGGTTCGATCCGCCGGGAATCGCCTCGACACAGCGGAGATTTAACGACTGTTCCGGGTCGCTGCCGCCGACCCAAACGTCACTCACCATCATCGCTTTCCCATTTCGGAGCAGGCCCGAATAGCTGTACCAGGTGCTAGTCGGATCGGTCTTCACGGTTAACCGCATCCCGATCAGAGCCATCTGCGATTGAAGGAGCGTGGCGATCCGCACCAAGATCGGATTCTCCGCGTTCGCTCCGATGAGGCCCGCCAGCTCGGTGCTTCCTTTGACCCGGATCCCGCTACGCAAATGCCAGCCGTCTGCGTCCAATTCCCGGTTGGCCGCAGCGAGATCATGCGTGTACGGCGGGATTTTTACGTCGTTCCACGTGACGATCGGCGGCGGCAGAAACGACGATGCTCGTGGGTATGCACCACGCCAGGCGCCGGAGAGTTCCTTTACATCGACTGCATGAGCAATCGCCCGGCGCACGGCAATGCTATTGGTTGGCGGCAGTTGCGTCTGCAAGTATAAGAATCCCGTGCCGTTTTCCGGAATATGCAAAACGCGAACGCCCGGCAAGTGCGTCGCGCGCTCAAGATTATCCGGCGTGAGCGCTCCGACATCCACAGAGCCGGATTCGAGTGCAACGAAATTCGAATTCAGATCCGGGACGATCTGCAAAATGATCCGCGAAAGTTTCGGTTTCGGTGAGTAGTACGGATTGGGCTCAAGGATGATACGATCGCCGCGACGCCACGACGTTACGCGGAAGGGGCCTGTGCCGAACGGCGCGTCCTCCCACGGCGTACCGACCACCCTTGTATCTTTGAACGCGTGTTTCGGCAAAATCCCGTACGGATAGTCGGACTGTGCAAAAAGAACGCGCACCGCCGCATTCCACGGTTGGCGCAGTTGAATGACGACGGTGTGCGCATCCGGCGTTCGTAACGAGGCGATCCGCCGGTATGGTTCCACCAATGTCGACACGGTTACGCGGATCGAAGATCGCCCGGTACGTAAATGCAACGTCTGCCGACGTTAGCGGTACACCATCGGCGAAACGTGCGTCTGGGCGCAGATGATACGTAATTCGCGTTCCATCGCGTGAAATGTCTCCGTTTTCGCGCGACGGAAAACGCGTAACGAGCAGCGGCACATCGCGGTTATCTGCTGATAAGCCCACCAGGGTTTGAGCGAAGAATGCATCGAGCGCGATGACGTCTTGATCTACCGCGAGGAACGGCACCAAGGAATTTGGCGAGCCGGCGTATGCGATGCGCAAAACATGAGGCTGGCGCGGAGCGTGGCCCTTCGCGCAACCCGCTAACGCAACAAGAGCCAGGATGCAAAGTGCAAAACGCTGGGTTCCTGCCATACTATTCATTCGCCTTTAGTATCGATGCGCCGACAACCTCCATAAGCGCGGCACGCACCGTCAGCGAGGGGTGGAGCGCGCGCGAGTTCGCGAAAGAGTCGGTGATGCGCATGCAGTGGCTGCTTTTTGCGTTGCTGCTCGCCGGCTGCCACGCGGCCGTATATGGCGTGCGCGGCGGCGGCTCGCCGCATGTGATGCGCATCGGCTACGTGAACGACCCGTCGTCGCTCAATCCGCTCTTCGCCTACGCGCAAACCCAGATCGATCTGGGCGATCTGTACTGCGAAACGCTCGTTGGCCTGAATTCACGCAATCAGCCCATTCCGCTGCTCGCCGCGCGCGTGCCGACGCTTGCAAACGGCGATATCTCGCCGGACGGCTTGACGATCACGTACCACTTGCGCACGAACGCGCGCTTTGCCGACGGCGTGCCGGTAACCGCGAACGACGTCATTTTCACGTATCGGGCGATACTGGATCCGCACAATCCGGTGACGTGGCCACGGCCGTACCTGCGCATTGCGTCGATTCGCGCGCTCGGTCCGCATACGGTGCAAATTCGACTCAAGCAGCGCTGGGCCGCAGCGACCGGCGAGCTTTTTGCCCAGTCGGACTTTGCGTACGGCATTCTGCCCGCGCATGCGTTCGGCGACAATCCCGACAACGTCGCGCGCGGCGATTGGAACGACCATCCTTTCGGAAGCGGCCCGTTTCGCGTGGTGCGCTGGGATCGGGCGACGCAAATCGTGCTCGCGCCGAATCCGTACGCGTGGCGCAAGCCGCATCTGCGTTCGCTGATCGTCAAGATCTACCCCGACGACTCATCCCGGTTCGTCGCACTGCGCACCGGCGAGATCGACGTTGCGCAAACCAATCCAGAGCAAACGATCGAGGCACGCGGCGGTTCCGGGCCTGCGTGTCGTCGAAACGCCGATGAACGGTGAGTATTTCCTCGCGTTCGAAACGCAGCATCCTATCGTTGCCGATCCGCGCGTGCGCCATCGCGATTGCGCAGGCCGTTGATCGGACCAGGATCTTGCGCAACGCGCTCTATGGGCTCAATCCGCCGGACACGACGGAGGATCCGTTGATGCTGTGGTCGTTCGATCCGGCGATTCCCGCGATCGCTTACGATCCGCAAAGCGCAGCGCGCGAGCTGGACGGTGCCGGCTGGCGGTTGAGCAGCAGCGGCGTGCGGATGAAGAACGGCAAGCCGCTTTCGATCGACGTCGCGTTTATCGGCACGCTGGCGCAGTGGCGGCGGATCGCAACGATGGTGCAGGCCGATTTGCGCGCGGTCGGCATCGATGCGCAATTACACGGCTACACGCTGCCGGTCTTCGAAGGCGGCGGACAAACCGACGTGCTCCACGGCGGACGCTTCGATATTGCGCTGACCGGATTCGACAACGGCGGCGACCCCGAGCAGTCCGAGGTGTTCAGCTGCGATCAGCGCGCCCCGGGCGGATCGGATCCGGCGCGCTTCTGCGATCCGGGGTACGATCGCGCGTATGTTGCGCAGCAGCGTACTCTGGACCGCAAAGCGCGCCGCGCGGCCTTCTTCGCGATGCAGCGGATCCTCCACGATTCCTACGCGCTCGATTTCATCTTCACCGACGAGTATCATGACGTCATGTCAACGCGCGTGACGGGCTGGGCGCCGAACATGCTCTACCGGTATTCCAACGCCGAGCAGTGGGATACACGCTAATACGCTCGTCGTTACGCGTGGCGCCAGATCATGTCGCACCGCTCGTCGCTGACGTGCCGGAAGCGGCACGTGCGTAGCAGTGCAACCGCGGGTCGGTTCTGGAAGCGGCATTCCGCCGCGACCGGGTGAGCCGGGTCTCTCGCCTGAAGCAACGCTCCGATCAGGCTTGTGCCGATCGACCGCCTCCGGAACCGCGAATCGACCACGATACCGATATGAATGGCGCCGTCGGTGTAGACGTAGTCGAGCAGCCCCACCACGCCGTTCGCGTCCAGCGCGACCAAGGCTGGGCGCGCACGTTGTGTTAATTCAGCCGTAAGACGCGCCTGGCCGTTGATTCCGGCCGCCCCAAAGCGGTCGATCACGTCTTCGATGCTCCACGAGTCGATGAAGCGAAGGGCCGGTGCCCTTATTGCGTCTTCTAAAGGACTGATTCGAAACGACTCGGCGGGATGCAGCCGTGCATGGTCTGCTGCATTTCGGTCGGTCGTGTCTAGAAACTGCAAATACGTTTTCTCCAAGATACGTTTGGCCACAGCGATCTACCGTGAGTTCGCGGAAGTCGCGGCGGTCACGAAGATCGTTTCGTCCGATTCGATGTTTGCGTGGACTTGCACTGACGTCGTTTGTCGACCGATCGTAACCGCGACCGCTCCCGGAAACACGGCGACGAACGAGAACGAACCGTCCGGGCGCGTCAGGGTTTCTTGCGGCGGCTCGCTGTCCGATTGGACACGAACGACGAGACAGCAAACCGGCAGGCCCGAACCCCGCAAGTAAACACGGCCATAGATCGAGCCGGTTGTTCCATCGGCAAGGGTCGTACCGGGCATCATTTCCAGTGCGGCGGAGAACGCACAGCATATGAGCGCTAGGCGTGCAACTCTCATCATCTTGATTCCTTATTCCCTATCGTAAACGGTAGTTAGCCAAGTCACGGCGTTGGAATCCGAGGGCCCCATCCGGTGAAAATGCCCACGTCAATTCTCGGTCTTATGACGGTGAGGCGGCGATTATCTTACTGTGGTCTTTTGCAACGGGCGCGAGGTGAGCATTTCGAACATCCTTCTTGGCACTTTTTACGCTAAATGAGAACCAGAACAGGTCCCTTAGGTCATGATGCCGCACGAAAAGGGGCGAGAACACCAATACTCACACGAGTTAGTCACACGTTTTAGGGATCTGATGCGATTGCCATGACGACGTCGCGTGTCGAGAAACGGCCCCGTTTCGGACAGTTGCTGCGTGAGTTTCGCCTTGCTGCCGATCTCTCGCAAGAGGTACTAGCCGAGCGTCGCGGGCGAAACCACACTTTCGGAATGCATGCGCGAAGCAGCATCAATGAGCGAGCAGCGAATTCGCCGACTCGCTCATCAAGAGTGACTACGTGCTGGGGCCCGCGCGCTATTTCACCAGTGGAATGGACCGGGGTCGTGCGGCTTTACCCAGACGATAAGATCCCAGATGCGTGGGAAAGTCGAAGATGGTCTGGATGTAGTTGGCACTCGGTACTTTACCGAGTTTCACGACGGTGTCGGCCGACGGCTTTGAGAGGCTGCCGCCTGCGTTGGTGAAATCCGCATTCCAGATCCATTTGTCGTACGTCATTTTACCGGTGCTTGGGTCTTTGACGACGTAATGGACGTGGCCGTTTAACTCATACCAGCGGCCGGGATTAATCCCCCAGAGCTGTGGTCGCGGCTCCTGGTTCGGGCGCGGCACGGAAAAGTCGGCGCCCAGCAGATTTCCGTCCTTGTCGTACCAGAGTTGGCTTGGATGCGTCGGATCCGAGTTCCACTGCTGGTTGGCGTAGCTGATCGCTCCCGTTTCGTCGATACCCGTGTATCGCACGTAGCCCGCTTTCTCGGCGTCGCTTACATGCGGAAAGCGTGCGGTGAGATCGCGTTGCACCGATGCAAGAAACTGTGCCTCGCTCGGCGAGGGCGGCCCCGTATAGGTCTGGTCCTCGTCCGCGCGGGCTACGACCGCGAACGCGCAAAAGACCGCCAAAAGCGCGGCGGTCAGGCATGCCTTCTTCATCGAAGGTCCTCCTCGCTCGTGGGTGTTCTTCTTCTAGAAGCAAAGCGCGCACGGGAATTGTGACAATAACATTCGTTATGAATTGTCTAGAAGATGACGAGTGGCTGTTTGCTGGACGCAGCGTTTGCAAATGCCCGACTCACGGTCGCATGAGGTTTTCCAACGTTGCTATCCCCGCTTTGGCTTCGGATGCCATTTGGTTGTACGCCGCTTCGTCCGCGACCGTCGGAGCCTGGTACGCATTTTCGAGTGAGTTCCCGAGGAAGGCGAGCTGTTCGCGCAGCCTGGTCGGCTTGAGGACCGTGCCCTCATCCGAATGATTGTCCATTTGGATCAGCTTTTCGACTTCATCGTCTAACGCCGCCCGCTTATCGGGGGATAGATGCCCGCGTGCTGCGATTGCGGCCGTGAGTGTTTTGTCGAGAGCGTCAATAGTGCCGTGGATCTTCATCTCAAGAGCGAGTCGCGCAGCGAGATCGCCTGGACCTGGATGCAGACGGGGATCGAGCGTCACCGTCAACGGTTGCGATATCTCCTCACTGCCGTATTTCAACACGACCTTGTACGAGCCGGGAAGAATCGTCGGGCCGTCGGACGTATCCGGAAAATCATCCGTCGGGCTAATACGAAAGCCGGGGACGTCGGCTGCCGGCGGATAGAGCATGTCCCACTGGAACGTGTTCATCCCGGGTTTGACGGTCGTCGCCTCTTTGAGATCGTTCGCGCGGTTGGTAATCGCGTCGAGATCGGCCTTTTGCTCGTCCGTCAGCTCTTTTTCTTTTTTCTTGCTCTTCGGATGCATCGCGAAGGTCCGAATCGTGGTTCCGTTCGCATCGACGAACGCCAGCGTCAACGGTGTTTTTCCGTCGTAGCCTTCGGGTACGTTGAAGAACACGGTTGCACCGTACGGCGGATTTTGTCCCGCGTCCCCGCTTCCGAATGGTGATCCGCCAAACGCATGCGAAAGCCACGCACCTTCCACGGCAAAGAGATGCGCCTGGGTCGCGCTCGGCGCGCTGGTGCGAACCAAATCTTCCAACAGTGCCAGGTTGTCGAGAATCCAAAATCCTCGCCCGTGCGTGGCAGCGACTAATTCACCTTGACGCGCGTCAATCTGCATGTCGCGGACCTGCACGCCTGGGAGATTGAGCGTCAGCGGCGTCCAATTCGCTCCACCGTTGAGGCTAACATACGCCGTGCTGCGCGTTCCTGCGAACAGCAACTGCGGCTCACGCGGATCCTGACGGACGACAAACACATATTCGTCCGAGGGCAAACCCTGCGTGATCGTGGTCCAGTGAGCGCCGTAATCGGTCGTTTTATAGATATAGGGGTGGAAATCGTCCCACATGTAGCGCGAAGCGGAGAGGTACGCCGTTCCTGCATCAGTGTGCGAGGGCTCGATCGTGGTGATCTGCGCCCATTGCGGCAGTGCGGCCGGCGTAACGTTGGTCCAATGCGTGCCGTGATCTTTGGTCACGTGAACGAGTCCATCCGCCGAGCCCGCCCAGATGACGTCGGCGTTTTTCGGAGATGCCGCCAGAGATGCGACATCCGGGAACGTTTCTGCGCCGGTCTGATCGAGCATCACCGGTCCACCCGTCTGTCCTTCGGTGCTCTTGTCATTCCGAGTGAGGTCTGGGCTTATGATTTTCCACGTTTTGCCGTGGTCGAGACTCGAAAACACCACTTGCGATCCAACCAGCAATTCGTTCGGATCACCTTGTGAAAAAAGGATCGGATGCGTCCAACCAAAGCGATAGCGCGTATCGATCGCAGCATTTCCAGCCATGTAACGCGGCCACGGGCTTACGTTCGCCTCTTCACCCGTGTGAGTTATTGAGTTGCGCCATCGAGGAATAGTATCCGCTCCCGTACGTCACATCCGTCGTACCGGGTTCGGGCGCGACCCACGTGCTTTCACCGAGCGCGACAGTCCGCCATTCGCCCCAGGCGATCTGCCCGAAGATCGAAGAGCTTGGTCCCTCGAACGCGCCGTCATCTTGTTGTGCGCCGTATACGTGGAACGGGAACTGGCCGTCGATCGCGACCTTGTAAAACTGACCCGTCGGCTGATTGAGATTTGAACTCCACGACTTTCCGCCATCCGTCGAAACGATCGCGCCGCCGTCATTACCCTCCAACAGAATGTCGGTGTTGCGAGGGTTCACCCAAATGATGTGATTGTCGCCGTGCGAGGCGGTTTGTGTGATCGACTTCCACGTCGTCCCGCCGTTGGTCGTCTTATACATTGCATCGACGTTTGGCGCATACGCCACTTTCGGATGCACCGGGTCGGCTAAAATGGCCGTATAGTAGAAGGCACGCTGGCGCAGTTTCATTTCGCTGTTCACATGTTTCCACGTTGCACCGCCATCATCGGAGCGGAAGACCCCGCCGTCCTTTGCTTGCGCGATCACATACACCACGCGTGAATCCGCCGGCGACACCGAAACACCCATTTTACCGAGAATACCGGCAGGGAATCCGGGCGTATGCGAAATGTTGGTCCAATGCGCGCCGCCGTCGGTGGTCTTATACAGTCCGCTTCCCGGTCCGCCGCTGGTCAGCTTCCACGGCTGGCGCTGCGCCTGCCACATCGCCGCGTACAATGTTGCCGGATGATGCTGGTCCAACGAGATGGCAACAGCACCCGTATTCTCGTCGACGAAAAGCACCTTCTTCCACGTCTTGCCGCCGTCGGTAGTTTTGAAGACGCCGCGTTCTGAATTGGGTTTAAATACGTGCCCCATCGACGCGGCATACACAGTGTTAGGGTCTCGCGGGTCGATCTCAAGCCCCATCGAGGTATGCGTGTCGCTCAGGCCGGCATACTTCCATGTCTTTCCCCGCGTCGATTGATTTGTAGATCCCGGTGCCCGTATCCATATCGCCGCGGATGTCCGATTCACCGGTACCGGCGTAGATGATCTTCGGGTTCGACGGGGCAACCGCCAGCGCGCCGATCGACGTAGCGTTGCGAGGCAAACTCCCGTCGCTTATGTTCGTCCAGCTGGTGCCGTAATTGGTACTCTTCCAAATACCGCCTTGGACGCCGCCCATGTAAAATAAGTTCGGATTGCTCGGCACGCCGGCCACCGCAACCACGCGTCCTGCTAAGAACGGCCCGATGCTGCGCCATTTCAGCGCACCGATGACCCGCTGGGTCGGAGTTCGGTTATCGGCCGCGGGTGACCAGAGCGGCGCAGCAACGAAAGACGCCATAATAACGGCAGCAAGAAGACGATTCATGGTGATGTGTCACGCGAAGCGGCCGCGAAATCCTCTTACCAGAGCGATATTTGATCCATCGTGACCTCCAGCGAGTGTAGTACGGGGTTGGTTTCGCGGGAGCGAAATAGACGGCGCCGGTGCTCGCGTGTTCGACCTTGGTCGGATAACCGCCGTCGATACCGAGCTTCGTGTAAGCGAGGCTGCCGTAAAGAGCGACTGAATCAAATTCAGCCCTTTTGACAACGAAGATGGCCGAGTAGGGAATTTGCTCTCCGGGATGCAGCGTGAAACCTCCGCTGTACGCCCGCGACGCAAATCGGGTAAGCTCGATGATGCGGCAAACAAGTGTTCGCGAGGCGATGCGCACGTCCCGTTGATAGAACGTCGTGCCGGAATTCGTTCGTTCTAAAATCGGCGCCCCGCTCGTCGTATAACGCAGGCCGTCGGCATCGAATCCAACCCCAATGATCGACGCGTCAGTGCGCCCATTGTTGAGTACGGTGCCTTTGAAGCCGATTTGGACAAGACCCTTGTGCTCGCCCAACCGGTGCAGCGAGCCGGTGAGTAAGAGCTGCGGTGGTTCGCTTGCGGGCTTGATGCGTTGCTCATACGCGAAAACGTAGAGCGCCCAAATCCCCGCAGCGAGAATGGCGAGTATTTCGATGATGTCGCGAACCGTCGCCACCGTGCGGTGTCCTTCGTGTCGTCCCGAGCACGCGGCATCTTTCGTTTTCCAAGCCCGGCTCCCCTTACCTGAAGCCCGAACGTGGAGATTTACTGCACTGGAGGTTGAATCGACGTGCTCAACGTCGAATCGCTCAACATGGGAATTTCGCGCGTCGTGAACATCGCCGACCTAAGGTTGCTGGCCAAACGCCGCCTGCCTCGCGTTGTCTTCGACTATATCGACGGAGGTGCCGACGGCGAAGTAACGCTGCGCGAAAACTGCAGAATCTTTGACTCGGTGGAGTTTCGAGCGCGCAATGCCGTTGCCGGACCACCTCCCGATTTACGCACGAGAATACTAGGCACAGATTTCGCGCTGCCCTTTCTTCTCGCTCCCATCGGCAGTTCACGACTGTTTTTTCCACGCGGCGAAACCGTTGCGGCTCAGCGCGGCCGGTATCGCGGGAACCGGCTATATTCTATCAACACTTTCGGGAAGCCGGCTCGAGGACGTGCGGGCCGCCTCGAGCGGGCCGGTCTGGTACCAGCTGTATCTTGTCGGCGGCAGAGATGTCGCTACAGCTGCGATCGAACGAGCGCGGGCAGCCGGATTCTCCGCTCTTGTCGTCACGATCGATACGCCGGTTGCCGGATTGCGCGAGCGTGACGTTCGCAATGGCGCAAGAGCAGCTCATGAGTTCCAGATTCTCCACAAGGTTGCCGTACGGGACACAATTTCTCGCGCGACCGCGGTGGCTCATCGACTTCTTACGTGACGGCGGCATGATGAAGTTCGCGAACGTCGTGTTGCCCGGGCAAGGCCCGATGCCGTACGCGGATGTCGGGGCCGCTCTCGAACAGTCGGCCGTTTCGTGGGACGACCTGCGGTGGATCCGGGAAGTTTGGAACGGGCCCATCGTCATCAAAGGCGTGCTTTGCGCGGAAGATGCCCGTCGCGCCGTCGACGCGGGAGCGAACGCAATTGTGGTCTCCAATCACGGTGGGCGCCAACTCGACACGGTTGCACCAACATTGCGCGTCCTGCCCGAGATCGTTGCCGCAGTCGGCGCAGGAACCGAAGTGTTACTCGACGGCGGCATTCGACGCGGCAGCGATATCGTCAAGGCACTGTGCTTAGGCGCGCGTGGGGTCTTAATTGGTCGAGCTTATGCGTATGGACTCAGGCGCGGCCGGAGGAGCCGGCGTCAATAAGGCGATCGAGATACTTCGCGCCGACATCGCGCGTACGCTTCGACTCCTCGGCTGCCCGGCAGTCGCTGCGCTCGACCGATCGTACGTCGCATTTCCCGCATCGTGGGATTCCTAGCGATATTATTCGAAGCGAGCTAAGTCAAAAGGCGCGAGATCCACGGACGGCGGGGTGCCGCTCATGAGTTCGGAGATGCAGCGAGCCGACGTCGCGGCTTGCGTGAAGCCGAGGTGGCCGTGGCCGAAGCAGTAATAGAGGCCGTTGTGCCGCTTCGCTTTTCCGATAGCGGGCAACGAATCCGGCATCGACGGACGAATCCCCATCCACGTCGTTGCTACTCCGTTGTGCAGGCCTGGAATGTACCGTTTGGCGATCCCATACAGCATTTCCGCGCGTCGAAAATCCGCGGGCGCGCCGGGTGCGGCAAACTCCATCGTTCCGGCGAGCCGCAATCCGCGGTCCATGGGCGTGGCGCCGATGTGCGGCTCGTGGAAGATTATCGGATGACTCAACTGCACGTCCGGCTTCGCGATCATGAGATGATAGCCGCGCGCCGCGGCTACGGGGACGTTATATCCGAGCGGCCTCAAGAGTTCGTGGGACGTATACCCCGCTGTAACCAGAACTCTTTTCGCAGTAATTCCGGCATACGAATCACAACCGCGAAGCCGCACGATCCAACCGTCATCCGGCCTGGGAAGCAGCGCTTCCACGCGTGCGCGAAGCACGGTGCTCTTGGCGCGGACACGCGCGGCCAGCAGATCTCCAAAGCGCTGCGGATCCGTGCAATGCGCGGAGTTCGGAAAGAACACCGCGCCCGCGATCTCCGGTGCAAGGGACGGCTCGAGCGCGTGAACTTGCGCGGAATCAAGTGCGCGAGCCGAGATCCCGGCGCGCTCGAGGATCGTTAGCTCTCGCGCAAGCTCGCCCAGCGTGCGCCGGTCGCAAACGACCTTCAGGCCACCGCGTCGCACGAACAACTTCTCGGCGTTCGAAGCTGCAGCAACGGAAAATAACGCATCCACCGCTTGCCGGTTCAAACTTGCGAGTGCGTCGATCGATCGCTCGATAGCGGATTTGCGCATTGCGCCCAAAAAGCGAATCCCCCAACCGGCGATCTGCGGCAGATACGACGGCCGAAACACGAGCGGTCCGCGCGGATCGAGCAGCATACGCGGGAGATTCGCTAAGAGCCCCGGTTGCGCAACCGGAAAGATCTCGCCGTCATGGAGATACCCGGCGCTTCCCGCTGCGGTTCCGGCACCGGGTTCGTTGGATTCGATGACGAGCACGGAGAAGCCGGCATCCTGGAGTTCAAGGGCACTCATCGTACCGATGATTCCGCTTCCGACAATCACCACGTCGGCGTCGAAGGGCCCTTTCATCTCTTCACCGCTTCAACACCGACGTGACCGTCCGCGTCCGTGCGAAAGCCTAGAAATTCGTGACGAAGTTGGCTAGGCCGAACGCGAGGAAGAACCAAATACCGTAGATCGCCGCAAGTGCCACGATGATCTCGCCGCTTCGAACGAGCCATCCGCCGGGACCGTGCATGACGCGCATGATCGTTTCCACGATCATCGCTATACCGCCGAGGATTGCGATAAGTCCCACAATGTAAAGCACGATCATCACGTTCGTGAACGACGATGAGAGCAGCGAGTTTTCACTGGAGAGCGCTAATATCCACCCCGCGAGCGCAACCAGGAACGCGACCGCGCCGATGCGTGCGGCCAAGTGAACCCAGCGCTCCGCGGGCGTCAAGTCGAGTTTGAGGCCGAGCCGTCTGACGCGCGATCCATCCGCCGAGCCGGATCAGCAGCGAAATCACGATGATGGCGACAAAGCACAGCAGCAGCGTCTTGATCGATCCCATCGTCTTCAAGCCGTCGACGCGCGTGAAGACGAAAACCGGGATGAAGTCGTCGCTCGTCCAGTAGAGAATGTGACCGCTGGAGTCGGCGACGAATTTCAGATGCGCTTGTCCGTCAACTTGGCGGTAGTAGAGCGGTCCCACCTCACGCCAGCGCTCGGGATCGCCCGCGGGATCGGTGAGCATGCCCACCTCGATCGTGCCGTCGGGACGCGCCGTGACGCTGGTTTGGCCGAGCGCATAGACGAGGCTAAGTGCTCGCTCGATGCGGCGGCTGCTCGTGTACCAGCCCGCAACGCGCGCCGCATCCGTTTTGGGATTCGCGACTGTCGCTTCCGCCGGCGGCGTGTACGGGAAATAGCGGTCGAGAAATTCGCGGAAGATCTGCACGCGCACGGCTTCAACTGCGCCGGCCTTGCCCGCGCTGTTGAACGACATGAACATGCCGATGTGCTGACCGAGCATCAAGTGCAGGTCGCTGTGAAAGACGCCGGTGTCGCCGCCGTGACCGACGATGACTTGCCCGTTGCGGTTCTCTTGATAAAATCCGAGGTCGAATCCGTTCATTCCGGGCGCGGCCGGCAGCTGCACGGTGAACATCTGCTTCACCGTCGCGGGGCTCAGGATCGTGCCTCCGTCGTAACTGCCGCCGCCCAAGTACGCCAGCATGAAGCGCGCCATGTCCGCGGCCGTTGTCGAACCCGAGCCGGCCGGCGCTGCTTCGACAAATTCAAACGGCGTGGGCTTCTCGGCCGCCGTGCTCGTATATCCCTTCGCCATGAACGGGTCCAGACTCCCGGGCAGCGGTTGCGTGAAGCTCGAGTGCTGCATCCGCAGCGGCTGCAGGATGTGCTTTAAAATGTACTGGTCGTACGGCTCGCCTGAAACACGCTGAACGATGTAGCCTGCCAGCGCCGCTCCGTAGTTGGAATACGCGATTATCTTTCCCGGCGGAAAGATCCGCGGCGGCATCCGTTTGATCAGGTAGTCGCGCAGCGGGTAGAGCTGGCTTTTCTTGTCGACGAGCAGATCGCGAGCCGTTTCCTCGAACCCGGCGCTGTGCGTCATGAGGTTGCGCAGCGTGATGGGTTTGCCGAACTTCGGCGGAATTTTGAAATCGAGATACGTGTTGACGTCCGTATCGAGATTGAGTTTGCCCGCTTGGACCTGCTGCATCACCGCGGTCCAGGTGAACAGTTTCGAAATCGAACCGGGCCGGAAGATCGTCGCAGCTCGGACTGACTGCCGTACGCTTCGCGAGATCTGAATACCCGTAGCCTTTCTCGAAGAGAACCTTGCCGTCTTTGACGACGACGAGAACTCCGCCGGCGATGCCGGCGCGTTTGATCGCGTACGGAACCAGACCGTCAAAGAACGCTCCCAGATCTTGCGCGGTAACCGCCGGCGCGGATGCGCGCGCCGGCGGCGCCGCTATCGTTGCAGCCCCGGCCGGCACCCCCGAAAGGCTCAGGGCAGCGAGCAGAACCGATACGAAACGAATCATTACTCTCAATTCTTCAAGAAACGGTGCGCGTAGATCTAGAAGTCCTGCGTGAAGATGAGACGAAAGCTCGCCGGACCGTAGTTGCCGCCCGGCGTAGCGGCGAAACCCGCCGGCTCGAACGCACCGGTCAACGGATTCGTCTGCAGCGCCCCCTTGACGAGCGGCAGCGGAATACCGTTGAAGAAACCGACGAACTGAGTCGCGTACGCGTTGGTGAGATTATCCGCGGAGAGTTGCAAGCCCGTGCCGTGGTCGTTGAGCTTGAAGCGAGCGTTGCCCGAGACGACGACGAACGGCGGCTGGTTAAAGCTGTTGTTATTGCCGAAGTACGTTAGACCAAGGTTGTAATACTGGCCGTAATGTCCGGTATAGTTGATCTCGCCGTACCCTAGCGCGTAGGGCACCCGCGCGCTACCGACGCCGTTCGGAGCTCCGGCCAGCGCCGTGGGCTGACCGCCGAAGTTCACCTCGGGAATGACGGCGAGGTTCGTGTTATAGAGGCAGCCCGGTCCCGGCGGAGTTGTTACACCGGTACTCGGATTAGTCGAACCGGCGCAGTAGAAGAACGGCGGCAGGTTGTAGGTGAAGGCGCGTTGGAACGAGCCCTGCAGCTTCCCGCCCAGACCGAACAGCGGCGTGTGATTTACCGCAAGCTCGATGCCCTCGTAACGAGCTTGCCCGAGGTTCGCGGTCTTCGACACCTCACACGGCAGATTCAGACACCCTGGAGCAAGGGCGTCCGCCTGCGCCAACGTGACACTCGACGTTTGCGTCAGAAACAGGTTGTGAAGTTGCGTGAAGTAGAGATCGAGCGATACCGAGGTGGAGCGCTCGATACGGCGATCGAGACCAAGATCGTAGCTCCATGCGGTCTCCGCATTGATTTGGCCGTTATTTGCATTGAATATAAATCCGGCCGCCGGTACGCCGCCGATGATCTGGCTCCACGATGCACCGCCCGAGGAGACGAGGCTGATGTACGGCGGTGCAACCGATCCGCCCGTCGAGAAGCGAAAGGAGGTGTCAGTGTCAGGATGCCACGTGAGCGCTGCGCGCGGCTGATTGTACGTGTGCGAGGCGTCGTTAAACGTCTTGCCCTGGTCGATCGAATAGTGGCTGAGATAGTTGACTGCGAAGTCGCCGAGGTTCAGCTGGAGTTTCGGGTTGAGCGAGAGGTTGCCGCGAAGGGAGAACGTCTGGAAGGTCTGCTTCGACCCTTGGACCGGACTAAACACTATAAGGCCGACAGACGGCTCATCCGTCGTTTCGGCTGATCCCTGCTCGGAGCGGTCGTAGGCCAGCGTCACCGTATTCTGGCCGAGGAGCTCCTGCACTTCGAACGTCTCACCGCTCATCGAGTCGTTCGTCGTGAATGTGTTCGGCGCGTTGGGAGTCGAGAACGCGACCTTCTGGCCGGTGAACGTCGTGTTCACCGGCGCGACGCTGCTGCCACCCGACGTGAGACACATTAGCGTGGCCTGAACGTACGTTGTGCCGGTCGGACAGAGCGGGATCGTACCGTACGTATTCAACGAGTAATTCAGTTGCGCGCCCGTCGTTCCCAGAAGGGCGTACTGATTCAGCGAGCCCGTGTAGTACCGCGCAAGGACCGTTCCCGTGCTTCCAAGCGTCGTGCGAAACTCGCCTTGGAAGAGGTTCTGCTGCGTCCACGTGTTGCCCGCGCCGTTGACCGAAGTGACGTCGAAGGGTACAGCCGAATTGCACGCCGGACCATGGCCCACGCTCGTGCAGTTATAGGACGGGCCCGTTGCAAGCGGATTGCAGTTGAGAGGGGCGGTCGTGCTGCCGCACGGTGCAAAGTACGCGGCGGGCAAGCCGGTGTTGCGCGACCTGCGCGACGGAATAGAAATTCGGATCTCCATTCCCATACTCGTCCTGGCCGCCGAGATAGGAGAGCGTCAGCGACGTGCTGTTCGAGAAGTTTAAAACGGCCTTCGCAAGTTCGGACGTCGAGTGATAGCCGGTGTCGCTCTTAAAGCAGCATCCGGTCACCGGGTCGGCAAAGCTCAGTCCCAGGCCGTCGTACGGCGCAAACTTCGGCGATCCGACGCCTAAACCGACCGGAGAACCGATCATCGCAACCTGCTGGCCGTTCATGAAATAGGGGCCGCCGGGAGGGCCGCTGGTCGAGCGGAAGCTGCGAAGCGGAATAGGTGTAGTTTTTCAGGGGTCCGGGCGCGCCGTTGGTCACATAGCCCACCGCGTACCCCAGTTTGTGGTTCGTCGTCGAACCCGTCGCTTTGAAGACTGTGGAGACGCCGCCCCAGCCATCGTAACCGAACTGTACGGACTGCCTATGCGTTGGGGTCGGATCCAGCGTACGATAGTTCACCGTACCGTTGATCGCGTAGTTGATCTCTTCCGGCATCGAGCCCGGGCCTTTGATAAGCTCGACGTCCTGCAACAGCCACGGGTTGAGCAGATTCGGCGAATAATAACCGGCGGCGCCGACCGAGACGGGATGACCGTCGATCAGCGATTCGGTTTCGTAGGGCAAGGCGCCGCGAATTTGCGGAGTCTGCGCCGACGCGGGAGAACCGCCGTTGCTCGGGTTGCCGTTTCCCGGGCTATACGGCGAGGTGATGATGCCCGGGGTTTGATTGAGGACTTTGGTGACCTGCTGTTGTCCTTGATTGGCGAAGACTTGGCCCGAAATCGTGCTTACCGATGCAGTCGATTTATTGATTGGCGCGACGCCGGGCTGATTGGTTGTCACGCTTGCGATCGTGCGCAGCGACGAGAACGACGCAATGTTGAGCACGACGTTGACGGTGACCGTCCCGCCGGCCGCCGCGAGTCCGTCCTCACGGTATGACGTGAATCCCGCTTTGCTCACGACGAGCGTGTACAGTCCTTCGGCCACGTCGCTAAACGTGAAATTGCCGGTGGCATCGCTCCTCTGGGTAAGGTGAGCGACTCCCTGGAGATCGACGTTTGCTCCCGCAACCGGGGCTCCGTCTGAACTATGAACCGTTCCCGTGACGGTGGTCGTTGCGCCGGCGGCTATTGCCGGTGCGGGAACTGCTACGCACGCGCAATACGCGGCTGCAACAAGGGAAATTACTAAGCGCCCGATTGAGTTTTGCATTAGACGAGCCTCCGTATTGCAAAAGGCGGCACGACGGAATTTCGTCCTCTTGGCCTATATTCTGTCCGTTCCTTCAAAAAATAGGCGCTGGCGGCAAAATTTTGCCACGCCGGGGGAGGGGTCTTTGCGGCATCTTGCAGTATACCGGCGCGATGCGGCGTTGTGCGAGGATAGTGATGTGTTTGGCCACGCTCGCGTTTGCCGCGTGTACGACTCAAAGCGCGCGCGATCGGCATCAGGGATCGGGGCACGCTGGTGGTTGCCGTGCAAAAAGAGCCGATTTCGCTGAATCCGCTGCTGCTCGAAGGCGATGAACGCGTATACGTTTAGCGAACTGCTCTACTCGTATCTCACGCGTTACGACGAAAACGGGCGCACTGTCGGCGACCTCGCGCGTGAGGTGCCGACGCTTGCGAACGGCGGCGTGTCGGCGGACGGCAAACGGCTAACCTTTCATCTTCGTCGCGGCGTTCGATGGCAGGACGGGGCACCGGTCACGGCTCGCGATGTGGTATTCACGTACCGTGCGGTGATGAATCCATCGAACAACGTGCCCGAACGCTACGGCTACGATCTCGTTGCCTCGGTCGACGCGCCCGATCCGTATACGGTCGTCGTCAGAGTAAAACGCGCATTTTCACCGATCGTTTCGTTCTTCTTCGGCGGCGACAGCAACTATCCGATTCTGCCCGCGCACCTGCTTCGAGCCGCCGGTAATCTCAACACGGCGAGCTTCAACGCGCTGCCCGTCGGTTCGGGTCCGTACCGGCTGCGATCGCTGGGAGCGAGGCGATCGCATAACGCTTACGGCAAACGATTCGTACTATGCGGGCGTCCGGCAATCGATCATCTCGTTTTGCCGTTTATTCAAAACGATTCCACGATGATCGACGAGCTGCAGACCGGAGAAATCGATGCGGCTTTCCTACTCGACGCATCTCGCATCGAGGAACTTCGCGCGATTCCGGGCCATCGCGTCGTCGTCACGCCCGTACCGTACTTTTACGCGCTTGCGTTCAATCTAAGCGACCCGATCCTGTCCGACCGAACGATCCGCGAGTCGCTTTCCCTCGCCATTGACCGCCAGACGCTCACGCGAAAGATCACGCACGGCGTCTACAATGCCGATACCGCAATGCGCGGCTTGTTCACCTGGGCCTTCGACCCGCGGGCGAAACAGGTTGCCTACAATCCCGCGCTTGCGGCGAGACTGCTTACGAGCGACGGCTGGAAGGCCGGCGCGGACGGGATTCGCGTCAAGAACGGCCGGCGGCTGCGCCTCGAACTCTCGTTTCCCATCGGATCCGGTATCACCACGAGATTTGCAACCGCGATCGCAGCCTCCGAGCGCGCCATCGGAGTCGACATGACGCTCCACCAATACGATCGCGGAGTATACATCGGCGAGACCGGTCCGGTCATGCAGGGGCGCTACCAAGTTTCGCTCTACGATTACCAGGCAGCCTACGATCCCGACGCATCATGGCTGCTTGCATGCGATCAGCGCTCGCCGCGCGGATTCAACGTCGCTCGCTACTGCGACGCAGGCGTCGACACGCTGCTCACGCGCGCCGCGGCGTCGTTCAATCACTCCACACGTATCGCCGAGTATCGCGACGTGCAGCGCCGGATTGCCGCCGATGTCCCGTACGACTTCCTTTGTCAGATCAGTGAAGTCGACGTCATTCCCTCGGATCTCCAGGGTTATGCACGGCCGCTGCTCTCGCCGTTCAATTCGGTCGCATCATGGCAATGGGGAAGGTAGTATTTCGTCGGGCATGGCATAATATCGTCGCGGAGGATTTCTTTGTGGATAGAACGGTGAAGCGATTCTGGAGCGTGGTGCTTTCGTTTGTTCTTTCATTGGCGGCGATGGTGCCGGCCGCTGCGGCCGCTCTGACGCCCGCGCAGGTCGCTCAGATCGACAAGGCCGTCGCACAGATGATGAAGGCGCAGCACATCACGGGATTGACGCTGGGCGTCGGACGATCGGGAAAAGTGCTTTTTGCGCGCGGATACGGGTTGCGCGATCGGGCGCGCAAGCTCCCGGCGAACGGGCAAACGGTCTTTCCAATCGGTTCGATCACAAAACAGTTCACCGCCGCGGCCGTGATGATACTCGTGGATCGCGGTGAGGTGCAGCTCGACGCGCCGATTGCCCGCTACGTACGCGGCGTTCCACACGGTGACGAGGTCACGGTGCGCGAGCTTCTCGATCAGACCTCGGGTCTGCCCGAGTATCTGTTGGACAAGAAACTGTACGCGTCGATCCTGAACTCGACGGTACCGCCGCTCACCGCCCGGCAGCTGGTTGCACTCGTCGCCAATAAACCGCTCGATTTCAAGCCCGGCAGCCGCTGGGAGTACAGCAATACGAATTACGTGACGCTCTCGATGCTCGTTGCGGCGAAAAGCAATCAGCCGTATCCGGTTTTTCTCGACGACCAGATCCTGCGTCCGCAACACCTGGATTCGACGCAGTATCTGAAGCTCTCGCTTCCCGCCGGAAGCGATGTGTCGCAAGGCTACACGTACGGCAAAACCGGTTCTGTCCTCGTGAAGCCGTATTCGATGGGCTGGGGCGGCGGAGCCGGTGCGCTCGCATCGACCGTGGGCGACCTGATTGACTGGGACGGCGCATTTTTCGCCGGACGCGTCACCAGTCCGCATGCCGTCGTAATCGCCACCACGCCGCCGCTCAATCGTCCGATGGTGAAAAAGAACGATCCGCGGAACGGACTCGCCGGCGGATATGCATTCGGCTGGGTGATCGGTCACGACGAAGGGCGAGAGGTCATCTGGCACAACGGCGGCATTATCGGTGCGCGCACCATGAACTCGGTTTTTCCGCATGACGGCTTAGAGGTGATCGTCCTGACGAATGAAAGTTCGGCACAGCCGGAACCGATTGCGATGAGGGTCGCGCGCATACTGTACGACCGGTAGGCGTCTTAGCGCAGACGCCAGGATCCGACGTTCCAGAATGCCGACAGCGGCGAGGGATTCACGCCGCGCAGCGTATTCGGCAATGCCATTATCCCGCTTTGCTGCCAGAGCGGAACGAACGGGAGATCCGTCGCGACCCGTCGTTGAACGATAGCGGCGTAGCGCGACCGCACCTTCGGATCGTAGGATTGCAGGCCTCTCACATTCGCTGCATCGATCGCGGGATCGCAGAATCGCGCCAGATTGAAGCCCTTGGGCGGAAACTGGTCGCAGCCCAGAAACCACGAGGTATCCGGATCGTTCGGTGAGAGAAGCTCGAGAATGGCGAGTGCGAACTTGCCGCCGAAGAGCGGGCCGCCTTCAGCCGCCGGAGCGCTGTATTGCTGCGCCGTGTACGCGTGAATATTCACCGTCACTCCGATCCGGCGCAGCTGTTGCTGTACCAACAGCGCCACGGTCGATGATTCGGGACTAGCGTTGTCATAAGCCAAATCCAGCGGCTGCTGCTTCCAGCCCGACTGCGCAAGCAGATGCTGCGCGAGTACCGGATTGTAATCGGGCACACGCCGGGATCGACGGATCGAATCCCCAGCCGAAGACGCCGCGTCCCGCATTTGCCGGCGTGCGCAATCCTCGCGTTGCGAGTTTGACGATGCGCGGAACGTCGAGCGCATGCGCGATTGCCTCACGCACGCGAGCGGATTTCGTCGAAGGATCGCTCATATTGAACGTCAGAAGAACGGCGCCGCTGATCAGCGTTTCGCTGACGGTCACTCCAGGAATGCTCGCATACGAGTGCGCCAGCTCGACGTTCGGGACGAACACCGCGGTGAGCTCGCGGGTCCGCATCTGATTGAGCTGGGTCTGCGCGCTGGGAACATTCTTCAGAACGAGCTGCGCGATAGCCGGACGGCCGCCGAAGTAGGCGTCGTTACGCTCAAACCGCAGATAATCGCCGTGCGCCCATGTCGTGACGCGATACGGACCGCTGCCTATGGGTGCGAGGTTGAACGCCGCCTTGTTCAAATCGGGGACGCCGGCCAGCACATGCCGGGGCAAAACGAAGTAGTCGCCGTCGGGGGCGAAAAAATAAGACAGGATCGAGGCGTCCGGCGACTTGAGTTTGAGAACGACCGTCAGGGGATCCGGAGTAAGAACCCGCACGACGCGATCGTATCCCGTTCGCGAGGGAACGTTTACTTTGGGATTCATGATTTGACGGTATGTGTACGCGACGTCGGCGGACGTGAGCGGCGCCCCGTCCTGCCACCGCACGTTTTTGCGCAGATGATACGTTATCGTCAAACCATCACGTGAAACGCCGCCGTTGGACGGCGAGGGAACGCTGCGTTGCCAAGTCCGGGACGAGATTTCCCTTCGCGTCGACGGTCAGCAGTCCGGAATAGACGAGCGGTCCGATGGTCATGGAGGGTGAACCGGACAACAGCAGCGGATTCAGCGAGGTCGGTTCGCCGATGACGCCGATGACCAGGTCGCTCGCCGTCGTCGCGGACCGTCCGCCGCATCCCGGCAAGCAAACCGCTGCACCAAGGAAAAGCATCGCCGCAAGGCCGCGCGCACCAAGCCGCATGTTCGGCACCTCTACTGTGGGGGAATATTTTGTCGTTTGGGACAAAATACTGTTTTACACGTCTCCTTCCTGCAGACAGAGGAGTTGCAACGCTTGCGAATATTCACCGCAACACTGGTCACGGAAACCAATACCTTCTCACCCATTCCGACCGGTCGCCGCTCGTTCGAACAACACGGCGTGCAGCACGGCAGATCGGGACCGATTCAGCCGGTCGTCAGTGATTTTGCAGCAATGGTTGCGTGGCGTGAGCGTGGTGAGCGTGAAGGACATACGGTCATTGAAAGTCTCGCGGCCGTTGCCGAGCCCGCCGGCCGGACGGTGCGCAGCGTGTACGAGCAACTGCGCGATGAAATCCTGGACGATCTGCAGGCGGCGCTTCCCGTTGACGTCGTTCTGTTGTTTCTGCATGGCGCGATGGTTGCCGACGGCTACGACGATTGCGAGGGCGATCTTTTGCGGCGCTGCAGAGCGCTCACCGGTGCGGCGACCGTCATCGGTGCCGAGATCGACTTGCATGCACACCTGACACAAGAAATGGTCGATAACGCCACGTTCATCGTCGCCTACAAGGAGTATCCGCACACGGACATTCTGGCGCGTGCCGCGGACCTCTATCGGCTTTGCCTGGAAGCAGCGCAGGGTCGCACGCACCCGGTCAGCGCCGTGTGCGACCCTGCGATGAACGGTTTGTGGCCGACCGGCTTGCATCCGATGCGCGAGCTGGTCGATGCGATGTACGCGCAGGAACGCGACGGCATCTTATCGGTGAGCTTCATCCACGGTTTTCCGTATGGCGACGTAGCGCAAGCCGGAGCAAAGTTCTTGGTCATTGCGGACGGCAATCGAATGCGCGCGCAGGGCGTTGGCGGATGATTTTGGCCAGAAGCTCTGGGACATTCGCGAGCGTGCGAAACTGTCCGGAACCAGCGTCGATGAGGCGCTCGACGCCGTAGCCTCCTGGTCTGCGAGCGCGCCAATCGTGCTAGCCGATACGGCCGACAATGCGGGCGGAGGCGCGCCCGGAGACAGTACCTTTCTGCTGCGCCGGATGCTCGAACGAAATATCTCAAACGTCGTCACGGGAACGTATTATGACCCGATCGCCGTGCAAACGTGCTTCGAGGCCGGCGAGGGGGCGAGCATCGATCTAAGAATCGGCGGTAAACTCGGCATTACGTCCGGCGAGCCTCTCGACGCACGCGTGACCGTGCGGAAGCTGCTCCGGGCGCATACGCAGGACTCAATGGACGACAGCGTGCCGGTGCTGCTCGGCGATTGCGCGTGGGTGCATACGGAAGGCATCGAGGTCGTGCTGGCGTCGGTGCGGTCACAGGTATTCGCGCCGAATGCATTCACCGGCATGGGCATCTCACTGCAAGATCGCAGAGCGGTGGCCGTAAAATCTTCGCATCACTTCTATGGAAAATTCGCGCCGATCGCCTCACGTGTGTTCCACCTGGCGACGCCGGGTGCGCTGCAGCTCGACGTCGAGAACATCCCCTATCGTAATCGCGATTTGCGTTTCTGGCCGCGCATCGAAGGCACCGCAGGACTGGACGTCGCAGTCCGTGGAAACGCTTAGCGGTGAAGCGACGCACGATTGTGAGGCACAGCCGAAAAAACCGGCCAATTCCGAGGCGCCGATGCCGGACGTCGGCAAGATCCTCAAGCGTTTGCGGGCACGTCATAAGGTAAGTATTCGTGATTTAGCCGAGCAGAGCGGACTCTCGCCCTCGTTCTTACGAGCGGTCGAACGCGGTGATTCGGATATTTCGCTCGGGCGCGTGGCGCGGCTTGCGCAGTTCTTCCAGTACGATCTCGGATCGTTCCTCGGATTCACCGCGCACCTCTCGCGACCGAACTTCGTTCGAAAAGAGAGCCGTAATCGTATCAATCGCGGTCGCGGCATCGACTACGAAGCACTGCATTTACCGGGCATCGACCTCGATTTGATCCAAGTGACCCTCGCACCGCATTCGAGATTTCGAAACGAGCTCGCGCACGAGGGAATCGACGTCGTGTACGTGCTGGAAGGGGCAGTCGTGCTGAACGTGGACGGCACGGACTACCCGATGGAAGAGGCGAGAATGCTGCTCCTTCTCCGCAGGGTATCCGCACCTGCTTCGCAATGACTCCGCGCAAAAGGCCATCGCTATTTCAATTACGACGGGCCGCATGTACTAGGGCCTGCCGCCTGCTCGCCGGCCCTAGATTCACCCCAAACATAATTTCTTCAGCCGAAACTATATTTTGTCACGTTGCTGCCGAAACGCCGTCCGGCTGCAGGGCAACTCGCCGGCGCCGCCTAATCGCGTGTTGTAGCGAAATATTAGCGTTAAGTGCTATTTTTTGTCCCCATCACAGGTTACCCAGAAAAGAGAAGATTGGCAGCGCATGGACAACGGTTCAACGGCGCAGCCCCGGCGGTACGCGATCCTCACGGAGGGACTGCTCGAGGGCACCCATGGTAAAACCGCTCACGGCGTATTGCGTTACCGGAGCAGTGAGGTCGTTGCAGTCGTGGACTCAACGCTTGCGGGACGCGCGCTGCGCGACGTGTTGCCGTCGCTGGAATCCGATGTGCCGATCGTCGCGTCGGTTGCGCAAGCGCTGACGTTTTCGCCGACGACGCTGCTGGTCGGCGTTGCAACCGAGGGCGGAAAAATCCCGCACGCGCTTCGCGCGCCGATTTTACAGGCGATCGATGCCGGTCTAGAGATCATCAGCGGCCTGCACGAGCTGCTGACCGAGGATCGAGAAATCGTCGAGCGAGCGCGGCGCAGCGGTGCACGACTCTGGGACGTTCGTATTCCGCCAAGACACATACCGCTGTTCAGCGGAAAAGCGTACGCCGCGGCGCAGCACGTCGTGCTCGCCGTCGGCAGCGATTGCGCGGTCGGAAAGATGACCGCGCTCCTTGAAATCGAACGCGCGGCGAGCGCGTCCGGAGCTCGTGCGCAGTTTCTGGCAACGGGACAGACAGGCATCCTCATCGCGGGCCAAGGTATTGCCGTCGACCGCGTTATCTCGGATTTCGTAACGGGCGCCGCCGAACAGCTCGTCGTAAACGCGGCGCCCGACGCGGACGTCTTGCTCGTCGAAGGACAAGGCAGCATTTTTCACCCGGCATATGCGCCGGTTACGTTCGGACTGCTCTACGGCAGCGCACCGGATGCGCTCGTACTGTGCCATCGTCCCGGCAAGACGCACATCGACGGATTCGACGTGCGCCTGCCGGATTTACGAACGTTGATCCGCGCCTACGAAGACGTGCTCAGGCCAATCAAGCGCGCGCGCGTGATAGCGGTTGCGCTTGATACGTCGGCGCTCGATGCGGATCAAGCCGCAAAAGAAATCGCATACGCCTCGGCGCAAACCGGACTGCCCGTGGACGACCCCGTTCGAAACGGAGGAAGGTTCCTGTGGAATGCTCTCGCTAACGCCTTCTATGACAGCCCAAAAGGGATTGCAAAACATGCAACAGCTCGAACGTGACCTTGAAGATGCGGCCGCGCGCTGGAACGTTCCCGGGTTCGGTTGTGCGATCGTCGTGGACGGCGAGGTCGCGCTCTCGCGCGGTTTCGGCGTGCTGCGAGCGGGTGAGAACGCACCGGTAAACGATCGCTCCCTCTTTGCGATTGGTTCGGTGAGCAAGTCGTTTACGGCCACCGCAATCGCACAGCTCGTGGACGAAGGCAAACTTGCCTGGGACGATCGCGTGATCGATCGTTTGAAGGATTTTCGCCTGTTCGATCCGCACGTGACGCGCGAGATTACCGTGCGCGACTTGCTCACGCACCGCAGCGGCCTGGAGCGCGGCGACTTCGTCTGGTACAAGAGCGGTTACGACGTCGAGGAAGTGCTTCGCCGCGTACGCTTCTTAGCGCCCTCGTGGGCGTTGCGCACGAATTTCGGCTACCAAAATATCATGTACGCCGCCGCAGGCGAGATCATCCGGACGACGAGCGGGCTTACTTGGAACGAGTTCGTCGCACAGCGTCTTTTTGCGCCTTTGGAGATGTCGGACAGCCGCACGCGGTTCGGCGAGGTCGACGACCGCTCAAACCTCGCGACGCCGCACGTGGAATTCGATACCGCGATCACACGCCGTCGAGCATCACGACGACCTGAGTATGGGACCTGCGGGTTCGATTTACTCCAGCGCCGAGCGAAATGGCGCACTGGCTCAAGTTCCAGCTCGAAGACGGCACGTTTAACGGCACGCGCGTTCTGACCTCGGGATCTCTGCGCGAGCTGCAAACACCGCAAATGCTGATCGCGAACGTCGCGCCGTGGTCGGAGGTATTTCCGCGCGCGACCTTCCTGAGCTATGGAATGGGCTGGTTCGTGTGGACCTATCGCGGACGAACGATCGTCTCCCACGGCGGCAACATCGACGGTATGACGGCCGTTGCATGTGTCGTCCCCGAGCAGCGCTTCGGCATCACGGTGCTTGCAAATATGGACGGCACCAGCTTACCGCAAGCGATCGTATGCCACGCCCTCGATCGTCTCTTCGGCGAAACCGGCGACAACTGGCTCTCGTACTTCGCCCGTTCCGAGAAAATCGCCAAGGAACGGCTGGCGTACGCCGATCGCGAGCGTGAGCGCACCCACGTCGCCGGGAACCAAGCCCTCCCGGCCGCTTGATGAATACGCCGGAACCTTCGAAGACCCGTTCTACGGGCGCGCTACCGTCTCGCACGACGGCGCGGCTTTGACGATCTCGTCGATCGGTTTCGAGGGCACGCTCGAGCACTGGCAATACGACACGTTCGCGTTACGCGCAAGCGATCCGATCCTCGCCAAATATAAGCCGTTCGTTCGATTCACACTCGACGATTATGGACAGCCGGTCGAGATGACGATCGTGCTGCTGGGCGTTCTGCGGCTACGGTTCGCCCGGGTCGCGCAGCCCGCCAAACCGCCGGAACTATCCGCTGCGCAGTTGCAGGCGTATGCGGGAAGATTCTCGTCCGAGCTCCTTAGCGTGTATGCATCGATCGAGCCGCTGAACGGGTGCCTCAAAGCGATCGTTCCCGGTTCGCTCATCGGTTTGCCCAGCGCCGTTGCGGTAACCACGCTCGTTCCCGTCTCGGCGGATCGCTTCGTCGCGCAGGGGACGCAGACCGAGTTTCAATTTTCATCCCAAAACGGCACGCGCACGTCTGCGACTCGAGATGCCGCACCAAATGCCGGTTGAAATGACGTGCGCGTCATGATTGAAGTTATCGTGCGTGTCGAGCGCTGGCCATTCATCTACCCGTTCCGAATTTCAGGCTATGAATTTACGGAGCATGAAGCGCTCGTCGTCGAGCTGCGCGAGGGCGATTTGCGCGGATGGGGCGAGAGCGCGGGCGTGTATTACAAACACGATTCGCCGGAGCAGGGCCGCGAGCAGGTGCAGCAGCTTGCCGATCGTATCGCCGCGGGGATGGATCGCGCGGAGTTGCTCGAGGCATTGCCCGCGGGCGGCGCGCGAAACGCGATCGATTGCGCACTGTGGGATTTGGAGGCAAAGCGCCGCGGCGTTCCCGCGTGGGAACTGGCCGGTCTTACACAAGCACCCTCACCGGTTCTCACGACGTATACGCTTGGCGCCGATGCGCCCGAAGCCATGGCCGCCCGCGCGCGCGATTTTCGCAGCGCACGAGCGTTGAAGCTCAAACTCACCGGTGGCGAGGATGATGCGCGCCGCGTTCGCGCCGTCCGCGAGGCACGCCCTGACGTGTGGCTTGGAGTCGACGGAAATCAAGGCTTCACGCGTTCCGCGCTGGAGAAACTGATACCGGTCCTCGTCGATGCCGGCGTTCAGCTGATCGAACAGCCGCTTCCGCTGAATCGCGATGCGGATATGGACGGCCTGCGTTCGCCGATTGCGGTTGCGGCAGACGAGAGCGCCCAGGATGCAGACGACGTGAGCGCGCTGGCCGGCCGGTTCGACGTCGTCAACATCAAACTCGACAAGTGCGGCGGATTGACCGCCGCGCTTGCGATGCAGGAGCAGGCGCGCAAATCGGGACTCACGGTCATGGCCGGCTGCATGGGTGGGACTTCGCTCGCAATGGCGCCCGCGTTCGTGCTCGCGCAGTACTGCGAAATAACCGATCTCGACGGTCCGATTCTGCTGGCAAAAGATCGATCGCCCGCCGCAATCTACGAAAACGGTCGCGTGTCGTGTCCGCCGGAACTCTGGGGCGGAATCGCGCGAGCGCCGCTGGTAGCGTGACTGGAGCGCGGCGATTACGCGATGCGAACGACGAGTTTTCCGCGCGTGTGTTTTGCCGGGTCGGACAAGTCGGCGAGCGCCGCAGCCGCGTCGGCTAAATCATAGGTTCGCCCGATCTCCACCTGCAGGTTCCCGCTCGCGACGCCTCGAGCAAGCGCATCGAGATCCCCGTCATTCGGGTGCGTTTGAATGTAGTGCACGGCGACACCATCGGGGAAAGCAGCTTGCTCGGGTCCGCCAAGCGTAGAAATCAACGTCCCGCCGCGACGAATGATGCGCCCATCACGCAGAAGCGCTTCGCCGGAGTTGACGAGGTCGATGACGACGTCAACGCCATTCGGAGAGAGATCGCGCACATGATCGAATACGTCACCGGACGCATAGTCGATAACATCGTCCGCCCCGAGCCGATGCATATACGCCGTGTCATCCGCTTTTGCCGTGACTGCGACCCGAGCGCCGCGCGCTTTCGCGAGCTGCGTCAGGAATAGCCCGATACCGCCGGTCGCTCCGATAATGAATACCGTCTGTCCGTCGCTCATGCCGGCCGTGCGCAGTATTGTCGTAGCGGTCAACCCGACGAGCGGGATCGCTGCGGCATGTTCGAAATCCAACGCTTCCGGTTTGCGCGCAAGGCGCTTGGACTTCGCTGAAATCAACGCGTATTCAGCAAGCGTTCCGGTTGCAAACATTCCGAGCACGGCGTCGCCTTTTCGCCAATTCTCCACGCCGCTGCCGAGTTCGGCGATAACGCCGGCGCCGTCCATTCCGGGAACGTACGGAAATGAGATGTGCATCAT
>CAVZQG010000009.1:0-78000 GCA_963777365.1 Vulcanimicrobiota bacterium
CCAGGTCATGCGCACGATGTCGGTACAAACCGACGATGCGATCTCGGATACGTGGCTCTGCGATCGCGGGCGTTACAACATCGGTTTCTACGACGATGCCGCGCGAATCACGCAGCCGCTCTACAAACAAGGCGAGGAGTGGATCCAGATTGGCTGGGACGACGCACTCGATCTCTGGGCGACGTGCGATCAGAGATGCGTTGAGCGCGAATCCCAAGAGCGTGGGCGTCATCGGCGGCGGCCGCCTAACGAATGAAGAGGCATACGTGCTGCAGCACGTCTTCCGAAGCGTGGGCGTACGGAATCTGGATTGGCGCGCCGGCCGTCAGCGGCAAGCTTCGCCCGGCCGCGAGGGCGCGGAGCTCATCGATCTCGAAAGCGTGGACGCAATCGTCGAAATCGGCGAGTCGCCCGCCGAGCGCGCGCCGATTATGGATCTGCGCGTGCGCAAAGCCGCATTCCAAAAGGGTGCGAAACTGATTCGCGTGGGTTCGCTCGAATGCAAATATCCGCCGCCGATTCCCGCGTTGGACGTCGCGAGCGTCGCGGATGCCGTCAAGGCCGTACCTGCCGGCGCGAAACGCATCGCGGTGATTTGGGACGGCGTCGATCTTGCGCTCGCAAGAGTCGCTTCTCGATGCGCTTCCGACCGGAGCGCAGGTACTCACCTATGTGACCGGCGAGCAGCCGAACGCGCGCGGAGCGGAAGCCATGGGAATGCTGCCCGGATTCGGACCCGGATACGCGCCGACCGAATCGGGAATGGATACCGATGCGATGCTTGCCGCCGCGCGCGAAGGCAATCTGCGTGTGCTCAGCATTCTCGGCGCAAATCCCGCGCTCTACGTGCCGGGCGGCGATCTCGTGCGGGAGGCACTCAAAAACGTGCCGTTCGTCGTGGTCAGCGATCTGTTCATGACCCAGACCGCAGAATTGGCAACGCTGGTGCTTCCCGCACGCGGGCCGTTCGAAAAGGACGGCACGACGATCAACCTTGCGGGAACCCTGTTGCCGGTGAATGCGGCGCATTCGCTGGATTCGCCGCAAGGCGTGCTCAGCGATCTCGAAATGCTCATTGGGCTAGCCGAGAAGCTGCACACTCCGCTGCCTACCGTCGAAGAGGTTCACGACAAGGTCATCGCATGCGCGGCAACCGCCGGTGCTTTTACGCTTGGTGATGACGCGTTTGCCCGCGCTTCGGCGCCGGCGTCCGCGCAGAATCCGCAAGACGGCGCGTTGAAGGTCGCGCTGCAAACGCGCATCTTCGCGGGGGGAGGAACCAGCGCGCATGACGAGCGTCTGGGCGATCTTCGGCCCCTACCCGAAGCGGCGATCGCGCAAGCGCGACGCCGATGCGCTCGGTCTGACCACGTGCGATTACGTCGACATTACCGACGGCAGCACGACGATGCACGATTTGCTGATCGAAGTGCGCGCGGCGATGCCGCAAGGAGTGATCGTCTTGATCGACGGCTTGCCGGACGATGCCGCAAATCTTTTCGTGCAAGGCGCTAGCGTGCGCGTGACCAACATCCGGAAATCGAGCGCGCAGCTCGCCGGAGCGGCGCGATGAGCGGTGCATGGTGGACTCCGGCGGCCGGCATCTGGTGGATCGTTCTGATCAAATGCGCGGTGCTGCTGCTCGTCGTCATCACGACCTTCGCGTACGCGATGCTCTTCGAACGCAAAGTCATGGGTTGGATGCAGCTGCGTCCGGGACCCAACCGCGTGGGTCCGTGGGGATTACTGCAGCCCGCCGTCGATGCCGTCAAGCTGATCTTGAAGGAAGACCTCACGCCCAAGACCGCGGATCCGCTCATCTACCGGCTCGCACCGTTCATCTCGCTGGTCACCGCGCTTTCGGTCTACGCCGTCATCCCGTTCTCGGAGCCGAGTCCGGGTAACCTCTGGGCTATCGGCGACGTCAACGCCGGTATTTTGTTCATTCTGGCGCTGACGTCGATCGGCGTCTACGGAATCTCGCTCGGCGGCTGGGCGTCCGGCTCGAAGTATCCGCTGCTCGGAAGCGTGCGCGCAACCGCGCAAATGATCAGTTACGAGCTTGCGATGTCGATGTCGCTCATCGGCGTGCTGATTTTGGCCGGCACGACCTCGCTTGTCGGGCATCGTTCACGCCCAGTTCAGACTGTGGTATCTCTTCCCGCAGCTCGTCGGGTTCATCATCTATATCATTACGGCCGTAGCGGAAACGAACCGTGCGCCGTTCGATCTCGTCGAAGCCGACGCTGAACTGGTCGGCGGCTTCAATACCGAATACTCGGGTCTGCGTTTCGGCCTGTTCTTCATCGCCGAGTACATCAACATGCTCACGGTCTCGTGCATCGCGACGCTGCTCTTCCTGGGCGGCTGGAACGCCGTCGCCGGCCTAACCTTCATTCCCGGCATCGTGTGGTTCTTACTCAAGGTCGGGTCGTTCATGTTCTTTTACATCTGGCTGCGCTCGACGTTTCCGCGTTTTCGCTACGACCGCCTCATGGCGTTCGGCTGGAAAGTGCTGCTTCCGATCGCAACGCTCAATCTGATCGTGACGGCCATTGTCGTTGCGGTATGGAGGGTAGTGGCTTCTCATGGGTCGTAAGAAACTCTACAACGTCGGCGCCCTTCTGGCGGGCTTGGGCGTGACCTTCAAGTTCATGTTCCAAAAGAAGCCGACGATCCAGTATCCGTCGGAGAAGAAGAAGCACGCGCCGCGTTTTCACGGGCTGCACGAGCTGCGCCGGTACGCCGACGGTAAGGAACGCTGCATCGGCTGCGAGCTGTGCTCGAGCGTCTGTCCCGCGAATGCGATTACGGTCATCGGGGCGGAGAACGCGCCGGAAGACCGGCGCTCTCCGGGCGAGCGGTACGCCGCGCGATATGAGATCGACGAGCTGCGCTGCATATTCTGCGGCATGTGCGAGGAAGCGTGCCCGACCGATGCGATCGTGCTCACGCCGCGGTTTGAGATGTCGGAGATGCGCCGCGGCTCGCTGATTTACGCCAAGGATCGACTGCTGGTTCCGCCCGAGGCGGGCGTCGGGATCGCGCCCGACGATCGCCCGGGGGGCATCCCGGCCGATCTCGGCAGCGTCGCCGAGAAAAAATCCACGGTCGATTGGCAGCAGGGCTACGATGCGACGTGGCGCGGCAACATTCTAAAAACGCAGAAGAAGGGGCTTGCCGAGGAATGATCGAGTTTTACGTTCTCGCGTTCGTACTCATCGCGAGCGCGATCTTCGTCGTCACGGCGCAGAAGGCGGTCTACAGCGTCGTGGGTCTGCTCGTGCATTTCGCCGCGCTTGCCATCATGTATTTTTCGTTGGCGGCGGAATTTCTGGCCGTCATTCAGATCATCGTGTACAGCGGCGCGATCCTGATGCTGTTCGTGTTCGTGATCGCACTGCTCTCCAGCGGCGTTGCGCCGTTCAACATGGGTCCTAACCGTCTGCCGAAGATCGCCGTGCCCGCACTCTTGATCGTCGCAGTGAGCCTGGGATTCATGGTATACGGCATCGCACACTCCCGCCGGGCGCGGTCCCGGTACAGACCGGCAACGCGTCGGCCGCGGGTCCGGTCGGCGCCGCGAATGTGTTCGGATCCGTTGCGGACTTCGGCCGAGCCCTGTTTACGACCAATCTTTTACCGTTCGAGATCACCGCGTTCATCCTGATGGTCGCCGTCATCGGCGTGATTCTGCTCGCGGGCGACTCGGCGCCCTACGTGCCGACACGCAAGCGCGCGCGCCTGGTCGAACGTGAGATGCGCGAGGCGATTCTTCGCGCGGGCGAGGAGTAACGATGCCGCACGAAGGTCTGCTTCCCGTCGCGATCGTCAATTACATCAGCCTCTCGCTGGTCATCTTCCTGATCGGCGTGAGCGGCGTGCTGATGAAACGCAATCCGCTCATCATGCTCATGAGCATCGAGCTCATGTGGAATGCTGCGAACCTGCTTTTCCTGGCGTTTGCCCGCGAATGGCTGAACAATGCCGGCCAGATCTTTGCGTTCCTCGTGATCACGGTCGCTGCCGCCGAGGCGGCAATCGGTTTGGCAATCGTGGTTATCGTCTTTCGGAGGCTCGGACACCGTTGACGTGGACGAAGTCGCTTTGTTGAAGGGTTGATGATGCCGCAACATCTGATGGGAACGCCCGGGAGCTTATCCGGTGCTGTTCGTCATTTGGCTCATGCCGCTGCTGGGTGCGATCGTGTGCTGGGCCTTTGGACCGCAGCTCAAGCGTGCCGCCGGCCTGGTCGGCTGCGGGACCGTCGGCGTCTCATTCATCGCAACGCTGGCCTCTTGGGGATTGGCAACGCAGCAGAGCGGCGCGCAGCTCGGCGTGCAGCAGCATTTGTTCTCATGGCTGCAAGGGTTTGATTTCGGGCTGCTGCTCGATCCGCTCGCGCTGATCTGGCTGCTGATCATCACCGGCGTCGGACTCCTGATTCATGTGTACTCGATCGGATACATGTGGACCGACAACGCGGTCGCGCGGTTCTTCGCGTACATGAACTTCTTCGTGTTTGCGATGCTCACGCTCGTGCTTTCCGATAACTTCGTCGGTTTGCTCGTCGGCTGGGGGCTCGTAGGCCTTGCGTCCTACTTTCTCATCGGGTTCTGGTTTTTCAAGCCTTCGGCGGTCGCCGCCGCGCGCAAAGCCTTCGTCATCAACGTCGTCGGCGACGTCGGCATCATGTTCGCGATCTTCATGATGTTCTCGCGCGTGGGCTCGATCGGCTTCGCCGACATCTTTGCTCATCCGCATGCGCTCGATCCGTGGCTGTTCCTCATCTGCGTGTTCCTGTTTATCGGCGCGGCGGCGAAATCGGCGCAGACTGCCGCTGCAAACCTGGCTGCCGGATGCGATGGAAGGTCCGACGCCCGTTTCGGCGCTGATCCACGCGGCGACGATGGTCACGGCAGGGCGTGTATTTGGTCGCGCGCTGTGCGCCGCTCTGGAGCGCCTCACATGATGCGCAGACGCTCGTCGGAACGGTCGGCTGTTTGACGGCGCTCTATCGGTGCGACGCTCGGCGTTGCGCAGTGGGATATCAAGCGCATTCTCGCCTATTCGACGATGTCGCAGATCGGCTACATGATCATGGGCGTCGGCGTTACCGCCTATACCGCGGGCGTCGCGCATTTCTTCACGCACGCGTTCTTTAAAGCGTGTTTGTTCTTGGGTTCGGGCATCGTCATTCACGAGCTCTCGGACGAGCAGGACATACGTCTGATGGGCGGCATGCGTACCCGAACGCCGGTCGCATTTTGGTCGATGTTCGCGGCGGTGCTCGCTATCAGCGGCATGCCGGGATTCTCCGGGTATTTCAGTAAGGACCAAGTGATCTACGGTGCGCTCGAGCACGGGTACGCATGGATGTGGGCGGTCGGCACTACTAACGGCCGGTATCACGGCCTACTACATGTTCCGCCTGTTTTTCGTGACGTTCTTCGGCACGTTTCGCGGCGATCTCAAACCGCCGGACGTCGGAATCGAAACGCAAACCGCCGGATCAGGCGCCGCCATAACGCATGAACCGCACGTCGACCACGACCACGCTCCCGCGTGGATCATGGCGCTTCCGGTTGCTATCTTGGGATTCTTTGCGGTCGTTGCCGGATACATCATGATCGGCCCCGCTTCGCCGTGGGCGCGGTTCTTCGCAGCCTCGTTCCCGCGTGAGACTCTGCCGCCGGCCACGATCAGTGAAGGCGTGACAAGCGCGATCGCGGTGCTGATGCTGCTGATCGGTGCGGGAATAGCCTTCGCGCGCTACATGACGCGTGATGCGCTTGCGAATGCGCCTGCGCGCCTCAAACGCGAGAGCGAGCGGATGCCCAAGATACTGATTCACCTCTACTATTTCGACGATCTGATCGACCTGCTGTTCGTGCGTCCGGCTCAGGCGCTCGGCGCGTTCTTCGGCCGGTGGTTCGATCCGCACTTTGTCGATGGCGCCGTTCGCGAGGTCGTTATCACGAATCGATTCCTTGGCGCGATCGTTCGCGGTTTTCAAACCGGGCTACTTCGCGCCTATGCCCTCGTCATTGTTTTTGGTGCGGCTGTTTTCGCGGTGTACTATGCGCTGCAAGGAGCGGCGCGCTAAATGTCACTCATCCTAATCTTACTTCCAATCGTGGCGGGCGGCGCGCTCTTTCTGCTGCCGCGCACGGATCGAAATTTGAGCCGTGCCGCCGGATGCGTCGTCGCGGCGATCACCTTTTTGCTGCCGCTGCTGTCCGCCAACGACGGCACGTTCGCCGCGCATTGGCTCTCGCGCCCGTTTACCGCATCGCTGCACTTTGCGTGGGGAGGTGTCTCCCTCTGGCTCGTATTGCTGCTCGCGCTGTGCACGTTCTGCGCGGTGCTCTCGACGAACATGGCGCAAACGCGAACGATGGTTGCGCTGCTGCTCATGCTCGAAGGCACGATGATGGGGCTCTTTACGGCTCGCGACATTTTGGCGTTCGCACTGTTTTGGGATCTCATGCTCATCCCGCCGTTTTTCGCGCTGGTCGGCTGGGGAGGGCATCGGGAAACGGCGTGGCGCTACCTAATATACAACTTCTCGGGCGGCTTGCTCCTGCTGCTTGCCACGGCCGCTTTCGGCGTGATCTACGGTTCGACCGACGTGATCGGCGCGGCGGTTCATCCGCTGATAGGAGGCTGGGCACCCTGGATCTTCGCGGGCTTCGCGCTCGCTTTTGCCGTCAAGACGCCGCTGTTTCCGCTGCACACGTGGATGCCCGCGACCTACGCCGACTCCCCGCCGGCAATGGTCGCCGTCGTCAGCGCCGTGCAGTCGAAGGCGGGACTCTACGGATTTTTGGTCATCACGCTTCCTCTCATACCAAGCGCGATGTCGCAGTGGAGATGGTTTTTCATCGTCGCCGGCCTGATCTCGCTGCTGTACGGCGCATTCATCGCGCTCACGCAAACCGATTCCAAACGTATCGTCGCGTACTCCTCCCTTTCGCACTTGGGGCTCATCGTGCTCGCGATCTTCAGCGCGAATCCGATCGCGTTGCAGGGTGCTCTCGTGTACATCATTGCGCATGGGCTCTTCAGCGCAGCACTGTTCCTGATTTTGGGATATATCGAAGAACGCGAAGACACGCGCTCGCTCTTACGTTTGGGCGGCCTTGGGAGCGATAATCCAAAGCTGGCCGGCGCGTTTACGATAGCCGCACTCGGTGCACTCGGTTTGCCCGGGCTTGCCGGTTTCGTCGGCGAGATCGTCATCCTAACGGGTGTTTTTCGCGCCGGATATTTCTGGCCGGCGCTGATCGCGCTGGTTCCGATCATCCTCGCTTCGGCGTACATGCTGCGTCTGCTGCAAGACATCTTCAACGGTCCGCAGGTCAAGGATATTCCACAGCGCCCGGACATGACGCTGATCGAAGGGCTTGCCGTAGCGCCGCTGCTGGCCGCACTTATTGCGCTCGGCATTTACCCGCGTCCCGTCACGAACACCGTTTCGCAAGCACAGGCGTCGGCGGGAGTGGCGAGGGGCGAGGGTGTGGTGGCCAAGTTATGACTGCTAATCCGTATACGAATCAGGACTGGAGTGCGGTTGCGCCGCTGTTTATCGTCGGTGGGGTCGCACTCGTTGTTTTGCTCGCCGATTTGGTCGCCCGAAAGTATGCGAACCGTTATGTTTCGATCGGTATAGGCATCGCCGGCTTGATTGTGGCGGGCTTCTACGCGGCAACCGGCTACGGTCAACCCGAGCACAATGCGTTCGGCGGCGGATTCATCCAGGGCGGTTTCTCGATCGTCCTGCAAGAGGTGATCGTCATTTCGGCGATTTTCTCGATGCTGCTTTACGCAGGTATCGGACGTGAGGATCGCATCGCCGGCTCGGTCGCGCTCATGCTCTGGAGCACGGCGGGTGCGATGCTCATGGCAGGCGCCGCCAACCTGATGACGATCTTCTTAGGGCTTGAGCTGCTCTCGCTCGGATTGTACTGTTTATGCGGCTTGGCGGATCGCCCGACGGCACGCGAATCCGCGCTCAAGTATTTGATTCTCTCCTCGACCGCATCGGGGTTTCTGCTCTTTGGGATGGCGATGCTGTTCGGCGCAATGGGCAGCGTTACGCTTGCGAGTCTGGCGGCGCCCGGCCTGGGCCTGAATCCGCTGTACTGGATCGGCGGCGGCCTCTTTCTCGTCGGTCTTGCGTTCAAACTTAGCCTTGTGCCATTCCACGTATGGTCGCCTGACGTGTACGAAGGTGCGCCGCTTCCGGTGACCGCGTACATGAGCGTCGTCACCAAGGCCGGAACGCTCGCTGTGTTCGCGCGGTTTGCATATGCGGCTTTGCCGGCGGCCACCGCGCATACGTTGCTCATCCCGTTCTTTTTCATCGCGGGCATCTCGATGATCGTTGGGAATTTGGGCATGCTGGCACAAACGGATATGAAACGCCTCATCGCGTATTCCGGCATTGCGCAGATCGGCTACATCGTCGCCGCGCTCGCCGGCGCAACGGCGCTCGGCGTACGATATGCGATCTATTATTTGGTTGCGTACATGTTCATGAACTTGGGCGCGTTTGCGATTGTGGCGCTGCTTTCCAGCGATAAGGAAGAGGGCTCGCGCATCTCGACGTTTCACGGGCTTGCGGCGCGTCGCCCCGTACTGGCGGCGGCGATGACGTTCTTCCTGCTCGCGCTCGCGGGATTTCCGCCCACGGCCGGTTTTCTCGGAAAAATCCTGATCCTCTCGACCAACGTGAGCGCCGGATACACGTGGCTTGCGGGGCTGCTCATCGCGGGAACGGCGATCTCGCTGTACGCGTACTTCAAGGTCATTCGTCTGATGTATGACCGCCATGCGCCGGTGCAGGACGCCGCACCCGCCTCGGCACGGCTGAACTACGTGACCGTCGCGATATGTTTTGCCTTCCTTCTCGTTATGACGTTCTATCCGTACACGCCCAGTAATGTGCTCCCGCTGCCCAAATAGGTGCCCGAGCCCCTCCGAGCCGGGCGCCCCGAGTCGCTTGCACCGGGCTCCGAGGCGTGCGAGCAGTCACACCGCTCGCCCCGGGCGCGTTTTCGCGCTAAGATAGAGATATTCTCGGAGGTGCTCATGCGCCGTGTCGTTTACGCTCTTTGTGCGGCCGTACTGCTAACGGTTCAGGCATCTGTTCCCGTGTTCGCCGATCCGCCGCCGGTCGAAGTAAACCCAATGAACGACACCGCGATGCCGTCCGATCCGCAAGGCGCAATGCAAACGGCACGAGAGCGTGTAGCCGCCGGGAATCTCTTGGGCGCGATAACCGGGCTCCAATCCTACGTGGAAGAGCATCCGGGCGAGATCGGACCTGAACGCCTGCTCGGAGACCTGTATTACCGCAAGGGTGAGCTGACGCGCGCGGAGGCGACGTACAAGCACATTCTGAGCTATGCCCCCGTAGATAAGGAAACCCACAGTCGTCTGGGCTCGGTGTACGCGACCGAGAACCGAGTCGATGATGCAATTACCGAGTTCAATCGCAGCTTGCCGGGGACCGATTCGGTACCGGATCTGGTGCGGCTGCATATTCGCAAGGGCGACATCGATTCATACCGGCGCCAGCTGCAGGATACGGCCGATCGGTTCCCCACCGATCCGGAAGCGCAAGTCGAGATCGGCGAGCTGTACGAAGCGACGAATTTACCCGAGGTCGCGATGCGTTACTTCAAGCGCGCCCTGGACACCGACCCGGCATCGCTGATTGCGCTCAACGGTCTTGGGCTCTCGTACATGGACGAGCACAGCTACTCGCAGGCGATCACCGAATATAAAACATGCCTGGCCCACGACGCGTTCAACTATGCCTGCATGGACAACTTGGGTGCGACGTATTTGGAGATGTCGCAGTTTGCGCAGGCGTCAACGATTTTGAATCAGGCGCATCATCTGTTTCCGGAGAAATCCGAGGCGTTGGTGAATTTAGGATATTTGGCCGATTCGCGCGGAGACTGGAAAAAAGCCATCGCATTGTACGTGCAGGCCATGACCGTGTATCCATACTCGCCCGACGCGTACATCGACCTTGGATACACGTATAACTCGCACGGGCTGTTCCAGCTCGCGCAGGCCGCGCTCATCAAAGGATTGGCCGTGGCTCCCGAGGATGGCCGCCTGCATTTCCTGCTTGGCGACGCATATGCTCGAGAGGGCGATACCGCTCTAGCCGCGCAGCAGTATCGTGCGGCGGCGGTTGCGCAGAATTTGGACCCGGGCGTGAAGCGCGTCGCGCAGGAGCGTGTCGCCGCACTCGAGCGTCCGCGGCCTTCGCCGACGCCCTAACGAAACAATCGCCGGCTTAGCGGCGGGCGATCGCCTCGATTTCGACGCGAGCGCCCTTCGGCAATCCGGCGACCGCGACCGTCGAACGTGCCGGTTTCGTTCGATCGAAAAACGTTGCGTACACGTCGTTGACGACGGCGAAATCGTTCATATCCACTAGGAAAACCGTCGTTTTCACGACGTTGTCATAGCTCATACCGCCGGCATCGAGCACCGCGCCCAGATTGCGCAGCGCTTGCGCAGCCTGCTTGGCAACGTCCGGATCGCAGAGCTCGGCGGTTTGCGGATCCAGGCCGACTTGGCCGCTGCAAAAGAGTAAATCTCCGGCAAGAAGCGCTTGCGAATAGGGACCGATCGGTGCGGGGGCTTGGTCGGAGCGAACGGCTTGCGCCATAAGGCGGGAGCTCCTTGTGTGCGTGTAGTGTCTTTGAACGTTGTGGAGAAATAGCGTCTTCAATGAAGACGTTTGCTTCCGAATTTGCTGCAGTTGCTCAGTGGATCGATAAATACCTTTGCGAACCCGGCGCGTATCCGGTCCTCTCGCAAGTCGCTCCGGGCGAGATTACCGCGCAGCTCCCGTCACACGCGCCCGAGCGCGGCGAGCCGTTCGAACAACTGATGGCCGATTTTGAGCGAGTCGTCATGCCGGGAATCACACATTGGAACAGTCCGCGATTCTTCGCGTACTTCGCAACCAGCGCGGCGCCGGTAGCCGTCGCAGCCGAGGCGCTTGCCGCCGCGCTGGATGTGAAAGCAATGCTGTGGCGGACCTCGCCGGCGGCGACGGAGCTCGAGGAAGTCGTTATGCGCTGGCTTGGCGATTTGATGGGTTTGCCGCGCAGCTTCATGGGGATCATCTATGACACCGCGTCGATCGGCGGCTTTACGGCGCTAGCCGCTGCGCGCGAGTCACTCGACTTGGGAATTCGAGAGCACGGCATGACCGCTCGCGATCTTCCGCGACTGCGCGTGTACATAACGGAACATACGCATTCGCACGTGGAGAAAGCGTGCATTGCTCTGGGCGTCGGACGGGATAACGTCGTGAAAGTGGCGTGCGATGATGCGTTCCAAATGCGCCCGGACGACCTGCGTACGCGCATCGATGCCGATATCGCGCAGGGCATGAGACCGATGTGCGTGGTCGCTACGGCCGGTACGACCTCAACGACGTCGCGCGATCCGATCGAGGCGATCTCCGAGGTCACGCGTGCGCATGGTGTTTGGCTACATGTCGATGCGGCGTACGCCGGAGTGGCGGCGATCATGCCGGAGTTTCGCTGGCTGCTGGCGGGCGCGCAGCACGCAGACTCAATCGTGGTCAATCCGCACAAATGGCTCTTCGTTCCGATGGACTGCTCGGCGCTCTATGTGCGCGATCCGGATCTGCTCGCCCGCACCTTCAGTTTGATTCCCGAGTACTTGCGCACACCCGAGGCGTCGGTTCGGAATTACATGGATTACGGTCTGCAGCTCGGACGCAGGTTCCGTGCGCTCAAACTGTGGTTCGTGCTGCGCTACTTCGGCGCCGAAGGTCTGCGAGAGGCAGCTGCGGTGCACACATCGCACTGGCTCGCGAACTCGCCGGTTGGATAGACGCGCAGCCGGATTGGGAGATCCTCGCGCCGCATCCGCTCTCCGTCGTTTGTTTTCGCTACGCACCCGCGCATCTTGGTGAGGGCACATCGCAGGAACGGTTGGACGAACGGTTGGACGAACTGAACGCGCAGATCATGGACGCTGCGAACCGGACGGGCGAAATCTTCATCTCGCATACCAAGATCGACGGCGCGTTCGCGCTCCGCGTCGCGATCGGGAACCTTCGAACCAGGCGAGAGGACGTGGCCAGGGCGTGGGAGATTCTGCAAGAGCGGTCCCAAGCAGTGCAGAGCGAGGTATGACGGCGTTCCGGACGAAAATGCTCGTCGTGAACGTTTCGACGAGCGCCGGGTAACTCAAGGTGCGCGTTCTCGTTGTCGAAGACAGCGCTGCCGACGCACGGCTCGTACAAGAGTATGTACGTAACGGCACCGGATCGGCCCAGGTCTTTACCGCGGGCCGGCTTTCCGATGCGCTCGAGCTGGCGCAGCGTCAGGAACTTGATGCGATCCTACTCGACATGTCGCTTCCCGATGCGCAAGGCGTGGACGCGGTCAGGCGTATGCGATCTGCCGTTCCGCGCGTGCCGATCGTCGTTCTGAGCGGCCTGGAAGACGAATCGGTCGCAACACAAGCCGTCCAAGCCGGTGCGCAAGATTATCTGATCAAAGCACGCGTCGATGAGGTTACGCTTCGGCGTGCGCTGCACTATGCGATCGAGCGCGAACAACTGCTGGATCGTCTTGCCAAGAGCGAAGCGCGGCTCCAAGAAGAGAATCTGACACTGCGCCGGCTCACGGATGCCGCAGGGCGCGTCTTTGCCACGCTCGACGTTCGCGCCGTCGTCGGCCTGCTTGCCGCCGAAGCGCGGCGCCTTTGGGGCGGCAGCGTCACGCTGTTTGCGCTGCGATCCTCAGGCGATCTGGTCTGCGCGGAAACCTCGGGCGAGCGGCGAGCGCCCGATCGTTTCCTGACGGACGCGTTTATCTCGCGCAAGCCGGTCCTGAGCGAGAACCGGGAGCGCCTGGCTCTGCCGATTCCGGGAACCAGCGGGCGCAACGAGTGGATTTTAGATATCCATAGCGACGGCGGTCAATTCGGCGAGAACGACGTTTTTGCGCTGGAACTGCTGCGCCAGTACGTTGGTATCGCCATTCAAAACGTCGCACTGTTCGGCGAGCTGCAGTCGCAGCGTGCCAGCGTCATTCAGCTCAATCAACTCAAAGACGACCTGATCGCGGTGCTCGCTCATGACTTCAAAGGACCGCTGACCACGATCATCGGCTTTACCGAACTGCTCGAGCAGCACGCACTCGAAGGAGAGGATGCGGACGGAGCGCTGCGGACGATACGGCAGTCCGCGACGCGCCTGGCCAGTCTTGCGAATGACACGCTGGCGCTCTCACGCGTCGAGCAGGGCGAATTGAACTTGGCCGCCGATCCCGTCAACGTTGCCGACATCGTCAGGGAGACCGTCGAAGAACTTAGGACGGAGCGCGCAATCGAAGTGGCCGTCAACGCCGAAGATCCCGTCGTGCGCGGCGATCCGGCGCGTTTGCGCCAGGTCTTCGAGAACATCGTCGGCAACGCGATCAAATACTCGCCGGACGGCCAAGCGGTGCACGTAGCGGTCTCGGAAACGGATCGTACCGTTCGTGTCGCCGTACAGGATCGCGGTATCGGTGTACCGCTGGAAGAGATGAAATTTCTGTTCGAGCGTTTCACGCGTGCATCCAACGCAAAACGGTCGCGGATCAAGGGTACCGGCCTTGGGCTGTATCTTGCCAAGACGCTCGTCGAACGTCACGGCGGAACGATCCAAGTGCAGAGCAACCTCGGCGAAGGAAGCACATTCGCGGTCGTGCTGCCCCGCATGCGCGACGGGCTGGGCGGCGTGCTGCGCGTCGTCGCGCTCACGGCCGATGAGAATCTGGGCCCGTACGTGATGCACGAGCTGCGCACGCACGGTTTTGCTTCGCGCCGCGACAAGACGCTGACCGCGCTGCTCGAACGTTTGAGCGTCGAACCGGCGGACATCGTCATCGTCGATCGGGATACGGTCACCGCCGATCTGAGTCAGCTCTTCAAGCGAGCTCGGTCGGTCAAGCCGCGTATCGGCCTCATCAGCATCGGCGCAGGAGCGGCGGCGTTGGATCATCAGCAGGAGCGTAGTCTCTGGGATGCGGTGCTGCCGAATCCGTTTCTCGGATCGGATCTGCAAGAGGCGATCGCGCAGAGCAGCCGCTCGCGGCTGTATTAGGGAGGCTTTGATGTATTTACCCCGATGCTGCGGGGTCAGTCCCTTTTTTACATCGTGTAAAAAAGGTTCCTTGCCTCTTCGCTGCTCAACGCCCTCCGGGCGCCGCAGCGAATTCACACCCCCCGCAGCATCGGGGTAAATACATCAAAGCCTCCCTAATACAGCCGAAGATAGGCGCGGTGCTCCCACGGATGAACCGCGCGCCGGTAACGCTCGTATTCGGCGAGTTTTGCATCGCGGAATGCGTGATAGATGTGATCGCCCAGGGCCGCGCGCACGACTGCATCTCCATCGAGTTCGGTGATGGCTTGACGCAGTGACTTCGGCAGGGTTCCTATTCCTCGTTCGCGGCGGTCGCGCTCGGTAAGCTCGTATGTGGATCCGACGAGCGGGTCGCCCGGCAGCGATCGCCGATCGATGCCGTCTCGAATCGCACCGAGCAGTACGGCGAGCGCGAGATACGGATTGCAGGCGGGATCAGGGCTGCGCATCTCGATTTGCGGCGGCGTTTCGTGCGGCGGAACGCGCACGAGCGCGTTCGCGCTTCGCTCGGACCAAACGGTGTAGATCGGCGCATCCCACGCCGCGACCAGGCGCTTATACGAGTTGACCGTCGCGTTGCAGACCGCCGTGAGAGCCGGCGCATGCGCGAGCAGTCCGCCGATCGTGTAGAGTCTGCTGTCGTCGTCGACCGTGAAATTGACGTGCAGTCCGCTGCCCGCGCGATCTTCGAGCGGTTTGGGCATGAACGTCGCTTCCAGACCGAACCCGGCCGCCAGGTGTTTGGCGATCGTTCGCAGCGTCAATAGCGCGTCGGCGGCCTCCAGAACGTCGACGTGCGCGAAATCGATCTCGTGCTGGCCCGCACCGTGCTCGTGATGCGCGCTCGCGACGCGCACGCCCATGGACTGCAGCGCGGAGACGATCGCGCTGCGAGCGTCTTCGGCGCGGTCGTTCGGAGAGAAGTCGAAGTAGGAACCGACGTCCGAGGTTTTGGTCGATCCGAAATCGCTCTCATGCGCATCGAAGAGATAAAACTCGACTTCCAAGCCGGCTTGCAGTGATGCAACGTGCGCTCGTACGTCCTCGACCGCGCGTCGCAGCGTCGTACGCGGGCAGCCTTCAAACGGCGCTCCGTCGGGCATCGCGATGTCGCATAGCAGCCGCGCTTCACCCGCCTCGGGCGTCGACCACGGGTACACCGCAAACGTCGCCGGATCCGGGCGCAGGACCATATCCAGCTCTTCACCGCGCACGAAACCGTCGATCGAGCCGCCGTCGAACGTGACCTTACCGTCAAGCGCGGCTTCGAGTTGATCGGCAGGAATTGATACATTCTTGCCCACGCCCGAGGACATCGGCGAATGCAAGCCGCACGAACCGTACCCCGCGTTCTTTGGCCAGACGCAGAACGTCGCGCTTACCCGTGGGGCGTTTATAGTCGTCAGCTTGTAAGTGCATCAATCGATATCGCCATTCGCAGTGTGAGTTGGTCGTGCGGATCGTCGAACTTGCAGTTGCAAATCTCGCCGATCTGCCGGAGCCGATAGAAAACGGTGTGCCGGTGAACGCTCAGTTCGAGCGCCGCCGTCTTCACGTTCTCGCCGACCGAGAAATACAAGCGCAGCGTTCGCTCGAGTTCCGTTTGGTGCTTTTCGTCGTACGATCGCAGGGGCGCAAGCGTTCGGCTTGCAAAGTCACGCAGCGCCTGTGCGCTCGCGCCTGCGAGCAGAAGCGGAAACACGCCCAAGTCTTCGTAGACGCCGACACGCCCCGTTCCGTGCAGCCGGCGCGCGATCGTCAGAGCCGCTTGTGCCTCGTTTATGGATTGCGGCAGTGCCATGAGCGGAACTCGCGTGCCCACGCCGCCGCCAATCTGAAGATTCGGGTGTTTCTTCGTTAGGCTGCGCGGGAGCATGCACGCTGCGGTACGCGCGTTTGCCGCGTCGATTTCGCGAGCGGCCGGAACGAAGAAGAGGAGCGTGGCGCCGCGCTCGATCGAACCCACGTCGGCCTGCGAGCTTTTGAACGTCTCGATCGAAGCTGCGCGCAGTGCGGCATGATCGGCCGGAGAACTCGCATCGCTGCTCGTCTCCGATTCAAGTGCGATTGCAACATAATACGGCGAGGTGACCACGCCGCGCGCCGCGGCGTCGTCGCGTACGGCCGCGACGTCGTTGTACGCTTGGCTCGCGAGACGTTCCCAGAACGCGCGGCGCCGGTTGGGAGAAGCGCCGTGTTCGCGGGCAAGCTCGACCCCGATCGCGCCGGCCGTCAGACGGACCACGTATTCGACCGCGTCCAGGTCGCCTGCGCCGAATACGGAGAGCTGCCCGAGCCGCACGTCTGCGATGCAGATCGAAATGGATCGGCCTGCGTAACCGTTGCGTAAAGAAACATAGGCATTTGCGGGTGCCTCGCCGGTCAGCAGCTCACGCACGCTGCTCGGAATCGAGGTGTCTCCGGCAGCGGCCAGATGCCGCCACTGTGCGTCTTCGAGCAGGACGCCGACGCGAGCGCGCCGCGCGAGGTGATCCGCGAGCGCCTTCGGTCCGGCGCCCAATGCCGCGATTCGCGCGAGGTCCTCGGCGAATACCACCAGCTCGGCTGCAGTCATACGGGCACGTTCGGGCGAAGCATAAGGCGGACATTCAACATGACTTCGCAGGCGCTTCCTACCGATCTGCTGGCCTCGCTGTATGCCGGCAACCCCGATGCAATCGCCGTATATGACTGCGAGGGCCGGCTTGTTGCCTGCAACGCCACGGCGCTGGCGCTCTCCGGGCAACTGCGCATGGAATCACTTCGCGGCACGCATTTTAGCGAGCACGTATATGGAGAGGACGTCCCCCGCGCGCTGCAGGCGTTTCAAGCGGCGCTCTCCGGACTGACTGATCACATCGAGACGACTATCCGCGACCATCAGGGACGGATCATTCCCGTTGAGGTGCATCTGTTTGCCGCGCGAAGCGAGGACCGGATCATCGGCGTCTTCGCTCAAGCGCGCGATCGGCTTGCGCTGCTTGAAGCGGAGCGTTCGCTCGGCCTGAATCAGGAACGCTTCCGTTCGCTCTTCGAGTATCATCCCGATGCGATCATGTCGCTCAAATCCGACGGACGGATTTCGCGCGTCAACGTTGGACTGGAAACAATAACCGGATTCTATGGCGAGCAGCTGATCAATAAACCGTGGACGGAGCTGATCGCACCGGAATGCCGCGGACAAGCATGTGACGCCTTTGCGCTGGCGAGCAGCGGCGAAGCCGGCGAATTCGACTCGTTGCTGCTCGACCGTCTCGGTAATCGCATCGACGTGCAGCTCAAACTCGTGCCCTTGCGCGTCGGCGAGGCGATTGAAGGGCGCGTATGCCATCGCGAAAAATGTTACGGCGCAGCGCCAGGCCGAACGTGCCATCGCCTCGCAGGGCGAGCGTATCCGCAGACTCTATTTGGCGGCTTCCGCCACGGGGCGAGTCCGCCGAGAGTCAGATCGATAACACGCTCTCGCTCGGCTGCAGGCTCTTCGGTTTCGATTACGCGTACGTCACGCGCTTCGATGATGTGACGGTAACGATCTTGAACGGCGTGGGGCAAGACTCGGGCATGCGCGCCGGCACCGTGTATCCCAAGGAAAACACGTTCGCGCGATTGCTCCAAGGCGATCGGCAGACGCTGGTTATTGCGGACATGGACGAGCAGCCGTGGGATACCGACCCCGCACGACCCGCCGTGCCATGGCGTTCGTATTTTGCAATTAAGCTCATCGTGAACGGCGCGGACTTCGGTGTACTCGAATTTGCAGCCCGGCATCCGCACGCCGGTATTGCCGAGCTCGATCGCGACTTGCTGGCGCTCATGGCGCTGTTTGTTTCGGCCGCGCTCGAGCGGGCGCAGCATGCCGAGCGCATGCAGCAACTGGCCTTCTTCGATTCACTTACCGGATTGCCGAATCGTGTGCTCTTCGACGACCGCCTCCAGCAGACGATGAGCGCGGCCAAACGGTATAGCCGCGGATTCTCGATAATGTACCTGGACCTCGATGATTTCAAGCAGATCAACGATCGATACGGGCACCCTACCGGCGACCTCGTTCTCAAAGCCGTCGCGGATCGTCTGATCCTCACATTGCGCGAAAGCGACACCGTCGCGCGCTTCGGAGGCGATGAGTTCGTCATTTTGCAGCCCGTCGTGAACGGTGCAAGCGACGCCGCGGATCTGGCGCGCAAGGTGGTGAGCGCCATGCAGGCGCCGATTACGGTCAAGGGCATCGATCATGTCGTTCACACGAGCATCGGCATCGCGCTCTACCCGCAGGACGGCCTGGGTGCGGAGGAGTTAATGGACCGCGCCGATCGCGCGCTCTACCGCGCCAAGCACGCCGGGCGCAACCGGTGGCTGTTTTTCAACGACGACGAGCCGCTCAAAGATTGGCCTGCTTTATCACGTAAAAGATCGACAGACCGCCGATAAGCACGACCGTCGCCCATCCGATGACGTTGGCGAGCCGCGAATTGACGTAGCGCCCCATCACGCCTCGCTTATTGATGATGATGAGCATGAGGATGAGCTCCGGCGGCAGCAAGATGCCCTGCACGACTTGCGCATAGATGATGAATTTCAGATAGGGTATTCCGGGAATGAGCACAAACGCCGCGCCGACCAGCAATCCGAGCGCAAAGAGCGTGAAGAAGACCGGCGCTTCGGAGAACTTGCGGTCCACGGCGGCCTCGAAGCCGAGCGCCTCGCAGACCACGTAGCTCGTCGATAAGGGCAGGACCGTCGCGGTAAAGAGCGCGGCGTTCAAAATGCCGATTGCAAAAAGCGCCGACGCAAATTCGCCGACCAGCGGCTCGAGCGCGACGGCATAATCCGCCGCCTGCGTGGGTGCGAGATGCGCGCCGTGCTGATTGCGCAGATAGATCGTGGCCGCATTGGCGATGATCATGAATCCGGCAAGTGCGATCGCAAGAATCGACCCGGTAACCACGTCGGCGCGCGCTAGCCGCAGATCCTGTTCGTCGGTCCCCTTCTCGACGACGGCGGACTGCAGAAAGAATTGCATGTACGGCGAGATCGTCGTGCCGATCAGCCCGACGATGACCACCAGATAATCGACATTGCGAAAGTTGAAATCCGGGATGACCGTCCCGACGAGGGCTGCGTGCCAATCGGGATGCGCCTGCACCGCGGAAACGATGTAGCACAGATAGACGAGCGAGCAGGCAACGAACACGCGCTCGACGATCTTGTTGTCGAACTTTAGAACGAAAAAGAAGACGGCGACCGTCGCGATCGGGACCGCGATGTAGCGAGAAATGTGAAAAATCTCGGATGCCGTGGCGATGCCTGCGAATTCGGTTGCGGTGATGCCCATGTTTATAATGAAGAGCATGGCCATCGCAATGAACGAGATGCGAACGCCGAAGTTCTCGCGAATGAGCGCGGCAAGACCCTTGCCCGTAACGCTTCCCATGCGCGTGGCCATCTCTTGCACGACGATGAGCGAGATAGCCAGCGGCACGAGTACCCAGAGCGTGCGGTACCCGAATAGTGCGCCGGCTTGCGAGTACGTCGCGATGCCGCCGACGTCGTTTCCGGCCGACGCGGCGATGAATCCCGGTCCGAGGACGGACATCAGAAGGAGCAGCGAACGCCAGAGCCCTCGCTTGCGCAGTCATTGCCACGGCGATCCGGCTACCCGGGCGCCGCGGCGGTATGCGTACGTCGCCTGGCTGTTATTCGCGGAAGTTCTTTTGCCAAATCCGGCGGCATGATCGCATCGATCGCGTCATCGACGGTAACGATTCCGAGCATCTTGCGCGCATCGTCTACGACCGGTACGGCGAGCAAATCATAACGCGCGATCGCCGCTGCGACATCGCGAGCGTCCGCTTCCGGCGCTACGGTAACAACGTCGGTTTCCATGATCCGCTCGATGCTTGCCTCAGGCTGCGCGAGCAGCAGCGCGCGAAGGGTGAGTACACCGAGGAGCCGGTCTTGTTTGTCCAAGACGTACAAATAGTAAATGAACTCCGACTCGGGTGCGATCTCGCGGATCTTGCGGATCGTCTGCTCCGCCGTGCGGTGCGGATAGATCCAGGTGTAGTCGGGGGTCATAAGACCGCCGGCCGTATCTTCTTCGTACTTGACCAGTTCACGCAGCTCGCCGGCCGTGTACTCGTTCATCTCCGCAAGCAGCTGCGATTGCTGCTCTTCGGTCAGCTCGGCGAGCAGGTCGGCCGCGTCGTCGGAATCCATTTCTTCGATGATGTCTGCGGCGCGCTCGGTACCGATGTCCTCGATGATCGTTCGCTGACGTTCGGCATCGAGATGTTCGAGCGCGTCGGCCGCCGTTTCGTCGTCGAGCGAATGAATAACCGCGGCCGCTTCACGAGCGGAGAGGTCGGTAATGATCTCCGCGAGTTCGCTGGGATGCAGGCGCGCGAGCTTGCTTTCTTTGACGAGCGTGATTTGCGTGGGGCTGTTCTCGCGTATCGGCGCGACCGAGCTCCATGCGATCATCGTACGCGGAACGTTCTCATAGATCCATGGCGTGAAACGCTTGCCGAACGATTTGAGTCCCAAGCTGCGCAGAAGCCCGCTCACGCCGACATCCGCGGCAACGACGCGCAGCTTTCCGCCCGTATTGGCGAGCTCGATATCGTTGATGCGCACGACCTTGCGCCCGTCCACGTCGACGATCTGCTTGTCGAGGAGATCGTTGATCAGATAGAGGGCCTCCTCGTCGGGCGGTGCGGGCACCTTTGGTGCCATGGTGAGCGCGACGGTTCCGCGAGCGTCGACGTCGGCGATCGTCTCCATCGGAGCAAAGCGCGGGCCTTGTGACGTCTTGATGACCAGCCCATCAACCTGCGGGAACGTATCGTCGGGATCGTTGACCAGAAAATCGGTGACTTTGCCGATCGGCAAATCATTGACGGTCGCTTTGCGGCCGACCAGTTCGGAGACGAAACCCTCTTGAAACGCCACGATTCCTCACCCCCTCTCCTCGCGCAGGCGGCAACATAAAAACAACCGATCTCGCTGCGGCGCGATCGGTCGTGGTGGTGCGGTAACGTCGATACGTTGCTATACCCCAGTCGCGACTGCTTTGGCACCACGCGTCGTAGAAATTCTCACCGGTCGGGTGAGAGTTCAGCCGCGTTAGACATCGCCTTGTATCGGCGCAGTCTGGTCTACCCGCTTGGCGTCTCTCGACGTTTCGGGGCAGCGGCTTGTGTATCGCGTGGACGCCTCACCTAGCGAGGTATCCTTCTTTAAGTATAGGCGGGCGGGTCAACCCCCGCGTTTCTTCAGGCGGGAGCCTGCGATCCGGACGTGCCCGTAAAGAGCGTTAGGACCATTTGCGCGTTCAATTTCATTTGTGCCAGAACGCTTAAGTCTATCTGCGAGAGGACTTGGTTCTTGGTCAAGTCGGAGGCGGTTTGGCCGATGTCCGCATCCGTAATCGAGCTCGCGCTGGCGGTTTCGTTGTCTATCTGCACGCCCAAGTCGTTCGCATTCTCGTTCAGCGCGACGGTCTGGGCGCCGATCTCCGAGCGAGCTTGGCTCAATTGATCGAGGGCGTCATCGACGCGCTGCTCTGCCGCGCCGGCAACGAACGAGTTGTCCGTGGAGGTACCGATAACTTGGTTCTGCCAGTTGATCTCCGAGGACGGTTGCACGCTTATGCCGGATAATATTGAGTGCCTGCGCGGTGATCGTCGGAAGTGAAATTCCGATCACGCCGCCTTCGCTGCCTTGATCGTTTACCTCGATCGCGCTTCCGGCGGCGGCCGTCTTGCCCAGAACCGTCTCGAACGCGATAGCCGTACCGACGTCGGCTTGCGTCAGATTGGCAACCTGGAAATCGAGCAGCGTCGAGGGATTGCCGGGATCGACGTAGGTGCTGACGATCGCACCGGCATTGACCGGCACCGCGGAAACATCGGTAAAGAGCGGGGCAGCGCCCAGATTCGGGTCGGTGCTGTACGCGCTGAACGTTATGAATACGCCCGGCCCGACGGCAACGCCGCTGTCGGGATCGACCGCGTTCGAGCGATATCCGGTGACTTCGAACTCCATGTATGCCGGGGTGAAGTATCCCGAACTCGGTACGCCGTGGCCGACCAGGGTCACAAGCGGACCCGGCGTGCCCAGTCCGTTGGCATTGGTCACGTTGGTTTGACCGGCATTGGGTCCCGTGCCGGCAATGGCGGCGGAGACCTGCTGGACCGTGTTGACACCGCCGGGCGATGTATCGTGCGTGCCGTCGAAGAGGGTCACGCCGTTGAATGAGGCCGTTCCGGCGATCTTGTCGACCTCTTGCAGCAGCTGATCGATCTGCGTCTGGATTTCCTGAATATCGCTTGGGGATGCGAAATCAGTGCGCGCCTCGACGATCAGCGAACGAACTTTCTGCAAGATCGACTGAACGTTGTTGAGTGCGGAATCCGCGACATTGAGCATGTTTCCGGCGTTTTGGACGTTTTGTGCGGCCTGCTGCATGCCGCTGACCTGCGTTTGCAGTCGTTGCGAGACTGCCAGGCCGCTGGGATCGTCGGAAGCAGAAGACACGCGAAGGCCGGTGGCCAGCGCGCGCACATCTTTCTCCTCGCTCGATTGTGTCCGGGACAGATTCAGTAGTACCTGTCCGGCCCCCAGTACGTCCATGAAGAGAGTCGTTTCCTCCGTGAAACTTCCCTTGGTATAGTTCCTATCGGCAGCCCGGCGAAAAATTTTCGTAGATCGCCGCAAGTATCCTTAATCGCTGCGCTCCCCGGGACGAAATAGATTCGGGGAGACATGACGAGTAAACGATGTGCCGCGCTCTTGCGGTTTGCAGGACTATCCTTGTGCACGGTGTCGGCCTGGGCGTTTGCCGGGTTGCATCTTGCCGCGGCTGCGCCGGCTCCGCTGCGTGCCGCGCTCACGTTTCCCGTTCAGCTCGATCGCGGCCGCGACCTCGCTTCCGCCCCCGCCGCTGCCCTCGCCTGACGACACGCCCGCGCCCGAGCCCTCGTTTACGCCGACGCCCGCGCCCATGCTGACGAGCCGGCGGGGAGGTCCGCTCGAGTTTTCGGTTTCCGGCAGCGTCAACGTCGGAAGCCGGACATCTGCGGCACAGCGTGACTCGCTTACCGGCACCACTTTGGATGCCGACAATCAAACGACCGGAAACGTCGGAATGCTGGCGCAGTCTACACGGCGCACGGCCAATACGACACTTCAATTCGGCATTCCGTTCGATGCCGCCACGACGAACAGCACGCTGGGCCTGGCCGAAGTCTCGTACGCGACGCCCCGCTACGAGGTTGCGTACCAGGCTGCGGGCGTATCGGCTTTCAATCAATTACCGGTTGGAACGACGCTGCGAGGATTCACCTTGGCGGTGCCGTTCGGATCGGGCGACGCGCAGGCTCTTCGAGGGCCCCGCACTCGGAAACGGCGGCGATATCGTGCACGTCCAGGGCGTGCGCGTGCGCCGGCAGATCGGACGCAGTTTGGTCGAAGCCGGTGTGAGTCAAAACACACCGGCGGCGCAGACCGAGAGTTCGCGCACCGAACTCGCGGGCATCGCGACCGATTTTGGACACATGACGTTCGTCGGTGAAATTGCCGCGCAGCAGCGCGCGCAAGACAGCTCGGGAGACGGCTCCGGCGGCGGACCGGCCTACCAGGGACGTTTTGACGGCGGAAACTTTGCCGACGGATGGAGCGCAACGTTCCGCCACGTGCCGGAACGATTCTTATTGTACGGTACCGGCGAGGCGTACGGGGATTCATTTGCCGACGTCAGTTACCGGCGCCTCTTTCATGGTCAGACCGCGACCGCCGATCTTAGCTACGACACCAGCTCATTAAACGGAAGCACGTCGTCGCAGCGCCGTTCTCTGCTTACGTACGGCGGCGAAGTCGGCCGCGTTCAATATCAAGTGGGTCTGCAGGAGCAGAAGATCTTCGGCGGATCCTCACCGGCTCAGTGGAGCGGACAAGGCGGTCTGCAGGTTGCCGCCTCGGGTCCGCGCGGCATGATGCTGCTCGGCTTTCAGGCTGGACGCACCACACAGCCAATCGGAGGCAATATCGGAACGACTGCGTTCAGCGCGCAGATCAACCGCAACGTCGGGGCTTTTCAAATCGGAACCGGTTATCAAGGCCAGCGTCAAACCAACACACTCACGGGTTCGGCGCTTTCGGGCACGGAAAACATCAGCGTAAATCGTTTGTTCGGACGATCGTCGATCGGGCTTGCATATGCGGTCAATCGCTCGATCAGTCCATTCTCGAATGCGATTACGCGATCGCCGACCATTCAGCTGGGCCGTCAAATCTCGCCCGCGCTATCGGTTCTAATGCAATATGGCCGGCAAACGCTTACCGACAGCGTGAATCCGTCGCTCAACAGTCGCGGCCGCCTCTTCAGCATCCAGGTCAATGCGCCGTTCGCATTCGGCAGCGGAGCGGTGCAAGGGCGCACCGATCCGCGCCTTCCGGCAACCGTATCGGGACGCGTCATTACCGACTCGGGCATGAACAATGCGCTTGGACTGCTCACGACCGGCGGGTTGGGCAATGTCGTCGTCGTTCTGGACAATCACGACGTACAGCGAACGGATCTCGAAGGCGGCTTTAGTTTCTCGTTCGTACCGCCGGGTGCGCATACGGTGCGCGTCGAGAGCGCGTCGCTGCCGCGCGGGTTCACCGTCGATCAGCCCGTTGCGAGCCTGAACGTGGAGGGTGGACAAACGGGTGAGGTCGTGTTCCGCGTCGGTAATTTCGGCGCGATCGCCGGACACGTCTTCGGGCACGGCAGCAGCGGCGAAGTCCTTCCGCTTTCCGGTGTGACGGTGCGTCTGGACGGCGGTATGTATGCCAAGACCGACGATAACGGCGCATACGGGTTTGGAAGGCTTATCGCGGGCGATCACACCGTGCAGATCATTCCGGCAAGCGTGCCCGCGTTCGCAGACTTTCCAATCGACGCACAGCAGCGCACGGTGTCGGTTCAAAACGGCGCGGTTGCGACCGTCGATTTCTCCGCGCAGCAGCTCGGGATCTATCGCCGGACGCCTGCTATTCTTGGCGCAGCTCAAACCGGACTTCGAGGGCGGCGTCAACAACGCGTATGTCGTCGCGGAGCCGGGCGAACATGCGGCGATCACCGATCCGGACGGAAGTTTCGTATTGGACGATCTGCCGCCGGGAGCATACACGGTATCGGTGGATCCGCAAACGCTTCCCGATCCGACCGGCGCAGTTGAAGATAGCGTTCCGGTAACGATCACCTCGGGCGAGCACTACGAAGGAATTCTCTTCCACATCGGCCCGAAGAAAAAATCCGTCGTGTTCACGTTCATTCAGCAAAAAACCAATGCCGTCGAAATCGCATTGTTCGATCTGCGGCTGCCGCCCAAAGGCAGCACGCAAGTTACCGTAAGCGCTCCGAAAAATGCCTCAGACGTTACGCTTTCAGCCTTTGGAGCATCGACGCCGCTGCACTATGACGAAAGTCGCATGCTGTGGAGCGGAACGCTCGTTGTTCCGGCGGATGCCAAAGCGGGATCGCACGACGTCGTTGCGCACTGGAATGCGGGTTCAGCGGGAACGGCCGCATCGAGCCTTACCGTCGATCCGCAGATGGCGCTGGCCATCCTGCAAACGGTTCCGGCGCATGCCGAAGTCGGCCAATACGTCGGCGTGCGAGCACGCTTTTTGGCGGACGTACGCCCGGGAGACACCATCGAATGGGAAGATGGAACTATTACCCATTTGGGTAAGCCGATCTCCCACCGGATCTTTAGGCTTCTCGCTTCACCTTTCTTTACGGCCCCTTCACGGAACGCTGCTAACTCGCTCTGGTAAGCTGCCGATACTCTTACCGTGACGCTACTCACACGGCGCCACATATCACGGCCATGGATGGCAATCTCGAGATGGTGAAAGTGAAAGGATTTATGAACGCAAGGAAATTTGCAGTTGTTGCCACGATAGCAACGCTGCTTTGTCCGGCGTTCGCGAACGCAGCGACGACCAAAACCGGTACGGTTACCGTGAAATGGAATTCGCAGGCCCTCGCGACGCTGACGATGCACACGGATTATAATGCGGCCGGCGCATTCGCCGCGACTGCGGGCAAGATCGACGCAAACCTCAATGGCGGCGCCGGAGTCTGTACCGCGGCCGACCCGACGAACACCGATGGAACGGTTGACTTCGGAAACGTCTCGGTCGACGCGACCAAGTATACCAACTGCCAGTATGAAAGCGCGGTAAACGCGAGCATTTCGACCAGTTCGAACAACTGGAATCTCACCGAGGCGCTGGGTGCCAACCCGGTGGCCGGGTACGAGCTTTGCGCCTACGCGAATAACGCGGCCAAGACGTTTGCTTCGTTCAACGCAGCAGCGCTTCCGGTCGTCACGACCTCGTACGGAGGCGCAGCAGTTTCGAACGTCAGTACGGCTGCCTGCGCCGCCAACGGCCAACCGCTGAACACGGCCGGTTTCACGGCGGCGACGAACACGAACACGTTCGCACCCGCGAGCCCGGCCAACATTGGTGAAGACCTCGAACTGGTGATGCAAAACAACGCCACGGCCAACAACAACGCCGGCATCACGCTGACGTACACGCTGACGGCCAACTAAACAGATCCTTTGCGCTTCGGCGCGCGGCTCATGTGGGCTTCGCGCCGAAGACCATTGGTATGGAGAAGATGCTCAGATCAATCCTCGCCGCTGCACTCGTTGCCCTTAGTCTCTTACTGCCTTGCGCAGTGGACTCGGCGGGTTCGGTATCGAGGTCTCACCCGCGAAGCTGGACATCTCGATCCCGGCGGGGACGACCTACAACATTCCGGTCACGGTTCACAACACGACGGCCGACTCGATTCATATTCAGGCATCGCTCGTCGACTTCGGCGTTTCGCAAAGCGGCGAATACCAGTTTGAAAAGGTCGGGAGCCGCAGATACTCGCTGATGCGCTGGAGCTCGATAAATCCCCGAGAATTCGACCTTCCGGGCGGCACGACGCAACAGGTCCGCATGACGATCGCCGTCCCGCCGGATACGCACCTTTCAGGGGAATACGCCGGCATCGCGTTCTTTCAAACGCGCCCAGTGCGCAGAGCGGGACAGAATTTCGCGTTCTCGGCACGTGTGGCATCGAAGATTTACGCGACGGTCGGTTCGGATCAGTCGCCCTCGGGCGAAATCGTCAAGATGGATTCCGCAAAGGCCGGAGGCGGCGAATCCTATCGTGTTCTCTTCCGGAATACCGGCAAAGTCCACGAGTATTTGAACGGTCAGATCGTCGTGCAGCAAGGAACGCAAACCGTCGATCGGATCGCCATGCCGGAGTCGCTGCTGGTGGAACGCGGCGGCGAGCGTTTGGTGCAGGTCGATGGAAAGCGTCTGCCCGCGGGCAGTTATCAGATCATTGCGACGATCGACTACGGCGGCAAGACGGAAACGGGCGGGGCGATAACCCTGCAGGCCCACTAGGGATTTCAGGAACGGATCGCCGGAGGCGATCCGCGTGTATCGGCTGACATAGGAGGTCACAGAATTCTCATGAGCGCGCGTGCTCGTTTTGTTTCGGCGATTGTAGCCGCGGTGGCGATCGCCGCTGCGCTAGCGCCCCGCGATGCGAGCGCGTCGACGAAGTCGGGTTCGACAACCGTGAAATGGTACTCGCAAGCGCTCGTGAACGTCTCGCTCACGCCCAACTACTATCCGGGTTTCGGGGCGGTGAAGGCCGCTTTCGGCGCGCAGCCCGCACCCACGCACGGACCCGACACCGCGCTCGGCGCCGTCGACTTCGGAACAGTGCTCTCGGGCGCGGCGTACCTGTATAAATACGCCGTGCACATCAACGTGACGACGACCTCCGCGAACGGATTCAACCTCTATGGCGAGGGTGCGGCGGACTTCTTCAATCAGAGCGACGGAGCTCGCAGATTCTCTCATCGACGCTGTACTACGTGCCCTCTACGAACGGTTCGCCCGCTGATTCCAACACCGGTTTTAGCCCGGGATATCCGCTGTTTCGGACCGCCGGGAGCGCCGAGCAGCACGAGCTTCAATCCGGCGCCGACGATATCGTATGTGACGTATCCGGCGCCCATTGCATCCACGGCAACGGCAAATGCGGATTTCTACTACGACTACGAGCTCAAAGTGCCGCCTACCGCGACCGCCGGTTACTATTTCGTTTGGGTCGTTTATACGGTGATGGCAAAGTGAAACTTCGCGTCGCGATGGTATCGCTTGCCGTCCTTTGTCTTGCGCTCGTGGCGAGCGGCTCTCGTGGCCTCGCAACGCTGGTTCAGCAGCGCGATCAAATTGCCGTGACGCTGCTGATCAACGTAACGCCCGCGCCCCTCTCATACCAGGCAGCGCCTTCGGACAATGAGATGGGGGGCGGAATCGTCGCGCGTATGCAATTGCGGGCGCGCGGTTCGGGGCCTGCCGATTGGGTCGCGCAGGTTCCGCAGAAAGCCGTTCGCGTTGAAGCGGAGGTAACGCCCAATCCGACGGCAACGCTGCTGTACTCCGATCAACCGTTTGTATCGCTGACGACGACGGCCGGTACGACAACGACCGTGCCATGTGCATATCACGTAACGGTTCAATCGACGTCGGCGTCGTGGATTCTCAAGCATGGTCTCTCGAACGATTTCTCCGATGGAGCCTCGCATAAGTTCGTCGGTACGGTTCTCGCGAACAACACGTATTTGGCAACGCCGAAGCCTGCCGCGACCCCCTTCGTCGTGTATGCGGACGACGGCGGCAACTGGGCGACGCTCGATTCCAACAAGTTCGATCAGACGTATTGCGTCGATCTGACGATCAAGGTTCCGGCATCGACTCCGGGCGGAACCTACAGCAGCAACGCGGTGTATACGGTGTACTTCTGATGCGTTTTATACGTACGAACGTGCTCGTGCGCGTACTGCTGCTCGCGGCTGCGCTGGGTGCAACCGCGATGGCGCAAGTGCATCCGATCGGAGGCGGGCTGCCGCGTCCGGGCGGGGGTCCGGTGCGTTTGCCGGTTCCGGTCGTAAAGCCTTCGGTCGCGAGCCCCACACCTTCACCGAGTGCGCTCCTTCCCTCGCTGCACGGGCGATTCGTCGGCGCCGTCCCGAGCGGTTCACGCGTACCGCTGAGCATGCTCCCCATGCTTCCGATGCGCAGCGACGCGAGAACGATTCATCCGGGGCACGGCGTGCGCCGCCCGATGGATGCGCAGGGTGAGACGATCACGGTCGCAAACGGCGCCGGATGCAACAACACCGTCGGCGCGCTCTTCAATATCGGATGTTCTATCACGTGGCGTTCGTCCGGCATGACGCCGACGACGGACACCTATCAGGACTACTACATCGACCCCACCAACGGCGTCGAGACGATTGCAAGCGCGACGGCTTCCGGGGCGACCTACAAGGCCGCGGCAGGTGCGAACCATACGCTCGCGCTGAGCAACGCCGGAACGTACATTCTCGGCGTCTACGACGTCACAGCGGGTTCATGGTCGACGGTCGTGTACGTCAATGCCGGGCCGACGTTCTCAATCAAGGTGTATCAGGACCCGTATCATAGCGTCGAAACCTATCAGTACGACGTTTCGAGCAGCGGCGCCGCGTACATCGACGTCAAGAACGTTACGGCATCCGATCGTTATGTCGTCTACGTCGAGTCGACCTCGAACAATCCGTCGTGCCAATTCGTTAGTCCGGCGCAGTCGCCGGCGGCTGCGGCGGGCGCACTATGCAGCCCCTCGAATTCGCCGGGCCAGCAGGCGCCGGGCGGCGAGCTTTCCGTAACGTGGCCGCTGAGTTCGTCGATTTCCGCCGGAACGTATTCGGTCATCGTGTACGATCTGACGCAGGACCAGCGTTTGGGGCAGGTACAGGTCGCGATCACCGGTTCGAGCGGCAAGATCCTCTTGGTGTATCCTGATGGAACGGGTGCAGGCATCAATCCCTCTCCCGCTCCGATTCCTGTCGCGACGCCGTCAACGACAATCGCCTGGGATGGCAACGGCGAAGAATCAGCCACCGGAATCAACGCAAACATCAGCGGCGTGAGTCTCGCACAACTACGATATGGTCCGTCAACGACCCGGATGGGCGCGCCGTCAGTTCCGTTGCCGCGGCATTCGGTCCGAACGGCGCTCATACGTTCACGTTCGACAGCATGGGCATCTTCAGTCCGGGCGACTATCCGTCGAGCATTTACACGACGACGCTCTTACGATAAAACGACGCAAGCGGTGGTCGCCTCGCAGCAGTTCCGCATCGTCGGTTATAACGCGGCAACGGCGTTCCGGGTCGGCACGACCGATCAGTCCTCGCTCACGGTCGCGCAAAACGGCAACGCTGCGGCTTCCCTGAAGTTCACGAATACGAGCGACATTTACTACGGTGTCGGAAACGGCGATTCGTTCTCCGGCCTCGGATTTACGACGGGCACGGACTTCACGGCAACCGCGGGCAACGGCGTGGGCGTGATGGCTGCGCTGAGCGGCAAGACAATCGCACAGTGTACGCCCGTCCTGCAGCACCGGTCGCCACCGATTCGGCCGGCAACAGCTGGAACGTGACCGATTTCTGCAGTGCCGGCGGCGTGACGGTTAAAGGCGAATGCGATATTATCGCGACGCCCTCGAGCGCATCGACCGTTCTTGCGACCGGGGCATTTCTGATCATTCCGACGATCACGTTCTACAACGCAAACGGGAGCAGTTGCAGCACCTCGTGCACCGGCACGACGTCGGTATTGCCGACGCACGGTCTGACGTGGTCCAGTCTGAGCAACACGAGCTTCGCCTGGACGCCGGTCTATTTCTCAAACGGCAGCGCACTGAGCGGTACGGCGCACATTCTATTGTACGGAATGAACGGGCCCAGCGGCCGTCAGTTCTCGGCAGCGCCGCCGCCTGCGGCGGACGCACACCTCTTCACGTCGCGCTTCGCGCAGGCCGACTACCACCAGGCATCGCCATACCCGATCAATTATCAGTACTACGATATTCTGGGCCTGACGATAAAGAACAATACCGCCCAGCCCATCACGGAGTTTGCGCTCTCGCTGCCGGGACCGTATGCCGCGAACAATACGCTGGAATACGTTGCAATCGACAACCAGAGTTCCGGTAAATGGGCGGTCTCGGCGCCGTGCGCCAACGCAAACCTGAGCGCGGCGTGGGTGTGTTTTACGGCGCAAGGGGCGAACAACGTCCCGGCAAACGGTACGACGACGATCTATTTCGAGGAAACGACGACGCCGACGAGCTTCGGCTATTCGGACGTGCTCGTGCAAGCGCTGCAGCCGCAAAACTTCTTTATCACGGCGGATAATGCGAGCGTTCAGGTGCCGGTCGGACCATCCAACCCATACGATGTAGATAGTTTGGCGATGGCGCTGTACTCGCTCAACAGCAGCTACATGGCAACCTCGTTCGCCCCGGGAACGGCGGGAGCCGGCACCTCGCCGACGCTCACGCTCAACGTGACGAATACGACAACAGCGGACGATCCGTTCCCCGATTACGTCGATTCCGTCATCGTCGCCGTGCCTACTACGCTGACGATAACAGGCAATCCGACGCCGACGACCGCCGGATGGAGCTATCTCGGTAAGCAAACCGTGGGCGGTTTCACCAACTACTGGTTCGGCGTTTGCGCCGGTCAATTCGTGACGGCCGACGGGCCGCCGGCGACCACGCCGCTGACGAGTCCGGCTGCGGCGCTGCCGCAATGTACCGCCGCGCAAGAACAGAATTCGCTCGCGCCCGCGGGATCGCTTGCCGTACCATTCGTCTTTAGCAATCTGCCCGCCGGAAGCCCGAGTTTCAACATGTACGCGCACGGGGCGAACGGCGACGGCTGGACGCTGGCCAAGCCGTTCTCACTCAACGTATCGAGCGCGTCGGCGAGCGCAGGATTCTCCGCGGCGGGCGGTTATCCGGCGGCCACGGCGGTAACCGCGAACACCGTTCCGCAAATCGGCGGCGATGCGGACCCGACGTTCGGCAACGCCTACACATACTCGATAAAGAACACGGGCTCGGCGAACATCACGTCGATGACCATCACCGTGCCCGGTACCGACACCAGCGGAAATAACGCGACGGACAGCAGCGGTCAGACGTGGGTACTCACCGCGGCGCCCACACTCGCCGGAAACGTCGACGGCTGTACGGTCACCTCGTCGAGCAGCGCGTCGACGAGCGGAACCAACGGCGCCATCAACATCGGCGGCGGATCGTGCGCGTTCAAGCCCGGCGACACGATGCAAGTGAAGATTACGGCCAAAGGCCCATCTTCCGAGAATGACACGTATCAATGGACCACCACGCTCAACCCGAGCTCAACCACGGCCGGCGAAACCTGGCTTGGCGATACCGACATCAAAGTCGTGCTCTCGATCGGTTTGAACATGGTGATCGATCCGAACAATCCGGGACCGGGCGGTTCGACGCCGGTCATCAGCTGCGGAACCTGCGGATTTTCCGGTACGACCGTTGACGTGGGCAACGTAAACAACAATTCCTCGGGCACGTTTACCGATATCGCGCGCGCCAGCGTCTATATCACGTCGGCAACCACGGTCACGTGGTCGCTCTCGGTGCAGGCGAGCAGCAATCCGGTCAACAGTACCGGCGCGCCCGCTCATGAGCTGCAAACCGCCGTAGACTCGGGCAACTCCTCGCAGGCCGCGGGCATCACGTTCGACCAGACCGCGTATGCGGTCGTGCCGACCGCCTCGAGCCTGCTGCTCGCCAACGGCACGAGCATTACCTCGCGCAGCACGCCATATGACGTCCTGCAAGACTTCAAGGTCTCGATCGGAAACGAGAACATCGTGCCGCAGACCGCAACGCTAACGTACACGCTCGTCGCAAACTAACCGCGCGAATGGATCCGCTGCAGTCCGCGTTCGACGCGGCCGAAGAGGCCGGCGCGGTGCTGCTGGAGCATTTGCAGCAGCCGCTGCATATCCGGCAGAAGGGACGACGCGCCGACCTGGTGACGGAGGCCGACGGGGCGAGCGAGGCCGTCATCGTTGCGCGGCTGCGCGCGCAGTACCCCGACGCAACGATCTTGGGCGAAGAAGGCGGCGAACGCGGCGGCACATCGCAGGATCGCTGGATCGTCGATCCGCTCGACGGGACGACCAACTACGCGCATGGGTATCCGCTGTTTTGCGTTTCCATCGCATTCGAACGCCAAGGTGAGTTGATTGCGGGCGTCGTGTATGCGCCGCTCATGGGCGAAACCTTTGCAGCGCAGCGCGGAGCCGGTGCGACCCTCAACGGCCGGCGTATCCATCCTTCGAAAATCGAGCGCGTCGATGCGGCAATGCTGTGTACGGGGTTCAAGCCATTCGACTTTGAAACCAATGCGCGCTACTTTGCGCATGCATCGAATCACGCACAAGCCGTCCGGCGCGACGGTTCCGCCGCGCTCGATCTGGCGTACACGGCGATGGGGCGCTTTGACGGCTTTTGGGAGTTCGATCTCGCACCTTGGGACACTGCCGCCGGCGTGCTGATCGTGCGCGAGGCCGGAGGCCGCGTTAGCGCAGTCGACGGTTCGCCTTTTGCTCTAAGCGGACGTTCCGTGCTGGCAAGTAACGATCTGATTCACGACGAGCTGCGATCGCTTTTGACAAGCGTTTAGCACGGCCGCCCTTTAGACCGTGATGAGTTTGCGGCGCGTCCAAGACTCGTCGCGCAGCTTGAACGCCGTGATCGCGGCGCGCGCACTCCATGCGAATATCCATGCAACGGGAACGCCCCATAATCCGATGCCGAGGACGCGAATGCAGATGTAGGCGACGGGAAAGACCAGCAGACTGGTGACGATGCCGATCGTCATGGAAAATCGCGTGTCGCCGGAGGCGCGGATTGGCGCCATCGAGACCATCGACCAGCCTTTGATCGGCAGCGTGGCCATGTGCGCGGCCAGCGGCCACGCCGCGGCCGAAGCAACCGTTGCATTGAGCGTGAAGGCGAATGCCGCGGGCCACGCGAGCAGCGCTGCTCCCAAACCGGTTGCCGCGCTGATCCACGTCGCCCATACGCGCGCACGGCGGAAAAACCAGCGAGCTCCCTCGACGTCGCCCGCGCCTAATCGTTGACCGATGACGGTTTGCACGGCGGATTGCAGCGGGCTCGGCACGACGAACGTGAGATCCGATACGACGTTGAGGGCGCGAAACGCCGAGATCGCGACGGCTCCCAGCGGCGCCAGCATAGCGACGATGAACGCGTCCGGCGCGAGCACGGCGAACAGAAACACCGCTTCGGGAAGGCCCAGCCGCGCGCATTCCAGAGCAAGACGAAGATCGATCGTGAGCCGCGTGAACACGCGATAGACCGGACGCCGCCACACGTAGAGCACTCCGTACACCGCCGCAATCGCTTCGGATAAAAGCGAGGATATGCCCGCGCCTAGGATGCCCAGCGGATGACCGGTCAGCCATCCGAGCGCCAGAACCAGCAGCAGCGGAATGTGCACGATATTGATGATCGCTAGAATAATGACGCCGATTTTTCGGTTTCCGGCCGCACCCAAACCGGTAATGAGCGTGCCGGAGATCGCAATCGGAATCAGCGAGAAGCTGCGAACGGCTAGGTACTGTGCACTGGCGTGCGCGCTTGCGAGATGGCCGATCATCGCGTTGATCAGCGGTTCGGAGATGAACAAACACACGAGCGCCGCAAACGCGGCCGTGGCCGTGGGAATGACTAAACCCGCACGAACGGTCTTGCCGAAACCCTCGATGTCGCTTGCGCCGACTCGCTGCGAGGCGATGATGCCGCACCCATTCATGAATCCGATGACGCCGAACGCGATCGTCGTGAATACCGTGACCGCGCCGGTTGCGCCGGCCAACGCCACCGAACCCAAACTGCCGATGACGATCGTATCGACGATACTCAAGATTTGATCGCCGACCATCGCAACCGCGGTAGGAAGCGAAAGGCGCCGGAACGCGGCGCCTAGGTTGGTGTGGTCGACGATCATCGACGGACGTCGTCATCCGGGTGAGTCCGGCTTCCCCCATCCGGAAATCGGCCGCAGTTTGTCGAGCGTGTCGAACAACGCGACGATTTCCTCGTCCGTCGTGTAGAAGTGCGGGCTGACGCGGATTCCGCACCCGGGACGGTAATCGACGAAGATGCGCTCGTCCACGAGCGCACGATAGGCCTCTTGCGATCCCGGAAAATCGATGCCGATCCATCCCGTGCGCTGCTTGGGACTGAGCGGTGTATTCACTTGCAAGCCGCGTGCGAGCGCCATGTCCGCGATCATCGTCGTCAAGCGCACGTTGTGTTCCCGAATTCGCGGGACGCCCACGCGTTTGATCAGATCGTGTCCCGGCTTTGCGACCACGTATCCCGGAATGGTCGGCGTTCCGTTTCCCCAGCGATACATGTTCGGCGCCCAGGTCATCGGGGCGGGCTCGAACGAGAATGGGCGCGCGTGCGCCATCCAGCCCGTGACCGCAGGTTCGAATGTATCGTGGAGATCGGGACGGATGTAGATCCAGCCGCAGCCCGGACCGCCGCACAGCCATTTGTGGCTGCCGCCCACGACGATATCGAGGTTCCACTCGCTAACATCATATGGATACACGCCGGTCGTTTGATAGGCGTCGACGCATAGAAGCGTTCCGGTCGTCCGGCAATGTGCTTGAATCGCGCGCACGTCCGCAAGCGCGCCGGAGACGTAATACGCGTGCGAGAGCACCGCGATCGCCGTACGCTCGGTAATTGCGCTGATGATACGCTCGGTATCGATCGTTCGCCCGTCGTCCGAAGGAACGATGCGCGGCTGCGCGCCGAATCGCTGCCATTCGGTCCACACATAGGTGAGCGACGGAAACTGCAACGCTTCGTACACGACCTCGTTGCGATCGGGCGTGAAGCGCAAGCACGATGCGAGCGCGGCTTGCATGAGCGAGACGTTCGGCCCCAAGAAGACGCTGCCGGCAGGAGCTCCGATAATCTCGCCGATACCGTCGGCGATCTGCGCGATCTCCGGAAGCCAGCGTTCCCAGGCCTCGGGACCCTCGCGCGCCCACTCCTTCCAATAGTTCTCGAGTGCCGCTTTCGCTCCGAGCGTGGCGGCGCCCATCGAATGGCTGACCAGGTACGTCGACGATGCGAGGATCGGAAACTCTTCGCGCAGCAGTGCGTTCGTCGTTCTGGTCCCTTTCAGTATCATTCACCGTATCCTTTGCCGAGGTGTGTGCGCACTTCCCACAACTCGGGGAAGAAACGCTGGTCGAGCGTGGTCGCCAAATATGCGGCGCCGAGCGATCCGCCGGTGCCTTTTTTTGCACCGATCATCCGCTCGACCATGCGCACGTGGCGTCCGCGCCAAAGCAAGAAGCGTTCGTCGAACTCGATGAGATCCTCCAGCAATAGATATAAATCGTAGTTCGCGCTTGGATTGGAATAAATCGTCTTATACGTTTCGATCAGATCGTCATGCGTTTGCGCGGCAAACCCGCGCCTGCGCAGAAGGTCTTTAACTTTATCGTAGAGTGTGGGCTGTGATAAGCGCTGCTCCAGACGTGCGCGCTGCTCGTCGCTGGTTTGTATGTATTTCAGGGTGTCCGTACGGCGCGAGCCGCACAGAAACTCCAGCTCGCGAAATTGAATCGACTGAAAGCCGCTGGCCGGGTTGAGGTGATCGCGAAATTCGTTGAAATCTTGAGGCGTCATCGTTTCTAAAACGTCGATTTGCTGTTCGAGCAGACGTTGAATCGTGTGAATGCGGCGGAAATGCTTGGCGACGGGCAGCAGATTGCCTGCGTCCAGGTCGCGCATGACCGCCCCAATCTCATGCAGTATCTGCTTGAACCACAGCTCGTAAATCTGGTGGATGACGATGAACAGCATCTCGTCGTGATGCGCCGGAGAACTAAGTGGGCGCTGAAGGCCGAGCAGATCGTCGATCTGCAGGTAGGAGCCGTACGAGAGCTGGTCTTGCCGCTGCATGAGTTACTTGTGCACCATAATGCTGTAGTTCTGCAGTTTAGCCGGTTTTACACCGTGCTCCCACGGGCGCACGTATTCGAGCGTTACATGCACTTTGGCCGGGCTCGCAGCCCGGAATACGAGGATTTGCTGGGCGGGAGCGCCGGGAAGCGATTTTTCACGCGGCGCCTGCGAGGTTCCGATGAGCGTTAAGCCCGCAGGGAGTTGACCTTGCGGACGCCACGAGTAGCCGGTTCCCGACGTGACGTTCAGCCGGATCTGAAAGGGCTGATTGGCCGGTACGCTGATCGAGGTGTCGGCCGCGGAAAATGAAGGCATCGTCATCTTGACCATCGCGGGCGAGAGCGTGGGCAGCGGTGTGGGGGCGGAGGGAGCGGCGCTTGCGAGCGCAAGGACGAGCGAGAAGGCGAACATGGACGAGGAGCTTACGGGGTCCGCGCGGCTTCTCCTCGAACGCCTGTTGCGCTATGAAGTACAGACGCTCTCTCGCGCTGGCGGCCGCGCTGCTCGCAGCCGCAGCGTGTTCCTCGAATCAGAGCTCGAATCAGTCGGCAAACCAGGCCACATCCGCACCGTCGCTGCACAACCCGCTCGATTTTGCGCTCTATCCCGATGCGAGCGTCGTGAGCACGCGCGCTTTCACGCAAAAGATCATCGTGCCGAGCGGGCAAAACAGTCAATCGATCTTCAGCAGCGGTAATGGAACGTACGCAGGTCACGAAGTGATCGCAGCGTCGGCGGCCTCGTTCGGAGATCTTTCGAGCTGGGTCAACCGCCTTTCCACCTCACCGCCGTCAGGCTACTCGGCGGTCGAGACGGGGCAAAACCCGCAGATGCAAATGCAGACGGCGAGCTACGGTGTCGACTACGCGACCTTCCAAAAGAAAGAGGGCGGACACACGCACGGCGTTCTGGTCATGGTCATGGATCCGCAGCGCGTCAATCAAAAGTTTGGCCGCATCCTGGGCATGATCGCCAAATATCGCGCGCTGCCCGCGGTGATGCGCGGTCCCATCGACAACGAGGCAAAAGCGCGCACGGGAATGTCCATTACGGAAGCCACCGAGCCGGAGAGCCCGATCGGCGCCGCGCTTGCTGCGCTCGATGAATTCGAGCACAAGAGCACCCGCGGAATCGTCGTTATTGATGCTGCTAAACAGTAGTGTTCTTTTAGCCGGGATCTATTTTGGAATACAAGGGTTACTCGTTACCGGTACGCATACCGACGTCGCAGGCAGGCAAAACGGCGTAGCGGCCGGCGCGATCCTTCAAGCCGGAGCGTGGGGCAAGCGCGTCGGTGTACGTCTGGAGGGCATTCCGCCGGTTACGCTGCCGCAAAAGCCGTCAGCGTTTTACGGCGCGGCGAGTCCGCAGCTGAGCCTCTTTAACGGCGCTTTGCGTTTTGCGATCGATCGCGCGCGGTCACGTTTGGCTCGGAGCAGGGGAGACGATCATCAACCAGCGCACGCCGCTGCCGAACTTGAGTCAAGTCGTTGCCTCGCGCTTGGCCGGTGTCCGGTACGAGGTGACGTATCGCGCGCCCATTCCGAGGTCTCATTTTATCGAGGTCGTCTTCGGTGCGGCGCCGCATTTAACCGGAACCGATCGCTTTACGTACAGCATCGACCACCCCGAGGTCGACAAACCGGAAGTGGCTGCGGAAGAAGACGGAATGATTGCGTTCGGTACGACGCATCGCAACTCGGAGCTGCTTCTGGGTTTACGAAGTATTAATTTTTCGGCGCGTTACGTGCTTACCGGTGAGGCAGGCGATCGCAACAACGGCGGCGGCATCATGGTTGAGTGGAGACAATTTATCCCCAAGTAATACACAACTTCGTGCGCTTATCCACGGCCATTCTACAGGGACTCACAATGCTGGGACCGCCAAGACGTCACCTCGCAGGAATCAAACGGTGAGGCGCTCCCATGGGTATTGTCATTTTCGGATCGATTCGCGATGCGCTCGATGCAGGATATCAGATTTACGCGAAGACCGATGACGGTTATTTAGCGCGTCTGCGAACGGAGCGCGGCTGGGCGCTTGCGTTTATCGTCATCTCAAAGTGATGCCTTCGAATGCCAGGAGTTTACGCCGCAGCGACTGCGGGCCGGCGCCGCGAACCGTCCCGTCCGCGCCCACGACGCGATGCGCCGGAACAAAGAGATCGAGCGGAGAGCGGCCCATCGCCAGCGCCACGCCGCGCGCCGCGCGCGGTGCGCCGATGATTCGGGCAAGATCGCTGTAAGAAACCAGTTCTCCGGTTTCCAGACCCGCGACGAATTCCCAAACCGCTTTTTGAAACGGTGTCCCTTCGAAATGCAGCGGCAGATCGAATCGGCGAAGCCGTTTTCGAAAATACGCTCGCACTTGCGCGGCCGCTTCGCGCAGCAGCGGATCGACGATCCGCGAGCGCTGCGTTTGCTTGGTACGAACAAAATCGCTTGCCGTAATTGCATGCCCGTTCGCACGAACGGCAAGCGCGACGCCCAGCGGCGTTGTTAAGATCATGCGGTCTGGGTACACGGGGGGCATGGACGAGAAAGATAAGGTCGTCAAGGCCCCAAAACCTGCGGAGAAGGTCGAGATCAAAAAAGAAGACCGCGAGGCGCGAGAAGGCGACGAACCGCTGGACGATTACGATAAGGCCGTAGCCGACTCGTTTCCGGCGAGCGATCCGCCCGCGATGCCGTAGCGCCCCCGGCGTCTAACAAACGGCCGCGGGCGAGAAGCGGGCTATCTGACGTTGCTGTATCCCACAACAAAGTTTACGCCGCTGACGTGACCGGTCGTACCAAGCGTTACGACGCTGTTTCCGGTGGGCGTGATTTCAATGTTGGCGCCAGGCTGGGCCCGTCCATGCAGTCTTGAGCGCACGGTAGGTGCGATTTTCACGGTAATGCGCGACGTTGCGGGGCGGGTTTTCAATCTGATACGTCGCGACGACCTGCGCGCCGCTTGCGGATACCGCCATAACCTCGCCGATCGCAACGGTGGCGCCCCCGCCGAGTGCACCGGGAATTTCGATGTGCGCTCCGAGCACCATCGATGTCTTGCGGACCGGCCGTTGGGCACGATTGCAGTAATTGCGAAAAGAGCATTCACGGTTTTGGCGTCGAGCGAACTCGCGTTGACCAATGCGGCGGACCAGCTGATCGTTCCTGAAAGTGGTCCGATACTCCAGCGCGGAGGCGCTAAGTCCTTGAGTCCCCGTAACGCAACTTTGCCGAAAATGGCTGTGCCATAGGTATGTTCCTCCCGCCGCGTCTTGCGGCAAGAACGATGGTATCGTTGGATCAGACGTGCGGTGCCGGCCGCTTGAAGGACCTGTTCTTATCGGTCCGATGATCGCATGCGACCTCAGCATAGGCTGAGCAATCGCACTCGGACAGAGTATCTGCCGCACGCCTACGCCGTTGGCTGTTTTGATAGGCTGACGCCATACTTCGATCGCGCTCTCGACAGCAAATCGGACGAGAGCCACGTACATCGTGCGTGATGGGTTTCGCAGAGTTTTCATAAGATGCGCTCAGTAACATAAACGACGTTCCGCACGGATCGGTCAGAGGCCGTATACCTGCGAACTGGTCAATCCGTAAAACTCGACGCACGAATCCGGCTCGGTCGGCCGCCGAGAAATCGTTGGCGCGACGTTGCAAGCTTCACGGGAGAAGAGTGGCCATATTTGCGCGCAAGGCACTTCGAGTGGTGCAGACCGAGGTCCAACCACTTCGCAAGGTCGCGATTCGCTAGTTCTGGAGTGCTCATCGCTCAGCCGCGCTAAATGCTCACGTCAACAATGCGGCTGGGACGCCTTGGCGGAGTGCCAGAACGGCATACGGACAATATGGTTTAGTCATTTTGCGCGGAGGCTGCGTCCGCGGCGATCTCGTCGAGCTGATCGGCGATGGAGGCTGTTGCTTGGGTCAGGGCGTTGTGGATGCGCGCTTGCGGGTTGCCGAGCGGATCGGACAGGACGGCGACGGTGACGGCGATACCCGCCTCTACGCCTGAACTGAATCCGCAGCGAAAGGCTGATTCCGCATGTGCGCGCAGCGGCTCTTCGTGCGGATCGTAGTCGTCCTGCACGATGCCGATTGCGGTCAGGATGCGATCGCCGTCCGAAACGTCAAACCCCGGGTCGCTGCCGGCGTGAACGGGCTGCAGCCAGCGCGTGATAAGCGCTTTGACGGCTTTTAGGTCGATTGGGGTGTGTGGTAGGATTGGGCTTGTCATTGGAATGATTCTCCTATGGCCAGCGCCCCGGGTGTTAGTAGCACCGCGGGGCGCCTCGTGTTTTGAGACGGGCTTTTTACCGGCCGTCTTCGGTTAGATCGTTGCGCAAACTCGCCATTGTATTATTGTAACTTTTGCAAATGAGAGAAAGCAAGCGTATGGCGGGTTTGCGTTATGGCATCGTGGCCTCGACGACGTATTCGAAAAGTTCTTTCTTTGAAGTTCGTTTGCGAATCGTGCGTATGCGCGTATCGGCGAAACCTTCGGATCGGAAGATCGCTTCGTATATCGCTTCGGTGTGCAGCATAACGTCGTAAAATTTTGAGTTTCCGACGACGTAGTACAGCCGCGCACCCGGCTCTAAGACGGCGCGCAAACTGCGAACGTGAAGCACGATATCCTCAAAATACTTCGCAACGTACGGGCCGAGTAACTTATGACCGGCCGTGATGGCGGCAACCGTTTCCGCAAAACCGGGAAAAGGAACGCGGACGCCGGTGCGAGCCTTCCACGACGCGAGGTTTCCGGTCGCGCTTCCCCACGTGCCGCCAATTGCTTGCCAGTCGAGTTCGCCCGCTTCTTTGCCGCTGCGCAAGAAACTGCAGCCAATACATGTAGGGCCGCAATTCCCGTATGTAACTCATTCTGTTCGGATAAGGCGGCGAGGTAATGACGGTGGTGTACCGTTGTTCTCCGAGCGCCGCGGGTAAATCGCGGGAGTCGCCGAGCAACACCATATTTTCTATCGCCGGAACGTTCTTGTGCAGCGAGTCGGCAATGGCCAACGCCGAACCCTCAAATAACGCGCCGACGCCGTTCAAGCCGTGGCCGTCGGTATGGTTTGGAAACGCGGGTTGCTTTTTCGATCGTTTGAAGGACATCGATTGATGCCCGAAACTCACGTTCGCGCAGTCAATCGACGCCTTACAAAACGCCACGAGCGCGAGCGAACGAAAGCGACCTTCCGGCGGCGACGTTTCACGTATCGCCCGAATAATGCGGCCCAGGGAAAGCAACTGCGGCTCATGCCACCACTTGTGTATATCGACCAGGTCCGGAAGCCAAAGATCGGCGGGATCTGAGGCCGGCTGAGCGCGCCATTACGTCTTTAACGTAAGCGGCAAAGCGCTCCGAGTCTCGATCGTTGAATCGCTCGAGTTTCAGGTTTCCCAGCCATACCAGAAACGGATTGATGTCCACCGAATCCGCGCGAATCCCATGCTGCGCGCATACGAGCGGCGTCGTGCCGGTGCCTGAAAAAGGGTCCAGGACGCGCTGGCCGCGTCCGCCCTTTAAGGCCAGCTCTTCAACGAGGTGCAGCGAATACGCCGGAGTTAGGCGCAGCCAGCCGTGACGTCCGCTCTTGATGTTTGCCCTGAACGTCAATTCGTGACGAAGGCGGGGCACCGGTAAATCTGGTTCGCGAATTGACATGCGAGCTGGAATGTTGGTCCGCCGGCATGAGAATAGCCTTCAAGACCTCCATCCGGCGCGGCTCGCCGCTCTAGGACTTTTGCGAAACGATCGTGAGGTTCGATGAATTGACGGTGTAGCTTCCGGCCGAAACCAGCGAATTCGGCCGCGCGCAGATCACGCTATTGTTCGGGCCGTAGATCACGACCAGATTCGGTGGTCCACACGGGGTTTGCGTCAATTGGTAACTTGAGAGCAGTTTCGCGCCTGCACTGTCCGGCTGGACCTGGTACGAGGTGACCGTTTGATTATTCGCGGCCACGACGTGCCGTATACCGCGGCCGTGGTCGCTCCAATTGCCATCGCGCCCCAAAAGCCGCCGCCCCAGTAGTAGGGCGCCGGATACCATGCGATGCCGCCGTTCCAGCCCCACGCCGGATAAGTCGCGTAGACGGGGTTGGTTACATAAGCGCTTCCATGGACGTATCCGTTGCTTGCATATTTTTCCGTCGTGTTGCGGTTATACGTGCCGTTTTGGGTGTTCCCGCTAGCGTTCGTGTGGTACGAACCGTTTGGGTTGCTGCCGCTGGCGGTGCGGTTGTAATTGCCGGTATTCGCATTGGCGCTCCCGCTGGCGGTGTGCGTTGCGTAGCCGTTGCTTGTCGTACTGCTGTGATTATACGTTCCGTTCGAGGCTGCTAGCGTTCGCCGTGCGGTGATAATTGCCGTTGTTCGCCGTCGTCGTGCGGTTGTAACCGCCGCCCGTATTGGATACGTTCGTCGTTCTGGACGTACCATACGCACCGGTGCTCGAATGTGAGTAATTGCCGCCGGGTGGTTTGCTGGGCGCGCGAACATCATTGTGAAAGTCAAACCCGCCGGACGGCCGGCTCATGCCGCCTCCGCGGAATCCGCCGCCGGCAAAGCCGCGCTCTTGTGAAGGCATCGGCAATATAGCCGTCGCCAGCAGCGCACACACTGCAATTGCTTTTACGTTCATTTCTTTAACTCATCGGCCGTGCCGCTCAGCGATACGTACGTGCCGGCCTTGGTTTGGAGCGAGAGGAGGACGCCGCGCGGCGGGAGATGCATCGAGGAGCGCGGCAGTTGCTGACTTTCGCCGCTCGGATTGAGCCATACCGTTGCATTGACGACGGTAATCGGCCGAGCCGTTCCGCCCTGTTCTAATGTCGCCGCGTACGGGTAGCATCTGATCATTTTGCCGATCATCGAGCACGCCGCTTTGCTGATGACAAGCGTTCCCTTCCCATCGCTGGAGGTGATCGACATCTTTTGCTGCGCGATGTTAATCCGAACGTTCGAGTAGGTTTTGACGTTGCCGTCGGCCTGTTGTATCCGCGCGGTTCCGGTAGCCGCGGATACGTTCGGCAAGGCTGCTAAAACAGCCGCCGTGAGGAGTCCAAAAATCAATTTGCGCAAAGCCGTCACCCCAGCAGAGAACATACGTGCCTTGGTCTGATAGTAGACCCAGCAGGACAAAAGCGATATCCCATTGTTGCTTAAAACCCGGGTCGGCGAAGGACGGCATTGCAATTTTCGGATAGCACGGGCACAGCACCGGACAGGTAGGCCGGTTCTCTTTGCGAGCGCCCGGTACCGTTCGATCTTATGCCGCTATTGCCGTGCCATCAGCATATTGAGCACGTCTTCGCGGTCAAGAAGATGATCGATGGTTTTCGCCGGTTGTTTCGACCACGACAACATCGACTGTTCCGTTGAATCGTTGTTTTCGGCGGAATGTCCGGCGTCATCGGCGAGCCGCGCTTCAGGCCGACGTCGGATGTCTCATCGGCGGAGAATACCATCGGAGCGGTCTGCTCGACGCGGCCCATGCCGACGGACTTTCCGTCGATATAGAGCGTGACAGTTCCGCCCTTGGCGAGGCCGCCGCCGTCGTACGCGAACTCCATTCTTACTTGATGCTTGCCCGGGGAAAGCGCTTGCGTTGACGTGATCACGTACTGCTTAAGTCCGACAGAAATTGTAGAGATATGTCGGCTTCCCGTCTTTGACATAGAACATCCATCCGCCGCCGATCCCCCCTTGCGATAGAATCACTCCTTGTGCGGGCGTTCCTTCCGGAACGACGACTTGCGCGGTAACCGAATGACTCTTGTTCTTGATGTTGATGAGGCCGTTTTCGTTCAGTCCGCCCATGCCGTTGGCAAGGACCTGCGAGTGCCGCGAACGAGCACCGGTCGTCCGGCAAGATCGGAGTTGAAGCGTTCGGCGCCGCGATCGTCCATCGGCAAAACGTTATTTCGCGTCGCTTCGATGATCCACAGGCGTTGAAGTTCGTGGAGTTTGTCAGGCATCTGCTTTCGAAAGATCGTGCGCCTGCGACCAATCCTTCGTCGTGTCGTACAGTTCCCACACATCGTCGTCAAAAGGCGGCGTTTCGCCCGTCAGGATCCACGGCGTGCGGTGGCGGGTAACCGCCGTCCAGCCTTTGTGATAGATGCCGCGATTGCCGAACATCTCGAAATATTGGGTCTCGCGCCGCTCGGCTGCCTTGGCATCGTCGAAGCTGTAGAGCATGCTCACGCCTTGCATCGGCACTTGCCCGACGCCATTGACCATGTACGGCTCCGGCAGCTGCGCGCTGCTTCGAGGATCGTCGGGGCCACGTCGATGACGTGATGAAACTGATGGCGAATCTCGCCCTTGGCCTTTATGCCCTTCGGCCAATGAACGATCGTGCCGTTGCGCGTGCCGCCCCAGTGCGATGCGACTTGCTTGGTCCACTGATAGGGCGTGTCCATGGCGTGCGCCCAGCCGACCGCGTAGTGATTGTAGGATTCCGGGCCGCCGAGTTTGTCGATACGCGCCGTGAGGAACTCCGGCGTTTCAAGCGCGCTCATGCCGTTGAACGGGATGATTTCGTTGAAGGTGCCTTGCGGCGTGCCTTCGGCGGATGCGCCGTTGTCGCCGATGATGTAGTAGATCAGCGTATCGTCGAGCACTTCGATTTGTTCGAGCGCATCGATGAGCCGGCCGATGTGATGATCGGCAAATTCGAAGAATCCCGCGTAGACTTCCATTTCGCGCGCGAGCACGCGTTTGAATTCGGGCGTTTGAGAGTCCCACGCCGGAATCTCTTTCGGGCGCTCGGTGAGATCGCAATCCTGCGGAATCACCCCGAGCTTCTTCTGTCGCGCGAAGGTCTCTTCGCGAAGCTTGTCCCAGCCTTGATCGAACTTGCCTTTGTATTTGTCGGCCCACTCCTTTGGTACGTGATGCGGTGCGTGCGTTGCTCCCGGCGCGAAATACATGAAGAACGGCTTATCGCCGGCCAGCAGGCGCTGCTGGCGCACCCACGCTATGGCGCGATCGGTCATGTCTTCCATGAAGTGATAGCCTTCTTCAGGCGTCTTCGGCGGTTCGACGATTTTGGTGCCTTCGTGAATCGACGGGATACCATTGATTGGTCTCGCCTGCAACAAATCCGTAGAAATACTCAAAGCCCGAGCCTGTGGGCCAGCGATCGAACGGGCCGACCGGACTCGCTTCCCACACCGGCACCTCATGACACTTGCCGAACTGCGCGGTCGAGTATCCGTTCAGCCGGAGAATCTCCGGCAGCGGCGCCATAGAGTTCGGCCGGATCGAGTTGTAGCCCGGCGCCGAGGTTGCGATCTCGGTGATGCCGCCCATGCCGACCGTGTGATGATTGCGTCCGCTTAGCAGTGCCGCGCGCGTTGGCGAGCAAAGCGCCGTCGTGTGAAAACGCGTATAGCGCAATCCATCCGCATGCAACTCGTTCCGCGGTCGGCGCATTGCACGGCCCGCCGAAGGCACTCGATGCGCCGAAGCCGACGTCGTCGATCAGCACGATCAGGACGTTCGGTGCGGCCTTCGGCGGCCGCAAGGGCTCTATCGGCGGAAATTTGGAGTCGGGATCTTTTGCGTCATAGGCAATAAAGCCGGCGTAGGCTCGGTCCGGAATCGGCAGGACTTCGCGCTGAATCGGCTTCGATTTCTTGGAATCGTCATGCTGCATCTCCGGCTGGACGTGCGTACCGTGGGCGGATTATTTGTCGCTCATGTCGAGTATATCCGCGATGTCGCACGGCGCGTATCCCAAAATTGCGGTCTGAGCCGATAACAGATTAAGAAAGGGAGAAGACCGGCATACGTGGACTGGCAACAGGAACTCTCCGACATCATTCAATCGAGCTCACTTGTCCCGACGTTCGACCAATGGCTCGACGCGACGGGATATCGGGAATACGCTCGCCATATCTGCTCCGGTCCCGTCAATTTGCAGGCGACCGCAATGAATGCGCTTTACGAGTATTACCAAACAGAGATGAAACACAGACGACCGACTTGACAAATGGTCTCCTGCGGCCATATCGTTCTTGCTGATGCCTGCACGTCGTCATGTCAATACGCAGTGGGTTCAAATAGAATGAAAGCTGCAGTCCGTTCAAAATATGGCTCACCGGACGTTCTGAGCATAAGAGAGCTTGAAATTCCAACTCCATCAGAGAATCGACTGCTGATGACGAGTAGCCGTGTTGCAATGCACCTCAGATCGCCAAACGGCGCCATTGTGCTTGGTCCCACGCCGACATAGTCATAAAAAGGTTGCATTGTGTTGAGCGGAAACGGGTCAGGCTTCAACGCTGAATAACGCCCATTCACTTCAAAGAGTAACCGCACGTAACCGTGCCGTGCCTCGTGCAGGGGTCGTATGCCGATTCCAACGTAGGTAACCTTTCCTTTGCGTATCTGGCGACAGTCGAAGAGCCGCAACCCAACGCCTTCCGCTTGAATCATTTTACCAATCGTAACCGCACGCTCCGGCGGTGGAGACGGCACGACGGCAGACGGCAGCGTCTTCATCCATGGACCGAGCGTTGGCGCAACATCGCCCGGCACTGCGTGAACGGCATAGGGGTCCTCACCCGGTTCATAAAATGTGTTCGCGCGGTTCAGCGCAGGGTATCCCGGTGCAAAATCGGCACACATTCCGAAACGGGCATCAAAGACCAGCAGTCCGATCCTTGGCAGAATGATGAACCGAAGCGTATTCGATGGATAGTACTTCTCAATACGATGAATGAGCAGGACATCTGCGTCCGTGAGCCCCGGCACGCCGGGCCTACTAATGTCCGAAACCTGGTAACTAGCGGGTCCGGTTGAATCTGGATGCATATAACTTTTACATGCCACCCCGTATTTGGAAACGCGAACCGCAACGCCGGGCGGCGTGGGGCCGAATTCCGACCGGATAACATCAGTGGCCCTTGGGGGTATGAGCGGAACATGCGAACAGCACGCTTACCGTCACAGACGCGATAAGCATCGATGCTGTGCTCGTTTCGCGGCCTGCGGTTTCAAGGCGGCGCGACTTCACGGCCTGCTTTTTGCGGGATGGCGGCGATATATAATCTCTGATCGCATAAGGTATGTCCGTAGTTTTCGATTCGTTCGCAGTGGGAACGCGGCTTGGGGTACTTTGCGCTTTTCGGCCGTCGCAGGGTTCGCCCCGCTCCGTTAGCAAATGGTACCGAATCGGCCTACGCCCGCAACAGCGGCGGATTACGTAACGCGGAGAGATGGCAGAGCGGTTTAATGCAGCGGTCTTGAAAACCGCAGAAGGTGATGAGCCTTCCGAGGGTTCGAATCCCTCTCTCTCCTGATTTCTTGTGCTGTATTGCAAAAACTCCGTTCCTGCTAGTTCAGGCCCGGACTTGCGATCCTACTGCCGCACCGTCCTTATCCGTCTTTGCATGAGGATCGGATGTGACGGCAGGGTATCAGCAGGGAAAGTACGCAAGCAAAGAGGCATCGCTTGTCGCGATGCCTCTTTAGACTCCGAATTTGTTCGACTTTTATTTAGGGCGGCGAGTTGTTGCAGCCATGCTGCTTGTTCGAGTATTCGAATTGTATTCGGTAAGGGTGCCCGTTGAGATTCGTGTTCTCCGGACTGACGAACCCGTTCACCCACGGACCCGTAAGGTAAGCGCAAAGATCGCCGATCTCGGACGGATAGAATGGGTTGGGGTTAACCCAGCCCGTTCCCGGATCCGGATCCGTCAGAGTTTCCATCTGTTCATGCGATAAGGCGGAGAAGTTGCTGTCAAACTGCGGACCGTTCGGAGTGGACTGGTTCGGGTTGGATGTGAACGCGTCAATGTTGCACAGAGACAGCGGCAGATGCGGCTCGAGAGAGAAGAGCGTCTCGCCGATATCGCTGAAAACTACGGAGTCGTGGAACGCGCAGAACGCCGGGTTTGGTCCACCTGCATCGCAAGAACCCGCGGGCAGCAACGTGCCGGTGGAACAATAGTGAATATTGCTCGGCAAGAAGATGTGATAGATGTGGTGATATCCGCCCGGTCCGATTGCGCTGGCGACCGAATGCAGGATAAGAAGAAGATCGTTGTCACCTAGGTTTCTGACGGCCGGATAATTCACGGTGACGTTGCCGCCAAAGGGATAGCGGTTGTTCGCCGTGCTGTGGACGTACTCGTCCGCCATATGGATCATGTGGCTCGCGTTAAAGTTTTCTTCGAATTCCACTACGGGACCGGCTTCACCGGGTGAGCTATCAACGTACGCATTGAATATCTTCGCGCTCGTGACGAGGGCGCCACCGAAATACTGCAAATCTGCGGGGAACACCGCGGACGCCGGCTTGGCTGCCGCCGCAGAGCTTTTCGACCAGTATTTGTTGTACGGGAAGTACATGTGACCGATGCGAGTCTTTGCAGTCGCAACCGCCGCGCGATCGGCGGCTGCAATGCGAATCCCGCTGGCGGCCAAAGAAGTCTCCGTCGAACGAAGCCCCTGTGCCGTAGCAGCTGCGGGACTGGTCGTGTTCGGCTCTTGGCCACCGGAAGGAACCGGAGAAGGTCCGCCGCCGGCGCAGGCGGCGAGCAGACTACTTAGTAGAATGCCGCCGACAAGCAATGCCGCACGGTTTTTAAACCCGGGAATGAGCATGCCTCACCCTCCAAAGCAACTAAAGGGCCTTCCCTCTTTGACCTAGCGGTACACGATTGATTGGTACGAGCGGGCATTCAAGCTGGGCATTAAGGGAAACGGCAGGCTCCTTTTGCTACTAGGCCGGTGCTATCGCAACCGGCGCACGTAACAGAGACGTCTTGTTTGCACTCGGCAACGAAGCGCGAGAGCCTGCGCCAAGACTTCGTGGAAGTGGCTCTGGCTTTACCGAATGGGGGTGAACTGGGAATTCATTTTTACAGTGAGACGGATTTCTTGTTGAAGTGCTAAGGGGATGCGCGGGGGCGCATCCCCTTCGTGCACGAGGAGGCACGATTCCAATTATGGCGTTGCGACGCGATAGAGAACGTCGCGCGCCAGCGCTTCGGACGTGTCGAGCGCGGGCGACGCGGATCCGTGTACCAGCAGCTGGAACGCCATATCGGCTTTCAGAACCGTAAGCCGTCCGTCTTTCCACGATGCTTTGTCGCCTAAGCCCGAAATGAGCTGCGCATCCGCGAATGCGTTCGAGAACTGCGGCGGAAGACCAGGCACTCCGGGCACGTTCAATACCGATTGCACCACGCTTAAACAGGTGAGCCCTTTGCACGCCTTTTTCGGCGATTGCATGGGCTGCATCATCAGCAACACGCTTTGCGCGGGTCCGCCGGCATGCGAGGCGACGGCCCAAGCACATTCGTTCGGCGAGGGATGCTGCGCGACTCCTACGGAACGTACGCCCGTTCCCAGCGCGGAAGCGACGTCGCTCCCGCTCAGCATCGCGCAGGGATCGACCTTTATACCGCCGGTTCCGTTTGATTGCGGTTGAGCTGCCGCCGCAGTTTGGGGCTGCGCGGGCTGTGTTGAGTTTTGCTGCGTCTGCGCGGAAGACTGCGGCGCACCTTGTTGCTCCTGCGAGGACGTCTGCGAGACCGCTAGGGCTCCGCTTCCGCACGTCAGGCTGATTCTAAAGTTCGCCGGTTTGCGATAATGCGGAACGTTCGGCAGCGCATTTGTGTTGTCGTGTCAAACGTCACGAGCAGACGCGTGGGCGTATCGGTTGCATCGAAGGGACTCCACGAGATGGGCTGTTCGAAGGTGTACGATCCGCCCGGCGGAAACGGAACGTTCTGCGCGCCGATTGCAAAGCCGCCGACCATGTTGAACGTGGAAGCGTTATTGCCGCTTTTCGTGGCTAGAAACTCGTCGCTCACGTTGCTCTGCACGGCGTGACGGCTTGCATCGGGCAAGCCTCCGGGAAACAGGTTACGGTTTGTAACGTTCACCCACTCCTGAGTCACGCGCCATCCGTTTTGGTCGGCGGCTTTGCACCTACGGGACTCGGGATGATCTTCATAACGCGCATCTTCCAGACGCCGTTGGACATCCATTGGTTCATGCAGCCCTCGCGTCGCGGCGAGCTGCGTTGAACCACCTTCCGCTTGCGCCGCCGCGCCGCTGGCGACGCAAGCGAGATCGTAATGGAAGTTGTACTTATCGCTGGTAAAGTGCGGCTTATTCGATTGTGCGACCAGCGTGCCGTTGAACGATACGTCTAAAGCCTTTGGTTTGTCCGATGGGTCGACGCTCATGTTCGGACCGAAGAAGGTTTGCGTATACGTAAATTGTCCGGACGGGGCTAAGGTGTTGTACGCCAGCCCTTCTTGCCGGTGGCCTTCGGCCGTCAACGTTCCGCTCGAAAGCGCGAGCTGCTCGTCTTTCATCGCGGAGTCGGCGGGCGCAAGTTCACGCGAGGTTCCGTTGCGCCACGACTGCGTTACTTGCCAGCCGGTTTGCTTGGCGCCGTCCATAATCGGCTCGACCTTGGTGACTTGTGCGCGCCAAACGCCGTTAAATAGCCATTGATTCATACAGCCGTCACGCTCATTGCCGGTTTGGGCGAGAACGGGCGCCGGCTGCGAGAATTTGAGACGACGCCACCAGCGCCGCAAGTAAAAGAAGCCTTGAATCTCATGTTCATGCTCCTCGTGCCGGCGAGCGTAGCACAGCCGTCGCGGCATCGTCCCGAGGGGCGCTAAGGCGGCCACACCCCGCTCTCCGCGTCGCCGAATACCTCGCACGGCCGCCAGCCGGCCGAAGGCTTCTCGCGATACCTCGTCGGCCATGGCATCGAGCTGAATGCGTACGTGCTCCCTCGCTCGCTGCAGTGCCGCGGCCGCTTTGGCGTCGTCTCCCCGATCGTGGTACACGCGCGCCGCTGCCCAGAAGCAGTAGTGCGGCCAAACCGTGTTTTCGCCCGAGGCGTCGGCGCCTCGCATGATATCGTCGGCTGTTTGTATCGCGGCGGCATCGCCCGCTTTCAACTGTGCGAGCGCCAGGTCGCCGAGCTCCTCAAACGTGGCCGATCCCGCTAAATGCTCGCGGATGGCGATGGCCTCGACGCATATGTTCAAGCGCGGCGTCCACATCACCTAATTCCCGCTCGGCGTTCCCCAGGTTTGCCAGTGCCGCCGCCTCGATCACGGAGTTCGCAATCTTGCGCGAGGCGTCGAGTGCGCGCACGCCCAGGTCCTTGGCTTCGCTGGGCGCCTGTTGCAGCAGCCGGACCATGCTCAGATTGGTCAGAGCAACTGCGCGCCCGCGCCAGTCGTCGACCGCCTCAAATATCTCGAGCGCGTCGGTCAGCGAGGTTCGAGCGTCTTCCAGCAGTCCCAGCTGGATTTGGCTGCCGGTTCGATTGAACAGCAGATATGCGAGTTGCAGCCGGTTGCCCAGCGCGCGATAGATGCTCGCCGCCGCCGCAAACTCCGCGCTCGCCTCCTCGAAGCGCATCTGAAACGAAAGTGCCGAAGCGACGCGTGTGCCCGCCTCGGCTTCCCCTTCGCGGTCGCCGATTTCGCGATACCGCCGCTGGGCTTCTTGCGAGTCCGCGAGCGCGCGTGGAAAATCGCGGCACATGATTGCAATCGCAGCCGACGCCATGGCGACTCGTGTGATGAGCACCGGATCGTCCGTGGATTCGGCGCGTTTGCGTGCAGCCTGCAGCGTCATCTCGGCGTCGGAAGCCTCACCGCGGTTGACCGAGATCTCCGAGAGTAAGCACAAACCGCCGACTTCTCCGCCGGCGTCGCTCAAGCCGGCGATCGATCTCGAGCGCCGCCTGCGCCTCGGCCGCCGCTTTCGCGTACTCGGCGCGCAGCATCAGGTTTCTCGCCGCGGCGCGGTGACCCGCGGCCTCGCGCGCGAGATCGTTCGCCGCATGCGCTCGTTCTGCAAAATCTTCTAAGAAACGCGCCTCGTCCGAGAGTTCGCCGAGGGCGCGCGCCAATTGCGCGCGTCGCCATAGGATGTCCGTGCGCGCGTCATCGCCGGCTGCAAGCTCTTCCAACTCGTCGATGTCCGCACGTTGCGCATCGCGGTCGCCCAATCGGCCCAAAATCCGCTCGCGCAAACCAAGCAGCAGGCGGCGCCGTTCCGGCTCACGCGCGAGCTCTAAACCGCGCGTTGCTCCGGCCAGCGCTTCTTGATTGGCAAAAATTGCGAAGCTGCGGTTTGCGGACGCGAAATAATATTGCGCGGCCTTTTCCGCTTCGCCCGCCCTGTCGTAGTGAAAGGCGAGCGTTCCGGCGGCCTCGTTTGGATCGTGCGAGATACGCTCGGTCGCCGCTGCTACGCGGCGATGCCACTGCCCGCGCCGCTGCGTTTCGATTCCATCGTAAATTGCCGACGCGATCAACTGATGGGTGAACGCAAAGGCAAAATGCACGCGTCCAACTTCGCGGACCAAGTTCCGTCCGAGCAACTCGCTCACCCGTCGAGCACGGCGTTTTCGGGCAAGCCTGAAATTTCGCGCAATTGATCCGAATCGAACGTTGCGCCGATGACACTGGCGACTTCGGCAATCTTGCGCGCGTTCTCGGTAACCCGGCTCGTGCGAACTTCGATCATCGCCCGCAAAAAGCGAGACGACGTTTCGCGGACGCCGGATTCTGCGCTCTCGCGCAACAGCTCGACGGCAAAAAGCGGGTTGCCGCCGCTAACGGCATGCACGTGAGTGCCGATGGCTTCGGCGTCGGACGCGAGTGCCGGAACGCTGCGCGCCAAATCGCAGATGGCCTCGCTCGACAAACCGCCGAGCGAAAGGTGGTTCGCAAGTTTTCGAGTTGCAGTTTGCGGCGCAAAGGCTGGATCGTTCGCGCGGCGTCATCAATCTCGTTGCGGTACGTTGCGACGAATGAGCGCCGGAAAAGCCGCAACACGACGCGCCAAATACTCGAGCACAAACAGTGTCGCTTCGCCCGCCCATTGCAGGTCTTCCAAGATGAGCAGCAGCGGACGTTGCCGCGAGAGCCCTTGCACGACGGCTGCCAGTCCTTCCAGCAACCGCGAGCGTTCGCGCTCGGCGTCAATCGTCGGCAATGCGGGAAGATCGGTGCGCCGCAATGCAAGTTCGGGAACCAGGGCGGCAACGGCTGCGAGCCAAATCGGACGGATGTCCACGCCGGTTAATAGCGGCAGCCCGTCGCGGAGTGCCTCGACGAACGGCTGATACGGCACCTGCTCGGGCGAGGGAGTCGTTCCGCGCAAAACTCGGCCGCCTTGCACGTTCGCCAGCAGTGCGACCTCGTTGGCCAGACGCGTTTTACCGATTCCGGCTTCGCCGCCGACCAAAACCACTTTGCCCTGACCCTGCGCGGCCAGGCGCCATTCTTGCGCCAGCTGTTCCAACTCGGCGGCGCGTCCGACGAACGGAAGAGCGTTCGCGGGCGCCGACACTTCGAAAGACACGGGCACGGCGCGCATCCGGCAGCGCTCCGCCGCGCAGCATCAGCGCTCGCAGCGCGAGCGTCTCAGGCATGAGTTCCGCGTTCATCTCGCCTGCCAGCCGGTGGGCGAAAACATCGATTTCACGCAGCGCGCCGGCGCGGTCACCACTTTCGTAGCGAATGGAAGCAAGTTGGCGCAGCGTGTCTTCGCGCCACGGATCGCTCGCGAGTATTCGTTCGGAGTACGATGTCGCGGACGCGAACTCACGCCGGCTTCGAGCACGGAAAAGCAAACGCTCGAGGGTAGCGACATATAGTCGCCGGAGCCGGTCGCGAATCGGAGATATCCAATCGTCGTAGATCGCGAGCGCGAGATCGCCTTCATAAAACTCGACTGCGTCGCGCCAAACGCGCTTCATCACCGGCGCAGCGCTCGAACTCGTCGACATCGACCCACACGCGCGCTTCCTCGTTCCACCAGATCGTTTCTTCCACCGAAGCGATGTACGGCGCGGCCGGCGGCGGCAGCGCACTCGTAAGTTGGTACAGATGGCGTCGGAGTTTGGCTCGTGCTTCGGCTTCGCTGTCGTCGGCCCAGAGCGAGAACGCGACCGTGTCGCGGGTGAGATGGGTGCGCGCGATGCAGCAAAAGAAAGGCCAGCAGCGCGAGCGCGCGCGGACGGCTGTGGAACGCGTACGGCTCGCCCTTATAGAAGAAGCGCGGCTGACCGAGCAGATGGATGCGAAGTTCGGGGTCGACCATGTTGTCCACGCACAACTCCGACGATGCTGAAAAGCTCTATAGACTCCTACGCATTGGCCGGGTGCCGGGCCTGCCGAAGCCAGCCGCGAGATGGACTTGCCAACCTCCGGGACGGCCGACAGGCGGTTTCAAGGGCGGCGCGACTTCAATGCGGTTTGGTACGGCTTCGAGAATTACTCGGATTTCGGCGGAAACACTGGTCGGCTCTCAGCTTGAGCTATAGGGACGCTTCAAAAGCAACTTGCGTGGCGGTGCTTCCTAGCGGTCTCCGGCCTGAATATTCGAAACGACGTGCAGCAGCAACGTCGTCGAATACGGGAAACTGCAATAGATGTGCGTTATCGTACAGCCGGCAGTCCCCCCGTGAAAGTGCGATGAACTCCCGCCGCCGGCGTGCCTGGCGTTGAGGGTGCGGCAGAGGATGAAGTCGTCCGCATCCTTGAGGAGCGCGAGGTTAGGACGCATAAGCGAGACTGCCTACGAGACTGCGTTCGCTGTTGGTCGCTTCGTTCGAACAACGTCTCGCACCAAAATATTGCGACCGAGTACGCGCTGCCGCTCGGCACGGTCAAGTCAAGGATTCGCAGCGGCATAGCGCGACTGCGGAAAGCCTCTCGCAGGGACTGCTTAGTACAGCGTGATTACGTTTCGTTCATGCGTGAAACGCTCGTCCAATCGCAGCCTTTGCTCTTTGCGTGCGCTTCGATCGCTCGGATCAAGGGCCGTCACGTCTTCTTTCTCGCTGACCACGGCCAGAGCGCGGCCTTAGGCGACTTGGTTAGCGCCGGCTGCGCTTCTATCGGGGCAACCGGCGCCGGCCGAAAGTTCATGATGATGACGCGAATGATCCCCGCGATAGGCACGGCCAACAGAAGACCGAGGATGCCTCCAGCTCGCCGCCCGCGAGTAGCGCCAGTACGACCGAAAGCGGTGTCAACTCGACGCTTTTGCTGACAACATTCGGGGCGATGATGTGACCCTATTCACCTGATTAATGACGATGACACCCACGGTCACGAAAATTGCATTCTCCACGCCGTTGGTGAACAGTGCAATGAAGAACGCTGGGAGCCACCCTGCGATTGCGCCAATATAGGGAATAACGTCAAGTATTCCGGCGATCGCTCCGATCAGCGCGGCGTACTGCACGTGCAGTACGAGCAGAAGAAGCGTTACGAGCGTACCAATGATAGTCGCGACGATTCACTGTCCACGAATGAAGCCGCCGACAACATGATCGAGATCGGCGATGATTTTAAGCGTCTTGGGCTGCGCGCCGGTAGGGATGAATCCCATGAGTGTTCTCTTGAGCCCCTCGGCTTCCAGCATGAAGTATGCGGCGACCACCGGTATGATGACGAAGAGAGCTCCTATCGTAACGATGGAGAAAAGAACAGGCAACACCGAACCGGCTACGCCGGCCCCGTACTTTGCGATGTCCACCTCGATTTGCGTTGGAAGTTTCGTCAGGTAATCACGCAGGGCCGGCGACAAGTGTTTGGTAAACGGATTACTTGGATTGACCAGCGCTGCTTGCGCGTCGTGCGCGAGTTTGGGAGCGTCGTGGACGAGTTGTTGAGTATCTTGGCTGAGAACGGGCGCGACGACGTAAATTCCGAACGCAATCAAAAGCGCGATCGCCAGATAGACGATTCCAATCGAAAGCCCAAGCGGTAAGCGGCGGTTAAGACGCGTAATGACCGGGAAGAGTACGTAAGCGAACAGTACCGCACCTATCACCACGATGGTAAGCGTACGCACGTGATTCAAAAGCTGGACGGCGTTGTAAAGGATGAAGCCCGCCAGGATGATCAGCCAGCAGATCCGGACAGCATACAACACGCGCTCGTTGCTTTGGGCATCCATATCTTTGCCTTTCAGCGCCCGGCGAACGACGCAATACTGCTTGCCCGTGCCGTCCATTTGTCAAACAGGTGCGGTGCGTGCTTACCGTGATTGTGGGCCGGTCGGACGCCCACAGCATGAATGCGCATCGCGTTGATCATATAGGCTCAGCGAAGCGTTCGACGCTCTGTAATAACGGGCACCAACAGCCTTCGAGTCTACGTCGCGACCCAGCTGCTCTAGGACGACGCTCCGCCGTCAAGAGCCCGCGTGCAGCAATTAAACATGCAAATTCCGAGCGGTCCCGTGCGGGGAGCTGCCCCGGCGTTTCATTGACGATCCGGACACTCGGCAGGACTCGCATGCGGGCCATCCAAAACCCATCTATTAGGATGGTAGGGGGATGGTAAACGCAAAATGGCGGACGCAAGGATAGAGGGATGCCGCGAACGGCCGACTCCGAAAAAATTACGATCAATCTCGGATTCGTCGATCTCGGCCAAGTAGACTTAATCGTCGCTGACGGGTTCTACTCGAACCGGACTGACTTTATCCGCACGGCGATTCGCAATCAACTCGATAAACATAGTGACGTACTAAAGGACTCACTACGCCGCCAGAACTTCGACTTGGGTTTGCACGTCTACGACCGGGTTTATCTCGAAGGACTCCGAGAAACCGGTCGCACCGTGCACATTCGCGTCATTGGACTGGCACGGATTGCCGCGGACGTTGGCCCGGAGCTCGCGTGCGCGACGGTTGCGTCCATTTCCATTCTCGGTGCATTTCAGGCCAGTCCCGCCGTCAAAGCGGCCCTCGCCGATCGCGTTTTCTAAGATTGCATTACACGCTCGACCTTTGTGCGCTAGGAGCGTCACGGAAAGCCTTATCTGTGAAACCTCTGCTGTCTCCCGACATTCTCGCAGCCACGAATCTAACGCGTGCTGGAAATCTCGTTCAAGCGACCACGTTGCTGCAGGAGCTCGTTGCGCGGCGCGCCGGCACTTGAGACCCGCGGCGGAAATATTTACCCGATGAGGACATCGTTACAAGCGGTTCAAGAGAAACCGCCTGGCCGATTCCTCGCGCTGGCTTTCACTAATGCAGCCGGATCTCGTTCCTACAAGCTTTACATTCCGAGCGCCTACTGCGGCCAACCCTGTCCGTTGATCGTGATGCTTCACGGGTGCACGCAATCACCGGACGACTTTGCCGCGGGTACGAAAATGAACGAGCTCGCCGAAAAACACACGTTTCTCGTCGCATATCCTGAGCAGCCCGCATCAGCAAATGCCTCGAAGTGCTGGAATTGGTTCAATCGGAAGGACCAGCAACGCGATCGAGGGGAGCCGTCGCTTCTTGCGGGCATCACGCGCCAAATCATGCACGATTACGTCATCGACCGCAAACGCGTATACGTCGCCGGGATGTCTGCGGGGGCGGCTGCCGCCGCAGTGCTTGCCTCTACCTATCCGGAGATATACGCGGCGCTCGGCGTACATTCGGGGCTTGTCTGCGGGATTGCCCACGATGTACAATCCGCGTTTGCTGCTATGAAAAACGGCAAAGCGGACAGTTATACAGATGTATTGACGCGGCCACCCGCAACGAATGATCGGCCAGGGTGAGGATCGTGTTTCACGGCGATCGCGACGCGACCGGTGCACCTGTGCAGCGGCGACTCGATGCACGGGCAGAATGGCCACGGCGAATTGCATTAAACGAGTCGAAAAGGGCGCGAACAGCCGCGGGCCGGGAATACCCTCAAACAACGTAGATCGACGCGCGCGGTGTACGAATACTCGAACGCTGGGTGATCCACGGCGCGAGCCACGCCTGGTCTGGAGGGAGCGCGTCCGGCTCCTACACAGACCCGCTGGGCCCGGACGCCAGCGTGGAAATCGTGCGCTTCTTTCTTTCGCATGCACATCCCGACAAGAACGTGACCGTCGACGCTCCGAACGACATTCGGTCTATACGATTCGGCCGGTGCGCCGGCGTCTTCAAATTATGTTGAGGCGGCGAAGGATTTGGCGGAATGCGCCGCGCCATATACAATGATGAAGCTGTATCTACCGTTCTCTTCAGTGTCATTATGTTGGCGTTGCCGATCGCGGTATGCGCAGACGATTCAACCGCCCAGTCTCCCGCGCAAAGGCTCATGAGCAAACTGGAGTGGCGGAACATCGGTCCGTTCATCGGCGGACGCGTCGTCGCGGTGGATGGCGTGCCGAGCGATCCGAATCTGTTTTACATGGGTGCAGTTCAGGGCGGCATTTGGAAGAGCACCAATTATGGACAAAATTGGGAGAACATCAGCGACGGCAAGATTCCAACCGTTGCAAACAGCATCGGCGCGATTGCCGTGGCACCCTCGAATCCGCGCGTGATCTACGCCGGGACCGGCGAGTCCGATATTCGCCAGGACTTCGATACGGGTGACGGCATTTACAAGACGACGGATGCGGGCAAAACGTGGCATTACGCCGGCCTGCGTGAAACGCATATGACCAGTTCGCTCGTCGTGGATCCGCGAGATCCGAACATCGTCTACGCAACCTCGATGGGCCACGTCTTCAAACCGAATCCGGATCGCGGCGTCTTCAAAAGCACGGACGGCGGAAAGACGTGGAACAAGATCCTCTACATCGACGATAAGACGGGCGCAAACGTGGTCGTCATGGATCCGCACAACCCGGCTGTCCTGTATGCCGCGATGTGGCAGGCGCAGCGCATGCCGTGGGGGATGACCAGCGGCGGTCCAGGCAGTGGTTTATATAAAACCACCGACGGCGGCGCGCATTGGACAAAGATTTCAACACATCCCGGATTCGCGCAAGGTTTGCTGGGGAAGATGGGCGTTTCGGTTTCGGCCCGCAATCCGCGTGTGGTGTACGCGATCGTGCAAGCGAACGACGGCGGCGTCTTCCGTTCGAACGACGGCGGAGCAACGTGGAAGCGCACGAATGCGGAGTGGAAACTGCGTCAGCGCGCGTTCTATTACATGGCGATCTATGCGGACCCGGCCAATTCGAACGTTGCATACGTGCCGCAGGTTGACGGCGTATTCAAGACGCACGACGGCGGAAAAACGTGGGCCGCCATCTCGCCGCCGGGCGACCACCACATCATTTGGATCAATCCGCACAACTCGAAGATTCTGCTCGAGGGCGACGACGGCGGTGCGACCGTTTCGGTCGACGGCGGCAAAACATGGAGCACCGAAAACAATCAGCCGACCGGACAGTATTATCACATCGCCCTCGACGATCAGTTCCCGTATCATGTTTACGGCGCGGCGCAGGATGAAGGTGCGTTTGAAGGGCCGAGTGCTTCGAACGAAGGCTTGACGCTCGGCGTGTGGCACGTCGTTGCTTCGGGCGAGAGTACGTTCGTCGCACCGCAACCCGGCAGTCCGAACATCACATACGGCAGCGGATACTACAGTTACATGGCGCGTTTGGACACGCCGACCGGCAACGTTCAAAACGTTAGTCCGTGGGTGTTGTACACCTCAGGTGCGGCTTCGGGCGAAATGAAATACCGGTTCGGCTGGACGCATCCGATCTTTTTCTCGCCGGTCAATCCGAAACGGCTGTTTGTGGCCTCGCAATACGTGCTGATCAGCGACGACTACGGACAAACCTGGCAGCGTATTAGCCCGGATTTGACGCGAAACGACAAGAGTACGGAAGGGCCGAGCGGCGGTCCGATCGATTTCGATCAAACGGGTGCGGAAGTCTTCCCCGACATTTCGTCCCTCGCGGTCTCGCCGCTCACGGAAAACATCATTTGGGCGGGCTCCGCGGACGGGTTAGTGCACGTTACGACCGATGCGGGAAAAACGTGGCGATCGGTCACGCCTGCCGCAGCTGCCGCAGTGGGCGCAGATCAGCAGCATCGAGCCCTCGCATACCGATCGTGCCTCGGCGTTTCTGACCGCCTCGCGATACCAGTGGGACGACTACCATCCATATATCTACAAGACGAACGACTACGGCGCGCATTGGACGCCGATCGGCAGCGGCTTGCCCGACGATCAGTATGCGATGGTCGTGCGGCAGGATCCGCGCGAGCCGCGGTTGCTTTTTGCGGGCACCCGCAGCACGGTCCACGTCAGTTTGAACGGCGGCGAAACCTGGCAGCCGCTCACGTTGAATCTGCCCGGAGCGCAGATGCGCGATATCGCGATCGATGCGCGGGAGGGCCAAGTCGCGGTGGCAACGCACGGGCGCGCGTTCTGGATCTTGGATAACCTCAAACTGCTCGAACAGCTCGCGCAGCAGCCCCAACTCAGCGTAGTGAATGCGCAGATCTTCGCGCCGGAGACTGCGTGGCTCACACATTCGTACGGAGGAGGCGGATTTGCGGCGTCGAGTAGCGGCGAAAATCCGGAATACGGCGCTACAGTTTTCTTCAACATACCTGCGAACTATGACGGCAAGACGCCCGTCACGCTCTCTTTCCTTGACGCGCAAGGCAAAGAAGTGCGCAGCTTTACGCTTCATGCGCGCAACAAACACGAGAAGAAACCCTCGCGGGCAGCAGATGTCTGGGAGGACCACGCGCAGATACTCGCGCGTGAGCTGCGCGAGCAGACCGCGATCGATCCCGGCATGAACGCCTTCCAATGGGACATGCGGTATTCGCCCGCTGCCGAAGTCATTGGTTTTGGAATGCCCACGACGGACGATATCGATGACGGGGTGAGCGGCCCAACGGTATTACCCGGTTCCTACACCGTCGTCCTCGACTACGGCGGCAAGAGGATGCAGCAGCCGCTGATCGTTCAACTCGATCCGCGCTTTCATCCGGCTCCCGGTGCGCTCGAAGCACGGCTTGCGCTGGCGACGCGCATTCACGCCACCCTCGACAGCTTGAACCGAGCCGTGAACGCGGCACTGGCTGCGCGTAATCATGAGTCGCCCGCGCAACGCGCGCAGACCGATCGCGTGCTCGCAGACGTGGTGCAAATGAACATTCATTCCAGCGAAGGCGACGTCAAGCACGAGGTGAGGTTGCGCGATTATCTCGCGTTCCTGATGAATGAATTGGATACGGCCTATCAGGCGCCGACGGCTGCGGAATACGCAACGTATGACGACCTGCGCGCGAAGGCGGCGACGGCTATCGAACAGCTTCGCTAAAGAACGCCGAAACTGCTCAAGAATGCTTGCGTGAGTGCCCAGGCTTGGCCCGCGGCACCCGGCTCGTAACTCTGACGGCGATCGCAAAAGAAGCCGTGATCCGCTTGAGAGAAGACGACCTGCTCGTGCGTCTTCCCGGCATTCGTTAATGCGTCGGCAATCGTGCGGTACTGCTCGGGCGGGATGTGCTGATCTTTACCGCCCCAAAACATGAGCAGCGGGCCGTGCTGCTGCTCGGCCAGACCAAGCAGATCCGGGACGATACCACCGCCGTAGTATGACACGGCGGCGCGCAGCGGGAGCGCTGCGTTCGCAATGTACGAAACGCGACCACCCATGCAGAAGCCGATCGACGCAACGCGGCCCTCGTCGACATCGGGTTGTTTGACGAGCCAGTCGAAGGCTGCGCGAGCGTCGGCTTCGAGCTGGGGCGTTTTTAAAGCCGACATATGCGGACGTACCGATTCAAAGTCGCCGTACGAACCCTCGAAGCCCGGGCCGGTTCGATGAAAGAGTCCGGTGCGACCGCGGTTAGACCGAGATTCGCAAAGCGCCCCGCGATGTCGCGAATATGCGCGTTCACGCCGAACGCTTCTTGAAAAACGAGAATGCCGCCGCCGTTTGGTTTATCCGGGCGCGCGACATACACGCCCATCTCCGTTCCGTCGGAGACGCGAATGTGTTCCAATCGTCTGCGACTCTACGGAGTGCTTTGGACGTTCGGACGCATTGCCTTGCGGAGTTGCGAACACCATCAGCACGAACCGGCCCGCGTCGGGCGTGCGATTCGCGCCGGGACCGCCGTTGCCGGCGCCTGGTGGCCGCCCGCCATATCCGCCGGGGCCGCCGGGACCACCGCCTTCATTTGCGTTCTGAAATATCTGCCGCATCGCAGCGCGCGTTTTCTGCTGGTCGGCGAGAATTGCTTTTGACTCCGCCGGCGAGAGGATCGCGTCGATCTGCGCGGATGCGTCCTGCCTGGAGAGCGAACCATTGTTGACTTGCGCAACGATCGCCTGAACTTTGCTGCGATGGTCCGCGCTTAAGTCGTTCGAAACAGCGGTCTGCGCATTCTGACGCACCTGATCCATTTGCGCGCGCATCTCGGGCGGCGGACCCTGGCCTTGCGCCGATTGCGCCCAGGCCGCCGCGGGAAGGGAGATCGCCAGTACCAAGGCGGCGTAAAAAGCTTTGCGCATTCGGTTCATCGGACCAGGGTACCCAGGAATTCTGAGAGGAGATTGGGAGGCCGTGGGACGGGCACCACCGCCGAGGATCTCGGCGGTGGTGCCAATCGCATCACCAGGCGGCTGAGCCTGATTGCAGGAGCATGCTCTGCAACTGTGATTGGCTCAGGACCGATGCGGCTGCGACTTGGTTTTGCAGGTCCGCTGCAGTCAAGCCGTTGACGGTTGCTTGGCTCGATGAAGCAGCCGTTTGTTCGTCGATATCGGAGAAGCTCGGCGACGTAACGTCGGTCGCCGCCGATGACCCGCCACCACCGCCACCGTGATGGTGGTGATGTCCCGAGTATTTGACGCTTTGGGTTTGCGACTGCTGCGCAAACACAGCGTTTGCAGACCCCGTAACCGAAAGGTTCATATGGGCTCCTTTCCGGGACGCCGGATCAGGCATCCCATTAAGGCATCGGCCGGCTTCCTGAGAGATGACTTGGAATGCACGGCGTTCGGCGTTACGGAGTGCGGACCAACCGATCGAATGCGGTAAAGATTCGTTCGATCGCCGCGCGCCGGTAATCCCAGCGCCTATCCGAATGCGGGGGGACGATGCTCATGGCCGCATTCGCCTCGAAAACGACGAGCCTGCCGCTCGAATCGATACTGAAATCCACGCCGGCATAGTCGAGCTGCATGAGGGCGGCTATGCGCGTGAGCGCGGAAAACGCCGCCGTCGGGAGCACCGCATGCGGGTCTTCGATAAAGCGGGCATCTTCCGCACGATTGCGCTCGTTATCCGCCATGTCCGCCGTAACAAAATGTACTTTCCAATCTCGCGAAATTGCCGCATGAGCCGGCAATAGCTCCGTACCGACGATCATCATGCGGTACTTGCGTATACATCCGTCGCGTTCGCGAACGTCGAGGTACTCGATCGCGAGCAAGTCGTCCCCGGGAAGCGATGCGAGCGCGTGCGGAACGTCTTCCTTGCTCTCCAATTTGAGAAAGTGACGACCGGTGTGATGGCCAGGTGTCCGCAGCAGAATCGGATAGCCAAAACCGAGCGCGCCCGGCAGATCGTTCTTCGCCGCCAAACGCTCGCGGGAAAGCAAGCACATCGCGGCGTGACGACGTCCGGTAGAGCCTGCAGCCGGTCCGCATTTGCAATCCGGGCAGTCTTGAGAACCTGCTCGGGCGCATTGATGATCTTTGCATTTGAGCGAGCGCACATGCGGATCGCCGCGGTCAACGCCTCATGCGAGAGATCCGCATCGCCGATTGCGTTCACCAGGACTTCGTGAGCGGGTAAGGGCTGATCCGGATCCGCGTACTCCGCGGCAACCTTGAAGACATCGACGTTGTGATCGTGCAGCAGCCAATCGGTGTTGAAATTTCCGCCCGCGGCCGAAACCAGAACGACGGCTCGCATTGGTATGCCGGCGCCTCTGTACGGAATGCGCGTATACGCATTGCCGCGAAAGCCAAGAAGCCGATGTTTGCGCGAGGCGACTTCGTCTCCGAGGCGAGCATAGACGTAGCTCAGCCCTTGGTGCGCCGGAGCGAAGTCCGGATCGACGCCGAGTGCCGCCTCGTAGTGCGATCGCGCGGCGGCCAGTTCACTCGCATCCAGCAAGACGTTGCCGAGATTCACGAGCGCGACGCAGTTGTTCGGGTCGATTTGCAGCACACGTTCGTAGGCCGTACGTGCCGCGCTGCGATAGCCCGTGCGCAGCGCAAGGTTGCCCAGATCGGTCAGCGCGCCGAGATCGTCGGGTTTTACTTTCAGATATTCGAGGTAAGCGGATTTGGCCGATTCGTCCTGGCCGAGACGATCGCAATCGCGAGCACGTTGTAGAAGTGCATGTATGTTCATGGTGCTCTTTGGCAATCCGGGTAAATCCGATCGTATGAATCATTTTCTTACGCTGGCAGTCGCGGTCCCTCTGGTGCTATTGGCAGGCTGCTCTGGGCAGCGCACGTCCAATGCGGCGCCTCCGGCGCTCGCAAACGGCCGTTCGATATTCTTGACCGGCCGAGACGCGGGCGGCGTTCAAATCCACGCAACGCATCGACCGCTTTTTCCGTCCTGCGCGGCCTGCCATACGCCTAGCGGCGCCGGCGGGGTGCACCTGACGGGCGGAGCGGTAAGCGCCGACTTGCGTTATGCCGCTTTGATAAAGGGTCAAAAGCACCCGTACACACTGCCCGTTGCTGGAGCGCGCCATCTCGACCGGAATCGATAATGAAGGAAAGCCACTGGACCCCGTCATGCCGCGTTGGCAAATGTCGCAGCGCGACCTTCACGACGTAGCAACGTATGTGCTCACGCAGCTCAAGTAAAGGGAGTGTATGTTCAGAGGAATGATTGCCGGAGTGCTTCTGGTGCTGATTCTCGCCGCAATCGTGGGCTTTGTGGTAATTCGCACAGGGGCTGTTCCCGCAAATGCCGACAGTAGGCCGCCGTCACTTGAGCGGTGGGCGGCGCGTACCTCATTGAAGGCCACGATCGATAGAAACGCGCCGCGTCAAGATAATCCGCTCGCGGCGACAGACGAGAATGTCATCGCCGGGATAAAGCTGTACGGACAGAACTGCGCAATGTGCCACGGCGATTCGAGTGCGCATCCCACGAACGTGGCCAAAGGGCTATATCAGCATCCGCCGCAGCTCGCAAAGAGAGGCGTTGAGGACGACCCGGCCGGCGAAACGTATTGGAAGGTGGCGCACGGCATTCGATGGACCGGGATGCCGGCATTCGGCAAAACACTAAACCAAACGCAGCTGTGGCAAGTCACGCTCTTTTTAAAGAGCATGGATCACCTGTCGCCGGCTGCCCATCAAGCCTGGCGACAGATCAAGGTGTGAAGTCTACCGCGCCGACTCCGAGGTAGGCTTGGCGACGAACGTGTATTGGCTATTTGCGCTGGTGAACGCGGTTCCGACGATAACGCCGTTGTGCACGCGCCCATCGATGTGCGTGATGGCGTTTGACCCGATGTCCAGCCAAATAGAGTTGCCGGTTTTTCCGCCGACTACCGGCACGAACATCGCACTGCTGTCCGCCGGGAAGTAGTAGCCGCTCACGATGCCGTTGGTTACGGTCAGGTCGAGCGCACCCGTGAATGGCCCGCTCTGCCCGTACAGCTCGGTCATTGCCGTGGAGTAGTGGGAAACCGGAGCCTGGACAGCGAGAGCGGTTGCGGGCGCCGCTGCAGTCAGCAAGCCGACGGCGGCTGCCAGGCTAAAAAATAGGTTTTTCATGTATCTTTCTAACGCGCGTAGCGCCTGGATTGTTACTCTGTAGATGAAACTTTGACGAAAATCGCGAAGACGTGCGTCTCATGATGACAAGTGAATTGCTGGATCTACGGGGTTTGCCGGTATGGGAGCGCGCAGAAAGGGTGCTCGAGCACTCCGATTTGCTCGCTACGGGCGACTCTTTTGAATTCGTGACGGAAATCGATCCGCGCGCGCTGCTTAGCCGGCTCGAACAATTGCGCTCGGGAAAATTGGCATTTGCGCAGCGTCACATCGGCGAGAACGAATGGCATGTGACGCTCACGCGCGTTCACACGGAAGAGGGCGCAGTGTCACTCGACGCAGCGCTGCGGCGCAGCCCGGTTTTCTCGAAACTCAATGCAAGCGTCCGATCGCAAATGAAGGAATCGTCGACCTTGCACACGGCGCGAAAAGGCCAGACGATCCACATGGAAAACGCACCCTGTGACGCAGCTTGGAATTGTGCTCGAGGGTGCGATCGCCGTATTCGCCGGCGCCGGCTCGCGTGAGCGGCTGCTTTTCCACCTGTTCCCGTTCGACGTCTTCGGCGACATCGAGTTTTTCGACGGCGGTTTGTCGATTGGCCGAACGGTCGTGCTTTCGAAGAGCGCGCGGTATGCAACGATCCCGTACACGTTTTTGCGCGAGTTGGCCACACGCGACTCGGCGCTTCTTACCTCGCTGGCGACGGGCGTCTCGCAACATAATCGCACGCTTGTAAGTTCACTGACCGCGCAGGTCTCTCAGCCGATTCTCTCACGCGTGGCCGGCGCGCTCTTGCCGTATGCCGCGCCCGAGCGCGGCTTGCATCCGGCGCTCACTCCGCTACCCACCATGACGCAAGCGCAGGTGGCGGCCGCCGCGGGAACCGTTAAAGAGGTTGCCGCGCGCGCGATCGCCGAGCTCGAGCGTGTACAGCTCTGCGACGCGAACGCGGACATATCCGCTATCTCGATCGCGCAACGCTGCTCGAAACGATCGATCAAGCGTAATCACACAGCGATGGCACACGCGCGATCGGCGTGCAGCCCGTCCCAAAACGTTTCCACGGCGTCAAGGATCGCCGTCCCCGCGAGCAAGAAACGTTCCTCGATTGAAGCCCGGCTTTGCAAACGCGGTTGCGAGTTCGTCATCCGTGTGCGCCGCATGCTGGTCCTCGAGCTGATCGTGCCAGACCCAGAATCCGAGCGGCAGGTTCGGCATACGTGTCTGCTTGATCCGGCGCAGGCCCGCGATCAGTTGTTTCCAAAAACCGGCGGCGGCCCAATGTTCGATGGCGTATGAGGCGCCCGTACTTTCCGAGGGGTCTGCCGATGCATACCACGTCATCAGGGCGTCGCAAAACGCAAGCGTCGAAGGCGTACCGAGTTCTCGCTTCCCGATCTCCTCGAAGCGCAAGCCGAGCGTCTGCGCAAAGGCGTGCAGCCATTCGAAATGCGCCGCACGGAACGTGAAACGGCCATTCTCGACCGAGCCGTCCTCCGAGAACGTTACGCCCAGCTCGTTCATGAGGATTTCCTTGCTTGCGCGGTAGCTTTCCAGGTCGCGTGAGTTGATGCACTTGCGAAGCTGGGCTTCGATGAAAAGATGGCTGAACACGGAGAATTGCACGGTAAAGTGGCGCAGCTCGTCGAGCGAGGCTTCGCCGCGCGCGAACCAGGAGGCGTAGTGGTTCATTCGCACGATGGGGTGGTCGACGATATGGCTAGTGATCGAGGAGCGGAATGTATCGAGCGATTGCATTGCGGGCAGTCCTTTGATGAGGTGAAAATTAAAAAACCGCCCCGGCGTCGGCCGGGGCGGTTTGCACTTTGCTTTTCGCTTAGGGCAATACCGTACTAGCCGACTCCTGACGGGCAGCCGTAGTAATACGAAATTGCGCTGAGCGAAAAGAACATGTTGAAAAGCATCCTAGCAGCTTCCCGTCGAAAGATCAAGGCCGTGGAATTTACGTTTTCGCCCTTGCTGGGCATCGCGGGCGCGGCCATCTTGGGCGGTGCGATCGGCATTCAGCGTCAAGCCGCGGCAAAGCCCGCCGGATTCCGCACCCACCTGCTTGTAGCCACCGGCTCGGCGGCATTCACCGCGATGGGCGCCCATCTGCACGACACGCGTATTCCGTCGTACGTTGTCGTGGGGATCGGTTTTCTCGGATCGGGCGCAATCGTGCGACAAGGTTCCACGCCGCACGGTTTGACGACGGCTGCGAGCATCTGGATGGCAGCCGCAATTGGACTTGTCATGGGGTACTCCAACTCCTTCGGTCTGACCATCGGATTTCTCGCCACCGCCATAACGATCGTCGCGCTGTTGCTCTCAGACAACGATCTGCTTCGCCTGTTCCGGATCCACCGCAAGGTGACGCTTCGCGTGACCTGCTCCTCTCCGAGCATCACGGTCGCGCAGGTCACGCAGGCTTTTCGCGACGCGAAGGTCGCGTGCGACGCGAGCGATATTGCGAGCATCGAGAGTGAAGGCGCACAGGCAATCGTTGAGATCGTCTATCAGCTCGATCTTCCGGCCGGGCGGGATTTGAGCGGCATCGCTCACGAGATCAGCGCGCTCACCGGTGTACGCAAAGTGGAGGCTCGTCGAGCCGTCGCTGGCGGGCTAGGGCATGCGGTTTTTATTGAAGTGGCTGCGTCCGCAGCGTCCGCCCGGGGTTGCGCTGCATCCCAGCCGCACCGTTACCCTGGACATTCCGCGCGATACCGCGTTCGCACGCTGCATCGAGGGCATCGAGCGAGTTTTGGGAGGAGTCGTTCGCGACTGCGACCAGGGGCGAGGTTCGATCGAAGCAACATTCGGGCTCATCAACTCGGAGCGAATGACCGTGACGGTCCAAGCGATGGAAAACGACGCGAGCCGCGTGGTAATCGAAAGCCGTCGCGGCGTATCCGGACAGCCGCCCCTAGGTTCGCAGTACATCGATGCCCTCGCAGGTTATTTAGAGCACAGCGCCGGCTAACCGCCGCTTCCCCGCAGAGCATCGGCGACGGTCTTTGCGGCAGTGATCTGCTTATCGAATCCGGATGGATTGAGCGCGGCCAGCACGTTCACGCTTGTCAGCCCCAAGAGCGCGGTGAATGCCGACGTTCGCAGCGGATCCTGGAGCTTCCAGGCTACCAGCGCCGCGGCAGCAAGAGGAAGCACTATGGAGAGCGTGATTTGCAGCGCGCTTATCAGCGTGCTCTTACGGCTTGACGCGGGCGCAGTTTCCGAGACCGGGAGCGAAGCCCAGTCGCCGCGCGCGGCAGCCAGGAGCATCGATGAAAGCGCAGTGCGCATCTCACCCATCCGTGCAAGACTGGGAAGCAAGGTCCGTTGTTTGAGCTCGCGCACCGCAGCCTGCGGTACGAGTAGCAACCGCCGCGCTCCATTCTTGCGTCGGCGCGTCCGCTCTGGCATAGTTTCGGAAGAAATCGAGTTCAAGGCGAGCGCTTATCCAATCCAACTGTCGCGACACGAATTTGCGGAACTTCTGGTGTGCCCAGGCCATCGGCTGCCGTTCAACATACGACAACGTCGCGATCAGCGTTTGAATGATCTCTTCCTCGGGGTAGCGTTTTTTTCTGTTCGTGGTCCATGTAAAGATCGCGCGGCCCAGGATCGTCGCGAGCAAAATGAGCGTGGCATATGCGGCGATTCCGTAGAGCGCGCTGACGAATGCGGCCCCCAGCAGTGGCGTTAACGAAAGTTTGTGCACCAATTGATTCGCCGTTATGTAATGCTTCTCGACCGCGGGCCAAAGCAATACCGACCAGCCCAGAAACCAAAAGATGTCAAAACTCAAGCCCGCCGTGTTCCAACGGCTTGCGTAGCCGGAAATCGCCAGGCTTACGTACGCGAAAACGAGCACGAACGCAAATGCCGCTGCAGCCTGCGCGATGCTGCTGAAGACGAATCCTGATGAAGCTGCGACGGCAACAAGGACGGTGACGAGCGCGCCGCTGAGCGCGACCGTGAAACCGGCCCGAAGAATGAGGCTTGAAATCGCATACCAGGCCGAGCACGCCGCGACCGTCCGGATTGCGGCTTCGGCGCGGCGGCGAATGGGCTGTAACGCATGCATGCCCAGCTCCAGAGCTGCGAACGAAAGGAGATCGTTTTCAACCGTGCGGCAATAGGCTCGGTAATACGGCGCAAAGAGAATCCAGCGCAGCGGCGCACGGCAGAGCGCCTTCGCACCTGCGCCGGCGAAGAAGAGTCGATCGATATCTCTAACCGGCGGACACGGCGGCTGCCTTGCCCGCCTACTGTTCTGCTCCGGTATCGTCATCGGGCACCTCCCAGGGAGGCTCGTTGCCTTTGTCATTGTCGGGAGGAGCTGTCCCGGGAGGTTCGGGCGGCGTCATACCGTCACGCGCTAGGGGAAACGTTAGAATTCCCATGTCGCCTCGCTTCCGTGAGCGTTACGTTGTTAGGCGCCGGTCTGCCGGAGTCATGCGCCAAACCGGCTACCGAATGACGCCGGTGCCCATGTACGGCTGCAGCACCGCGGGCACGCGGATCGATCCGTCGGACTGCTGATAATTTTCCATGATTGCGAGCAAGGTTCGGCCGACGGCAAGGCCCGAGCCGTTGAGCGTATGCAGCAACTCGGGTTTGGCTCCCGCCTCGCGGCGAAAACGCATTTGTCCACGACGCGATTGAAAGTCCGTGTCGTTCGAACACGAGCTTATCTCACGGAAGGTGTTCGCGCTGGGCAGCCACACTTCCAAGTCGTACGTTTTGGCGGCATTGAAGCCGGTATCGCCCGCGCAGAGCGCCACGACACGGTACGGCAATTCGAGTGCCTGCAGAAGCGCTTCGGCATCGCGCGTGATCGCTTCGAGCGCATCGAATGATTGTTCCGGTGTGCTGTACCACACGAGCTCGACCTTCTCGAACTGGTGTTGCCGGATGAGGCCGCGCGTATCTTTGCCTGCCGCACCCGCTTCCTTGCGAAAGCAGGGCGTGTATGCCGCGTACTTGAGCGGAAGGTCGTCGCGGTTCAGAATTTCCTGCCCGTGCAGCGCCGCGAGCGGCACTTCGGCCGTGGGGATCATGAACAGATCCGCATCCTGATCGACAAACATCGCGTCGGAAAACTTCGTGAGCTGCCCCGTCGACCACATCGTCTGCCGCGAGACGAGTATCGGCGGGATCACTTCGGTGTACCCGGCCGCATCTGCGCGATCCAGAAAGAACTGGACGAGCGAGCGCGAGAGGCGCGCGCCTTTCCCTTTGATGATGGAAAACCGGCTCCCCGAGAGTTTGGCGGCGCGATCGAAATCGAGAATGCCCAAATGCTCTCCGAGATCCCAATGCGGTAACGGAGCAAAGTCAAACGTGCGCGGTGTTCCCCACGTGCGCACGGTGAGGTTGGCCGCTTCGTCGTGACCGTCCGGCACGGAGTCGTCGAGTAGATTGGGCGATTGCGTCAATAACTCGTGCAGAGGCGAATCTTGCGCGTCCGGACTGAGCGCCTTCGCGCGCTCGCCCGCCCGTTCGATGCGTTCGGAGAGTGCGTCCAGCTGCGGCTTGAGCTCGCGCGCCGCTGCGGCTTTGTCCGCAGCTTTACCGATTTGCGCGGAGATTCGATTCTTTTCTCCCTTTGAGGTTTCGACTTCGGTGAGCGCGGAGCGGTACTCCGCGTCCAAGTGCAGAATCTGGTCGACGAACGAGGGATCTTGGCCGCGCCGTCGCGCGGAACGCCGAACGCGATCGGGGTCGCGTCGAATAATGCCTAAATCGAGCATATGAAAGAACCGCGCATTACGCGAGGCAATAACGCGCTCCTACCTGGCGCCGGATTCGACGTCACGGCACTCCTCGCGCCCGAGCAAGCCGTTACGCTGTATCTCGCTCGCGCGAATTTGCGCTCGCCGCAGATCGAATGTCGTTGAGCTCGAGCGCGCAAACGGCCGCATATTGGCACAAACCGTCGTGGCCGACGCCGCGTATCCGGCAGCGCCGCGGTCCTCGATGGATGGCTTCGCAGTTCGCTCGCAGGAGACGCCGGGACGGCTGAGGATCGCCGGAGAGGTCGCGATGGGGCGGCCGTGGACCGGCGTGCTCCCGGCGCGGGCGGCGCTGCGGATCCCGACCGGCGGCGTGGTCCCGCCTGCGACCGATGCGGTCGTTCCGTTCGAGGACGTGAGCGTAAACGGGGAGGCGATTGAGGTTCCGGCGCACGTGCCGGCCGGCGACTCGCTCATGCCCGCGGGGTCGGACATGCTCCCCGGCGAGCAGGTCCTGGAGAGCGGCCGGCGCATCGGCGGCGCCGAGCTGGGAGTGCTGGCGACGCTCGGCATCACCTCGGTCCCGGTTTTCCGCAAGCCGGTCATCACCGTGCTCTCGGGGGGCGACGAGCTCGTAGACGCCCGTACGAACCCGGCGCCCGGGCAGGTCCGTGATTCCAATCGCTGGGCCCTGGGAGGTACGCTGCAAGCAATGGGCGCCGACGTGCGGCACGGCCCAACCACGCCGGACGACCCCGCCCAAATGGAGGCACTCCTTCGCGACGCGCTGGCAGGCGCCGACGCGATCGTCCTGACGGGCGGCTCTTCGGTGGGCGAGCGCAGACTTCACGCCCCGCATTATCGAGCGCCTCGGCGAGCCCGGCGTCATCGTGCACGGCTTGCGGGTAAAGCCCGGCAAACCGACCGTTTTAGCATGCGTCGGCGGCAAGGCGGTCATCGGTCTGCCCGGCAATCCGACGTCTTCGCTGATGATATTGCAAGCGGTGGCCGCCCCGATTCTGGGTGCGCTGACCGGTGCGCGCTATCGTCCGCAGACGGTGCCGGCCCGCTTGGCGTCGAGCTATCGCAAGCGCCCGGGGTGGACCTGGTTCGTGCCGGTTCGCCTCGACGAGGATGCCGTACCACCATCCGCGCATCCGCTCGAGATTCGGTCGGGCATGGTGAGCCTGCTCGCGCGCGCAAGCGGTTTTCTGATTTTGGACGAAGCAATAGAATCAATGGATGCAGGAGCGGCCGTACATGTCACCCGTTTTATCTAGAATACTTGTGCTGTTTGCATGCGCTGCACTCGTCGCTTGCAGCGCCAAGGATCAGCAGCAGGCGCAGCAGACGGTGCAGTCGGCAGCACTCTCCGCAGCGGTGGACGCGAAGCTCGCCTCCGTTGATGCCGATGCCCCAGCGCAGGTTAAAATCGACAATAACGGCGGAGTGGTCACCCTGAGCGGACAGGCGCACAGTGCGCACGAGCGTTCCGCGTATGCATCGGCGGCCGCATCGGTTCAAGGCGTAAAGCGAGTCGTTAACAACATCCGCGTCGATACGCCAGCTGCGTGGTCCCCGAGAGTCGCTGGGCGATGCTGCGCTCGCGGCCAAGGTGAGCGCGGGCATCGCGGCGCAAGCCGGGGTAAACGTGGCGAGCATCAAACCGAGCGTGCGTGACGGTATCGTCACGCTTAGCGGCACGGTTCCCTCGGATTCCGTCAAGACGACGATTTTGGAGACGGTGCGCAAAACGGGCGGCGTAAAACGAGTCGTCGATCGGATCGAGGTAAAGTCGTAACCACGTGAATCTCTCAAGTGACGCCCAGGCTGCCGAGCCCGAATTCTTGGCAGCGCCGCATATTGAAGCGATACCGCTCGTCACGCCGTTCATCGGGCCCGAGCAGCTCATGCGCGAAGGCGGTCATGCTGCGCTTTTGCGTCTGGGGGCAAACGAAAGCAACTTCGGCCCATCGCCCAAAGCGGTCGAAGCGATGGCCGCGCGAACTGCCGCGGATCTCGTGGTACGGCGATCCGGAATCGTACGACCTGCGCGAGGCCCTGGCGTTTCGTCACGGTTGTGCGATCGAAAACCTCTGCGTCGGCTCAGGCATCGACGATCTCATGGGGCTTGCCGTGCGCGCGTTCATGGGTCCGGGAAGCACCGCGCTGACGACGCGCGGAACGTATCCGACGTTCGCCTACCACGTGACGGGATTCGGCGGTACGCTGCACACCGTTTCATACCGGGCCGACGGCACGGTCGATCTCGACGCGCTGATTGAAATGGCCAACCAGGCTGCGGCCGGCGATCGTATATCTCGCCAATCCCGACAATCCGAGCGGCACGGTTCTTTCGAGTTCGCAGCTCGTGCGTTTGTTCGAAGCGCTGCCCGCGCAATCTCTGCTTTTTCTGGACGAAGCGTACGAGGATTTCATGGAGGAGCGCGATGCGTTTCCGCCGCTCCTGCATCCCCGGCTGCTGCGCGCGCGCACGTTTTCGAAGGCGTACGGCATGGCCGGCGCGCGCATCGGCTACATGATATCGACGGCGCGCAACGTCCGTACGTTCGAGAAGATTCGCTTGCAATACGGAGTAAACCGCAACGCGCAGATCGGGGCGCTCGTTGCCCTGGATGATGTGGATTTCCACCAGCATGTCGTTCGTGAAGTGGCGCGCGGCCGTGAAGAATATTACGAACTTGCAGCCTCGCTCGGGATGGCATATCTGCGATCGCACACGAACTTCGTTTGTATCGATTTTGAATCGAACGATCGAGCGAGCGCGGTCATGAACGCGCTGCTTACGCGCGCCGTGTTCGTTCGTAAGCCGGCTGCGCCGCCGCTCGATCGCTACGTCCGCGTGTCGGTCGGCACGCCGGCTGAGCGCGCGCAGTTCGCGGTGCGTTTGCGCGGTGTGCTGGCGGAGACCGGCCTATGAGATACGCTATCGTCTCGGACATACACGGAAATCTCGAATCGCTGCAAAAGGCATTTTCTTTGGTGCGTCCCGAGGACAGCGTGCTATGCTTGGGCGACATCGTCGGCTATGGTCCCAATCCGAACGAATGCGTGCGCCTCGTACGCGAACGCGCCTCGGACGTGGTGTTAGGGAACCACGACGTCGCCGCGGTCGACAACTTCGGGGTCGAATACTTTAACGCGGCGGCTCGACGGGCGATCGAATGGACGCAGACCGTCATCGAGCCCGATACAATCGCATGGCTGAACAGTCTGAGCTATGAGATCCGGCATCCGAACTTTCTCATGGTTCACGGCGCGCCCGTGCATTACTTCGAATATTTGCTTGACAAGCGTAATGCCAAAGCAGCGTTCGAACGCACGGATGCGCCGCTGATTTTCGTCGGGCATACGCACATCGCCGAGTATTATGCTCTGGAACCGGACGGCAGCATCTCCCATGCGCATATGCAGCATGGCGGCGAATTGCAGCTGGAACCCGGCAAACGCTACATCATCGATGTCGGCAGCGTCGGCCAGCCGCGCGATCTGAACCCGCAGCCCTGCTTTGTATTTTACGACGACGATCGCCGTCATATACAATGGATGCGCTACGACTATCCAATCGGAGAAGTGCAGCAGAAGATCGTCGACGCCGATCTTCCCCACGCCCTCGCCGCCCGTCTCGACGTAGGGAGATAAGACATCAGACCATCGCGGCGCCCTCGGGGAGACTCGCAATTTGCACAGGTGACTTTACGCGCCATTGCGGCCTGGGGGCCCCGCAACGCGGGGGGCGCGCAGGCCGGGCCGGAGCGCCTTTCAACATGACGCCCGTCGATGACGGGCGTTGCTTTGCATGCGGGCCGGAAAATGAGATCGGCCTGCATTTGCATTTCGAGCGGCTTGATGAGGACGGCGTGCGTGCGCGTACGACGCTGCGAGCCGGAGTTTGCGGGATGGCAAGGTATTGCGCATGGCGGAATTGCGCTGGCACTGCTCGACGAGGCAATGGCGCATGCCGCGGGCGCCGCGGGTTTTCGCGGCGTGACCGCGAGCATGAATGCACGGTTTCGCAAACCCGTGCCGCTCGGCGTGCAGCTGGACATCGAAGGTCGCGTGAAGTGGATGCGGCGCAACGTGCTCGAAGTGCAGGCGCGCGTGATCGATTCCTCCGGCGTCGTTCTGGTCGAGGGCGAAGGCCGGTTCGTCGCGCAGGGCCGCATCGAAGACGTCGTCGATCGTAGAAATCCCCGTGCCTAAGTCAAAGACGCAGCGCAAAGCCGCGCGGAGAAGTGCGCAAGAACAATTATATTTCCGTGAGGGGAAACGCAAGCGTCGGCAGTTGGAACGGCTGTTTCCGATAGTTTTTGAACTTGCGGGCGTTCCGGATTTGGCAATCACCGTCAACATCGTGAGCCGAAATCTGCTCACGACATTCTCATGACGCGGCCTATCGGGCTGCTTATGAGGGAATGCTAGCTTTGCCGTGTGGGCGGTTTTTTCGACTGCGAGCAGGTGCCGATATCTTGGCAACTAATCTCTTCCTAGTGCATCAGAAACGCTTGTATGGGCGGCTAATGTCTTATAATCCGGCTTATGCCCAGTTTAGCCCAGGCCGTACTCTTCTGATTCGTGTCGTTGAATGGGCTATTTCCGAAGGTGTTACGACCTTGGATTTATCGATTGGCGACATCGCTTATAAAATTTATTGGACTGATCAGTTAATGCCAACTTACTATTGTCGTTATCCTATCTCGCTTGTGGGACGTCTTGCCAAAGAGAGTACAGGATCGTATCCGTCCTTATCGCCCCTCTGCCCGGTCGGAGGCTGCAGTTGCCCCCAAATAGCCGGACAGGGCGCGGTGGTTATCGGTGGTTTATGACCGCGGCCGCGCCAAGCCAGACGCTCGCGTTTCCGCGCTATGCGCGGCGGCCATGGACGTCTTGCTGTAATGCGCTCGACGCGGAGCGCCGACCGCACGCGATGCTTCATCAGATTCGGGAACTCGCGCGGTGAGCGGTAGTTCAGCGCCTTATGCGGACGACGGCATCGAGTTGTGCCAGCACCGTTGCAGTGTCGGTTCGTGGGTGGACCCGCGCATAGTCGCGTTTGAAGGTCTTCACGAAGGCTTCGGCCATGCGGTTCGACTGCGGGCTTCTCGATTGACGTGGTTCGCGGCACCAAGCCGAATATGGCATGCTGGTCTTCGATGACTTCGGTGACCCGGAGTGGCCGGAGGCGAGTTTGGCTGTGTTCGACTTCCTGCGCGGTGATCGCCCGTCCTGACGGACACCTTGCGCGATATTGACATGCTTGAGCCAGCCGGCATGGAGCCGCCGAAGTAAATCGATCGTCTCTTCGTTGTCGGGAAATAGGTAGCGCCCGGTTGCCTCGCGCTTCGTGTTGATGGCACCGCGGCGGATGCGGCCTCGCAGCCAATTTTCGGAAACTCTCAGCTTGGCGGCCACTTCCGAGATCGTCAGCCAACCGGGTATTCGGGGCCAGCGTGTCGACCGCCAGACCGCCTGAATTCCGTGTCGCAAGCGGATGCCTTGGACCGTGCTCGGTAA
>CAVZQG010000010.1:0-137941 GCA_963777365.1 Vulcanimicrobiota bacterium
GTTCGTTAGGAAAGGCAGTGATCTATGCGCATCGTCTTCGCTTTTGCATCCCTGCTGGTATTCGCTTGCCTGCCGGCTGCCGCCGACGCACCGGCGGCACCGGTGCCTTACGCCGTATTTACCAAAGGCCTAGTGCCGCAGCGCGGGTCTGTTCACGCTTTGGCGCAAGGATGGAAAAGTCTACATCGAGCTTCGAAAAACCAGCTCGATTCCGATTTCATTCAAACGGCTGAACCGGCCAGCGGCCTGGGCGGCTACGGCATAACGCCCGGTCTGCCTTACCTGCAGTTTGCTCGAATCATCCGTTTTTCGCGAGTGGACGACAACGTCACGATTTCGTGGCCGAACACCTCGTTCGTCGCAAACTCGGACGCGGCCGCCGCGGTAGCGCAAATTTCGCTCCGTCGGTTTTGGCAGTAGCGCCGATCGCTGCCGAGGATCCCGCGACGCGGAACCATCATCGTCGACGCTTCCGCGTTTCTTGGGCGACGTCATCGATATGACGGATGCGTTGCGCTTCAGCCTGGGCACGGACGACAAGCCCGGATCCGCCTACCATCTCGATAGCGATAGCAGCTACTTCGGCCCGGCAAAAGCATTTCCCGAGAACATGATCATCGAAGCCGATCAAACCTTCATGTCGTCGCAGCCGATCGGTTCCGACGGATCGATAACGATCGACAACGTACCCGATCCGCGCATGGTGCAGATCAAAGTAAAATATAATATTGTCGCGCCTCCGCCCGCCGGATCGTACATGCCGCGCATCGCGGACGATCGCGTCGGATACTATCCGAATATCTTACTGGACTTCAGCAAGGACGGGTGAGCGAACGGCAATTGCGGTACATCATGCGCTGGAATATCGCGCGTCACCCGATGGTGTACTACATCAGCAACACGGTACCGCCCGAGTATCGCACGCCGATTCGGACGGCGCTGCTGAAATGGAATGATGCGTTCGCGCGGCTTGGAATTCCCAATGCGGTACAGGTTCTCCAGCAGCCTGCGGATCCCGCATGGGATCCCGATGATATTCGGTACAACGTGGTGCATTGGCTCACCCAATCGAACAGCGGCGGCTACGCCCAGGCGGGACTCGTCTTCGATCCGCGCACCGGTGAGTTGATCAAGACGTCAATCGTAATCGATGCGGACCTGATGTATTTCGGAAACATGGAGGGTGAATACTATGCCGGGCCCGCAGCGCGCGGCTGCCTGCCCGGCGGCGCATGAAGCCGAATATTCGGCGGGCGCTCGCGCCAGCGCGATGTTCGGGTTGTGGGCGCTTCGGGCGCAGAACGGCGCTTCGTGGCGCTACATTCCACCGAACTACGCGAACGATTTCTTGGAGTCGATCGTGCTGCACGAGTCGGGGCACAATTGGGGACTGCAGCACAACTTCATTGCATCGCAGCTCTACTCGCCCAAAGAGCTGCAGAGCCTGTCCTTTACGTCGACGCCACGGTATCGTCAATACCGTCATGGAATACACACCGACAAACGTTTGGCCCAAGGGTAGAGGCAACGGCCGTTACTTTCAGACTCGTTCTGGGGCCGTACGACTATTACGTGATTCATTGGGGGTACGCGCGAATTCCGGGCGCGCGCACGCCCCAGGACGAAGTGCCGACATTGCGGCGATGGGCTTCGGCGTGGAGCGATCCGCGGTATCGTTTCTGCAAACGATGAGGACGTGCAATGGCAAACTGGGCACGCAATCGATCCGCGTGTGGAACAATTCGACCTTTCGAACGACAATATCGGCTGGTGCCGGGCACAAATGACGATTTCCGCGGACCTCCTCGCATCGCTCGGGCGGCGGTTCAATGAATACGAGAGCACGCACGACGATCAGCGCACAGCGTTCAGCTTTGCGCTGCAGCCGTTCACGACGTGTACCGGTATCGTTAGCCGCTACATCGGCGGCGAATATCTCTCCCGGGCGCACATCGGCGACCCGCGACGCGAGCCGTTCCGCTCGCGCCGATACCTCGGGCGCAGGCGCAGCGCGCGTTCGCGATCCTCGATCGTCAGGTACTCTCGGCGAACGCGTGGCGATTTTCTCCGATGCTGCTCAGGCAGATCGTCTACAGCGAATGGGTGACCGATTTCCCGCAAGCGCCCTGGCAATACGATCCGCCGCATGCGTCACGACAAGCCAGTTGCGACGATCGCGCAAGTGCGTCAGCGTGCGCTGCTCACGGCGCTGTTCAATCCCGTTGTGTTGCAACGTATCGACGACTTCTCACTCAAATATAAGCCGGGCTCGACGATGAGTTTGGTCGATCTTTTCACATGGACGCACCATGCGGTCTATGGCGATCTGCTCAGCGGCGACATCTCGCAGGCCGGCGAGATCCACCGATCGCTTCAACAGTGGTATGCACGCAAGCTCGCCCAGATTGCGCTCGCGCCGCAAACCGAAACGCCGTACGACGCACAGTCGCTCGCGCATGAGGACCTGCTCCAACTCCGTGACGAGGTACGGCAGGCCTCACGGCGCGCGGTTTGGACCCGATGACGAAGGCGCATTTGAGCGCGCTGCTCGAAGTCGTAACGCAGGCCCTCTCGACCCGTCCGGTGATTCCGCTGACAAAATCATGAGAGGTACGCGGCCTGAGCGCGCGATCGAACGTGCCGTTCAATTGGGAGGCGTGGTTCGCGAGGGCGATCGCATCCTCATCTCATGCAGCGGCGGATCGGATAGCGTGGGATTGGCCGCGATACTTGCCGCAATCGCAAAACCCATGCGGCTGCACCTGACGCTTGCGCACGTCAATCACGCAGTGCGCCACTCGTCGTGGCAAGACGAGGCGGTCGTAATGCGGCTATCCGGCGCGCTGCGATTGCCGCTGCGCGTCGCGGCGTTGAAGGTCGGGCGCCGGGACGAGGCATCGCTGCGAGAGGCCCGATACGAGGCACTTGCGCACATTGCGCGCGAGTGCGGGGCGCGCGTCGTTGCCACCGGACACACGGCCGAGGATCAGACCGAGACCGTCCTGATGGCATTGTTTCGAGGGACGGGTCCCCAGGGGCTTGCCGGGATGCCGGCGCGGCGAGACGCTCGGCCGGGGACTCTGCGCTGATCCGGCCTATCCTTCGATTTGAAAAGCGGCAAATCCGAGGCTACGTTCAGCAAGCCGGACTACCATATGCCGTGGACCCCAGCAATGCAGATCTCATGCTTCGCCGAAACGCGGTGCGGGATGCGCTGGCAGCCTTGCGCCCGCTTTTTCCGGGATTGGATGCCGCGGTCGCCCGCGCGGCGCAAGTCGTCGGTGATGAGATGGGCGAAAGCGAGCATGCGGCCCTGCGCCGGCAGGTGCGGGAAACACTGCGGGCGCACCAGGCGCTGCGGAACGTGGATTTCGAGCACGTTCAAGCGGCCGTTCGGGCGCTGGAAAACGGCGCGGTCGGGGCGCTTTTCGATGGGGGCGGGCCTTGAGATGACGATTGAGAACGGCGAGTTAACGGTACACCGGGAGTAGAGATGACCACGGATTCCTACCAGGCGACCATCGAGCGGGTGCTGTTTTCGAAGGAAGAGATCGAGGCGGCCATCGGCCGGCTCGCGCAGCAGATCGCGCACGGATTTTCGCGGGCAACCACTGACTGTGCTGGGTGTGTTAAAAGGAGCACTGTACGTGACCGTAGATCTCGTCCGGGCGCTTTCACGTGTTCCGGACGGGCCGAGTGCCGTCGAATTGGACTTTCTGGTCGTTTCGAGCTATGGGAACTCGACGCGGTCAAGCGGGGAGGTACGCTTGCTCAAGGACACAAGCGAGAATATCGCGGGCAAGAATATCCTCATCGTCGAAGACATCGTCGACAACGGTCTCACGCTTGCGTATCTTCGGTCGTTACTCTCGGGGCGGCGGCCCTCGAGCCTACGGTCCTGCGTACTTTTCGATAAGCCGTATAACAGGCGCGTCGATGTACCGATTGATTATGTAGGCCTGGTTGCACCCGACGAGTTCGTCGTAGGGTACGGTTTGGACTACGGGGAAAGCTACCGTAATCTCCCCTACCTTGCGCAACTGCGTCCCTGGGTATTTCAGAGTAAGGTAAATGTAAAAACATCGTGAGCAAGCATCTTCGGGGAATTCTCCTCATCATCGCGGCGATCGTGCTCGTGTTCTTCATCGTGCAGAAACTCGTTCTGCCGACGACGGACGTCACTCGCCTCGACTACAGCGCCTTCTACCAGAAGCTGGAACACAATCAGGTGAACAGCTTCCACGCGACCGGCTACGAAGTAACGGGTGACCTCACCAACGGCACGCACTACGCCACCACGATTCCGGTTCGTGACTCGGAATTCGTAGGCCAGGTGATGCAGCATGTCAAAGGCAGCGTCCAATGGGAGATGCCCAACAACACGTCGGTTCTTGCATCGGTTCTCAGCCTCGCTCCGTTCATCGTGCTGGCCCTGTTCCTATTTATCATTCTTGCGTCAGGCGCAAAACGGAGGAAGCCAGGCATTGTCATTCGGCCGTTCGCGAGCAAAGATGCTCTCTGAGAATCGTCCGAAGGTGACGTTCAACGATGTCGCCGGCGTAGACGAAGCGAAAGAAGAACTCGGCGAGATCGTCGAGTTCCTGAAGTACCCCAAGAAATTTCAAGCGCTGGGCGCGCGTATTCCCAAAGGTGTGCTGCTGCTCGGGCCGCCGGGCTCCGGCAAAACGCTCCTCGCTCGCGCAATCGCGGGCGAGGCGGGCGTACCGTTCTTCTCAATCTCGGGCTCGGACTTTGTCGAGATGTTCGTCGGCGTGGGTGCCTCGCGCGTTCGCGACCTGTTCGATCAGGCGAAGAAGTCCGCGCCGTGTATCGTCTTTATCGATGAGATCGACGCGGTCGGCCGTCAGCGCGGAGCGGGCCTGGGCGGCGGACACGACGAGCGCGAGCAGACCCTCAACCAGCTGCTTGTCGAGATGGACGGATTCGATCAAAATACCGGCGTCATCTTGATTGCCGCAACCAATCGTCCCGACGTGCTCGATCCGGCGCTGCTGCGTCCCGGACGCTTCGACCGGCAGATCGTCGTCGATCGCGCCGACGTCCAAGGCCGCCAAAAAATACTCGAGGTGCACGCGCGCAACAAGCCGCTCAGTAAGGAAGTTGCGCTGGAAATCCTTGCCAAACGCACGCCCGGATTCTCGGGTGCGGATTTGGAGAATTTACTCAACGAGGCGGCGCTGCTCGCTGCCCGCCGCAACAAGACCGTCATCGAAATGAACGATTGCGACGAAGCGATCGATCGCGTCATGGTCGGTCCCGAACGCAAGTCGATCGTGATGTCCCAAAAGGAAAAGGAGATCACGGCCTTTCACGAGTCGGGGCACGCGGTTATCGGCGGCTTGACCGATAAAGGCGATCCGATTCACAAAGTGACGATTATTCCGCGCGGCATGGCGCTCGGCATCACCTGGTCGTTGCCCGAGGACGACCGTCACAGCCAAACCAAAGAAGAACTGCTGGCGACCATAACGCGCGCGCTGGGCGGCACGTTTGGCCGAGGAGATCAAGTTCAAGGACGTGACGACCGGCGCGAGCAACGACTTCGAGAAAGCGACGGAACTCGCTCGCCGCATGGTTACGCAATACGGCATGTCCGAAACGCTCGGCCCGATCCAGTACGGCCGCGGCAACCACCAAGTATTTCTGGGCCGTGACCTCGGCGAGGAGCGCAACTACTCCGAAGAGATCGCCTCGAAGATCGATGCGGAAGTGCAGGCGTATCATCGAAAGCTGTTACGATCGCGGTCGCAGAGTTACTGGGCGAGAACTGGGACAAAGTCGAGCGCATGGTGACCTCGCTGCTCGAATACGAAACCGTAGAGGCGGACGAGGTAAAGGCCATACTCGAAAGGCGTCCGTACAATCGCGGCGGCGGCCGCCGGTGCCGGCTCTCGAACCGCCGATCGGAACGCCGGTCGAAGAAGGAGCGCGCGTCGAGAAACCCAAGCGCCTTCCGCCGAACATTTCGCCGGAACCCGCGTGAGGAATATCAACATCGAATGGCGGCAAGAGCAGCGATATGCATGGGCATATCGCTGCTTGCCTTCCCTAGCGCCGCATTTGCGAGCGCACCAACTGCGAATGCCGCTCAAACGACCGGCTCACTTCCGGGCGGCGGCACCTACATCATCGATCGCGATACGACCGCGCCGACAGCAGCTATCGAGCTCTGGTATCGCGCGCCCGGCGCCGGATATGATAATGCGGATCCGGGAATCTCGCGGCTGGACGATCACGGCGATTGCCGCGTCTGCACCGGCGCACGGAACTTCGCTCGCCGAACTCGTCGCGCGCGGGGGCGGATCGCTTTCCATTAACGTCTATCCCGACATCGCGATGGTCGGCGTCAGCGTTCCGAATCTGGGAAGCGCCCTCGATCATCCGTACGCTGACCAACGCATATTTCTCGCCTTCGATTAGCGATAGCGGACTTAAAGCGGCGCTTCGCGACGGCGCAGTTGCGGCGGCTGAATCGCATTTCGATTCAGATCGGATCCTGCAAGACAGCCTGTTCGCGCATATCTTTAGCGCCGGCCCCGCTCACTATCCGCCGTTGCCCGCGACCGCTCAGGATCTCACGAAGATTCCCGCAAGTGACGTCAAGGCGTTTGCTGCGCGTGCGTTCCGGCCTTCGAACGCCGTCATGACGCTCACGGGCGGCATCGATCCGAAGTGGCTGAGCGATGTCGCTGCTGCCGCAGGCGGCGCTCCCGCCGATGGTCCGTTCGATTCCGCGCTCTCAAATGCAAGCGTCGACGTCACACAGACCGCACAAGTCGACGGAGTGGGTTTTGCTTGGGTAGGTCCGCCGATAACCGACACGAAAGCGGCAACCGCGATGGACTTCATCGCGGACTATCTGTTCGACGGCGATCACGGAACCGTATCGGTGGCCATGCGTAAAGCGAAAAGCGATGCGTTCGTAAACGGGCAGTTCATCACGCTGCACAAGCCCGGCATTCTTCTGGTAACGACCTCGGGTGCGAGCACGGACACGGCACGCACGGACGTTCTTGATGCCATTACCGCCATGGCGCAGCATCCGCTTGACGGTCATGCGTTCGATGCCGCTCGCTCCGCGTTCGTGTATCACATTTTGAGTCAAACGCAGACGCCGTCCTCGCGCGCCGACAATTTTGGCTGGTACGCTGCCGAAGGCAACGCCGCATATGCGCCGGGTGATGAGTCCGCTCAGTACGTGCAGGCGGCGCAGTCGCTGGATCCCGCCTATGTTGCCGGCATCGTGCGCAAGTATCTGCAGCATCCCGCGATCGTCCAATTACTGACGGCGCCGCGGAGCGGTACGACCACATGAGAATTGCTGCTATCCTCCTTGCGCTGTGCGTGCTTGCGACGGATTCTTCCATCGCCGCAGCCGCGGCGGCATCGCCCGCGGCGAGCTCCGGCGTGACGGTTGTCGAGCAGCCGAATCCATCGTCCGATCTGGTCGGAACGGAGGTGCTTTTGCAGGCGGGCCTCGACAGGCAGACGCCACGGCAGAACGGTCTGGCGGCGCTGGTAGCCGAGACGATTCTGCACACGCCGGTCCGGGCGCACCTTCGCTGGCTGGCTCGGCGGTGAACGCAAACGGCGGTTCGATCACCTATGTCGTTGAGCCGCGGCACATCCGTTTTTATTTGGAAGGCCTCACCCGCAATTTCAACTCGTCACTCGTGCTGTTTCACGACTGCGCTCACGAAGCCCGATTTTAGTCCCGCAACCTTGCAGGCCGCCAAGGCGGCGCTCAGCGCGAAGATCGCGCAGAATCAGCGGCTCGCCTTGAGCGTGGGTATCGATATGCTCAACCGAGCCTTCTATCAAGACTCGGACGCGGGACTGCCGCCCTACGGAATGCCGCAAACAATTGCGGGTTTCGATCCGGCCGACGTTCGTGCGTTTTATACGGAACACTACCGGCGCGGTGACGCAGTCATAAGCGCCATCGGCGACACGGCCGGCGCGGCCGGTGCGAATTTCAGCGTCGCTTGTCGACGGCTTGGCTGACGGGATCGTCCGCACCCGTCACCGTGCGCATGGCAAAGCTGCCGTCGACCTCGCAGCAGATCATCGCACGTCGCGACGTACCGGTGCCGTGGCTCGTCGCGCAGTATCCTGCACCGGATTTGCGCAGCCGGGACTTTGGCGCAATGCTGATCCTCACGGCGTTCGTGCAGCGTACGCTGGGGGACGTTTCAGAAGTTCCCTCGATAGCGACACGCGATGCATCGCAGCGCGGCGTGGGCGCATTCTATAATTTCGATACGTATCCGGCAAACATCATCATCTACGTCGACGGCGGTCTTGGCGATCCGACGCGCACGTTCGCAACCGCACTGACCGTCGTGAACGTCCTGGGGCACGCCAAACTGGGCGGCGATCTGAGCGAAATGAAGTCATTCGCGGCCGGACGCTTTTTGGAAGACACGCAATCGATGCAAGACCGCGCTTGGCTCGCCGGGATATTTGCATCGCGGCATGAAAGCGGCGATTACGTCGCAACGATCATGAAGGCCATCAACTCGAGCGACTGCGACCGACCTGCAGCGCGTCGCCGCTCAATATTTGGGCGTACCGACAATCGCGCTGGTTCTACCGCGCGCACCAGTCCACGGTACAACAACTCGACGCCGTAACCAGTAAACGGTTGCGCGTCGCTCTCATCCACGACTATTTGAATCAGCGCGGCGGTGCCGAGCGCGTTTTTGCGCACATCGCGCGCGCATACCCGGATGCTCCCGTCTACACCGCGTTGCTGGACGCGAAACAGACGGGCGATCTCGTCGATCCTGCACGCGTACATACCTCGTATCTGTCGCGGATTCCCGGCGCGAACAAGTTTTTCCGGTATCTCGCGCCGCTCTTTCCGCGGTGCGTTCGAGAAATTCGACCTTTCGGGATACGATACGATCGTCAGTTCGACAACTGCCTGGGCCAAGGGCGTTATCGTGCCGCCCGGAGCCGTCCATGTTTGTTATATCAATACCGTTAGCCGCTTTGCATTCGCATACGACGAATATGTCGGCACACCGCTCGCGCGCCCGCTCATCGCGCCGCTGGTCGCATGGGATAAGCGCGCGGCGCAGCGCCCGACGCAATATCATTGCGAATTCACACAATGTCGCCGCAGCGCATCAAGAAGTACTACGGGCGCGATTCGATCGTGCTGCATTGCCCTGTCGATATCGATCGTTTCAGCGTAGGTCCCGGCGGCGGCGACTACTTTCTCATCGTCTCGCGTCTACTTGCCGTACAAGCGCATCGACCTTGCGATTCGAGCCGCGGCACATCGCCGGAGTTCCGCTGCTCATTGCCGGAACCGGGCCCGCCGCAAGCCGCGCTGAGCGAGGCTGCGCGCGGCACGACTGGCAAAGATGCTCGGCTATGTGCCCGATCGAGCGCGTAAACGAATTGCTGGGCGCCGCGCGCGCGGCAATTTTACCCGGCGAAGAGGATTTCGGTTTGGTGCCGCTGGAGGCTGCCGCCAGCGGCCGTCCCACGATCGCGTATCGGGGCGGAGGCGCAATCGAAACGGTCGTGGAGGGGCGAAACGGGGGAATTCTTCGATTCTCCGACGGCGCAGTCGCTGGCCGGACGTGCTTTGCACATTTCGATGAACGCCGTTACGATCCGCAGCGTTTGCGGGCGCACGCGCAGGCATTTGCTCCCGATCGCTTCATCGCGCGTTTGCGCGAGATCGTGGAGGACGTGCGCGGTCGCTGATGGGCCGGTTAGGAAGCGCGCCCAGAAGCGCTTTGATGCACTCGGGCAGCGCTTTAGCCGGATCGATTCGACCGTGCGACGTGCCCGTTCAATACTTCGCCGCTGAAGATCGCGGCGAACGATCCTCGTTCAACGTCGATCGTGCGCAAGGCTCCCCGCCACGCATTCTCGTCCGGCCGCACCAGCATCGCCGCGCCCTCGCACGTCTCCGGAAGCGCGCGATGTGTTCGATGCAATGACGGCCGCGCCGCAGGCCATCGCCTCGAGTGCCGTAAGGCCAAATCCCTCGGCAAGCGAAGGAATCAGAACGGCAAACGCGCCGCTGTAGAGCTCGCGCAGTTGCTCGTCGGTCGGATGCAGGCGAATGCCCGGTGCACGCATCTTCTCGCAGGCGCGCTCATCCTGATCGTTAAGCGTTCCGGCGACGACCAGTTTCGGACCGGCGCCTTCAAAGGCCCCGCAGTACGCGCGCAGCAGCATCGCAATGTTCTTGCGCTCTTCCGGGCCCGCAAGCACGAGCATGTACGGTCTCTTGCACCGAGGTTTCGACCGCGTGCCAAAATGGATCGATCGCCGTTTGGAACGACGTGAATCCGACGTCTTGTCGACGTGGAAAGAGCGCGAGAAGATTCGCTGGCCGTCCAATTGGAGACGGCGAGAGATGCGGTCCGCCGATCTTTAGTCGCGCGGCGGATCGGCGATTGTTCCCGCCACCGCGCGATGAACTCCGGTGCGCAAAGGTGAAGGCGAACGGATCGTGGATCGTCACGACCGATCTTCGCGTGCGGCGCAAATCGCATGCCGTTCCACGGATACCAGACCGCATCGAGGCGTTCGCGCGCAAGCTCGTCTGGCAAGGATCGTTCTGCCCGCAAACTCACGAGTAATCGCCCGCGCGGCTGCGCGATCGCGAACGATAAGACGAGCTCGGTTTCGTTCAAGACGTTGCAGCGCTCGCAGCGTTTGGCGCACGACTCTTCCCATACCGCGCGAGTCCGCGGCCAGATTAAATGAATCGACCCCGATCCGGATCACTTCGCGAACTGAGGTGCCACCGTAAGCAACAGGAGCGAGAGCCCGTTAAAAGAAGCGTGCGTTATCATGTTCGACCAGGCGTTGCCGGTACGCGCATAGACGGTGCAGAGGATGACGCCGCCGACGGCGAGCGGCAGACTCAGTGCAAGGAACATTGCGGGAACGAACGGCGGCTGCGCATGGGCGAGACCAAAGAGCACGGAACTGACGATCGCGCCGGGCCAGAATCCCCACCATTTCTGCATCGCGTTGAATAGAAAAACCCGAAAGACGAACTCTTCCCAAACCGGACCGACGATGACCGCGAAAATCGCGAACAGCACTTTCTGCCATCCCTGCATGTGTTGAAAGACCGCGATGGCCAGTTCGGGCGTTTTGAAATGCAGCAGCGTGCTGAACAGGCTCCCAAGCGCGGTAACCAGCACGAACATGGCGATGATTGCAGCGATGATCTTGGCTAGCATCCTGCCCGTGCAGTGGCCGAAATCCGAGGTTGCGAAGCGTGCTTTGAGCAGTCCACGGCAGAACCGCGATCAGGAAGAGGATGACCGACGACTTCCGCGGCCGACTGCAACCCTATGCCGAAAAGGCCAATCATCGCTCTGTTCAAAGCCGAGCATGTTGCTGCCGTTGAGCAGCGAACCACACAATGATGCCGATGACGACAGGCACGAAGAACACGACCATCGCCACCGATAATCGTGAGAAGCGTCGGAAACGCGCCGAATGCGTTAGGCGCGTAGGTGATCGGTGAGGCGGGCGAAATCCGCGATGGCGAGCTGTTCTCCACGTATCTCCGTATCGAGGCCTATCTGCTGCAGTACCTGAGCGACCGCCGCGCGCTGGACGCCGAGCGAGAGCGCGAGGCTGTTAGCCAGTGTTTTGCGGCGGTACGCGAACGCCGCACGGACGACCTGCAGAAACCGGTGCTCGTCGGCCACCTGCACCGCCGGGACGGCGCGCCGTACCAAGCGCACCACGGTGGAATCGATCTTCGGACGCGGATAAAACGCTCCGGGCTTGAGCGTGAATGCTTTCTCGACATGCATCGCGTACTGCACGGCCACGCTCAGACTTCCGTACGCCGGCGTGGCCGGGCGCGCCGAGAAGCGCTCCGCAACCTCCTTTTGCACCATGACGACCAATATCTCGGGGCCCTCGCCGCATCTCGATGAGCCGCATGACCAGCGGCGTCGCGATGTGATATGGAAGATTGCCCGTCATGCGCCATGGCTTGCCCGCCGCAAAATCTTCGTAGTCGAATGCGAGTGCGTCGGCGTGTACGATCGTCGCACGCGCGAGCTCCGCTCGTGACTGCAAAATGCGCACCATATCGGCATCGACGTCGATTGCGGTGACGTCGGCGTGCTCGGCCAGAAGTGCTTGCGTGAGTTGCCCCGTACCGGGCCCGATCTCGAGAACCCGGCACGCCTGAGTTTCTTGCGAATCGCACGCGAGCCGCGCGATGCGCGCGGCGACCGCGGGGTCGGTGAGAAAATTCTGGCTCAGGCGCTTCTTGGGCCGGTATCCGAATTGTTCGAGCAGAGCGCGAGGGTTCATTACCCGCACTCTTTGCGTTCCGAAGAGGGGAACCTAGTGAAGCCTGAAGACCTTGACCGGGCGCCGTCCGAACGCCATCGCATCGCCTATTGAATTGAATCCGAGATCGATACGCCGGCCGACGATCGCACCGCCGGTATCACCGGCTATCGCAAAGCCATAGCCGGGGATATAGAGCTTTGTTCCGAGCGGAATAACGCGCGGGTCGACGGCCACGATGCCGTGACCGGCACGATATCCCGATGCCGTATACCCGCTGCATCCGCCGCATCCGGCCGTGTACGCCGTTGCGACCATGTCGAGAGCACTCGAGGCAATATACGAAGTCTTATCCAGACCTTTGAGCGCAAAGTCGGCGATCGCAGCATACGTGCCTACACCTTCGGCGATAACACGAGGTTGCGGTTTGCGCAGTATGCGCCGTGCAAGGATATGTTTGTGAAGCGTTCCGTCGGTTTGCGTATAGTCGACCATCGTCAAGGTCAAACCGGGCGTGCCGGGTTTGACGACTTTGCTTCTACCGGGAGCAAGCGCGAAGTCGATCTCATGGATCGTGCGCTGCTTGATATGATGTTGTTCCGTACTCACCCAACGCACGACGCGCGAGATCCGTATGGTCCCGTTCGAGACGATCGGATCGGCAAGCGACGGGCGAACCACATCGCTCGGTTGCAGATGAATGCCTTGGTCTTCTAAAAACTCTCCGACGTCCTCGGCGTTCGTGACGATCGTCTTGCTGCCCGCGGATGTGGTCAGCGTTACCGGCACGGCGGGTGAATAGTCGATGACGATGTTATCGACGAGCGGCGTATCAAGGCTGGGATGCACGTAGTCCGCATGCTCTCGGCGCGATACCGCGTTCTTTCAGGAAATCGCCGACGGTTTGTGACGAGGTGACATGCTGCGTCTGCGTGCCCTGCGATTGGAAAAGCACGACATGCGTAACAGGATGAACATCGACGGCCGCTGCGAGGGCCGATACCGGGGCGAACGACAAAGCCCGCGCCCACCAGCGCTAGGCTGAGGATTCCCACCAGAAGGTGACTCGCGCGAGGTACACTGCGTCCTATCAACCCAACTCCTTTCCAGCCTCCAAACTGCAACGGCAAAGCCAAGCGCGCCAAGGTTCCGGGTTCAGCCCGGCTGACGTGATGCCGACAAAACGGCGAAGCGAATCCTAAGAGGCGTAAATTGTGGTCGACGGATCCGTGTCTGAACGACGGAAACGTCTTGCCGGGCGGCAACTTGCTAGCCCGGTCGAGAACTGACCCGGGCACTATACCACGGCTTTACAAAGTTCGGTATATGCCAAAAGTCATAGCATTAGAAGGTTAAGCCTTCCGGGCAAGCGAGCCGCGCTGCGCGCCCGAGGGCGGCGCCGACCGGGTAGATAACAGGTGACTCCAAAACTATGCGCGCCGGCTTTTTTACCGAGGTCTATCACCCAATCGTCAACGGCATCGTGGCGGCCGTCGACGGTTTGGCCGACGGCTTGCGCGGACTCGGCCACGAGGTCTACTGTTTTGCACCGCGTGTGCCCGGTTACAGGAAGCCGATGGGCCGGTCTATCGCATGCCCTCGCTCCCGCTCCCGTTGCCGACGGCATACCGGCTTACCGTTCCGCTGGTAAATCGCAGGAACCGGCACACGATTATCAACCGGCTCAATGTTCTGCACGCGCACTCTCCGTTCGTTACCGGTTGGATGGCCGTGCGCTACGCGCGCCGCCTGCGCATCCCGCTCGTGTACACCTACCACACGCAGCTCGAAGAATACGCGCACTACGTTCCGTTCGAGGCAAATGCCACACGCCGCGCTGCTTCGACGCTCACGCGCAGACTTCGCAAATCTCGCGGATGCGGTCATCGTGCCGACCCCGGCGATGCGCGAGCGTTTGCTGGAACTCGGGGTAACGGCTCCGGTCGAAGTTATTCCGAGCGGTATCGATCTGCGGCGCTTCGGCGGCGGCCGGCGCAGCGCGCAGCTGCGCGAGAGTGTGGGCATGCGCCCGGACGAACGAATGATGCTGTTCGTCTCGCGACTTGCGCGCGAGAAGAATGTCGAATTGCTGATCGATGCGGTGGCGAATTGCGAGTCGGCGGTGCGCCTGGTCATCGCCGGTGACGGTCCGCAGCGAGCGGCTCTCGAGGAACAGGCTAAGCGCGCGGACATTGCGGACCGGGTTATCATTTCTCGGTGAGGTTGAACGCGATCGCTTACCCGATCTCTATGCCAGCGCCGACGCGTTCGTCTTCCCGAGCGTTACGGAAACACAAGGGTTAGTGCTGGCGGAGGCTATGGCGGCGGGAGCGTTCGTGTTGGCGGCGGATGCACCGCAGAATCGCGAAGTCGTCGGCGAGGCGGGACGAATGCGTGGCACCGTCCGCACAGGCCTTCGCCGCGGCGATGGCGCTGGTGCCGGACGCTCCGAGCCGGACCGAGGCGGCTAGGGCCTGCGCGGCCGCCGCGCGTTTTGGAATCGAAGAGCAGGCGCGCAAAGTTTGCCGCGTGTACGAGCGGCTGCAGAGCGATACCGGGGGCGTCATCAACGGTTGACTCGAACATATGTTCGGTGTACGATAAGGCACATGAAAGCGCTCGTAGAAGTGGCGGTAGGTTTCGCCGCCGACCCCCAAGGGAGCGGAATCGCCTTCGTGCGCTTCGGTGAGGGCAACACCGCGCGCGTCATGCGGGTACCGTTCGCGGTAAAGCGCTATCCGGCGCTGCTCGACCGCGAAGTCGGATACGGCGCGCTCGCGGCGGTCAGTGCCGCTTTGCGCAGCCGGGGAGCAGAAAAAGTGCGATTCCTCGTCGACGATGCGGGCTTGGCGCGCGACCTGCGTGAGCACCGTGACGTCCCATCGGCCTTGACCCTCGCGTACGTGCGCCTCGGATGCGAGCTGAATCAGCTTCAGGAGTACGAGATCGTGTGTTCACCCATGGGACAGAGCGACTTGAGCGCTCGGGCCCGATCGGAAACAGCGATGCACGTTGCGGCTTGACGTTGCCGCTGCGTCGCCTGCGCGCAGATGAATTACCCGTCGCAACCATCGATCTTGCGAAAACGCTGATTGGAGCCGTGCTCGTCCGAGACTGCCCGGACGGGCGCATCGCGGGGCGGATCGTCGAAACGGAGGCATACATCCTTGACGATCCTGCCTCGCACGCCTATCGAGGTTTACGCGAGCGAAACGCGTCGATGTTTCTGGGTCCGTTCCATGCGTACGTCTATAAGATCTATGGTACGTCGTTTTGCGTGAACGTCACGAGCGAAACCAAAGGACGTGGGCGCTGCGGTCTTAGTACGTGCACTCGAACCGCTCGAAGGCCTCGCTCTCATGGAGCGTCGCCGCGGGACGACGCGCGTTCGCGATCTTTGCCGTGGCCCCGGCCGGCTATGTCAGGCCTTGGGAATAGACCTCGACCTCGACGGTGTCGCCTTACTCGAAGAGGGTCCTCTCTGGTTGGCAGCCGCCCCGGCGACCGCTGATGCGAGTCGGCAAAAGCCGCCGCATCGGCATCACCAAAGCGTCCGAACGCATCCTGCGCTTCTATGAACGCGGAAACGCCTTTGTTTCCGGTCCGAAGGGACTCTCGCCGTAACCGGCCGGCATCTCGCGAGGCGCAGGCGTTGCCTGAAGAGTCTGTGCGTGTGCTATAGTTTGCTCGTCGCGAAGTCGTCACCCCGAGCTTAGTCGAAGGGTTACTCTAAGAACTTTCCGCGACGCAGTACATCCCCACCGCTCATACCACCACGACGTCTCGCGGCAGCCTCGCCCGACTTTTTTCGTGTATGCGATATGCGCGACTCTACGAGAGAGATAATCAACTGCAATTCGAAAATCGCCCCAACGATGGTCGGCCCCCCCAAGGCGGAGGCCGGCGCCGGCGTTCCCGGCATCGCCGACATTTCCCACAGCAACACAGCGAGCAGTTCCCGCAAGTCGAACAAACGGGACCGCCGATGCTCACGACCGAGCAGCTCAGCGAGAAAACAAAAGCTGAGCTCAACGCAATCGCCAAAGAGTTCGATATCGAATCACCGCTCAAACTGAAGAAGGACGAGCTGATTCCGCGGATTCTCGAGATCCAGGCGCAGCGGTCGGGCGTCGAGATCGCAAACGGCGTGCTCGACATCTTGCCCGAGGGCTATGGCTTTTTACGACGCGACGGCTATATCATCGGCCCGGAAGACATCTACGTCAGCCAGTCGCAGATTCGCCGCTTTGAACTGCGGCGCGGCGATCTGGTCGAGGGCCAGGTCCGCCGTCCCAAAGACAACGAGAAGTACTTCGGACTGATTCGCGTCGACCGAATCAACGGCTTCACGCCCGAACAAGTCCGCGGCCGCCGGGTCTTTGAGAAGGGTACGCCGATCTACCCGAACGAGCGCTATAAGCTCGAGGTTCGGGCCACGCAACTTTCCACGCGCGTCATCGATCTGTTCTGCCCCATCGGCAAAGGGCAGCGCGCGCTCATCGTCTCGCCGCCGAAAGCCGGTAAGACGACGCTGCTCAAAAATATAGCGAACTCGATTTCGATCAATCATCCGGAAGCGCACATCATGGCGTTGCTCGTCGACGAGCGTCCGGAAGAAGTGACCGACATGCAGCGCACGATCGACGGCGAGGTGATCGCCTCGACGTTTGACGAGCATCCCGAAAACCACACCGCAGTTGCCGAACTTGCAATGGAGCGCGCGAAGCGCCTTGTCGAGTTAGGCAAAGACGTCGTGATCCTGCTCGACTCGATCACCCGTTTGGCGCGTGCGTACAACCAGGTCATTCCGACCTCGGGGCGCACGCTCTCGGGCGGTCTGGACACAGCCTCACTGCACAAGCCGAAGCGCTTCTTCGGTGCGGCCCGCAAGATCGAAGAGGAGGGCTCGCTGACGATCATCGCGACCGCGCTGATCGAGACCGGGTCCAAGATGGACGACGTGATCTTTGAGGAATTCAAGGGCACGGGCAACATGGAACTCAACCTCACGCGCAAACTCGCCGAGTCCCGCGTGTTCCCCGCGGTCGACATCAAACGGTCGGGTACGCGGCACGAAGAGCTGTTGCTCAGTGAGATCGACATGCGCAAGCTCTGGATGCTGCGGCGCGCAACCAGCGTGCTCAACAGCGGCGACATCACCGAGTTAATCCTCGACAAGATGGCGCAGACGCGCACCAACGACGAGTTCCTGCAAACCGTCACCAAGGAAGCCCTATCGCTTTCGCGCGGATACGACGAGGGCAACGGAAAGTACTAAATTTCTCGCCGGAGCACATCCTCTCCGTCGAAACCGCTAGAAAAACCGCATCCGTGCGGTTTTTCTTTTTTCGTCATCATGCTCAAAGGGGAATGAGGCATGACTAGGGTGTTGCGGAACAGAACGGCGGGGGGCGGATGGAGATCGACTGTGGCGCGTTCATGATTCGCAATTGGCGGCGCGGAGATGAAGAGCAGCTTTCGGAAGCTGCGAGCAATCCGAATGTGAGCCGCTACATGACTGCGCGCTTTCCGTATCCGTACACGCTTGAGGATGCGGCGCTGGTGGATAGCGCGGAACAGCTCCGAAGACGCGACGAATTATGCGATCGTAGCGGATGGGCGCGTCGCGGGCGGGGTTGGGTACGATGTCGGCGTGATGGAGTACTCGCGATCGGCGGAGATTGGATATTGGCTCGCGCAGCCATATTGGCATCGCGGCCTCGCGACGCAAGCGTTGCGCGCCGTCACCGATCGCGCTCTCGAGGACCGTGATTTGCTGCGTATTTTTGCGCGCGTGTACGGGCCGAATACAGCGTCGGCGCGCGTACTCGAAAAGTGCGGATATGTGTGCGAAGGTACGATGCGCCGTGCCGTCTTTAAAGACGGCGCGGTATACGACGTCCTGCTCTATGCGATGGTGCGGTGATGGCCGAGCAGATGCGTTTGCACAAATTGCTGGCGCATGCGGGTGTTGCGTCCCGGCGCGCTGCCGAGGATTTGATCGTGCGCGGCAAGGTTCGCGTGAACGGCAAGGTCGTTCGCGAGCTCGGAACGCTCGTGCACACCAGCGATCGCATCGATGTGAGCGGCACGCCCGTGCGGCTCGAAACGCAGCCAACCTACCTCCTGATGAACAAGCCGGTCAACGTCGTCACCACGATGCACGATCCGCAGAAGCGGCGTACCGTCGCCGATCTCATACCAAAGGGTTTACCGCGCGTCGTTCCGGTCGGGCGATTGGACTATGATACGTCCGGCGTGCTGCTGCTCACGAACGACGGAGAACTTGCCAATACGCTCACGCATCCCCGATTCGGCGTCGAGAAGACCTATCGGACGGTCGTGAAGGGGCGGCTGACCCCGGATGAAGTCGGTCGTCTGCAGGGCGGAGTATGGCTGCGGGAATTTCGAGCAGCCGGCGCTCGCCTGCGCGTGGTAGCGGTTCGCCGTGAGAACTCCGTGCTCGACATAACGATCCATGAGGGTAAGAACCGGCAGGTGCGACGCATGTTCGAGGCCGTAGGACATCCGGTGCTCGAACTCGTGCGCTTGCGATTCGGTCCGCTCAAACTGGGCGATCTGCCGCCGGGCCGCAGTCGAGATCTCACCGAGCGCGAGCTGGCGCAGTTGCGCCGCCTGATGCCGGCAAGGAATCACAAAGAATAAATGGATCGTCTTACGGCTCTGCCGCATGCTTACAAACTCGCTCGCCGGGATGCGCGCTCGTCGCGTACGATCGTACAACTGCCGAACGGCGCGACGTTCGGATCGGACGTTATTGCGATTTGCGCCGGTCCATGCAGCGTTGAATCGCGCGAACAAGTTGAGGCGACTGCCAAAGCCGTTGCCCGGCGCGGCGCGAACGTGCTCCGAGGCGGTGCATTCAAGCCGCGCACGTCGCCGTATGCGTTTCAAGGGCTCGGGGCAGAGGGACTCAAGATGCTGCGCGATGCAGCGGATCGCTTTGGGATGGCCGTCGTCACCGAAGTGTTGGATCCGCGGGACGTCGATTTGGTATGTCGATACGCCGACATGGTTCAGATCGGCGCACGAAATATGCAAAACTTTAGCCTGCTGCGCGAAGTCGGCGAGTCGCGCAAACCCGTCTTGCTCAAGCGCGGGCTTTCAGCGACGATCGAGGAGTGGCTGATGGCGGCAGAATATTTGCTTGTCGCAGGCAACGGCGAAATCGTTCTTTGCGAACGCGGGATCCGATCGTTTGACAGCACGACGCGCAATCTGCTCGACATCGCCGCGGTGCCGCTTCTTCACGGATTGACTCACCTGCCGGTGATCGTGGACCCCTCGCACGGAACGGGCATCGCCAGACTGGTCGGCCCTATGGCGCTTGCCGGCGTCGCCGCCGGCGCCGACGGGCTTCTCGATCGAGGTCCATCCGGATCCGTCGGCTGCGGCCTCGGACGGTCCGCAGTCCCTCACCTTCGAGCAGTTCGAGGAACTGGTTACCCAAATCGAGGTAGTCGCCCAGGCGCTCGGGCGCAGGATTCCGGCCTCCAGCCTAGCTGCTTGACAGACCAAGCAGGGGTGCGGGAACGCGCACCAAAGCGTTGCTCGACGGCCAGCTGGGGTGTTCGGCCGACGAAAGCCGTTTGACTTGCGTTGAACAGCGGTAGAAAGGTAGGCGCCGTACTCCCGCCGCCTTCATTTAGAAAAGCGTATCGAGGTAGCAGAACTCTATGATAGGTATTTCTCGCTGGATCGCGACTGGGTGCGCGCTAGCCGCAGTCGGGGCATTCGCACTGCCCGCATCCGCACAATATTCGGGTGAATACTCGCCGCCCAAGCTCGATCGCGCGTGGCAAAACCAGTACAGCCATCGCCGGCACGGGCACGGTCATCGTTCAGGTACAAGTAAATCCGGACGGATCGCATAAAGCGTTGCGCGTTATCCACTCGACCAATACGGGCGATAACGCGGCCGCCCTGGAGATAGCGCAGAACTCGACCTACCGGCCTGCGCATCGCGGAAACTCCGCGGTCTCCGCATTCTATGATTTCACGCTCAAGTTCACCGGCAAGACCGTCGCCGCCGCGCAAGCCGGAACGGCCGCGAGCACGTCCGGCACAAGCGGACAAATCGATCGAATGATCCGCGCGGGTAACTACGAGGGCGCAAAGGCCAAAGCGCAAGAAGCGCTTGCGGCAAATCCGAACGATCCGGTTTTGAACTCCGAGCTCGGGTCAGCGAACTATTTTCTGGCTGATTATCCGTCCGCAGCCGCGGCATTCTCCAAGGTTTCCAGCGTACCGCACGAGTTTGCGCAAGTCGCAGCGAACTCGTACGTACAGGCTGCTCAGAAGCTTGTAAGCACCAATCCTGCGCAGTCGCTCGCATATGCGCAAAAGGCCGTCGCGATGGCGCCCAACAGCGGCGGCGCGTATTACGCACTCGGTGCCGCAGAACTGGCAAACAACAATGCTACGCAGGCGGCGGCCGATTTGAAAAAGTCGCGCGACATGGTCTTCGCGGATCCGAAGACGGACGTGAAGTCGCGCGTGAACGTCGACGCGGAGCTGTTCACGGCGTACAACAAGGCCGGCAATACCGCTGCGGCCCAAGCGACGATGGAAGAGATCAAGCGTCTGGATCCCAATAATTCCGCGGTCGGCACGATCCAAGCGAACACCTACCTGCAGCAAGGGCAAGCATATGAGAAGGCAACGCCCCCGAATTACCAGGGAGCGATCGCGGCCTTCGAGCAGGCGGCGAAATCAGGAGGCGAGCAAGCGCAGGTCACAGGTTATACGTCCGCGGCGTTTGCAGTAAGTGCAATGCTTCAGGCACAGAAGAGTCCTCCGACCGTAGCGGATTACGGCAAAATGAAGTCCTACGCCGACAAGGCGCTGGCCGTGAACCCAAGCGATGCGGAGGCGAACTTTGCCGAAGGCGTGGCACTCGGCGGACAATATATCGTGGGCGGAAAGTCCAACGCGGCTCTAAAAAGCCAAGCGCTGGCTGCGCTCACCAAGGCGAAGTCGGCAGCTCAAGCGGCCGGTAACTTCACGCTCTCTCTTAATATCGACAACTTTATAAAGCAGAATCTGCAATAGCGCATGTCTGCAACATACGAGGACTTTCCGCAGGGCTGGCCTAATGGTCCGCCTTCACGGAGCGGGGGTTTCCCCCGTTAATTTCTACTGTCTTAGCGCACAATACGTTCCCGGAACGTAAAACGGGAGGGGTCGAAAGAATAGTGTTTGGCGGTTTTTGGCTTTTCATGAAACAGGGCGGCTGGGATATGTGGCTGCTCCTGGCGCTCTCCATCGTCGGTCTCGCGGTTGTGATCGAACGATTGGTGTTTTTTGCTCAGCAGCACGGAGACACGAAGGGGCTGCTGAAATCGATCGGTGATCGAATTGCTCAGGACGACGTCGAAGGCGCCGTCAAGGTTTGCCGCTCGCAGCGCGGCATGCTGCCGCGCATTCTCGAGTTTGGGCTGCTTCGCGGCGAGAAGAATCGCGCCGACATCACGGACGCGCTCTCCATTGCCCTCATGGAGCATCTGAACTCGCTCGAGCGCAATCTGGGTATCATCGGTACGATCGCCGTTATCGCGCCGTTCGTTGGGCTCTTTGGTACCGTTCTCGGTATCATCAAAGCGTTCCAGGACATCGCGCTCAAGGGTAACTCGACGCCTGCGGTCGTCGCGGCCGGCGTTTCGGAGGCGCTCATCACGACGGCCTCCGGTCTAATCATCGCCGTTATTGCCGTGGTCTTTTTCAACTACTTCAAGACCCGAATTAAGGCGTATAATCAAGAGATGATCGTTGCGGCCAACCAGATGGCCGAGATGCTGCACTTCCACAACACGGGTGCTCCGATCCCGACCGACCTCTACCAGCCGGTCAAGTAGTCCGAAGGAGAATTCCGTGAGTCTTCTCTCGGCAAAACAAGACGAAGAGGTTATGGCGGAGATCAACATCACGCCGTTCACCGACGTATTGCTTGTTTTGCTCATCATCTTCATGATTCTGGCGGCGCTCGTTACGCCGCCCGGGTTCGAAAAAGAGCTGCCGAACAATAACAACAACAACCAACCGCAGCAGAAGCATCCTAACGATATCGAGATCGACGTCAACAATCGGGGCGTTATCTTCGTCGACGGTCAAAAGACGGACCAGGTCGGAATCTATGGAGTGATGCTGACCGAACGCGCCAAGCGCGGAAACAAGCACGTCTCGATCGTTGCCGACGCCAAGGCCCCCTACGGCGTCATTATCCGCATCCTCGACGCCGCCAAGATCGCGGGGCTCGAAGATGTCGGATTCGTCACTTCATGAGTGGAGGTTTGAAGTAATCTGTGGCTGTTTCTACAGGTCAAGGCGAAGAAGAGGTCATGTCGACCATCAACATCACGCCGTTCACCGACGTGCTGTTGGTCCTGCTGATCATCTTCATCATTCTTGCATCGGTCACTAAAGAGCCGCCGCTTCCGCTGGCAAAGAACCGCGACAAGGTGGTTGCCTCACAGATCGTCGTCATCATCGATAAAACGGACGGCATCCTAATCGGCGGAAACCCCGTGACGATTGGGGATGCCAAGGCGGCCTTCGCCGATCTTCAGAACAACACCGGGCACAAGTTCAAGAGCGTCATTATCAAGGCGGATCCGAAAACGAGTTACGGCACGATTCTGCAGCTCATGGATGCTGCGAAGTCCAATGACCTGACCGAATTCGGACTGGCGAATAAAGTCGAGGGAAGCAAGACCTAGACGATGGCGAATAAGAACGAGTCGCCTTTCATTACCACCGGTGAAAGAATTACCAGTTTCATCGGCTGGGCGTTTGTCATCTCGATCGCCATTCACTTCGTGTTTGCGCCGTTTCTGAAGAACATGACCCAGCGCTCGGAGCAGCAAGAAGTCGAGAAGGTTTCGGTTACCAAGAAGATCATCGTAAAACCGCCGACGCCGCCGCCGCCGACACCAACGCCTCCGCCGCCGAAGTCGACACCGCAGCCGCAGCAGAAGCCGCAATCGCACCCGCAGCCGAAGCTCAAACTGAACGTTCCGAAGACGACAAGCAATAAGAGCAGCACGTCATCTGAAACGAAATACGTTGCGCCCAAGGCAGGCAGCGAGGCCGGAAATCCGCAGGGCGTAGGTACGGCCGCGCCGGCACCGCCTGCACCGACTGCACCGCCCGGCACACCTAAACCGGCCTGCAAGACGCCGTATCAAGACGCTACGGCCGTACAGGCCGTCACCCCCGACTACCCCGACCAAGCGCGTGAAGAGGGTCTGGGCGAGGTGCAGGTCACGGTCATCGTGACAATCGCACCGAGCGGCAGCCTCGAGAACGCCGCGATCGGACAGGGTTCCGGCAATATGTCCATCGATCAGGCGGCACTTTCGGCCGCGCGTCAATCGACATATGCGCCAAAGATCGTAAACTGTCAGCCCGTCGAAGGCACGTACAACTTCAAGGTCACGTTCGACCCGAACAGTTAGTACGCACAATCGTACCGTGCTTAGCCACAAGAACGCTTCCGAAAGGGAGCGTTCTTGTGCTTTGTGAACGGCCTGCGCATGAGTCCCGCGCGAGCGCGAAAGCTGCTCTTATCCGCAGTCCTTATCTCGCTGCTGCGTACACCTGATCCTTGCCGGCTATCTCAAATGGCCGTCTCTCAACCAGTCGCAAGAAGAAAATCAGATTGCGCAAGTTCGCATCGTGCACATCGCCCGAGTTCCCACGCGCACGCCCCCGCCGCCAACCCCGCTCCACCCCAGCCGCCACTCCACGCGTGCATGCAAGTATTGCACCGCCCTCGACAACCAAACGCGGCAAAGGTCCCACTATCACAACCACAATCCCGGTAAGCGCCAGAACCCCCGCCCCACAGCACGAAACCCCCGCTCCCACCCCGATAACAAAAACCACGCCCTCAGGCCCATGCAACGGACACGCGAACGCCGATCCCGCCGTTGCAGCAACGCCGGATGTTACGGATATTTCCGCGCAAGCGCGCGCATCCAAAGTCAGCGGCACCGCTGCGATCCACGTATCCCTAGACGCGCAAGGCCGCGTCCTCGATACGACGGTAGCACAATCATCAGGCGATACCGGCCTCGATGCCGCCGCAATTCAAATGGCCCGCACCGCAACATACACACCCAAATACACCGCCTGCAAACCCACACCCGGAGACTACACCTTCACCGTACAATTCGCCGCCTGGTAATCAAAGCAGTCGTAAATCGTCGCCGCTGCACCCTAGTCGTTTGCAAGCCTCACCGACCCTCGCACGCTCGGACGAATCGTCGCACGCTAGTCGCCAATCGGCGCATGGCAGCCGATAATCACCGAACGCAAATCGTCGCACGCAGTACGGTATTCCGGCGGGTGCTCCTACGTTGGGTCGGGCGCGTGTGAATTGCGCGCGGAGCCAGGATGGCGGGAGCGCGCAAGAGGTCGAGAGAGCCTTTTCGCACGATGCGAAAAGGCGAACGGCGCCCGAACCAACGTAGGAGCACCTCGCCGGAACTACCGTACTGCGCACGCATCGCCCCTCGGCGCCGCCTCGGGGTCCTTCGACAAGCTCAGGATGACAAAGGAACCGCTCAGGATGACAAAGGGAGTTAGATGACGCCCATGTCTCGGAGTAGGCGCAGGGTGTCGATGTACCGGGTTAGGTCTCTTTGCGTTTCTTCGTCCACGTCGACGAATGCGACACCCGTGCGATAGCGCTGCAGCATCGGGTCGAAGCGCGACCAGCGGACCATGCCGTTTAGACTGGATCATCGGGCGCGAGTCGCCGCGCAGTTCGAGCTGCACGGCGATAGGAGCATCCTTCTGGAGCTCGGCGTTCGTGATCATGGCGATGCCGCCAAGCGCAATGTCGTACGTCTCGGTGAATTCAGGGGCGAATTCGTCCGAGATACTGTACGAAACGAGCAACGTGTCACCGACCCGTTCGAATCTACGTTCGTGCCCGTAATTGGTTTGTTGCGAATCGTGCATTGGCGAATCGGAATCCACGACTAGGCGCCTTAGGCGTCTCAAGGAGCAATCCTCCCGGCGATATAACCTGGGGGGCGTGACCTTCGTCCAGGCTATTGCGCTCGCGCTTCTTCAAGGCGTGAGCGAACTTTTTCCGGTGAGCAGCCTTGGTCAGACCATACTCATTCCCGCGCTGCTGCACTGGCGAAACATCAACCGTTCAGACCCGACCTTCCTTGCTTTTGTTACCGTCCTGCATCTGGGGACGGCGCTTGCGCTCTTGGTTTTCTACCGTGCGACATGGGTGCGCATCGTGCGAGCATTTGTTGCAACTATCGCCAAGGGGAAGATTGGGAATGATCCCGACGAAAAAATGGCGTGGCTGCTCGTGGTTGGAACCATCCCGGTCGGGCTGCTGGGCGTGTTGCTCAAGGATCCCGTGCGCACATTTTTTGGCAGCGCGCAGCTTGCCGCCGCATTCTTGGTCTTAAATGCGTTCATCATGTTTTTCGGCGAGTATCTACGGCGGCGACAGAAAGTCCAACAGCATCGTCCCGACAAGAAGATTGCGATGCTGACGTGGGCGCAAGGGGCCGGGGTGGGTATCGGACAATCGCTCGCGCTTTTTCCCGGAATCTCGCGTTCGGGCGCCTCGATGGTGGCCGGACTGCTCGCCAATCTCAACCACGAGGACGCAGCGAACTATTCGTTCTTGCTCGCGACTCCCGTCATCTTGGCCGCCGGACTGCTCGAAGTCCCCGACCTGACGGGGCCGGGAAGACATCTGGTGCTCGTCCAAGCAGTTATAGGCGGAATCGTAGCCGGCGTCGCGGCGTACGCGTCGGTCGCGTTTTTGGTCAGGTATTTTAGAAACAACGATCTGCGCCCATTCGGCTGGTATTGTCTTATTTTCGGCGCAGTCTGCTTCGCACTCGCAAGCACAGGAGTGATTCAATGAGAGTTCTCGCAGTCGTCCTCGGCGTCGTCTTTATCATCCTTGCGGTACTCACGTGGACCGGCGCAGCACATTTCCTTCCGGCGATCGGCCTGGATGGCACGCACCATCTCAAGCATACGGTTCTGTATGCCGTTATTGCTCTGGTGTGCTTCGTGTGGGCGCGCATGTCGGCCACGCCGGCGGGCGCGTAATGTTCTGAAGACCATTCACCTCGCCGACCGCGACGAGTGGCGAGCGTGGCTGCAGCAGCACAGCGCGGGCGCCGATGAGATCTGGCTCGTCTACTATAAAGGCGATCCGGATAAGCCGTCGGTTCCATTTGAACAAGCGATAGAGGAAGCGCTGTGCTTTGGCTGGATCGACAGCACAATTAAGAAGATCGATGAACGGCGGTACGCGCGAAAATTCACTCCGCGCAAAACGAACAGCAAATGGTCAGACTCCAACGTCGCGCGGGTCCGCGAGCTCATCCGCGCAGGGAGAATGACCGCGGCCGGGATGGCCGCATTCGAGGGTCATCAATCGCGCAAAGTGCCGCCGCACCCGCGCGTGCCTGCCGGAACGGCTCGAGCAGACGTTCAAGGCGAGCAAGAGGGCGTGGCGGAATTTTCAGGCGTTTCCGCCGGGTTACCGTCGAATGACCATCGGTTGGGTAGCGAGCGCAAAGCGGGCCGAGACACAGCGCAAACGGCTGTCGATCCTCATTACCGCATCGGATCGAAACGAACGCATCAAATTCATGTAGCGGCGCTACTTGACGCCTATCGCATAGACCTCGTTCGGATGCGGGGCGAAGATTTCGACGTGAGGCCGGGCATTGCGCAGATGCGGCTCGAATTCGTGCAAGCCGTTGTTCCGTTGTTTGGACCACGACGACTCGATAATCCGCGGCGCTCGAAAAAATGCTCGCGATAGCGCGCGCGTAGCCTTGCTCGTCCGCGCTGCGCGCGCCGAAAAGCGAGTCGCGGTATGCGTGCTCGATATTGTAGTATGGGTTGCCTTGCCACCACGCTTCCCACATCCAGATGCGCGCATCGGAGCTGCGAAATGAGTTGCGCGCGGGCGGCGCGATGAACAGCGCGTCCGCTTCGTGCGCGTTTATCGTGTTCAAAACGTCGGCTTGACGGACGGTATTGCGGCGCAGATTGGTCGCAACCCAATCATTGGTTCTGCGGATGTAATTCCACGCCAGTTCGCTTGGCGCAACGTCCGCCATGTCATCGGGATGCTGCGCTTTTTGCAGCCAGTAGCACAGAACGTTCCACAGGCCCACGACTGCAAGCCCCGTTTGACCGTCGCTGCGCAGATTTCGCACGTTGTCGTGCCAGACGCCGAGATAAATGCACTGCTCCTCGGTAAAGAAGACGCCTTCCCACGCCTTGAAGAGATCGACGGAGTAGATCCGCCCGGGCAGCATCTCGACGATCTCGGCAACCTCGTTATCGCGCAGGATGGTGAAATCGTTCACGACCAACCCTTCGCCGGCGCGAACGAACCAGTCCACCAAGTCTCCGCCATGCACGGAAAAGCCATGGCGTTTGAGGTAATTCAGATGTGTGGGGACGCCCATGAACGGATCGACGACGCTGCCGCAGTCATAGCGCCGAAGAATCTCCTCCAAACGCGAAGCGGAGATGCGCCGCGTGCGCTGCTGCAGTTCGATCATGCGCGCGTCTTCAGGAGTTCCGTCAACGCCCGGACGGTTTTCGGCTCGAACTGCGTACCGGACGCCGTTTCGATGCGCACATTCGGCAAGGCTCGTTCGTCCGAGACCCGCGCGTGATATGCCTCATCGAGCGCATCGTATGCAATCGAGATTGCGAGTACGGATGATGCGCTCGGGATTGCGTCGTGCTTGAGCGCGTCCGGGGAGCCCGTTCCGTCATACCATTCACCGCGAGCCCGAACGATCGGCGCAACGCCGGCCAGCGGAGCGGCACTGCGTGATGAGTTCAGCAGCACGCATCGCATGCGCGGCCCTGGCTTCGATGCCCAGACGTGCGAGCGCATCGAATTGGCTGGATTCTAAAACGGCGGCGCGCAGCTCACCGATTCCATAGAGCAGGCAGGCCAGCCGGATCAGCGAGATAGTATCTTGGTCGAGCTCCAGAGCGCGCGCGATTTCGATGCCATGATCGGCGACGCGTTTCGCGCGCCCCGGCGTGCCGTTATGCTGGTCGACAAGATCTGAGAGCATCGTCACGATCTCGAGGGGCGAGCTCGATCCGGACGAGAGCGCATGGTCCGGCATCTCCACCGGTTCGATCCGGCCGCCGAACGTGTGGAACCACATGACGAACGTGCGCGCCGAATCAGGCCCGAACGCGCGACCGCTTTGAGAGGATATTGCTGCGAGCGCCTCATCGGGGTCGCTCGATGCAACATATGCCGCGGCAACGATGCAGCAACTGTGCGGTGATGGGAATTCCGGACCATCGCAGACTGATCGGGGAAGCCGGTTCCGTCCCAGCCTTCGGCTTGCCAGCGGACGATGTCACACACCGCCCGCGGAAGCGCCCCGATCTTCTCGCAGATACGTGCGCCTTGCGGCGGAACGTCCCAGCGCGCGGTCATTGCCGCGCGTTCAGAAAGCGGGTCGCCTTTTGCAAATGCCTCGTTGCCCAGTACGCCGGCGTTGCGCAAGCGCGCCGCAAAATAGAGTGCGTCACAGTCGCTCGAGTCGAGCCCGGCCAGTCGTGCCATGCCGACCGCGAGGGCGGCGATGCGTTCCCCGTCCTCGATCGCGCGCCCGGCGGCGTGATCCGCTACGTTTCCGAAGAACGAGAGTATTTCACCGAGGGCCACGGACTCGGGGCTAGAACTCCCGCCTGAACCTTCTGTGAAGGACATGATCTCTCTCGTTTTTTCTATCACGATGCCGAAACCCTCACATATCGCCGACGACGGCACTATTTTTATGGTCGACGTCTCGCAGAAAACCCCAACCGCGAGAACAGCTCGGGCGCAGGCTCGCGTTCGTTTGGGCGCGCAGGCCGCCGCGGCATTGCGTGACGCGGCGCTTGAAAAGGGCGATGCATTGGCAGCCGCGCAGACTCGCGGGTATCATGGCGGCAAAGCAGACGCCTGCGCTGATTCCTTTGGCACACGCAATTCCGCTCGCCAAGGTTGACGTTTCGTTTTCCTGGGACGGCGACGTGCTCGTCATCGACACAATTGCAAGGACCGTCGCCCAGACCGGAGTCGAGATGGAAGCGATGGTAGCCGCAAGCATTAGCGCGCTTACCATTTATGACATGACGAAGGCCGTATCAAAAAACATCACGATTGAATCGGTGAGGCTTCTGGAAAAGACCGGCGGTAAGAGCGGCGCGTGGCATGCATAACGCGGCCCTGATCGTCCTTTCCGATCGCGCCGCATCCGGGGTGCGCGAGGATCGCTGCCTGCCGATCATGCGCGAGCGTCTCGGTGAACTCTACAGCATCGTGCGCGAGCGAGTCTTTCCCGACGACGCCGGTACGCTGCAGGCAGAAATCATCGACATCTGCGATACGGGCACGGCGTCGCTCATCTTGACCAGCGGTGGAACCGGGCTATCGCCCAGGGATCGCACCCCGCAGGCAACCCTGGCGATTCTCGATTACGAAGTACCCGGTATCGCGGAAGCGATTCGAGCAGCATCGATGAGCATCGTGAAGTCGGCAATGCTCTCGCGCGCAGTCGCCGGCGTTCGTCACCGCACGCTCATCGTCAATCTGCCGGGGAGCCCCAAGGCCGTCGGCGAAGCGCTCGAGGTTATTATGCCGGTACTGCCGCACGCGCTCGAATTGCTGAGCGGCCAGGTCGCGGACGGCTAAAATGCAATGAACTTCTCGCAAGCGCAACAGTATCTGCTGGGAACCGTGAACGAAGTCCGTTCGCGCCGCGAGCCGTATCGTCTCGATCGGATGCGCGCATTCCTCAAAGAGCTCGGTAATCCGCAGGACCAATACCCGACCGTTCATGTAGGAGGTACCTCCGGCAAAGGATCGACCTCGACGATGATCGCGGCTGCGCTCAGTGAATCGGGCAAGCGCACCGGACTTCATACCAAACCGCATCTTCGCTCGATGGTCGAGCGTGCGCGAATAGACGGCACGAACGTCTCCGAAGACGGCTTTGCCGAGCTCATCACCGACATGATGCCGGCAATTCAGAACGTAACGGCCGAGCACTCGCGGCCGTCGTACTATGAAACGCTGCTTGCACTGGCATTCTTGTATTTCGCACAGCAGCGCGTCGACGTCGCCGTGATCGAAGTGGGCGTCGGCGGGAATCTCGACGGCACGAACGTGCTGCGGCCGCAAGTCAGCGTGATCACCAACGTCGGCTTGGATCACACCGACATCCTTGGCGAGACCCTCGAGGAGATTGCCGGCGACAAGGCGGGCATCGCAAAGCCCGGTATTCCGCTGGTGAGCGCTGTAGATGATGCCGGCGCACGCGCGGTCATCGAGGCCCGATGCCGTGAGGCAGGCGCTCCGTTTTTGCCCGTTCTCGATCTCGTTCGTATTGAAGAGCGAAGCCCGCAGCCGTTCAGCCAACACTTTTTGGTTTCGACTCCCCAAGCGCAGTACGAGGTCGTTCTGCCGATGCTCGGCATCTTTCAGCAGACCAACGCGGCGACCGCGATCCTAACGCTGGAGCAGCTCGGGCCGGCATTGCGTCCTTCGCGCGAGGAGATCGAGACGGGACTTTCGCGTGTCAGCCTAGCCGGACGCATGGAATATTTTCCGGCCCATCCGGGTGTCGTGTTCGATGTTGCGCACAATCCCGACAAGGCTTCGCATTTGGCGCAATCGCTCAAGCGCGAATTCCCCGATCGCCGCTTCTCGTTCGTCATCGCGGTCAGCGAAAGCAAGGATGCAGGTGAGATCCTGCATGCGTTTGCGGATCTGCCGGCTACGTTTACGTTCACGTCGTTCGAGACGGCGGGCCGGATTGCCACCAAACCGGCTCGTCTGGCCAGTATGGCCGAAACGCTCGGCATCTGGGGACGCGCAATTGCCGATCCCATCGAAGCGCTTAGCATCGCACGGCGCAATGCGACTGCCGACGAGATTATCGTGGTAACCGGCTCTACCTTCATCGTTGCGGATCTTCGGGAATGGTGGATGGAGCACGTGGTTGTCGATCAATTTGCACGATAGTCCGCGCGGATCGCTGTGGGTGCGCGGCCGCTCGCTGTCATGGGGAGGGCGCACGTATGTCATGGGGATCGTCAATGTAACGCCCGACTCGTTCTCCGGCGACGGTATCCCGCAGGCCGCGGCATGCCGTTACGCATGCAATCGCGCAGTTGCGCCTGTGCGCGGATATGATCGATATCGGAGCCGAATCGACGCGGCCGGGATACGTTCCGGTCGACGAGCAAACCGAGCTGCTCCGGCTGCTGCCGGTCGTGCGAGAAGTCCGCGCTCGCTGCCCCGAGGCGATCATTTCGGTCGACACGTACAAGCCCAGCGTGTTCCGCGCGGCGCACCTCGCCGGCGCCGACATCCTCAATTCCGTTTGGGGGTTGCCGGGCGCGCTGCTCGAGGCTGCCGCAGATGCGAACGTTCCGATCGTGATCATGCACAACAAGGAGCGCGCGTATTACGACGGTGACGTGATGGGCGAGGTTGTCGCGTTTCTGCATGAAGCGGCGCAGCGCGCACTGCATGCGGGCATACCGCCCGAGCATATCATCTTGGATCCCGGAATTGGTTTTGGGAAGACGCCGGATCACAATCTGGAAGTACTGCGCGAGCTGCCGCGCCTCGTTGCACTCGGCTTTCCCACGCTGCTGGGAACCTCGCGCAAATCCACGATCGGTAAACTCACCGGGAAGCCGCCCAAGGCGCGCGTGGCAGGAACGACGGCGACGACCGCCCTTGCCGTTGCCGCCGGCATCGACATCGTTCGCGTGCACGATGTGGACGCCGCGGTCGATGCCGTACGCGTGAGCGACGCAATCGTGCGCGGCTGGAGACCGCCGGAGTGGACGTAATTGCGCTGCGCGGTATTCGCGTGTACGGCCGTCACGGCGCGAACCCCGGCGAGCGGGAACAGGAGCAGCCATTCGACCTCGAGGTGATCGTCGAGATGGATCTGCGGCAGGCGCAGACCAGTGACGAGCTCGGCGAGACGTTGAACTATGCCCAACTGCATGAGCGCATCACGGGCATCGTGCAGTCCACGTCGTTCGCGCTGCTCGAGCGCCTAGCGGGCGAAGTGCTGCGCGCGATCTTCACTGATGCTCGCGTCGCGCGCGCGCAGGTCGAGATCGGCAAGCCGGCGCTGCTCGATGGAGCCACGCCGAGCGTGCGGCTTGTCCGCGATAATCCGGCGTACCGCGAGTTGTTTCCATAGTAATGCCCCGCGCCGCAATCGGTATCGGCTCAAACATCGGTGATTCGGTTCGCACCGTGCGAGCGGCGGTGAGCGCGCTTGATCGCGCAGGCACGGTTATTGCGTGTTCGCGCTTGTATCGGACCAAGGCGTGGGGACGCGAGGACCAGGCCGATTTTTGTAACGCGGTCGCGCTGGTGCACACGGATCTTTCACCGCGAGCGCTGCTCGAGGTCGCTCAAAGAATTGGAGACGCAGCTTGGCCGGGTACCCGGCGAGCGGTGGGGGCCGCGCGCGCTGGATTTGGACATTCTGGTGTACGGAGATTTGCGCGTGGACGAGCCCGGACTCCAGATACCGCACCCTCGCTTATTCGAGCGCGGGTTTGCGCTCATTCCGCTTGCCTGCGTCGATCCGCTCTATGCTCCGGCGGCCGCGGGGCTTCCAGCGAAGGAACGCGAATCGGTAGCGCTCATGTCTGAGGACCCGCTGGTCGAACGCGTTCGAACACTTGCACAGGCGTTTTTGGAGACGGACCTGATGCGGCTGCGCATCGAGGAGCCGAACGAGGATGCCGTCGAGTTGCGCCGCGGTTCCGTGGCTCCGCCCTCGCGCCGGGCGCAAGCCGCGGGAGCGCCCGCGCCGGCGTCACCGCCCACCCATGTCGACCCCATCAAAGCCGATTTGGTGGGAATCTTTCACTTTAGCCGGCCGCTCGTCGGGGAGGGTGACCGCCTGGAAGGCGATCGCGAACTTGCCTATGTCGAAGCCCTGGGTATCCGTAACCCCGTACGGTCGCTGGGCGGCGGACGAGTCGTGAGCGTTCGCTGTAAAGAAGGTGAAGCGGTCGAGTATGGGCAGGTCTTGTTCGAGATCGATAGGGGCTGATGCTCAAAAAGGTATTGATCGCCAATCGCGGAGAGATCGCGCTTCGGATTAATCGCGCGTGTCGCGAGCTCGGCGTGCGGACCGTTGCGATTTTTTCGGAAGCCGATCGGCACTCGCTTCACGTTCGTCATGCGGACGAAGCGTTTTGCGTGGGCCCGGGTCCGGTTGCGCGCTCGTATCTGAGCATTCCAAACATCATCTCGACCGCGCTCATCACCGGCTGCGACGCGGTCCATCCCGGCTACGGCTTCTTGTCGGAGAACGCTCGTTTTGCCGAGATCTGCGCCGACCATGGACTAACATTCATCGGTCCCAAGCCCGAGGTCATTGCCGCGATGGGCGACAAAGCGACGGCCAAACGGGTCATGCGCCAAGCCGGCATCGCGACAACTCCGGGGACCGACATTTTATCCTCGGTCGACGAAGCCCGGGCAGCCGCCGAACAAATCGGTTACCCGGTGCTGCTCAAGGCGACCGCGGGCGGCGGCGGCAAAGGTATGCGTGAGGTGAACGCACCGCAGGAGATGGAGCGCGCGTATGCATCGGCAACCGCCGAAGCGGAGGCGAGCTTCAAAGACGGGCGCGTCTACATGGAAAAGCTGATCGTGCGGCCGCGACATATCGAAGTGCAGATCATGGGCGACGCATACGGAAATCTCGTACACTTGGGCGAGCGCGACTGTTCCGTGCAAAAACCCTCGCACCAAAAGCTGATCGAAGAGGCTCCGGCGCCCAACTTGGATGAGGACGCTCGCCGAGCGCTTCACCAAATGGCGCTGCGCGCGGGAGCGGCCGTAAACTACAGCAACGCCGGAACGCTGGAGTTTTTAGTGAGCGGCGACGCGGTGTATTTTATGGAGATGAACACGCGCATACAAGTCGAGCATCCGGTTACCGAGATGGTGTACAATATCGACTTGGTCAAAGAACAGATTCGCGTTGCAGCCGGAGAACCGCTCGGTTATACACAGGCCGACCTCAAGCCGGTCGGACATGCGATCGAGTGCCGCATCAATGCCGAGGATGCGCGCAACAATTTTGCTCCCGCCGCGGGCACGCTTACAAATGTCGTCTTTCCCGGCGGCCCGGGCATCCGCGTCGATACGCACGTATATTCGGGCGCAACGGTTCCCCCATTTTACGACTCGATGATCGCGAAGATTGTCGCGCTCGGTGAGACGCGCGAGGCGGCGATTGCGCGAATGGAGCGCGCGCTTCGCGAAACGGTCATCGAAGGCGTGAACACGACGATCGAACAATGCTTGGAGATCTTGGCGAGCCGGCCTTTCGCGCAAGGATCCTATGCCATCGACTTTCTGCCGGCGCTGATGGCGTCCGCCGTCTCATAAGGGAGCAAGCGTTCAGTGCCTTCCCGCCGAATGGCTCGAGAACTCGCTCTACAAGCGCTGTTCTCCGTCGAAATCGGGCACCGCGATCCGGGTGAGGTGCTCGAGGAATACTTGTCTACGTTCAGCGAGAGCGCACATCGCCTGTTCGTCAAAGATCTCGTCCTGGGCACGCTCGAGAATACCGACGAAAGCGACGAGGCAATCTCACCGCTTTTGGAAGGATGGACGATCGAACGTTTGCCTACCATCGATCGTTTGCTTCTTCGAATGAGTACCTTCGAACTGCGCCATCATCCCGAAACGCCGCGGCCGGTCATCATCAACGAAGCCGTTGAGCTCGCCAAGCGTTTCTCCACGGAGGACTCCGGACGGTTCGTGAACGGCGTGCTTTCGGCGCTGAGTAAAGTGAACGGCCATGCGTAGAGTGCTGCGCTGGCTGGCTGTGGCGCTTCTGCTCGCCGTGCTCTTTGTTGCGGGTTCGATCGCCGGGATCGTCGCGGCATATTCGCGCAACTTGCCGGACATCAGCCGGATGGCGGACTATCAGCCCGCGAGATCGACGCGTATTTACGCGCGCGACGGTTCGCTGCTGGCCACGCTCTATAAAGAAAATCGCATTTGGGTTCCGATCGATAAGATTCCGGCCGACGTGCGCGAGGCGTTCATCGACAACGAAGATCACAACTTCTACCGGCATCACGGCGTTGACTTCATGGGCATCGCTCGTGCGGCCGTATCGAACCTTACGCATCATCAGATCGAACAAGGCGCTTCGACGATCACGCAGCAGCTCGCGCGCGGACTCTTCTTGACGGATAAGCAAACGATCTCGCGCAAGGTCCAAGAAGCATTGCTCGCAATGGAGATTGAGCGGTACTACACCAAAGACGAGATCCTGGAGCGTTACCTGAATTTAATCTATTTGGGTTCGGGTGCGTACGGCGTCGATGCCGCCGCGCACACATATTTCGGCCGCAGCGTCGACAAACTCAGCGTCGGTCAGGCAGCCATGCTCGCGGGTTTGGTCGCTGCCCCATCCGATTACTCTCCGTATGTCAACCCTGATCTCGCCCGCGAACGCCAGCGTCACGTACTGGATCGCATGGCCGAGAGTGGAGATATCACGCGCGACCAGGCAGATGACGCGTACAACGCACCGCTCGAGCTTGCCGGAGAACGCCCGGCGGGTCTGCAGGGATTCAACGATCCCTGGTTCACCACGTTCGCGGTTGCGCAGCTCGAGCGTTCATTCGGAAAACAGGCGGCGTACGAGGGCGGTTTGCAAGTCTACACGACCGTCGATCCGCGAATGGAGAAACTCGGTCAACAAGCCGATCGACTGGGGAGTGAACCAGGCCAAACTCGAAGGCATCGGTGCGGACGAGGCGGCGCTGGTCGCGATTCGCCCTTCCACGGGTGAGATTCTGGCGATGATCGGCGGTGCGCACTTCTCGCTCACGAATCAATTCAACCGCGCTTGGCAAGCGCGCCGGCAGCCCGGCTCGTCATTCAAAGTGTACGTCTATACGGCAGCGATCGACAGCGGTATGCCGCCGACGACCATCATAGACGATTCGCCGGTAAGCTATCCGGATGGAACCGGCGGCACGTGGTCGCCGCGCGACGACGACAATAGTTACATGGGCGCCATATCGCTTCGCGTCGCACTTGCGCAGAGCCGTAACATCGTTGCAGTCAAACTTCTCGAGCAGGTCGGTATCGACCGCGTTATCGAGTACGCGAAACGCATGGGAATCAGCTCGCCGCTCGAACCGAATCTCTCTCTTGCGCTTGGGACCTCGGTCATATCGCCGCTGGATCAGGCGACGGGCTACGCTACGCTCGCAAATCAGGGTGTTCACATTCCTTCATCTCCATTTCGAATCGTGAAGGATTCGCTCGGAAACGCCGTGCTCGATAACCAATATCCCGAGCAAACCGAAGTCGTGAGCGCGGGCACCGCGTATATCATGACGACGATGATGGAAGACGTTATCAATCACGGGACGGGATATCCGAACGCGGTCATCGGCCGTCCGGCTGCCGGCAAGACCGGGACGACGTCGGACTTTCGCGATGCGTGGTTTGTCGGATTTACGCCGGACCTCGTAACGGCGGTGTGGCTCGGAAACGACAACTACCACCCGATGAACGAGTCGTATGGCGGAAACATTCCGGCACGGATTTGGTCGCGTTTCATGAAAGGCGCGCTGCAGAACGTCGCAAAACACGACTTCATTTTTCCGGGCGATGAGGTCAAGAAGATCGCGAGCTGCGGCGGCGGTTACGGCCCGTTCGAATATTACCTAAGCGGAACCGAACCGCTTACGCCGTGCGGCAGACCGCAAGCTCCGCAGCCAAATGCGTTTGGAGGACCGGTCGGCCTCTCAAACGAGAACGCGAGCATGCCGCCGGCTCCCACATTTTCGCCCGAGCCGACGGCGCCGCCGCCGCCCGCGGACGCAACTCAGCCGCCGGATAGCGTAGGCGACGGGACCAATTACGTTCCGCTCGATTCGCCGGCGCCGGCCGGCACCGCGCAACCGCGGCAGATAACGGCAGCGGCATGCAAGACTCGCTCTTTTCTCAGCCGCGGCCGCCCATGCAGCCGATCCTTGAACCGGTTCAAAGCGTTAGCCGCGTCGTCGATTACATCCGGCGTCTCATCGCGGCGAACAAGACGCTTTCGGGAATACGCGTGCGCGGCGAGGTTTCGGGTTTCAGCAACGTCAATGGGCGGTTGTACTTCGATCTGAAAGAGAACAACGACATACTCAAATGTGTCGTCTGGGCGAGCGATGCAGCCAAAGTTCCGCCCTTCAAAGACGGAGACGAAATCATCTGCGGCGGCGAATACGGCACGTTCGCGCAACGCAGTCAATACCAGCTCTTCGTGAAGAACGTCGAGCTCACGGGCATCGGCGTGCTCTATGCGCAGTTCGAAGCGCTCAAGGAGAAGTTTCGCGCGGAAGGACTATTCGAACGGGATCGCAAGCGCCCGATGCCGGCCTTTCCTCGACGAATCGCACTGGTGTCCGCTCGTGGAAAAGGCGCCGAAGATTTTCTCGCTACGATCGCAAAACGCGCGCCATTCGTCAAGGTCGAGTTTGTTGAAACGCGCGTGCAGGGCGACGGGGCGCAGATCGACGTCGGCGAAGCGATCGACAAAGCATCAAGGCTCAAGGTCGATCTGATCGTACTCACACGCGGCGGCGGTTCCTACGAAGATCTCTTTGCATTCAATTTGGAACCGGTCGTGCGTGCGATCGTTCGGGCGCGACACCCGGTCCTCTCGGCGATCGGCCACACGGGCGACGTACACGTGAGCGATTATGTCGCCGATTATACGTGCGAGACGCCCTCCAATGCGGCGCAGTATTTCGGAGAAATCGGCGATCGCTTCCTGGGCCGCGTGCAACGAGCGCAAACGCAGTTAGAACGACTGATTCGTACGGCCGCGGGCAACGCGGCTCAGCGGTTGGATATCGCCGACCGGGATCTGCGCCATGCTGCGCGCGGGTTCATACCGGGACTTGCGAGCGGACTGCATGTGCTCGAACGCCGCCTGAACCAACAGACTCCGCAGCAGCGGCTCGCGCAGCGGTTCGCGCGCCTTACAGAACTTCGCTCCGGGCTGGCGGCCGCAGCGCGGTACTATGCGGCGCCGAAGGCGGCAACGCTGGCTCGTTCGAGCGAGCGGCTTGAGCGGTTGCAGCTTTCCGTATTGCGCTCTCACCAGGAGCACTTGAAACACCTGGCCACGCGTTTGACCGGACTCGATCCGCAGGCGCCCCTTGCGCGCGGCTACGCGATCGTCACGCTCGATGGGCGCGCCGTACGCGATGCATCTGCGGTTCCGCAGGGTGCTCGTATCATGGCGCACGTGCAGCATGGAACGCTTATCGCTCGCGTCGAAGGAACTCAGCCGGATGCCTGATCAAAAACCCGGTCCATTCGAGCAAAAGGTTGCCGAGCTGGAATCGATCGTCAAACAGTTGGAAAAAGGCGATATCGAGCTCGATCGCGCCGTCGAACTCTTTAAACGCGGCAAATTGCTGGCCTCGGAGTGCGAGGAACTGCTCAAAGGTGCGCAAACGCAAATCGATCGCGCGATGGAGCAAGCACCCGTTTCGCAACCGATTGCCGAAGGCGACGAGATTCCGTTCTAGTGTCCGTGCCGGTCATCGAGACCGAGCGCTTGAGGCTGCGCGGACACCGCGCGGACGATTTGGCCGATTGCTGTGCGATGTGGAACGATCCGGGCGTCAGGCGTTTCATCGGCGTACGAGGATCGACGCCGCAGGACGTGTGGTTCCGTCTCTTGCGATACGCCGGGCACTGGACACTCCTGAGGCTTCGGGTATTGGGCGGTCGAAGATAAATCGACCGGAGAATTCCTCGGCGAACTCGGATTTGCAAACCACCTGCGCGAGATCGAACCCTCGATCGACGGCATGCCCGAGCTTGGATGGGCGCTCGTCTCGCGAGCACACGGAAAAGGCTATGCGACCGAAGCGGTGCGGGCAGCAATCGCGTGGGCAGATGTGAACCTGACCAGCAAAAAAACGGTGTGCATCGTTCATCCGGACAACGTTGCTTCGTTGCGTGTTGCAGAAAAATGCGGATACGTACGCGAGCAGGAAACGACCTTCAACGGCGAACCCACCATCATGTTCGTGCGTGAGCGTTGAGCCAGTCGATCAGTGTCTTGAGCACGACCGGGTCGATGTAAGAAGGCACCGTCAAATACTGTTGCAGCGCCGCTTGCGGCGTGCGCGGTTCATCCGGGAGCGCCCGCATGAACAAGTGATTATCGCCGGGAAAGACGTGTGCGGTCACATCGCGGTTGGACGATTTTGCCGCTTTGACCAAGCGCGGAAGATCCTGCGGCAGCACTTGCACGTCGCTGCCGCCCTGAAGAATGAGGATCGGCATACGCACGCGTTGGATCGCGAGGATCGGATCGATGTCGAGCGATGTTCGAAGCCAGGCCATTCCCGGCCCGCTCGTGCGGCCGGTTCGGATCTTTTGCAACGCCGCAGTCTCGTCTTTGCGTGCCTGCGCGCGCTGTGATGCGGGAACTGAATCCTCGACCTGCTGCATGATAACTTGGCCCAGTGGAAGTGCCGGCGGCGCCATCAAGATGATTCCCGCAACTGTGGGATTGTTCACCGCAACGCTGGGAACCAATTCGCCGCCCTCGCTGTGGCCGAGCAAGAAAACGCGGCGTGCGTCGACGGCGGGTTGCCGGCGTATATATCCATAAGCTGCGGTAACGTCGGCGATCAGCTCGTCTCGCGTCGTGTCGGCCGCGTTGCCGCCACTCTTTGCGACGCCGCGCTTGTCGTAACGCAACACAACATACCCGGCGTTCGAGAGTGCGTTGCTGAGTTGGAGGAAGACCGGATTGGGACCGATCGTTTCGTTGCGATCTTCCGCACCGCTTCCGTGCACGAGAATGACTGCGGGAACCTGCCCGTGCATCATTTGCGGAAGCGTCAGCGTTCCCGCCAGAACGGTGCCGTCTTCCGAACGGAAACGGATATCCGTGCTGGTGAAGTGCGCCGCCGGCGTTGGGAGCGCGGTGGCCAAAGGCTCGGGTGTCACGGGAGCCGTCACGCCGGACGTGCCGCCCGTGAGCTGAATCTGCGCATTTTGCGCGGGGACCTCGATATCGTGGACCAGGTAGGTCGCCGGGTCGTACCAATAGATCTCTTGCAACTGCGCGCACGTAAAGCTCAGCGATCGATCCGTCGCGGGAACGCCGCTCGGTCGCGCCGACTGTGTCGATCCGGCGCGGCATACGACCGTCTTGCCGCCGGCAAGGACCGCCAGCGTGACCGCGTTCGCGTGACCGGCGTGCAAGCACGGCGGGAAGCATCGCGGATGTGCCGGCAAGATTGTCGGCAACCAGTTCCAGCTGCGCTGCCGGATCTGCCCGAAGTTCGACGTTTTGCCCCGGAACGTGCACGGAGAGAGCGCCCGGCTCGAATGTCACGGTGGTATGCTGCGTGCCGGACGGGAGGTTGAAGTCGGCTGCGTATGCATTCGGAGCGAGCGTCGAAGGATCGTAGGAAGCAATCGCGACGCCCGTGACGCTTCGCGCAGGAATGCTTGCCGCATCCCTTACGTTCACGGCCGTCGATGTCGAACTGATAACGACCGTGTCCGTCTCAATCTCGATTCCCCCGGCGCTTATGGCGTAGGTATACGTTCCATCGGACGGCCGGGCCGCGCGCGAAGCCGGCGCGGCTGCGAGTGCGGCAGCCGCGATGAGAACGATCATCACGTTCCGGTGCCGCAGGCATCAGCGCGCGTACGTTCGTAGTTCCGTTCAGGAGAGACGCAGGAGGTTTTCATGGCAATCCTTCGATTGGGCGGGCGTCGGTGCGCCGGATTGCTTCTTCGCGTTGTTGCCGCGATCTTCGTCGATGCGTTGCTGCCGGGGCGTGCCGGCAGTGGGTGATTTTGTCCGCGCGCAGCGTCTCGATACGCTCGTTTCGGAACAGGAAGGCATTACGCGATCGCAAGCGCGCAGCCTCATTATGGAGGGCCGCGTCAAAGTGAACGGCGAGCCCGCTACAAAAGCGGGCGCGAACGTCCGCTCCGGCTCGCAGATCGAGATCGAACGGCCGCGACGTTTCGTTAGCCGCGGCGGCGAGAAGCTGGAACATGCGCTCGAGGCATTCGCGATAGACGTGAATGGGATCCGCGCTTTGGACATAGGCGCGTCGAGCGGCGGCTTTACGGACTGCCTGCTGCAACGCGGCGTATCCCATGTGGTCGCGCTCGACGTCGGATACGGACAGCTCGACTGGCGCCTGCGAAACGATCCGAGGGTGACCGTCATGGAGCGAACGAATTTTCGGCGGCTTCCCGATACGGCGTTTGAGGTGCCGTTCGACCTGATCGTCGTCGATACGTCATTCATCTCGCTGCGCACGATTCTCGCTCGTGCCACCGCATATATGGCTCCCCAGGGTGAGATCGTCGCACTTATCAAGCCGCAATTCGAAGCGGGACGCGAGCGGCTGGGAAGCGGCGGAGTGGTCCGGGATGCGAACGTACATCGAGCGGTGTTGCGAGAGGTTCGCGACGCAAGCCTGCGGCTCGGCTTGGTCCCGACGGCTTTGACGGCATCACCGCTGCTCGGACCGGCCGGCAATCGCGAGTTCCTGGTCCGCCTGCGTCGCGCAGGGACGCCGGTGCGCGATGAAGTGATCGACGCTCTGGTTTCCGAAGGACCTTCCGTGTGACCGTTTCCGTGAAAAAACGTGCCGTCGCGCTGTACGTCGATACGAATCGCGAGCATGCGCGCGCGCTCGCATCGCGCGTCGGCGACGGCTTTCGCCGCAGCGGCTATTCCGTCTCTCCGATTGTCGACGGAGGTTCGCTGGATGATGCCGCATTGCTCATCACGATCGGCGGCGACGGAACGCTGCTGCGCGCTGCGAGGCTGGCCGTCGATATCGGCGTACCCATCATCGGCATCAATACGGGCCGGCTTGGTTTCCTCACGGAATTCGACCAGAACGACGAGAATATCGACGAGCTGCCCGACTTACTCGAGCGCGGACTCATTATCGAAGAACGAATTGCGCTGCAAGCCACTCATGCGGGAAAGACCTTCTTCGCGCTCAATGACGCGGTCGTGCGCAAAGGCGGCATCTCACGCATCGTCCCGTTCGGATTGTGCCTGAACGACGAACAGGCTGCGCACGTGCCTGCGGACGGCATCTGCGTCGCGACGCCGACCGGATCCACGGCGTATTTTCTCTCGGCAGGCGGTTCGATTATCTCACCGCATGTCGATGCGCTCGGGATCGTTCCGCTTCTGCCGCACACGCTGTTTTCTCGCCCGCTGATCGTTCCTGCGACCTCCCGCGTCTTGATTACGTGTGATGCGGAGCTCTCGCACGCCAACCTGGAATGCGACGGCGAGGTCGTCAGCGATCTTGCCGGCGGTGCGACCGTCGTGATTGAGCGCTATCCGCGCACCGTGCGGTTTGCCCGTGTCGAGCGTTTGCGATTTTTCGAGCGGCTCGAGGAGAAGTTGAGCTGGGGTGTTTCCATCAAGGATCGGCGCTTCCGGTAGTATGCGATGGGCATGCTTCGCCGGCTGACGATAGAAGATTATGGCCTGATACCCCGCGCGGAAATTTCGTTTGCGCGCGGCGCAACGATCTTCACGGGTGAGACCGGATCCGGAAAAACGATGGTCCTTGGGGCTCTCGCGTTCGTGCTCGGCGAGCGCGCAAGCGCCGACCTCGTGCGACGCGGCCGTCCGCGCGCGGTCGTAACTCTGGAATTCGATGTGGAACGCGCACTGCGCGACCGGCTCGCGTCGGACGGCTTCGATCTCGATCCCGATGAGGACGCGACGATCTCGCGCGAGATCGTCGCGGAAACGGGGAAATCGTCGATTCGATTGAACGGCAGGCCCACAACCGCCGGGTATATTCGCGACTTGGCTCCGGATCTCGCCGATATCGTGGGCCAGCACGAGGCACAGCGCCTGCTGGCGCCCGCATACCATGTCGAATTGCTCGACCGTTTCGCCGGCGATTCGGCGCTTGAATCTCGCGAGCGTGTTGCGGTGCTGCATGCGCGTCTGGCAAGCATCGACCGCATGCTGCAAACGCTCGATCGCGACGAGCGGCAAGCGCAAGAGCAGGTTGCGTTCGCGAAATTTGCGCTCGAAGAGATTCAGAAAACGGCACCGGAGATAGACGAGGATGAGCGCTTGACGCAGCGGCGGCGCATCCTGGAAAATGCGGAGAAGATCGTGCTGCGCGCTGCGAACGGCGCATGAGGCGCTTTCGGGCGATGAGGGCGCAGCCGAAGATTCGCTGGGCGCCGCGTCCGGCGCGCTCCACCAAATCTCCGACATAGGAGACGATTTTCTCGGAATGGCCAAGCGCAGCGGATGCGCTTCAAAGTGAGGTGAACGACCTCGCGGTGCGCATCTCGCGCGAAATGGATGCGCTCGAGTTCGATCCCGGCGAACTCGAGGTGATCAACGCCCGGCTCGATCTGCTCGATACGATAAAGCGAAAGTACGGCGGAACGCTGAGCGCCGTGCTTGAATCCGCCGGTGCGTTCGCTGCAACGATCGATCTGGACGCTACCAAGGACGAGCGTAGATCTCACCTTGCCCGTGAGCGCGCCGAGATCGCCCAATCGCTCAAGGAGGCCGCGGCGCAGCTCTCACGCCTTCGGCATGCCGCATCGGATCGGTTACGCAAAGCCATCGAGGGTGAACTGAAGGCTCTGGCAATGCCGTCCGGGCGCTTTAGCGTGCAGTTCGAAGACCTTCACGAGATCGGGCCCGGCGGCGGCGAGGATCTGCAATTTATCTTCGCTGCAAACAAAGGCGAGGCGGAGCGCCCGCTGGCGCGTGTTGCCTCCGGCGGCGAGCTCTCGCGCGTATTGCTTGCGCTGATCGTCGTGCTCGCCGGTTCGCGCGGAACATCGGCGCTCATCTTTGATGAAATCGACACTGGGGTCGGTGGCGCCACGTCGACGGCGGTCGGGATACGGCTGGGCCGGCTCGCGCAGCGAACGCAGGTCGTGTGCGTAACGCATTTGGCGCAGATAGCGTCATGGGCCGACGCGCATTACGTCCTCGAGAAGAGCGAGAGCCGCAGCGAGACCTCCATTGAAGTTCGTCCGATCGGTGAGGAACCGGATCGTGCAACCGAGCTCGCACGCATGCTGTCAGGCGAAGCGCATGGCGTCGCGCTGCAGCACGCGCGCGAGCTGCTCAAACAGACGAACGAACGACGCCTGGCCGTCTAGCGATGTTACGGGATTTGATGGATCTTCAACAGATTCGTACCGCCCGAACCAACCGGCATGCCGGTTGTGAACGCGACGCATTCGCCGTGATGTACCAAGCCCTCGCCGAGCATGCGCTGTTCGGTGATATGCAACAGTACGTCGATGGATGAATAGCGCTCGATGAGAAGCGATTCGACGCCCCAGAGCAATGCGAGGCTGCGCGCGACCTCGGGCATCGGCGTGAGCGCGATGATGCGTGCCTTTGGGCGAAATGCGCTGATGTGGTGCGCCGCGTTTCCGGTGGTGGTGCCCGTTACGATGAACGGCAGATCGAGTTCCGCGCTCGAACGCGTCGCCGCTTCGGCAATTGAAGTCGCGATGTTCCGGTTGGCTCCTTCGAGGCGGCGAAGCTGAAGAATCTCGTGCGGATACGCCTTTTCGACCTCGCGCGCAATCTCGGCCATCACGTGGACGGCTTCGATCGGATATTGGCCGCGCGCCGTTTCTCCTGAGAGCATGACGGCATCGGTGCCGTCGAGGATCGCGTTTGCGACGTCAGTCGTTTCGGCGCGAGTAGGACGCGGGCTTGACGTCATCGACTCGAGCATCTGCGTTGCCGTTACCACGGGTTTGCTTGCGCGGTTGCAGCGCGCTATCAAGTCCTTTTGAATCAGCGGTACCTGTTCGAGCGGCACTTCGATGCCCAAATCGCCGCGCGCCACCATGATTCCGTCCGCCGCGCTGATGATGTTCTCGATGTCTTGGAGCGCTTCGTGTTTCTCGATCTTTGCCAAGATGTGCGGGTCTTTGCCGCGTTCCTTGCAGAATGCTTTTACGCGGTAGATGTCTTCCGCGCTGCGCACGAACGAAACGGCAACATAATCGACCGCGTGCTCCAGACCAAAAGCCAGATACTCCAGATCGCGATCGGAGACGGCGGAGACGTTGAGCGTTCCATCGGGATAGTTGATACCTTGCTGCGCGCGCAGCTCGCCGCCGACCTCTACGGTCGTGCGGATCTCACTGGTCGTCTTGTCCTGAATGCGAAGCGCGATCGCGCCGTCTTGAAGATACAGCCGGGTTCCGACCGAGACGTCCGTCGGCAGGTCGTGATACGAAACCGAGATGCGTTCGGCGTCGCCGTCGATCTGCTCGTTCGTAAGCACGAACTGCTTCCCGCGCTCCAGCCGCACGCCGGCCACACCGTCGGCGAATTTGCCCGTTCTCACCTTGGGCCCAGGCAGATCTTGCAGGATGGCGACGTGCTGATCGAGTTCGCTTGCAATACTGCGAATGCGGGCGATGTTCTCGCCGTGCTCTGCCGGCGTCGCATGCGAGAAATTCAAGCGGAACACATTCGTGCCCGAGAGAATCAACGCCCGAATCATCTCGGGATCGCGCGACGCAGGACCGAGTGTTGCGACGATCTTCGTTCGTTTGTGGAGCTTTTCCATGAGCTCAAGGCGCTTGCGCGAGAAATCCAGAAGGCTCCTTCCGTTTGAAACGCGACCCACGTGACAAACGCGCGGCCGAGCGCAATGTGGTCAGCTATCTGGCCTCATTGCTTTTGCATGCGCTCGCGGCGTATCTGCTGTTTTCGCTCGCGACGTCGTCTTCAGAGCAAGCGGCGCAGGAGGCGATATCGGGGACTGCCGTCGTCACCGTAACGCGCGAGGCACCCAAACGAACCGCGCCCGTGAGTGTTGCGCGCGTGGCGGTGCCCGTGCCGCATGCACCGGCAGCCGTTCATCCGCGCGCGGCGGCCCAGCCCCGTGCGCTGCCCCCGCATCCGCGGGTGCTGCACGAATTGGCCAAGCTCGCGCCGACGGCTCCGCCGAATCCGACGCCGGCGCCCGTGAGTTCCACGGCTGCCGAATCCCGTGCCCACGCAAGCCCAGCTTGCGGCCACGCCTGCGCCCGTTGCGCCCGCCGCGCCGACGAGCGCTCCGGCAAGTATCGTCGTGGCCAGTATCAAGGCGCCTCCGTCCGCCACGCCGCAGCCCAGGCCCAGCGCGGCGCCGACGATCGCGCCCACACGGCGACCGCTGCCCACCGCCGCCCCGACGGCGGCGCCGGCAACGCCGGCTCCGCAGCCCTCGGCACTGGTCGCGACGCAGGCGCCGCTGGCCGCTATCGCGACACCCGCGCCGCTTTTGACCCCGGGCAGTCCGTCACAGGTAAAAATTGCGCATCCTGCGGCGACTCCGGCGCGCGGCACCGCTCCCAGTCCGGGACCCAAGACGACGGGATCGCCGGGTCCGCACGGCGCCGCGCCGGTTAAAGGGCCGTCCGTCGCTCGCCCCGTTCAGCCGCTTCCCGCCACCCCCCGCCCCGGCGCGCCTGCCGCATCCAAGCGAGCAAAGTCTTTGAACGAACGGCTGCGCAATCTCATCCCGACTGCCGCTCCGTCGTTCTCGCCCGCGCCGGTGATAGGGCACTCGCTGCTGGGCAGCATCAAGCCCACGCCGGAGCCCGAACCGACGCCTCCGCCCTCGGTTCTGGCGGCGACAAAGTTTCTTTTTGTCGAGAACGTGGCCTCACAGCGTTGGAAAGAATCCATACTTGGAACAGCGCCCGAGGAGCGTTACGTAAAGATGTACGTTACGTCCGTTAAGCGCATCGGATTTATCAATTGGTGTACCGGCTGGGTGCTGCGCGCACCGCTCGCCGGCAGCAAGGAATGGATCATCGAAGAGAACGAGTCGCTTATTTGCTCGGGACATCTCGAGCCGTTTACTCCGCCCTCGCCCGAGCCGTCGAAGGGTTCTTGAAACGCGACATTTGTCGGCGTACAATTGTAGATGTCTCACGAGACACATTGAGCGTTGACATTAAGGAGGGCGGTTGGAACCGCAAGATCCGCCGGGCAAGTTAGCCCGAGAAAGTGCGCTAGTTCAGTAGAGCGCTAGACGAGCGCTCAGCGGCAACCGGACGTAAACCGGCAATACGAGCGTGCTTTGATGAAACAACAAATGAGAGCAAGACGAGGGGCCGCACCCACTGGGGTTGCGGCCCGTTGTCCTTTTGCTGTATTCTACTCCTGGGTTAGTCGTGTAAGCGTGGGCATGTCCCGCGCTTCTTTGTTGGGGACATGAACGTGCAGATGACGCTCCCGGAAGCATTCGGGCGCGCGATCGATGAGATCGCGCACGACGTTCGTTTTACGGGAGTGGAGATCGTTCATTCTGCGGCGCGGCGCGGACGCCGTTTAACGGCGCTTTCGATCACGATCGATCGTGACGGCGGCGTCGATTTGGCAACTTGCGAGCGCATCGCCGGAGCAATCAACAAAAAACTCGACGTTTACGAAGAGAAATATACACTCGAAGTCGAGTCGGCCGGGCTTAACCGCCCGCTTACTAAACCGGGCGACTACGAACGCTTTGCCGGGCGGGACGCAAAAGTCGTCACCTCGCTTTTAGTGCAAGGCGGTAAGACGCATCGCGGCGTGTTGCGCGGCGTGCGCGGAACAAATGTCATTTTGGAAACGAGCAAAGGCGAACTGCCGCTTCCGCTCGCTACCATCGAGAACGGGCGAAACCTTGAATACGACGTTCGCTCCGATCTCAACGCGATAAGAAAGAACGAAAGCATCATGCCTGAAACGGTAACCGACGAAAAACTCATCGACGTCCTGCAATACATCTCGAAGGAACGAAACATTCCATTCGAAATGCTCGTCGAGGCGCTCGAGGCGGCACTGCTTACGGCATACAAGCGGCATTTCGGTAGCGAGGCCAATGCGATTGTGACCGTCGATCGGCAGAGCGGGGAATACAAGGTATTTCACCGCCGGACCGTCGTCGACGAGGTGACCGATCCGAAGCTGGAGGTCAAGCCGGGCGAAGCCGGACCGCAGTACCAGGTCGGCGACTTCTTTGATGAGGAAGTTACTCCCAAAGACTTCGGGCGCATCGCCGCACAGACCGCAAAACAAGTTATCGTACAGCGCATCCGTGAAGCCGAACGCGATACGGTCTATAACAAATATGCGGCAAAGCTCAACGACATCGTCAAGGGTACCGTGCAGCGTTTCGAGCAGCGCAACATGTACGTGCTGCTCGACGGCAAGGACGAAGCGATGCTGCCGCTCTCGGAACAAGTTCCGCGCGAGAATTTCCGCATCAACGATTTTATCCGCGCCTACGTGCTGGATGTTCGCAAGTCACCCAAGGGCCCGAGCGTCATTCTTTCGCGTGCCGCCGAAGGGTTGGTTCAGCGGCTGCTCGAGTTTGAAGTGCCCGAGATCGAGGACGGTATCGTCGAGATTATGGCGATCGCGCGCGAACCCGGAAGCCGTTCGAAAGTCGCCGTTCGCAGCAATCGCGCGGAGATCGACCCGATCGGTGCGTGTCTGGGACCGAAATCGAGTCGAATCGCCAACGTGTCGGACGAGCTGCGCGGCGAGAAGATCGACGTCATTCGCTGGGAGAACGATCCGGTTGCATTCATTATGAACGCGCTGCAGCCGGCCAAGGTTCTGAACGTCGAACTGTTCGACGACGACGGCGTCGCGCTCGTCGTCGTGCCGGACTACCAGCTTTCGCTTGCAATCGGTCGCGAAGGACAGAACGTGCGGCTTGCCGCGCGTTTGACCGGGTGGCGGCTGGATATCGCCAGCGAATCAGAGGCCGATGAAGCGCGCGAACGCTATATGGCCGAACGCGCCGAGCCGCAAACAGCCGGCGAAGAAGAGGAAGTCGTGCAAGAGGAACCCGTCCTCGCGCAGGAGGTTGCCGTCGAGGAATCGGACGCAGCCGCCGCGGGCGGGATCGACGAAGAGCTGATTCGCAAACTCGAGGAATTCAAGCGGGAGCGTCTGGGCGGCGAGGGATAGTGACGCACACGCCGGTCAGGCAGTGCGCCGGATGCCGCGAGCGCAAGCCGCAGCGGCAGATGCAGCGATACGTCCGGGCTTCGGACGGGCAAAGGGGCGCATGCTGGCAAGCGGACGCCGGGTCGCAACGGCAGGCAGGCAGGGGTGTGTACCTCTGCTCGGCACAATGTGCCGCACGCGTAGAAAAAAACCGGAAGTATCCGGGGCTTGCAGCTGCAGCCGCCGAATACGGGTTACAGCTAGGCTAAGCGGATTGTATTTGTAGTTGAATTGATATGTTGAACCAGAGCAATGCTTAACAGCCTTTGGCGTGACGGACACGCCGGGGAAGGAGCGCGTGCGATGAGCTGAGGGTAGATTGCGGGCGCCCTCGGCTAATGCGTTCCGAGGAATTGGATGCGCCTGCAAAACGAAAGGCAGAATTTGGCTACCGGAAAAGTTCGGATCTTTGAACTTGCTAAAGAAGTTGGACTGACCTCCAAAGAGCTGGTCACCCTCTTCAATGAGCGTCTCAACGGGGTTTTCGAGGCGAAGAATCAGCTGAGCGTCGTTCCCGATCACATCGCGGATCTGGTTCGCAGCGTGCTTTTAAAGCCCGCCGCGCCGTCTGCACCCAAACCGGCTCAGCCAAATGCCGCCGCGCCCGCGCAGGCTGTGAGCGCGCCGAAAGCCTGAACCCGCCGTCGTTTCTGCCAAACCCGAAGCTCCGCCCGAGCCCATTCCGACGCTCAAGCCGGTGGCAGCCGAGCTCGCGCCGTCAGCCTGCCGCTCCAAAACCCGCCGCGAAACCTGAAGTTCCAGCACCTGCAGAGCAGGTCGTTGTTGCCGAGCAGGCCGTTGTTGCTGCGCAGCCGGATGCCGGCGCCGGCGACGCGGCTGCCGTTAAGGAACCGCCTGCGGTCGCTGCGCCCGAAGCCCGCTCCGCCAAGGGCACCCGCAGCTCGTCCGCGGGCACCCGCGGCATCGCAGGCTCCAGTCCCGCGACTGCGCCCGGTTCCCTCGGGTCAGGCATCGATATTGCCTCCGCGCCGGCAAGCGCCCGCGCCAACAACCTCTGCTTCCGCCTCACCGGGACCGCAAACGGGGCTGCCCGGGCCGCCCCGGCGTTGCTCCCCGCCCAGGTCAATCCGCCGGAACCCCGGCTGCGCCGGGCCAACCGCGCGCACCTCAGCCCGGACGCTTGATCTCGCCCGCACCCCAGCGCCGCCCCCAGGGCAACGGCCCGTTCCGTCCGCTTACGCCGCCGGGTAACCGTCCGTTTACTCCGCGTCCCGGTGGTTTGCCGCCCACGGCTACCGATGCGCCGGCACCCAGTTCGGGCGCAGGCCGTCCGGGCGACCGCTCACGCGATCGCGACGACAAGCTGAACAAAAAAGATCGCGAAAAGGAGATGCTGCTCGAAAAGGAGCGCAATCGAAAGAAGCGCGTCGAGCACATTCCCGCGCCCGCTCCGGCAAAACTCGAAACGATCGAGATTCCCGATTTGCTGACGGTTCAGGAACTCGCGACCTCGATGATCGTTCCGGCAAAAGACATCATCAAAGAGCTGATCAAGATCGGCACGATGGCGACGATCAACCAAAATATTTCGAGTGACGTCGCGATCTCTGTTGCCAAAAAGTTCGGTTTCAACGCGGTCGTCAAAGAGGCCGGTGAAGAAGTCACCGTCGAGCAAGAAGAAGACAAACCCGAAATGCTCACGCTTCGTCCGCCGGTGGTGACCGTTCTCGGTCACGTCGATCACGGTAAAACCTCCCTTCTGGACAAGATCCGCCGTGCAAACGTGGCAGCCGGTGAAGCGGGCGGCATCACGCAGCGCATCGGTGCGTACACGGTCGAGCAAAACGATCGTAAAATCACGTTCATCGATACGCCCGGTCACGAGGCGTTTACCGCCATGCGAGCTCGCGGTGCGAAAGTCACCGACGTTGCGATCCTGGTAGTGGCTGCCGACGACGGCGTCATGCCTCAAACGAGGGAAGCGATCGCGCACGTCAAGGCGGCGAACGTCCCCATCGTCGTTGCAATGAACAAGATGGACAAACCGGAAGCGCAGCCGGAGCGCGTTAAGCAGCAGCTGGCCGAACAAGGTTTGCAGTCCGTCGATTGGGGCGGCAACATCGAAATGGTTCCGGTTTCCGCGAAAAGCGGCGAGGGAATCGACCAATTACTGGAAACGGTATTGCTCGAGGCCGATATTCGGGACCTCAAAGCGAACCGGAACCGCCGCGCGACCGGCGTCGTAATCGAAGCGCAGCTCGATCGCGGCCGCGGTGCGGTTGCGACCGTGCTCGTTCAGAACGGCACGCTGCGGGTCGGCGACATCGTCGTCGTAGGCGGCACGTTCGGCAAGGTGCGCGCGCTCGTTGACGACAAGGGCAAACAAGTCAAGAAGGCCGGCCCCTCGATTCCGGTCGAGATCATGGGTCTGCAAGACGTTCCCTCCGCCGGAGATACGCTGATGGTCGTCTCGGACGAACGCGTCGCGCGTGAAACCGCCGAGAAGCGCAAGACACGACGTCGCGACGTGCGTATCGCCGCCAGCGGCGGGCAGCGCGTTTCGCTGGAGACGTTCATGCAGATGCCGGCCGAAGGCAAGAAATCGCTCAACATCATCGTCAAAGCCGATGGCCAGGGCTCCGTCGAAGCGCTGCGCGCGCGTATGGAGCAGCTCTCCACCGAGGAAGTCGACATTCGCGTCATTCATGGCGGCGTCGGTGCGATTACGCCCAACGACGTCAATTTGGCCAGTGCATCCAACGCGGTGCTCATCGGCTTCAACATCAGGCCCGACGAAACGGTCAAACGGCTTGCCGAAAACGAAGGCGTCGATTTACGCTTCTACCAGGTCATCTATGAAGTCGAAGACGACCTGAAGAAGGCGATGCGCGGGATGCTTGCGCCGGTTCTACGTGAGATCACGCTGGGGCACGCAGAGGTACGCGAGGTCTTCAAGGTCAGCAAGGTCGGCTCGATCGCGGGTTGCTACGTCAAGGACGGCAAGATCGCGCGCAACTCGAAGGTGCGTGTGCTTCGTGACCAGGCGGTGATCTTTGACGGCGAACTCGAGTCTCTGCGGCGGTTCAAAGACGACGTTCGCGAAGTGGCCGAGGGGTATGAGTGCGGCATCCAGGTTGCGCGGTATCAGGATCTCAAAGTTGGCGATATTATTGAGTCGTATGCGATTGAGACTATTGCGGCTGAGCTTGCGCACGCATGATGCATCGGGCGGCGGCGGTAACCCGATGCGGTGGGGCCAGTCCCTTTTTTACATCGTGTAAAAAAGGTTCCTTGCCTCTTCGCTGCTCAACGCCCTCCGGGCGCCGCAGCGAATTCACACTCCCCACCGCATCGGGTTACCGCCGCCGCCCGATGCATCATGCGTGAGATTGCGGCTAAGGCAGAGAAGACGAATTATTATAATGAAGCAGCAGAGAATGCAGCGGATCGATCATGAGATGCAGAAAGTTTTAGGTAAGCTGATCTCGCAGGAGTTGAAGGATCCGCGGTTGGGGTTTACTACGGTTACGCGGGTTGAGATTACGCAGGATTTGCATCATGCGAAGGTGTTTGTTTCGATCATCGGCGATCGTCATGTCGCTAAGCAGACGATGGATGCGCTTAGTCATGCGGCGGGGTATCTTCGCGGCGAGGTTGGTCATGAGATTAAGCTGCGTCATACGCCGGAATTGCAGTTTGTGGAAGACCGTTCGACTGAGCGGGCGATCAATTTGAGCAAGACGCTGCGGGCTGCTTCGGAGACGGGCGGGAACAACGCGTGATTCAAGAAGATCGCACGGTTGCGAGCACGGCGGAGGTCGTTGCGGAGCTGCGTAGGCGGCCGGCTTTTGTGATGGTGAGCCACGTCAAGCCGGACGGCGATACATTAGGAGCGGGTTTGGCGCTCGGTTTGGCGCTCAAGAAACTTGGCAAGCGCGTGCATTATTTTCAGCAGGATCCGGTGCCGCGTAATCTGCGATTCCTTCCCGACACGCAGTTTGTTTCGCGAGACGTTCCGGCCGATTTGCCCGCCGACACGCTGTGGGTCTTCGGGGACATGAGCAGCACGTCGCGCGCGGGTGAGTTCTTGCCGAAGATTGAGCGCAAGAACATTTTGGATATCGATCATCATCTGGGCAACGATCATTTCGGCGTGCTCAATTATGTGCTCACGCATGAGTGCTCCACCGGGACGTGCGTGATGCACCTCTTGCGCGAACTCGGCGTTCCGATCGACGCCGACATCGCGACGTGCCTGCTCACGACGATCATGACCGATACCGGCGGTTTCATGCATAGCAATACGACGCCGGACGTGCTGCGCGTCTCCGCCGAACTGATGCAGCTGGGCGCGAATAAAGAGCAGATAACCGAAGAGATCTTTGCCAATAAACGCCTTGCGGCAGTCAAGCTGCTGGGTCGAGCGCTCAGCGAGGCCGCGGTCGAGTTTGACGGCCGGTATATTTGGTCGTACGTCGACGAGGCGATGCTGGCTTTGTGCGATGCGGACGGCGAAGACACCGAGGAAATCGTTAACCATCTGCGATCCGTTGAAGGCGTGGAAGTTGCCGCGCTCTTTAAGGCATACGATGGGGACATTCGCGTGAGCCTGCGAAGCAGCGGCCGCGTCAACGTGCAGGCGGCTGCGGCGCGCTTGGGCGGCGGCGGACATTTCCGTGCATCGGGCCTCACGTTCATCGGTCCGCTCGCCGGAAGCGGCCGAGGCGGTCCGAAAGGCGCTTCTCGCCGAAGGGCTCTAGATCGTGAAAATCATTGCGATTGCCGCAATCATCCTGGGTCTGGGCGCGCTAGCCGGAACGCGGCGGGATACGCCGTTTATCCGATGGGGTATCGTTATTACGCTTGCGGGCGTGCTCTTGATGGCGCTGGCGGCGCTCTTTACGATTCGAAGCGTAACATTCGGTATCGTGCTTGCGCTCATCGGCGTGGCCTCGTATTATTACGGCCGCTTGGTGCGACGCGAGCAACTATTCGTTTCCAAGCCAAAGTGAGATCCTAGCGGATGCTGGGGTTCGTCAACGTTTTCAAGCCGGCGGGTCCCACATCGGCCCACATTGTTGCACGTCTGCGGCGAATCTATGGGTTATATTCGCGCGATCGCCACATCGGCGTCGGACATTTGGGCACGCTGGATCCGCAAGCGGCCGGCGTTCTGCCGGTTGCGGTCGGGAAGGCGACGCGCCTCATTCCGCTTCTGGCGGACCAGCGCAAGGCGTATGTCTGCACGATTGTTCCCGGACGCAGGACGACAACGGGCGATGCGCTTGGAGAGACGCTTGAAGAATCCGATATCCCGCAGGGTTGGGAGCGGCGCTTGCATCAGATTCTCGCGGAATTTGTCGGCAAGAGCGAACAGATTCCGCCGATGTATAGCGCCGTACATCACGAAGGCCGGCGCTTGTACGAGCTGGCCCGCGAGGGAAAGCATGTTGAGCGCAGACCGCGCCCGATCACGATCTACGGACTGACGCTCATCGGCGTCGAGCACGCGGCCGGTGCGCGGCAAGCCTCGGCGCGTCTGCGTGTCGCGTGCAGCGAGGGAACATACGTACGAACGTTGGTCGAGGACCTCGGCGCGTGCAATCGGTGTTGCGGCGCATATGGGAGCGTTGGTACGCGAAGGCTCCGGACCGTTCTTGCTCTACGAAAGCCACACGCTCGAAGAGATCGGCGATCGTCCGCGCGAGACGCTGATTCCGCCCGAACACATCATTCCGTTTCCGACAATCGTGCTGGATCTGCGTCACTCGGCGGATTTTCGAGCCGGACGCGTCGTGCCGCTTCCCTCGGGAGCGACGGCGAAACACGTCTTCGTGCGTGACGAATCGCGCACGCTCGTTGGTGTCGGCGAGACTTTGGGCGCGCTGCTGGCTCCGCGCAAGGTGTTCGTTTGAAACTCCACTACGCGCTCGAACGGGATAGCGACACGCCGCTCGTCGTCGCGATCGGATTCTTCGACGGCATGCACCTGGGCCACCAGGACATCGCTCGCAAAACGCTGCGGCTGCGCAAACCCGGGCTGGCGTGCGGCGGCGCTCACGTTCTCAAACCACCCCGCATCATATTTGCGCCCGGGGTCAGGAACCAGCGCTGATCTGCACCGCGCAAGAACGTATAAATCTCATCGCCCGCGCCGGATTCGATGAGTGCTTTTTCGTGCCGTTCGACGAGCGTATCGCCTCACAAGAAGCGGAGCATTTCCTAAGCGAAACGCTTATACGCAACTTGCGCGTTCGCGGCGTGGTGGTCGGTTCGACATTCCGATTCGGACATCGTCGCATGGGCGACGCGGCGCTCATGACCGCGGTCTTCGAGCGCGGCGGCGTAACGTTCGTTCCCGTGACCAACACGACGGATGAGTTCGGTGAGCGCATTTCGAGCACGCGTATCCGCAGCCTGATCGCGCAAGGAAAGCTCGACCAGGCTGATGCGATGCTCGGGCACAGCTACGAACTGCGCGGGCAGGTCGTCCTGGGAGCGGGCCGCGGTCACGACCTCGGGTTTCCGACCGCTAATATCGGCGTGCCCGGCAAACTGCTGCCCGAAGGACGGCGTCTATTCGGCGACGGCGCGTTATGACGGGCGCGACTATGCCTGCCTCGTGTCGATCGGAAGCAACCCCACGTTTGACGGGCAGAGCCGGACGATCGAAGCGTGGCTGCGGGACTTTCATGAGACGGTGTACGGGCGCGAGGTCGCGCTGCGCGACCTTCGTTTCGTTCGCGACCAGCAGCGCTTTGCGACGCGCCGAGGAACTGCTGGCCAAGATGAACGACGATCTGGGTGCGGTCGCGTACCCGACGTACGGGTAGACTCGTGACGAAAGGCTTTCAGAGTTCTTTCATGACTGCTTGCAAGGATAGGGTACCGATGCGCGCGACTCTCGCCATGCTCCTGGTAGCGCTGGCCTTCAGCGGCTGCTCCGTCCGTGTCGGAGGCTCCGGTGCGTCAAAGGTCGCGCGCGTCGGACAACAGGCCCCGGATTGGACGCAGCCCACATCGAGCGGCGGCAAACTTTCGCTGAGCTCGCTGCGCGGCAAAGCCGTCTACCTGAATTTTTTCGCGACGTGGTGCCCGCCATGCAATGAAGAGGCGCCGTTCATCAACTCGCTCCAAAAGCAGTACGCGGGCCAGGGGCTCCAAGTCATCGGCGTGGACGAACTCGAGAACCAGCAGAAGGCCCAAAGCTTCATCCGCAAGTACGGCCTCTCATATCCGGCGGTCGTCGACGACGGCACCGCTTCGGATCGCAATATGAGATCAACGGCTTACCCGTTCACGTCTTTATCGATCGCAGCGGCGTCGTCAAAAAGATTGTCGTCGGCGAAATGGACCAGAGCCAGATCGTCAGCGCGATTCACGCAATTATTTGATTGCTTTTACGAGGCTTTACACTGCGGATTCTGCTAGGAGATCATCCCAACGGTCTGGTGGGTCACCGGCTTTGAGTCGCTTTTCAAAGACGTGATACGGGTCCGTCTTCGATCCAGCCTTACGAAGTGTGTTCTCGTCGTTTGCCCACGCGTAGATGATCATCCGGTGCTCAGAACTGAAGCGGAAGAACAACCGGAATCGCCCCAAGAATTTCGCGCGAAACCAATGGCGATGAAGCGCTCCAAGTGCATTGCCCTGCTTGTAGACCGCGGCCGCTGGATCGATTGGGATTTCAGAAAAATCACCGACTGCAGCCGGTCAAGCAATTTTACCTTTGGATGCGCAATGTATTGGTCACGGGCGAGCTTGGCCTTAAGAACCTTCACCTCGGCTACCAAGGCTTCGTACTTATTGCGGAACGCCGGATGAAAATATATCGTCCAGCCTTTGACTCTTGTCACTAAAACGTGACGTCATCGGGAATGATTTCATCGTCGCCGGCGTGCACGTCGGCCGTGAGGGCATTGGCGCGAGCGATCAACTCTTCGTCGACCAAATAGAGGCGCTCGGGATGGTGTACGATGTCTTCCGCTAACAAGTGCAGGAAGGCTCCGAAAATTGGATCGTCTTCCTGATCTTCGTTTTCCACGGCAGGAATCGATACGAGTATCTGACCCGGAGCAATAACGGTGGCTGTTACCGGCCCCCTTCTCCCGAATTCGGGATGCGCGGCTATGAGGGCAGCGTCCAGACGCAGAGCCTTGGAATTGCCGGTCGTCGTCAGGGCGCAGGAATAGCGAGTCATGTACGTATTATAGTACGTACATTGCCTGGATGCAAGCGGCTATAAGCTCTCCGAAGAGGGCGTTTAGAGTGCTCAACAACTCGTGGGCGATTACACTTCAGCAGACGCGCTCCTACATCAGTGCCATGTCAGTGTTGGCCGTCAAAATAGTCGCATGACTGCCAAATCATCCGCAAATAAAAACGCGGTTTTAGTCAGGCCTGATTCAAACGTCCAGAACGGCGTCCGCATATTTTAAACCGCCTCACCGTCTTTCTCAAGTGTAAACAGTGTCGGTAAGGATTCAGGGCATTCTCGCCGTCGTATGTGCGGAACTCATGTTCGGCACATATGGTCTCTTGGGTAAAGCGGCTCTAGGGACGGGAATGCCGTCCGCCACTATTTTGTTTTGGCGCTTTGCGTTTGCGGCGGTCGTCCTCTGGTGCGCCGTGAGAATAACAAAGCGAGACGTCGTTCCTGCAAATCGGCTTTTGGGGCTTATTGCGCTTGGCCTAGCATATTCGTTGATGTCCATTGCATACCTTAGCGCTATTAAGCGAGTAGGTGCATCTTACGGTGTCCTGCTGCTTTACGCGTATCCCGCAATCGTTGCGCTGGGCGAGCATGTACTTGGAAATAGAATAACATTCTCCCGCATCATTACGATCACTCTTGCGGTGCTAGGAATCATTCTACTTGTTCATCCTGGACACGCTGGGCCAGACGCGCTGAGTATATGCATTGGCCTCGGGAGTGCCGTTGCATATGCGCTGTACCTCATCGGTGCAAGCCGATTGATGCATGGTTTGTCATCGTTGACTGGAACCGCGGTGATTTTAGCGAGCACCTCAGGTGTGTTTCTGATGCTTGCGATCGCCACCAATTCCCGTCTGGCCATCGCCTCAACTTTTGCTTTTGCCGTGCTCACTCTCACCGCAATGATCGCGACAGCCGCACCAATTCTTGCCCTCAGCTTCGGCATTAGGCGGATCGGCGCGTCGCGGGCAGCAATTCTTGGCACGCTCGAGCCTCTAACGGGCGTAATCCTGGTTGTGCTCCTCGGTGGGGAACACTTAACGCTGATGCAGTGGTTTGGTGGACTCCTGCTAATTGGGTCGAGTGCCATACCGGATACACCGCAAAAGCTGAGCCAAATGCAACCCGCTATTTCGGGGGCGGTCGAAACTTAAATGCCTCGAACAATTACCACGAAGATCGTCGATGGCACTCGTATTTTAGGCGGCGCTAACGGTTAAAGATTCGCCTTCAAGACGAACGTCGGCCGCGCAGCCTTGCGGCAATTCGCCGCGCAAAATTGCCGTTGAGAGCGGCGTGCTGACATGCCGGGCGACGATTCGGTGCACGTAACGCGCGCCGCTGCCGGCGCTCATTGCCTCACGGGTCAAGAATGCACGCGCCGGTTCGTCTAAATTCAGTTTCACGCTGCGCGCGCCCAGGCGCTCGGCGAGCGCGTCGACGTGGATGGCGACGATCTGCTCGATGTCCTCGAATTGCAGGTCGTTAAAATGAACGATATCGTCGATGCGATTGAGGAACTCCGGGCGGAAGGCGATGGGCAATTCGTCATCGCTCAGATTTGTCGTCATGATGATCAGCGCGTGACGAAAATCGATCGTACGGCCTTTTGCATCGGTGACGCGTCCGTCGTCGAGGATTTGCAGGAGAATGGCGGCGACGTCCGGGTGCGCTTTTTCGAGCTCGTCGAATAAAACCACGCAATACGGACGACGCCGAACGGGTTCGGTGAGCTGACCAGGTTCATCGTGCCCTTGATATCCCGGCGGTGCGCCCAGCAGACGCGAGATCGTGTGCGCTTCGGTGAATTCGGAGAGATCGATTCGGACCAGCGCTTCCTCAGTGCCGAACAGCGCTTCGGCAAGCGCTTTCGCGAGTTCCGTTTTACCGACGCCGCTGGATCCCATGAACAGGAAGCTGCCCAGGGGTTTGCGCGGATCGTGCAGTCCGGCGCGCGCGCGGCGGATCGCCTCGCTCACCGCGCCGATCGCTTCTTTTTGCCCGATGACGCGCTTGGTAAGCGTTTGCTCGAGCATGAGGAGATTGTTCGCCTGCGACTCGCTCAGCGAGGCCTGCGGTATCCCCGTCCACTTTGTCACCACGCTTGCGACATGCTCGGCGGTAACCGGCGGGCGCGGCATGGCGCCGCGGTTCGAAAGCGCAACGGCGGCGGCAGCCTCGTCCATCAGATCGATCGCTTTGTCGGGCAAGAATCGGTCGGCAATGTAGCGTGCCGAGAGGGCCGCTGATGCTTGCACGGCTTCGTCCGTGATCGCGACGTTGTGATGTTCGGCGTACCGGTGTCGCAGACCGAAAAGAATTTGGATCGTCTGTTCGATCGAGGGTTCCTCCACCATCACGGGCTGAAAGCGGCGCTCCAGGGCGGCGTCGGATTCAATGTACTTGCGGTATTCGTCGAACGTGGTCGCACCCACGCACTGCAGATCGCCGCGAGCGAGCTCGGGTTTAATCATCGAGCTCAGGTCGAGCGAACCTTCCGCCGCTCCCGCTCCGACGAGCGTGTGCAGCTCGTCGATGAATAGAATGACGTCGCGAGCGGCCTTGCGCACTTCGTCGAGAATCCGCTTGACGCGGCCCTCGAATTCTCCACGATACTTCGTGCCGGCTACGAGCGGGCCGAGTGATAGTGCGAGCACGCGTTTGTTGAGCAGCGATTGCGGCACATTCCCCGCAACGATCCGCTGTGCAAGCCCCTCGACGATGGCGGTCTTACCGACGCCGGGTTCGCCGACGAGCACGGGATTGTTCTTGCTGCGACGCGCGAGAATCGAGACGACACGCTCGACTTCGTCCTGCCGGCCGATGACCGGATCCAATTTGCCGCTACGCGCGAGGTCGGTGAGGTCGCGCGAGAAAGCCGCGAGGGTCGGTGTCGCGGTCCGCAGCCGGCGCGTCCAGTCCTCAATCGGATTGGATCCCCGCTCGCCTTTCTGCTCTCCCAGTTTGTCGAGCAGCATCGCCCCGCCGGCGACCAGCGCGGCCGCGGTCAGCGCCGCACCGAAATATGGCAACGCCGCCTTTGTGGCTTGGCGCCGGGCGGCGCAGAGGGCACAGTATTTCACCTCGCCCGTCTTGGGGTCGGTCACCGTTGCCGGCCGAAAACCGCACAGTTCGCACGTCGTGCTCATGTGTCTATGCTACCCGCCTGCACGCCGGGCAGTTTCAAGCGTGCCTCACCCTGCCCAGCCCTCGGCTTTTGCCCCTCGCCCCGCTCCGGGTCCTTCGACAGGAGGATGACGAGGCGGGGGGTTATTGGGCTTCGTAGGTTATGGTTACGGTTGCGTTTACTTCGACGCTGCTGGGCTCGATTTCGGTTGGAGGTGCGGCTTGCGGCGAGGCCATTTTTGCGGTCATCATGACGCGCGGCACGGGCAATTCCGCGGAGCCTTGTTGCATGCTTTTTACGCGCACGATGTGCAGTCCGGCGGCGGCGGCCATATCCTCTGCTTGACGCCGCGCGTCCAAAACCGCGGATCGGAGCGCTTGCGAATATTGTGCGCGGTTGTTGCTTACACCGAATGTCACGCCTCCGATGTCGGTGACACCCGATGCTATGGCCGTGTCGATCGCCTTTCCAACTGCATCCAGATGATGCAGCGTCACCTGAACGCTGCGATTGACAAAATAACCGTACCGCTCGGGCGGTGGCTGCTGCGGAATACCGGGCTGCGCTTGCGGCGGCGGCGTGTAGACTCAGATTGTAGAAGGCCGTATTGATATCGCTTCGGGCTACACCGAGCGACTGCAGCGCACTCATGAGGCGCTCGAATCGCGTGTTGTTGTCCGATGTGGCGGCGGCTGCGGTGTCAGCGTTGGTCGCAATCGTGAAGCTTTCCGTGGCCATGTCGGGCTGCGTGCTGGCACGCCCTTGTGCGCTGACTGTTATGAGAACGACTAGCAAAAACGCGTGCATGCTGGGTTTATCCCTCCTGCTGTAAGCCTACGTACGTTGCCGCCCGAATCCGAGCGGGGATCCGGTGCTGGGACGCCCTTAGGGGGCGCTATCCGCTACCTTTAACCTTGGGGGCGCTCATCGGCCTGCGAGCCGGGTCTGCCCGGCGGCGGAAGGCGGGGGGTGCAGGGCATATGTCTAACAAAGCCTCTTCAACCCACCTGCTGCTTCGCCTATAGGACAAGAACCGAGAATCATGGCCTACATCATCACCGAACCGTGCATTGGAACCAAGGACAAGTCGTGCATCGACGTCTGTCCGGTCGATTGCATTCACGGCACAGATGACGATGAGATGCTCTATATCGATCCTGAGGTGTGCATCGATTGCGGAGCCTGCGTATCGGCGTGTCCGGTGGAAGCGATTTTCGCGGATTCCGACGTGCCCGCAAAGTGGCAAAACTTTGTCGAGCTCAACGCGGAGTACTTTAAGAAGAGCAACGCATAAACCTCACGTGCCGGGCTCGCGCCGCCCTGCGGGCAACTTTCAGAGTTTGCTCACGTTTGTGTCGTATGGTGCCCAGCAATGCGGTATGACGTAGCGGTCGTCGGAGCCGGGCCTGCGGGATCCGCCGCGGCGTTACGTTTGGCGCGAGCCGGAATCGGTGTGTGCGTCATCGAGCGTTCACAATTTCCGCGCACCAAAGCATGCGGTGAATATTTGAGTGCGGGTGCGGTACGTTGTCTGGGAGCGCTCGGCGTAGCGGACCGTTTGGCGGCACATGCCGCGGTTCTGCACGGCGTGCGGCTCTTCGGAAACGGAACACGAGCCGAGCTGCATTTTTCCGCGCCGGCGTGGTCGTTACCGCGCGCGACCCTCGACGCCGCGATCCTGGAGGCGGCGATCGAAGCCGGAGCATCGCACATGCTCGGTCGCGCCGAGCACTTCGAGCGCAGCCCGGACGGCATGCGGATCGACGTGCGCACGGCTGCGGGAAATGTGCAGCGCGTTGATGCGCGCGTGCTCGTCGGAGCCGACGGTGCCCAGTCACTGGTGGCGCGAGAATTCGGGTTGACGCAGCCGGTGAGGGGACATCGCCGTTTTGCGCTCGGTGGTCATTATGCCGGACTCTCGGGTTTGGATGCTCACCTGGAGATGTTTGTCGAGGGAAGCAGCTATTTCGCGATCAATCCGATGACGGATACCCGCGCGAACGTCATGCTTATCGTCGATGAAGCCGATCTGCACGCTCGTCGCGATGATGTCGAGTCGTTCATGCTTGAACGTGCGCTCGCGCTCAGCGGCGGCCGCATCCGCTTCGCCGGTGCGAGCTTGGAAGGAAAGCGCATTGCGATTGGGCCTCTGGCGCATCGCACGCGGCGTCACAGCGTGCCGCAGGTGCTGCTGACCGGAGATTCAGCGCAATTTCTCGATCCATTTACCGGACAAGGCGTCTACCTTGCGCTGCGCGCCGCGCAACTGGCTTCGCACGCGATCGTCTCGCACTTGTTGGGTCGCGCCTCGGAGGAGAGCGCGTGGCGTGAGTATGAATCGCGTTTGCGCGCCGAACTGCGCTCTCGCCGGATGCTCTCGGCGCTCGTTTCGCTGCTGATTCGCGAACCCCGGATTGCCCGGCGCGCCGCCGTACTTGCGCAGCGTACACCGCGTATTTTCCGTCCGCTCATCGATGCGGTAACGGGTGCTGCATAGATGCGCATGAGCAACGAGATCGTCGTGGACGCGCCTGCGCAGGTAATCTACGAACGCGCGGCTGCCACCGAACGATGGCCCCTGATCCTTCCGCACTATCGCTTCGTACGCGTGCTCGAGGGCGATTCGGCACGGCGAACGGTCGAGATGGCCGCACGCCGCGGGTTCATTCCGGTGCGCTGGCGTGCCGAGCAAATCAACGATCCGCAAACCCCCGGTATTTCGTTCCGGCACGTGCGCGGCTGGACCAAAGGGATGCAGGTGTACTGGCGCTTCACTCCCGAGGGCGGGCGCACCAGGGTCACGATCGATCACGAGCTGCGATCGCCGCTTGCGCTGTTCATCGGCAAGTACTTTATCGATCCAATCGCAACGCGTACACTCAAGTGTATGAAAGCGATTGCGGAGAACGAGCGATGAACCAATCGCATCGCGTCGTCGTGACGGGATTGGGCATGATAACGCCGCTCGGAATCGGCGCGCAGGCCATGTGGGAGAACCTGCTCGGCGGCCGGGTTGCGGTAGCGGAACTCACTCGCTTTGATGCAGCCGAATATCCCTCGCGAATCGCCGCGCAGGTCGACGACTTCGATCCGGCGGCGTTTCTCTCGCGCAGGCGCGTCCAGTGGACCGATCGGTTTTCACAGCTGGCGGTCGCGGCGGCCCGGCTTGCCGTCGACGATGCGGGAGTGAACCTCGAGGCTCTGCGCGATCAAACCGGAGTCTTCACCGGATCCGCACTTGGGGGCGTTGCTCTCGCGGAAGAACAGATGGGCGTCTTTCGCGATCAGGGGCTGCGGTCGGTGCGGCCGCTGCTCACACTCTGCGTCTTCGGCGGTGCGGCGGCGAGCAATATCGCGATTGAATTCGGCATCACCGGTCCGGCGGGATCGAACTCGAATTCGTGTGCCGCGGGCGCTATGGCGATTGGTGAAGCGTTTCGCGCGGTGCGGCGCGGCGATGTGCGTGTTGCCATCGCGGGCGGCGTCGAAGCGCCGCTTGCACCGCTTACATATGGGGCATTCACGGTGGCGCGCGCGATGTCCACGAACAACGAGAACGCGCAGCAGGCAAGCCGCCCGTTCGATGCAAATCGCGACGGCTTCGTCATGGCGGAGGGGGCCGGCATGCTCGTGCTCGAGCGCTACGAGGATGCCGTTTCGCGCGGTGCTCCTATTTACGGTGAGATCGCCGGCTACGGCGCTTCAAACGATGCGCATCATATGTCGGCTCCCCTTGACGGCGGAGAGCAAACCGCGTGCGCGCTCCAGCGAGCTTTGGACGACGCGGCCGTAACCAGCGGCGAGATCGAGGCTATCAACGCGCACGGATCGTCGACTCGCATCGGCGACCGGGCCGAGGTTCGGGCGTACGAGCGCGTCTTCGGCGAGCGGCTTGCGCGAATTCCGGTGAGTGCAACCAAAGGACAGCATGCGCACGCGCTCGGCGCAACCGGATCGTGGGAGATCGCCATCGCGTTACTCGGGATGCGCGATAAGGTCGTTCCCGCGGCGGTGAATTTGCAGACCCCGGATCAAGAGTGCGGCATCGATTGCGCGCCCGCAAACCGCGATCTGGCGGCACGGCTGGTGCTCTCAAATTCCTCGGGGTTCGGCGGTATTAATGCGGCTCTGGTGCTGACAGAGGTTCCCGCGACATAACCAGTGTGACCGCCGTGCGGTTCTGCGCGGATGTGATGCGTACGCGATCCATCAGCTCGTGCATGAGCACGATACCGCGGCCACGCTCTTCCTGCCGCCGGAACGGCCGCCAGCTGCCTTCGTCTTCGACTTCAACGACGATGTTCTGATCGTCCACGCTCGTGTGAACGCGCAGATGCCCTTCACGTTCGCTTCGATACGCATGTTCGACCGCGTTGGCAACTGCCTCACCGACCGCGGTGATGAGCGCGAAACGCTGGCGGATCGGCACATTGTTCTCATCGCAAAACCGGTGCATGAGCGCGCGAACGATCGGAGCGGCCAGCGGAATAGCCGAAAACTTTATCGTCGAAGGTACCGGACCGTCCTCGCACGAGAGGGTGAGCGTCGCGGCGTCATCGCGATTGACTGTCGCATCGAATATTCGCTCTTGAAGCGCAATCGCCGGGTTATCGGGGTCCGATGCGAATGAACGGACGCCCGCCTCGAGGAGCCGCGCCTCGCCCGCCAGCACGTCGCGCGAATACTCGGTCATACCGTCCGTGTAAAAAATAATGCAGCTGCGCGGAGGCAGCGTGATCGTCCAGTCCTGCGCGTCGATATTGGACTCGACGCCCAGCGGCATGCCGCCGCCCGGCAAGAAACCGCTAAAGCCGCCGGTCGTGGTCAGCAATGGCGGAGGATGTCCGGCGACCGCATACGTGAGTTCGCGCCCGTCCGGCACGTAGTAGCCGAAAATGGCCGTGACCATCCCGACGCTCTTGCGCAGGTTGATGACGCTGTTGATGTGCTGCAACAGGGCGGACGGCGATCGTTCGCTGACGGCCGTACTGCGCATCGCATGCCGGATTTCTCCCATGACCGTCGCGGCTTCCAGACCGTGACCGGCCACGTCGCCCATCGATATGGCAATACGTCCATCCGGCAGCGAGAACGCATCGTACCAATCACCGCCGACTTCGGCTTCATCGCTGGCCGGACGGTACGCCGCGTGGAAAACGGCTCCGGGTACGCGCGGAAATGAATCGGGCAGCAACGCCCGCTGCAGCCGGTCGGCGACACGGTGCGTTCGTTCGAATAGCATCGCCTGATCGAGCGCATTTGCCAATTGCAACGCCAAAACCGTTGCAAGCTTTTGCGTGCTGCCGTCGAAAGCGTCGGGTGCGCGAGATGCGATGACGAGGCTCCCCAGAACGTCGTGACGACCGTGCAACGCCGCCTCGACGACCGTCTCGAATCCATGTTCGCGAAGGGTATCGGGGAGTGACTGCATCTGCGGAACGTGGATGTGCAGCCCCAGTTCTCGTGCGGCTTCGACCATGGAAACCGCGCCGTCGCCGTGTCGCGCGTAGATCGCGCAATAGTCCGCGAGCGTACGAATGCACAGATCGGCTACACGCGGTAACGTTGCTGACAAATCGAATGAGGCTGCGAGCAATCCACTTGCTTCAGCAAGAAAATCCAGTGCGTCTGGGCGGTCGCAAAGCGGCCGCCTCAACCATAAATGCAGCAAGACCCGGAGGGCATTACTTGCTGTATCCCCGCGAAGGACCGGCTGCTAAACCTGCCAGGCACACGTTTGGCATTACCTCGAACTGGATATGAGGAATTCGCTATCATCCAACCCACGGAGTTTTAGCATGTCTTCAGCGACGGCCAACAAGAACGCCGGGCGTTCTTCCGTTTCCTCTTCGAACGGCCAGGGTGTGACCAATGTTCCCGCAACCGCCTTCGAACGCCGGCTGCTCAGCGCATTGCGCTCTTTTAAAAGCGGCGATTTCAGTGTGCGCTTGCCGGTGAACGGCACGGGCATCGGAGCCGAGATTGCTCAGGCCTTCAATGAGTGCCTGGAAACGAAGACGCGAATGCTCGGCGAGGTCAAGCGGGTGAGCCGCGGCATCTCGCGTGACGGGCGCCTCTCGCAGCGAGCGACGCTCGATAATGCGACGGGCGGCTGGCAAGAGCATATCGAGGCGTACAACTCCCTTCTCGAAACGGTCGCGACGCCGATTTCCGAAACCAATCGCGTTCTGGCTGCCGTCGCGCGAGGGCGACCTCACGCATCGGATGATCATCGAGGTCGACGGGCGTCCCCTGCGCGGGGACTTCTTGAAGTCGGCGCGGGTCATCAACGCGATGGTCGACCAGCTGAATGCCTTCGCCTCTGAAGTTACGCGCGTCGCGCGCGAAGTCGGCTCCGAGGGCAAACTCGGCGGTCAGGCTCTGGTCAAGGGCGTTGCCGGCACGTGGAAAGACCTCACGGACTCGGTCAACACGATGGCCGGAAATCTGACCAACCAAGTGCGTAACATTGCGGACGTTACGACCGCCGTCGCGCAGGGCGACCTTTCTCGGAAGATTACGGTCGAGGCGCGGGGCGAGATCCTTCAGCTGAAAGACACGATCAATACGATGGTCGACCAGCTGAACTCGTTCGCGGGTGAAGTCACGCGCGTTGCACGCGAAGTGGGTTCCGAAGGCAAACTCGGCGGTCAAGCCGAGGTTGCCGGCGTTTCGGGCACGTGGAAGGATCTTACCGAATCCGTAAATTTCATGGCCTCGAATCTAACCTCGCAGGTTCGCAACATTGCCGAGGTTACGACCGCCGTTGCCAAGGGCGATCTCTCCAAGAAGATCACGGTCGACGTTCGCGGCGAAATTTTAGAACTCAAAAACACGATCAACGTCATGGTGGACCAGCTCAACTCGTTTGCGGGTGAAGTCACGCGTGTCGCGCGCGAGGTTGGTTCCGAAGGCATTTTGGGCGGTCAGGCGCAGGTTACCGGAGTTTCCGGAACGTGGAAGGATCTCACCGAATCGGTGAACTTCATGGCAGCCAACTTGACCTCGCAAGTGCGCAACATCGCCGAGGTCACGACGGCCGTTGCCAAGGGCGATCTCTCGAAGAAGATTACCGTCAACGTTCGCGGTGAGATCCTTCAGCTGAAAGACACGATCAATACGATGGTCGACCAGCTCAACTCGTTCGCGGGTGAGGTCACCCGCGTCGCACGCGAAGTCGGCTCCGAAGGCAAGCTCGGCGGCCAGGCGGACGTGCAGGGCGTCTCCGGAACGTGGAAAGACCTCACGGATTCAGTCAACACAATGGCTTCGAATCTCACCTCCCAGGTGCGCAACATTGCCGACGTCACGACTGCGGTCGCGCGCGGCGATCTCTCACGCAAGATCACGGTCGACGTTCGCGGCGAGATCCTCGAACTGAAAAACACGATCAACGTCATGGTGGACCAGCTCAACTCGTTCGCGGGCGAAGTTACGCGCGTTGCGCGCGAGGTGGGATCCGAGGGCCGTCTTGGCGGTCAGGCGCAGGTGAGCGGCGTCTCGGGAACCTGGCGCGATCTCACCGAGTCGGTGAACTTCATGGCCTCGAACCTGACCTCGCAGGTTCGTAACATCGCCGAAGTCACCACGGCCGTCGCGAAGGGCGACTTGTCCAAAAAGATCACCGTCGACGTGCGTGGTGAGATTCTCGAACTCAAGAACACGATCAACACGATGGTCGATCAGCTCAACTCGTTCGCGGGCGAAGTTACGCGCGTTGCGCGCGAGGTGGGTTCCGAAGGAAAACTCGGCGGGCAGGCCGAGGTGGGCGGCGTATCCGGTACGTGGAAGGACCTCACCGATTCGGTGAACTTCATGGCCTCGAATTTGACCTCGCAGGTCCGCAACATCGCCGAGGTCACGACGGCCGTCGCCAACGGAGACCTCTCGAAGAAGATCACGGTCGACGTACGCGGTGAGATTCTCGAACTCAAGAACACGATCAATACCATGGTGGATCAGCTGAACGCCTTCGCATCCGAAGTTACGCGCGTAGCGCGCGAGGTCGGTTCGGAAGGGCGTTTGGGCGGCCAGGCGTTCGTCCGGGGCGTCGCGGGCACATGGAAAGACCTGACCGATTCGGTAAACACGATGGCCTCGAACCTCACCTCACAGGTTCGCAACATCGCGAAAGTGACGACGGCCGTCGCGCTCGGCGATCTTTCCAAGAAGATCACGGTCGACGTCCGCGGCGAAATTCTGGAACTCAAAGACACCATCAACACGATGGTCGACCAACTCAACGCCTTTGCCTCGGAAGTCACGCGCGTCGCGCGCGAAGTCGGTTCCGAAGGCAAGCTCGGTGGTCAGGCGCAGGTTCCCGGCGTATCGGGGACGTGGAAAGATTTGACGGACAACGTGAACTCGATGGCCGCAAATCTCACAAACCAAGTTCGCGGCATCGCCCAGGTCGTGACATTCGTCGCAAACGGTGACCTCAAACGCAAGTTGACTCTCGAGGCGAAAGGCGAGATCGCACAGCTCGCCGACACGATCAACTTCATGATCGATACGCTCGCGACGTTCGCCGATCAGGTGACCACCGTGGCCCGCGAAGTCGGATTCGAAGGGAAGCTCGGCGGGCAAGCGCAGGTACCCGGCGCGGCCGGACTGTGGCGCGATCTCACCGACTCGGTGAACCAGCTCGCGGAGCAGCTCACCTCGCAGATTCGCGCGATCGGTGAGGTGGCGACCGCCGTCACGAAGGGCGATCTTTCGCGCGCGGTTGAGATTGAAGCGCGCGGCGAGGTTGCCGAGCTCACACGAAACGTCAACGAGATGATTCAAAACTTGCGCGACACGACGCGCAAGAACACCGAGCAAGACTGGCTCAAAACCAACCTTGCGCGTTTTACGGCGATGCTGCAGGGCCAGCGCGATATCAAGACGGTCAGCCGCTTGATTATGTCGGAAATCGCGCCGCTCGTCGACGCTCACGCGGGCGCATTCTTCGTCAGCGATCGCGTCGCCGATCAAGACCTGCTTCGCCTCATCGCCAGCTATGCGGTCAACAAGAAGAAATCCGCGCTGCGCACGATTCGCGAGGGAGAAGGCCTGGTGGGCCAATGCCTGGTCGAGAAGCAGCGCATCCTTTTAAGCGACGTGCCGCCGGAGTACATGAACGTCACCTCAGGCCTGGGGGAGGTCGGCCCCCTCGCGCTCATCGTTCTGCCGGTTCTTTTCGAAGGCGACGTCAAGGCGGTCATCGAGCTGGCTTCGCTCGATCGGTTCAGCGACGTTCAACTGCAGTTCCTGGATCAGCTCACCGAATCGATCGGCGTTATTTTGAACACGATCGCGGCTTCGATGCGCACTGAGGAGTTGCTCAAGCAGTCGCAGGCGCTCACCAACGAACTGCAGAGCCAGCAGATGGAGCTGCAGCAGACGAACGACGAGCTCGAAGAAAAGGCACGCCTCTTACAGGAGCGTAACGAAGAGATCGAGCGCCGGACACGCGAAATCGACGAAGCGCGCCTGGAATTGGAGAAGAAGGCCGAACAGCTTTCACTAACGTCGAAATACAAATCGCAATTCCTTGCCAATATGTCGCACGAGCTGCGCACGCCGCTGAACTCTCTGCTTATCCTCTCCAAGCAATTGGCGGATAATTCAGAAGGCAATATGACCGGCAAGCAAATCGAGTTTGCGCATACGATTCGAGCCGCCGGTACCGATCTGCTCACGCTGATCAACGACATTCTCGATCTCTCAAAGATCGAGTCGGGCACGACCTCAATCGATCTGCAAGACACATCCTTTACCTCTATCGAGGACGATGTGGTTCGCACGTTCGATCAGATCGCCAAGGACAAGGGGCTGGAGTTCGTTATCCGGCGCCATGACAACGTGCCCGCCACGCTGCTCACCGATCCGACGCGCCTGCAGCAAATTCTCAAGAATCTGCTCTCGAATGCCTTCAAGTTCACCGGCGAGGGGCGCGTAACACTTGACATCTCGCTGATTAGCGAGCACCGTTTGGCTTCGGTGCAGGGGCCGGCGATCGCGTTTTGCGTTCGCGATACCGGCATAGGTATTCCGCATGACAAGTTCAACGTGATCTTCGAGGCGTTCCAGCAAGCGGACATGGGGACGTCGCGACGGTTCGGCGGTACCGGGCTGGGACTTGCGATCTCGCGCGAGATTGCCGGATTGCTGGGCGCCGAGATCGGTGTCGAATCGACGCTCGGGGAAGGCAGTACCTTTACGCTCTTCCATCCTTTGGAGCGGTCGCTCGGAGGAAGCGTCGTGCGCGCAATTCTCCCGCCGAGGCAGTTCGAAAGGCAGGAACCCGCCGGCCTGCGCGATCTCATCGTACCTTCAATCCAAGCCATCCACGACGATCGCGACACGATTGAGAGTACGGATCGCTCGCTGCTGATCATCGAGGATGACGCGATCTTCGCCCGCATTCTTCTTGGACTAGCACGGGATCGCGGCTTTAAGGGTATCGTCGCCTTGAGAGGCGATGTCGGACTAGAGCTGGCGCGCAAACATCTTCCGGATGCAATAACGCTGGATATCGGACTGCCCGACTGCGACGGTTGGAACTTGCTCAGACAGCTCAAGGACGATCCGAATACGGCCAACATTCCGGTGCACGTCATCTCGGGCGAAGAACAATGGCAGCGCGCACTCGACGCGGGCGCGATAACTCACCTGCGTAAACCCGTGACCGAAGAGGCCCTTACGCAAACGTTCGACAATCTGCTGGGCTTTGCGGACCATCGCACCAAGAACATGCTCGTTATCGAGGACGACCTCACGCAGCTCAACGCGATGGTGCATCTGATCGATAGCGGCGAGGTGGCGATCACGGCTGTTCGCTCGGGTGAGGAAGCGCTGGAAGCGCTGGAGACCACCAAGTTTGATTGCATCGTCGTCGATCTTGGACTTCCGGACTATCCGGGCGACGAGCTGATCGAGCGCATACGGCGCCAGCGCGAGCACGCCAATACACCCGTGATCGTGTACACCGGTCGGGAACTGACTAGGTCCGAAGAGGCCAAACTCAATAAGCTCACCGAAGCGGTCATCGTGAAAGACGCGATGTCGCCCGAACGGCTGCTCGACGAAACGCGATTCTTCTTGCATCAGGTGGAGGCGCGGCTCCCGGCGAGCAAAAAGACCAACGAGATACCGCCGCTCGGCACGGCTACAATGGAAAATCGCAAGATTCTCATCGTAGATGACGACGCGCGCAACATCTTTGCCCTGGCTGCGGCGCTCGAAGGTCATCGCGTCAAAGTGCTCAGCGCCGAGAGCGGGAAAGCCGGCATCGAGCTGCTTTCCAGCGACCCTGAGATCGATCTGGTATTGATGGACATCATGATGCCCGACATGGACGGGTACGAGACGATTCGTCGGATTCGTGCCAATCCGGCCTTCCGAACGCTTCCGATCATTGCACTGACCGCAAAGGCCATGAAGGGCGATCGGGAAAGTTGCATCGCCGCCGGCGCTTCGGAGTATATCAGCAAACCGGTCGATATCGATCAGCTGATCTCACTGCTGCGCGTATGGTTGAATCGGTAGTCAACGACCCGGCCGGCAGCGTGGAGTCTGCGATACGCGGCGAAGAGCGCGCCGCGGTGGAACTCTCGCTGCTGCTCGATGCGCTCGTTCGCTGGAGCGGTCATGACTTTCGCGAGTATGCGCCGGCTACGCTCAAGCGGCGCATTGCCGAGCGTATGCGAGCCGAAGACGTACGAACGATCAGCGGCCTGCAGGAGTGCCTTCTTCACGATCAAGAGGCGTTGCGCCGCTTCGTTCTGGCGATGTCCACGAGTTCCAATCGACTGTTTCGTGCGCCGGAATACTTTCGCGCGATACGGGAGCGCGTCGTGCCGTTCTTGCGGACCTACTCGTTCGTTCGCCTGTGGTTCCCGGCTTCGTCAACGAGTGAGGACGTCTACACGGTCGCGGCGATCCTGCATGAAGAAGGCCTGCTTGCGCGCTGTATGATCTATGCGACGGATCTGAGCGATCTCGCGCTTGCGCAAGCGCGCGCCGGCGTGTACGAGATTCCCTCGTTGGAAGAGTTCGCAAACGACTACCGCTTGAGCGGGGGCCGGGGTGCGCTGGGCGAGTTTTGCGAGATTTCCGAGGGCAGCGTCCGGTTCAACCAGTCCGTCCAGGAACAGATCATTTTCTCCACGCACAGCCTTGCGACGGATTCTTCCCTGAATGAATTCCACTGCATCGTTGCCCGCGGCGTGATGCCTCAATTCAGCAAATCGCTGCAATACCGCGTCTACAATCTCTTCTTGCAGAGCCTTACGCGTCTTGGGTTCGTTTGCCTAGGCTCGGCCGAGTCGCTTCATGCCACGCCGCACGAGGGCGCGTTTCGCAAGGTCGACGAAGTTTTCCCAATCTATCGACGGATGCGATAAAGCCCAAACACGCGACGCTGGGCGCGTTACTCATGGGCGATCGGGCAATACTCGTAGCGGTGGTCGTAGCAATTCTTTACCAGCGGCTTCATCTCGACGTCGGCTCCGGCGACAAAGTCGGACATGGGGCCGGGTAAGGGCATGCGATGCTGACCGTGAGCGAACGGATCCGCGTTGATTGGAAATGAGATCGGCCAGGGTACGATTCCGGTCTCGCTCGTTCCGTCGGCATACTGCGCAAGATACCGCACATAATAAAAGACATACGCGCCTTGCGTCCACCGCTTGAGCGGGTAGAGGATTCCCTCCGGCTGCGGCCGCCCCTGATCGCCGGTGATGTTGAGCGTGTAATGCTTTGGCGCCGCGGGAGCGATTTGGTCGTTCGCAGCACCGGCCACGGGATTGTTCGCCGCTCGTGCAGCGGCAATCGTTTGCGCGAACGCTTGCGTTTGTGCTTGGATTTCCTGCGTCGTCAGCGAGCTGCTCGGGTGTGTATACGTACGCGTGTAGGCGACCTTCGAGAGCTCCGGCCGCTGCGCGGGCGGCTTGTCTACCGGGCGGCGCTGCGCGACTTCACGCGGCTGTTCACGAACCGCTTCGCGCGCAGGCTGCGCTGCCGGATGCACGGGACGAGGTATTGGATTATGTGCGGGGACGGGGTGCGTGCGATGCTCGATGCGCACCGCGTTTGAGATGGAAACGATCTCGGGCGAGGGCGAGGGTTCCGGTGCGAACACACTTCGTGCGACCAGACCAATGACCGTTGCAACGGTAAGAATGTGGAAAAGCGCCGACGCGAGCACATACCAAAACATCGCGCGTCCGCGGCGGCTCCGGCGAACGGTGATCGCGACATCGAGGAACGGCAGCCGCAGGACCAAGCGCCGATTTCTGTGCATTTTGAGGGTTCGAGCATCGCACCCAATCTTGAGAGCCGTCTTAGAGGCGCTTCGGGAATCGGGCAGCCCATGTAGAATTTCCGCGCTCGGGCGCGGGTTACTGCAAGATTAGGTGGACGTCACCGAACTCGTGCCACAGCAGTCCCCGGGCTATGGCCGTATCGTAGGCCGTACTGATGAACGAGGCGCCCGCGAGCGCTTCCAGCATGAGCAGATGTGAAGCGTGCGGTTCGTGGAGCCCGGTCAGTAAGCCGTCGATTGCGCGGGGAGGATGCGCGGCATCGACGATGTGAGAGGTCCAGCCGCGAGCCGGACGGACATTACCGTCTGTGTCCGCGACGGATTCGAGTGCGCGCACGACCGTGGTGCCCACCGCGATAACGCGACCGCCCGACGCGCGAGTCGCATTCACGACGCGTGCCGTCCATTCCGGAACCGCGAAGCGCTCGTCCAAAGGATGCTCATTCGCCTCCGGGCTGGCTACCCCGCAGTGCAGCGTGATGCTCGCGATATTGACGTTGTGCCGATAGAGACTATCGATGACACGAAGCGTGAATGGGCGCGCCGCGGACGGCATTTCGACGGATCCCGGTTCGCGCGCAAAGATCGTTTGGTACGTTGCTATCGGATAGCGGCCCTCGAGATAGTCGTACGAGATGGGACGCGCATGCGCTTCGAGGTACGTCGCGGCGTTTTGCGGTACGTCGAGCAGCGCGTGCCACAGACGAGGATGCACGCGATCGACCGGTGCGAGAAGTTTGATCGATGCGCCGCCCGGCGCGCTCAATTGCTCGCCGACCTCGATGAGCGGCGTGCGTCGCGGTTCGACGATCCATAGCCGCTCCGAGATGCGTGTCGAAAGGTGGACGACGAGCGAGCTGCCGTTTGCGCGGCGCACATCGAGCGCGGCTGGGATGGTCGCCGAGTCGTTGACCACCAAGAGATCGCCGGCACGCAAAAAACGCGCGAGATCCGTGAACGCTGCGAGTGTATGGGTTTGCGACTGCAGATTGCTCACCAGCAGTGAAACGCCGTCGCGCGTTAAGCCGCGCGCCTCGGGGGGACGCCGAGCCTCGAGTGGGGCGGCAGATCAAACACCGGCGCCAATGCTTTGAACCTCGAGCCGAGTAAAATTGCCGTCTCCTTGTTCGCGATGTGCGCGTTCAACGAGATCGACGAAGGTGGGCGCGATATCCTGTGGTTTGGCAAGGCCGGAGAGATCCTCACCGGGCTCTGCATCCCGATGCATTTGCGTGTCCATGTTTCCGGGATCCAGGACGAGTACGCGAATGCCGCGTGTCTTCGAGTTCGGCGGCCAGGGTACGTGAGAAGTGTTCCAAGGCGGCTTTGCTCGCACCATAGCCACCCCAGCCGGGATACGCATTGACGGCCGCGTCCGAGGTGACGTTCACGATCGTTCCGGATGCTCTGCGCGCGCATGTGTGGAAGCACGATCTGTGCGGTCTTCAAAGGCGCCCGAACGTTGACGTCCATCAGTTCAAAGAGGGCGGATGCGCCGAGCTCCTCGAGTTTGGGCATCGGTGAGCCGCCGAGCGTCGAGGCGTTGTTGACCAGGACGTCGATGCGTCCAAACGTAGAGATCGCGGTTTCGACGAATGCCGACATCCGCCGGTCATCCGTCACATCGATGGGCTCGGCTAGGACATCGGCACTGCGGCTGACGCTCCTTTGCGAGGTCAGCCAGCGGCTGCGCGCCCCGTGCAGTTAATAGAAGGGCGGCGCCGCGTCGCGCCCACTCGCGCGCAAGCTCGGCACCCAGACCGCGCGATGCGCCGGTAATGAAGACGACGGGATGGTTCATGCTTACAGCATACGAGTGCGGCATCGGATCGCGCGCCGTACTTTCGGACAGGTCAACCGGGCAACAGGCCGCGCTCGCGGGCTATGGCGATCGCTTGCGTGCGCCGCTTGGCCCCTAGCCGTGCGAAGAGTGAGGCGACGTGAAATTTGACCGTCCGCTCCGAGATTCGCAGATGCGAGGCGATCTGCGCATTGGAGAAACCGCTCGCGAGCAGCTGCAGAACCTGCGCTTCACGCGCGGTGATTGCATCGCTGCCCGCAGCGGCAAACGGGGAGCGTACGCCTGGTCCAAACGTCGTTCGCCCATGCGCCGCAGCGCGGATCGCCTGCAGCAGTTCGCTCGCCGGCGATCCTTTGAGAATATAACCGCGGGCCCCCGCATCGACTGCGGCCCGCACGCGCTCTTCCCCGGCATATGCCGAGAAAATCACGATCGATGTGCCGGGAAAGCGATCGCGAAGAAGAGCAATTGCGCGTTCGCCTTGCACGTTCGGCAGTTCCCAATCCAGGACGACCACGTCCGCGGCGGCGTTCAGCGCGCCGGCCGATTCGGCGGCGGCGGCCACATGCATGTCCGCTTGCGTCCCGATGACGGCGACAATTCCGTCGCGCACGATCGGATGATCGTCGACGACGGCGACGCGTAACCGGGTGCTCATGCGGGCCCGGCGGGAAGAACGGCGCGCACCTGCGTTCCGCCGGACCGGTAATTACGCACCTCTGCTTTTCCGCCGACGACGCCTGCGCGCTCTTGCATTCCCGCGATGCCCATGCCGCCGGTTCGGCCTTTTGCTAATCCTTTGCCGTCATCTCGAATCGTGAGAACCAAACTGCCTGCGCGCCGCGCAGCCTGTATCCAGACGTTCTTCGCCCTTGCATGGCGGCGCACGTTCGTGAGCGCTTCCATCGCAATGCGATACGCGACGCGTTCGATATCCGGGTGGGCGCCGCCGGCGTCCACGCGCAAGTGTACGGGCACGCCGCTTTGCGAGGTAAACGTGCGCGCGAGCTCCGCAAGCGCGACGTCGAGCGGACTGCCCATCTCGGGCGAGGAGCGCAGCGCTTCAACGGATCTGCGCGCTCGCGCAACGCTTCCTCGGGCCACGTCGAGCGCGGAGGTCACCTGCTGCGTTGCCCGCTGTTTGCCGTCGAGATATCGAAGCGCCGTTTCCAATTGAAGGGTGATGGCGGTAAGATCCTGGGCAAACGTGTCGTGAAGATCGCGAGCCAATTCCTCACGTTCGCGCATGCGCGCCATCTGGGTGCTCGCTTCGGCGAGCCGGGCGCGTTCGACCGCGATGCCGAGCTGATCCGCGATGGTCGTGAGCAAACGCAAGTCGTGTCCGCCGATCCGGCGTAAACCGGGCTTCGTCAGGTTCATGAGCCCGAGGTCACGATCGCCGAAACGAATGGCAACGCTGGCATGATAGGCGATTCCGCGCGTGAGCGCGATCTGGTCGCGCAACACGGCCGGACGCAGGCGGCTGCACTCGATGGCGTCGACATTTCTCGATTTGAAGTCGCCGTCGACCAAGCCCTTCGATGCACCAGCATTTGGCGCCGGTCATGCGGACCGGTTCTTGCAGATACGGCGGCAAGTTGTATGAGGCCGCCAGATAGAATTTACGCGTGCGGGCGTCGCGAAGCCAGATCCACCCCGACTCGCAATCGAGCAACTGCGCGGCGAGCCCGAGGGTCTGGTCAAGAGCCGCGGAAGCATCGGCGGAGCGGTTGAGCGCCTGTGCGATTACCGCGAGTATTTCGAGCTCGCGTGTGTCGTGGCGTGATCCGGCCATGCGATCACGCTACCCCTCGGCGTCGTTCGAGGTCCTTGTCGACGAATGGCTAATCTACGGGGCCATGAACGCTCGGATCATCAATGAGTTTTTTGCGTGGATGCCTCTTGTCGCGTTTATCATCGTGCTGCTCGCCGTGTATTTTAGCCAAACGTAACGAAACCTCGCCGGCGGTAGCTCATGGCAAGACGTACGCGTGTGCGCGGTGCGGCCGTCGGGGAAAGCACGAACATATGGTGCCGGTCACGCAAGAAGGCGCCGTCGTTTGGTACTGCGATCGCTGTGCGCAATTGCGATGATCAGCAAGCAAGGGCTCGCCAAAATCCCGCAGCGCGGGATTTTTTGTTATAACTAAGAGCATCGCGATCTCCCGAATTTTAAAACGGAGGAGTCCATTTATGACTCTCGATGTTTCGGCGGCTCAGGCGACCCAAAACGTATGGGAAATGGCCCAACAGCAGTTGGACGACGTGGCGCGTCTGATCGGCCTGAACGAATCCATCCACGGATTCTTACGTGAACCAAAACGCGTGCTCGAAGTTTCGGTTCCCGTGCGCATGGACAACGGCGTCTTCCGCATGTTCAAAGGTTACCGGGTTCAACACAATATGTCGCGCGGACCGACCAAAGGCGGAATACGCTTTCATCCCGATGTCTCGCTCGACGAAGTCAAGGCGCTCGCCATGTGGATGACGTGGAAATGCGCGCTCGTCAACATTCCCTTCGGCGGAGCGAAAGGCGGCGTCATCTGCGATGCCAAGAACATGTCCGATCAAGAGCTCGAAAACCTGACGCGTCGCTTCACCAGCGAAATCTCCATCATCATCGGCCCCGAGAAAGACATTCCCGCACCCGACGTTTATACGACGCCGCAGATTATGGCATGGATCATGGATACGTTTTCGATGCAGCGCGGTTACTCGGTTCCGGGGGTCGTTACGGGCAAACCGGTTGCGATTGGCGGATCGCTGGGACGCGATAAAGCCACCGCGCGCGGCTGCTTGTTCGTCGTGGATGAAGCGATGCAGCGCTTAGGACTTCCGATCGAGGGTGCGCGCGTTGCGATCCAAGGCTTCGGAAACGCCGGCATGCACGCCGCCGATCTGATGTTCAAGCGCGGCTATCGTATCGTGGCGGTCTCCGATTCGCGCGGCGGCGTCGCAAATCCGAATGGCCTCGACGTCACCGGCCTTATCGCTCACAAGACGGAAACCGGATCCGTGGTCGGCTTCACCGGCGGTGAGCGCGTCGACAACCGGCAGGTGCTCGAGTATGAATGCGACGTCCTCATTCCCGCGGCGCTCGAGAAAGTAATTACCGAGCAGAATGCGCCGTTGATCAAGGCACGAATCGTGGCGGAGGCGGCGAACGGGCCGACGCTTCCGGAAGCGGACCGCATCCTGTTCGAGCGCGGCATCATGGTGCTGCCCGACATTCTTAGCCAATGCCGGCGGCGTGACCGTTTCATACCTGGAATGGGTGCAAGACCTGCAAGAGAACTTCTGGGAAGAAGACGAGATCAACGAGCGCCTCAAACGCAAAATGGTGCGCGCGTTCAATGAGACCTACGATCAGGCGCAGCGCTTGCATATCGATATGCGGCGCGGTGCCTACGTCGTGGCAGTCAGCCGGGTAGCGGAGGCAACCAAACTGCGCGGATTGTATCCTTGATTCGTGGCAGCGATCTTCGATAGGCCGCTCCGGGCGGCAATTCTTGCGGCGGCTGACAATGGGTTCGTACAGCGCGTTGTCAGCCGCTACGGCTTTTCCATGGGTGCAAAACGATTCGTCGCCGGCGAAACCGCCGGCGATTTCTTGGCTGTCGCCAAAGAACTCAATGCTCGCGGGTTTGCGGTGGCTTGCGGCATCCTGGGCGAAGGCGTGCGCAGCCGCGCGGAGGCAATCGAAGCGACCGATCAATACTGCGCTTTGCTGCAAACCTTCGCGCAGGAAGGCATCGACGCGAACGTCGCGTTCAAGATCACCCACGTCGGGCTGGATATCGATCCGCGAACTCGCATTTGAGAATGCGGACCGGATTGCCGGCATCGCCGAACAATTCGGCAACACGATGCGCCTGGATATGGAGCAGTCACGCTATGTCGATGCGACGCTGAACATCTATCGCCGCTTGCGCGAGCGCCATTCTTGCGTTGGATTCGTTTTGCAATCGTATCTGCTGCGCAGCCTGGATGACCTTACCGGTATGCTTTCGTTAAAACCCAATGTGCGCATCGTCAAAGGCGCGTATCTGGAACCGCCCTCGATAGCGTTCTCGAATAAGACCGACGTGGACGAGAACTACCTGCGGCTTGTGAGTACCGCCTTGCAATCGGAAGGATACACCGCCGTCGCAACCCATGACCGGCGTATCATCGATCGCGTCGTGGAGATTGCGCGAGAGCGCGGTATTGCTAAACGGGGACGGTTTGAATTTCAAATGCTGTACGGTATCTCGACCGCGCTGGCCGCGCAGCTCGTTGCAGACGGATATCGGGTGCGGCTGGCGGTGCCGTTCGGGAGTTATTGGTTTCCGTATCTGATGCGCCGGCTTGCAGAACGCCCGGCGAATCTCGCGTTCTTCGTGAAGGGTGCTTTGAGCCGCGGATGAGCGTACGACTTCAATTACGCGGCGTTTTTTCGGCCGTGCTCACGCCGTTCGATTCCGATCTGCGGCCGGATGCGGAAAAGGCGATTCCGTATTACCGTTCGCTGCTCGAGCGCGGATGCGACGGGCTCAACGTGCTCGGCACGACCGGCGAGGCGATGTCGATCGGCCTTGCGGACCGCCGGCGGTATATGGAACGGATTGCGAGCGCACTTCCGGCGCAACAGCTCATGACCGGCACCGGCGCAAGCGCGCTCGCCGACGCCGTGCACCTGACGCGAGCCGCATTCGATCTGGGCTTTGCAGCCGCGCTGATCATCCCGCCGTTCTATTTTCGCGAGGTCGATGATGAGGGCATCGTGCGGTTTTTCGGGGAGCTCTTCGATCGGACGCAGCCGCCGCAGAACGGTGTGCTCCTTTACAACTTTCCGCGCATGAGCGGCATCACGTTTCATGCCGCGCTGGTCGAGCGTCTGGTGCGGGAGTTTCCCGGCATCATTCGCGGAGTCAAAGACAGCTCCAACACGATCGAGCTGGAACGCGAGATCCACGGCCGATGCCCGGACCTGGACGTTTTCCCGGGCTCGGAGTCGCTTCTGGCAGACGCCCGCGCCGACGGCCTCGCAGGCTGCATTTCCGGCAGTGTCGCCTTGTGGCCCGAGCTTGCCGCGCAGGTTTGGCGCGAAGGGCACGCCTGCGGACTGCGTGCGCATCGCTGAGTTGCGCCGCTCCCTGAGCGGAGGTCCGCTGATTCAGGCGGTGCGAACGCGCCTGGCCCAAGAGTCCGGGGACGAGGCCTGGCTGCGCAGCGTCCCGCCGCTGCGGTGAACTCCTAATTCAATAGTTGACAAGAAGGCGCGCTACGCGCTATCCTTCAACTAAAGAATTAATATTAAAAACGGAGTGGCTCAATGACGCGCTGGATCGCCTTAACTGCCGCATCGATTCTGGGGATGATGCTCGCATGCGCCGCCTCGGCGGCGGCCGACGACAACAATACTCGCAAACGTGCATCCGCACGATCTCGAACGGCGTCGACTGGCACGGGAGAAATCTGCGCGGCACACAGCTCGGTCGATATTTCGCTTCACGGTGCGAATCTGCACGGGGCGGATCTGCGCGATACCAAACTCAAATGTGTGGAGTTCGACCGGGCGGATCTGAGCAACAGCGATCTGCGCGGTGCGCGGCTGATCGGCGTGAGCCTGCAAGGAGCGAATTTAGCCGGGGCTCGTTTTGAGGGTGCCTCGCTTGTCGGCGTCGATCTGTCGTCTACGAATCTGCGAAGCATGGACGGCTCGCAGCTGCGAGCCATGCTGTCCAAGTGCACCGGCTGCGACCTGAGCAACAACGACCTGCACGCGATGGATCTCTCGGGCGTGCATCTCACCGGCGCCGACTTGAGCGCGACGGACCTGCGCGGCGCAAATTTTTCGGACACGACGTTCACGGGCGTCGATTTCTCGCATGTGCGTCTGGCCGGAGCGCATTTCGACCATACCCGGTTTGTCGGATGCAGCTTCGAGGGTGTGGACCTGCGCGGTGTTGATTTTTCGCAAGCGCAGATGGTCGGCGCCGACATGCGGGGCGCCATTCTGCCGTAGCGCTAGCGCCGCACGATCAGCTCGCTGGGCGTGCTGACGCGGCCGTTTTGAAGAACGGCGACGGCCGTGATGTGCACGACTTTTCCCGGCTGCATTTCATAGCGAAGCGCCGAGGTATATCGAGGCGAGCTTGTTGTTGCAACGGCGTTACCGGTTGTATAGCGAATCGACGCTCCCGGAACTGCATCCGAAATCGTCACTTCGATCGAATTCGATCGCGTTTGCGCCGCGAGCGTACGCACGCTCGGGGAGACGTTCGCGATGCGCAGGTCGGGGGCGCTTATGGTGAACGACGGGTTTGGAATGCGATAGTTGTAGTGATTTGCATCCAGCCACGCATACTGCTTGCCGCTGCGAACCAAAAACGAATCCCAGTTCTTCTGGGCACGCGGCGTCCACGCGATCTCGCTCAAGGCCAGTTCGCGCGGCATAGAGCATATAGAACAAGTAGTTCTCGTTTGCGATGTACTCGGTCCAGAGATTTCCTTGCACGCCGAGGACGTGCCGAGCTTGCGCGGCGCTCAGTGAGGCCGGCGTCGGATTGTAGTCGTAGACCATCTGCGGCGTCGAGAGATTGCCAATCGCCTCGGGCTCATCATGTTCATCGCCCTGATACGCATCGAAATACAGCGGGCCGTCGGGCGACATCACGACGTCGTTGCCGCGTTTTGCCGCTTTAATGCCGCCCGCATCGCCCCGCCACGACATGACGGTGGCGGTGCGCGTTACCCCGCCGTCGAGAATCTCATCCCAGCCGACCATCCGCCGTCCCAGTTCGTTCAGTTCGCGCTCCACCCGGCGTTCGAAATAGCCCTGCACCTGATCGTAGGTCTGCAAGTTTTCGCGATGCATGAGTTCGTGCACGAACGCGCTGCTGCGCCAAGCGCCCTTGGGCACCTCGTCGCCGCCGACATGAATGTAGCGGCTTGGGAAAAGCGCGGCGACTTCGGACAAGCACGTTTGCCAGAAACGCGAAGGTGCGATCCGTGGGGCAGTAGATCTCGCTCGTAACGCCCCAAATTTCGCTGACGGCGAACGGACCCGGTCTGCATGCATATTGCGGATACGCCGCGAGTGCGGCGGTGGAATGTCCGGGCATCTCGATTTCGGGCACGATCGTCACGTAGCGGCGTTTCGCATAAGCCACGACCTCGCGAATTTGATCCTGCGTGTAGAAACCGCAATATCGCTTGCCGTCGGTACTTGTCGGATCCTTATCGATTTGCGTTCCCGCGCGGCACGACCCAATCTGAGTGAGCCGCGGATACCGCTTGATCTCGATGCGCCAGCCTTGATCGTCGGTGAGATGCCAGTGAAACGTGTTCAGTTTATAGTGCGCCGCAACGTCGATGTAGCGTTCGACGACGGGAACGCCGAAGAAATGCCGGCTGACGTCGAGATGGATTCCGCGCCAAACAAAGGCGGGTTCATCCGTGATATCGACGTAATGAACGAGGTTTTCGGCGCCGGCGGAGAAGATCTGCTCGAGCGTCTGCAGTCCATAGAAAAGACCCGCGCCGTCGCTCGCATTGATGACGATACCGCTGCCCTCGACACGCAGCGTATAGCCTTCGGGGGGAATACCCGGACGCAGCGAGAGTCGCAGTTGCGTCGTGTCGCTCGGGGAGATCGTTGCCGAGATCCCGCGCCCGCGTAGAAATTCCGCCGCAAACTGCGCGACGTTGCGCTCGTCCGGCGTGCTCGCCGCGATCGTGACGGTCTTCGGGATCTCGTACGTTGCGGAATAAGCGATGACCGACCGAGGCGCCGGTACGATGCCGAGCGAATCGCTTGGAATGCGGTCGCCCCCTGCGGGTCCGGTCGAGCAGAGCAGCATGACTGCAAGAGGAAGCACGGTGAAGCGACGATTCATCGCCTTGGAACTTTTTCGCACTTAGCGCGGCTGCCCTTGTCGGCGCAAGCCGCACAGCGGCCGGCGGTCAGACAATACGTGTGCAAACCGCGCATAAAATTGCGAGTTTTCGGCCTGCACTCGCCCTTGGATCGACGGTCGACAAGGAGCCCGCGGGAAGTCTGCCGAGCCTGTATTCGACGCGCAACGTGCGGGCGATGCTCGACGCGGGCTATGGGTGGCTGAGCTATCGCCTTTTTACCGAACTCGTCGTGCAGGACTGGCACTGGAATCCGGCTGGGACGTTCAGCCAAGGCGATCGCGGATACTGGACCAGCAGTGCGCATCCCTCGCGAGACGAAATCGTCGATTCGTATGGATATCGATTACCGCATCGCGGCTTCACGACGCGATCAGGGCGCGAGCGAGGATTACTCGCGTCTCGACGACGGCGATACGAAAACGTATTGGAAGAGCAACCCGTACCTGAGCAGTTCGTTTACCGCAGAACCGGATCGTTTGCATCCGCAGTGGGCGATCGTCGATCTCGAAGCGGTAAAGCCCGTCAACGCGGCCTACATTCGCTGGAGCTCGCCGTATGCTACGCAGTACGCCGTACAATATTGGACCGGCGTGGATGCAATCGGCGATCCGGGCCACGGTGCGTGGCGCGTCTTCCCGCAAGGCAGCGTTCTCGACGGGCGCGGCGGATCGTCCATGTTGCACCTGTCCGCGAACCCGTTTCACGCACGTTTCGTGCGGGTCCTGATGACCGCATCGTCCGGCACGTGCGATTCACACGGCAGCGCCGATCGCCGCGACTGCCTCGGTTATGCAATCGGCGAGATCGGGATCGGTAATGTGGATTCGCGGGGACGTTTTCACGATGACGTCCGGCATGCGCGCGGCCAGCAGCAAACTCGAACGTATGTCTCGTCGGTCGATCCCTGGCATGCTGCTTCAAACCGGGTTCGCAATCAGGAACAGCCGGGGCTGGATCTGATCGCGCGCAGCGGACTGACGCGTGGCCTGGGTGCGACGTACCCGGTGCCGCTCCTTTACAGCACGCCGAATAATGCGGTACATGAGATTGCGTATCTTCGCGGACGCGGGTATGTAATCGAGCGCATCGAGATTGGCGAGGAACCCGATGGCCAATATACCTCGCCGGAGGACTACGGCGCGTTATACGTACAGTGGGCGCGAGCGTTGCACCGGTTCGATCCCCGGCTCAAGCTTGGCGGCCCGGTATTCTCCGGCGTGAATTCGGACCTGCAGACGTGGCCTGATGCGAAGGGGAACGTTTCGTGGCTGAATCGATTCCTTGCGGTATTTGTCCCGCCGGGGAGCGATGCACGATCTAGCTGCGTTCATGTCGTTCGAGCACTACCCGTTCGACGGCTGCGAACATGGTGCGCGTCTGCTTGCGGACTTGAAAGCCGAACCGGGACTGATGCAAACGATCGTTCGTGCATGGCGCGCAGATGGTCTCGCACCCTCGGTACCGATGTATATCACCGAGGCGAATTTCTCGGCCGTCAACTTTACGCAGACGCCAATGCAAATCGAAGGCGCACTCTGGCAAGCCGACTACATGGCCTCGGCGCTTTCCAGCGGCGTGAGCGGCGCGGTGTATTACCAGTATGAACCGGTTCCGCTCTCGCAGAACAAAGGCTGCCCGCGAGACTGGGGCAACCTTACAATGTTCGTGGCAGATACAAACGCGAATATCCGTGCACGCGCCGCGCAGTTCTTTGCCGGCCAAATGCTTACCAGGCAATGGGTCGTTCCCGGCACGAAAGAGCATGATTTATATCGGACGATGGTTTCGAGCGGCGCAGGATTGTTGTCGGCGTATGCGCTCAAACGGTCCGACGGATTGTGGTCGATTTTGATCGTGAATAAGTATCCCCGCGCGCGGGCCGTAATCGTGAATATCGGCTCGAAGCGTCTTGCCGGCAGGGTGACGCGCGTCTCGTTCGGTAGCGCCCAATATGTTTGGCGCGCCCGCGGCAGCCGCCTCGTTGCCCGATCCGAATAATCCTCCGGCAACGGTGACTATAGCGGCGGATCGGGATGGGCGCTATGTCATACCGGCTCAATCGATCACCGTGCTGCGCGCGAAGAGTACCGTAACATGACACAGAACGCATCACCTTGGAGCATCGGCGATTTTCATGTCATCGGCGTGGCCCACGCGGTTGCCGGGGAAATCCTGTGCGAGGATTGCGGCATTGGAGCCGGGCAGCACGTTTTGGACGTCGCATGCGGCAGCTGAAACACGGCAATTGCCGCTGTCGCGCGGCGCGCGAGTACGGGCATCGACATCGTCGATAACCTGATCCGTCGTGCGCGCGTGCGCGCCGATGCGTCGCTTTTCGAGGGGGTACCGCCGGAGCGGCATCCGCAGCTCGAACACGAGCTGCGCGACCTGATGCTCCGTTACAATCGAGCGGCGGACGGAACTCAATCGACCGCGATGACGTATATCAACGTAGTAATGAGCAAAACGTCCAAGCGAAGCGAGAGGATAAAGATGAAGAAACCGATGGTTGTTGCGGGAGCAATGGCAGCCGTGTTACTTGTTTACGCCGTGGGGCGAGCCCAGGAGGCCTCGCCGTATGCGGATGCTTCGAATGCATTCGCTCAACTCCAGGCGGATCGCAACGGTACCGTCGCGCAGCCGATCATGCACGCGCCCGTAGGCGACGTACTCGCCACGTATATCGGCCGTGCGCCGCGGCAAGTCTACACAAGCCAGGACGAACTGCTTATCGTCATCAGCGGGCACGGGACAGCCAACGTGGGTTACCCGTCGTACGATCTCAAGCCGGGTTCGGTTCTCTCGATTCCGCGCAACACCGCGTTCCAAATCACTGCGACGGGGCCGGCGCCGATTAAAGCGTACCTGGTGGCCTCACCGGATAACGACCCGAGCAACAAGCGCGTACTAGAACCATAAAAGAAAGCGGGATGTCGCGGGAGAGTCCCAGGCTTACCCTAGAATTCTCGCTTAGGGTTCGGAGTATATGAGGCGCTACGGCCTAGCGTGGTTCAGCGCGTTGGCAGCACTGACGGCAGTCCTGCGGCTCCCGCTTTTAGCCGGCAGTTTCTGGCGAGACGAGGGCTCCACATATACTGTTGTCCAGTCCTCTTCGCTTGGCGGAGTTTTTGCCGGCATTCAAAGGACCGAGCTTACGCCGCCTCTGTATTATCTGTTCGAGTACGTGTGGACAGCACTGGCTGGAACAGGCGAGTGGGTGATGCGTTTCCCTTCGCTGCTGTTTGCGGTTCTGACGGTGATCGTGCTGTACGCGCTTGCGCGGCTGGTCGGATCGCGCTTCGCCGCCGTTGCAGTAGGCATCATGGCTGCAATTGGGCCCGGGTTCCTGTCGGCGGGAATGGAAGCACGCGCGTACGGCCTGGGCGTACTGCTTGCCGCGGCCACGTTATATTTTTATGCCCGTTTGACGCGCGCTTCGAACGGTCGCGAGCGTTTTTGGTGGGGCCTGGGGCTCGTTGTCATCGCGGCTGCGCTGGAAGCGACTCAGTTCACGGGTTTCGTTGTCGTCGGCGTGTTGTTGACGGCGTCCGTGTTGGTACGTTTCTTCCGGCGTAGTGAGAATGCGTATGCTTTGATGATTTCGACTTGCGCGGCGGCGCTGCTCGGTTTGCCGTTGATACCGCTGTTCTTGCGGGATTCCGCGCGCTTCGCCGGTTGGACGAATCCGAATCAGTGCAGCTTTTGCGAGTAATCGACGATCACCTTACCGCGCTGTCTCCGTTTGGTTCCTTGACATTCCAAACCGATCGGCTCGTGGAAATCGGTGTCATCCTGTGGCTGATCGGCATCGTGCGTACGCGCACGGTCACGCGCCGGGATGCGTGGATTGCGCTATGCGCGGTCATTTTCGGTGCTGGAATATGTGTAAGCATAACGCGCCACCTGCCGTTGGAACGTCATCTGCTCGTCTATGCGCCCGCTGTCTGGCTCATGATCGCGCTGCTGCTCGATCAGTGCGTGGAATGGATTCGTAAACCGGGGCGCGTGTGGCTTCGCGCGCTGCAGGTGGCAACTGCGCTTGTCCTGATTGACGTCGTCGGCGGGGGCGTTCTGAACTATCCGCATGTGTATGCGCGGATATCGGGCCCGGTTTCGGGATCGCGTGACTTGGTCTCGGCGTTACTCGCGCGGCAGGGCGGCCGGCGCACGATCCTGGTGGCCCTGCCAGATAACGTCGGGCCCTCGCTCTGGTATTACACGAAAACGGATCGTTCAATCGCCCTTCGAGGCGTTGCTACATGGGAGCGGCCGCAAGACTATGGGTTCGATCCCAGACCGTGGTCGCAGCCGGACTTCGCGCGTCGTCGAGGCTGACCGCATCGATCGTTTTGCGCGTTCGTGGCACGCGCAGATTGCGCTGGCAATAACGCCGCACACGGCATACTTCAACGGCGTGCCGTTCTATCGGGCGCGGTACGTCGGCGCGCTGCTGCAGGTTCGGCATCGCGTTCTGTATCGTCAAATTTTCGACGGGTGGCGCGAACCGCTGGAGCTGGTCGTGTTAAGTTCCGATACCCGAGGGCAGACCCTCGCGCTTAGATCTGCACGACTTCCTTTATCTCGGGGACATCCGCGCAGACGACTTGTTCGATAGCGCCTTTGAGCGTGAAATTCGATGCCGGGCAGCCCCCGCAGGCGCCTAGCATTTGCACGAACGCCGTACCGTTCTCAACCTTGATAAGCCAAACTTCGCCGCCGTCCATTTGTATGCCGGGGCGAACTTTGTCGAGCGCGGCGTTTACGCGTTGCGCGATGTCGCTATTGTCCATAACCCTTTAAAAGCTCGCGGATGCGTCCGGAAACCTGCAATGCGTCGTCCCAGTCGCGCTGCCACATGTTGCGGCCGAAGATCAGACCCACGCATCCGGCTTCCAGCGCGAGCTGCGCTTTGTGAACGGTATCATCGTCGCTCAGCTTGCTTCCGCCGGAAACGAGCACGAGCGAACGGCCTGCCGATTTAACGACTTTTCGCAGCCCATCTAGTTCAGACAGCTCGAGCGTGTTGTACGGTTTCGGCAACTTATCCGCGCTCGCCGCGTCCCACACGGGAACGTTCAGTTTGATGATGTTGGCGCCGACCTCGCACGCCACGCGTGCTGCATAGTCCACGGCGTACAGCGAGTCGATTCCGCCTTTGGCCTTGATCGCCGCGCCGCGCGGATACGCCCAGATGATGAGCGGCATCCCATAGCGGTCGCAGTCGCGACGGACTTCGTTGCACTGCGCGATGTCGACGTCTTGCGCCGGGCTTCCCACGTAAAGCGTGTAGCCGACGGCATCCGCTCCCAAGCGGACCGCGTCTTCAACCGAAGACGTGAGCGAGCTGAACGCGTCGTCGTCGTTCGGGATATTCGTCTTACCGTTGATCTTCAGAACGAGCGGGACTTTTCCGGCGAAAGCCTGATGGTATTTTTCAGCCAAGACCGATATGCAGCGCGATGCCCGAGAAATTCCCCTCGACCGCCAAGCCGGTAGATCCAGTCGGTATCGATCGATTCCGGATTTGAGAAAAAATCGACCGGCCCGTGTTCCAGACCCTGATCGATCGGCAAGAACATGAGCGTTCCGTTGGCGGGCCCGTGTTCGTACATCATTCGGTGTAGGCGCACACGCTTGCCCGTGGACAGGTTCATCTCGTCGAACGTAGGCCGACGCACCGGTGCTAGCATCGCGGTTTCTCCCTTGAGTTTTGAACGTTCCAGCTACCCCTCGACACGCTCGGGGTCCTTCGACGAGCTCAGGATGCAACCTACGCTCGCGAGGCGCCTGACGACGCTGACGGCAGGCAGGATGACAAATGTTATCCCCCGGATAATGCCTCGAACGTGAGTTCCCTCGCAATCGGGTTTGTCGGGATCGGCGCCATGGGTGAGCCCATGTCCCTGCGTCTGCTCCAGGCCGGCTATCGGGTTACGGTCTGCGCTCACCGCAACCGGGAGCGGATCGAGCGCGTCGTGGCTGCGGGCGCCGCGGAAGCTGCGGACCCGTTCGCGGTCGCTGCGGCGAGCCGAGGTCGTCATCACGTGTGTGCCGGACGCCCCGCAGGTCGAGAGCGCTGTTCGGCCCACGCGGCGCGGCCGCGGGTGCGAAGGCCGGCACCGTGTTCATCGACATGTCCACGATTTCGCCGGTGGCCTCCCGGGAATTCGCGGAGCGCCTGCGAGCAAGCGGGTCTGCGCTTTCTCGATGCGCCGGTAAGCGGGGGGCCTGTGCGGGCTGCTTCAGGAACGCTGACGATCATGGCCGGGGGAACGGCCGAGGATTTCGCGCGCGTCGAACCGGTGCTCAGCGCGATGGGACCGCCGCATCACGTCGGGCCGGTCGGTCTGGGCGAGACGGTCAAGCTCGTGAACCAGCTCGATCATCGCCAGCGTCATGATCGCCAACACCGAGGCGCTCACGTTCGCGCGGAAGGCCGGCGCGGATCTGGACGCCGTGCGGGCCGTGCTCTCGACCGCGACGGCTTCAAACTATTTGCTGGAGCAATGGTTGCCCAAAACGTGGTTTGCAGGTACGTTTGAGGGGGGGTTTGCCCTGGATCTGCTCCGCAAGGACTTAGGAGCGGCGCTGGACGCGGCCCGAGCAATGAAGATGCCTATGCCGGCATCCGCATTCGCATATCAACTTTACACTTTGAGGTCGGCAGAAGGCGACGGTGCACTAGATTATAGCGCGGTCGCAAAATTCTATGAGCACGTCGCCGGAGATTAGCAAGCGGGGAACGTTCAACAAGCACCCGGACTTCAATAAGAAGATTCTGGTGGTTGACGACGAGGCCGCGATCTTGCAAACGCTGCGCTACAATCTGGAGCGCAGCGGCTACACCGTCGTTACGGCCAGCGATGGCCGCAGCGCGGTCGCGATGGCGCTGCGCGAAGAGCCCGATCTCATCATCTTGGACATCATGCTGCCCGTACTCGACGGCATCGAGGCGTGCAAAGAGATCCGCAAGAGCAGCTCCGTGCCGATCATCATGCTCACCGCCAAAGACCAAGAGATCGACAAAGTCTTGGCGCTCGAGCTCGGCGCCGACGACTACGTCACCAAGCCGTTTGCGCTGCACGAGTTTCTGGCGCGGGTCAAAGCGCGTCTGCGCCGCCCGCTGCCGATGCCGTCCCACGATCACGACCAAGCGATCTCGCTGGGCGGCATCGTGCTCGATCCGTCGCGGCAGCATTTGACCGTGCGCGGCAGAGACGTGTCGCTCGCGCCCAAGGAGTTCGCGCTGCTGCGCGTGCTCATGGAGAACGCCGGCCGCGTCGTGACCCGGCAGACGCTGCTCGACAAAGTGTGGGGATACGATTTCGAGGGGGAGCAGCAGACGGTCAGCGTGCACATACGCTGGCTGCGCGAGAAGATCGAGGAAGACTCCCGCAATCCGCGGCACATCATCACCGTGCGCAGCCGCGGCTACATGTTCAAGGAGTAATGCTTGAGGCGATAGCGCTGGGTGCATTCGTCGTCGGCGTCGCAGGCGGTATTTGCTTTTGGCGCAGCGTGCGGCCGCCCGGCAGTCGCACGCAAGCGCTGCCGGACGCTCGGCGCAGCATCCCGCGGACGACCGCTTCGACGCGCTGGTGCGCGCATTGCCGCTGGGCGTGGTGATGCTGGGCGACGATCTGCGCGTGCGCTTCGCCAATCGCGCGGCCGCGCGCGATTTTCGGGTTCGAGCGTTCGCGCGTACGCGGCACGCATCTCATCGCCGCCGTTCCGTCGATCGAGCTCGAACAGCGCGCGCAAGCCGCGCTTCGCGGCGAACGCCGGCCACGCCGCTCGATCGTCACCGGGAAAACCGTCAACCGCTCATACGCGGTTTCGGTGTATCCGCTTGACGCAAGCCGAGGACGAAGAAGAGGAAGCCGACACGGCTCCCGAGACCGGCGGCGTGCTGATCATCGCCGAAGATCAAACCGAACTGCTCGCGCTCGAGCGCGCGCGCCAAGAATTTTTGACCAACGTTTCGCACGAATTGCGCACGCCGCTCTCGTCGATAAAATTGATGCTCGAAACCGTGACCGAATCGGGCGACGAGGAAGCGCGACGAATCTTCTTACCGCAGGCGCTGGGGCAAGTGGATCGTCTGGCGACGCTCGTCCAGCGCTTGTTGGAACAAGCGCAAGGCCGAATCGGGCGAGATGGTGCTGCAAATCGCGGAGATCGATCTCGAAGAAGTTGCGCGGCCGATCGTCGCGTCGTTTCAGCCGCAGGCGGCCTCGGCCGGCGTGGACTTGGAGTTGCGACGCTGCGGCCGGCGATCATCGAAGCGGACGCGCACGGCTCTCGCAAATATTCGTGAATCTGGTCGACAACGCGCTGCGCTACACGCCCGAGGGCGGCTCGATCACGGTCGCGCTCGACGTCGAGGGCGGATATGCGGTCGTCCGCGTGAGCGATACGGGCATCGGCATTCCGTATAAAGACCTGCCGTACGTATTCGAGCGCTTTTACGTCGTCGATCGATCGCGCACGCGGCAAGCACCGCGCGGCGGCGCGGGGCTGGGGCTGTCGATCGTCAAGCAAATCGCCGAGGCGCACGGCGGATCGTCGAGGTGGAATCGACGCTGGGAAGGGGAACGACGTTCACCGTGCGATCCCGGTCGTGGCAATCCAGCCTTAAACCCGCGATAAGCTGATCCTAAGGGCGCATGTTTCAGATCGAGTCATGCGAACAGGTAAGCTAGCTTGCGCAGGTCGTGCATATGGTTCGACGGCTTCGAAGACTGCCCGGGACTGCGGCGAGACCTGCTGGCGTTTATCACGATGTTCTGCGCGGACATGACGCTTGCGCAAGCACGCGAATGGTTCGACGAAGCGTTCCCTTCCGCGCCCACCCTGCGGCCTTAATCTTCCTTAATGTCCACTTAAGGAAGCCTTACTTGGCCTTCCGTACGATGAGTAAGCTTTGATCGCCTCACGCCGACCCACATTCGCTCACGCCCAAGAGCGCGTTGCTTCGACGGCGCTATTTTCCGCCAGCGCGTTCGTCATCGTCGCGATGGGCGCACTCATCGTCTATCTCGCGTACATGGGCTTGCAGCTCTTTTTCGTCGATCACGTCAATCCGCTGCATTTCTTGTTCTCCGCCGACTGGACGTCCGACCCGAATCGCCCCGGCGCACTGGTGTTCATCGTCGGATCGGTGTCGATCACGCTGTTCGCGATCTGCGTGGGCGGACCGTTCGGCGTCGCGGTCGGCATTTTTCTCTCGCAGCTCGCGCCGAAACGCTTGCGCGTTCATGAAGCCGGCGATCGAAATATTGGTCGGCATTCCGTCGGTCGTCTACGGCTGGCTCGGCCTGACGCTGCTTGCGCCGTTGATTCGTCACGTGACGGGAAGTTTGACCGGCTTCGGCTTGGTGACGGCCGGCATCGTGCTCTCGATCATGATCTTGCCGACGGTGATCTCGCTCTCCGAAGACGCGCTGCGCGCCGTTCACGGTCGCTCAAAGAAGGCTCGATGGCGTTGGGCGCGACGCGCTGGCAGACGATTTGGAACGTGATGCTTCCGGCGGCGCGCAGCGGTTTGACCGTCGCGGTCATTCTCGGCATCGCGCGCGCGATCGGCGAAGCGCTCGCGGTGCAAATGGTGATCGGCAACAGCGCGATGCTGCCCAAGGGCTGCTGGCGCCGACGGCGGCGCTGACGACCGAGATCGTCACGGACATGGGCAGCGCGCAAGAAGGCACCGTGCTCTACCACTCGCTGTTCTCGCTGGCGTTATTGTTGCTGCTGATCGCGATGGTGCTGATTCTTGCCGTGCGTTTCGCGCTGCGGCGAGGCGCGTGATGGCGCTGCATAGCCGCGAGCGCGCCCACGTACCGAGCCGCCCCGACACGGCCGCGCAGCGCCGCGCGATCGACGTGTCATGACCGGCGTGCTCTGGGCGGCCGCGCTTTCGATCATCATGCTGCTGGCGTTCTTCATCGGGTATCTTCTCTATCTGGGCGCGCCGACGATCTCGTGGCATTTCCTGACTTCGCCGCCCAGCGAGATCAACGCCGGCGGCGGCATCGGACCCGAGATATTCAATTCGTTCTACATTCTGATTCTTACGCTGATCTTCACGACGCCGATCGCGATGGCGGGCGGCATCTATCTGCAGGAATATGCGCGCCCCGGATTGTTTACCAGCGTCGTGCAGTTTTGCGCGGAGTCGCTTGCGACGATTCCGTCGATCGTCATGGGTCTTTTCGGGTTGCTGGTCTTCGTGACGTACTTGCACTGGCAGTTCACCGCGCTTGGCGGCGCGCTCACGCTGACGATTTTGAATCTGCCGGCGCTCATGCGCGTTACGCAGGAAGCGCTGCAGACGGTTCCCAACGCGTTCCGCGAAGGCTCGATGGCGCTGGGCGCGACGAAGTGGCAGACGATCCGGCGCGTCGTCCTGCCAAGCGCAATCGCGCCGCTCACGACCGGCATCGTGCTGATCGCGGGACGAATCTTCGGCGAGACCGCGGCGTTGATTTTCACCGCGGGCGTGAGCGTGAGCGCCGGAAGCTCCGCGTACGATTTCGGCCTGTTCCATCAAGCCGAAACGCTCTCGGTGCACTCTGGTACACGCACTCGGAAGGGCTTGATTCCCGACGCCGCGCAAGTGGGCAACGGTTCGGCTCTGGTCCTGCTGGTAATGGTGCTGTTTTTCAATATCATCGCCCGCCTGCTCGGTCGCGTTCTCAGCAGACGGCTTACGGGAAAATGACGACCACGATGCAGCGCCCCCCACGACGCCCCGCGGAAGATCCCAGCGACATCAAATGTCCGTCGAAGACTTCAACGTCTTTTACGGCAACTTCCAAGCGATCAAGCACGCATCGCTGCACGTGCAGGAGAACAACGTAACGGCGCTCATCGGGCCGTCGGGCTGCGGGAAGTCGACGTTCATCCGCGCGCTCAACCGAATGCACGATCTGACGCCGGACGTGCGCGTCGAGGGAAGAGTAACGCTCGACGGCGAGGACATCTACGCCAAAGACGTCGATCCGGTCACGATCCGGCATCGCATCGGCATGGTCTTTCAGCGGCCCAATCCGTTTCCGAAGACGATTTTCGAGAACGTCGTGTACGGGCCGAAGATTCACGGCGTGCGCGGGCGCAAGACGCTGATGGAGATCGCCGAGCGCAGCCTGCGCCATGCGGCGCTTTGGGACGAGGTCAAGGACCGCCTCGACAAATCGGCGCTCGAACTTTCGGGCGGCCAGCAGCAGCGGCTGTGCATCGCGCGCGTGCTCGCGGTCGAGCCCGAAGTCATTCTGATGGACGAACCCGCTTCCGCGCTCGATCCGATCGCGACCAGCAAGATCGAAGATCTCATCGGCGACTTAAAAAAAGAGTACACGGTCGTCATCGTCACGCACTCGATGCAGCAAGCCGCGCGCATCTCGGACTACACGGCATTCTTCCTCATGGGTGAACTCATCGAAGTCGGCAACACGCGCGACATCTTCTTCAAACCGAAAGATAAGCGCACCGAAGACTACATAACCGGCCGCTACGGGTAGTTCGCAGGCTTTTCTGCGAAAAAATCCACCGCAAACTAGCGCTGCGGATTTGGATTTGCTTTGGGCGGAAGACGGTCTTGTTGGTGTATGACGAAAGCGGGAGGTGCATAACGTGTGTGCGTCGGGTTAGCGGCGCTGGTGCGTGGAAAGCGGTAGAGAGAAATGGGTATTCAAGGCTAGATGCATTTAAAGAAGCCTTAATAACGCTCGCTTACAATGCCCACATGCAGAAACAACTGACCCGGGCCCTCTTATTGGGCGCGGCCTTCTTGCTGTTGGCGGGCGCGAACGCGCCGGCGGAAACAACGGCAACACCGGTGATCGTTGCGCAAGCAACCGCCAGCCCAAGCCCGGCACCGACACCAACCCCGAATCCCTTCACGTATAGCGGCTACTTCCGAGTTTACGATTTCACTCGTTTGAACAACCCGCAGTTAACGACGAAGAACGCCCTCAACCAGGCACGTAGAACCAAGCAATCAGCTTGCACGGAGGCTATACGTTCCGAATTACTTTTCGGTCGGCGCGACGTACTTGTACGCGTATCCGTTCGTGGCGACTGTAACACGGCGGCCTCGCACGCGGCCGGGCCGCCCTGCGGCCGGAAGAAGAATACCGGCGCACTGTTCAAGCGACCAACCCCGACGATACGCTGCCGGGCTTCGAACTGAGCACGCTGTACGAAGCATACCTGCAGTACAAGACGCCGCAATTTTACGCCAGGCTCGGCAACCAAGTACTCACGCAGCCGTGGGATCCCAACTCTGATTCGCGCCTGAAGCCGGCTGCGTATCAAGGCGGCGATTTCGCGTACACGATCAACCCGAACTGGACCGTAGACGCGACCTACATGAACAAGTTCGAAGACCGCGCTCAATCGGATTTCCTGAATGAGACGCTGCTCACGGCGACCAACATCGCCGATGCGCCGGGAGCCGGCTCCAACTTGCATCTCAAGCCGTTCTCTTCGATCTTCACGCCCGGCTTCTACTATTTCAACGTCGGTACTCAAAGGGACCGATGGTCGCGAATTTGGGTGACTACGAGTACGTCAACATCGCCAATGCGCTGTGGTTCACCGACGTTACACGCTTCCCGGAACCTTGAAGCCGGCGCTCGCCGTACAGATCGGAAACGAAACGAATACCGGACAAGGCGTGATCGGCAAGATCAACAGCCAGGTGTTCGGCATTCAAGGCACGGTCTCGCCGTGGAATAACATCACGTTCGCCGTGGGTTACGACTATTTGCCGCCCAAGAGCGACACCGTAACGCTGCCGGCCGGCGTCACGTGTCCGATCAAGCGACGTCATCGGCGGAACGCGAGCCGTTCCTCTACTTCTTGCCATCCGGCGGCACGCCGCAGTGCCACGACAACGGAAACGGCACGACGACCATCTACTACGGCGGCTGGGCCAGCCCGTACACCGATTCGTACGCGACCGATCCACTGTTCACGACGAGCATCAGCCAAGGTATGGTCGATCGCCGCAGCCCGGGCAGTCGGTCAAAGTTTCTGCGCACCGCGTTCATGGATCAGAAGCAGATCCGCTTCATCTCTAGCCAGGCATATTACGACTACGGCAACGCGACCGGCGGCGTTGCGCCGACGCAAGAGTTCAATCTCGACGGCACCTATTTTTCAATCATGTTCCGGCAAAAGGCCCGTACAAAGGGCTCTCGTTCCGCTACCGCTACGCCGATCGCACCCAGGGTTTTCTGACGACGAATCCCGACTTTAAATATAATCGCGCCCAATTGGAGTACGATTTTTAAATGAAACGTATGCTCGCAGCGATTGCGCTCGCCGCAATCGCGCTTCCCGTTGCAGCGCTTGCGGATACGCAGATCACCGCGGTCGGCTCGACCGCGCTGCTTCCGCTCGTCAAACAATCGGCGACGGATTATTCGACCAAACATCCCGACGTGAAGATTAGCGTTTCGGGCGGCGGATCGTACGTCGGCATCGCGCAGGCCTCGTCCGGCGCGGTCGACATGGGCGACTCCGACGTCGTCGCGCCGGGCAACTCCGGGCCTGACCGATCACAAAGTCGCCGTCGTTCCGTTTACGATTGCCGTGAATCCCGGCGGCCGGTGTTTCGAACCTCACCTCCAAACAGATTCGCGACATCTTTTCCGGCCGCGTCACCAACTGGAATCAGGTCGGCGGAAAGGATCAGCAGATCGTCGTGATCAACCGTCCGCGCACCTCGGGTACGCGCGCGGTGTTCAACGCAACGATCATGGGCATGTCGAAGATCTCCGAAGCCGGCTTGACCGAAGACACTCGGGTGCCGTCGTGACGATGGTCGGAACGACGCCGGGCGCCGTCACGTACGTCTCTCGCGGCTACACGAAAGACAAGCCGGTAACGGTCGTCAAGATCAACGGCGTCGAACCGACGCGACAACGCTATCCAAACCGGCAAGTATCCGATCTGGTCGTACGAGCACATCTTCACCAAAGGCACGGCGAAACCGGAAGTCGAGGATTTCATCAACTTCATCTGCCACCAACAACGACGCGCTCGACAAACTCGGCTACATCCCGCTGAGCACGATGAAGGTCAAAGAAAGCAATCGCTGACGCCGCGATTCCTCAGCTAGCGGCGCATGACAATGACGGGCCCGTCGCGAATAGACGGGCCCGTCATGCTTCCTAAGACGATGAGAGCGCTTCGCAAGACGAAGCCCGAGGCGGGCTTTGTTCTGCAAGAGGTGCCTCTGCCGGAATCGGGCCCTCCGACGTGCTCATTCGCGTCGAGAAAGCCGGCGTTTGCGGCACCGATGCGCACATCTATTCCTGGGACAAGTGGGCGCAAAACCGCGTGCATCCCCCACTGACGATCGGCCACGAGTTCATGGGCACGGTTGTGGCAATCGGTCCTGCCGTGCGCATGGCCGCAGTCGGGCGATCGGGTATCCGCCGAAGGGCACATCGCCGACGAGACGTGCCTGCTGTGCCGCACCGGCGAAGCGCACATCTGCGAAAAAGTGCAGATTATCGGCGTCGATCGCGACGGCGCGTTCGCCGACTACATCGCCATGCCCGAAGCGAACGTTTGGAAGCTCGATCCGGCGATTCCCGACGAGTTTGCCGCGATTTTCGATCCGCTCGGGAATGCCGTGCACACGGTCATGGCCGCGGGCGTCAGCGTGAAATCGGTCATCATTACCGGCGTGGGATCGATCGGGCTGATGGCGATTCCGGTCGCGCGCGCAGCCGGCGCGGCCGCCGTCTACGCGATCGACGTCAATCCCGCAAAACTCGAACTCGCGAAAAAGCTCGGTGCCGATGAGATGTTCTCGGCGACCGATCCGAATTTGGTCACGCACGATCTTGGATCGCACGAACGGCGACGGCGTCGACGTTTTGCTCGAGATGTCGGGAAGCGGCCAAGCCATCGACAACGGCTTGCGCATGGTCCGCAACGGCGGCACGTGCGGCGCTGCTCGGAATTCCCAGCGACAACATCAGCATCAATCTCGCCGAGCGCATCATTTTCAAGGGCTTGACGGTGCTGGGCATCAACGGACGGCGCATGTTCGAGACGTGGTATCAGACGCAGGCGCTCGTGCGCAGCGGACGCGTGGATCTGCGGCCGATCATCACCCACGTGCTGCCCTTCGCGCAGTTCGACCGCGCATTCGAACTGATGCACAGCGGCGAAGCCGCCAAGATCGTTCTGGACCTCAAGGGAGATCGCGCAAAGTGAACGCCACCTTCGAGAAAAAACTGCAAGCCGATATCGAGAAGCTCAAAGCCGCCGGAACGTACAAATCGCTTCGGCATCTGACCACGCCGATGGCCCCGAAGTGCACATGGAAGAGGCCGGCGACGTTATCGTGCTCTCCAGCAATAACTATCTGGGGCTTTCCGATGAACCTTCCGTCGTCGAAGCCGGAAAAGCAGGCCTGGAAAAATACGGCGCGGGAACGGCGTCGGTGCGTTTCATCTGCGGAACGTTCGACATCCATCGCACGCTCGAAGATCGCATCGCCGAATTTCTGAGCACGGAAGCGTCACTCACGTACGTTTCGTGCTGGAATGCCAACACGGGGCTGTTTCCGACGATTTGCGAGGAAGGCTCGGCGATTCTTTCCGACGAGCTCAACCATGCCTCGATCATCGACGGCTGCCGCTTGGCGAGTAAATCGCGGCGCGAACGCTACAAGCACAGCGACATGGCCGACCTGGAGGAGAAACTCAAGGCCGTGCAAGGCGCGCGCCGATTCTGATCGTTACCGACGGCGTGTTCTCGATGGAAGGCAGCTTGGCGAAACTTCCGGAGATCGTCGCGCTCGCCAAGAAATACAACGCCGTAACCGTAGTCGATGATTCGCACGGCACCGGCGTCATGGGCAAAACCGGGCGCGGCACGATCGAGCATTTCGGTTTAGAGGGGCAGGTCGACATCATCACCGGAACGCTCGGCAAAGCGCTCGGCGGGGCGGCGGGCGGCTTTGTCGCCGGCAGCCATGCGCTCATCGACACGTTGATCCAAAAGTCGCGTCCGCAGCTGTTTTCAAACGCGCTTGCCCGCAACGGTCGCCTGCAGCGCGCTTGCAAGCCATCGAGTATTTGGAACAACATCCCGAACTGATGGATCGTCTGCGCGAAAACATCGCCTATTTTCGCAACGGACTCAACGCTGGGGTTCAAGCCACTCGAAGGCGAAAGCGCGATCATCCCCATCATAGTCGGAGATACGGCGTTTGCGATCGCGATGAGCGACAAGCTGCTCAAAAAGGGCATTTTCGTGACGGGTTTCGGCTTCCCGGTCGTACCCGAAGGCACGGCGCGCATTCGCGTTCAGATGAGCGCCAAACTTACGAAAGACGAAATGGATCGCGCGCTCGCCGCGTTTGAGGCGGTCGGCAAAGACGTGGGTTTATTGAAAGGATAGAGCGCAGCGGCTGCTACCGCCCTGCCGCAGCCACCGGCGTCGGCACCTCGCCGCGCGTTGCAGCGTAAGCCGATGTAGAGCCGCGCCGCTGCGCCCAAGCGTGTGTGAATTCCGCACCCAGCAGCATGATCTGTGCGGAGTAGTTGACCCAGATCAGAAAAACGACCAGCGATCCGAACGCGCCGTAGCCGGAGCTGACGGCCGCGCGTCCCAAGTACCACCCAAGTAAGAACTGGCCGATGACAAAGAGCAGCGAGGTAAGGGCCGCGCCAAGCCAAACGTCACGCCATTCGACCCGGCACTCGGGCAAGTATTTGAACAAAACGGCAAACCCGAGCCAAATAACCCCGAACGAAATTAGGAAGTCGACGATCTTTACCACCGTGCCGAATCCCACGAAAAGGTGCGTCAGATATCCGGCTGCACCGGTAAGCAGAGCGTTTACAAAAATTGAAAGCAGAAGAGTGAGGGCGATGGCGATCAGCATGGCGAATCCCGTGAGCCGTTGCCGGATTGCCCTCCAGATGCCGGACTTCTCCGGCGTGAATTCCCAAACGCTGTTGAGCGCGAACTGCACCGAACTGAACAAGCCGATTGCGCCGACAAGCAGAATTACCCAGGTAATGACTTGCGCAAAGACGCCACGATGCGGTTCGTTGAATGTGGCGCTTACGATCTGGCGGACCGCTCCCGCCCCGGAGCCGGCATCCCGCTGCAGATAGCCAAAGATGATATCTAGGACCTGCCGGTGATTGGGCACGAGCACGCCTGCTATCTCGACCACGATGATGATAAGCGGCGCGATCGCGAAGGCTGCGAAATACGCCAGCGCCGCCGCCAGCCACTGCCCGTTATGCCGCTGAAAATTTTGCCAGGTTGCGAGTGCCGCCGGCACGGCGTCGCTACGTATCTGCGTCCATCGGCTCATCGTTTACCGAGGTTACCCACGGACCAGCGGCCTACACGACGGCCGAGCGCCTAGTCTTCCGCGTACGTATCGCGAACGCTCTCGAGCCTTGTCTGTCCGGGGACAGCGGCTCCATCCGCATCGAGTACCTCGACGTTGAAGCCGGGGTACTTTGGGGCGAAACGCTCCCGTTTCCAATCTGCGACACTCCATGCATCTTTGGCGGCTCGCTCGTATGGCCACGTCGGCATGCCGGTCCGGTCGGACCGTACATCCGCGCCGTCCAAATGACGGATTTTTACGAGGAAACCTTCAATCTGCGATATTCGCAGTTCGACACGACCAACTTTCGGCACATTCGATCTCCCTTTCGCCAGTGTACCCCGTTACGTCGAACTCGTCAGAGAGGGTGATGTTCTCTACGTGGGGACCGCGCCATCGAAGCCATTGCCTTGCGCAGCGCAGCTCGTGCGAGCAGCCGCGTTGAGTCGAGCGTCGGCAGCGCCGAGTTCGCGTCATCGATAATCAGTGGGATTTCCGTGCAGCCCAGTGCGACGGCGTCGCAGCCGTCGGCCTTCATCCGCTCAATGACACGCTGAACGTACGCCACGGAGGGCGGATTGAATTCACCGTACACGGGCTCATCCATAATAATGCGGTGCACTTCATCGCGCTCAGCCGCCGTTGGACGGATGTACTCCAGCCCCGCGGCCGAGAGTTTTTCCGGGTATACCCGGCTGTCGACGAGGTAGCGCGTTCCAAGCGGCCCAAGGCGTGAAAACCCTCTGTCGAGTGCCTGCGCGACGACGGCATCGCCAATGTGCATCCACGGCAGCGGTGATTGCGCTTCAACATATGCGAACGATCGATGTATCGTGTTGTCCGGGCAGATTATAAAATCCGCACCGGCTTTCGCAAGCTTATCCGCGGAGGAAAGCATGAGCCTGCTCACGCCCTGCCAATCGTCGCGGTCCATATAATGCACATATTCGGCCAGAGCATGGGTGTGCATCGATACTTCGGGATGATTATGCGGACCGAGGACCTGTGCGCCTTCGATGCAGATCGTCCGGTAGCAGAGTGCGGCGCCCTCGGCCGAACAGGCGACGATACCAATATGCTGCGTCATGTCGGCACGACATTTCGACGATGACGTCGTGCCGGCATGCCGCGCTCGTGCGAACGCGCTTATGGGCGAGCGACCGTGAAGGTACCGCCGTCTGCGGTTACACCTTGGCCTGAGGCCATGCCGGGCTTGCTATCGCTCTGAAACGTATAGAGCGGATGACCCTTGAACGCCCATTGATGCGATCCGTCGGAGCGCATGATTACCGTGAACGAACCCATTGCTTGTGCGCCCGCCGTCGCCATAAATGGCGGCCAGATCGACGCGCAGGAACCATTGCAGTTCGAAACGCCTGCTCCGTCGCCGCTAAACTCGTATAGCGTGGAGCCGTTCGGCGTTGCAAGGCCCGGCGATCCGAGGATCGTCGTTGTCATTGCGGGCGTCGATGAAGCCGGCGCGGCATTGCCTGGATTCGTCATTGGGGCATTGTAGTTGCCCGAGCCGTACCCGCCGCAGCTCGCGAGCAGTCGAGATGCGGCGACCGTCGCGACCAACCGATGTTTCATAATACGTACTCCTCTTGGTGGGCCCCGTGGGCGGACTACCCGGGACGTATGAATCAAACATGAAGCTCGCGCGACAAGCGTGCGGGCATGGGCCATAAAGCCCGGCAATTACGATGGACGCTCGCTCCCTAACGAGTTACACTAATGCGTAGAGCTTCCTGACTACACGGTACGGAAGGTATTGCATGCGCTTTTTGCTCGTTGCGGGCGTTTTCACGTGCGCACTACTCGGTTTTTTCAGCCTATCTTCATCTAGTCCGTCGCGTGCCGAATCCGAACAAACGGTTCAAGCCAACGATAATCGTCTGGCAGCGGGCCGGCTGACTGGATCCGTGCTGCACGTTTCGCTCGATGCGCGCATTGCGATTTGGCATCCGGACGGCAATGACGGACCGGGAATTCCGATTCAGACATTCGGCGAAGCCGGTAAGACGCCGCAAATACCAGGCCCGCTCATTCGGGTTCCGGCCGGAACGACCGTCATCGCTAGCGTGCAAAATTTGATTCCGGCCATCACATTGACGATGCACGGCATGGTGGACCGTCCGGCCGTACGCGATCGTCCAACGCGAGTGCCGTTCGGAAAAACGAGCGTCATTCGATTTCGACCTGGTTCTCCGGGGACATATTTATATTGGGGCGCAACAGCCGGAGAAACGATCGGTCGTCATTTCGGCCCGGATTCGCGGACTAACCGGGGCATTTATCGTCGATCCGACGGGCGCAAGCGCTGCCCCGAACGATCGCGTCTTCGTGGTTGGTCAGTGGATAAACGTCCGGCAAAAAAACGGATCTCCCAACTTCAACTACGAGTTGGACGTCATAAACGGACGTACGTGGCCACATACCGAGCGTCTTTCCTATGCACAAGACTCGACGGTTCACTGGCGCTTGGTAAACGGGAGCGCCAACGGCCACCCGCTGCATTTACACGGTTTCTATTTTACCGTTACATCGCGCGGCGACGGCATTATCGATAACACGTATGCAAACGACACCGACAGGGATCGCGAAGTAACCGACCTCATCGAACCGGGCAGCACGTTTACGATGACCTGGCGTGCCGATCGGCCCGGAAACTGGCTGTTCCATTGTCATCTCACCTATCACACGATCGGTCACATGCCGATCGCCGCAATGCTGACCGGCAGGACTCAATCACCGACGAAGCCTATGAAGGCGATTTTGTGCGGCACGCGGGTATGGGAGGCTTGATCCTCGCGTTCACGGTGCGAGACCCGAAACTCCAAGGGGTGGTCGCATCGCCGGTGGTCGCCCGGCACATTCATCTAACAGTCGAGCGCGCGAAAGACGACCGCCCCGATGCTCCGTCGTTTCGCTACGTCCTTGGGGATGACCCCGATGCCGCGCAGACGCAGCCGGGAGCGATTGGGCCGCCGATCGTCTTGACCCGCGGTCTTCCGTATGCGATTGACGTCACGAATCGCTTGAACGAGCCGACGGCCGTGCACTGGCATGGCATTGAGGTTGCGGACAGTTATAACGACGGCGTCGCGGGATATAGCGGATATGGCCGGCACCTTGCGCCGATGATCGACCCCGGCCAAACATTTGAAGCGCTTATAACGCCGCCGCGGGCGGGCACGTTTATCTATCATACGCACATGGACGATATTTGGCAGCTGCGCGGCGGTCTGGCAGGACCGCTGATCGTTATGGAGCCGGGGAAAAGGTTCGATCCCACTCCGACCACGTGTTCACGATCACGACGACGCATAAGCTTTCCGACGCGCTGAAGATTTTCGTGAATGGGTCGTTCTCACCGGCTGCCGTGACGTGTCGCGTCGGCGTTCGGCAACGCTTCCGATTGATCAACATGACGACGTTCTGGACGAATGCGATCGTGTCGCTAAACGCGGCGAATCGCACCGAGCGCTGGAGTCCGCTCCAGATGGACGGCATGTACCTTCCAAATAAACGCCGGACCCCCGAATCCGCCGTTGCCATGGTCAGCATCGGCGAAACCCGCGATTTCACGTTCACTCCGACCACCCGGGGCGACTTGCAACTCCAATTCTGGCCCGACGCGTCCGTCCCAAACATCGTAACCGTCCCGATCCACGTCGTTCAATGAAAGCTCCTAGGGGAACCGGCGCCGGTTAGAGTATCCACGACTGAGCAATAGTTGCGCTCGTTTAGCGCAAAGCTCAGCCCTGGGCTGGAGGACCGGTGCGTTGAAATCGTCGCAAGTTGTCGTACCCCTGGTGCCGATCCCTAGGCCGTTCAATGATGCGCTCTACGCTTTTGCTGCAGGACGGAACGTCGATTGCCTCTCAGCCCTACACCACCACACCTCGCTTGAGGCTGCCTTCCTTCGGGTTCGTGCTCTCATCCGTCTGGGCCGTCTGCCCGATGCTGAGGCCACCATTCGATCAACATACGGACAATGCGAGAAGCAGGGGGATTTTGCTCAGCACTACATGCTGCTCGGAACGGTGCTCGATCGAAAGGGTGGTTATGATGGTGCCGACGTAGCATTCTTCAATGCCCGTGCTTTCGCATGGAGCGTTCCATCCGTCGCTCTGCATACCGAACTTGCATATTACGAAGCGCTCTCTGCATGGCGCCGTCACGACCTCGCCTGCGTCGAACAGCTGGTAATAGATGCTCTAAACAAAACCGCAAAGTCATGGGATGAACCACATCTTTATCCGGTGGAGTTATCACAAGCATTTTTATACGAGTTGCTTGCGCTGCGGCAAGGCGCACGCGGAGAGCATGATGCACAATTAACCTGCCTTAAAATTGCTCTGCAGACTCTAAGTCCAGCAGCGCATCGCCAGGCTTGGGCGGAGGCACACATACTGAGCAATCTTTCATCGTTAGTTCCCGAATTGCCGACTATGATAAGGCGAGTCTGCTGCGTACTCGTGCTGAGTCACTTGCATGGACAGCCGAAACAGTCGAGCAAGGATACAACGTCTACCACGCACTAGGGTGGAGTGAAGCGTTGCAAGGTAATTACGTTGCCGCATTTCGCGATATTCGAAGAGCAGAAGCGTTTGCTCCGGCAATTTCTTCGCGAATTGAAGCAATTCTTGACAAAGCATACCTCTTCGACCGAATTGGGAACAAGTTCGCGGCGCTTGAACGGTTGGACGAAGCCCAGGTACTTCGAGAGACGAAGCTTGAAGTCTTTCTTAAAGCGGTTCATTCGGATGGCGAGGAACGATATGTTCTGCTTTGGGCCGCTGAATTTCGCGGCTCAATTCGATAGCAAGAACGCTGCAGCGCTTCTCGACCGCTATAAGGCCATCTCCAAGCCAATGGATCCCGTGCTGCTATGGAGCATCGATTGCCGCGCGTTGGCGGGCTCACGAATTCGATGTCTATGGCACAGTTGCCGCGCTAACGGGGTTCTCTCACCATAGCGCTAACCCATCTTAGAAGAGCGCTTGAAACCTGGGACAGACTGGAATTTCGATGGCGTGCGCGCAAAGACGGCCAACGCAATTGCACGTATTACAAATACGACCGAGGATAACGCGGGCGCTCGGCGTCGCGCTGAGCCTTTTGCCAAATCTTGGCTAGTGCAAACGCGCAGTGAAGTGACTCTCGCACAGCGATCGTAGAAAGAGTCAAAGTGGCGTTCTTTGCTCGGATGGCAAGATCACCTCAAACGCCATGTTTGGTTTCGCGAACAGATTCAATACCGGGTTGGTGAATTCCAGAAACCACGGTGCATTGAAGGGCGCGTCTCTGCTCAGCTCCAAACATTGGGCTCATCGCTCTGGTCGGCATATGGCCTTCCGAAGTGCGCAGAAAACGGAGGACCACCGTGAGCGACTTGCCTTTTTCGGTGACTGCTCTGGATCGCACTGACTACATGGCTAATGACGTTTTGCGCGCTATCTCGTTTTACCGCGACGTGCTCGGGCTCGAGCCGCTGGACGGTTCAGGAGAAGCAGGGAGCGGAATTCGAGCCTCCGGACGGTGCAATTTTCGGTCTTTGGAACGGCGGAGACGAAGCAACCCTTTCAACCGGGAAACGGCGTAATGTTCGGCGTCGACGACTTCCCCGCTGCGGTCGCTAGCGTGAAATCTCGCGGAATACCGATTATCTCCGAGTTTGAAACGCCGGTCTGTTTTATCGCCACGTTCAACGACTCCGAAGGCAACATCGTCAACATCCACAAGCGAAAGGACCGGATAGGCCGCAACTAAGCGTCCTCGCGCAAGCAGCGTTCGAGCGACGCAAAAACGGCAGGGCAAAATATTGGCATGGTCGCCAGAATTTTGCCAGGGGCCATTGGTCGCGCTGCAGAAACGCGCGCCTATCACGTCATATAGAGGACCATATGACGAAATACACTGCACTCGCAGGCTTTTTGTGCGGCATCCCTTTTCTTGCCGGTTCCGGCGGCTGCGTCGCCACAAAGCAAGATCGCGAGCGACGTTGCATCGATTCTCAAAAGGCCGGCGTTGCGTGCTTCGCAGCTCGGCATTGCCTTTTACGACTTGGATGCAAAGCGCATCGTGTACGAGCGCGACGCTGATAAATACTTCGTCGCGGCCTCTACCACCAAAGTCCTGACCGAGAGTACTACGCTGGCGCTGCTTGGACCGGGGTATCGCTTCACGACCGCCGTCTATCGAAGCGGCTCAGTTGATTCGTCGGGCGTCTTGCACGGTGACATCGTCTTGCGCGCCTCCGGCGATCCGAATCTGTCGAACCGCATTCAACCGGACGGCACGCTGGCTTTCGAAAACGAAGATCACGCATACGGCGGAAGTCCCGACACAAAAGCGGTGCCGGGAGATCCGCTCGCCGTACTGCGCGACCTTGCCCGCCAAATCTCGACGCGCGGCATAAAAAGCGTTACCGGACACGTCGTCGTCGATGATTCGCTCTTCCCCGACGGCACGCAAGAACTCGGCACGGGAACGAACGTCGCTCCGATTTCCGTAAACGACAACGTTGTCGACGTCACGGTCAGCCCGGGCGCCAAGGCAGGCGATCCCGTGCGAGTCTCCGTTTCACCGGTGACCTCGTACGTGAATTTTGTCGTCGACGGCAACCACCGGCGCGCCGCATTCGTCCAATACGACGGCGATGTCTGCGGACGTCGAGGATCCCGCGGGCAATCGCCGCGTTACGCTTGTCCGGCTCGTTTCCACTTGGTTCGGCCCCAATCTTATACGCGTATCCGGTGCCGTCGGCGCGCCGCTTTGCCGAGATCGCCTTCACGCTAGCGCTGAACGATGCCGGCGTTCGTGTGCAGCAAGCACCGAGCATCACGCCGCCCGTTGCCGAGCGTCCTTGAACGCTGTATATACGCCTGGAAACGAGATCGCTCAGCACGTCTCGCCCCCGATTTCCGAGGACGTAAGAATTACGCTCAAGGTCAGTGACGATCTCCACGCAGCAATGATGCCCTATCTGTGGGGTGCGCTGGTCGCTCACGATACAACCGATCCGCAAGCGGCGGGCTTTAACTCGAGAACGCATTTCTTTCGTGAGCGGGATTCAATCCGCTCGAGTTCGTGCAAAATGACGGCGAAGGCGCGAACACGTTATTCTCGCCGTCACACATCGTGCATTTCTTAGCGTACGTGCGAGCGCAGCCATACTTTAACGATATCTACCGCGGATTACCCGTTTTGGGTGTGGACGGCACGCTCTTTAACATCCAGACCCATGCACCCGCAGCGGGCAAAGTGCACGCGAAAACCGGTACCAATGGAACCGGCGACTTGCTGAACGGCGGCCGTTTGTTCCTCACGGGTAAGGGACTCGTCGGATACATGACGTCTCGCAGCGGACGGCATCTGGCGTTTTGCTTGTACGTGAATAACGCGGGCGGCCCCCGAGCGAAGACATCGCGAACTCCATGGGGCAGAGTGCTCGGCGAAATCGCCAACGACGGGTATCTCGACCTATGAATTCCTTTGCGATCCGCAACTTTTGTCTATCGCTGAACTTCGGGCTCGCCGCGCAGGCGGCCGTTCCCGCACAGGCGGCTTCAATTACCGCGGGCGAGCGCGCCCGAATCGATGCCGTTTTCAAACAGTATGATGCACCGGACGTGCCCGGGTGTGCACTTGGCATTTTCCGCGACGGAAGGATCGCCTATGCGCGAGGCTACGGCATGGCCGACCTCGAGCGAAACATTCATATCAGCCCCGCGTCGGTGTTTGAGGTCGGGTCGACGTCAAAGCAGTTTGCTGCCGCTGCTATTGCGCTGCTTGCGAATGCCGGGAAACTCTCGTTCAACGACGACGTACACAAGTATATTCCCGAGCTGCCGGATTACGGTGCTCCGATGACGCTCAACGAACTCATGTGGCATACGAGCGGCTTACGCGATTACACCGATCTGCTCGAATTGGCCGGGTACGGACTTGAAGACGTAACCACGGACGCCCAGGCGCTTTCGCTTATCGCGCGCCAGCGTGCCCTGGAATTTCCGAGCGGCACGCAATTCGAATATTCGAACACGAATTACTTTCTGCTGTCGGTGATCGTCAAGCGGGTAACCGGTTTGACGCTCTCTGAGTTCGTACGGGGACGGATCTTCAAACCGCTCGGCATGACGCACACGCTCTATCGAACCGAATACGCGATGCTCATTCCAAACCGCGCGATGGGCTATGGTCCGGCAGGCAACGGCCATTTCAAAAACAGCATGTCGAATTGGGAGCAAACGGGAGACGGCGGCGTCCAGATCTCCGTTGAGGACGCTGCCAAGTGGGATGAAAACTTCTACCACCCGCTGGTCGGTGGCCCGCAAACTGATCGATGAACTGCAGACGCCCGGCCACCTCGCGAACGGACAGCGCCTCGATTATGCGCGCGGATTGTTCGTTGAAACATATCGCGGGTTACGGCTGATCCAGCACGGCGGCGCATGGATCGGCTATCGCGCCGCGTTCGATCGCTATCCGAGCGTACACACCTCGATCGTGACATTTTGCAACTCGGATGCCGCATCGCCCGAAACGCTTGCCCGAAACGTCGCCGACATCGTTCTGGATCGATATCTCGCACATACACAAGCCGCGAACGCTCCAATCGCCGCGCCAAAGAATAGCATTCCCACGAGCCTATCTGATCGGCAAGTACTTCGATGATGAGACGAGCGAGGTACTGCAGATCGTCGCTCATCGCGGCGGCATCGCGCTTGACCTCGGCGGAAACCCTTTGCCGCTACAGTTCGCGGGCGGTTCCTCGTTCAAACTCGGCTCCACGACGGTGCAGTTCATCATGCCGCAGAAACGCGGCCGCAACCGGGCTCCGGCTGAGTGGCGGCGGCGTCGCGAACGAATACGCCCGCAGATTCACGCCGGTCGTGCCGACGCCGGCGCAATTGCAAGGCGCAGCGGGCGCATACTATAGCCCTGAACTGGACGTAACCTGGCGCATGCGCATCGACGGCCACACCGTTGCGCTCGAGCCGACGCGTAATTTGCCGGACGGCGCTGCCGGAAAACTGCAACCGGAGTTCGCGGACACGTTCTCTTCGGACGGCGGCGGCTTTATCGTGCGGTTCACCCGAGATTCCGCTGGAACGATTACCGGATTTACGCTCGGCGCCGGGCGCGGTCTTCGCGCGCTCACGTTTACGCGGCAAGCGCGGTAAATAAAAAGGTCCAGGAAGTTTCCGCTATTGGACCTGTACTTGGTTGCGGGGGCAAGATTTGAACTTGCGACCTTCGGGTTATGAGCCCGACGAGCTACCGGACTGCTCCACCCCGCGGCGGAACACTTATACGTGATGACGTCTGATACTTTCCTGCGAGCGCTCCCAAAGATTCAATTGCACTGCCATCTGGAGGGGACGCTGCGTGCTGCCACGTTCCTAGACCTCGCGGCCAGGCACGGGGTTGCACTCACCTACATGCCCAAGGGCGGCGAGCAGGTCCTGCCTGCCTCGGAGCTCTCGGCATTGGACCCGGACGAGCTCTACCGCTTCACGTCCTTCCAAGATTTCTTAATGACTTTTGCCGCCGTGAGCCGCTCGCTTGCGCGCCCGGCTGACTACGGACGCCTGGCGGCCGAGTACGCCGAGGACGCTGTGGCACAGAACGTCGCGTATGCGGAACTGTTCGTCTCGCCCTCGGTCTGGACGTTTTTTCATCCGGATCTCGATGTTCGGGCTTGCGTGCGCGAAATGCGTGATGCGTTCGATGCCGTGCGCGAACGCATAGAAGTGCGGCTTATTGCGGACGTCACGCGGAATTTCGGCGTGGAGAGCGCAATGCGCACCGCGCAGATTGGCCGAGCGAACTTCAAGACCTTGGGCGTCATCGGAATTGGTCTGGGCGGCGATGAAGCGCGTTTTCCGGCCGAGCTGTTCGAGAGCGTGTACGATTTTGCGCGCGCGCAGGGATTGCACACCGTTGCGCATGCCGGCGAGGCTGCCGGTGCGCAAAGCGTCCGAGCCGCAATCGAGGTGCTTGGAGCGGAGCGTATCGGCCACGGCATCCGCGCGCTCGAAGACGCCGACGTGGTCAAGCTATTGGCAAAGCGAGGAATTGCGCTCGAAGTATGCCCTACCTCGAATTTTCTGACCGGTGTTGCAACGCGCGAGGGACCGCAACCATTCATGCAGCTGGATTCCGCGGGATGCATCGTGACGATTGACGCGGACGATCCTGCCCTTTTCCGGACCAGCATTTCCCAGGAATATGCCTATGTCGAGCAGGTCGCGGGACGTGAGGCGTTGCTGCGATTCGTGCGCAACGCGATCGATGCGAGTTTTGCCGGCGACCAGCGGAAGGCCGCCCTCCACTCGCGCCTCGAATTATATATGGAGCATGTCGGGACATAGCCATTTCGCCGAATCGACTGAGGAGTATCTCGAGGCCGTCTACCGGCTGGAGCATGAAGGCCCGGGCGTAAGCACCTCCGGGCTGGCTTCCGAGCTTGGCGTTGCCCCGGCTTCCGTCTCGGGAATGCTGAAAAAACTCGCGGCCGACGGATATCTGGAGCACGTCGCTCGCGGCGAGGTCACCCTCACACGCAAAGGCCTGGAGGTTGCCGTGCGCGTCGTGCGGCGCCATCGTTTGGCCGAGCTGCTGCTCACCAACGTGCTCGGCATGCCTTGGGACGAGGTGCAGCAGGATGCATGCGTGCTCGAACACGCGATCTCGGAAAACGTCGAGCAGCGCCTCATCGAAATTTTGGGCGATCCGAAAACCTGCCCGCACGGGCTGCCGATCCCGCCGAAGGATCTGAGCGATCCGCAGCGCAGCGGCGTTCCGCTCGCGCAGATCGACATCGGCAGCGAAGCCGTGGTTCAGGGCGTGACGCAAGAAGTGCCCGAAATGTTGCGCTATCTGGGTGAGGTCGGATTACGCCCCGGTGCGGCCGTACGCGTGCACGCGAAAGCGCCGCTCGGCGGACCGATGACGGTCGAGGTCGATCGGCACAAGCACGCGATCTCGCTCGAACTGGCGCGCATGGTTTTGGTCAACGCTTGATCACCCGCGCACTGATCGTTCTGAACGTTTTGGCATACGTTTGGGAAGTATACACGGGCGCGCTGCGCAGCGATACCGTCCTCATACGCGAAGGCGTTCTGACGCCGACGCTCGTTCTGCAGGACCACCAGTGGTGGCGCATTATCACGTCGGCGTTCTTACACGGCGGAATTGCCCACATCGGCCTGAACATGCTCTCGCTGTATTGGCTCGGACGATTCATCGAGGCGGTGCTGGGATCGTGGCGTATGCTCGTGATTTACTTTGCATCGCTCATTGTTTCCGGGTTGACGATCGTGTTTTTCTCCGCTCCGGACATCCCGACGCTCGGAGCGAGCGGTGCGATCTTCGGGCTCTTCGGTGCGCTCTTTGCCGTCGGGCTCAAGCTTGGCGATCGCGGCCGGGAACTGGTGCGCGCAAATATCGGCATTCTGATCCTCAATCTCATTTTTAGTTTTACGTTCCCGGGGATCTCGTGGCAGGCCCACGTCGGTGGTTTGCTGGCCGGTTTCTTACTCACGCTGGTTATCTTCTGGCCGCCGCGGCCGGTGTTTGCGCGCGTCTACGACACGCAAAGCGGTGCACAGTACGAATCGCCGATCGAGTTGCCGCATGACGAACACTCTTGATGAGGTCTTTGCGCCCGGCGGACCCATAGAACGCGCGCTCTCGGGGTTTGAAACGCGTCCGGGGCAGATTCAGATGGCGCAGCTCATCGAGCGCGGGTTTCTCGAGGGAATGCATACGATCGTCGAAGCGGGAACCGGTGTCGGCAAGTCGCTCGCATATCTCGTACCCGCGCTGCGCAGCGGAAAGAAAATCGTTATCTCGACCGGCACGATTGCACTCCAAGAGCAGCTGTTCCAAAAGGACATTCCGCTGGTCGCCGGGGCTCTGAATACGACGGCGCGCGTTACACTGCTCAAGGGTCGCAATCACTACCTGTGCAAGCAGAAACTGGAGCGCATGCGATCGGAGCGGCTGCTCGCATCCTCACGAACGATGCAGCAGATCTGGGAGTGGGGCTCGCGTACGAAAACCGGAGATCGCTCGGAGCTTCCGTTTTTGCCGCCGGGCGAGGAATGGGAACAGCTCGATGCCGATGCAGACGACTGCGTGGGCGAGTTCTGCGAGCATTTTCGCGACTGCTTTTTCTTTCGCAAGCGTGACGAGGCGAAATTTGCGGAGATCGTGGTCGTCAATCACGCGCTGTTCTTTCTCGATCTGGCGATGGGCGGCGGTTTGCTGCCGCCCTATGATTTTGCGATTCTCGATGAAGCGCACCAGTGTGAACGCTGGGCAACCGCGGCGCTTACGGCGACGCTCTCCCGAGCGACCGTCGGGCGTATGCTGCGCAAATTGCATCGCTCGTACACCTTGCCCGGAAATTTCGACGCCGACTTTGAGCGCGGCATACGCGGCTTGGAATCGGCTCTGGCGCGTGTGGCCGGAGACCGGTATCCGCTGCAGGCGAACGAAGAAGCCTCGCCGGCGCTCGAATCGCTGCGAGAAACGCTCTTCAAACTCGAGAACTGGCTTTACGCAAACTGGCACGACGGTCTGAAGAAACGGCCGCAAAATGATGCCGAGGCCGAACGCCGGCGCGATCTCGCGCTGCGTTCGATCCTGGCACACCTGGCCACGATCGAGCGCGCGCAATCACCGCCCGAAACGGCGATTGCATGGGTCGAGCGCGGCGAATCCGATGCGCGGTATCAAGTCAACAGCGCGCCGTTCGACGTCTCGGATTTTCTGCGCGCGGCGCTGTTCGAGCGCACACCGAGCGTCGTCCTCACAAGCGCGACGATCGCCGGCGAAGCGTCGGTCGAAGGAGGGGCATTCGAGTTTCTGCGGCGTTCGCTGGGCGTGACGCAGGCACAGGAACTGATTGCGCCCTCGCCGTTCAATTATCCCAACCAGGCTCGTCTCTATGTCGCGCCGTCCGCCGTCAATCCGAAGGCGCAAGACTTTGCTCGGCGTGCTGCTCCATTAATCGAGGAATGCCTGGACCGCAGCCGCGGACGCGCGTTTGTGCTGTTCACCTCATACGCGCGGCTGCGCGAAGTGCACGCACTGGTTCGCGGACGGCTCTCGTTTCCGATTCGTCTGCAAGGCGAGCTGCCGCGTACGCATCTGCTCGACTGGTTCCGTTCCACGCCGGGAGCCGTGCTGTTCGCGACCGGGACGTTCTGGGAAGGCATCGATGTCGTCGGCGAGCAGCTCTCGTGCGTCATCATCGACAGGCTGCCGTTTCCCTCGCCCGGCGATCCGCTCGTGCAGGCCCGTATCCAATCGATTGAGTCGCGAGGCGAGAACGGATTCGATCAATACATGATCCCCTCGGCGATCGTTCGGCTCAAACAGGGATTTGGACGCCTCATCCGCAGTAAAAACGACCGTGGTTTGGTGGCGTTGCTCGACGGTCGCGCAGCCTCTTCGCGCTACGGCTCCATCATCTTGAATGCGTTGCCTCCGGCAGCGCGAGTCTCGCACCTTGACGAATTGACGGGGTTTTTTACGAAGTGAAACTAGTCGCATGTCTTCTTAGCATGGCAATCGTCGCGTGCGGGTCGCCGGCGCTTGCGTGGGGCACGAAGGGCCACACGATGATCAATCACCTTGCGGCGCAGGGCTTCTCCGGGCAGATGCCGGCGTTTCTCACCACGAGCTCGGCAATATACGAAGTTGCCTTTCTCGGTCCGGAACTGGACGACTTGAAAGACGCGGGAGCGTCTTGGGACGCCGATAACGATACCGGGCACTACGTCGACCTGCTCGATGACGGCAGCATTGCGGGCGCCGTTCGTCTGGACAGCATGCCCGACGACCGCGAAGCGTATGATACGGCACTGCGAGCCGCGGGCACGGATCAGTACAAGCAAGGTTATCTTCCGTATGCGCTGCTGGACGGCTGGCAGCAACTGCGTAAGGATTTTGCGTATTGGCGCGTTGACGACTATGCCGCAACGCACGCGCCGACGGCTGCCGCGCGCACGGCGGCGCAGCACAATCGCGATCTCGAGCAGATCTTGACCGTACGCGACCTCGGGGTTTGGGGACACTTTGTCGGCGATGCCTCGCAGCCGCTGCACGTAACCGTGCATTTCAATGGCTGGGGCAACTATCCCAATCCAAACGGATATACGCAGTCGAAGAGCACGCATTCGATGTTCGAGAGCGATTTCGTCGACAAATACGTGCAGGAGACACAGGTCGCGGCGCTTATGAAGTCGACCTCGTCGCTTCCGGCTCCCACGGCGCTGCTCTCGCAGCAAAGCGTCATGAGCGTCATCGCGAGCTACTTGCGCGCGTCCAACCAGACCGTTACCCAGCTGTACGACATCGAAAAAGCGGGCGGTTTCGCAAGCGGATCGCAGCAAGCCGTTACCTTTACGGCAAGCCGCCTTGCCGCAGGTGCAACGGAACTGCGCGATCTTTCCGTATGGGCTTGGCAGGACAGCCTGAATGAGACCGTCGGCTATCCGGGCAAACGCGTGAGCGACATTCTCTCAGGCAGAGCGCCGTGGCCGCAGGAGTAGTAAGAGAATGAACGCCGCTATTCGTACGAGGCTCGCGTATTTGGCGCGCTTCGTCGGCTATTACGTCATCGCTATCGGCCTGCTGTTTCTCGTGCAGGGGCCGATCTTCGTCGCTCTGGTCAATCTCTTCAAGATTCCGGAGGCGTTTCAGCGCGCGCTGGAGCCGCGCACGATGGCGCTTAGCGAGCTCGTCTTGCTGATCGTCGTGGTGATCGCAACGCAGCTGCTGGGATTTACCGAACGGCGCGCGTTCTGGACCTACGGATTCTCGCGAACCGCCGATGCGGTGCCGCGGTATTTCGAGGGCGTTGCGTACGGGATCGGTGCGCCGCTGCTCGTGGCGATCTTCATGCTTGGGTTCGGCGGGTTCAAGATCAGCGGTTTCGCACTGCACGGTAGCGACTGGTTCGTCTATCCGGTCCTGTGGCTCATCGTTATGCTGATGGTTGGCTTCACGGAGGAACTGGCGTTTCGTGGCTATCCGCTGTTCGCGTTCGATCGAGTCGCCGGTTTTTGGCCGGCGGCGATCGTCACGACGCTGCTCTTCGGCGCCGCGCATCTGAGCAAACCCGGGGAGAACGCGGTTGACATCGGAAGCATCATCTTCATCGGGCTCTTCGCCTGCTTCACGCTATGGCGAACGGGATCGCTGTGGCTCGCGGCCGGATTTCATTTCGCGTTCGATTTCATGCAGTTCTTCGTGATCGGCACGCGAAACGGCAGTCAAGAACCGATCGGGCACTTGTTCAATGCGACATTTCCCGGTCCGGCATGGATAAACGGCGGACAGCTCGGAACTGAAGCGAGCTACTTCATCTTCCCAGTCACCATCCTACTTTTCGCAGTCGTAAATTGGCTGCACCCACGCCCCGCTTTTCGCCTAGTCTTCGGTGACTTCGATTTTTGCGCGTTCTTTGAGTTCTTCGACGACGCTTGAATCGGCTAGCGTGGTCGTGTCGCCGAGCTGACGTCCTTCCGCGACGTCGCGCAGCAGGCGGCGCATGATCTTACCGCTGCGTGTCTTGGGCAGTTCTTGCGTGAACGTGATGTACTTGGGGCGCGTGAACTTGCCGAGTTTTTCGGCGACGTGTTCGCGCAGCGTTTCCGCGAGCGCTTGCGAGCCTTTATCGCCTCCGCGCAGCGAGACGAAGGCGTAAATCGCCTGGCCGGTCATGTCGTCGAGTTTTCCGCACACGGCGGCCTCAGCGACCTTGGGATGATCGACCAGCGCGCTTTCAACCTCGGTCGTCGAGATGCGGTGTCCGCTCACGTTCATGACGTCGTCGATGCGTCCCATGAACCAGTAGTTGCCCTCGCCGTCGCGACGGCAGCCGTCGCCGGCGAGATACCGGTGTTCGAATTTGGACCAATACGTCTGTTTGTAGCGTTCGTCATCGCCGTAGATGCCGCGCAGCATACCCGGCCACGGACGCGTGAGCACGGCATATCCGCCTCCGCCCAGCGGAACGGATTCGCCCGCATCGTTGACGATGTCGGCGGCAATTCCGGGCAGCGGAAATGTCGCGCTTCCGGGCGGAGTCGAAACGATTCCGGGCAGCGGGGAAATCATGATGCCGCCGGTTTCCGTCTGCCACCACGTATCGACGACCGGACAGCGGTTACCGCCGATGTGCTCGCGGTACCACATCCACGCTTCCGGATTGATCGGTTCGCCGACCGAGCCCAGTAACCGCAGCGAGCGCAGATCGTGTTTGCGCGGATACTCCTCGCCCCACTTCATGAACGTGCGGATCGCGGTCGGCGCGGTGTAGAGAATCGTGACCTTGTAACGCTCGACGATCTCCCAGAGCCGATCCTTGTCGGGAAAATCCGGCGTGCCTTCGTAGATGACGCTGGTCGCGCCGTTTGCAAGCGGACCGTACACGATGTAGGAGTGGCCGGTCACCCAGCCGATGTCCGCCGCGCACCAGTACACGTCCTCGTTCTCTTTCAGATCGAAAACGAGTTTGTGCGTCATCGTGACGTGCGTGAGGTAACCGCCGGTCGTGTGTTTGATGCCTTTGGGTTTGGCCGTCGTGCCGCTCGTATACAGCAGATACAACAGGTCCTCGGCGTTCATGCGTTCGGGTTCGCATTCGGCGGGCTGATTCTCGATAACCTCATCCCACCACAGGTCGCGTCCCTGGTGCATGAGCACGGGTTCATCCGTGCGTTTCGCGACGATGCAATGCTTGATCGACGGCGTATGCTCCATTGCGATATCGCAGTTACGCTTGAGCGGTACGTTCTTGCCGCGCCGCCAGCCGTGATCGGCGGTGATCAGCGCAACGCACTGCGCATCGTTCACGCGGTCGACGATGGAGTCCGGTGAGAATCCGCCGAAGATCACGGAGTGCGCCGCACCGATGCGCGCGCACGCGAGCATTGCGACCGGCAGTTCGGGAATCATCGGCATGTAGATGGCGACGCGGTCGCCTTTCTTGATACCGAGTTTGCGCAGTCCGTTTGCGAAGCGGCAAACGTCTTCGAGCAGCTGCGCGTACGTGATCGTCCAGCGATCGCCGGGCTCGCCTTCGTAGTAGTATGCGATCTTCTCGCCTTTGCCGGCGCGCACGTGGCGGTCCAGGCAGTTGGCCGACACGTTCAACTCTCCATCGCCGAACCAGCGCGCGAAGGGCTCATTCCATTCCAGCACCTTGGTGAACGGCTTCATCCACTCGAGCTTGCGGGCCCACGACGCCCAAAACTCCAGGTAGTCGCGTTCGGCATCTTCGTAAATGCCGGGCTGCGCGTTTGCGTTGGCGGCAAAATCGGAAGGTGGCGCAAACCGGCGGTCTTCGTGTGAAAGCGCTTCGATCGATTCGGCGGACTTCATGCGGTGGCGATTTACCGGGAGATTCCACGCATGCCTGCCGAAAAAGTCAGCGTGAAGTTTCTCGCGCCGCTCGTCTTGGCGATTAGCACCGGAACCGGACTTGCGAGCCTGCATTACGGCGCGCCGCCGCCCGATTTCCCGGTGCCGACCGGGCAAGGAAGCCGGCCCCTCTCGCAACTGAGGGGCAAACCGGTCGTGATTAATTTTTGGGCCTCGTGGTGCCCGCCGTGTACGAACGAACTGCCGTACTTCGAGCGGCTTCAGGCGCAGTACGGCGATCGAGTCCGCCTGATAACGGTCGACTGGAATGAGGATCCGGACACCGCTCTAGGGTATCTTCGCGCCCAGCACTTCGACTTGCCGGTCATCAGCGACCGGCAGAGCCGCATCTACGCCGCCTACTCGCTTACCGAGGTACCGGACACCGTCATACTGGACGCCGAGGGAAACGTCACTTACGTCTCGGTCGGCGGCCTCTCATGGGAGGAACTAGCATCAGCGGTCAACCGCGTGCTTCCGCAGTAAAGTATTGGCACTCCGCTGCCGAGATTGCTAAGATACCAGCATGAACAGCGGCGGACCGCACGGGCCCCAGGACTCAGGCGACCTGGACAAGCGCAAGGCATACATTCTCGCCACGGTCGTGTATGAGTACATCGCGACCGCTGAGCCGGTCGCGTCCCAAAGCCTGACGCAAAAATACAATCTAGGGGTCAGTTCCGCAACGGTCCGCAACGAAATGGCGGAGCTGGAAGCGGGCGGATACCTGGTGCAGCCCCACACCTCGGCGGGCCGCGTCCCATCCGATTTGGGTTATCGTCAATACGTCGATCATTTGATGCAGCCCGAACGGCTCGAATCGGATGACCGGCGGCGCATTCGCGAGGAATTGCGCGACGCCAGCCGCGAGCTCGATGAAATTATCGAAGGCACGACGCGATTGCTCGGACGTCTTTCGAAGAATCTCGCCTTCGCCACCAAACCCGCGTCCGAGACGACGACCTTCAAGCATATTCAGTTGATTTGGCTCGGAGCGCGAACGGGCGTCGCGATCGTCGTTACGTCGCTGGGCGTATCGGCACAGTCCGTGTTCGAACTTTCAAGGGATGTTTCGCCCGACGATCTCACGCGGCTCTCGAACGCACTCAATGCGCGCCTGGGCAGCCGTGTGCTCGGCGAGATTACGGAAAGCGACGTGGCGGCGCCAATCCGGGAACTCGGATTGCATGACGATTTGAAGAGCGCGGTCGTAAGCGCGCTGCGCAGCATTCGCGCGGGCGAGCAACCAACGCTGACCGCCTCCGGGGCTCAGAACCTGCTCGACCAGCCCGAATTTCACGACTTGCGAAAGCTGCGCTCGATTCTGCGCATCGTTGAAGAGCAGAAGACGCTGTACGATTTGGTGGCGGACTCAATAAACGTCGAGGCGGCCGCCGTAAAGATCGGTCACGAACTGGGCGTGGAGGAGATGACCGACTTCAGTATCGTAACCGTGCCCTACCGTTTTGGTCAGCATGCCATCGGCATGCTGTCGATCCTTGGCCCTCGCCGGATGCCGTATGCGCGTTTGATGGCGCTGGCTTCGGGTACGGCTGAGACACTCTCCGAACGACTTTCAGACGTCGAGATCAAGTAACCGCGAACCCGATGCCGACTAAAGACTTTTATGAAGTGCTCGGTGTAAACCGCAGCGCGAGCGCCGATGACATCAAGCGTGCGTACCGCACGCTTGCGCGCAAGCATCACCCCGACGTCTCCTCAAACAAAGTGGAGGCCGAGCACCGCTTCAAGGAGATCAACGAGGCATACGAGGTGCTCTCGGATCCGCAGAAGCGCGCGCATTACGATCGCTTCGGTACTGCTGGAAACGGTGCGGGCGGTATGGGAGGCGGGTTCGGCGATTTCGGATTCGGCCAAGGGTTCGGCACGTCCGGATTCGGCGACATCTTCGATATTTTCTTCGGCGATCGCGCGGGTTCGCAGCAATCGCAGGCGCGCAGGACGGGCCCGGCGCGCGGTTCCGATCTACGCTACGACTTGGAGATCACGCTGGAAGATGCATTCGCCGGGGCGACGCGTGAGATCCAATTCAACCATTTGGCGCAGTGCGAGACCTGTCGCGGTTCCGGTGCGGAGCCCGGAACGCTTGTGGCGCCGTGCGATCGGTGCGGCGGCAGCGGCGTCATGCGCACCGTGCGTCAGACGCCGCTTGGACAATTCGTAACGCAATCGGCCTGCACGCAGTGCGGCGGCGAAGGTCAGGTCATCGCGCATCCCTGCCATAGCTGCATGGGGCGCGGACGTCGCGAAATCGAACGCAAATTGACCGTGAAGGTGCCTGCCGGAGTTGACGACGGCAGCCGCATTCGCATAAGCGGCAACGGCGAGGCGGGCATTCGCGGCGGGCCGGCCGGCGATCTGTACGTATACTTGAGCATCACACCCCACCCGCTTTTCCGCCGAGACGCGATGGACACGTTCGTCGATGTGCCGATCAGCTTTCCGCAAGCGACGCTTGGATCGCAGGTCACGGTTCCCTCGCTCGAAGGCGATCTGCCGCTGTCCGTGCATGCCGGAACGCAAAGCGGCACGACCTTCCGCATGCGTGGGCACGGTATGCCGAACATACGCGGCGCGCAGCGCGGCGATCACGTCGTTACGGTTCATGTCGTCGTTCCGGGCAAAGTGAACAAACGCCAGCGCGAGCTTCTCGAAGAATACGCACGTGCGGGCGGCGATCGCATCGATGAGCGCACGTTTTTCGACAAAGTGAAAGACGCATTCAAACCTGAATAGATTCTTTGTCGAGGGGCGCCGCGAAGTGGGCGAGACGCTCGCGCTCGACGGAACCGACGCGCATAAGATTCGGAGTGTCTTGCGGATGCATGACGGCGATACGATCGAAGTGATCGACTCCGCCGCGCAGCATTTCCATGCATCGATACAAATCGAGGGACCCAAGGTGAGCGCGACGCTAATGACGATGCTGCAGCGTCCGGAGCACAACGCGCCGCAGATAACGATTGCGCAAGGCGTGCCCAAGGGGCAGAAGATGGATTTCATCGTCGAGAAGCTTACCGAACTGGGCGTTGCAGGCATCATACCGCTGCAATCGGAGCGCACGATCGTTACGGATGTGAGCGCGAACAAGCTGGAGCGCTGGCGCCGCCTGGCAAAGACTGCGGCACAGCAGTGCGGACGCAGCGAGATTCCGAGCATCGAGGAGCCGATCGCGTTCGATCGTCTGCTCACGCAATTCAAAGACTACGATCGCGTGTTGCTGCCGTGGGAACTTGTAGAATATGTACCGCTCCGGGAGCGCCTTCCGGACCTGATGCGCAGCGTCGGCGCGTGCTGGTCGTCATCGGCCCCGAAGGCGGGTTCTCACATGCGGAAGCACAGGCCGCGCAGAACGCGGGAGCGCAGTCTGATTTCGCTGGGACCGCGTATCCTGCGCACGGAAACTGCCGGACTGCTGGTTCTTTCGGTCTTGGGCTACGTCTGCGAGTAACGTTATAGTGCCGGTCTGCGGGGTATAACCACCGCGATGCCTCGGTTGTTGGAAGAGTTGCAGCCCGGCACGCCGGTGCTCGCAAACGACGGCACGCAAGTGGGTGAGATCCGTGCGGTATACGGATCCGGAAATGCCCGCGTCGCCGAGTTTTTGCTGGTGCTTTGGAATAAGCGCGGCGAAGAGGCGCTCGTTGGATCCGACGAAGTCACCAACGTTACCGAGCACGGGGTCCTGCTCGCTCGGAACGAGGCATCCTATGAGCAGCTGGCGTCGTTTGACCCCTCGGCCAACCCGATGCTGCACCGCCTTTAACACGGTTTCAAAAGACCCTGAGCTGCCCGCGTCGTATATTGTCTGATCGGCATGGGCAAGTTGAAATTTTCGTTCGTCATCCCAACGTACAATGAGGCCGGCGGCATTGAGCGGCTGATCCGTTCGCTTAGCGAGGTCTTTACGAAGAACGGCTTGGACGGCGAGCTCATCGTCGTCGATGACAACTCGCCCGACGGCACCGGCGCGATCGTCGATCGCCTCGCCGGCGAGTTCCCGGTACGGTGCCTGCACCGCCCGGGCAAACTCGGTCTTTCGAGCGGCGTCATCGAAGGGTGGAGGTTCGCACGGCCCGAGTCCGAGGCGCTCGGTGCGATGGATGCGGATTTCAGTCACGACATCAACGTCGTTCCGCAAATGGTGCAGGCACTCGAAGACGGTTACGGGCTTGCCGTCGGCAGCCGCTACGTTCGCGGAGGCGGTATCACGAATTGGCCGTGGAAGCGGATCGTCACCTCGAAGGTCGCATGCATGCTCGCGCAGCCGCTTACGCGCATCAAAGACATCACCAGCGGTTACTTGCTGGTTCGGCGCGACGCGATCGAAGGCGTCGAGCTGGATCCGATCGGATTCAAGATCGGGCTCGAGGTCATTGCGAAGGGACACTACGGAAAAGCCGTAGAGATTCCATACGTGTTCACGGACCGCATCGTCGGCGAGTCGAAACTGAACGAAAAAGAAATCTTCAACTACCTCAAACAGCTGCGCAAGCTCTATGCCGCGCGGCTGTTTCCCAAGGCGCGCAAGTCGGAGCTCAAGACCTGACGATGCCGATGCCGGACTGGCTGCGTCACCGGCGCAGTAAAGCGCAGGAATCGGAGGACGCGGCGCTCTGGACGAAATGTCCGACGTGCTCAGAGGTGCTGTATCGACGCGATCTCGCGGCGAATCTCTGGGTCTGCTCGAAATGCTCGCATCATTTTCGAATGAGCGCGCACGATCGCATAAGCACGCTCGTCGACGGCGACTTCTCCGAGATCGGAAATGAAGTGTTGCCCGGCGACCCGCTGCAATGGGTCGACAAGAAGAGCTGACACCTCGAAGCTGGCTGCCGATCGTGAGAAGTCAGGGCTCAGCGAAGGGGTCGTCTGCGGATTTGGTCAGATCGGCGGATTCGACGTCGCGCTCGCGGTGATGGACTTTCACTTTCGCGGCGGAACGATGGGTACGGTGGTCGGCGAGCGCATAACGCTGCTTCTCGAAGAAGCTCGGCGCCGCAAGGTCCCGTGCATCATTTTCACCTCGAGCGGCGGCGCGCGCATGGAAGAAGGCATGCTGGCCCTCATGCAAATGGCGAAGACCACGGCCGCGGTGGCGCGCTTCATGGAAGACGGTAACGTCTTTTTCACGGTTCTCACCGACCCGACGACCGGCGGCGTATCCGCATCGTTTGCATTTCAATCCGACGTCATCGTTTCCGAGCCGAAAGCGATGATCGGATTTGCCGGACGCCGCGTGATCGAACAGACGATCCGTCAAAAATTGCCCGATCAGTTTCAAACTGCGGAATTTCTGCTCGAGAAGGGCCACATCGACATGGTCGTCGATCGGCACGACTTGAAAGCGACGCTCATCCGGCTGCTGGACTATGCGGCGCATGGACGCCGCCGCATGGAGGCAGCGGGCGTATGAATTTGATCGTGGAACGCGAGAAGGGCCTACTGGAACTGGAGCGCCGCATCGACGAGCTGCGCGAGGCCAACGCGCACCAGCCCGTCGACATGTCGGCCGAGATTCGCGCGCTCGAACAAAAGTACGGAGAGATTCAACGCGAGATTTTCGGGTCGATGACGCCTTGGGAGAAGGTGCACATGGCGCGCCATCCCAACCGCCCCACCGCCGCCGACTATATCTCGCAATTCGCGCAATTCGACGAGTTGCACGGCGATCGCCATTTTCGAGACGATCAGGCGATTATCGGCGGCCTGGCAAAGCTCGACGACCGGGCCGTCATGATCATCGGCGAGCAGCGGGGACGCGATACGAAGGAGAACGTCCGGCGCAACTTTGGGATGCCCTCGCCTGAGGGCTATCGCAAGGTGCAGCGGCTAGCAAATCTGGCCGGCCGGCTTGGCGTCCCGCTAGTTACGTTCGTCGATACCAAAGGCGCCGATCCGTCAGCCGCATCCGAAGAGCGCGCGCAGTCCGAAGCCATCGCGGCTTGTCTTTATGAATTCACCGTCCTGCCCGTGCCGATTGTGGCTACGATAATCGGCGAGGGCGGCAGCGGCGGTGCGCTTGCGCTCAGCATTGCCGATCGAATCGTGATGCTGGAGAATAGCTATTACTCCGTCGCGAGCCCCGAGGGCTGTGCGGCGATCCTCTGGAGCGATGCATCGAAGGCGGACGAGGCGGCGGACCATCTAAAATTGACCGCCCAGGATCTGCAGCGTTTCGGAATCGTCGACCAGATCGTCAGCGAGCCGCTGGGCGGAGCGCATCGCGAACCGGCGGGAACCATCGAGCGCGTGCTGAACGCTATTGAGTCGGCGCTCGCCGAGCTCGCTGCTCTGCCGCCCGACCGGTTACGAGAGGCGCGTTATCTGAAGTATCGACGGATTGGCGCTTGGGAAGCCGAGCGCCGGGAAACGGTTCGATCGGGACCATGAGCCGAACAAGAGCAGCCGGCGTTGTTCGTTTCTTCAGCCGTCTGATCTTCGGTCTCGTCATCGTCGTCGTCTTCGTCCTGGTTTCGATTCAGTTCGCGCGCATCGTGAACGAAAACATCGCGATGGCGCACACGCTTTCGTCGGTGCAACAAGACGTAGAGTCGCTGCGCGAACAGCGCCGCCGGCAGGAACGCGACCTTCATCGCTTGCTCGATCCCGACGGTGCCGTGCCGGAGATTCACGAGCGGCTGCATCTGGTGCGCCGTAACGAAGCGATCATTTACATCAAGCCGGCACCTGCCTCGCATCCGTGAACGCGACCGAACGCGGTATCGTCATCAACATTAACGCGTACGGTGTGACCGTGCGGCTGCATGACGGGCGTCTTGCCAGCGTGCCGCTTTCGGATTTGGAGCATAACCGGGCTGCGTACGAACGGGCGCTCACCGGACGAAAGACGCTCGATTTCGTTTTACACGGCGGCGGCCGCCATGCGACGGTATTGCTTGCGCCGCAGCTTCGGGACGAGCATTTCGAAGAGCAGATCGCCGGTTATTTGAAAATGACCGAGGAGTGGGAGAAGCCCGACGCGCCACCCGCGCACGAGCGGCATTTTCTGCGCAAGAAGAAGCGCGCTTCGCTTTTCGAATCCCGTCACAACGAAGAGCGTTGAAACGCGGGGTCATCTCGATCGGCACCAACTCGACGCGCGCCCTGGTCGCGACGCTCGGCGAGCAGCCCGAGATTCTGCTCACCCGCTCGACGGGAACGCGGATTGGCGAGGGTCTCAAAGAACGCGGATGCCTCGAGGACGAGCCGATGCGACGCACGCTCGACGCAATTCGCGAACATACGCAGGCCGTGCGCGAGATCACCAGTGACATTAAAAGTATTGCCACGAGCGCGCTCCGGCGCGCGGATAACTGTTCTGAATTTTCGCAGCGCGTGCGCGAGATCACGGCTGTTCCGCTTGAAGTAATCTCGGGTGACGAGGAAGCTCGCCGTTCCTTTTACGGTGCTAGTTTCCGGCATCGATGAACCGGAGCAAACCACGTTCGGCGTTATCGACTTGGGCGGCGGAAGTGCCGAGTACGCAGTGGGCCGCAAAGGAAGTGATCCCAAGTTACTTTCATGCGAGATAGGGGCGGTTCGGCTTGACGGAAGCGGTTCCGGAGTTGTCCGGCACGCGCGGCGCAGTTGACGAGCGGGCCATTGAACGCGCACGTTCAACCGTGCGCGAGGCGACCGACAAACTCGAGAGCTTCGAGCGGGTCGATCGGTTGGTTTTCGTGGGTGGAAGCGCAACGACGGCAATCTCGATCTTGCGTGGAAATCGCGACCGGTTCGATTACGCGCCGCTCAGTCGCGAAGAGTTGCAGGGGCTGATCGAGCAGCTTCGCGCGCTCGACCTGGAGGAGCGCAAGATCATGCCGGGGATGAACCCGCAACGAGCGGACATCCTGCTTGCCGGTTTGCTCATTCTCGACATGGCGTTCGAACGATCGCATCACAACCAAGCACTCGTATCGACCAACGACTTGCTTCTCGGAACGCTGCTGCTCAGCGAGCATTCCGCTCAACCTTGGTCACACTGCTAACAATGTGGTCTAATCCGCCCGGAGACCTGGGTACGAATTCTATCGCGAGACGCGAAGCTCATCGAAGATGGCGAGCAACGATAGCACGCGACTCGTTAGGAAAGACAACCCTGGATGCCGCGCACACACCTCCCCATTCAGTAGGCGCGGCATCCCCTTTTTATTTCGAGGGGCGGTGCGCCCAAGCGCTCTGTAGAACAAGCCGGCCATGGCTGACGCAGAGATGTACCGAGCGGTACTGGATGCCCGTCGCGCATGGAACGATTACCTCGACGCCACCGACGAGGACGAGGAAGAGGTCTACGAGGCGTACCTCGAGGCCGCTTCAGAAGCCGTTCCCCTGGTCGGCGGCTTGATCGAGCCTGTGCGTAGAGGCCAATCTGATCGCAATTTCCGCGCGTGATCGCGAGGAGCGATACATCGATCTTGCGGCGACGAATGCGCGCGTTCATGCGGACGCGATCATAGAGGTCGTGGGTGACATCGTCCTGGGCCACTCTGATGAATTACCGGCGTTTGAGCGGCGCGCGGTGCAACAGGAAGACGACGAAACGCGCTTCAATCGCGCGCGTGAGATGTTCCGCGAGATGAGCCGGCCCAACGTGAGCCGCGCGGTCGACGAACTGCGATCGCTTCGCGACGAGTTGCTGCGCAGCGGCGAGGAAACGTATGCCGGCCGCCTATCGCACGTCCTGGCGCTGCTTCAAATCTCGCCGCCCAGACTTACCGAATAACCGTTACAAGTCGCGAATCCCGGAGTCAGCTCCCGGGAACCGGCTGCAGCTGCGTGAGTTCCTCGATGGGCAGATTGGCCTCGCGGTACGACTCGAATCCGCCCGCCAGCACGCGCCGCATTCTCGAAGCCTTGATCGCGCAGAGCGCTGAGCGATCTGTTCGGCGCGCTCGTCGTCGTCGGAATACACAACGATCCGTCCCTCGTGCGCGATCGGCAGCGTGAGCGGGTCTTCTCGCAGGAGCGCTTTGGGATCGTAGCGTACCGCGCCGCGGACCTGCTCTTTGCCCGGATGCGCGCGCGCATCGAGCGTGGGCATCGTCATCGTGTCAATCTCGCTCGCGCGTACGCGCGGGATAGTGTTTTCGCTCATCAGGTCCGACCTTAGCTGCGCTTGCGCGATTTGCGGCGTTTGGGACTCGCGGGAACCTTGCCGCCGCTGCGACGCGCTTCAGATAGACCGATCGCGATCGCTTGTTTGCGGCTCGTTACCTTTTTGCCGCTGCGCCCGGATTTGAGCTCGCCGCGTTTCATTTCGTGCATCGATCGCTCAACTTTGCGGCCGGCTTTAGCGCCGTACTTACGACTCGAAGCCTTTTTCTTGCGCCCGGTGGATTTCTTACGTCCGCTGCGTCGATTTCTTTCGGCTCGTCGATGTCTTACGGCCCGTCGACTTTTTGCGGCCGGTGGATTTCTTGCGACCCGTGGACTTCTTGCGGCCGCCGGTGCTCTTACGCGATGACGTCGTTTTCCGGCGCGATGTCGATTTCTTTCGCGAGGTTGATTTCTTGCGTCCGGTGCTGCCCTTGCGGCGTCCGTTACCTGCTGCCATGTTGCTACCTCCGCAACTTGGTTACCCGCTCCGCGTGGAGAAGAAACCCGCTACTCGGTGCTTGGCGCGCTGTCGGTATCACCGGATGATTTTGCGGCCAGACGCCGTCTTCAGCCGCTCGCGAAGATCGCCGAATGCCGGATCGAGACCACCCTCTTGATCCAAACGTTCCATCGCAAGAAGTAAGCGATTCGCTTCGGGCGCACCCATCCGCACCGCAATCTCACCTCGCGCCGACCCATAGAGTTCGATATCGCGCGGATTCATGATTTCTTCCGCTCCTTGGCATTACCGGTTTTCGGGACGTTCTTCGGTTCGAACGTGCCCGTCGGCTTCGTCTTTTTTTCCGGCACGGTGGGTTTGCTTTCTCCCATTCGACGGCGCTCCGAGAGCAGGACGCCAAACACTTCCTGATCGGATTCTGCGTCGATCACCGCGGGCGCGCTTTTCTTGCGCTTTCCGGGAAGCACGTTGTTGCTTTGGTTGGCTCGCGCCGCGCGAATCCGGCTCGAAGATCGAACGCTCTTGCGGCCCAGACTTCGTTTGGCGCCCCTCGTCGTCGCTTTTTTGGTGGCGCTTCGTTTCGGCATGGCACCCCTTTACCCGTCTGGCCCCATTCTAGCGGGCTTCGAGCAGCTGCGCCATCGTGCACGCGCTGGGCGATTTGTCCGGGCGCCAGCGTATAAAGCGAGCACCGTGCCGGAAACGCGCACCCGTCACATGATCGAACTGCACTTCAACGACGACCTTTGACGCGACCGGCTGCCACTCGACCTCACGCGAACCCCACCGGCTCACGCCGCCGGGACGCGCGCCGGTGAATCCAGGCTCCTGGACGATCGGCTGCAGCATAGCTGCCGCGCGATCGCGCTCATCGGCGGTCATGCTGCCCACGAATCCGACCAAATGCAGCAGTCCCTGCTCGTCGTAGAGGCCCAAGAGCAACGATGCGACGGTTTTGCCGTCCTTGGTCAAACGAAAGCCGCCCACGACGCAGTCGGCCGTATACACGCGCTTGACCTTCATGACGGCATCACGTTCGCCAAACCGGTACGGCGCGGCGATCTGCTTTGCGATGACTCCGTCGAACCACTCCATTCCACCCTCGAGCCACTGCCGAGCTTGTTCGATGTCGCGCGTTGCAGGCGAGAGCTGCACGTAATTCTCGTCGTTGAAATTATCTTTCGCAAAGCCTTCGAGAAGCGCGCGACGATCCTCCAATGCGTTGGGCAAAAATCGGCGCCTGCTCATCCACGAGAAGGTCGAACACATAATAAGCGGCCGGCGTCTCTTGAGAGAGCTTACGCACGCGGGAAGCGGCTGGGTGAATGCGCTGGAGCAGCACGTCAAAGTCCAGACGTCCATCCATCTGAATCGCGAGCTCGCCGTCGAGAACGAAGCGCGCAGGCGGCAGCGTCAAAACGGCCGCCACGACCTCAGGAAAATACCGCGCCAGCGGCTGCCCCGATTTGGACTGCAGAACGACATCTTGACCGTCGCGAAATGCAAGACAGCGGAAGCCATCCCATTTCGGCTCGTACATCCACCCGGAACCCTTCGGAATCGATTTCACGCTGCGAGCTTCCATCGGCTCGACCGGCGGCTTCAGCGCAAGATTCTCAAACATCGCGTTAAAGTGGTAGTGAGCCGTCTTGCATGAGTTGGGCGAGGTCGAAGCGGCCTTTCGGTTGTGCGAGCGGCTTCCATAAGTCGCCGGCTTTTTTTATGCGTGCTTGCATATTTTGCAAGTGGAAATCCTCAATCTGGAAGCCACGTTCGACCTCTTCCCACGTTACCGGAGCGGAAACGGTCGCTAGCGGGGTCGGGCGCACGGAGTAGACGGAGGCGAGTGTCGAGCCCCAGCGATTTTGATTGTAATCGACGAGCACCCGGCCAGGAGGGCGCTTTTCTTTCTTATACTCCGCGGTCATAAGCGCGGGATCGTGTTTGGCTACCGCTTGCGCAAACGTCTTCGCGAACGTCCATACCTGCTTTTGCAGCGGGCCGCGCACGATCGGAACATAGACATGAATGCCTTTGGAACCGGAGGTTTTCGCATAGCTTTTCATTCCGAATGCGGCCAGACCGTCGTGTACTCGCAGCGCGGCCTCGCGAACTTGGTCGAACGGCGCGCTGCCGGGATCGAGATCGAAGTGTACGTAGTCGGGCCGATCCACGTCGTCACATGTCGCATACCATTGGTTCAAATCGATGCAGCCCAGATTGATTATCCAAAGAAGCGAAGCGACGTCGTCGGCGATCGGGAAATCGATGACGTTGCCCGACCGGTGCTCGATTCTGCACGTGCGCAGCCACTCCGGGTGAGGTGAGGGCGTGCGCTTCATGAAGAAGAAATCGCCCGCCGCGCCATTGGGATATCGTTTCATCACCATCGCGCGGCCGCGTACGTGCGGCAGCAGCATCGGCGCAACCCACGCATAATACGCGAGCAGATCGCCCTTTGTGAGCGGGATCGTGCTCCAAAACACCTTGCGCTAGATTCGTCAAGGTTACGCGCTTGCCGTCGACCTGAATCGTCGCGTTTTCGCCCTCGCTCGGTATCGTTATCAAATCAATGGGCTCCTAACGCGGCGGGAGATACCGGACGAACCACTCTTGCGCCAGTCGCTGCAACGCGTTCGAGCGCACGCGGCTCTTCGAATAAGTGGCCGGCGCCCGGTACGATCGCAATCTCGCAGTGCCCGTGCATCTGCGAGGCAGCGCGCCGGTTCAGATCGATGACGACGGTATCGCGTTCTCCCACGATAAGCAGCGTGGGCGCCTTTACATCGCCCAGCGCCGCACCCGCCAAATCGGGGCGTCCGCCGCGTGAAACGACGGCGGCGACATCGTCCCGGCCCGCGGCGGCAAGGAGTGCCGCGGAGGCGCCGGTGCTTGCTCCAAAATAACCAATTGGCAGCTTTGCGAGGTGCTCGTTGTTCTTGCACCATGCCGTCGCAAGATCGATGCGGCGCGCGAGCAGCGAAATATCGAACCGAAGAGTCGCGGTCGTACTGTCGATTTCTTCCTCGTCTTCCGTCAACAGGTCCATGAGCAGCGTCGCGAATCCGCGTTCGTTCAGCGATGTTGCAACGACACGATTGCGAGGGCTATGCCGGCTGCTCCCGCTTCCGTGCGCAAAGATGATGAGACCGTGTGAGCCGTGCGGCATTCCGAGCGCTCCGCCCAGCTGGCCGCCTTCGACGGAAAGAACGATCTCACGCATGAAGCATCTCGCGAACTTGGTCGTCGGTCGTTTGCGTAAAGTCCGCATACCATGCGCCGACGCCCCGGAATGGGCGCGGCATTGCAAGGCAAACGACGTCGTCGGCATACGGTTGCAATTGTACGACGGTGTCGGCCGGCGCGACCGGAACGGCGACCACGATTTTTGCGGGTGAACGTGCGCGTAACGCAAGGATAGCCGCGTACATACTCGCCCCGGTCGCAAGCCCATCGTCGATGAGCAGCACCGTTCGTCCGGCAACGTCCTGGGCGGGCAATCCGCCCCGGTAGGTCAGTTCACGACGATGCACTTCGGCCTCTTCACGACGCACGATGTCGGCAATGGTCGATTCGTTCACTTGTAGTTCTTCAATCGTCTCACGGTTGAGCACTTTTACGCCGCCTGAGGCAATCGCGCCAATCGCGAGCTCCTCGCGTCCCGGTGCACCGAGCTTGCGCACGATAAATACGTCGAGCGGAACGCCGAGCGCTTCGGCTACTTCGAAACCGACCGGAACACCGCCTCGCGGCAGCGCGAGCACGCGTGTACCCGGCCCGCCATAGGCAGCGAGCTTTGCGGCTAACTGCTTTCCAGCGTCCGACCGGTCGGTGAAAATCACTCTGTGATTCCGTTTCCCCATGCGCACGTTCGGGGAAACAAGCAGCTGAAAGAACGGGCGGTGAGAAATGAACCAGCAACGGGAACCGATGGGCGATGCGCTGCGGCATCTGCGCAGCGATCTGGGCGATCTTGTGCGGGCCGAACTTGCACTCTTCAAACGCGATGCAACTCGCCAATTGCGCGGCCTTTCCGTCGCGGGCGTATGGATTATCGTGGGAGCCGTCATGGGGCTGGCGTTCTTGGGTGCGCTTACCGCGCTACTCATCATCGCCCTCTCGCTTGCGCTTGCGCCCTGGCTTGCCGCACTTGTGGTGACGGCAGCGTGGGGCCTCGTAGCAGCATCATTATTGGCGGCAGCCGTAATCAAACTCAAAGCCACGCTGCCGCTGGACTTCGATGAAACCACGCGCAGCGTGAAGGAGGACGTAGAATGGATCAAGGCCGCAGTGAGCTCCGCCAGCAAATAATAAACGCGCGCGAGCGCGTCGCTCGTGACGTAGAATCGGTTGCGTGGAACGCCAACGTGGTCGATCGTTCGAAAGAGCGGATCGGGCGTGAAGTGAACGGCGCCAAGAGCACGATCGCGCAGGCCGCGCGTCGCGCCGCCGAAGTTCTTCGGAGCGGATTCGAGCGCATTCCGCCCAGCCGCCGGCCAATGCTCTTCGGCGGGATCGCGCTAGGTCTATTGTTTGGCCTGATTCCGCCGGTGAGGCGTTCGAGAGCTCGGCGAGACGATCAAAAAGTGGATGACGTGCCGGCCATGGTGCGTCCGGAATATGGCACGGCAATCATCGAGACGGTGGAAATCGATCGCGAGACGACGGCAGGCTAAGCCGCGCTACGCGGCGTCGCTTTCCTTGCGGAAAATCTGCTCGACGTTGCTTCGGATTTGCCAATGGCAGCGGCAAACCAGCTGTTCGAGTTTGTGACGGTCCAGGATGCGCAGGCGCCCATGCTGGGAGCGCAAGAGTCCTTCGCGCTGAAATTGTGAGAGCGCGAGCGAAACCGAAGGCCGGCGAATTGCCGCGATCTCCGCGATTTGCTGATGCGTAATGGAAAACTCCGGTCGCGCCGATTCGTCGGATATCCACAGGAGCCAGCGAGCCAATCGCTGATCGATGTTGTGTTCGGAGTTGCAGGCTAAACGACAGGCTGAATTCAGGATACATGCGTTTGCAAAATGAAGAAGCATGCGGCGCAGCGAGGATTGCGCGTGCGGCTGGTGCTCTTCAAACGCTTTCACCGGCAGCCGCCAGGCAGCGCCCGGCGAGACGACGGTAACGCAGGTCTGCCCGTGGTCGATTCCGAGAACGTAATTCCATTCCACGATGCCGCGATGCCCAACGGTGAGCACCGATGTCGGGCGGTCGGCGCCGGTCGTTTCGGTCCAGGACCACGCGAAAGCATCGATTGGAAAGTGCAGCGCTTCGATTGGCTCGCCGGGCCGCACGATTCGCTGGTCTCGTTGAAGAATGATCCGCTGCAGGGACGGGGCAAGCTGCTCCATCTCGCCAGGGCGCAGTTCATCGAGCAAACGGTTGCCGAACACGAGCCGCTGATGGTCCGCAGGCAGGCCGCCGGTCTCGTTCGGGGCTTCTTATTGGATCTAGCATGTGACGGTACCGTATACCCTGCTTGCGGCTAACTAGCAGTAATTTGGCGCTCCCTGGCTAAGACCAGGCTCGCCCAGCCCCGGGATGATGGTGGAATCGGTAGACACAGCAGACTTAAAATTTGCTGCTCGAAAGAGCGTCCGGGTTCAAGTCCCGGTCATCCCATTGAATGCGCTCTTATTTGAAGGGCGCTTTTTTCTTACATATCGCAACGGCCAGAGGCAAGACCACGAGCAGGCGTTTGCGCAGTTCGATAGCGATTGCATCACGGGCAGCCGCACTTGAGTCCGGGCTGGCTTGGACTAACCGTTAGGGCAACGGCACGTATCTTTACGGAGAGCTATCTGACGCAAGTCTGACAAAGCCGAATATGCAGTGTCAGCGCTCGCTATTCCATCAGACGAGGTCCACTTCTACGCTTTTCGTCAGCTTGTTGTCAGGCGGCGGGGCGATAATGCACTAGGCCGCATGCTATGCCGTCAATATTTTGTTCATAGAGGGTAAAGTTGAAATACCGAATTGGGTGCCTCCTTGCGCTGCTTGTAAGTCTTTCGGCCTGCTCGAGAGGCTCGACATTGCCTTCAGGCAGCTCATTATTGCCGCTTAGTTTACGTATAACGGTACCGGAGACTTCGGTATCAAGCAGCAAATTTCGCAGCCCGATGTATGTTTCACCCAGTACGAAGTCGCTGGCGATCGCCGTGGATCGCGGAACGATCGCCGCCGTCGACCTGAACGTGCATACACGCGGGTGCTCGGATACCGTGTCAGGTTTGAAATGCACGATAGTCCTTGGCTGGTACGCTGTGGGGACTCACACATTGTTCGTCGCCGCCTACGATGCGTTAGGCGCTCAAGGCCATCGCCTTTCAGAAGATTCTGCTCTCCCGATCACCATCGTTCGGGGAATCGCGAATATCGTGGCCATCAGCATGGGGGGGCTTGCGACGAATCTTTCGGTCGTCGCATCGCCGGTCGCCGGACCTGAAATATCCGGATCGGTTGCAACCGGCTTCACGATGTATGGGAGCGATCAATCGCTGCAACTGACGGTCATACCGATCGATGCCGACGGTAACTATATCGTCGGCCCCGGCGCGCCTCAGGCGAATGCGATCTCGACTGGCCCCTTGGCCGTGGCAACTCTGGGGCCGGCGAGTGCAAATCAATTTTCCGTCCACTCGACGTTTTCTGCAAATGCCCCCGGCGCCGTGCAGAGCGGGAGTGTTGCCGTAAGCGTAACGCCCGCGCCGTACAGCGGCGGTTCCAGTGAAACCGTCAAGGTTGCGTTTAAACTCTTCGACCCATGGGTTTATGCGGCAAATTCATACTACTTGGCCTCGCGTAATGTCCAACCGGGTAATGGCAATAACGTAATATCCGCATATGATCAGCAGGGAAACGCAAAGACGCTGCCGGCGACCGCCTTTGGCAATAATACTGTACTATTCTTTGGGCCGGTGACGTATGACCAGGATAATGGACTGCTTTATGCAGTCACGGGCTCAGTATCGTTAACGATCAGTGCTTACGACGCACAGGGAGATGCCAAACCGCTAAGCGGTGCCTTCCCAAACATCCAACAACCTTACGATATTGCTTATGACCCACACAACAAGCTTTTGTATGTAGCAAGCATCGCAAGCAACGGCATCTCCGGCAGCACCGTCAGAGCCTACGACGCGAACGGCAATAATATGACCCAGACACTGTCCGGAGGCTTTCCGAGTCTACGTCATCCCGTTGCACTCGCCATCGATCCGAGCACAGGTCATATCTACGTCGCCGATGTCACAACGTTCGCGAGGGCCGGCGACCGTACGCGCCTTCGACGAGCAAGGCAATTCGCTAGGCGGCGCTTGGCTTGCTAACAGCCAACAATTCTCCGGAATGGCAATTTCGCCGCAAGATGACACCCTCTTCCTAGCGGAGAATCTCGCTGTCGCTGCCTATAATGAACAAGGTGTCCAGCAATCAGTCACCTTTTCGCCGTTGCCGCTTCCCGCAGTCGGCTTAACATACGATCCGTACAATGGCCTCGTTTACGCCGCCGGCCAGAACTATCGGGCCGACGCGCGGCCGGGGCAATGACCGCGTACGGCCCTCAGGGCAGCCGGCAATCGTTCCCAGGAGGCTTCCAGAATTTCGTGCCCGGGACGCAGGGCGGCGTCAGCACTGGAGGATTCATCGAGGGCATCGCCATTGTTCCGTAAGGCAACGACATCGCGTGTTATGGCACTTCGGCTTCCATCTCTTGCGGCTCTTCCTCAGGCTTGAAGAGCGCCTGGGCTATCGCCGTCGGAATGATTGCCGTAAGAATAACGACAGTAACGAGCGCCGTGTACTGAGCCTGATCGATGTAGTGGTGTGTAAGCAGCGGGCATTTTACTACGGATCGCAAGATAAGCGCTGATCGCGGCCAGTGACATCCGTAGACCTGCGATGAGCCAAACGTTGTCGCTATTTGCAATGTTGAACACAAAAAAGACTCCTGTTCGTTCGTTCGTAACAGGAGCGATCAGCCGAAGTCGGCGGTTCAATGGGAGCCCCATCCCGGTGTGTACATCATTGTGGCAGGCTTGACGTTATTCGTTTCGAGGACTGCCCATTCTTTATTTAGGAGATAGCACCATCTCTCGGGCGCAATCAGCAATGCTTTAGCGGGGCCGTTTTGATCGATCCGCGCGACGCGTGCCAGCCCGCGCATTTGCAGGTCGCGGCATAGATTTTCGTCCATGACGATCGTGCGCAGGGCGCCGCGCCAAGCATTTTCGTCGGGTCGCACGAGCATCGCCGCTCCATCGCACGTTTCCGGTAACGCCGTCGTGTTTGACGATACCACCGGGGCTCCGCACGCCATCGCCTCAAGTGCGGTAAGACCGAAGCCCTCGGCGAGCGAGGGAATCAGGACGGCAAACGCGCCGCTGTATAAGTCGCGGAGTTCTTCGTCTGAGGGATGTACCCGCGCGGCCGATGCGCGCATCTTGTCGAATGCGCGCTCATCCCGAGCGTTAAGCTTGCCCGAAACGATCAGCTTAGGGCCGGCGTCTGCAAACGCACCTTGGTAAGCCGCAAGAAGCATACGGACGTTCTTGCGCTCTTCAGGTCCCGCCAAAAGGAGCATGTACTGCTCGCGTATCGAGGGCGTCACCGGATGCCAGAACGGATCGATCGCATTGGGAACGACGCGAATGCGCTTTCTATCCACTCCAAGTAGCCGGTAGAGTTCCTCTCCCGTCCATCTAGAAACGGCAAAGATTCGATCAGCCTCCTTGAAGGCACGTCGAATGGGCGATTGTTCGCGCCACCGTACAACAGGGTTGGGATTTGGATACGTAAACGCAAACGGATCGTGGACGGTGACGATCGCCGGCGCATAGGGAGCAAAACGCATGCCGCTCCAGGGGAACCAGACCGCATCAAGGTGGTCGCGTGCGAGCTCGCTCGCGATAATGGTCGGATAGTCAAATTCAAACCACAGTGAAGATGCATCACTACCTGCGCGCACGACCAGTATGATCTTCGCATCGTCGAAGCGGCGTAACGCCTGTAGTATTTGACGGACCGCGAGCCCCATACCGCGACGGTTCGTAGCCAGGTTGTCTGCGTCGACGCCGATTCTCATCTTTTACTATTCCCCCCGCCGGCACGAAACCTGCGCCCTTAAACCTATTCGTGCGCAAAAACCGAATCGGGGATTTCGTGGTTTATTACGTAGGTTCCGTACTGCACGACCGCGGTTCCGCTATACCCGGGAAAGCGAAGATCCAGCGTTTCACGTGTCGGGAGCCGGTACTTTCCGTCCACGGAGTCTCTTCGATGTCCATGACAATCGTTGAGCCGTTCTTGTAGAACCACCGCGCTTGGATCGGATCAAAGGTTGTCGCGTCGACGTCCAGCAGTACGTGATCGACATTTGACGGCTTCTTGTAGACACCGCGCAGCTCGTAGGTCGCCCGTCCGGTCGAAACAGAAGGCGTTACCATCGAGATGTTGTAGGTCAGCGGCCAGGTAGAAGGCGTGCCGAGCGAAGCGTACACATTTTGGAAGGATTTTGCGAGGGTCGGTACCGTCTGCATTTTCAAGGTTCCTTTACCGGGCGCTTTGAAATAGCGCGTTCCGGTCATCGTGACCGGCAAGGTTATGACCTTGTGGACCTGCGCATCGATTTGCACGGGAACTTGATAGGTCCGCAGTCCCGCCGTGTTGGCGCTCATGCGCAACAGTATCTGATTTACGGTCACCGGCGCAGGAGCCGGTACCTGGGCGAGTAGTGCTAACCACGTTGCGACCAGCGTTGCAGTACGTAA
>CAVZQG010000011.1:0-122980 GCA_963777365.1 Vulcanimicrobiota bacterium
GTCCGAGAACTGCGCGATGAAATATTCCACGAGCTCGGCGAGGAACCGCCGGCGAGCGGACTGTCCGGCGGATTTCAAGAGTTTTACGCGTCGGAGGACTTCGTCGATCAGCGTCTGCGCGTTATCCCATGGCGCACGTCGATGACGCTGGATAACTACCTCGGGTACGAGCGATCACGGCGCACTAGCCGAGTGGTGCTTGGGGCGCGAGCGGAACGCTACTTCGATCTGCTCGAAAGGCGATTGCGCCGGCGATTCGGCGAAAACAACCCATCCATTGGGCTTTCGTATATCCAATATCTCTATTTGGCGAAAAAGCGATAATGCGGATTGGCGTTCACGTGCGCGTCGGAGCGGGCTACGCGGCGGCAATTGAGTATGCCAAGCGCGTCAAGTGCACAGCCCTGCAAATCTTTTCGAGTAATCCGCGCAGCTACCGGACAAGCCCCGTCAATCGTCCGGCGCTCGAAACATTCAAATTCGCGCGCGAGGCTGCCGGTATCGACCCGTGTGTTATCCATACGCCGTATCTCATCAACCTTGCGAGCGAGGACCCAAAGATTGCGAGCGGCTCGCTGGGCCTATTGAAGAACGACATTGCCGTTGCCGCGGCCGGCGGAATTACGTACGTCAATACGCATTTGGGTTCGTATGGAAAACGCGACCGCAGCGAGGGCTTCGTTTCGGCGTGCCGCCTGCTCGAACAGGCGCTCGAGGACATTGCCCCGGGCGTGTACCTGGTCATGGAGAATTCTGCGGGCGCGGGCGCTTTATGCGGCGGGACGATAGAAGAACTTGGTCAGTTTACAAAGACGCTGGACCATCCGCAACTCGGCGTGTGTCTGGATACGGCACATGCCTGGGCCGCGGGCTACGAGATAAATTCGCAGCGAGGCGTTGATGATTTTCTGTATCAAGCAGCGCAGCACATTGGCTTGGATCGCATTCATATGTTTCATTTCAACGATACCGAAGTGCCGCTTGGCGGCAATCGTGATCGGCACCACCATATCGGCGAGGGGAATATCGGATTCGAAGGCTTCCGCGCACTTGCTGCACGCCCCGAGCTTCGTGAAAAGACGGCGATCCTGGAGACGCCCGGCGAGGAAGCCGACGATCTCCGCAACATCGAAACAATCCGCGCGATCTTCAAAGGCGCCGGCCACGCCATCGACTAGCCAAACCGCAACTCCCCAGCGCCGACGCTGAGTCTTTCATCAGACGGAAGCCCGGGACTCCCGGCGCACGCGAAGCGTGCGAGCGACTCGAAAGGTGGGACTCTCCGGCGCCCTCGGGGAGTTCTTAAGGAGGCAGAACGCGATACGCGCCATGAGCTCCGGGGGCCCCACGAAGTGGGGGGCGCGGAGGCCGGGCCGAAGCGCCTTTCCAAATGATTGCGCATTTTGATGTTGACGCGTTCTATGCGAACGTAGAGGTACGAGATAATCCTGACTTCGGGGAAAGCCCGTTGCGGTTGCGGGATCGAGCAGGCGTGCCGTCGTCCTGACGGCTTCGTACGAGGCGCGCCCGTTCGGCGTTAGATCCGCGGTGCCGCTGTATAAAGCGCTCGCGGCTTGTCCGCAGCTGATTGTCGTTCGCCCGAATATGCAGAAATATCGGGAAACATCGCGAGAGATCTTCGCAATCTTCGAGCGGCGCGGCCATCCGGTACAGGGTCTGTCGATGGATGAGGCGTTTATCGATTTCGGATCGGTCTCACTTGAAGAAGCCACTGAATTGGCGCGAACGGTTCGCAGCGAAATCTATGATCAGGTGCATCTTACGGTCAGCGCCGGCGTTGCGACGGGTAAGATGGTTGCAAAGATTCTATCGGACTCGTGCAAGCCCGACGGACTGCAAGCGGTGCAGCCCGGCGAAGAGGCGGCGTTTCTCGCGCCGATGCCTGTTGGAAGATTGTGGGGCGTCGGGCCCAAGACGCAGGCGCGTTTGCTGGAGCGAGGCATCACAACGATCGGGGACGTTGCGGCACTCAGCGAGGAGCGTGCGAGGGCGATCTTCGGCTCGTGGGGGTTCGAATTACGGGAACTTGCCCGCGGAGTTGATCGGCGCGCGGTCGAGCCGGATCGCGAGACGAAGTCGATATCGACTGAAGAGACATTTGAATACGACGTGCGTGACGAGCTGCGGCTGAGAGAGCTCCTTAAGGAACAGGCGATTGAACTTGCACAGAAGCTGCAGCAGGAGGGGCTGTGCGCATGTACGATCGGGATCAAGATAAGACGAGCAGACTTCAAAACGATCGTACGACAAACAAATCTTGCCGAACCAACCGCGGATCCGCGGCGCATCTTCATCGCCGCTGCGCATTGTCTTCGCCGGGCCGAGGTTCACAACACGCCCGTTCGTTTGCTCGGAACGCGCGTTGCCTCGCTGGTCGCAGGTGAGCCTCGCCAGCAAAGCTTGTTCGCCCGGCCCTCAAATATGATCTAAAGACCAGATTCCGTCGGCACTCGCCGGTTCGCGCGCCGGATCGAGAAAACGGGATCCGCCTGCGGTGAGCGCTACCGCCATCCAGATCGCGCTGGTTCGCCGCCGCACGGACCCTTTGGGCAGCAGACTGCGAGCCGGAGCCGGAGGCAGCCACGCGATGATGCGCCGTAAATCTCCTGCGGCGCTGCGCAGCAGCGGCTCGATGTACTCTGCGCTTTGCGGATCGGCAAAAGTAAATTCATCGATAACGAACGCATCGTGCGCCGGCTCCCGCTCGCCGATGACGTAGGCCGCGACCGACTTGCCGCGCCGCAGGGCCAGCCGCACGGGTTGCCCGAGCGGCAGTTCGGCTCTCTGACGCAGTCGCGTACGAATCCAATTCCACACCATCGGGCGAGCGTGTGAGACCAAATCCACGCTCCTCATCGCATGCACTGAAACATCTGCGGACCTCCGGCCAGTCACGCTCCGAGAGCGCGTGCACGGTGATTCGATCGCCGCGCAGCCGGTCCGCTCGAAGTGAGATCGAGCGCGAGGGCAATTCGACGAAACCGAGATCCTTATAGAACTGAGGATAAATATCGGAGAATAAATACGCGAAGTCGAATCCTTCGCTGCGTGCACAATCCAAAGCTAAGCCGAGCATCGCACTCGCATAGCCTTGGCCGCGGTACTCTCGAGGTGTGAACACTGCCCCGATACCGATTGCACGAAGCCGCTCGGTTCCTGTACGCGCGTCGCGCTCGTAGCGCTTGAAGGAGGCCAACGGCGCTGAATCATCGTCAACCAGCGCAAAGGTTCGAAAATGGCGCCGCCCGTACGTCGTATGAGCGAGTTCGAGTGTCTGTGCGCGGTATACATCGAACGTACGGCCAAGCGCCCACACAGGCTCGGTCAAAGGAAGAATTTGATGCGCATAGACATGCGCGGGCAGCTCCTCAAGCCGCAGGTTCATTAGCGGACGTACGAGGTTCGATTAGGCCGCCAGCGATCGGAAATATCAACCGCGCCCGGCAAGCTTGCCGCTTGCAGCTCGGCCAGGAACTCCGGGGCGCTTACTCCGCGCGTTGCTCGCTCGCTCGCGGTAACCAGCGCGCTCTTACGCGCGCGGCGCAGCGCGTATACGAACGCCCGTCGCTCCTGCAGGTTGTACGCTTCGCGCGCTTTCGTGCGAAACATGTAATAGGTGAACTTCGCGGTTCGAGCAGCGCGCGCGTCGCCGACGTTCTCCTTTGCGATCATACCCATGCTCGGACTGTAGAGGAAAGCGTCGGGTACATACCAGCACGGGAACGTTCCGGCACGAGCGTTCGGTATGACGATGTGATCAAACTCGCGACCGCGCGCCGAGTCGAGGTCGAGAAAGCGAACGCAGCCGGGCGTCTCGGCCCTCTCACTTGATTCAAAGCCGCTCTCGATACGCGCTTGCGCATCCTCCAAAAACTCACCGAGTGAGGCATCCGGGTGACGCTCTGCAAACGCAGCGATTCGCTCATACACGCGCTCGAGCGTCTGCTGCTGATAGGCGGCATGCGCGCTGCCGGGAGGTCCGGCGCGGGCCAGACCCTCGCTCCAGACCAGGCGCACGAGGTCAGGCAGGGGCGTGCGCGGCAGCGCTTCGAGCCACCCTGCGCGTTTTTCTCGAAACCAGGCAATACGTTCTCGCGCCTGCGCCGAGAGATCGGCATCGCGGTCGCCGCGAAGCGTGTTCCAACCCAGACGCACGTCGCGCCTAGAATCCCAGCGTCCCGACCTGTTTTGTATTGCGGCATCTTCGGCTTCGTCGAAGAGAAACGTCTGCGCATCCGGTGCATCGCTGCATAGAACGTAGAGTGAGGCATCCGAGAGTGCAAGAGCCGGACCTGAAAGGACGCGCAGGAGATATTCGTGGCGAAACGGATCGTAGAGCGCCCAAAGAATTGCGAGCGCATCCAGCGCTTCGGGCTCGCTCAGCACGTTGATGTTGCCGCAAACTTGGGACCGCACACCGCGTGCGAGCAAGGCGTCGCGATATGGCCTCACCGTTGCCACCGACCGGAAGATGACCGCGATCTCGTCATGCGTGGCACCGCTGTTGAGCAGCTCGACGACATGCTCGGCGATGAACTGCGCTTCGGCGCGCTGGGTCGATGCGCGAAAAAGCGTAAGGCCGATTCGCGGATCGCTGCTGACCACGCCGGCGCCGGATGCGCCCAGCAGATGGCGGCACGCAACGTCGACGGCGTACGGGCTTCGCAACTGCTCGCCGAGCGTGACTCGCTCCCCGGCGAGCGCAAATACTCTGTCCGGCCGCGCTCCGCGGAATACGGACGTTGCCGATTCCTGATCGCCGGCAAACGTTGCCGCGTCCAGAGTCTGCCCGTAGATCGCCTGCAGAAATTGCAGTTCGCCGAGTGTGAGCTCCTGGGCGTCGTCGACAAAGAGCACCGGGTACCGATCGCGCATCGACTGCGCCTTCGCCGGGTCCTGTTCGGCGATGCGCGCCGCTTCGGCAATTGCGTCGCGCATCGTCATGCATCCGCGCCGGACCGGATGTTCCAAGTACGTGCGATAGAGTTTGGCGAGAATCTTCGTGAGGTCGATCTCGCGCCGGTATTGGCGCTGCAATTCTGCGGCATTCGCGTTCAGCGAGTCGCGATAACTGTCTTTTGTATAGTAGAGCAAATCGGGATGCGCGAGATTGGGCGGCTTTGCGTAAAACTGGGCGGCACCCCGCAGAGCGCTGTCCAAGAACGCTTCCGGTGCTATGCGCGCCTCGCGCAATTTGCAGAACAACCGGAATGCCGCTTCCAGGAATCGTTCGGGTGCACGCAGCCCCGGCACCTCGGGATCGAGCTCGGCTTCGATAAACTCCGTCCAGGAGAGGTTCAGCAGCGGCTGCGCCGCTTGCTCGAAGAGTTTGGCCGCGCGCACGTCGTCAATGAGCTCAGCGCCCGTTACAACCTCGAGTGCGACCTCGCGCAGATCGCGCACCGTTACATCCGGATGGTTCGCGCGAGCGCGCAAAACCTCAAGCGAGGACTGCGAGGACGAGGTGACCAGCACTGCCGTACCCTGAGCGGCAGCGCATGCCCGGCGAATCAATTCCGATGTTTTACCGGAGCCCGCCGGTCCAAGAATAAATGTCGTCACCGGGCGAAATGGTCCTCGATCGGATATGGGCGGTTCACGCATGCTTGCGTGTAAGCGCAGTACGTACATGCGGAAGCATCGTTCGTGACGGGGAAGGCGGTCATCGCTCCGGAGGTGAGCTCCCGGCACAACTCGACCATACGCGCGCGAGCGCGCTCGAGCTCGACAATGGGAATCACGCCCGTCGGGCTTTGCGATCGCACCGCATCGCGAGGCACGGGCACGACCTCGAGCGCAATCGGGCGCACGTCGAGCAGGGCGTCCTTGAGGGGCACGAGCGCCAGCCTTGAGACGCGGTCGCCTTCGGCGGTACGCGCCCAGAAATAGAAAGGCAGTTGAAAGTCTCGGAATTGACGGACTTTGTCGCGATATTCCGCTGCGCTCATTGCAATCGACCCGGTCTTATAGTCAATAACGGTAACGGCGCCGGTCTCATCGTTTCGATCGAGCCGGTCGATGTACCCGATAAAGTCAAAGCCGTCGAGTTGGATTTCAGCGGACAGCTCGCATCCGACGACGGTGAACGGAGCACGCCGCGCCTCTGCGATGAGCCATTCGACATATTTGCGTGCTGTACGGCGGGCCCGGCGTACTTGGAGTTCGTGCTCGACCGGTGTGTCGAAATTGTTGCGGTGACGGTCGAACGACGCGTTGATGTAGCCTTGCAGCTTGCGATCGAGCAGGTGTGAATCGATGAGTCCGGGCTGCGGATACTCGGCATGAAAGTCCTCGAGCGCCGCGTGGAACGCCGTTCCATAATACGAAGCCGAAGAGCCTTTGTCTTCGACGGCCGCGCACATATAACGGTAAAACCATTTGCGCGGGCACTCGACATATGTGTTGAGTTGTGATGCGCTAAAGCGTGCGTTGACGGCGCGGACGCCGGCCGGCGTTTCGGGGGCAACCGGCTCGGCCAAAGCAAAGTCCTCTTGACGGACGGCCCTGCAGGCATCGCCGTGATCCCCGTCCGATAGTGAAAAGCGGTGCGCGATGAACGCCGCGCGTTCTTCATCCGAGGCTTGCTCGGGCTGTGCCGCAAGATCGCGGAGTGAGGCGGTAAATGCGAGCAGTGAGTCGCGCACCGGCGCGCCCGCCGCCAGCCGTTCGTGTGCGATCAGCTCCAGCAGTGTGCCTTCTCCGCCGCAAAGTGCGACATAGGCGCACCCTATCTCGTGCGGAACGCCGGATAGCGGGGAGTGCAGCATTCGCGCCGCGTGGCGCTCGTTGCGCGACCGGCTCCACGCCGTCGCGGCTGCTAGAAAAGCCCGATGCTCGGCAGACTGCACGCTGCCCTCATTAAGAACTGTACGAAGGCTACCCTGCCGCCCGCGTGTAACGCCGCTGCCATGCGACGGATTGTCATCGGGATCAGCGGTGCGAGCGGAAGCATCTACGGTTACCGCGCTCTGGAAGAGCTGAACCGTGCGGGAATCGAGACCCACCTCGTCCTGAGCCGGCAAGCGCGGCGCACGATTGAATTGGAGACCGATAAGAGCGCTGCGGACTTCGAGGTGCTCGCTCATGCCGTGCATCACGACGACGACCTGGCTGCTTCGATTGCGAGCGGGTCCTTCGTCACCGACGGGATGCTGGTTATCCCGTGCTCGATCAAGAGCGCATCGGCGATCGCGTACTCCATCAATTCCAATCTGCTCGTTCGTGCAGCGGATGTGTGCTTGAAAGAGCGGCGCAAACTCGTGCTCGCCGTTCGCGAAACACCGCTGCACCTCGGACACCTTCGCACCCTTGTTCAGCTGGCGGAAATGGGCGCGGTCATTCTGCCGCCGATGCCGGCGATGTACGCCAAGCCGCAAAGCGTCGACGATATCGTGAATCACACCGTCGGGAAGGCGCTCGATCAGTTTGCGCTCGAGCACGCGCTCTTCAAACGCTGGTCGACTCCGCCCGCCTAAGTGAATCGGTGCGCGGCCTAACCTTGCGAGCGAACCAAACGCTCTGCCAGTTCTATGTCGCTTACGCGGTCGACGTTGACGGCTATTTCGGGGTAGGGCGAGACCACCGCACGAACACGCGCGCCGATCACGCGTGAAGCGCGCGCCTCGGCATCCGCAATACGCAGACGCCTGGTTGCGAAGCGAAAAAGAATATCCCAGCCGAAGAGCCGCGCCAGGCGCAGCGGGTTCTTGCGGGCATGCCCGAGCTGTTCGATGAAGCGCTCGAGCGAGGGCAACACGCGAGGCCGCATCGTTATAAAGCCCGTGCCGCAGAATGTTCCTTCTTGCAAGGGCGCCCACGTATGCGGAACGTCCGAGTACTTTGACAAATGGACGCGGCGTTCGATACAGCCGTATGTCAGGTCGGCATTTTTCTCATACGCGCGCGCTACGTAGTCGTCGATGCTTTTCGCGGTCAGTACAGGCAGGTCCGAGGTGCTTACAAGCACGTCCTCATCGGGCGGCAGACCACAGAGCCCGCTGCGCAGGCTCTCTCGAATGCGCGCACCGTCGGGGCGGAAATCATCCGCGAGTTCAAGTGCCGGATGGCCGCGCACAAGTTCGGGCGCCACGACGATGATGCGCGAGACGGATGCCGAGCTGCGGAGTGCGCGAAGCGTGCGTTCCACGAGCGAAATTCCCGCGATCAGCACAAACGCTTTATTGGGAGCTCCGGGCGTGGTCGCGCTCAGCTCGTCGGGCGGTCCGCCGGCCAGCACGATCGCCGTTGTTCCGATTACGCCGCGTCTCGCCACGCGTGACCGCTCCAAAAGGAGCAGGGATAGAGCGCATAGCCCTCCGGCAATAAAATGCGCGCCGCGAGCGCATCGCGTTGCTCTTTTGTTTGCGTAAGCGCAAAGACGCATGAACCGGAGCCGGTTAGCAATGCGTGCGAGGTTCCGGCGGTCAAAAGCAGATCGACGGCACGAGCGATATGCGGCGTCTGCGGCACAAGAACGTCATGAAAGTCATTTTGCAAAAGTGAAACGACGCGCTCGAATTCACCGCGCTGCAGCGCTTGCGCCATCTGTAAGCTGACTGACGAGGAACGTGGCCGGGAATGGCGCGAGGTAGCGTCGATACGTTCGTACGCAGCAGCGGTCGAGACCGCCACGGGCGGTTTGATAACTAGCGCGTGCCATCGGGGAACGGCACCCAGCGCCGTCACCCGCTCGCCGGTCCCCTCGATCAAAGCGGCGGTCTCCACCAAAAAGAACGGCACGTCGGACCCAAGCGAGCGGGCGGCGGTCATAAAATCGACTTGAGCAGAGCCGAAGAGTCCGCGCTGCGCGGCAAGTAAAATGGCAGCCGCGTCACTTGAGCCCCCGCCCATTCCGGCACCCGTGGGGATCCGTTTGTGCAGTGCGACGTGCACGCCGCAGTCCGCCAGCCCGGCCGCGCGCAGGGCACGCTCGACGAGATTGTCGCATGCGAGCGCCGGGACATCGCACGTAAACGTAAATTCGTCAGCGGGCTGCACGCTAAGTTCGTCGCACAGATCGAGCGGAACCATGACGCTGCGGAGTGCGTGAAACCCGTCGGGTTGGCGAGAGAGCACTTCGAGCGTGAGGTTGAGTTTCGCGGGAGCGCGCAGTGTCTCGCTTGCTTTCATTTGGAGCGGACCTTGCGTCGCACGGCGGGACATCCCTTCGAGCCGTCGTAGTCCACGCGTATGCGACCCAGTTACGACGCACAGCACAACGAGTATTGCGCGTACGTCCTGCCTGAGGCGCAGACGCCGTACGGCTTGCTGCTCGGCAATTTCAAATCGTTCGCGCAATCGACGGCGAAGGGCGGCATCCGCGGGCTCTGGGATGCGGATACCGACCAAATCATTTTCGGTACGCACCAGATCGCATACCGCCTTCGCGATCTTCACCAGACCGTTTTCCCCTACCAGATTACGCGCGAGATCACGTTTCTGCCGTATGCCCAGATCTCAGAGTTCACCGTTCTCGATCGTGTCCACGTTACCGAGGCGTTCTTCGTTCCGCACGGGCCCAAGCACGACCGATCCGTAAGTTTCGTCGTCGATGTGACGCTCTATAACCCCGGCGGTACGCCGGCCGAGGTCGCAATCTTTCCGTGGGCGCTGCTGGTCGGGCAGCGTTTCTACGGGGAGCCGGAACACGAGGTACGAGCCTTCGTGGACGGCGATTTCATCTGTTCGAAAAATCAGCAAACCGGCGCCGAACGCTGGTGGGGCGGATCGCGCTCACCTTTCGCGGCGATCGTCGGCTTGCGCGAGCAGGTCATGCTGCATCACATGCGTGCCGGATCGCTTCGAGCCGAGGATCACCTTGACGAGGTTACGCCACAGCTCGCCGAATGCGTGAGCCGCCGTATCTTCGGCGCGCTGGAGTACCGGATAACCGTGGCTCCGGGCGCGCGCGAATCGCTGCGGCTCGCCGTCGTCTATCACAAGGACGGACGCGATCGCTCGCGGCCGGTTCTCGAACAATTGCTCGGCGATCCGAAAGCGCTGCATGACACCCAGCGTTACTACGCGTCCAAATTGCAAGATGCGCGCTTCATGTGCCCGGTTCCGGCAATAAGCCGCGGGGTCGTTTGGGCCAAAGCGAACATGCTGCGTATCGTCAAGGAGTATCCAAACGGCTGGGGCGCGACGAATTCCCCTCCCTCGGACATCTTGGTTTCACGCGATACGTCGTGGTTCGTCCACGGTTTCGATTACTTTCTGCCGCAGTTCAGCCGCGACGCTATCGAAGTCTTCAACAAATTCGCCGACGAAAGCGGCGAGATGATCGAGTACGTTCGCGGCGTTACGGGATTTAAGACCTCGTACGACCTGAACATCAACGACGATACGCCGTTGCACCTTATCGCCATGCTGCATCACTACAACGCGACCCTGGACGATCAGTGGGTGCGCGACTGGTTTCCCTTGATTTGCAAGATTGCGGACTACATGCTGATGCAGCGCGACAAGAACGGCCTCTTGTTCTGCCGCGCGAGCGGCGTCGACATGTTCGGGATCAGTTCGTGGCGCAACATCATTCCGTACTACACGCTCGACGGCGCCGTTACCGAGATTAACGCGGAAGGGGTCTTCGCGCTGGAAGCGGCGGCAATGCTCTCAGCCGTGGTCGGGGATCACGAGCGCTGGCAGAAGTATTCGAACGAAGCGCAGTCGCTGCGCCAAGCCATGATGCAGTATATGTTCAACGACGACACCGGCGCGTTCGTGCTCAACTACGACCAGGAGCAGAACTACCAGGACAACTTCACAGCCGACGAAGTCTTTCCCGTGCTTTTCAACGTAGCCGACGCCGAGCAGCGCCGCCGTATTCTCGATCGCCTATCCGAGTCGGACTTTACCACACCGGTCGGGCTGCGAACTATCTCAACCGCGGATTCGTGGTATTTTCCCTCGCACGGCTTCGGGTTGCTCGGCGGCGTTTGGCCCGATCTCACGCTTTGGTTCGTGATGTGCCTTGCGCGCAACGGCTACACCGATCAGGCGGTGCATTGGATGGAAGCCATCTACGACACGATGGAGGCGGGTGCTGTTCGAAATACGGTGCCGGGCGAATTCGGCGAGTGGTTCGACGGCGGGTCGCTGACCAATCGCGGCATGTATCTCTCGCCTTGGACCGGAGCGAAATACTTGTGGGCGGTCGCAGAGACCATTGGAGGTCTTGACGGTTATCGGACCAGCGGCCGGCCGCATTTGGTGCCGCTGCGCCCTCGCGGTTGGAAATGGGTCGCGGCCGCGCGCGTTCGCTGGGGCGGAAAGCTGTGCACCTACGTCATCGACTTCGAGCGCAATACGATCTATGCAAATATGCGCGAGCTTTCAGCCGAGGAGCCGTTCGTGTGCATGTACGCCGGCAACGATGTGAGCGATGAGATAACGACCTCGCCGGTCGAGGTCGGTGCGGTCGCCTTCGAGGACGACGAGGGCGCAGTGCGAGTCTTCTTGTGCAACCTCAACGACCAGACGCGCAACGTCTCGGTCGAGTTCCGCGGGGTTACCGAACGGGCCACGCTTGCTCCGGGAGAGATGCGCGAACTGCATATGTTCGGAAAGCCGGCCGAGCGACAGGCTCGCGCGGCCGCTCGCGACGTCGCCCCGCAGGCGCTCGCCCGCACGTAGGCGTACTGGTAAGGTCCCGTGCTCGACCCTTCCAAACGATTCATAACCCTGGTACTGCTCCTGGGCATCGCCGTGCTCGTTACGGCCATCTCGTTTGGGGCGCACGAGGGCGACAAAGTCATCGGGCAGGTGACGGAGAAGCGGCTGGACAGCATCGCGCCGGTATCCGTGACCCCGGCGCCGGTTCAGAAGAGCTCATCGCCGTACGGTCCGAACTGGAAACATACGGACGTGATGAGCGCCGCCGCAGATCCGGGGTTCCCCGATCCCCGCATTCCTCCGATGCCGGTGCCGACGCCGCCTCCGCCGCCCAAGAACACCCCAACGCCGAAGGCCGTTCCGGCAACGCCTAGCCCGACCCCGAACATGAATCTGCCGATCTGGCGTCGGGCTGCACCGCTGCCCACTGCATCGGCGGTGGCCACCCTGACGCCGGTGCCCGGCCCAAGCGAGTCACCAACTCCGCAGGAGACCCAGCAACCGTAACGGTCAGAAGATTGTACTCAATGTCCCCATTGGTTTTACCTGATATGATGGGATCAAGACCAAGACATTGAGGAGATTGTCCACCGTGGCCCAGAATCCACAAACCGGAACGCTCACCGTGAAGCGCGGCCTTGCGCAGATGCTCAAGGGCGGCGTGATCATGGACGTCGTTACCCCCGAGCAAGCCGTCATTGCACAGGAAGCAGGCGCCGTCGCCGTCATGGCGTTGGAGCGGATTCCGGCCGATATTCGGGCGGCGGGCGGTGTCGCTCGCATGAGCAATCTCGAGCTGGTGCAGTCAATTATGGATGCCGTTACCATTCCGGTGATGGCAAAGGTCCGCATCGGACATTTTGCGGAAGCGCAGGCGCTGCAAGAGCTCGGTATCGACTTCATCGATGAATCCGAAGTCCTCACGCCGGCGGACGAGAAGTATCACGTCCTCAAAGAGACGTTCACGACGCCGTTCGTTTGCGGAGCGCGCGATTTAGGCGAAGCCCTGCGGCGGATTGCCGAGGGCGCCGCAATGATCCGCAGCAAAGGCGAGGCCGGCAGTGGAAATATCGTCGAAGCCGTGCGTCACATTCGGGCGATCAACGACGCCGTCAAAGAGCTCACGGTTGCACCGTTAGAAGAATTAGTCGCGCGTGCACGCGACCTCGGCGCTCCGCTCGAGCTCGTAAAGGATGTTGCGGCGAACGGGAAGCTTCCCGTCGTGCTGTTCTGCGCGGGCGGCGTGTCCACACCGGCCGATGCGGCGCTGATGATGCAGCTCGGAGCGGAAGGCATCTTCGTCGGCAGCGGCATCTTCAAGTCGAACAATCCGAAAGCGTTTGCCAAGGCCATCGTCGATGCGACGACGCATTTCGAGGATCCTAAGGTCGTGGTTGCCGCCAGCAGATCGCTCGGCAAAGACGCGCAGGCAATGGAGGGCATCGATCTTCGCAAGCTGCCCGAATCGGAATTGCTCGCGCCGCGCGGTAACTAGCATGCCGCAGATCGGCGTACTTGCGCTTCAAGGCGACGTCGTCGAGCACATCGCGGCGCTCGAGCGGGCGGGCGCGCGCGGCATTCCAGTTAAGACGCCGGCCGAGCTGAAGCGCGTCGACGGCCTGATCGTTCCGGGCGGTGAGTCAACGACGGTGATGAAACTGCTCGATCGATTCCAACTTGGCGCACCGCTATCGGCACGGGCTGGTGCCGGCATGCCCGTGTGGGGCACGTGCATGGGCATGATCGTTCTGGCTCGCGAGGTCGTAGGAATGGATCAGCCGACGCTCGGGATGCTCGATATCGCGGTCCGGCGCAATGCTTTCGGGCGCCAAAACGATTCCGCCGAAATCGAGATCCCAATTCCGGTGCTGGGTGAAAAACCGTTCCCCGCAATATTCATTCGCGCGCCGTGGATCGATCGAGCGGGGCCGGCAGTCGAGGTTCTCGCGCAGCGCGAAGGACACGGCGTCATGGTCCGGCAGCAAAACATCCTGGGGACCTCGTTCCACCCCGAGCTGGGCACCGACTCACGCGTGCACGCGTACTTTTTGGAAATGGTCAACCAAGCCGAGAAGAATCACGTAGGGAAGCAACGCAGCGTCGCATAATTCTTAAGACGTATGAGTCCGCAGGCTCCTTTTCAGGATCCAGACGCGGTCGGCGTGGAGCAGGTGCCTCCCGTGGAGGCGCTACTCACCGACGTTGTCGCGCGGCTCTCGCTTGCCGCCCACGTCTACTTGACGGTGGAGGAAGGCAAGCAACCGGATCTCGCCTCAGCGCAAACAGTTATCGACGTCGCAAGCGCAGCCTTTGAACGGGTCAAAGAAAGGCTGAGGCCGGAAGAACGGTTAGCGATCACGCAACTGCTAACCGAAACACGGATGACGTTTGTAAGAAAGCGAGGCTTATAGTGCCTCGCTTTCGGTCTTATTGCGCGCATTTCGACGATGGGGGTAACGTTTGAGCGAGGTTCTCGTACTGAATTTCACCTACGAGGCGCTGAACATTACGAACTTCCAGCGCGCCGTCAAGTTGATCTTTTCCGGAAAGGCCGAGGTCATCCACGGGCGCGATCGGATTATTGCGTCCACATCCCTCGAAATGCGTATGCCGTCCATCATCCGGATGCTCTACTACATCAAGCGGCCTATGCAAAAGGTTGCGCTCACGAAGAAGAACATCTTGATTCGGGACGATCATATGTGTCAGTACTGCGGGCTGCGCGGCGACCGCTTCATGACCGTCGATCACGTGCTGCCCAAGAGTAAGGGCGGTCCCTCGACGTGGGAAAACCTCGCCTGCGCGTGCATGCGCTGCAATAACCGCAAGAATAATCGCACGCCAGAAGACGCGAACATGAAACTAAAGCGTAAGCCCCGCCAGCCAAAGTACATTCCGTGGATCCAAATCAAGCGCAACACGCTTCCGGGCGAATGGCATAAGTTCTTGTTCCTCTACAACGTATCGATAGAGGAGCGCATCGAAACCTGACCTACTCGCCGGCCATGGCTAGATTCGGAGCGGGCTGCCTTTTGGGCGCATGGATGAAGAATACGAGCGGCGTGGTCAATACGAAGACGATGGCCGTGAACCGGAAGAGGTAGTCGTACGCGATCATCGTCGATTGCGTGGCAACCATTTGCGTCAACGTTCCAACCGGATAGCCGTGCGCTTGCGTGACACCGCTCGCGAGCACGTTCCAAGCCACGGCGCTCTCGTGCGTAAGCATCGTCGTCAGGATTGCTATACCAAGACTTCCTCCGAGCTGCCGGAGCAACGTAAAGACACCCGTCGCGCCCGCCATCGTTTGTATGGGCACATCGCTCAGCGAAATCGTTGTGAGAGGGACGAATAAGAAGCCGAGCGCGAATCCCTGAATCAGACGCGGCCAGAAGACGTCCCAATAGCCGGCTTGGATGTTCAGGCCGCCCAGCAGCCACGTCGACCAAGCAAACAAGAGAATCCCAAAGACGATCGACCATCGCCCATCGATGCGGTTGAGGATGCGTCCGATGATGAGCATCGACACCGCCGTGGATAGCGCGCCCGGCATCAGCGCCATCCCCGTATCGAATGCGGTAAAGCCGAGTATCGATTGGAAGAATAGCGGCAAGATCAGAGCTGTTCCGAACAGCCCAAAGCCCATAACGATGCCCAAAAACGAGCCGATCGAAAATGATCGGAACTTAAACACTTTCAAATCAACGATGGGATGTGGATCGCGAAGCGATTTGATGATGAAGACGATGAGCGAAACCGCAGAAATCGCCGTCAACAGTACAATCGTGTTGGATTGAAACCAATCGTCGCGCTCGCCTTGCTCCAACACGAACTGCAGGGAGGCAAGACCGACCGTGAGCAGGCCAAGTCCCGACCAGTCGATGCCGCCTTTGGGTTTGGCGATGTACTTCGGGTTCGGAATGAATGCAAGGGTCATCAAGAACGCGATGATCCCGATGGGGACATTGATGTAAAAGATCAGCGGCCAGCTGGCATTGTCGACAATCCATCCACCCAGCGTCGGCCCTATCGCCGGGCCGACCATCGCGCCCAAACCGAAGATAGCCATCGCGGCCCCGCGTTTTTCCGCCGGGTACGATTCGAACATGATCGCCTGCGCCGTGGGCTGCAGCGCGCCGCCGCCAAATCCTTGAAGCACGCGGTAGAAGACGAGCAACCAAATCGAGCGGGCGGTGCCGCACAAGAGTGAAGCGATCGTAAAGACGGCCAAGGAGATTGCGTAGAATCGCTTGCGACCCAGGAGCGCGGTAAGCCATCCGTTGAGCGGCATGACGACGACGTTGGCCAGAATGTAGCCGGTAGCGACCCAGGCGACCTCGTCGACCGTTGCTCCCAGATTTCCGCCAATCGTGTTGATTGCGACGTTGACGATCGTCGAATCGATGATCGCCATGATCAACCCTAACATCACGGTTATCGTGATGAGGCCGATGGGGGCATGCTCGCGGTGGCGGAAGAGGTTTCTCATCGACAATCTTGGGTCATGTTGGGCAATGTAGTCGCACTCTTCGCATCCGCTGGCCGACCTCCATGCCGGAGATCGGCACGCTGCTCCAAAAGACTGAAGACGTGCTTGGTACGAGGGGCGCCCTGTGGCTGCCGTTTACCCAAATGGAAAGCTTCGATCCCTCCGGGCGCACGTTCGTGCGCGGAGAAGGCGTGTATCTATTCGATTCACGCGGACGGCGGGTCTTCGATGCGGTAAGTTCCATTTGGACGACCGTGCATGGCCATTGTCATCCTGCTATCGTTGAAGCGATTGCCCGCCAAGCCGCCCGGCTCGACCATGCCACGCTGCTCGGCGCAACCAATCCGGTGGCGGAGGAGCTCGCGAGCGCGGCTGGCCGGCCTGCTTCGTTTGGACTACGCGTTCTTCTCCGGTGACGGCGCGAGTGCAGTTGAAGCAGCGCTCAAGATGGCGCTGCACTACTGGCAAAATATGGGTCTGACACATCGCACCCGCTTCGTGCACTTGGTCGATTCGTATCACGGGGATACGAGCGGCGCGATGAGCGTTTCCGATATCGATGTTTTTAAGTCGCGCTATCGCGATGTGACGTTTCAGACATACCCCTACGACGGCGACCCCGCCGTCCTGCAGCAGGATGACGTAGCGGCCGTAATCGTCGAACCCATCGTTCAAGCCGCGGCCGGCATGCGGATCGTACCGCACGAGCGATATGACGTGCTGCGCGGTATCGAGCCGTTACTCATCGTCGACGAGATCGCAACGGGGTTCGGGCGCACCGGAACGATGTTTGCCTGCGAGCAGCTCGGCTTGCGGCCGGACATCGTCTGTGTCGGAAAAGGGTTGACCGGCGGCACGCTTGCGCTCTCGGCGACGGTTGTGCGCGATCGTATATATGATGCGTTCCGCGGCGCGCCCGGCGAGATGAAGCAATTCTTCCACGGACATTCATACGCGGGGAATCCGATCGCGTGCGCAGCGGCAATCGCGAATCTCGATCTGTTCGAAGCGGAGCGTACGCTCGACCATGTCGCGGTGGTTGCGCAGGCGCTGCTCCCCTCAATTCATGCGCTGGCGAGCCATCCGCTCGTGCGAGAGGTGCGCCAGGCCGGGCTTGATGATCGGCATCGAGATCGCTGCGGATCCCGCCCGGTCGTCGAGCGGGACGCGTTCCGCGTGGGCTGTAACCGATGCGCTCTACGATCGCGGATATTTCACGCGCCCGATCGGCGAGGTGATTCAACTTGTTCCGCCGCTGTCCAGTCCGCTCGAATCACTGCAGCGGTTCATCGGTGAGGTGCATGACGTACTTGCATGAAATCGAAGACGCGCTCGGGGAGATTCGCTCGCAGCACCGTTACCGGGAGCTGACGGGCGAGGAACCTCGGTACGTTGCCGATTTTTCTACCAACGACTACTTAGCGCTCGCGACCGATTCAAGCATGATCGAAGCGATGCGTCATGTGAAGCGAGTCGGTTCGGGCGGCGCGCGCCTTTTGGGCGGCCGGCATCGCGAGCACTGGCTGCTCGAACAGGATATCGCGCGCTGGCTGGGACGCGAACGAGCGCTTTTGTTTTCCTCCGGGTATATGGCGGCTCTGGGCACAATCCAAGTGCTGGCGCAATTTGCCGATACGATATACTCCGATGCGCTCAACCACGCATGTCTTATCGACGGAATTCGTGCCGCAAAAGTTTCGCGCGTCGTGTACCCGCACGGTAAACTGAACGATCGGGAAGAGCGGCCAGGCCGCTCGCTCATCGTCACCGAATCGCTTTTCGGTATGGACGGCGACACGATCGACCTGCATGCGCTCGTTGCAGATCTGGCGCCGGACGACATGCTGCTCGTAGATGAAGCGCACGCGCTTGGCGTGCTCGGGCCCGAAGGCGGCGGACTTGCACATGGAATCGACGATCAGCGCGTGATCGTGCTCGGAACCCTCGGCAAAGCGATCGGCTGCGCCGGAGGGTTCATTGCCGGCCCGGCGCCGGCTTGTCGATCTGCTTATCAACGCAGCGCGCACGTTTATCTTCGATACGGCTCTTCCGCCCGCCATTGCATTCGCCGCGAGAGTAGGCATCATGCTCGCGCGAAACGGCGTCGATCGCCGTACACGGCTTTTTGCCAAGACCGATCGTTTACGCTCTGGGATGCGCGGGATAGGATATGCCGCGTCCGATGTGCGCTCGCCGATCGTTCCGGTTGTGCTTGGTCAGGAACAGCGAGCGCTCGAGATGATGGATCGGTGTTTAGAACGAGGTATCTATGCGCCCGCCGTCCGTCCGCCGACGGTTCCCGCAGGGACGTCACGGCTGAGGATTTCGATGCGATCGGATCATACTGACGAGCAGGTGGATATGCTGCTGGAATGTTTAGCATGCAACGCTACCTCGTAACGGGAACGGACACGGACGTCGGGAAGACGCGCGTCACCGCGGCACTTGCGAACGCGCTGCGCATTGCGGATCAGAATCCGACCATCGTGAAGCTGGTACAGACCGGATTGGAAGCCGGAGTGCCCGGCGACGCCGCGTGCGCCGGGAAGTTATCCGGTGTGCGCCACGTCGAACTGGCGCGATTCCAAAAACCGGCCGATCCCTGGTCTGCGGCGCTCGCGGAGGGGATGCCGAGCGTGCACGCCGAGGATTTGGCTCGCGTGCTTGCGGGCATTCCGGGCGCGCTCGTCGCCGAAGGCGCGGGAGGCCTGGCTGTTCCGCTCAATCGCGCGCAAAACTTCGGTACGGTGGCCGTTCTCGCGAATCTTCAAATCGTTCTCGTGGTCGGCTTACGACTGGGGTGTATGAATCATGCGCTGCTCACGCTGGCGCTCTGCGATCAACTGCATCTTCGCGTTGCCGGCTGCGTCCTGGTCGACCGATGGGAGAACTCGGATCCTTCGTATGCCGCCGATGTTCGACGCGCCCTGCAGGGAAAAATCGAAATTCTTGGCATTCTGCCGTTTGACCCGGACGAGGCTGCCTCCGTCGAAAAAGGGGCGCAGATCTTCATACCGCTTCTGTAGAGGACGAACATCAGGTTGACCCACGCCACGATACAACGCGCCCGCGAGCGCGTGCTGGACCAGCGCCTTCCCGCCGATCGCGAGTTGCTCGCCGCACTCTCGCAACTCCCGCCCGCAGACGTGCCGCAGCTGCTTGCACTCGCGGACGAAACGCGCCTGGCCTATTGTGGGGACGGCGTTGCGGTCGAGGTGCTGTACAACGCAAAGAAGGGCGGCTGCTCGGAAGACTGCAATTTTTGTTCGCAGAGCGCGCGCTATGCAAGCGACGTCGATCCCGAGCCGCTGAGTTCGATCGAAGGCTTCCTCGACGCGGCGCGGGATGCGCACGAGCGCGGTGCGGGAGAACTCTGCATCGTTGTTGCCGTCCGGGGACCCTCGGCAAAATTGATCGAGCGGGTGTGCTCCGCCGTTGAACAGATCAAAGCGCGCTATCCGCTGCACGTCGCGGTATCGCTGGGTATTTTACGTGAGGACCAGCTGCTGCAGCTCGCGCAGGCGGGAGTCGACAAGGTCAATCACAATCTCGAAACCTCTCGCCGCTACTTTCCTTCCGTGTGCACGACGCACACGTATGAGGAGCGCTGGCAGACGTGTTTGCTGGTAAAGCGGTTCAATCTGGAGCTGTGCTGCGGCGGCATCATCGGCATGGGTGAAACGATACAGGACCGGATCGATTTCCTCGGCTCGCTTGCGGAGCTCGCACCGCAGGAGGTGCCGGTGAATTTTCTCAATCCGCGCCCCGGCACGCCGCTGGGCGATCGGTCGCTGGTTGAACCCACCGAGGCACTGCGCTTTGTTGCAATGGCCCGGCTGACGCTGCCGTCCGCACTCATCCGATTCGCGGGCGGACGTGAAGTAACACTGCAAGGGCTGCAGGACTTGGGGATGCGCAGCGGAGCCAGCGGCCTTGTACTCGGGAATTACTTGACAACGTCCGGGCGCGAAGACCAAGATGATTTTGCCATGCTCGACCGCCTCGGTTTCGAAATCCTCGCATAATGCGATCTGCTCGTTCTGAGGTCGTCCAAAGTCACGCGCTGCGCCGGGCGGCGTGGTTAGTTTCACACCACTCGCACACCGCAAAGGGATATTCGCGGTAAAGACTGCGCTCGTTTTCTGCCTTTCGCTGTCCTCCGCCGCTTCGGAGTGTGTGCCCGTGGATCAATCCAAAACCCCGTATTTTCAAGCGCTGCTCGAGTATGTCGACGCGGGCGTCATTCCGTTTCACACTCCAGGCCACAAACAAGGGATCGGAATGGATCGCGCGTTCCGCGAATTCGTCGGGGACAACATCTGCGCGATCGATCTTACGCCGATGCCGGGAATCGACGATTTGCTCCAGCCGACCGAATCGATTCTGGAGGCGCAGCAGCTTGCCGCCGAAGCGTATGGCGCCGATCGCTCGTATTTTCTGGTAAATGGTTCGACCAGCGGCAATCAGTGCATGATGATGGCCGCCGTAAATCCGGGTGAGAAGATTGCCGTACCGCGAAACTCGCATAAGTCGATGCTGGGAGGTCTTGTAATGAGCGGCGCGGAGCCGGTCTACATGCAGCCTGTCGTCGATGAAGCGCTGCACATGGATCATTGCGTTACGCCGCAGACGGTGATGCAAACGCTGGCGGAACACCCGGACATCAAGGCGGTGTATATCGTGAGCCCGACCTATTATGGGGTTGCTGCGGATCTCGAGTCGATCGCCCAGATCGTCCACGATGCCGGCAAGCTGCTGCTGGTCGATGAAGCATGGGGTCCGCACTTTCATTTCCATCCGGCCCTGCCCGTTTCGGCCACGGCTGCGGGTGCGGATCTGTGCATCAATTCAACGCATAAGATGCTTTCCGCATTTTCGCAGTGCGCGATGCTGCATCAAATCGGCTCGCGCGTGCGAGTGGACCGGCTGGAAGCAGTACTTAAAATGTTTCTTTCGACATCGCCGAATCTTCCGATGGTCGCCTCGCTCGACGTAGCGCGTAAGCAAATGGCAATAGAAGGGCCCGCTCTGCTCTCGCGAACGATTGCGCTCGCCGAAGAAACGCGCCGTAAGCTCAACTCAATAGACGGCGTCTACTGTTTTGGCGAGGAGCTGCAGGGCCAACCCGGAGTCTTCGACCTGGATCCGACCAAGATAACGATCACGGTAAAAGATCTTGGATATACCGGATATGAAGCTTCCGAGATCCTTAGGCGGCGCTACAACGTGCAAGTTGAACTGGCCGATCTCTTCAACGTCGTGGCCCTCATAACCATCGGCACTTCGCAATCGGCAGCGGATCATCTGGTAGAGGGCGTTGCATTTCTGGCGCGGGAGGATCGTCCCATCGATATCTTCTCGCCTTCCGGAATTCTGGAAAGGCGTTTGAACACCGGTACCTACAAGCTGCCGAAGATTCCGCCGATGCGCATGCTGCCGCGCGACGCCTTTCTTGCGGATACGGAGCTCGTCGCTTTCAAGAAGAGCGCAGGTCGCGTCTGCGCCGAAACAATCTCACCCTATCCGCCGGGCATACCCGCCATCTCGCCGGGTGAAGAGATTACCGGCGAGATTATCGACTACTTGAGCCTGGAGCTTAAAGCCGGTGTGCGCATGCAAGGCCCGTTCGACAAAGAGCTCAAAACGATCCGGGTCGTTAAGAGCTGACTACTGCTCGCAAGGGAATGCGATGATTTGTTGCGGCAGTACGATCGCGCCGATAAAGGGTGCCTGACCCACGACCAGCGAGGGCGCCGGCCACTGCGGATCCAGGTCGTACGGCAATTGAATTCGCGGAAGTGCCTCACCATTGGGCGCCGTAAGCTGCAGCCCGCCGCCTCCAGGCTGCCACGAACCTTCGTAACGGCGATAGAACAACAGATAGTCGCGGTACGTTCCCACGAAGTCGTATCCGTAGATAGCGAGCTGCGCGGCCAGCAAGCGCTGCGGGATGTGCCGTGTAAAGGTGTGGCCGAAAGCCGCAAACCCGCTGTCTTTGAACGTGTTGAAATTCGGCGAGTCTAGGACCGCGTAGGCTTTATAAAAGTTCTTATACGCCTGGGTTGATTCATATCGAATCGGAATATCGCCGCACGCACGCCCTTTCTCGTGGTCGTGATGCTTGAAACCCGTGCTTTTAAATGACGGACTGGGACTTGGACTTGGACTGCCTTGCTGAGCGATTCCCGGTATCGCCAAGGCTGCCAGGGCTGCCAGGGCTATTGCTGCAAGCAGCGATTTCGATACATTCATACATCACTTGACTGCCGAGAAGATAACGTTTGGATATCCCTGAAACTTTACGCCGACCAGGCCGCAGGCGATCGTCTTCATGCTTACCGGAAACGTCCCGTGCGCCCATTTACCTATAAGCGGCATTCCCGGCGCCAGCTGCACGCTCGATCCGGTCATGTCGGCGTATCCTTGAACGGCTTCATTGTCTTTATCGATAAACGTGATCAGGAAGCGAGTCTTGGCGATCTTGAGGTTCGTATGATTCTTCACACGAATGTCGGCGTCGAACGCGCCGCTCCTGGCTTTCCAACTGCAAGACTCCAGCGTTACGGCCCCCGCCGGCAGCGGCGTTACTACCGGCTGCTGCTGTTGTTGTTGGGCCTGCGCGGGCGAACCCGCAAAGGCGAGAACTGCCAGCACCATAACCGCGATTTTCAACGTGATTCCCCCATGGTGTAGCGGTGGGCGCCCCGAGCGGACAATTCGAGACACCCGCCGCTGTGATGGATTTTGCATGGGTTGCGAACTTTATGGTCCGTCCAGAGACTGAGCCATCGCGACGGGATCCACGCAGTCGCTCTGCAACTCTTGCAGATATTCCGCGGCCATCTTGGCGCCTTGTGCGGAGAGTTTGCGGTGCATGCTTTGCTTCCATGCCGAGATGAGACGCTTGTCGCGCGGATTCGGTGTGTGATATCCGGTTGCGCAAGCCCGCGAGGCCTGAGCCGGCTCTTTATAGACGACCAGCTTGGGAACCGTCACGGTTTGGATTTGCGGTACCATCGAGGTCTGCGCGGTGGGCGTTAGGTGTATGCCCGCACATGCAGCCGCGATTTCCGGATACACTTTGGAATCCAAGCTGACGCCGGCCTTCGCGAAGTCCGTGCATCGCTGGATCAGCGTTATCTGCGTATCCAGTTGGTGCTGATGAACGATCTCATTCGAAAGCGCAGTACAGTTGGCTTGCTGTTTCCCGCCAATCGGGACAACGTACTGCAGCGTGCCGCCGGTGCTGTTGTTGCTTCCGGCGCCATTGGAAACGCCGACGTTCCCGTCGTTTACCGCTGTGTTGTTGTTATAGAGGCCCGCCGCCAAATACGGCGTCGCGCACTCGATACCGACTCCGAACGAGTTCATCCCTGCGTACGAGTTGTTCACCTGTACGTTCGTGTTCTGTCCGACCGGGTTTGAGATACCGTTGTTGGTCGATTGCGGAGTGTTGATGGTGGTAGACGGGGCCGTCTGAGCATAAGCGGGAGCGGCGCTCATGAGGAACCCGGCTGCTGCGACCATCGAAAGGAGCTTCTTCATCATAACCCTTTCCGGTGCCGGGCGGCGCTACTGCAACGCGGACGTTGCGGTAGCGCTACCCGCCGTTTTCTATTCTAGAAGTTCGTGAACGTGGCGGAAGACGACGTGACCGAGCTGGTGGTCTGCTGACCGCTGAACTCTTGCGTCGTGACGTTGTGATCGGCGAAGACTTGTCCCGTGAACGTGACGTTGCCGTTGCCCGACACCTGAACCAGGCCAAGACCGTCACCGAAGACGGATCCGCCCAGACCAAGGCCGTTGCCGCCGAAGTTCAGGTTGCCGCCGAGGCCCTTTTGGCCGGCGGCGCCCGCCTCGAGCTGGATGTCGCCCGAGCTCTGGAAGCTCTCCGAGATGCCTGCATCCCAATGGTTGTCTGTTTCACAGATGCTCAGGTGTCCCGAGGTAACGGTGTTGGAGATCGTGTTCGTCACGCCGACTTCAACTGCCGACGCCGGTGCCATCGTGCTGAGCGCGAGGACCGAAATAAATCCTGCGAGTGCGAGGACTTTGGTTTTCATCGCTGCATGTGTCCTTTCAGGCCCTTATTAGGAGCCATTGTGTTACTTTGCGGCAAGCAGCCCGTCAGGTTCCTAAAAGGACGCACAACGCTGGCTTGCCCTATTCGATGCTAGCAAGCTGCGCGTGCATCACAATAGGAGCAGGCCGACTAGCGCGCTCTAGTGCTTGCGGCGTGAATTCCTGTGCTACTAGGACTGCTCGCTAGTGCAATAGCCCGACGTCGTCCGGCCCATTTTTTTCTTAGTCCGCTGTTAGAAATTACAGGCTGCGGCGGTGCGTTGTTCTGTTGCAATCGTGTCAGCTGTGTGAACGATCAGTTTTCATTCGTCGTGCAGCGGCTTCGCGTGTTAACGCCGCGTTTATGCACTCGATGCATGTATGCTTACGCAAGCAATACGGATTGCGGCGCGTTTTGCCCGGACCGGCAGTCCGGCCAAAAGAACCACTGCGGGGCTTGAGCCTGCAGGGCGTTCTTCCGATAATGGGAAAAAGAGTAAAAACGCCTGGAAGCGAGGGTCAGTATTGGCGGTTAAAGCCGAATCCTTGGCTCCCAATTGGGAGCTCACCCAACTCCTCGATATCTTTCCGCTTCCCATCCGGCAATCGCTCGTCCGTCTCGCCGACCTCGAGAGCATGATCGAGGTGGTGCTCGACTTGGGCCGTCCGCCGGAGGCGCGCTTCGAAAACGACTTCGTCTATCTTTCGGAGACGCCGGTAAGCCAGGAAGATATTGCTCACGTATGCTCCCGGCTCTCGACATTCGGTGCCGATAACCGCGCGGGCATAGAACAAACCCTGCATCGAATCAGCGCAATCCGCAACCGCACGGGAAAGATCGTCGGGTTGACGTGCCGCGTAGGCCGTGCGGTCTACGGTACGATCGATATTTTGCTTGATATTTTACGCAGCGGAAAGTCGATCTGTTTACTGGGGCGCCCCGGAGTGGGCAAGACAACCATGCTGCGCGAGTGCGCACGCGTGCTCTCAGAGGATCGCAAGCGCGTGGTCATCGTCGACACCTCCAATGAGATCGCGGGTGACAGCGACATTCCCCATCCCGGCATCGGGACCGCGCGCCGTATGCAAGTCGCCGACCCTGCGCTGCAGCACGCGGTCATGATCGAAGCCGTCGAAAACCACATGCCGCAAGTCGTCGTCATCGACGAAATCGGGACCGAGGCCGAATCCTGGGCAGCGCGCACGATTGCTGAGCGCGGGGTAGCGCTCATCGGAACGGCGCACGGCCAGACGCTCGAGAATCTGCTGATGAATCCGACGCTCTCGGATCTGGTTGGAGGCATCAGCGCGGTCACGCTCTCGGACGAGGAAGCCCGCCGGCGCGGGACTCGCAAAACCGTGCTCGAGCGCAAAGCGCCGCCGACCTTTGACGTCGTGGTGGAGATCCACGATCGCGACACGATGGCGATCCACAAAAACGTCGCTGAGGTCGTCGACGCACTGTTGCGAGGCTATCAGCCGCAGCCGGAGGTCCGCAAGCGGACCGCCTCGGGCCAGGTTGCAATCGTTCAGGAAGCCGACACCGAGTCGATGCCGCACCTCGCGGTCTCGGCAGCGTATCACGACGAGGACCGGGAGCATGACGACCGCGACAAGCCGCTGCTCATCTTCCCGTATGGCGTGTCGCGCAACAAGATCGAGCGGGCAATCCACAATTTGCGCGTCAACGCGTCGATCGCGCGCAACTGGGACGATGCGGACGTCGTGCTCACCCTGAAGACGCTCGAGCGCAAGGAACAGCCCAAGCTCAAGCAGATCGCCTCGGAGAACATTCCGATCTACAGCATCAAGACCAACACGACCACGCAAATTCAAGGCTGTTTGAAAGACGTGTTCAATCTGCCGTCTATCGACACCGAAGAGATCGCGCTTCGCGAAACCGAGGAGGCGATCTACCAGGTGCTGCTCGATAGTAAGGCCGTTGAGCTCTCGCCGCAGACCTCGTACGTGCGCCGGATGCAGCATCAGCTGGCGGAGAAGTACCGCCTGCAGTCACGGAGCACGGGCCTGGAGCCCAATCGCCGCGTTCGAATCTTTAAGATGGACGCCTAGACTCTTGCGGTTCTCGCGATGACAACATGGGGCGGCGTAGAAACACCGCCCCGTGTTTATCTCAATCGAGGGAATCGAAGGCGGCGGTAAGTCGACGCTCATGGCTGCGGTCGACCACGCACTTGCGGCCGAAGGTCATCGGACGCTGCTCACCAGAGAGCCGGGCGGGACACCCGCCGGAGACGCCGTGCGCGACATCTTCCTGAAGCCCGGACTTCGAATCGATCCGCTCACCGAGCTTCTGCTCATCAACGCCTCGCGTGCCCAGCTCGTCGAACAGATCATTCGTCCGGCGCTGCGGGAGGGACTGGTCGTTCTCTGCGACCGCTACGTGCACTCTACGCTCGCCTACCAAGGCTACGGCCGAGGTTTGCCCTTGGATACCGTGCGAAGCGTCTGCGATGCCGCCACGGGCGGCCTCATGCCCGATCTCACGCTGCTCGTCGACATCTCATATCAGACCTCGCGCAAACGCCTTGCGTCGCGCGGGGACGGCCGCGATCGCGTTGAGCAGGAGGAAGATGCCTTTCACGCCCGCGTTCGTGAGGGATACTTAGAGCTCGGCAAACGCGATCCAAGCGTCGTTATCATCAACGGCGAACGTCCCGTCGATGAGGTCATCGATGCTGCGATGGCAGCCCTTTCGGCGATGATCGCGTGAGCGCGGCGATTTAACGTTCAACGTGGTCGGGGCCGAAGGTCCTAAGCGTTTTTTTTCGCGCCTCACCAAGGAAACGATCGGGCACGCATATCTTTTCACCGGGACGGCGGGCGTGGGAAAAAAGACGTTCGCGCGCGCACTTGCGCAGTCGATCCTATGTGAAGCGCCTCACCCCGGCGGACTGCTGGGCTACGACGGCACGTGCACCGCGTGCCGGCTCATCGCGGGGAAAGACACGCGACATCCGGACCTGCTGGAAAGCACCGGCGCACTGAAGATCGGCGAGACGGATGAGGCGCTTGGATTTCACGAAGCGGAATCGACGACCTCGCGGGACCTTGTGCGGCAGACTGTCGCTGCAGTCTTACTCGGGAGGTTTTCGCGTCTTTATCCTCGGCGACATCGACTTTGCCTCGGCGGCAGCGGCAAACGCGCTGCTCAAGTTTTTTGAAGAGCCGCCGTCGCACGTTTTACTGCTGCTGACGACATCGACCCCGGCGCGGCTGCTCTCGACGATCCGCTCGCGGCTCGTTGAAGTGCGCTTTCCGACGCTGCGGCACGCGCAGGTTGTCGAGATCCTGCGCGCCAAGAACGTTGATTCCGAGTCGAGCCGAGCTGGGCGCGTCGCTCTCACAAGGGTCGGTCACGCGTGCGCTTGCGAGTTTGGCGCAGGACGAAGAGCAGCTGCGCGCGCAGGTCGCGGCGTGGTTTTTTACGGTCGTCCAGGGTCGTACCCCGCAAGATTCATGGGCGACTCGCGAGACGTTGGACGAAGGATTGGAGATCCTGAAGACGCTCGTTCGCGACTGGGTGGCACTCGGTGAGGGCGGGAAGAACGCGCCGCTGCTCGCCGTCGACTATGCCGCGGAGTTACAAAACTTGCCTAAGGTTTCTGCCCGAACGTGCGATTGCGGTGCTGGGAAGGCTTACCGATGCTCAGCGCTTGGCGCGCACGAACGTCAGCCCGGCGCTGGTCGGCGAGGCCGTGCGCATGGCACTAGGCACTACCAGCGCGGCCTGAACGCGAAGTCGATGTACTGCTTGGCCACGATGAGCGCAATGTAGCCGATGGCGATTGCGGTCAGCAGAACCTGCGCTGCGTAGAACGCGGGGACATTCAAGTATTGCGCCAGCGCGCCGAGCGCATACTGCGTGAGGCCCAGCCAAACCACGACGCTGACGATTGCGATCAGCACCGTCGCGAGCGGATTTCTTTTTGCCGCTTGGAGCGAGGCGGAAAAGGCGCTGCCGGCTGCAATACCGCCAATCGCGGCAGCCGGAATTGCGTACAAAAAAGCCCAAACGGCCAAGGCCGTGAGCACGTACGAGCCGATGGGGCCAAGAATACTGCCGACCAGACCGGCAACATACGTCAAGAATAAGAAGCCGAGCACGGTAATGAAGATATCGCCCGCTCTACGCCGGGCGTGCTCCCATGCATCGCTCAGTTTTGCGCGTCCGTGCCGCCAAGCATCGTCGGCGAAGATCACCGCAATTGCGAACGCGTAGCCTTCGATGACTCGCGTTATCAGTACGAAGATTCCGGCGCCGCCGCCTCCGATCGCTGCAAACAGGACCCCTGCCAGATAGTCCAACCCGACGCCGATAGCGGCCGCCGCGAGCGGCGCGAGTATAACGCCCAAATTGCGCGCATACACCGGCAACGCCTGAAAATACAGCAGGAAATCCAATCGCTGCACGAGCTATGCCCTTGCGCCTTCGAGCGCGTGCAGGCAGGCGCAGTCCTGACTCAGGTCGAGATTCTCGATGATGCGATAGATAGCGTCTTTGACGCGAGCGTTGTTCTTGTTGAACACCTCGATGACCTCATGATGCGAGACCGGACGGATCCCGCCGACACCCTCCAGACCTACGTCGTAGTCGGTGATCAGCGAGATGTTCACGTAGCACATCTCGAGTTCGCGTGCGAGATACGATTCCGGATACTGCGTCATGTTGATCACTTCCCATCCCGCGGATGAGAACCAGCGTGATTCCGCACGAGTGGAGAAGCGCGGACCTTGAATAACGACAATCGTACCCGTATCGTGGGTTTCAATATCCAGCGATCGCAGTGCTTGCACTGCCACGGGCCGCATGGTCGGACAATACGGATCGGCGAAGCTCACGTGCGTGGTGATTGGGCCGTCGTAGAAGGTATCTTTGCGCCCGGTCGTGCGATCGACGACCTGATCCGCGACGACCATCGAGCCGGGCTTGACCTCCGGCTTGAGCGAGCCGCATGCGGTCGGCGCGATGATACGTTTGACGCCCAGCGACTTCATCGCGAAAAGATTGGCCCGGTAGTTGATTGCCTGCGGCGGAAAGCGGTGGTCCTTACCGTGACGAGGCAGGAATGCGACACGCTTTCCCGCGATCTCGCCAAGGGCCAGCTTGTCGCTGGGTGCCCCGTAGGGCGTCTCAATCGTCACTTCCCGGGCGTTTTCGATGAGTGAATAGAAGCCCGAACCACCAAAAACGCCGACATCGGCGCGTGTCTGTGTCTCCATAGGGGGCGCTGGATTCTGGGAAAACGGCGTTACCCCTCGAACGAAGCGGCATGAAGGCGATTGCGCGGCAATTAATCGCGACGCTGTTATGTGCCGTGGTAGTGACCTCGGGATGCCAGCGTGTGTCCGCACCGGTTTCGCAGGGAATGCGCCATCCGTGGACGGTCCCGCACGTCCTTCGTTTGGCGGACCTCTCCGATCCGGACAGTCTAAACGAATATCTCTCAACGATGGACCTGGTGTATTTTCTGTCTTCGCTGATGTATTCGTATATGATCGTCGCCAACGATCGCGGAGAGCTCGAAGGCGATCTTGCCGTGCAGGTTCCCACGCTTGCGCAACGGCGGCATCTCGAGCGACGGCAAGACCTACGTCTATCATTTGCGTCACGGCGTACGCTGGCAGGACGGCGTCGCGCTCACCTCGGCCGACGTAAAATTCTCATGGCAAGCGATCGTAAATCCGAACAACAACACCCTGCATCGTGAGGGCTACACCGAGATCGCCTCAATCGATACGCCCGACCGCTACACGGTCGTCGTTCATCTGCATCGACGATACCCGCCATTCATTTCAAAGTTTTTTACGCCGCTGCAAGAGGGGGGTAAGCCGGTTCTTCCGCAGCATGTGCTCGGCAGCGCGCGCTCGATCAACCAAGTTCCGTTCAATTCGGCGCCCATAGGAAGCGGACCATTCAAGTTCGTGAAATGGGATCGCGGACGCGAGCTGGTGTTGGAGCGAAATCCACTGTATTACCGGGGTATTCCGCGACTGCAGCGCGTGGAACTGCACATCATTCCCAATGACCAGACGATTCTGAACGAAGTTCGCCTTCATCATATCGACTTGGTCGCAAGCCCCGCCGTCACGCAGTACGAACAGTACCGCGCGCTTCCCGACGTGGTCACGCAGCTCTATCCCTGGAACTCGCAAACCCTGTTCATCATCAACAACAGCAAACCGGGGCTGAACGACGTTCGAGTCCGGCGCGCGATCGCCGGAGCGATCGACTACAACGCGATCATTGCAAAGCTGACCCACGGTACGGGAGTACGCGCGCACGATATCATTCCGAGCACGGCGCCGGGATATACCCGGAACCCGCCGTACGCCTACGATCCGGCTCGGTCGAACGCCGTGCTCGATGAAGCCGGATATACGCGCGGAGCGGATGGGGTGCGCGCACGCGGCGGCGTACGTCTCGAATTTACTCTGGACAGCATCTCCGGTTCCGCATCGCTGCGGATGGAGTCCGTACAGTTGCAGCAGTATTTTGCCGCGGTCGGAATCCGCCTGAATATCAAGGAATACGCGTACAACGACATTTTTACACCCGAGGGTCCGATCTACAGCAATCAGTACGACTTCGCCATCTACGGCGCCACACTGACGTGGGATCCGGACATGTCGTTTTACATCGGTTGCGCTTTCTTTTATCCACGCGGTGAGAATGTGTACCGGTATTGCAACCGCCGCGTCGACGCATACGAACGCGCCGGCCTCTCGACCGACGAGCCCGCTGAGCGCGCAGCCGCATATCATGCTGCGCAGCCGCTGCTTTGGAACACGGTGCCCTATATCCCGCTCTACGATCGCCGCCGGATCGTCGTACGTTCTCCGGATCTGCGCAACTTTAAGGTAAATCCCGGCAGTACGCCGTGGTACAACGTTTGGCAGTGGGACATTTGAACGCACCCGATCTGGACGTCCTCATTGCCGGGGCCGGTCCGACCGGGCTTCGCCATGGCATCGGAGGCCGCCCGTTTCGGACTGCGCTACCGCATCATCGATAAGGCTTCGCACGGGGCTTTGCAATCGCAGGCACTCCTCGTGCAAGCGCGCACGCTGGAACAGTTCGAACGATACGAGATTGCGCAACTCGCGGTAGAACGCGGGCGACGGCTCGGCCGCATTCGCATCTATAACGAGGGTGCCCGCATTTTAGAGGCCTCTTTTGAGAACAGCCCGGGAAACTATCCGTTCGTCCTTTTTCTGCCGCAAAACGAAACGGAGCGTCTGCTAGCCGAGCACATTCAAGCGCAGGGCGGAACGATTGAGCGTGAGATCGCTCTAGAGTACTTTGAAGAGCACGAGCATGGCGTCGAGTGCGTGCTGATGGGAAAGACCGGCGCGCGCGACACAATCACGGCCGCGTACCTGGTTGGTGCCGACGGTGCTCACAGCACCGTGCGCATGCAGCTCGGGATTCCCTTCGAAGGATCGGCGCCGGGCTTCGATTTCTTTCTCGGCGATCTTCGGGTGGAGGGCGAGGTACCCGAGGATGAAGTCGCGGTTCATCTCTACGGCGGCAATCTGGTGTTGCTCGGCCGCATGGACGATACGCATTGCCGCGTGATTGTCGCGCTTGCCGAACATCCCGCGCGCGAGCCCGACGTAGACGATTTCCAAACGGCCATCGACGTTGCGGGAATTGAGAATCTTCGAGTGAGCGATCCGCGCTGGATGGCGGCCTTTCACGTGAGCGAACGCCGTGTGCCCGCGTGTTCGCGCGGCCGCATTTTCTTAGCCGGCGATGCGACGAACATACACTCGCCGGTCGGCGGTCAAGGCATGAATTCCGGAATTCAAGATGCCGCGAACCTCATGTGGAAGATCGCGCTTACCGTCTCGCACCGCGCACCCGAGGAATTATTGGCATCGTACGATCGTGAGCGCAAGCCGGTCGCTCATAACTCGTTTGAGCAGACTTCCGCGGCCGCGCGGATTGCGACGGCATCGAGCTGGCTGCTTGAGCGCATTCGTGACGGCATTCTCTCGCGTCTGGGATCGCTCGAGCCGGTTCACGAACACGTGCATGATTCGCCCACGCAGGTGGGACTCCATTACCGGCACAGTCCGATCGTGTGCGAGTGCGGCGGATCCTCGTTGTTGCACGCAGGGGATCGAGCACCGGATTGTGAGGTCATCGACGAAACCGGGTCGCGCGCGCGACTCTTCAAGTTCCTTAACGAGCCGCTGCATACGGCGCTGATGATCGCGCCGCCCGAGGATGCGGATTTGCAGCGATTCGCGCAGCTCTTCATCACGTATCGCGATATCATGCACGGCGCAGTGCTCGTCGACGGGGATGCGTATTTTCGCGCGAATTATATGCAGGAGGGCGGCGGCCTCTATGTCATACGTCCGGATGGATACGTCGGATTTCGCGGCTCGGCTCGCGATCTGCCGGCGCTTGAAGCGTGGGCCGGCGAGATATTCATCCCGTCCCATAGACGATCGTAACCGAACGAGGAGACTACCGGTTGAAATCCGAGGGCTTTGAGGTCTTCGATGAACTTCTTGAAGCGCTCGACTTCGGCTTCCTCGGTTTTCTTGTCGGGCACGGATTCCTCGAGCACGATCTTGTCGGAAACATAGATCGGCGCGCTCATGCGCAATGCAAGTGCGATGCCGTCGGATGGGCGAGCATCGATCTCTTGCACTTCACCATTCGTGCGAACGATCAGCTTGGCGAAGAACGTCGACTCTCGAATGTCGTGGATGACCACTTGCTCCAAACGAGCTTGGAGCGTCTCGAATACCGTGCGCATCAAGTCATGCGTGAGCGGGCGAGGAACCGGCGCGCCTTCAAGCGCCAAGGCAATCGCGGTTGCTTCGAATGGACCGATGAGAATCGGCAAGAAGCGCTTTCCGTCCATGTCTTTGAGGATGACAACCGGGTCGTGCGTGAGCAGATCGATTCCGAGCTTGTCAACCTTCATCTGGCGCATGAGAACCTATCCTACGCGGTCCTCTTCCAATCATGCCTGGCAAGGCGGCCGACCAGGGCGCGAGGGTACTGTAACCGAACGGAGCGCGGTTCATCATGGCTCTTTCGTGCGGTATCGTCGGTTTGCCCAACGTCGGCAAATCCACCATTTTCAACTCGCTTACCCGGTCCGCTCAGGCGCTCGCCGCGAATTACCCCTTTGCCACGATCGAGCCCAACATCGGCGAGGTACCCGTACCCGACCAGCGGCTTGACGTGCTCGCGGGCATCGTCAGTGCCCGGCAGATTGTCCCGGCAACGATGCGGTTCGTCGACATCGCCGGCTTGGTCCGCGGAGCAAGCGCGGGACAAGGTCTGGGGAATGCCTTCCTGAGCCACATCCGCGAGACGGACGCCGTCGCGATGGTCGTTCGGGCGTTCCACGACGACAACGTCACCCACGTCGAAGGCGGTCCCGATCCCCGCCGCGACATCGAGATCATCAGCATCGAGATGGCGCTGGCCGATCTGGCGGTCCTGCAGAAGCGCTTGGACAAGATCGAGCGCGAGGCGCGGGCGAACCCGAAACTCAAATACCAGGTCGAGGCCGCAAAGAATCTCATCAAGGCGCTCGAGGAGAACCGCCCCGCCCGCGTTTTCCCCCGAGGATCCGCCGAAGCGCAGGTTGCGGCCGAGTCGTTTTTGATTACCGCTAAGCCCTTGCTGTACGTGGCGAACATCGACGAGGAGCAGATCGGCAAGCCGGGTCCGCTTCTTCGCGAGATCGAGGAGGTGGCGGCCTCCGAGCGGAGCGGGGTGGTCGCATTCTGCGGCAAGGTCGAGGCCGAGCTGGCCGGGCTAACCGAAGAAGAAGCCAAAGAATTTTGCACGGAGCTGGGCATCGAGCGAGGCGGCCTGGACCAGCTCATCGTCTCCGCGTATGACCTGCTGGGGCTGATGACGTTCCTCACCGCCGGAGAGAAGGAGGCGCGCGCTTGGACGATCGAGCGCGGCACGAAGGCACCGGCGGCCGCCGGCAAGATCCATAGCGACATCGAGCGAGGCTTTATCCGCGCCGAGATCGTGAGTTATGACGATTACGTGACGTATAAATCGATGGACGGCTTGCGGACCGCCGGTCTGGTGCGCCAAGAGGGCAAGGAATACGTCATGCAAGAGGGCGACGTGGTGAACTTCAAGTTTAACGTGTGACCGCTTGGGCTCCGGCGCCGGGTGGCCGCGCAGCGGCCCGTCGCTGGGAAGAGAGTCCGGGATGCAAGGTGCGACTTTACCACATAGGGGAACGAATAGAGGTACCCTAAACCCTAACGGTTTGGATTTTCGCTGGAGGCTTTAACCCTTTATGACGACTGCTGTGCGCGAAGTTTCGGTGTTTGGAGACGGGATCGCGTATTTCAATGAAGCGGCGAACCTGCTCGAACTCGACTCGACCATGCGTGCGATTCTAACGCATCCCACGCGGCAGATCATCTTCTCGATCCCGTTTCAGCGCGACAACGGCGAATTCGAGGTGTATACCGGGTATCGCGTACAGTACAGCTTCGCGCGGGGACCGGCAAAAGGCGGCATTCGTTTCCATCCGGGCGTCACGCTGGACGAGGTGACGGCGCTCGCGTTCTGGATGACGTGGAAGTGCGCGGTCGTCGACTTACCCTTCGGCGGCGGCAAGGGCGGCGTCACATGCGATCCGACGAAGCTTTCGCAAGGCGAGCTCGAACGCATTACGCGGCGATACGCAGCCGAACTGGTCGAGGTCGTGGGACCCGACAAAGACGTGCCGGCTCCCGACGTCAACACGAACCCGCAGACGATGGCATGGTTTATGGACACGTATTCCATGCACATGCGCCAGTCCGTTCCCGGTGTCGTAACGGGCAAGCCGCTCGTGATCGGCGGCTCGAAAGGGCGCGTCGAAGCGACGGGGCGCGGTGTCATGATCTGCGGCATGGACGAGCTCGAGCACATGGGCATCAAGCCGCAAGATGCGCGAATCGTGATTCAGGGGTTCGGTAACGTCGGCATGTGGGCCGCCCGGCTGTTCCAGATGCGTGGCTGCAAGGTCGTCGGAATCTCCGACGTGACCGGCGCATACTATAATGCGGACGGTATCGACGTCGAGAAAGCATGCGAGCTGGCGGAAAAGGACCGTAATCTGGGAGCATTCCGCGGCGGCGAAAAGATCAGCAATTCGGAATTACTCGTGAGCGACTGCGACGTGCTCGTTCCGGCTGCGCTCGAAAAGGTTCTGACGGCGGAAAACGCGCCGCAGATTAGAGCCAAACTGATCGTCGAGGGCGCAAACGGTCCGACGACGCCCGAGGCGGACCGCATCTTCAACGAACGCGGCATCACCGTCATTCCGGATATCATGGCAAACGCCGGCGGCGTAACGGTTTCGTACTTCGAGTGGGTGCAAGACCGTATGGGCTATTTTTGGAAGCTCAACGAGGTCAACGAACGTTTAGAAGATACGCTGATTACAAACTTCCACGAATTACGCGCTATCGCCAAGCGCCACCAAATCCCGTATCGCACCGCGGCTTACATGATGGGCATCGATCGCGTCGTGCAAGCGCTCAAGCTGCGGGGCGTTTATGCTTGAACGGACGTGAGTAGCGCGCTTAGTTTCCTAAAGAGCATATTCAAATTGTCTTAGGTAGGCATCGGCGCGCTGCTTCTGCTGCGCGCTCGCCAATACTTTTATGGGATCGTGGCCGCTATTTTCAATTTTGAGAACTTCGCCCGCTGCAACGTCCTTGATATTGTCGACAATCATCGTACGTGCACCGCTCTGCACGACTAGGAAAGCGGGAGACAGGGTGCGCGCATCCACGCTATTGTGAAGGCGGGATGAAATAGATCCCGTTGATCTTGCCGTCCTTGATCGAAATCTGCTCGATGATGTCACCCTTTTGACAGGTGAATCGGTACGCATACGCCGTGCCTGACGCCAGTGTAGCCGACTTCAAGAACGAAACACTTTGAATCGGCCCAAGACGTGTAAGCGCCGCCTGCACCTGTGCGACTGCGCTCGCCGGTATATCGACCGAATACTGTGAGGGATCGATCTTCCCCGCCGCAAACGCGTCGTATTGTGCGCGAGCGATCTTCGTTATATGCGGATCCTCGGCCGGCGTCGCTATCGCAGCCGGACTGCTTGTAACCGTCGGCATCGGTTTGGGTGCGTACGTTTGGAGCGAAGCAACCAGGGCTACGGCCGCGATCACGTTAAGCCTCCAAATCCCGGAGCTCCGCGATTGGTTCGAGCGGCAGAGCCGCATCTTTCCAAGCCGCGTAACCTCCCTCGAGCGCTTGCGCGTTCGAGTATCCGCGTTCGCGAAGGGTCTGAGCGACGCGTGAACATGAATTGCCGCTTCCACAGTACAGTATAACGCGTTCGTCCTTTTCGAACGGCAGCGAGGACGCGTTCTCAATGGCGTCGCCGCTGTATCGTATCGATCCGGGAATTTGCTGTTCGTCCGGTTTCTTGCGGATATCGACGATCGTTATCGATCCCGGCTCGGCGCTGCGCACATCATCGATCGTTGCCATAACGGCAGAATACAACAAAAAACGGCGGAACCCGTTTACCGGGGCCGCCGCCTACCGGAAGTCGGTGGATCAGGGCAGCGGGAACGGCCAGGCCGGGTTGGCTGCCTTGATTACGAAGGGGTTATACGTATCGTTGGAAGCGATTGCGCCGATCTGCGCGACGCTCAGCGGCGCGATCGTCAATCCGAACTTGCTATCCGCCGCCCCGATGAACGTGTTGGCAATCAGTGCGTAACCGGTGTTTGCGGGGTGCAGGCCGTCATAGCTGACGATTCCGCCGCCGAACTGCAGCGTGAGCGTTACGCCGGGCGCGAGCGGCAGGCCGGTCGAGGCCAGCGTTCGGAACTCGGTTTGAATGTCGGCAAGTGCCGCACCGCTCGCGGAAGCGACACCGTTGATCGTTTGGTTGTATCCGGCGTTGAGCGCGATCGCTTGTGCGGCGAATGTCTGGTCGAGATAGAGCGGGCCGTCGCCGCTGCCCGGGCCGCTCGGGATCCAGATTCGGCAGCGCGGTAGGGTTGGACTGGATCTGGCCGACCAGTCCGAAGAAGCCGCTCTCCGTAAGGAAGCCGCCATTCCCCTTGGTATAGGTTGCGGATACATACCCGGCAATTTGCGCCGCCGCAGCGGGCGGAACGCCCAGCGCTGTAAGGTCCGCCGCAAGCTTGGTCTGCGGGAAGAATTGCGGTACCGGCAATTCGTTCGTTGCCGGATTGCCCAGAAGATCGGGCAGATTTCCGACCACGACCTTCGAACCGGATTTTTCCAGCGTGGTAACGATCGTCGTCAGGTCGGTAGCGAGCTGCGTAGGCGTGTCGGTGATCGGCGACTGTCCGTGCGAGAAGATGAACTTGAGCAGATCGTTTGCGCCCAGCCACACCGTCGTAATCTTGGGATGGAGTGAAACGGCTGCGGCAAGCTGCGTAACTTTACCGGAGCCCAGAGTCGTTTGGAACTGCCCGAGAACCGGAAAAAACAGTTCGCTCTCGCCCGAAACCAGTGATTGCAGACCGCCCGAGGTAATGTCGCCCGGTATCGAGACGTACCCGCAGTTCGGCGCGTTCGGTGGTCCGGTGAGCGGCCCTGTCATCGCAAGAGATTCGTGCATCGTGATGCCGGGTACGCCTAAGTCCGCGATGGGCGCGCCCGCATATGCGCGCGTTTGCATCCACGCTGTCGAGGAGTACCCGAATTGATTGAATTGATCGCAGCCCGAATGCGTCGGCTGCAAACGGCGGCGATACTGCGGAAACGACGAGTTGCGATCCGAGTCCGGGCCCGTTCATGAGCGGCAGCGGCGAGGTGAAGCGAGCACCTAAAGCCGTATCGGTATTCCAAGAGCCAAGTGCCGGATCGAGCGCGATGCCGTTCATTTGCGCGTACATGAGCGCCCAGAAACCCATCGTTTGACCCGGGGGGACGACGCCGCCGGGCAATCCGGAAATCGGGACTGGTCGCGAGGACGCCGAGCATACCTTCGGACTGCTCGCCGAAGGTCAGGCTGTCGCCCACACCGACGAAGTTCTGCTGTTTGAGTCCGCCGTTTGAGGGCAGCGGACTTCCGACATTCGGTGTTCCCGCCGTACTGTTGCAGGCGGCCAGCGCAGCCAGAGCGAGCAGCGCAATCGGCCGGTGAAGTGATTTCAACATTGTCGTGAACCCCGTCTCCCTAGAATTGGATGACGCTCGGCGAACCGATGCCGAACTGAATTTGCACCTGGTTTGCCTTCAGGCCGCCGACCGTCGGAAGCGTGTTCGCCGAACACGGAAGCGCGAGGCAGTTCAGTTGTTTGACGCCGTACGGGCTGTAGTTCGTCGGACCGCCGCTATTGAGAATGACTTGCACGAACCCGTACTTGCCGACTCGCTGCGATGCACCCAGAAAATACGCCGCCAAGTGCTGCGCGTACGGGTCGGCCGGGAGATAGTCACGTGAAACCTGCGGCTCGAAAAAGATCTTCGAGCCCGGCGTGGGCGCGTACTCCAGGTAAAGGATCTGATAGATCTGCGCGTGATTCTGCTGGTTCAGCCCGGCCGTGTGTACGAGCCATGTCGGCGCGGCGGTGAACGTGCCGAACATTTTCGGCGTCTTCAAGAACGGAAGCGTGAACGCCACGGAATACACCTGCGCCGTGCGTGTGCTGATGTTGAACTGCGGCACGCCGCTCAGATCGACGAACGGTACGACGTCGCCGTTTCCGTTGGACGCGGCGACCGTGGACCAGCGCGATACGTACGTGGGCGTCACGACGATCGGCAGGTCGTGTCCCGCAACCTTACCGAGCGAAAAAAGCTTTTCGAAGAGGAACAGCGCGAACTTGTCTTTTGTCGTGACGTCGATCGGTGAGGTGATGCCTTGGCACGTCGCGCTCGTCTTGCCGCTCAAGTCCACGCAACTCGGATTGACGCCGGGTGACGGCGGAAAGCCGGAGGGCAGAAACAGCGGAACTTGGCCGCTGTTGAATCCGACCGGATAGTGCTGAAGCTCGTAAAAGTTGGCAACGACTCGAGTCGTGGGATCGAAACCGTACCCGACGACGGCATCGGCACCGCCTTGCAGCCATTTGTTTCCGAATGTACCGACGTTCCCCAGGGCGTGAGCCATTGAAAAATCCAAGGTGTACGTGAAGCCTAGCGGCAACCCCGCAGCTTGACCCACCGGTTGCTGCGTGACGGGCGGCACCTGGGCGACGGTCCCGCCGCGAACGCGAGTTCGGGGTCTGCCGATTTTTTAGGTACCGGGGCGCTCATCGCGTTCTTGATTGCGGTGTTGGCGCCCGCAACGGCAGCGCCGAACGGGCCCGTCGTGTCCGCGAACGCCGGTGCGCCGATCATCGCGCACGTAAACGCCAAGGCAGCGCAAGTACGAAATAACGTACGAACCATTGGTCATCTCCAAGGCTGGGGACTATTAAAATTAATAGTCCGATGGTTGGAGCCAGAGTACCCCTCACCCGCCGGAAAACCCTGGCGTTCCTCGCGAAAAGTCGAGCCTAGGCCAGGGGCGCGGTGGGCTCGGGAGCGGGAACCTCCGCGGGCGTGAGCGAGAGTCCGTTTCCGCCGCGTTGTTTGCGGCGTCGATGCGACCACGACTTGATGATCACGTAGAGGACCGGAGTAATCGCCAGATTCAGGATCGTTGAGACGATCATGCCGCCGAAGACGACCGTGCCGAGCGAATGCCGGGCCGCGCTGCCCGCGCCCGATGCAAAGACGAGCGGGGAGACCGCAACGATGAAGGCGATCGACGTCATCAGAATCGGTCGCAGCCGCGTTTGCGCGGCGCGCGATGCCGCGGTCATGACGTCCGCGCCTTGCCGCAGCTGCTGATTGGCGAATTCGACGATCAAAATCGCACTCTTACTGGCCAGACCGATGAGCATGACGAAACCGACCTGAGCGTACGCGTCGCTCGGCAGCCCGCGCACTCCCAGAAACGCCAGCGCTCCGAGGATGGCGACCGGAACGGCAAGCAAGACGATCAGCGGATCGACAAAGCTCTCGTATTGTGCGGACAGCACCAAGAACACGAAGACGATGCCGATGAGGAAGATCAGCGCGGAGAGCGAGCCGCCTTGAATCTCGTCCAGCGAGAGTCCCGACCATTCGTAGCTCACCCCAGGCGGATCGACCTGCTGCGCAATTTGCTCCATCGCTTTGATGGCTTGTCCCGAACCTTTTCCGGGCGCGGTGTTGCCGTTGATCTCGATCGAACGGAACAAATTGTAGTGCGTGATGATCGGAGCCGTCTTGATGAGGGTTGCCGAGCCCAGGCCGCTCAGCGGTACCATGCCGCCGTCCTGCGAGCGCACGTATAAGTACTGGAGCGCTTGCAGATTGCTGCGGTACGGCTGCTCGGCTTGCACATACACGCGGTAGGAGCGATTGAGGTAGCTGAAGTTGTTGACGTAGAACGAGCCCAGATCCGTCTGCATCGTATTGAAGACGTCGGTAAGCGAGATGCCTATGCTTTTGGCTTTGTTGCGATCGAAATTGATCTGGTACTGAGGAGCGTCCACCCGGAAGGTGGTGAAGACTTGCGTTAAGTCCGGGTTCTTGTTGCCCAGGCCCATGTATCCGTACGCGGTTTGCATGAGCGCCGGCAAACCGACGTTGCCGCGATCCTCGAGCTCGAACTGAAAGCCGCCGAAATTTCCGACGCCTTGGATGGCCGGCGGGTTGAAGGCAAATATCTGCGCACCCGGGATGCCGAAGAATTTCATTTGGACGCGCTGCAAAATGGCGTTCAGCGAGTGATCGGCGCCGTGGCGCTGCCCCCACGGCAACAGACGAATGAACGCTATGCCGCGGTTGGGGCCGCTGCCCGCAAAGCTGAAACCCGAAACGTTAAAGACGTGCTGAACCTCGGGCTGCGCGGCCAGGATTCGCACGACTCGTGCGGCAACTGCCTGCTCCTGTGAGAGCGAAGCGCCTTCGGGAAGCTGTATCGTGACGATGAAGTAGCCTTGGTCCTCGTCGGGAATGAAGGCTGTCGGCGTCGTTCTGAAAAGCACGACCGTCGCCGCAAGCGCGGCGACGAAGAGTGCTGCGATAACGACGCGCCGGCGGAAGAGCTTTGGAAGCAGGGAACGGTACCACGCTCGAAATGCAGCCAGCCCGCGATTGAACCACACGAAGAACGGAAACCGCGATTCGGTATCACCGGTGAGCATCAGCGCGGACATGACCGGCGTGAGCGTCAGCGATGCGAAGAGCGAGATCGTAATCGAGGCCGCGATCGTCAGCGCGAATTGGCGATAGAGCTGTCCGGTCGTTCCCGGGAAGAATGCCACGGGTACGAAAACGGCGAGCAATACCAGCGAGGAAGCGACAACCGCGCCTTGCACCTCGCGCATTGCGGCCGCCGCGCCTTCCGCACCGCCCATATTCTTTTCTTGAATGTAGCGCGCGATGTTCTCGATGACGACGATTGCGTCATCGACGACCAGCCCGGTTGCAAGCGTCAACCCGAAGAGCGTGATCGTGTTGATCGTGAAACCGAACACCTTCATGACGGCGAACGTGCCGATCAGCGAGATCGGCAGCGTAACCGCCGGAATCAGCGTCGAGCGCGGGTTTTGGAGAAACAGGAAGATGACCAGGACGACCAGGATGATCGAGAACAGCAGCGTGAGCACGACCTCGCGTATCGATTCCTTCACGAAATCGGTCACGTCGAACGCAATGTCGTACGACACGCCCGCGGGGAACGTGCGCGAGAGCAAGTCCAACTCTTTACGCACGCCGTCCGCAACTTGCAGCGCATTTGCGGTCGGTAATTGCTGGATGCCCAGCCCGACCACATTCTTGTTGCTGTCGAAGTCGATCGAGCTGGAGTAGTCCTCGGCGCCCAGTTCGATGCGCGCCACGTCGGACAGGCGCGTATATCCCCCGCCCGGGTCCGCTCTGACGATGATATTCCTGAACTGATCCGGCGTGGTGAGGCGCCCTTCGGCACCTACGGTGATGGTGAACGGCTGATCTTTGGGCTCGGGCGCCGCACCGATGCTGCCCGCGGCAACTTCAACGTTTTGTTCTTGCAGCGAGTTCAGAACGTCGCTTATCGCCAGATTGCGTGCTTCGAGTTTGTGGGGATCCACCCATACGCGCATCGCGTATCGCCGCTGCCCGAAGATGATGACGTTGCTCACGCCCGGCACGCGTTTGAGCGCATTGACTACGTTGAGCTCTGCATAGTTGCTCAGAAAAAGCTGATTGAACTGCGGGTTCGTCGAGCGCAGCGCCCCGGCAAGAATAAACGTGCCGGAGTTCTTGGTGACGGTCACGCCGGTTTGAATGACCTCTGCCGGCAACTGCCCCGTTGCCGACTGCACGGCGTTCTGCACGTCGGTTGCGGCGATATCCAAGTTCGTGCCGAGATCGAAGGTACACGTGATCGTACTCGTGCCGTTATTGGCGCTGCTCGACGAGATATAGCGCAAACCTTGAACGCCGTTGATAGCCTGTTCGAGCGGCGTCGTAACCGCCGACTCCACCGCTTGTGCGTTTGCGCCGTTATACAGGGCACTCACGGTTACGACCGGCGGCGCGATCTGCGGGTACTGCGCGATCGGAAGCGTTGGAATGACGATGAGGCCCGCGAGCATCACGATCAGAGAGCACACAGCCGCGAAGACCGGCCGCCGCAAGAAGAATTGGGTCAAGGCGCCTCCCCGAGAAAGTTATCCTGCGTATGTTCTTTAGGCTACTTAACCTCGCCGCTGCGGATGGGGTTGCTAAACCGGGGCCGCGACCTCGAAGGCCTGCTCGGCGTGATACGAGCTGCGCGATAGCGGGCTTGAGACCACTTGATGGAATCCTTTGGACCGCGCCAGGCTACCGAGCTGAGCGAACTTCTCGGGCGTGACGAACGCCTCGACCGTCAAGTGCTTCTTGCTTGGTTGCAGGTATTGGCCCATCGTGAAGATGTCGACGCCCACCGAGCGCGCATCGTTCATCGTCTGCTCGATCTCATCGTCGGTCTCGCCCAAGCCGAGCATCACCGAGGTCTTGGTAAATCGCCGGGGTGCGCGTTTTTTGGCATGCTCCAGCATCAGGAGCGACTGCTCATATGTCGCACGCTTGTCCCGCACGCGAGGAGTCAGCCGCCGAACCGTTTCGAGGTTGTGCGCGAATACGTCGGGCGCGGCGTCCAGCACGATATCGAGCGCCGCAAGGTCGCCGCGATAGTCGCCGCTCAAAATTTCCACCCGGGAACCCGGAACGCGTTCGTGAATCGCGCGCACGGTGTTCGCGAAAATCAGCGCGCCGCCGTCCGGCAGATCGTCGCGGTCAACCGCGGTCAGCACCAAATACTTCCAACCCAGGTCGCGAACGGCTTCCGCCACGCGAACCGGCTCCAGCCAGTCGACCACGCCGCGCGGATTTCCGGTCTTGACGTTACAGAACCGGCAGCCGCGCGTGCACGTGTCGCCCAAGATCATAATCGTGGCGGTTCCTGCGCCCCAGCACTCAGCCAGATTCGGACACATTGCCTCTTTACACACGGTGTTGAGCTGCAGCGCATTCACTTCTGCTTTGACGCGTTCGTAATCATCGCCGCGCGGCAACTTCACCTTTAACCATTCCGGCTTCGGCCTGCGCGGCGCGCTGCCGCCGTCCGTAATGAGGTCGATCTCTATGGCCACTACGACACCTTTGCCATAGCCGGCTGCACGTGTTCGAAATGAATGCCGAACGTGCGCTCGAGCGCGCGCGTGAGAATCGGCTTGACATGCGCAACGCTCATCCGGCGCCCGGTCTCGTGCGAGATGCTCGTGATGCCGCGATCCGACAGACCGCAGGGATTGATCAGCCGGTCGTAGTTCAGCTCCGTGCACACGTTAAGCGCGATCCCGTGCAGTGAGGTCATCTTTTGCACGGCCAGACCAACGGCGCAAATCTGATTGCGGCCAACCCAAACGCCGGCATGATCGCTCCAGCGCTCCGCGGAGATCCCGAGCTGCGCGCACAGCGTCGATCACCGCGCCTTCCAGCGCGCGTACGAGCGGAACGACTTCGCGAAAACGTTCGAGCTTGCGGATCGGATAGACGACCAGCTGTCCGGGGCCGTGATACGTGACGTCGCCGCCGCGCTCGATTTCCACCACGTCAACCCCGCGCGCCAGCAGCGCATCGCGTGGGAGCAGCACGTTGGATTCTTTCGCCTTCCGTCCTAGGGTGACGACCGGCGTATGCTCAACGAAGATCCACGTTTCGGCGTCTTGGCCGGCGCGCACGCGTTCATGCAGGGCGTGCTGCAAATCCCACACCTGCCGGTATGGCTGCAGCCCCAAGTCGAGCAAACGCGCCGTATTCATGACGACGCTATCGCGCACCGACGGGCTGCGGAGCGGTCTTCGGCTTTGGGTTGACGATGTGGATTGCTTTTCCGTGCGCTGCTTCCGCCGCGTCCATGATGCCTTCGGTAAGCGTCGGGTGCGGATGGATCGAAAGCCCGATATCCTCGAGCGTTGCGCCCATTTCGAGCGCGATGACGCCCTCGCCGATCAGCGATTCCGCTTGCGGTGCGACGATGTGCATGCCCAGGAGCAGGTCGGTTTTTGCATCGCCGACGAGTTTGATGACGCCGTCGCTCTCGTTCATCGTGCGCGCGCGGCCGCTTGCCGCCAGCGGAAACTTTCCGATGCGCACTTCGTGTCCGCGCTCTCTGGCCTCTTCCTCGGATAGTCCGACGGTCGCGACTTCCGGATCCGTGTACACGCAGTTCGGTACCGCAATGGGATCGTATGCCGCCGACTTATCGCCGCCGATCACCTCGGCCGCGATGACGCCTTCCTTCATTCCTTTATGGGCGAGCAGCGGGGCGCCGGTGATATCGCCGATGGCGAAGATGTTCGGCACGCTCGTGCGACGCTGCGCATCGACGTCGATGAATCCGCGATCGTTGGCCGCCAGACCCGCATTTTGCAGATTCAGACCGTCGGTTACGGGCCGCCGGCCGACTGCGACCAGCACGCAGTCGAATTCGCGCGTCTCGTCTTTGCCGCCGGTGCCCTCGCCGTTGAACGTCGCTTTGACTGATTTTGCCGTCTTTTTTCAGGTCGCCGACCTTCGTGCCGAGCATGATCTCGACGCCTTGTTTTTTGAGGATGCGTCCGAGCGTTTTTGATATCTCGAGATCCGTTCCGGTTAAAATCTGCGGCATCGCTTCGATCACGAGCACGCTGCTGCCCATGCGCGCGTAGACCGTCGCGAACTCCAGGCCGATAACGCCGCCGCCGATGACGAGCATGCTCTTGGGAATGCGTTTCATTTGCACGGCATCGTCGGAGTTTATGATCGTATCGCCGTCGCGCGGCCACACTTTCACGTCGATCGGCGCGGAACCGGTGGCAATGACGACGTACTGCGCCTTGATCGTATCCTCACCGCCTTCTTTTTTCTTGACGACGATCTCGGTTGGACTCTTGAATCCGGCCTCGCCGTACAAGAATTGCACGTTGTTCGCTTTGAACAGGGTCTTGACGCCGCCGACGTTGGAGTTTACGACGTCGGTCTTGAATTTGGCCACGCCCTCACGATCGACGTCGGCTTTGCCGACCTTGAGCCCGATCGCACCGGCGTGATCGATATGCCTGATCACCTCGCCGACGTGCAGCAGCGCCTTTGTCGGGATGCAGCCCCAATTCAAACAGACGCCGCCGACCTCGTCGCGATCGACGCACATCACTTTCTTGCCGAGCTGCCCTAAACGAATGGCCGCGTGGTATCCGCCCGGACCTGCGCCAATCACTACCGCGTCGACCTGATGTTCAGCCACAGAATTTCTCCCATTCCAAATATAGCGCCCTCGCCCAAACTATCTCGGGCGGGACCTCTTTCCGCAACTTCCAAAGTAGGTGTATTCCCATCCAATTGCCGAAATGGACGGGAAATGTCGAAAATTGGATGGCCCGGAGCCCTGCCGCACTTGGACCGCAACAGCATTGTGCCCCTCTACCGTCAGATCTATGAGTCGCTTCGCGAATCGATCCTGGCCGGCACACTGCCGGAGTCGACGCGGCTGCCGCCCGAGCGTACGCTTGCCGGCCGGCTGGACGTAAACCGCAGCACCGTGGTCCATGCGTATCGCGAGCTCGTCGCGGACGGCCTGATCGAGCAGAAGGTCGGGTCGGGATCGCGGGTCGTGCCGCAGCTGCGTCCGGGTCAGCCCGAGCGTTCGGCCGCCGTGCCTTGGTGGGTTACGCTGCCGCCGTGGCGCGTGGGTGAGTTTCCGACGATCCTTGGCGAGCTGGCCGCAAAGCAGGAGCAGGGGCGCATCAGCTTCGTGCAGGGCGTCGCGCCGAACGAACCCTCACCGCTCGGCGAACTCGCGAAATCGTTCTCGCGCGTCGCTTCCGATCCGCGATTCATCCTTTCGTACGGCGATTCTGAGGGCTACGAGCCGCTTCGCGAGGCCATCGCGCAGCGAATGGGGATGCGCGGCGCACGCACTCAGGCCAAGGACATCATCGTTCTTACGGGTTCGACCCAAGGCATCATGGTGGTCGCACAGTCGCTGGCCGAGCCCGACGACGAGATCATCGTCGAGCAGCCCAGTTATCCGGGAGCGCTGCAGATCTTTCAAATTTGCGGCCTGCGCACGATCCCCGTGCCGGTGGACGACGACGGGATGCGCGTCGATCATATCGAGGCGATCCTGCGCACTCGCCGCCCGCGTTTCATCTACACGATGCCCTCGCTGCACAATCCGACGAACGTGACGATGAACGCCGACCGGCGCGAACGGCTTGTGACGTTGGCGCGGCGGCACGGCGTGCCGATCATCGAAGACGATCCCTACGGCGAACTCGCGCAGCACGGCCACGCGCCGCTCGTTGGGCTCGCTCCCGATTACGTCGTGTATTTGAGTACGTTCAGCAAAACGATCGCGCCCTCGCTTCGCGTCGGATGGCTCGCCGGACCGCGCACGATCCTCGAGCGGCTGCTGCTTCGAAAGCAGGCGCTCGACATGGCGACGAGTTTATACGTGCAAGCCGCTATCACCGATTATTTGGCGACCGGATACGATGCGCACGTGGGACAACTGCGCGAAGAGCTGCGGCTGCGACGCGAAATGGCCGACGAAGCCATCGCCAAAACGTGGCCGGGCACGATGCGAACCAGCAAAGCGGGCGGCGGATTCTATCTTTGGGTGACCACGCCGCGTGAGATTCGTTCGCGCCCGCTGCTCGATCAAGCCGAACGGTTCGGAGCCTCGTTTCTTTTCGGCGAGCCGTTCTTCGCAAATTCCGGCGGCGATCACCATTTTCGCCTTGCCCTCACGGCGGTGACCCGCGAGCAGATACCGGAAGGTATCCAGCGCATCGGTAAAGCAATCGCGACCATCCGCTCATGAATCCACTACGCGCCCAGAGCGTTTCCGATGCCGACCGCGATCTGCGCCAGTATCTCATTCGCATCGCCGCAACGCTGGGCGACTTGCTCGGTGATGCGCTCACCGGTCTGTACGTTCACGGTTCGCTTGCGACCGGCGCGTTCCATCGCGAACGAAGCGATGTCGACCTGCTCGCAGTTGTGAGTCGCAAACTCACGCCGAAAGAACGTGAGAGCGCGGCACGCGCGCTCGTTGGCCTCTCCGACGTGCGCCCCACTCGGGGTGACATCGAAGTGAGCATCGTGCAGGAAAAGTTTGCGCGCGCTTTCGTGCATCCGCTACCGTACGAAGTACACTACAGCAACGGTTCACACCAAGCGATCCGCCGCTCCCGCTTAGATTATTCGAGCGATCGCACCAACGTCGATTTGGCCGTGCAGATTGTCGACGTGCGAGATCGCGGCGTGACGCTGGTCGGGCCGCCGCCGGCATCTCTTTTCGGTCCCGTTCCGTGGCACACGTACATCAACGCACTCGAGGCGGATTTTAACTGGGCGCGCGCCTCCATCCATGAGAAGCCGGTGTATGCGGTACTTAATGCGTGCCGCATCTTGCACGGCACCACCGGGAACGCCATGAGTGTGCTCAACAAAGATGAAGCCGGCGTTTGGGCTCTCCAGACGGTCCCACGCATGTACCACTCAGTGATCAACGATGCCCTGCAGGTCTATCGTGGAACGAAATCAGAGGACGACGTCGTCTTCCAAGAGCGTGACATCATTGCCTTTCGTGAGTACGTGCGCGAACGCTCGCAGCCGGCTTTTGCTCGCGCGTCCGATACGGGCGAGGACGAGGAATGACGCGCATGCAGCGTCTGCTGCTGAAATGGTATGCATCCTACGGACGCGAGCATTTGCCGTGGCGGCGTACGCGCGATCCGTACCGTGTGCTGGTGAGCGAGTTTATGCTTCAGCAGACGCAAGTCGATCGCGTCATGCCGAAGTATCAAGCCTTTATCGACCGCTTCCCGGATGTCGGTTCGCTGGCGCGCGCCGCAACCAGCGACGTCCTCCGTTTGTGGGAGGGCTTGGGATATAACTCGCGGGCCGTGCGGCTCAAGCAGCTCGCGCAAGCAGTGCTCGAACGCTTCGGCGGCTCGATGCCGCAAGAAGAAGATGACTTGCGATCGCTTCCGGGCGTCGGACCATATACCGTCGCTGCGATTCGCGCGTTCGCTTTCAATTTGGACGACGCGGCGGTCGATACGAACGTTCGCCGTGTCGTGCATCGAGTTTTGCGCGGGTTGGAATATCCGGCCGCCGCACCTGCGCGCGAGCTCGATCGGGATGCGCACGCGCTCGTGCCGCCCGGACGCGCGCACGACTGGAACTCCGCGCTGATGGACCTGGGAGCGACCGTTTGTACGGCGCGCGCTCCGAAATGTCTGATTTGTCCGCTGCGAGAGGTCTGTGCCGCTGCTCCGGTAGATGCCGCCGCGCTCGAGGCTGCGCGCATCAGATTTGCGCGCCCGCGCTCGCCGCAAGAAGCGATTCCGTTCGAGCAGACGACGCGCTATGCGCGTGGGCGAATCATCGACCGGCTGCGCAAACTTGCACCGGGCGAACGGATCTCTCTTTTGGACCTTCACCGCGACGTCTCGCACCTGCAACGCACGGACACGGAGATCCAGGCAATTGTGAGCTCGCTCGAGCGTGATGGGCTGATTGCGGTACGAGGGCCGGAAGGTGGCTCTCCAGGACTAGGCGTCCGGCTGGGTTAACTCGCCAAGAGACACCTCGCTGCGGAGGGCTGTATGCGTTTCATTACGTTATTTTTCGTACTGGTCGCCGGTATGTATCCGTGCTGGGCATCCGCCCGCACGATCGATTTTACCGATCTGCGCCGGATCGTCTCGATCGGCGATCCGCAGATATCGCCGGACGGTACACGCATCGTGTTCGTGCGCGGGCGAGCGGATTACGCGAAAGACAAGCGCGTGAGCCAAATCATTCTGCTGAACGTGCGCACGCGGCAGACACGGCCGCTGACGTTCGAGCGCGCCGATGTAAGCAGCCCGCGCTGGTCGCCGGACGGAACCCGTATCGCGTTTCTGGCGGGCGCCAAAGCCGACGAGCAAAGTGACGAGCAAGATCAGATCTTCGTACTGCGCATGGACGGCGGCGACGCAAAGCAGATAACGCAGGCTCCAAACGGCGTAGATAACTTTGCGTGGAGCCCGGACGGAAAGCATTTTTCTTATGTCACGCAAGACGATGATCCGAACAAGAAATCGATCGACCAGCACCTTGACGCATTCGAAGTCGGCGACAATGACTATCTGCATGAAAGCGAAGCGATACCGGCCCACTTGTGGGTGATCGCTGCTTCCGGCGGAAAAGCGCGCCGGCTCACGAGCGGCAGCTGGAGCCTGGAAACGTTCGATCCGGGCGGAGCATCCGACGTGCCGTGGTCCGCGGACGGCAGCAAGATTGCGTACATCCGTTTTCCCACGCCGCTTGTCGGCGATTCACTGGGCGCGGTCATTGAAACGGTCGACGTACGAACCGGCCGGCGTACTCGTTTGACTGGGAATGCGGGTCTGGAAGGCGACCCCGCGTTTGCACCCAGCGGAGGTTTGATCGCGTACTCTCGCAATACCGCGGGCGATCCGACAAACGGACAGGCGGTGTACGTGACCCGTATGGGCGGCGGAACGGGCGTGAATGTCGGCGCAAAGGCCGGCCGTGACATCGAAGGCATGGCGTGGGCTCCAAGCGGCAGAATCGCTCTGGCTTTTCGGCCCTGACGACGAGCACACGCAAGCGTGGTACGCAACAGCGGACGGATCGCGCGTGCAGCGGGCTTCGCTGGGCGGTATCGCAATCTCGACCACCGGAAATACGTCGAATACCGGCGCGCTGGTTTTTGTGGGCACGACGCCTACCAGACCTGCGGAGCTGTACTATCTGGCTTCTCCGAGCGTGAAACCCGTACGTCTGACCGATGAAAACGGTTTTATCAGTAAACTCGACTTGGGGCGTCCGGTAGCCATGCGGTGGCGCAACGACGGTTTCAAAGAAGACGGCGTGCTGATGCTGCCGCCCGGATACAACGCCGCTCGCGCGTACCCGCTTGTTCTGGTCATCCACGGCGGCCCGCAAAGCGCGTCCACCATTGCCTGGAACTCGCAGGACCAACTCTTCGCCGCCCATGGGTATTTGGTTTTCAATCCGAACTACCGCGGCAGTACGAATTTGGGCGATGCCTATCAGCGTGCCATTACGCGCGATGCGGGCGATGGACCCGGCCGCGACGTGATGGCCGGTATCGCGGCTGTTGAAAAGGCATACAAGATCGATCGTTCGCGCATTGCGATTTCGGGCTGGTCGTACGGTGGATACATGACTTCGTGGATGACCGGTCATTACCACATTTGGAAGGCAGCCGTCGCGGGCGCGGCACTCAACGATTGGTTCGACGATTACAACGTGGCGTTTTACGTCTACACCGACGTGCCTTTTTTCGGCGGCTCGCCCTGGAATCCGAAATTCACACAGATATGGAGAGCGCAGTCTCCAATCTCATACGCGCAGCAAATTCGAACGCCCACGCTCATCATGGGCGACATCGGCGACAACAACGTGACGATCACCAATTCGTTCAAGATGTATCACGCGCTGCGGGATAACGGCGTTCCCGTACAGTTCGTTGCGTATCCGGTACACGGGCACTTTCCGAGCGACCCCGTTCGATCCGAGGACGTCACGAAGCGGTGGCTCGCCTGGATCGATCGGTATTTGCGCTAGTGGAGATTAGAAAAATGAAAATCGCGGTGGTTACGATTGCAGCGCTCGTTCTGATGGCCGGGTTCTCGACGAATCAAGCGGCTGCGCGTCCGATCGCATTGGATGATCTCAAGTCGCTAACCGGGGTTTCGGACGCAACGATCTCGCCGGACGGGACCCAAATTGCATACATCGTCTCGAAGCCCGACTACAAGTCCGATCGGACGCAGCGCACCTTGATGCTTTACGATCTGCGCGTCGAACTCGCAGCGCAGCCTGACGTTTGATCGCAAAGGTGTGGCTTCGCCCGCATGGTCGCCGGACGGTAAGAATATCGCGTTCTTGGGTCAGCGCGGCGAGGGCAAGGATGCCCAGGAACAGATCTTCATTCTCAACATGCGCGGGGGCGACGCGGTGCCGATTACAAACGCGCCCGAAGGCGTGCAGCAATTCGCGTGGCGGCCCGACGGGAATGCCATTGCATACGTTTGCGCGGACGAACCAAAGAACAAGTCGGACATCGACCATCATCTGGATGCGTTCGTCGTCGGCGATCAGTCGTATAAGGAGATGGAAGCGCCGACGCCCAGCCACATATGGATCGTAAATCCGGACGGAACCGGAAACCTGCGCTTGACGCAGGGCGCCTGGAGCCTGCCGCCGGCCGCCCCTCCGAGTTCGCCGTCATCGCCGCTCTCGTGGTCGCCCGACGGCCGTTCGATCGTCTTTTCGAAAATGGCTACGCCGTACTATGCCGACGGCGATCAAACCGCGGTGGCAATATTGGATACGCAGACCAAAGAGATCCGGACGCTGACCTCGCACGGGCGCTTGGAAGGCTACGGCTCGTTCTCACCGGATGGAACGAAGGTCGCCTACTGGTATCCGTACCATGGCGATCCGGCCGCGCAGAATGATATCTTCGTAACCTCGCCGGCAGGCGGCAACGGCAGCGACGTCACGGCGGACGACATCGATACCAACGTGCAGCGCGTGATGTGGATGCCGGATTCCAAAGCGCTGCTCGTCTCCGGTCATAAAGGCACCGATGCTGCGCTGTGGGTCAAACCGCTCGACGGAAAAGCCAAACGCATCGATCTCGCGGGCGTGCAGCCGACGCAGCCGTTTTGGCTCGACGCCAGTCTGAGTAACACCGGTGCAATCGCGTTCACCGGTTCCACAGCGCACGATCCGACCGAGCTCTACTATATGAGCTCAGCGGATGCGACGCCGCGCCGGCTTACGTCGTACAATAACGCCGTCGCCGCGCTCGATTTGGGCAAGGTCGAAGCCTTGACCTGGCAAAACGAAGGCTTTGCCGAAGACGGCGTCGTGACGTATCCGCCCGGATACGACGCGACCAAATCGTATCCGCTCGTGCTCATCATTCACGGCGGACCGAATTCGGCATCGCTCACGAGTTTCAGTACGCTCAATCAACTACTGGCGGCGCGTGGATTCATCGTCTTCAACCCCAACTATCGCGGAAGCGACAATTTGGGCGAGGCCTACTGGCACGCCATCTTCAATGACGCCGGTGCCGGTCCGGGGCGCGACGTCATCGCGGGCATCGCCGCACTGGAGAAGGTTGCGCATATCGATACCAGCCGCATCGCCGTCTCAGGCTGGTCGTACGGCGGTTACATGACCTCGTGGATGGAAGGGCACTATCACATTTGGAAAGCCGCCGTTGCGGGCGCGGCGGTCAATAACTGGATCGACGAATATGCGCTCTCGGACAACAACGTGAATGTGCGGTTTGCATTCGGAGGCTCGCCCTGGACCGGTAATCTCATGCAGCAGTACCGCGCCCAATCGCCGATTACGTACGCTTGGAACATCAATACGCCCACGCTCATCCTGAGCGACACCGGCGATGCGCGTGTCCCGATCACGCAATCCTACGAGATGTATCATGCGCTCAAAGATCACGGCGTGACGGTACGGTTCTTCGCGTATCCCGTCTCAGGACATTTCCCCGGCGACCCGGTGCGCTCGATGGACGTCGACCGCCGCTGGATCGACTGGCTCGTCCGCTATCTGAAATAACATGCCGAAGATATCCGTTTCCGTGCGAAAAGTTACGAAAGAGATCGCACGTAAAGAACTGGCCATATTGGAGCGGACGTATCCGCAAGCGCAGACGGCGCTCCAGTACGGCAATCCGTTCGAATTGCTGATTGCGGTGATACTGTCGGCGCAGACGACCGACGCGCGCGTAAATATGACCACGCCCGTGCTCTTCAAGAAGTATCCGACGCCGCAGAAGTTGGCCGGAGCCAAACAAGAGGACGTCGAGCAGATCATCAAGTCCTGCGGGTTCTTTCGCACGAAAGCTCGCAACATCATCAATTGCGCGCGAGAACTGGTCGAAACGCACGGCGGCACCGTGCCGGCGCAGCGCGAGCAGCTCGAGGCCCTCGCGGGGGTGGGACGAAAGACCGCAAGCGTCGTGATGTCGGTGGCGTTTGAAGAAGCCGCCATTGCTGTGGATACGCACGTCTTTCGCGTCGCGCATCGCTTGGGGCTTACGCTCGGCAAAACGCCGCGCGAAGTCGAGAGCGATCTCCAAGCGATCGTGCCTCGGGAACAGTGGCGCCACGCGCATCACTGGCTGATTCTGCACGGACGAGCGATCTGTAAGGCGCCCACGCCGCTGTGCGGGCGGTGTCCGGTACGCGAGCTGTGTCCGACCCCGAAGATTATCGCTAAAAGCTTAGGGGCCCGGAGCCGTCGAGGTGCGGCGGACGCGGCAACTCCGCGTCCTGCGCGATCAGCTTCAACAAGGAAGAAGGCGTAAGCGCCTCTCCGTAGCCTTCTTCGGTGGAGATTTTGGAGAGGTTTATCAGCGACGGCACGTCGGCTTGCGGGTCGAACTGCCACTCGCCGTCGAGGTCCAATCCCTCAACCCTCACCAATTGATGCACCTCGTCTAAATCCAGACGTACGCGCTTATCGTCCAAGCGCAGCCGTAAGCGAGGCGGTTTCTCCAGTCGAATGAACTTGACGCCCGTGCGCTCGCCGAGAATGGAATTAAGGCGCTTGGTTCCGGCCGCAAGCAGCTGTCCGAATGCCGTGAATGCCTGCTCCGCATCTTCGTAACCGCCGCTCGTGCCCGGTTGATCGAGCACGCGCTCGATCTCGCGGCGAGCGCGAATGCGCGTTGCAGCGGCAACGATCGGGTTTTGCTGTGTGAACTCCTCGTCGAACGGATTGGGCATGGCGCAAGTATTCGCGCCATGGTTCGGTGAAGTCCGCTTGCATGGCGCGTGCGGATTCTGTGGTTGAGCATGGCGATCGTTGTATTTGGCGGCGCCGTCGCGGCGGCCGGTCCGCAGCTTACCCTCGAATCGATCTTTTCTCCGAATCCGCTCTGGGGCGCCCAGCCGGCGAAAATCGTCTGGTCACCCGACGGAACCTCGTTTTTGTACGTCTTGCCTTCGCAGGACCTCGCGCAAGCGGTACCGATCCGGCAATACGACGTGCGAACCGGCCAGTCGCGCGTTGCGATCGATCCCGGTGCGTACGGGGGAAAGGCCCAGACGCCCACCAACGTTTTGTGGTCGCCGGCCGGAAAGAGTATTTGCTTTACGATCCGCGGCACGCTGTATGTCCGCGACATGTCCACAGGACTGGATCGAACGGTTGCAAACGACGTCAACGACGTCTTATGGGCGCCCAAGGGTGAAACGCTCGCATACACGCGCAACGCGGATCTGTACGTAGCGAAGCTGCAGCCTTCGCTGCGCACCGTTCGATTGACGCTCGGCGGCTCACCCGCTGCGATGCTCAACGGCGACCTGGATTGGGTGTATCCGGAAGAGCTTTCGACCGAGCATGGTTTTGCCTGGTCCTATGACGGACGCGAAATCGCTTATATGCAGATGGACGAGCGGGCCGTCACAAATTTTCCGATCGTCGACTTTCTGCCGCCGGACAATACGCTGACGTATCAGCGCTACCCGCTGGCCGGCGAGCGAAATCCGAGGGTCTCGCTTCACGTGGTGGATGTCGCGACGCTGGCTTCGCACCGCGTGTACGACGCCGGCGCACGCGATGAATACCTGCCGTTTTTTGCCTGGCGCCCCGGAACGCACGCGCTCATCGCCGAGCTGTTGGATCGCGCACAGCAACATCTGCGCATCGTGCAGTGGGACACCTTGAACGCCGCGCCCCACGCGATATACGAACAGAGCGACCCGCAATGGGTCGACGACGTGCCGCTACCGGTATGGCTTCACGGCGGAGGTTCGCTCTGGGTCTTGGCGCGGGATAACATTCCGGGTTTGTATTTGCGCAGCCGCAGCGGTTCGCTCAGCCGGCTGAACGGATCGTACCGGGTCGATCAACTTCTAGGCGTGAACGAGAACAAGCAGCTCGCGTACGTGGTTGCCGCATATCCGACTCGCCGCGACCGTTCGCTGGTCGCGATCTCGCTTGCCGGAGCGCCGCCGCAAAATCTTACGCCTGAACCCGGCAGTCACGTCGTCTCGCTGTCCCCCGCCAACGATCTTTTCGTTGACACGCATTCGACGCTCAACGATCCGCCGCAAACCGATCTGGTTTCGACCAACGGCATCACGCACGCGACGCTTGCGGCGCGCAGTCTGTCGCTGCGCGGCCTGCTTATCCCCGCGCAGTTGCTATCCGTCGATTCTTCGTACGGGAAGCTCGATGCGTACATGATCAAGCCGCCGGATTTCGATCCGGCGCGCAAGTACCCCGTCATCATGTACGCGTACGGGGGGCCGGAAGCGCCGACGACCGCGAACGCGTTCGGGTACGCGCGAGGTCTCTATCATCAATTGCTGGCTAGGCGCGGCTTCATCATTTTCAGTATTGACGGCCCGGCCTCGCAAGTCGACAACGAATCCCACGTACATCTGCTCTACCATAATTTCGGCCCCGGCTCGCTGCTCGGGCAGGAACTCGGCGTGAATTACCTGCGCTCGCTGCCCTACGTCGACGGTTCTCGAATCGGCATATGGGGCTGGAGTTTCGGCGGATTCGAGACAACGTATGCGCTTACGCATTCCACGTTGTTCAAAGCCGGCGCGGCCGGCGCTCCGGTCACGGATTGGCATTTATACGATTCGATCTACACCGAGCGGTACATGGGTGCGCCGCAAGGCGATCCGAGGGCGTACGACAAGAGTTCGGTCCTGAACGCGGCGGCGAATCTGCACGGGGACTTGCTCATCAGCCACGGAACCTCCGACGACAACGTGCACATGGCGAACAGCATCGCTTTATTGCAGCGTCTCATTGCCGCGGACAAGACGAACGTCGATTTCATGGCGTATCCGCGGCAGCGGCACGGATTTATCGGATTGGACGACCTTCGCCGGCTCTACCAGCACATGCTTGAATGGTGGCCGGAGCATCTCTAGAAAGACGCCGTAATGGAAAAAACGCCGCAAGGTAAGACGCCTGTGCCGCCGTATCCGGTCGTCGTTGATACGCCGGGCTGGCGGCGGGTAAAACCGCGCATTCCGGATACGCCGCAACGGCGCCAGCTCGAGCGCCAGCGCAGTGTACGAGAGATCGTGTTCGGTGCGAAGGACGGCATCCTCACGACGATGGGCGTGGTTACGGGCGTCGGCGTCGCTTCCGGCGGACGCGTGCAAGTCCTGGTAAGCGGTTTGGTCGCATTGATCGCGGGCGCGCTCTCAATGGCCGTCGGCGAGTATCAGGGCTCAAAGTCGGAACGCGAGGTCGTGCAGGCGTCCATCGATATGGAACGGCGCGAGATGGAGGAGAATCCGGCCGACGAGTTTGCCGAGCAAGTCGCCTATTACAAACTCAAAGGGTTTAGTTCCGACGAAGCCCACATGATCGTCTCGCGCCTGGCAAAGAATCCGGAAATATACTTGTACGAGATGATGCGCGACGAATTCGGCATCGATCCGCGAATCGCCGAATCCTCGGCCGTACTGCCTGCGCTCGCGATGGGGCTCTCATATGCGGCCGGTTCGATCATCCCCATCCTGCCGTATTTCATCGCGTCGCTCTCGGAGCACAATGCGGTCCTTGCCAGTTTGATCCTCGCGCTGATCGGACTTTTCGGCATCGGCGTGTACGCGGGAGCGCTCAGTGCACGCAACAAATGGACCCGAGGTTTGGAGATCGCGTTGTACGGCTCGATCGTGTTCGCGCTATCGTTCCTCGCCGGTCATTTCATCCCACCGCTCTTCGGCGCGCATCCCCAAGGCTTCTGAGCTGAAAATTTCCACTCGAGTAAGATGGTACCTGTGCTGGTTGTAACGATAATTGCGGTTTCGGGATGTACACGTACACTGTCTACGCATTCTACTGTGCGTGCTCAACCGGTAATTAAAGTTACTGCGGCCTCTACTGCTGCGCCGGCACGGGGGCTGGATGTACGGCCCCACGCCGATGCCCATAAAAAAATAGCGTGGCGGAAAGCCACGCTATTGATATGAAAAAAAGACGGTTTACTTATTCGGGGTTTTCTTCGATGGTTTTGCCGGTTTGGCAGCCTTTGCGGACTTCTTCGAGGGCTTGGCGGCCTTTGTGGTTTTCTTTGTCGACTTCTTGACCTTGTCGGCCATCTTCTTGATCTTCTTCGAGCCTCTTCGCCGGTTTCACCGACTTGGTGCTCTTTGCCGATTTGGCGCTCTTTGGTCGACTTGGCGTTCTTCGTCGACTTGGTGCTCTTGGCAACCTTGTCGGCGGTCTTGTGGATCTTCTTGTTGCCCTTTGTCGATTTAGCGGTCTTCGCGGTCGACTTCGCAGTCGTCTTCGAAGTTGCTTTGGTGGTCGTCTTTGCGTGGGTGGCGTTCACGGGAGCGGCCATAGCCGTACCGGTCATAAGGAATGCCGACGCAATCAAAGACGCGAGCAGTTTCTTCAAGATGTAAATCCTCCTTTCTCCAATACGTGTACAACGGGGTTCGACCGGATATGCCGAACCGTCGCATCCTCGTAACGTAATGCGACGGTCGCCTTGTTCCGCGGGTCCCTTAGGGGACCCTTCAGACTCTGTAAAGACTCGGAGCGGCTATTTGGCCCGCGGCGGCTTGCCTACCATCGCCCGCGAGATGACCAGCCGCTGGATCTGCTGCGTACCCTCGTAGATCTGCGTTATCTTGGCATCGCGCATCATACGTTCGACCGGGTATTCAACCGAGTACCCGAACCCGCCAAGCACCTGTACGGCGTCCGTCGTCACGCTCATGGCGACGTCGCCGCATTTGAGCTTGCACATCGCCGCCCAGAGCGTCACGTCCGGCGAACCCTCGTCGCACTTGCGCGCGGCTTCGTACAGCAGTAATCGCGCCGCTTCAACCTCAGTTTTCATGTCGGCGAGCATGAACCCGACGCCCTGCTGCTGTCCGATCGGCTTGCCGAAGGCGATGCGTTCCTGCGCATATTTCGTCGCGTAGTCCAGCGCACCGGCAGCGATTCCCAGCGCCTGCGCGGCGATCCCCGGGCGCGATTTATCCAGGACCTTCATGGCGATCTTGAAACCTTCGCCTTCGTTACCGAGCAGGTTCGCCGCCGGGACTTCGCAATTGTCGAAAACGAGTTCGACCGTTGGTGAGCCGCGAATACCCATCTTTTTCTCGAGCTTTCCAACGTTGAATCCCGGAAACGTTTTTTCCACGATGAACGCGCTGATGCCGCTGGCGCCCTTGTCCGGGTCCGTGACCGCAAAGACGCAGACGACGTCCGCCACGCTGCCGTTGGTGATCCAAATCTTTTGTCCGTCAAGCACGTAGGTATCGCCGCGCTTGTGGGCGCGCGTTCGCATCGAACCCGCTGCGTCGGAACCGCTTCCCGCCTCGGTCAGCGCATATGCCGCGATCCATTCGCCGGACGCAAGCTTGGGGAGGTACCGTTGTTTCTGCTCCTCGCTCCCGCCGATCAAGATGGGCAACATGCCAAGCTCTTGCACGGCGACGATGAGCGAACTGGATGCGCATGCTTTGGCTATTTCTTCGACGACCTTCACGTACGTCGAGAACGTTCCGCCCAGGCCACCGTATTCAACGGGAATGGGAATGCCGAGCAGGTCGTTCTCGGCGAAGAGCTTGCGCAGGTCCTGCGGGTACTCGCCGCGCTCGTCGATCTCTGCGGCGCGCGGTGCGACTTTTTCGGCAACGAGTTCACGGACGACCTCGAGGATCATCGCCTCTTCGTCGGACGTGGGATGCGGGCTGGCCAGCGCCATCGGAGGTCTCCGTCAGAAAGGTGACGCGCATAGCGCGTCGCAGCGTTACGTATGCGTTTTCTGCACTTCGCGCCGAAAACGCTCCCGCGGGGCGCCGTTTGCGGGACCTCGGGCGACCTCCAGCGCATACTGGGCTCGTATGGACAAAGTCGTTTCCTCGTGCGCCGAGGCGGTCAAAGACATTCCGAGCGGCGCGTCCATTGCGGTGGGCGGCTTCGGGCTGAGTGGAATTCCTCACAATCTGATCCACGCTCTGCTCGAACAAGGCGCGACCGATCTCGTCACGGTCTCGAACAACTGCGGCGTCGACGGATGGGGCCTGGGTGCTTTGCTCGATGCCAAGCGCATCAAACGCACGACCGGTTCCTACGTCGGCGAAAACCGCGAGTTCGAGCGGCAGTATCTGCATGGCGAACTCGAGGTCGAGCTCGTTCCGCAGGGCACGCTCGCGGAACGTTTACGCGCCGGCGGCTGCGGCATTCCCGCTTTCTATACGCCCGCGGGCGTCGGAACCCAAGTCGCACAGGGCGGACTGCCGTGGAAGCACAATGCCGACGGCAGCATAGCGAAACCCTCACCGCCGAAGGAAACGCGGACGTTCAACGGCCGTGAGTACGTTTTGGAACTTGGGATCGTCTGCGACTTCGCGCTGGTGCGCGCAAGCGTTGCGGATCGGCACGGCAATCTGATCTTTCACAAAGCGACGCGCAACTTCAATCCGCTTTGCGCGATGGCCGGAAAAATTACCATAGCGGAAGTGGAAGAGCTGGTTGAACCAGGCGAGATCGATCCCGAGCAGGTCCATCTGCCCGGCATCTTCGTGCAGCGCGTCGTCGTCGTCGGCGCGCAAGGCAAACGGATCGAACGCGTCACGACGCGCAAGAAGGGAGGCGAGCGCTGATGCCTTTGACTCGCACGCAGCTCGCGGCTCGCGTTGCGCAGGAACTGCGCGATGGCGAGTACATCAATCTGGGTATCGGTTTACCGACGTTGATTCCGAATTATGTTCCGCCGGGTGTCACCGTCGTTTTGCAGAGCGAGAACGGTATTTTGGGTATGGGTCCATATCCGTACGAAGGAGAAGAAGACGCGGATTTGATCAATGCCGGGAAAGAAACGGTAACGGTCCTGCCGGGCGCGGCGTTCTTCGACTCCTCGCTCTCGTTCGGAATGATCCGCGGAGGGCACATCGATCTCGCCGTGCTTGGCGCGATGCAAGTCTCCGAGAAGGGCGACTTGGCGAATTGGATGATCCCGGGCAAGATGGTCAAAGGCATGGGCGGCGCTATGGATCTGGTACACGGCGCCAAATATCTGATCGTTATGATGGAACATCTTGCGAAAGGCGGCGTGCACAAGATCGTCACGCAATGCGATCTTCCGCTCACCGGCAAGAATGTCGTCAACCGCATCATCACCGATATGGGGACGATCGACGTTGAGTCCGCAGGGGCTCGTGCTGCGCGAGGTTGCACCGGACGTGAGCGTTGCAGAAATACAAGCGGCGACCGGCGCGCAGCTTCACGTTCCCGAAGAGCCAAAGGTCATGAAGATCGCGCCGGACTTGCGCTGATCCGGATCACATACCTTCGGCTTGAGCGAAGGCTACGCCGCGTCCGGCGATGCGCTGCGAGGCGAATGCGACCAGAAGCAGTGTTTCAAGTCCGCTCACGGCGATGCCGGCGGCGATGCCGCCCGGCAGCGTATGAAAGAGTACGCCGGTGAGAATGCCCGCGACGGCCGGCGGTGCGGCGAGCATATACGTGAACATCGCACGAATGAATGCCAGCGGCCCTCGCTGATCTATCGTTGACGGGAAGAGCGCATAAAGCGCCAGCCCGACTGCGCGCAGGTAGAGCACGGCGGCAATCGAGAGCGGGATTCCCGCAAGCGCTACGACGAGCGCGTGCATAGCAATCGACCAGCCCAGCACGCCGAAGCAGATGCAGATGCCCAGGCGCCACGATGTGCTCACCGTCCATGCAAAAAGCCGCTTCCACAGCGGATCGGGGCCAAGCCACCACAGGGGTTTGCGCAGATCCGCAGCCAGGCCGATTGCCGAGCCCATTGCGACGAAAATGACGATCATATTCGACGCAACGCTCGCAAACGAAAGGCTTTCCTCGAGCGGCGCATGCGACCGTGCCGCGACTGCACCGAATAGCGCGCCGCTCGCGGAGCACGCAACGACGCCGAACCAAAATGTCCGCTGCAGCGAGGGCGAACGCAAAAATGCGATCCATTCCTTCCATGCGATCGTCCACGGTCCGCTCATCGGCTCGAAGATCATCCGCCACGGACCCCCGAGATTGCGATCCTTGTATGCGTGCTCCATCGTGAAGGCCGTTCCCGGACCTCGTTTCGCGCGCTCGCGGAATGCAAGTACCCGCATCGATGCCGCGAAGAGTTCCGGGTACAGATCGGTGCCGGACAGATACGTGAAAACGATAAGCGCTGCGCCGCACGCGTATAAAGCGAGCAGCGCAAGCGCGTTTCCGGTCAAAAGGGCGTTCAGAGCATAGCCCGCGCCAAAGCTCTGGATCGCAAGGGCAAGCGCCGTGGGGTTCAAGATGCTGGAAAAAAGAATGAGCATCGGCATGATGCCCAGAGCCGCGATCGCCGCCGCTAAGCTCTGGGTGGTGCGAACGCCGATGACGGCCCGGAGTTTGAGCATCGGAACCGCGATTGCGGTCGCGACGATCGTGCCGCCAAGCGTCGCAGCGCTAATGCCGGCGACCGTGCCCGAACCGGCAAAGATCAGCACGTAAATAACGATCGTAAAGAGCATGCGCGCGATGCTCGCGCCCGATCGCCGCAGGCTGCAGCCACACGACGATCGTTCTTTCTGAAATCGCCCGAGCCGATAAGAAAACGCGCATCCGCGGAAGATGAAAAGGCCCCGACGATTCCGGATGCCGCTCCATACGACATAACGCCGATGAGGGCGACATACGTGAACATCAGGGCGCTCGCGTACGGCTCAGGAATGGCTTTCATCGGAAGTACGGTATGCCCGTGCGCGCGAAACGCCGCAATGCTCGCGAAATAGGCTATCGCTATCACGTACACCAGCGCGCGCCCCGGGTCACGCATCGTCAACCGAAAACGGTTCACGATTTGGCGGTATTCGAGAAAGCCGAGCGCGCCCAGATCCTGTATCACGTACCGGTTACCTGGTCAGCTCCAAGAACAGGTCTTCAGCATTTGCGTGCAGTCCCGATTGCGCTTGAAGCTCGTCGAACGTTCCGCTCGCGATATTACGCCCGTTCTTGAGGATCACGACCCGGTCGCAAACCGTTTGCGCCTGCTCGAGCATATGCGTGCTGATGACGATGGCAATGCCGTGCGCGCGCAGATCACGGATGATCTCGCGAAGTTCTCGTTGACCGAGGGGGTCTAAACCGACCATAGGCTCATCGAACAGAATCACCGGTGTGGCAGCGAGCACGGTAGCGGCGATCAGCGTCTTTTGACGCATACCTTTTGAGAGCGCGGTTCCCAGAACATCGCTCTGATCCGACATCGAGAAGCGCTCGAGCATCGATCGCGCGTGGCCTTCCCAGCCCGGGGCGAGACGGCAACTCTTTGCGACAAAGACCATGTGCTCCCAAACCGTGAGCATCGGGTAGGTGTCCGGGGTTTCAGGAATCAGAGCGATGGTTTGCCCGCGCGCAGGTCCTCAGCTGCGTACCGTCCCAGGAAAACGCTCCGGCGTCGGGGCGCAGCAGTCCGGCTGCGCACAGGAAGGTCGTGCTCTTGCCGGCACCGTTCGGTCCAAGAAGGCCGACGATCTCGCCGCCGTGGACATCGAACGATACACCATCGACGGCGGTCTTTTTACCGAATCGCTTGACCAGGCCGAGGATCTTCAGTACCGGCATTTCCCTCTATGCCAGTGCCGCTGAGCGCTTCCCTGTCGCCCCCATCCCATTCGAGCACTTTCGCAACCATCTCCGTCCGGCTCTTCGATCGGGTCTTGCGGAGCAACCCCTTAAAGTAGCCCGTGACGGTGCTTTGCGAGATTGTGAGTTTATCTGCGATGTCGGATGCATGCATTCCGCGCAGGATCAGCTCGAGCACCTCGCGTTCACGTTTGGTGAGCTCGAACCGGCGCGCCGCCGATGCAAGCGGAGCGCGTCTTGACTCGCGCTCGATAAGCAACGCCACAAATGACCCGCCCTCACCGTATACGCGGCTAATATGCACGATAAGCGATCCCGCCGGCGAAATCATCATGTGCCGATCGGCATCCTGCAACGCGCTGGAGATCGCGGCGCGCACCGAATGCTCGATTATAGGCGGAAGCCGATCCGCCGCCATCGGTCCGCAGGCTTCCGCAAGAAGTGCAACGCAGCGCTTTCGTAATGGACGATGCGCAAATCGGTGTCGAGTAACAAGAGATACGGCCTCGCGCGTTGTCTAATTCGCGCCGGCACTCGAGCGTTATTCCGCGGACCCGCTCCGGGCTTCACCAACATACCTCAACCTCTCCGCTCCTTTAGCGGAAAAGTCATTGTTAGCTTGCTAAGGAAGTTTGCCCTGTGGTTCTTAGGTCTCAGAACGAAGTCGTAGCTCTTTCAAAGACGAGCGCTGCGAGCCGCTGACCGGTGCACCTTTATTGGAATGATCCGTACGAAGTGACCGGATTCGAGCATGTGCACCTGCATTTTCCCGGTTCTCGAGCGCGGAAGACGCGTTAACTCAGTCGGGCAATTGTCCGTTAGCATACAATGCAAAATTCCGGGTTGTCAGTGTGCTCGCGCGCGACCACCCGCCCGTCGCGGTCCACAATGACCACAAACCGGTCTACATCCCGCCGTTCGTAGCCTTGTTCCAATCTCTGCAAGACCTCCGTAGAAGGCGAGGTCAGACGATACCGTTACGAATCACGTAGACGGCGATTTGTGTGCGCGCCGAAACGTTGAGTTTTGCAAAGATGTTCGCCACGTGATTCTTGACCGTCTTGTCGGAGACCAGCAAGCGTGACGCGATTTGTTTGTTGGATAGACCTTCGGCGACCAGTTTGGCCACGTCCACCTCGCGGCGAGACAGGTGTACGCCGTCATGCTTCGCCCGCTCGCGCAAAAGAATTCCGGCCAGACGCGGATCGGCGTAAAAGCCGTCGGTACCAATTCGCTTTACGCAAGCCATTAATTCAGCCGGCGTAACGTCTTTGACGACGTACCCGTCCGCACCGGCCGAGATAGCCTGCATCATCAGCGGTGCGCTCAGGTGCGAGCTCAGTATGCATATGCGAACGTTCGGAAGAATCGCGCGGCAGCGCTGGACCTTTTCGCCCATTACCCCGGCATCTTCGTCGAAGTCGGCGATAACGACGTCGGGATGGGCGTGCGAGATCGACGCAATGTCGAACGATCGCGATTCACCAACTACGGAAAGCGCCTCCTCATCGGAAAAAACCCTGCATAACGCTTTGCCGAGCAATGGCTGCGGGGCGATGACGAAAATGCGCATCGATTTAGCGCAAAGGGCGGGAGCCGTCATAAGAAAAGTAAAGCATCGCGCGCACGTTGCTTGCTATCCTCTGATTGGGGGGTATTTCCTAAAAATAGTTCATCGGGCCCATGAACTATTTTTTTGTATGCTTGAATACCTAGGAGGTCGCGATACTTTGGGGTTCGTCGCGAAATTGTTTGCGATACAGCCGATTGTACGCGCCGCTGCGCGCGAGCAGAACGGCATGTGTACCGTGCTCGACGATGCGCCCGCCTTCAACCACGAAAATGATGTCGGCCGAGATGATCGTCGAGAGCCGGTGTGCGATGACAAGACTCGTGCGTCCGCGCATCAAAGGCACAAGCGCTGCCTGAATGGCGGCCTCGTTGTGCGAATCCAGTGAACTGGTCGCTTCATCCAGGATAAGGACCTTCGGATTCTTGAGCAGCACGCGGGCTATTGCCAAGCGCTGGCGTTCGCCGCCCGAGAGCTTGTGCCCGCGCTCTCCAACGACCGTCTGGTACCCGTCGGCCAACGAGAGAATGAAATCGTGAATGTTCGCCGCGCGAGCCGCATCGTCGAGTTCTTCTTGGGTTGCATCAGGTTTGGCGTACCGGAGATTGGTCGCGATCGTGTCGTGGAATAGATAGGTTTCTTGCGTAACGATACCGATGTCGCGGCGCAGCGAATCCAGCGTCAGCGTGCGCACGTCGTGTCCGTCGAGAAAAACGTTGCCGCTTTGCGGGTCGTAGAATCGCGGCACGAGCTGCGTGATCGTCGTCTTCCCGCCTCCCGAGGGGCCGACGAAAGCGGCCACTTGTCCCGGCGCGATATGAAGCGAGATGCCGTTCAAGATGCTGCGCTGCTCGGTGTACCCGAACGTCACGTCCTCGAAGCGGATATCCCCGGCAATCGCGCCGAGGTTTACGGCGTCGGGCGGGTCGTATTGTTCGGGGGTCATGTCCAGGTAGTCGAAGATCCGCTCGAACACGGCGAGCGCGCTGACGATCTGCACCTGAATACCCGCTAGTGCCGCGGCAGGGCCGTACAGACGGCCCTGAATATAGAGGACGAAGGCGGTAACGACACCGGCGGTGACGGTGCCGTGTATTGCAAACCACCCGCCGCCCAGCCACACGATTGCCGGACCAATGATGACCATCGCCGTAATCGCGGCGATGAACCACCGGCCGACCATCGCCAGCTTCACTTCCAAGTCCATCAGCTGCGTGCCGGCGCGGTAGAAGCGCGCCTTCTCGTAGACCTCGCGAGCGAACGATTTAATCAGCGTGATGCCGGAGATCGACAACGTTTCTTGGGTAATCGACTCGATTTCGTCGCGCTTCTCACGGGTTTTGCGTCGAACTTCGTACATGCGCCGTCCCACCGGCGCGAGCGGGAGAACCATCAGCGGTACGATCGCTATCGAAAGCAGTGCCAGCCGCCAATTCCAGATGAACATCCACACGGAGGTGGTGGCGATCGTGACGGCGTTCGTGAGGATCGACGTCAGCGTTCCGGTTACGACGTTGTCGATATTGTCGACGTCGCTCGAAACGCGGTTCATGATCTCGCCTGTTTTGGTACCGGTGAAGAAACGCAGCGGCATGCGATGCAGATGCGAGACCAGGCTCGTGCGCATATCGCGCATGATGCCTTCGCCCACGATCGAGTTCAGATACCCTTGCAGCACGCCGAATAGCATCGTTAGCAGTGCTGCGCAGAGCATGCCCCCGACGTCGAACGCGACTTCGCCGAAATTGCCGTGCGGTATCGCTTTGTCGATGATGTTTGCGACCAGGTACGCCGGCGCCAGACCGATCAGCGCGGCAAGCACGATGCACACCAGCACCACGCTCTGCTGCTTCCAATACGGTGCAAACAGCGCGCCGATGCGTTTCCAATCGACGCGCTTGCGGACCCTTAGGCTTGTCGGGCTGATACATGTTCGACCACATCAGCCCGTGGCCGGACATCATCGTCTGCTCCGGGATCGGCTAATGAGGAACCGTGACCTGGTGCAGCGTCACCTTATTGCCCTCGGGGTCGATGAACGAGGTTAGCCGGCACACGGGAGTGTCGTAGATGTCCTCGATTTGAACGCCTTTTCCGCGCAGGTCGGAGGCGGTTTTGTCGATGTCATCGACCTCGAAGGCGACGCCTGCGGTCGGTGAGACCTCGAGCCAGTCGCGCGTCATAACGGAGAACCAGCCGTTGCCGACTTGCGCTTCGTCGTATTTCAGAACGCCTTCTTCCTCGAACGGACCGCTGAATTTTAGACCCAGCGCGTCGGTGTAGAACGTACGCAGCGCCTGCACATCCTTCGCCGGATATGCGTTAAAGGCGATGTCTTTGACCATAGATCCAACCTCCGGTCTTTGTCATGCATCCCAAGACACGAGGTTACTTCTTTCCGTTGCGCAGCGCTGCGAGTTCCTTGAACAGTTTGCGTTCCTTGTCGCTCAGGTCCGTGGGAAGCTGGCCCACGATACGCACGTACTGATCGCCCGTCCCGCCGTTGCGGACCTTCGGCATTCCCTTGCCGGTCAGGCGCAGCAGCCGGTTGTTCTGCGTACCCGGCGGAATCATCATGGTGACTTGGCCGCCCATCGTCGGGACCTTTACCTCGCCGCCCAGAACCAGGTCGTAGACGTTGACCGGAAGATCGACAAAGAGGTCGTCGCCCTTGCGCTTGTACGTCGGGTCTTCGAGCAGTTTTACGATGAGAAACAAGTCGCCGCTCGGACCGCCGGCGACGCCGCTTCCTCCTTGACCGGCAAGGCGAATGCGCTGACCTTCGGCGATACCTTTGGGAATCGTTACTTCGAACTTCTTATTCGAAAGAAGACGGCCGGTACCGTGGCACTGCACGCATAGATTGCCGCGATCGGTTCCCGTGCCGCGGCATCTGGGGCAGATGTCTTCGATTTGCAGCGAGACCGATTTCTTGCCGCCGTCGTAAACATCGCGCAGGGTTAGTTCGATCGTCGTTTCCAAGTCCTGTCCACGCTGCGCAAATCCCGCGCTCTGCGCCGTGTTACGGCGGCCGATGCCCGAGAAAAACATATCGAAGAAGTCTGAAAATCCGCTCGGACCGCCCGCACCCGCGGCTCCGCCCATGTCGTTGAAGTTGAAGTTGAAGTTCTCATTTTGCTGATTGCGGTAACGGCGCTGCTGCTCCGCTTGATGCGCCGCCTGCTGCCAATCACTGCCCAGCATATCGTACTTGCGACGCTTCTCCGGATCGCCCAGAACTTCGTACGCTTCCTGGATCTCTTTGAAGCGTTCCTCGGCCTGCTTTTGATTGTCCGGATTGGCGTCCGGGTGCCATTTGCGCGCAAGCTTACGATACGCCGATTTAATATCTTTTTCCGGCGAGTTCTTAGGAATCCCAAGCAGCTGATAGTAGTCCTTATAATTCATGGGCTGCTGGGTTGGGTCATTCGGAGGCGTGCTTTGCGACGATCACTTTCGCGGGGCGTAAGAGATCCTCGCCGATCATGTAGCCCTTTTGAGCTTCCTCGAGCACCGTATCGTCGGCTACGCCGCTAACAGTTTGCGTTCCGATCGCCTCGGCGATTTTCGGATCGAATTTCTGACCCTTGACCGAGATTGGTTTGACGCCTTCGATCGTAAGAACGTTTTCAAATCCCTTGAGCGTTTGCTGCACGCCGTTGCGGACCACGTCGGCGCTCGCATCCTCGTAAGAAAGGGCCCGTTCGAGATTGTCGAGGACCGGCAGGAAACTCCTCAGCAACTCGCGGCGCCCAGAATCGGCGATCTCACGAAATTGCCGCTCGATGCGCTTTTTGTAGTTTTCGAAGTCCGCCATCGCGAGCAGGAACTTTTTATAATTCTCGTCCGCTCGCGCGTTCGCCGCGTCGAGCTGCGCCTGAATCTCGCGGCTTGCCTCGGGCGCCTCTCCGTTGTCGGCGGCAGTCGGGACGTCGGCCTGTGTTATGTATTCGTCTTGCATATTTCTCTTTGTAAAAAAGTCTGCAACAATAAGGCTGTTTTGATGTCGCGCGCGAGGCACGCGAAACCCGGTGCTAGGAAACTAGGCCGGGTTTCGCATAACGACGCGCGCTTTCAAAATGCGCTAGTTATTTGCTTTCCTTGAACTCTGCGTCGATGACGTCTTCGCTGGGCTCGCTCGCGGTCGCGCCGGTTTCGGCTTGTTCGCCTGCGCCCGGTGCTTGACCGTCCTGCGCCTGCCCGTTCCCGCTTGCCGCAGTCTTCTGGTACAGCAGCTCCGCCATTTTATAGCTGGCCTGCTGCAGCCGCTCAACCGCCGGTTTGATCTCGGCAAGCGTCGCGTTCTCGCTCAGACGCTTGAGGTCCGCGAGCGCGCTCTCGACCTCGCCGCGAGCACCCGCATCGAGCTTTTCGCCGACTTCCTTGAGCGATTTCTCCGTCGAGTAGATGAGGCTCGAAGCGGTATTCCGCACCTCTGCCTCTTCGCGCTTCGATTTATCGGCTGCCGCTTGCATCTCGGCATCCTGGACCATGCGATCGACTTCCTCTTTATTGAGATTGGTCGAAGCGGTGATCGTGATTTGCTGCTCTTTGCCGGTACCGAGATCTTTGGCGCTCACGTTGACGATGCCGTTGGCATCGATGTTGAACGACACTTCGATCTGCGGCACGCCGCGAGGTGCGGCCGGTATGCCTTCCAAGCGGAAACGCCCGAGCGTTTTATTATCCACGGCCATCGGACGTTCGCCCTGCAGCACGTGAATGTCAACGGAGGTCTGCCCGTCTTCGGCGGTGGTGAAGACCTGCGATTTCTTGGTCGGAATCGTCGTGTTGCGCTCGATGAGCGTGGTCATGACGCCGCCCAGCGTTTCCAATCCGAGCGAGAGCGGTGTGACGTCGAGCAGTACGACGTCGCGGACTTCGCCCGCGAGTACGCCTGCCTGGATCGCGGCACCGACCGCGACGACTTCGTCCGGGTTCACCGAGAGATTCGGCTCTTTGCCCGTCAGCTTCTTGACCAGTTCCTGAATCACGGGCATACGCGTCGATCCGCCGACCATGACGACTTCGTCGATCTGCGAGATGTCGATCTTCGCATCGGACAGCGCGTTCTTGAACGGCTGGATGCAGCGATCGGTCAGGTCGCTGGTAAGTTCTTCGAACTTCGCCCGCGTGAGCGTGATGTCCAGATGCTTGGGGCCATTCTGATCGGCCGTGATGAACGGCAGATTGATACTGGTTTGCACGACGGAACTGCAGCTCGATCTTGGCTTTTTCCGCGGCCTCGGTCAAACGCTGCATTGCCTGCTTGTCGCCGCTCAGGTCGATGCCCTGATCTTTACGGAACTCGCCGACCAGCCAGTCGACGATGCGCTTGTCATAATCGTCGCCGCCCAGATGCGTGTCGCCGTTCGTCGACTTGACCTCAAAAACGCCGTCGCCGACTTCGAGAATCGAGACGTCGTAGGTTCCGCCGCCCAAGTCCCAGACCAGAATGGTTTCGTTCCCCTTCTTGTCCAAGCCGTAAGCGAGCGCGGCCGCCGTCGGTTCGTTGATGATGCGCAGCACCTCGAGACCGGCGATCTTGCCGGCGTCTTTTGTTGCTTGCCGCTGCGAGTCGTTAAAGTAGGCGGGAACCGTAATAACCGCTTTGGTTACCCGCTCGCCCAGATAGTTGCTCGCGTCATTTACGAGTTTCTGAAGGACCATCGCCGAGATCTCTTGCGGCGTATAGTCCTTGCCGTCGATCTTCACGCGATAGTCGCCCTCGCCCATATGCCTCTTGATCGAGGCGATCGTGCGATCGGGATTGGTAATCGCTTGACGCTTTGCGAGCTGACCGACGAGCCGTTCGCCGGTTTTTGTGAATGCGACCACCGAAGGCGTCGTTCGCGAACCCTCGGCGTTGGCGATAACGGTGGGCGTGGAGCCCTCCATCACTGCAACGACCGAATTCGTCGTTCCCAGGTCGATGCCGACCACTTTTGCCATAAAAATTGTCTACCTTTCCGAACCCATGGACCAGCTGTTGCGCGCCGCGCTTCCGCAGGACGCCTACTAGGCCTTGCCGCTTACTGGGCTCAAGGACATGAGAGATTATCCGTGCCGATAATAGTACGCCATCGGCACTCCTATGTTCCACCACTTATGACCTTAATGTTGGGCCATTTGGTTGCGCCGCGGCTCCGGCACGGCAAAAAGCGAGTCCCGCAGAGCCCGTGAGGGCTGCTGCGGGACATTGGATAGGCATGCGGGAGAGAGGTTTAGGGATTTTGGTCTTGCGGCTGCTGATCGTCGGGTTGCTGGTCTTGCGGCTGCTGGTCCTGGGGTTGTTGCTCGGCTAGCCTGCTCCGGGCGGAGCCGAGCCGAGCGTCAGGGTGACCAGCCGCTTCGTGCCTCCTGACCACACCTCGAGGTTAACTTTCTGACCGGCGTGCATCGCACGGATGGCTTTCTGGAGATCTGCCGGCGAGTTGTACGTCTTGCCGTTCATCTGCAAAATGACGTCGCCCGGATTGAGCCCCGCTTGGTCGGCCGACGATCCGCTGACGACCTGTGAGATGCCCACGCCGCCCTGCCCGTGATAGTTGGCCTGGCTGCGGAAGCCTTGCGTGATCGGGGCCAAACCCACGCCGAGGAAGGCCTGCACCGGCGGCTGCGTGATGCCCGGATGTGCGATCATGTCGGCGACGACGCGGCGAACGGTGTTGGACGGAATTGCAAATCCGATGCCTTCCGCTCCGCCGCGCAGGGTCGATTGGTTCACGCCGATGACGTCACCGTTGACGTCGATCAGCGGACCGCCGGAGTTTCCGGGATTGATCGGCGCGGAGGTTTGCATAAGGCCTTTGAACGTCAGCGTCTGACCGGCTTCGGTTTGAATCGGTTCGCTGCGGTTGAATGCCGAAACGACACCGACGGAAACGCTTTGCTGAAGCTCGTACGGCTCGCCAATCGCGATCGCCCACTGTCCTTGCTGAAGTTTATCCGAGTCCGCTAATTGCAGCGGCGGCGGCAAGTTCTTCGTATCGACCCGAATGACCGCGAGATCCGCTCCGACATTGGCGGCTATGAGTTTCGCATTGGCTTTGGTGCCGTTGGGAAAGGTCACGGTCAAACTGCTGACTTGTGCGTTGGGAACGTCCGGCCGCGCGACATGCGCGTTCGTAACGATATCGCCCTTGTCGTCGAAAACAAAACCGGAACCCGACGCGCGCCCCCGAAACGGCTGCACGATGCCGGGACCCTGCTGTCCGAGGAACTGCTGCAGGAACGGATCCACCGGAATGAACTGTTTGCCGTTGACCTCGATATTGACGGCGACGACGGACGGCTTGGTGCGCTTGACCGCATTGACGATGCGATCCTGATCGCTTCCCCCTGTAAGCGGCGCGGCGCTGACGGCAGGCGGGGTGTTATTTGGGCCGGCGACACTCGTGAAATGCGTGCTCGCATAGAGCATCATCACGAACGAGCCGACGACAGCGCCCACCAAAGCGACGATGGCTGTGGGCAATACGCGATTTCTCAACATTCCTCTAACTTTTTACGGGATGCGGCATGGCGGTTTCTACCCGCCATATAACCAAAAGTAGCGAGCGGGTTGCTTAGGATTTGATGAGAAGGCTTCCGCCCGGCTGTGCGGATGGTCCATCGGAGACGATGAGGCCGTCAAGCGTCCGCACTACTCGATTCGCGTGCGAGGCCACGTTCTCATCGTGCGTCACCATAATGATCGTTCGGCCCGAAGCGTTCAGGCGCGCGAACAGGGCCAAAATCTCCGCACTGGTCTTGGAATCGAGATTTCCGGTGGGCTCGTCAGCCAGTAGTACCGCCGGATCGTTGACGAGCGCTCGCGCGATGGCGACGCGCTGCTGCTGGCCGCCCGAGAGTTCGGTGGGTTTGTGGTTGCCGCGGTCCGCGAGGCCGACTTCGGCCAAACGCTGCAACGCAGCGGCGTTGCGCTCCTTCGAGCCTACACCGGCGTAAAAAAGCGGTAGCCCGACGTTTTTTATCGCATCCGTGCGTGCGAGTAAATTGAAGCCCTGAAAGACGAAGCCCAGTTTCTTCAGGCGGATCTGCGCCAAATGGTTGTCGTCGAGTCCCGAGACGTCTACGCCGTCGAGCTCGTACGTACCGCTGGTGGCGCGATCCAGGCAGCCGAGGATGTTCATGAGGGTCGACTTTCCCGATCCCGACGGACCCATGATCGCGACGTATTCTCCACGCCGGATTTCGAACGAGACGCCGCGCAGCGCTTGTACTTCAAGACTGCCCGACGAGTAGGTTTTCGTTACGTCGCGGACGTCGATAACGAGCGGCGCATCATTCATAGCGCAGAGCCTCAATCGGATCGAGCCGGGCTGCCCGGTAGGCGGGATAGGTTCCGAAGACAACCGTCACCAGCGTCGCAAATCCCGCGGCGATGATCAGCACTTCGAGCCACGGGATCGGCGCCGTAACGCCGGAGATGCGCGAAATGTACGCGGCATTCGCGCCGCCGCCCAGCAGCACGCCCAGCAACATTCCCGTAAAGCATCCCACCGCCGAGAGCAGAAGCGATTCGATGAAGAATTGCGCCAGGATCTGTCCGCGCGTGGCGCCGATCGCCTTGCGCACGCCGATTTCACGAGTCCGTTCGGTAACCGAGACGAGCATGATGTTCATGATACCGATGCCCGCTACGACCAGGGAAATCGCGCCCACGGAGCTGACGATTACGCCGACCACGGCGAAGAACCCGTTGATCGCCTTGGTGAAGAAACCAAAATCGAACGCTTGGTATTGCGCACCGCTGTGCGCCCGCGTGAGCACGTCTTGCGCCTGCGTCTCCAGCTGCTTGAGGTTCGACGTCGCATCGCCAAGTATTTGGACGCCGAAAAAGGCGCTGCCGCGCTGATAATTGTTGTAATACGTCGTGTAAGGAATGGCGATATCGTTGCTGACGTCAAAACCAAGCGCCGCGGTGTCGATCGTCGCCTTGCCGAGCACGCCGATGATCACGTAACGCCTGGCGCCGATATAGATCGACTGCCCGAGCGCGCTGCTCGGACTGGCATCCGGGAAGAGCCGGCTGAACGCATTGTCGGAGAGCACCGTTACGGGCGCGCTCGTGGAGATGTCCGCGGCGTTGATCGTTCGTCCTGCTAAAACCGGCGCGGTGCTGAAACGCGTATCGGACTCTCCGCCGAAGCGCAGACGCACCCGCTGGTGGCCCGCGTGCACCTGCGTGAGACCTCCGGAGAACGGTATCACCGCAACGATCCCCGGAACGTTTTGCGCAAGCAGCGCCAGATCGGACTCGTGCAGCCCGGCGCGAACGTTGTTGCCTTGCGTGGTTTTTGGAAAAATATAGAACGTGTTGGCGTTCATGCCTTTGAGAATACCGTTGACCGCACCGGCCATCCCCGCGGCGGCCACCTGAATCGCAACGATCGCTGCGATGCCGACGACCAAGCCGATGATCGTCAGAATCGAGCGCATCCGGTTTGAAAGCAGCACGGTCGCGGCTTCGCGCAAATATGCCAGCATGTTACGAGCGCAGCGCCTCGACGGGGTCGAGCTGTCCCGCGCGCGCCGCGGGATAGAAACCAAAACCGATACCGACGGCGACTGAGAAGCCGACGGCAACGCCGATCACCAGGCCCCACGGTACCGGAGCCGCTCCCACGCTTTGCTGGATGACGCCGCGACCCAGCGAAACCACGAATACGCCGATCAGCGTCCCGATCGCGCCGCCCGTGAGCGAGAGCAGCGACGCTTCAATAAGGAATTGCAGCGAGATATCTCCGGCGTTGGCTCCGATGGATTTGCGGATGCCGATCTCGCGGGTCCGTTCGGTAACGGAGACGAGCATGATGTTCATGATCCCCACGCCGGCAACGAAAAGCGCGATACCGCCGATAAATGTCAGGCCGACACCGATCGAACTCAGAATGTTTTCAAAGATCCCCAGCGTTGCGCCCTGATCCTGCACCGTATACTGAGCGCGAGGATGGATTCGGGCAAGCGCGCTTCGTACCGCTGCGATCGCATCGACACCGCTCACGCCGGCCGCCGGCCAGAATTGAATGAAGTCGATGGAACCCGGCACGATGCGGTGGGCCGTTGTGTACGGTACGTACAGCGAGTCGCCCTCCGTGCTGTTGAACAGGCTGCCCGTTACCGCGAAGACGCCCACGATGGCTATGCGCTCCGTACCGACGTTGATCGTATTGCCTACCGCATTTCCAGCCGGAAAGAGTTTATCGGCGGCACTCTCTGAGAGGAGACCGACGTTTGCCGCCGAGTCGACGTCGTCTTGTTCGATGAGACGCCCGGAGATGACGTTGATTCCGCCTTGCTCGGCTTTGGGTTCGATCGATTTGAGGCTGATGAATTCGCTCTTCCCGCTCACGGTCAGACGAAAATCCTGTCCGATGTAGATTGGGACGGCGCTCTCTATCGAGCCGGCGGCGTACGCTTGCAGCAACGCGACGTCGCGATAGTAGAGCGTTGCGATACTCGGGTCGTCTTGCGAGCGGTCGGGAAATGCCAGAAACCCGGGCTGCCGCCCGAAGCGAGTTCCGAGCGCATCCCGTTCGCACCGGCTTGGCTCAGAGCCGAGCACCGCGATGACCGACGCGATTCCGATGACCATGCCCAGGATCGAGAGAAACGAACGCGTGCGGTTGCGCCAGACACTTGCGACGGCCTCGGGCAGGTACGCCAGAAAGCGCGACATGTTCGTCGATTTACGTGCCCGGCGAGGACGATGCGGCAGGCGCGGGTTTGATGAGCGCGCCGTCGTGAACGAGCGGGTTCTTCTCGGCAACGATCACGTCGTGAGGGGCCAGACCGGACTTTATGACGGTTTGCGTATCGTTGCTCGCGCCGGTCGTGACGTAGGCTTTGACTGCCTTGCCGCCGCGCAGAACGTAGACGTACGAACGCGCGCCGTCTTTGTTGATGGCGGCCAACGGAACGAGCAGCGCGTGCGGAACGTCCTGCGTTAGGATATCGACGTCTACGCTCATTCCATCGCGAAGGAACGCCGGGGAGCGGTCCAATCGGATCGTGGTTATAACTTGTTTTGCCGTGCTCGAAGGATCGGTCGATTTAATCGCAACCGGCGCGATATCGACGACATGGCCGACCAGCGTTTGATTCGGAAAGTCCTGTCCGGAGACGTTGGCTTGCTGGCCGATGTGCACGTTGATGACGTCTTGCTCGTCGACTTGCGCCTTGACGACGAATGCGGTGCTCGAAGCGATCGTAAAGAGCGCCTGGCCTTGCGGTCACCGGATCGCCCGGGCGCATGTTCGTGAGCGGATCGTTTGCCTGCGGGGTGAGCGTTTGAATGACCCCGTCGAACGGCGCAACGATACGCGTGAAGGCGAGCTGCTGCTGGTTGGAGGCGTTGACGATCTGCGCTTTTTGCGCGGCGGCCTGCGCATACTGCACGCTGTCCTGACCGTAGCCGCTCACCGCGCCCAGACGCAGCTGCTGCAGTGCCTGTTCGTATTGCACGCGCATTTGATCGAGTTTTGCTTTGTCCGTGTCCAACTGATTGCGAGGCATGGCTTTATTCGCGTAGAGGTTGACGTCGGCGCGATAGACGCGAAGTCGCCTCATCCAGGTTGCTCTTGGCGGTTTGCACGGCCGCGACGTAGGTAACGCGCGCGTTCTGCTCGTTGATCTTCGCCGTCCGGATGTTCGCCACGGCCGACGTGTAGTCGGCCTGCGAGCTTGCCGCGCTGGAATCGAGCGTGGGATTGTCGATCGTCGCCAGCAGCTGCCCGGCACTCACGGAATCTCCGGCCTGTACGTAGATCTGACCGATATTGCCGGAGACCAGGCTTGGAATGGTGGCAACGCGCGGATGCTGCACCACGCCGTTTTCCGGCAGCTTGGTTTGAAAGAGGCTTCGCTTGACGGTGAACGTCTGCGCGGTTACCGCGGAACTGCCGCGCTTACCGGCAAACACCGCGGCTGCGAGATACCCGCAGCCAATATAACGCCGATGATGATGAGATTGCGTACGCGTTTCATTCGATTACCCTAAGTCCGCCACGTCTTGTTCGGGTGTGTAAATGCCAAGCGCCGAGCGCAGTTTCACGATCGCGTTGACGTATGCCACACGCGCATTGAAAAGATCGGCTTGTGCGGAAAGCGCAGACTGCTGAGCTTGCTGCACGTCGAGCAACGTTTTTAGTCCGTTTTCGTACTGAAGCCGGGCGATGCGAGCCGCTTCGGTTGCATAACTGGTCTCGTCCTGCGCCGACGAGAGCTGAGCCTGCGCGGTCTGCGCGGCGCGGTACGCCTGGCGAACGTCGATCTCCACCTGCGTTTGTACCGCCTGCAAGTTTTGATTCGCCGCGACGATTTGCTCATCGAGGTTGCGGTGGTTTGCGCGGCGGGCGCCCCAGTCCCAGAACGGAATCGTGATGCTCGAATTGACGCCGATGTTCCAGTACCCGGGATTTCCGCGAGACGGAAACGGCAGCAGCGGAAGCCCGTTTGCCTCGTTGAAAGCGTTTTGTTGCGCTATCGATTGATACTCGCTGGCCAGCAGGCTGGCCGAAAACTGATTTCCGATTCCGGCGAACGCTTGAATCTGCGGATAGAGATCCGTGTCGGCGGAGCGGCGGTTGGTCTGCGCAATTGCGACGCCTTGCTGCGCGGATGCAATTTCAGGCCGGTTCGCGAGCGCCATCCCGATGAGCGTATCGATGGACGGAGCGGGCAGAGCGGGCTGCGCAACCTGCACGGTCACGCTGAACTGCGTTTCGAGCGGCGCGCCGATCGTTTGCGCAAGCGACTCGCGGGCATTCTCTTCAGATGCTACGGCGGCCTCGAGCGTGTACCGGCTTTTCTCTTGTTGAGCGCTCGCGCTGAGCACGTCCACGCCCGCGGCCATGCCGGAGTGCTCCTTCGCCTTCGCGACGGCAACCAAGGCGCTTTGATATTTCAGATCGCCTTGGTCCAGCCGCACGGCTTCGGCATTTGTCGCAAGCGTGTAATACGCATTGGTTACGCTCATCGTTACTTGCTGCTGCGTTTTTGAGAGGTCCGAACGCGCTTGATCGTACTGCTGACGCGCGGCCAGGGATTGAAAGTGTGAAAGGCCGCCGTTATAGGTGTATTGCGTGCCGAGCTGCGCCGTGTTTTGCGTGAAGACCGAGGATTGAGACAATCCTACGGCGCCGAACGTACCGATGTAAGTTCGCGGACTTCTGCATCTGGTTTTGCAGCGATCCGGTCACGGGAGGAAGCTCGGCCGAGCGCGCCTTGACGTACGCCTCCTGCGTTTGCGAAACGGTCGCGACCTGCTGCAGCAATCGTGGGGCTGTGCGAGAGCGCATACTGCACGGACTGTTGTAGATTCAATGGTGCGGCGCCGGCTCGCGCCGGCGCCGCGAATCCTGAAAGCAAGATCGCAGCCGCGACCCATCGGGTGCCAACCTGCACTAAGCAAGACCTATCGAATGCGCAAAAGCCAGCCATCCGGCAAGCGCGCCCGCGCCCAGCAACAGCACGATCGCGGCCATCGTGTACGCGACTGCGCTGGAGACTTTGGCCGTAACGCGCAGCATCGTCGCATTCAGGAAAAGACCCCAGAGCGAAAAGATGCTGATGCCGCTCAGAAATGCAACGGTCGGCGGCGTTGGTACTCGATACGAACGTTCCTAAACTGGGAATGGCCCGCATCGTATCAAGCGTCGTGTTGAACGAATCGGCCCCGCGCAGCATCATGATGACCCCGAGAATCACGGCCGACAGGCCAATCGTCGGTACGGCGATATTCATCGATCCGCACCACAGGCGCTTGAAGTCGGCGCTTCCCCTGCCTATCGCGTTTCCGATGAGCATGAATACCGTGTTGAGCAGCACGGCGATGAACAGGATAGATTGGCGGAAAGATATAGCCACAGGGCGACGGCTTTGCCGGCGTTTGCCAGTATCTGCTGCCGCCGCGCCGCCGGAACGTTTGCGAAGATCGTGCTCCTCGAGAAACTTTGCTGCATCTCGCGCCACGGTGGCGTGACGCGAGCCGGGCCCTTCGAGATACGCGCCGATGAGCATGCAAGACGATCGCTACGATGCAGGCCCATCCCCACGTCGGCGCAACGCGCAGTGTTTCAAAAGCTTCTGTCGGCGCGGCGATGGTATTGACCACCGTGGAAAGACCATTTGCTTTACCCGCGGCCGGAGCGGATACACCCATGTGCTACTCTCCTCCATCCAATGAAAAGCATGCCAGCCGCTAATACTACGCGACCGCTTGCTCATTGTTTCACGGGCGCCGCACCGGCCGCCTGTCATTTCATCCTTTAATAGATCGTCGATCGGGATACCCTGTTCGATCGCTTTGCGCACCCGATCCAATCGTTCGGCGCGCAGTTCCAGCATCTTCAGTTGCAGGATAATCCTTGCGCGCCGCAGGGCTCGGCGCGAGAAGAGGTCGGCGGCGGTCGGCGGCGCGATTGGTTGAGGGCGGACGTGCGCATGCGCATGAGCGACGCTCGCGTGCGCCGCCGGCGCAGCGAGCATCAAGAGCGAGGTCAGCGCCAGCCCGGTGCGGTATCGGACAAACATGCTGTTCCATCACGCTCAAGCAGCCCCACGGCAAGATGCTTAAAACGAACTCCAGTCCGCTCGTCGTTCCCGCGCCTCCTGATGAAGCGTTCCTGCGGATCGTTCCGCTCGGCGGCTGCGGCGAGATCGGTCGCAACATGACCCTCATCGAAACCAACGAGGACATGGTCGCGGTCGATTGCGGGCTGATGTTTCCGGACGAAGAGATGTACGGGGTCGACATCGTCATCAACGACTTCACGTACATCCGCGAGCGCAGCGCGAAGCTTCGCGCGATCCTGGTCACCCACGGCCATGAGGATCACATCGGCGGCATCCCCTACCTGCTGCGCGAGTTCAACGTTCCGGTCGTTGGAACGCCGCTTACCAATGCGCTCATCAAGGCCAAATCGCGAGACCACAAGATGATGGGCGAGGCGCAGTTCGTCACGGTTGAGCCCGGCGATCGCGTCAGGTACGGACAGATCGAAGCCGAGTTCATCCACATCAACCATTCGGTCTCGGGTGCATGCGCGCTGGCACTGCGCACGCCGGTGGGCACGGTTTTTCACACCGGCGACTTCAAGTTCGATCAGACGCCGATCGACGGAAAGCCGGCCGATTTTGCCGCGATTGCGCGCGTCGGAGAGGAAGGCGTGTTGTGCATGCTCTCCGACAGCACCAATGCCGAGCGGGCGGGACACACGCAGTCGGAACGTATCGTGGGCGAGGCCTTTACCAACGTCTTCACGCATGCGAAGGGCCGCATCATCGTGGCTTCATTCGCTTCGAACGTTCCGCGTATTGCGCAAGTTCTCGAGCATGCGATCCGCTTCGACCGCAAGATTGCATTTCTGGGACGCTCACTCGTAAACGTCGTGCACTTCGCCTCCGAACTGGGATATCTGCGCGTACCGGCGGATCGCACGATTCGCATCGAGGACGTCGATGAGTATCCTCCCGAGAAGGTCGTCGTCATGACGACCGGATCGCAAGGCGAGCCGATGAGCGCGCTGACGCGAATGTCGGTGCGGGATCATGGGAAGTTCAAGATCGTACCCGGCGACACCGTCGTGATCAGCGCCACGCCGATTCCCGGTAACGAAAAAGGCGTCTACAAAACCATCAACAACTTGTGCCGCCTGGGCGCAAACGTGATACATGGAACGGACGGGCGTTCGCACGTTTCGGGGCATGCTTCGCAAGAGGAACTGCTGCTGATGCTCAACCTCGTGCGTCCGGAGTTCTTCGTTCCGGTGCACGGCGAATATCGCATGCTGGTGCAGCACGGAAAGCTCGCCGCGCGAACGGGGGTCGATCCGCAGAACGTGTTCGTCGTTGAGAACGGCGACGTGCTGGAGTTTACAAACCACTATGGTGACAAGATCGGCAAGACCTACGGAGGGCACGTGCTCGTCGACGGCTCGAGCGTGGGCGATGTGGGAGAAGCCGTTCTGCGCGATCGCCGTCTACTTGCCGCGGACGGCTTCATGATGGTCGTCGTCACCATCGATAGCGAAGAAGCACGAGTGATTGCGGGGCCGGATCTCGTTTCTCGAGGCGTCTTTTACGTGCCCGAATCGGACGGCGTACTCGAAGAGCTTCGCGCGGAACTCGTACGGCTCGTGGAAGAAGTACCGGTCGAAGGAATTCGCGACGCCAATACGGTGAAAGAGCATATACGAAGCGGTCTTTCGAAGGCGATTTACATGCGTTATAAGCGCCGCCCCGTCATCGTGCCCGTCGTAATGGAGGTGTAGATATGCCGACCCGCAAGCATTTCATTGCAGCAGCGGCATCCGTGCCGCTGCTGGCAGCTGCCCCGCCCTCGCCGGCGCCGACATCCGCGGTTTCTTCTCCGGCACCTGCTCCATCCAAGGCGAAGGTATCGGCCCTCGCTCGTGATTTCGCCGAACAGATGCGCAAGTTTGACGCGCAGCTGACCGGCAAACAGCTCGAGACGATCGCAGCCGGCATCGACGGCAACTTGTCGATCGGAAACCAGTTGAATCCCAAGGGGCGCGCGCTCAAGAATTGGAACGAACCGGTGCCGTTCTTCGAGGTGGAGGAATGACCGAGGACCAGATCGCCTTTTCCGACGCGCTCGCGCTGAGCGCGCTGCTCTCGGGGCGGAAGATCTCGTCGGTCGAACTCACGAAATTGTACCTCTCACGGTTGGAAAAATACGGCAGCATCGTACGGCGCCGTCGTTACGATCATGCACGAGCGTGCGCTGCGCGAAGCGCGCGCGGCCGACAAGGAACTCGCAGCGGGCAACATCCGCGGGCCTCTGCACGGGGTTCCGTATGGCGTAAAGGATCTTCTGGCCGCCGTCGGTGCGCCGACGACGTGGGGCGCCGCGCCCTATCGAAAACAAGTCTTTGATTACGACGGTACGGTCGTGCGCAGGTTAAAGGACGCCGGCGCAGTCTTATGCGCTAAACTCGCAATGGTTGAGCTTGCCGGTGCCTTCGGATACAACGATGCGGACGCGTCGTTTACGGGGCCCGGCCGCACGCCCTGGAATCGCGCGTTCTGGAGCGGCGGCTCGTCGAGCGGTCCCGGCGCGTCGGTCGCCGCGGGATTGGTCGGCTTTGCAATCGGATCCGAGACCAACGGATCGATCATGGTTCCGTCGGCATTTTGCGGCGTTTCGGGTTTGCGTCCGACCTACGGCCGCGTGAGCCGTCACGGCGCGATGGCGTTGATGTGGAGCTCGGACAAACTCGGGCCGATGTGCAGGTCGGCGCGAGATGCGCAGGCCGTGCTGAAAACAATCAGCGGAGCGGATCCGAATGACGCGACCTCGCGCACGCGGCCGTTTCCGACCGTGCGCGGGCGTCCGAAGATCGCAATCGTCAAGAACGCGACCGGCAAATCCCAGCCGGAGGTGGTAAAGAATTTTCGAGCTTCGGTCGCAGTGCTCCGTGAGTTTTGTGACGTGACAACGAGCCTGACGCTGCCGAAAGGACCGTACGGTGCCGTATTCGGCGCATTATTCAACGGCGACTGTGCCTCGGCGTTTCGAGAATTGATCGAAAGCGGCCGTTCGAGTGAGCTGCAGTCGGTCGACGATCGCATCGGCGGGTACCAGGTCTACGGATCGCTCGCCGTCGACTATGTGGACGGCATGCGAAGGCGCGCCATCCTGAACCAAGAATTCGTGCGCGCTATCGCACCGTACGACGCGGTCATCTACCCGACGCTTTCAACGGTGGCCTATCCGGTCGGAATTCCGTTCGACAAAGCGTATCCCGACAAATATTCCGGTGAGATCGAAATGGGCAGCCCGGGAAATCTTGCCGGTTTACCATCGCTCAGCGTGCCCAACGGACTGGGTGAAAACCATCTACCGACCGGCCTTGCGTTTCTGGGACGCCCGTGGGGCGAACTGCAACTCACCCAGATCGCCAAAGCCTATCAATCACGTACGCGCTTTCATTTGGAGCACCCGCAACTGCACGCGGAATAGCGCATGACGGTTCTCTTGGGTTTGCTCGCGGCGGCGTTCTATGGCGCCGCCGATTTTTTCGGCGGTCTTGCAACCAAACGCAGTTCGATACTCCCGGTCACCATTCTCTCGCAGGGTGCGGGCTTTATTCTCCTGTTGTTGGTTTTGCCGTTCTTCCACGGGCGTTTGTCGTCCGACAGCGCTCATCTATGGTGCGGCGGCAGGCATCTGCGGCGGCATCGGCATCGCACTGCTCTACCATGCGCTTTCGATTGGAAAGATGGGCGTTGTTTCGCCGATCACCGCGGTACTTGCCGCTGCGTTTCCCGTCGGAGTGGGCGTGCTGCGCGGCGAGCATCTCACGATATGGCAAACGTTCGGAATCTCTATTGCGCTTGTTGCCGTCGTCCTCATATCGTTGACATTCGAAGCCGAACCATCGGTGAAATCCGGACGCGTTTTCGAGATCTCGACTGCCGGCGTACGAGAAGCGATCGTGATGCGGCGTATTTATCGGCGGCTTCTTTATTTTTCTTGCCCGTGCGGGGAGCGGCGCGGGCATGTATTCGCTTCTGGCCGCGCGCTTTGTGTCGACCGCATTCTTGCTGTTGCTTGCCCTCGTGCTCGGAAAGAAGATCGTTCCCGAGCGGCGCGCCGTCCCGATCGTCTTGCTCATCGGCGGCATGGACATGACGGCGAATTGCATGTACGTCCTTGCGACGTATGCCGGCTATTTGTCGATCGCAGCCGTACTCACGTCGCTCTATCCGGCAAGCACGGTGTTGCTCGCGCGCGTCGTGCTCGGCGAACGGCTGGCGGCGTTGCAAAAAGTGGGCGTAGCGCTCGCCCTCGCGGGCGTGGCGCTCATCGCGTCCTAGGCGGCTGTCAAAAAACAGGACCTCATGAGAACTACACGATTCCGTGAGAATATCAGGTCTCTGCGAAAGCGGTCCAAGGCTGCTTCACTGCCAAGCACATACATTCGTAACGCTGACACATCTGCCAAAGCGGTCGGTGCTTTCGGATTGATGGTCTGTGCACATCGCTCCACTGATTACCGAACGCAGCCTCGCGAGAAGGAGGTTCTTCTAAGCGTTTGAATATGGTCGCAAAGTACGTGACGTCGTAACAGATCGGGTGACAAATATGCACGCCATAACTACTAGGCTGTGGAAGCATGTCTCGAGAGGGCCAAGATCGATTAGCCGTCTTCTGACCACGGCTGTCCGCATATCGTCGCTAGCACTCATCAGCTGTAACGGTTGCAACGCCGCTACCCGGCACGTTCAGTTCATAAGCAAGCCGTCATTACAGGGAAACCGCTACATCGGTGAGGTGCGCGTTGGATCTGGTACCGCGTGCTACGTTAATGGCAGCATTGGTCCGCCGAGTTACGCTGCACGCGGTATTTCAAGCCCGGGCGCTCCGAAGCTTATGCCTTCGGAACTAGCCATGCTCCACAAGATACTGAAATTCGTCCACCCTAACACGCTGCGGTATGCTTTCGTGGGTGGCGAGTTTATTGTTTATGATGCTCGCGGTGGGCCTTGTGCGAGCGAAAACTATTTTGTCCTTAACGGCGACTGCAATGAGTTTTATTCTCCAACCGACGATTTCAGCGGAACACGTGCAGGAACGGGCTGTTGGAACCCGCCAAGACCATGGATTCCCAATGATCGAGGCACGGGTAAGGGGTCTTGGAACCGCTATCCAAATAACGACTGATCATTCACGGTAGGGCGCACTCACAGTTGCGCCCAAGTAATCGTGAGATTTAAAGGGCCGACACTAATACGCTCTCATTACTCGACCGGGGGGGTACATACTATGACGAGCGCGAAGCGAGTATATGCACTTGCTGCTGCCCTATTTCGCGCAGGCTCGGGGCCGTGCGACACGCTATTTACCCCATTTGTCATCCTGAGCACGTTGGAGGACGCCAGTGTGTCCATGCGCCATCGCGCGGCTCTGAGTGGATTCGACACGCTGACCATGACGTCATCCTGGGGAACTTGTGAAGGACGCCGCTGCGTCGAGGCGCGAGCACAGACGCCAAGTCTGTCGAGGCGGAGAGTCGCTGTTAGCGTTTGAGGCGGGCGAGCTGGGAGGCGTGAATGTAGCGCGCGATCTCTTCGCGAGCGAGGCCGTCGACTTCGATCAGCTCGACTTCATACGCGTTGCGCCGCTTCGAGTCTTTGACGGTCGCCACCACGCGACCACGCAGTTTGAGTTCCTCGAACGGACGGCGTAAGTATTTGCGCGGCACCTTGCGATAACCCATTGGGCCGATGACGAGCTCTTCATCGCTGCCCTTGTGTACGGTCAAAACCGAGTCGGGCAGGCGCAGCTGAATTTGAAGAATTTGATTTGGGCGCAGCCGCTCGTCGCACGCGAGCCGCAGCGCATTTCCGGTTAGGTCGCAAGCGCTGGCAATACGCGCGCCGATTCTCGGATCGTCGATCTTGTACGTTAGCGTGAAATCGTCGGGAACGCGATAACCCGTGAACTGCGAGATATCGATGAGCGAGGTGTCGTAGCTGCGCGCCGAGGCCGTGCGACGTGCGAGCATCGCGGCTTCCTGCGCGAGGGCATCGGCATCAGGCTCGGGCAACGCTTCGAGAGCGACGGCGTATTCGAAACCGACGCCGCCATTGCGCGGCGTGTACCGGGCCGCGATCACGCCGCTCAGACACAACAGTTTTCCATCGCTCAGGCGCCAGTCGAGCGAGAGCCCCGTGCCGCGCTCCAAAAGCATCCACGATCGCAGGCGGCAGCCCGAAAGCGCAATATGCAGGAGCGTCCCCTGCACCTGTTCGGCCACGCCGCGTACGCGAAACTTGATGGGGACGTCAAAGCTGTGTTTGCCGGAACCCACTTGGGTTGCGGCTAGTGCCGGATTCGGTTTACCACTCAGCCAAGCCATCGGTTTCTAGCGTACTATGGCGCGGCGGCTTTTGCCAGCCTGATGCTTGACTCTTAACGCTGTTACAGACTCGACCAAACGTCAAGTTTACGTTTGACGCGTTCGATGACGCCGTCCGTGAAGTCGGTCGTCGACGCGTGGCCGCCGAGATCGCTGGTTGCCAGGCCCGAATGCACGGCTTCCAGTGTGGACTCGTAGATCGCGCGCGAGGCATTTTGGGCGCTCTTGTCTTCCATGTACGAAAGGAGCGCGGCGCTGGCCAGAATCATCGCCATCGGGTTGGCCACGTTCTTGCCGAACAGGCGCGGCGCGGTGCCGTGCGGTGCTTCGGCCATGACGACCGAGGGCCGCAGCTGATCGTCAAATGATAGAAGAACCGACTCCGCGCCGGCGATCGATCCGAACAGCTGCATAACCAAATCGGACAGACAGTCCCCGTCGCGATTGAGCGATGGAATCACCAGGGGACGTTCGCCGTCCGTGCTGAGCAGGAGCGCGTAGGTTGCATCGATCAGCTGCGGTTCGTACGTGACGTTCGGATAGCGCGCAGCAGCGGCATCCATTTCCTCTTTGAGCATTCCCTCGTACACCGGACTGACGGTGTACTTTGGGCCGCCGAACACTTTGGCGTTCATTCGCTGTGCGTGCGCAAAGGCGTATTCGGCAACGAACCGGCATACGCCGCGTTCGATCCTCTCGGTGCGATAGGCAATTTCGCTTGCGCCCTCACCCTCGCGCCACTCTTTGGCGCCGTAGGCGTCGCCCACGGCCATGCGCACGACGGAGATCGGTGCGTGAATACCGGCGACGGGCCGTACGCCGGGCAACCTGCGCCCGGTGCGAACGATGACCTTACCGTCGATGGCTGCTCGCAGTATAGCGTTGGGCGAACCCACGTCGCCTTTGTTTTCCGGAGTGATCGTTGCGGCTTTCAGACCGAAGCGCGCATGCTTCATTGCTTCGGCGGCTTCCCGCACGATAGCGTTGTTCGTCTCCCGGCGTTTCTCGAGCGAGAGATCGTAATGCTCGAATTGTAGATCGACGCCGATCACGGAGCGGTCCATGACACGCAGCGCTTCGAGCAGCAGTTCTTGTCCGGTTTCGTCGCCATCGAGCACGACGATCGTTGGGGCTGGCAAATGAACTCCTTAGATTATGACGAATGATCGTAGTCCATGGCACACGTACGCCGTAAGGCGACCGCCAAAACACGACTGAACTTTGAGATTGCGGGCATTGCCGCGATCGGTCTAGCCGTCCTCTTGGGAATCGCGCTGGCGCTGCCGCCGGCACACGCCGGCATCGTGGGCGCTGCCACGGCTCATGGCCTGTACGTGCTCTTTGGAGGCGCCGCGCCGCTTTTCCCGGTTCTGGTCGCGTTCTTCGGCGGCATCCTCTTTCTAGAGATCAACGTTCCGCGGTTGATGGCAACGCTAGGCGTGGCCGCGTCGGCCTATTTCCTGGTTGCCGATGCCGCATTCGGTCATCGCGGCGGTGTTCTGGGCGCGAATCTCTGGGGAGCGCTCCAGACGCTGCTCGGCGTTGCCGGCGCGCGGATCGTGCTGATCCTCGCGGCGCTTCTGCTGACGGTCTGGCTGAGCAATGTTTCCGTTAAGAAAGTCATCGGTTGGCTCGTGATCGCCTGCGCGAAGATTCGCGTTCCGCAACTGCGCGTGAGCCTTCCGCAAGGGCATAGCGATCTGCGCGAAGCATTTGCGCTGCCCAAAGCGAGTGCGGGCAAGAAAGAAGACGCGCCCAGGCTCGACCCGGTCGCGGCGATCGTGCCGATCCAACCCTTTATCCCGTTTACCCCGCCCGTCATCGTCGTAGAAGACCAGATCGAAGACGAGGAGTCTCGACGAAGACGACTTCGACGGAAGATGAAATCGAGGAAGAACCTGCGGGTGAGTACGAGCCGCCGTCCGGGGAGATCGTGTATCATCTGCCCGACCTCGCGCTCTTCGATCCTCCGCAAGCGCAAGTGATCGACGACTCGACGCCGCTCGCACGTGCTCGAGGACACGCTGGCTTCCTTCGGCGTCGGCGCAAAGGTCGTTCACATCGAGCGGGGCCCGTCGATTACCCGCTATGAGCTCAAACCCGAACGCGGCGTGAAGATCTCGAAGATTGCTTCGCTCGCCGACGACTTGGCGCTCGCACTCGCCGCAACGAGCGTGCGCATCGAAGCGCCGATTCCCGGTAAGTCGGCGGTTGGAATCGAAGTCCCCAACAAGACGATCTCGATCGTCGCGATACGCGAGATCTTCGAGGCGTTGCCGCAGCGCGGTCAAGTGCCGCCGCTGTGGATGGCGCTCGGCAAGGACATCACGGGCCGTCCGGTCTTCGGCGATCTCGGCAAGATGCCGCATCTTCTGGTTGCCGGTGCAACCGGCAGCGGTAAATCGGTGTGCTTGAATACGATTATCGCCTCGCTGCTCGTGAGCGCAACGCCCGACCAAGTTCAGATGCTGATGATCGATCCAAAGCGCGTCGAACTGACGGTGTACAACGGCATTCCCCATCTGATCAAGGAAGTGATCACCGACGCTCGCATGGCCGCGGGTGCACTCTTCGAGATGACCAAGGAAATGGACGTGAGATACGAGCGATTCGCGAAAGCGGGCGTTCGGAAAATCGAAGAGTACAACACCAAGTTTCCGCAGGATACGCTTCCGTACGTCGTCATTATCATCGACGAGCTGGCCGATCTCATGCTGGTCGCGCCCGCGAAGGTCGAGACGACGATCATGCGCTTAGCGCAGCTGGCTCGCGCAACCGGGATTCACCTCATCGTTGCCACGCAGCGGCCGTCGGTGGACGTCATCACCGGGCTCATCAAGGCAAACATTCCGTCCCGGATTGCATTCGCGGTAAGCTCCCAGGTCGATTCGCGCACGATTCTGGATATGGCGGGTGCGGAACGCCTGCTTGGGCGGGGCGACATGCTGTATCTGCCGATCGATGCACCCAAACCCGTTCGTTCGCAAGGGGCGCTTATAACGGGCAGCGAGGTACATCGGCTCGTGCATTTCTGGGCGAAGCAAGGACGACCCGAGAACCTGCTCGACGTCGAAGTTACGCCGATCTCCGACGACGACGGAAATAAGAAGGACGTCGATCCGCTTTGTTACGACGCGGCGAAGTTTATCATCGAGAGCAACTATGCATCGACCGCCGCGCTGCAGTCGCAGTTCTCGATCGGCCATCCGCGTGCGGTTCGCCTGATGAAACAGTTGGAAGACTTCAAAGTCGTGGGCCCGCACGAAGGGACAAAACCGCGCCGTATTCTTTTAGGCCTGGGCGAGCTGGAACAGATCGCCTCGCGCTTGGGCCGCACCGACGAAGGACAACAGGATCTCTTCGCCGCCGGCGGTTGAGCCAGACGCACTGATCGCCCGTAGATCGATACTCGGTCAGCTGCTCGCGCTTATCATTCTCTTTACCGGTTTTGGGTGGCTTGGACTGTACGTCGTTCGAAACGGTGAGCCGCCGGCGCTGTGGTCTTTCGCGCAGTCCGTCCGCGGCCACGATGTTTGGGTCGCATGGGCGTTTACCAATGCGGGCTTTCCCGCGGTTTTGGCGCCGTTGTACGCGGCGTGTATCGCAGCTGCGATCTTCCTGCCGCGGTGGCGTGTTCGGATGCTGTACCTGGTGGCAGTGGCACTCGCCGCCTGGGGCTGCGCCGACGGGTTTCAGCGGCTGTTTGCCCGGCCTAGGCGGTTAGACTGGCTGATCCGGCACGAGCACGCGTTCTCGTATCCGAGTTCACACGCCGCGATCTGCACGGGCTTCTATTTACTGGCCGCAATATTGCTCGTGCGCTCGGAGCTGCAGGCATGGATCCGTTGGAGCTGTTTCATACTGCTGACGGCGCTCTGGTTTGCGATTTTATGGTCGCGGCTCTCGCTGGCCGCGCATTACCCGACCGATATTATCGGCGGTGTGTGCTTGGGGCTCGTTCTCGCGCTATTTGGCGCGGTTCTGATCCGCCTGGCCGGTGGTCGCCTGGTCGAGCGCTAGCGGCATAAGTCTCCGAGCCCCGCCAGGTTGGCCAACGTAGAGTACGAACCAGAAGACCTGCCGAATCTTCGCTCCGCCAAAGGAATTAGCCAGTGTCATTAGCGATGGACCCCGCGCTCACTCGAATCGAACGTAAGGTTGAGGACGGCATTCCGCTCTCCATAGAAGACGGCTTGGTTCTGTTTCGCACGTGGGACATTCATAATCTGGGTCGAATCGCGCGAGCCGCCAAAGAGCGCAAGAGCGGCAAGAACGTCTTTTATGTACTCAATCGGTACATAAATTCCACGAACGTGTGCTATGCAGGCTGCAAATTCTGTTCGTTCGCCGCGGATGAGTTCAAAGAGAAGGACCGCGTGGTGCGCATGTCTGCCGACCAGGTCATGAGCAAAGCGCTTGAGACCGGAACGAACTTCAATCAAATACACATCGTCGGGGGGCACGATCCGCGCCAGCTTTCGCTGGACTACTGGCTGCCGCTCATGCGCCGGTTCAAGGAGCGGCTGCCGCACGTGCAGCTCTCGCTTTTCACAGCCGCCGAACTCGAATATATGTGCAAACGTCATCGGATGAGCTTCGCCGAAATGATCTCCAGGCTCAAGGACGCCGGTTTGGACAACGTCAACGGCGGCGGAGCGGAGATCTTCGCGGAGGAAACGCGCAAGAAGATATGCCCGGGGAAGGTAAACTCCGATAACTGGCTGGCGATTCACGAAGAGGGCTGCACCGGCAAGGCGTGGCTTCGAACGCGACGATGCTGTACGGCCACATCGAATCGCTCGAAGACCGGCTCGATCATCTGGTGCGTTTGCGCGAGTCTCAAGACCGCTCACCGGGCTACAACGCGTTCATCCCTCTGGCATTTCATCCGGATGGTAACGAGATGAACGATTGCGGTTGGACGACCGGCTTGGACGATATCCGCATGTTTGCCGTCGCGCGGCTCATGCTGCATAACTTCGACCACGTAAAAGCGTATTGGATGATCCAAGGACTGAAAGTCTGCCAAGTGGCGCTTGCAGTTCGGCGCCGACGACATGGACGGTACGCACGGCAGCACCGATGAGGAAATGATCTATCACAGCGCCGGTACGCAGTCGGGCCAGTATGTCGACGATCGCGAATTCCGGCGGCTCATCGAGGAAGCCGGTTATACGCCGGTGCGGCGCAACTCGACCTACCAGGAGTTTGCATGGGATTGGGTGCCGCCGGCAGCGCAGGACGAACCGGCCGGGGTCATGGTAAGCACCGCGTGAGTCTGCGCAGCAGCCGCATGCGGTACGTCAATGACTTGCCGATCTATGCCGCGATAGATGCGGGCGCGGTCGAATATCCCGGCACGCTTTTGGCCGATGTGCCTGCGCGCCTGAATGCGCTGATGCGCGCGGGCGATCTCGATATGGGGCCGGTCAGCGCGTTCGAATATGCGGTCGATGCGGATCGATACGCATTGCTTCCCGACTTGTGCATCGGCGCGCGTGAGGAGATCGTTTCCGTACTGCTGATCTCGGCTTTGCCGCCCGCGCTGCTCGAAGGAGCAAAGATCGCAACGACCACCGAATCGGCCAGCGGGCGCAATCTGCTCAGAATTTTGCTGGAGCGTCGCTATAACGTGCATGCGCAGTTCATCGAGGTGGATGACCCGCTCGCGCACGCGCGCGCCGGTGAGCCGGCGATGGTGATCGGCGATGCGGCCATCGACGCAGCCTTCGAGTTTCCCAGCGAGCAAGTCTACGATCTGGGTTCGCTTTGGCGCGACTGGACGGGCGAGCAGTCCGTTACCGCCGTCTGGGTGGCACGGCGGGAGATCTTCGAGAAGCGCATCGATGAAGTGCGCGCCTGTCTGCACGCGCTGACCGACGCGTACTCTTGGGGCCGGGCAAACCGCGATCGCGTCATCGCGCTCGCGCAAAGCATCAAACCACGCCCGGCCGGTTTTTATGAGATTTACTACGGCAAATTGAACTTCACGTTCCATTCGGCCGCCCAGCGCGGACTCTCGGCGTATTGCCGCCAGCTCCAAGCCCTCGGCGCGATCGAAAGAATTCCATCGGTCTGTCCGGAGGTCATCGGTGTCGCTCACTAGTCTTCTCGAGAAAGCCGCAACCGGCGGCCGCCTAACGTTCGATGAAGGCGTGCGCCTCTACAACGAAGGCGACATCCACGAGCTCGGCGCGGCGGCACATGCGCGGCGTATGCAACTCTACCCTTCCAATGTCGTGACGTACGTCATCGACACGACGATCAATTACACGAACGTCTGTAACGTGCACTGCACCTTTTGCGCGTTTTTCCGTCCGGAAAAGCACAAGGAAGGCTACACGATGTCGCACGACCGGGTGCTCTCCCGGGTAAAGCATGCGGCGGATCAAGGGGCCACGCAGATCATGATCCAGGGAGGTGTGAATCCGGATCTGCCGCTGGCATGGTTCGAGGAGCTCTTTGAACGTGTGGCGCGCGAGTACCCGGCGCTCGACATCCACTCCCTCTCGGTATCCGAGATCGTCGGACTCTCGACGATCGAGAATCTTCCGATTCGCGAGGTGCTTGCGCGGTTGAAAGCGGCCGGCATGAAGTCGTTGCCCGGAGCGGGCGCCGAGATTCTGGTGGAGCGGGTTCGCAAACGCATCAGCGCGCGCAAGGTGAAACCCGAACAGTGGATTGGCGTCATGCGCGAGGCGCAGCTGCTCGGTATGCCCACAACCGCCACCATGATGTTCGGATCGATCGAGACGCACGAAGAGCGCGTCGAGCATTTGGACGTCATCCGCAGTCTGCAAGACGAAACTGGCGGTTTTACGGCGTTCATACCGTGGTACTACGTGCCGTGGAAAACGCCGCTTCGCGGGAAGGAAGCCACGGGTCTGGAGTATCTTCGCGTGCTTGCGATCTCGCGTTTGTATTTGGACAACGTGCCGCATCTTCAGGCATCCTGGCTCACCCCGGGTTTAAAGCTGGGTCAGCTCGCTCTGTTCTACGGCTGCGATGATATGGGCGGCACGATCATCGAAGAGCAAGTCGTGCACGATGCCGGTTCCACGAACGAGGCGACACGGCGCGATCTCGAGGAAAACATCAGAAAGGCCGGATTCCAACCCGTGATTCGCGATACGTACTGGAATCTGCGGCAAGACGTGGCGCTGGCTACGGCGTAGAGCGAATTGTAGCCGCGCCGAGAACTTCTTCTCCGTCGCGATCGAACATCGCAACCAGCTGACCTGGTGATATTGCCTTTAACGGCTCCTCGAACTGCAGATCCAGGGTCGATTCTCGAACGGTTGCCAGCGCGGGAACGGGCTTTGCGCGATAACGCACCATTGCAAGTACGGGCGAGCGAGGCTCGGAAAAGTACTCCGGGCGAATGACGTTCAGTTCATCGGCGGTGAGTGCGAACGCGTCGAGCTCTTCTTCGCGACCGATGATGATTGTATTGGTTGACGCGTCTATGCGCGTCACGTAGCGAGGACCCTGGTTGCTCGCGGGCAGTCCTTGACGCTGACCTACCGTGAACCCCGCGATTCCGCTGTGCAGGCCGACGACCTCACCGGCCGCGGTACGGATCTCACCCTGTTTTTGTATCTCCGGCATCGGTGCGCGCAAGGACGTCGCGGTAGTCGCCGCCCTCGACAAAGCAGATATCCTGCGACTCGATTTTGTCGTGCACGGGGAGTCCAAGACGTCGAGCGTGTTCGCGCGTCTGGGATTTCTCCAGATCTCCGAGCGGCAAGATCAGCCGGGAGAGCTGATCGGTCGAGAGCTGTGCAAGCGCGTAGGCTTGGTCTTTCGCGCGTGTGCCGCGAAAGAGATGCGGTCCGTCAGCGCGGTGTTCGAGGCGCGCGTAGTGACCGGTGGCCACGTACGAAGCGCCGATCGAGTCGGCGTATTTGCGCAGCGTTCCAAGTTTGACGAAGTTATTGCAGGATACGCATGGGTTGGGCGTTCGGCCGTTCGCGTAGTCATCGACAAATCGATCGATGACGCTGCGCCGGAACGTCTGCTCGAAGTCCAGGACGTAGTGGGCAATACCGAGGATCGCCGCGCTGCGTCGCGCATCGTCGAAATCATCGATGCCGCAGCAGCTCTTCGCATGTGCAGCGCCGGCCGGTGAATACATCTTCATCGTTACGCCGATGACGTCGTAGCCGGCTTCGGCTAAAAGCCCGGCGGCGACCGCTGAATCGACGCCGCCGCTCATTGCGGCGATTACACGCGTTTTTGCCATGGTTTTCCGTTGGACAGGATAACAGGACGGCGGCGCAAACACCAAGCTCCAATGTCGTTGGGAGAACGGTTTCGTGCCGCCCGGGAGCAGCGCGGGCTGACGGTTTCCGAGGTTAGCGAGCATTTGCGCATCCGCTCGGTATACCTGGCGGCGATCGAGGACGAGAATTGGAGCGCCATCGGCGCTCCAGTCTATACCCGGGGATTTTTGCGCACCTATGCGCGGTATCTCGGGCTGGATCCCGAGGGCGCCGTCAATGACTACAACCAGGCCTCCGGAGCTCCGCCCGCGCCCGCTTCACCCGGGGCGATGCTCATCGCGCGCGGCGAGCCGCGCAGTCTGAGTCCTCTGATTTGGATCGCGAGCGTCGTCGCTCTGGCGCTTATCGGATTCGTCGTCTACTTGTACGTCTCGCCGCCCAAGAGCGCCCAGGTTGCCGGGGGAGCGAGCGTGGCGGCCTCGCCGGGAGCGGCAACGGCCACGAGTTCCGCCTCTCCGGTTGCCCAAGGCTCGGCGTCCCCCGCTGCCGCCGCCCTTTCAAGCGGATTGCCTCAGACCCGCACGCTGGCCATCCACTTGACCGCCGCCTCGTGGCTTAGGGTCACCGTTGACGGCAATGTTAGTATTGAGGGTACGTTTCCGGCCGGCACGACCAAGACGTTTCACGGCAAGTCGGCGCTGGTACGCGTTGGAAATGCCGGTGGAGTCGAAATCACTGTTGACGGTAAGACCGTGGGTAAGCTCGGGGCGTCCGGCGACGTCGTCGAAAAAAGCTTCGCGTTGTGACCCGGCACCCGCTTTAAACAAGGAACTATGAGCGATTCGTCTTTTGATGTTGTATCGCGCGTCGATCAGCAAGAGCTTGACAATGCGCTGAACCAGGCGCGTAAGGAAATAGCGGGCCGCTTCGATTTCAAGCACAGCAAAACCGAAATCGATTATGACGGTAAGGCAAAGATCACCGTTCTCTCCGACGACGAACTGAAAATGAAGAACGTCGTGGACATCATTCAGTCCAAGGCCGTTAAGCGAGGGATCGACATCAAGGCATTCGACTTCGGAAAGCCCGAGCCGGCGACCCAGAATGCCGTCCGGCAGACGATCTCGGTCAAGAGCGGCATCCCCAAGGATAAGAGCAAGCCGCTTATCGAGGCGATCAAGAATCTCAAACTAAAAGTCAACGCCCAGTATCAGGACGAGCAAATTCGCGTCTCCGCCAAAAGCCGCGACGATCTGCAAAAAGTGATCGCATCCCTCAAAGCGTTGGAATATGAACTCCCGCTCCAATTCGTGAATTATAGATGACGATTGCTTTGCCCGCCTCGATGCCTCGGCGTCCTTCGACAGGCTGGAGGATGACAGCGGTGACGACTGTGCAAACGCGACGTGAATTGCGGGGGGCTGGGTGAATCGGGTTAGCTTTGTTAGCCTTGGGTGCGCTAAGAATTTGGTGGACACCGAGGTGATGATTGCGAAGCTTGGTGCTGCTGGATGGGAGCTATGCGCCGATCCGGTGCAAGCGGATACGGTGGTCGTCAACACGTGTGCGTTCATCGATCCGGCAAAAGCCGAGTCTACGGATGCCATCATGGAGCAGGCGCAGCATAAACGCAGCGGCCAGCAGCTTATCGTGGCCGGATGTCTTGCGCAGCGCTACGGCGATCAATTGCAATCGCTGGTTCCCGAGATCGATGGAGTGGTTGGAACGGGTGCGTACGCGGGCATCGTCGAGTTACTTGAAGACGCACGCGCGGGCCACCATCCCGTGCGCTTACAGTTCGACCAGGAGCCCGAGCACGACTTTTTGCCCAGGCTCGTTACGACCCCGCGAGCGAGCGCGTATCTGAAGATCGCCGAAGGCTGCGATCATCCGTGCACGTTTTGCATTATTCCGCAGCTGCGCGGCGGATTTCGCAGCCGAAGCGAAGAGTCTATTCTCAAGGAAGCGCGGGCGCTCGCGCAGGCGGGAACCAAAGAACTGATCCTCATCGCGCAGGACACCTCGATGTGGGGCCGCGACCGCGGCTACCGGCGCGGCGGCTTGGCCCATCTTCTGGAATCTTTGCACGAGATAGAAGGCATCGAGTGGATTCGTCTGCTGTATCTCTATCCTGCAACCGTCGATCGCGAGCTCGTTGACGCGATGGCGCGTCTGCCCAAAGTGTGCAAGTACATGGATATGCCGCTTCAGCACGCGCATCCGGAGGTTCTACGTGCGATGCTGCGGCCGGGCAGCGGCGAGCGCTACTTGGAGATCGTAAGCGATTTTCGCGAGCGCGTGCCGGGCATCACGATGCGCTCGACGTTCATTGTCGGATTCCCAGGCGAAACCGAGGATCATGTCGCTTACTTAGAGGCGTGGATCGAACGAGCGCACGCTGGATCGGGTCGGCTTTTTCCAGTACAGCCGTGAAGAAGGGACACCAAGCGCGCGGCTGAGCGCGCACGTTCCGGAGGCGCAAAAGCGTAAGCGGCTCGTCCTCTTGCGGGAAGCGCAGCGTAAAGCTTCGGAAAAGGCCCGGTCGATGAGAATCGGACAATGCGTGCGGGTACTGGTCGAAGAACGGCGCGCGCTTCGGACAACGCAACCGATGCGAGAAGCGCTCGGCAGTTCGCATGCTTGGTTCGGACGCTCGATGGGCGAGGCACCAGGCGTCGACGGTGGAATCTACTTTACAGGGGACGCCCGGCCCGGCGAATTCGTCGAGGTCACGCTGGAAGGGAACGGCCCATTCGATTTCTTCGGGCGCGTTCATTCAAAGGACTTGGCAAGCGTTGGATAAGCAACTCATACGGCGCATAGGACTCACGGCGGGTGTGCTCATCATCGTCGGTGCGCTCGCGGCGGTCGCGGGCTTTGCCGTAGCATTCCATCGCTCACCTCTGCAGGTCGTCATGGGGCAGCTCGCTCCGTCACCGGAAGAGGTTTTCCATAAGGATCAGCTCCTGGTCCTAGCCGAGGGCCTGGACTACGATTATACGGACAAGGATCAGGAGTATTCGACGCAGTCGCGCAGTGACGTCATCAAAGCAATCGATTTGGACTTCCGTACGAACAACGTGTACGTGCTCTCGATTCCGCGCGACATGGCCGCCGTCATGCCGAGCGGTCAAGAGGCGAAGATCAATCAGGCGCAAGCGGAAGGCGGCGTTCACGAAGCGCAGGCCGTGATCGCGAAGTGGCTGGGAATCGAAGGGTTCGATCGATACATCATCTTGCGCGTCAACACCACCAAAGATCTCATCAATGCGATCGGCGGCATCAACCTGGATCCGATGAATTCCGACGCGCTCAAGCACCAAGGCCCGAACGGTCCTATCGACTACGACGACAATTGGGGCCATCTCCATATTCATTTCAAACCCGGAATGCAGCATTTGAACGGCGAGCAGGCCGTCAGCTATGCGCGCTTCCGGCACGACTGGTGCAGCGATCCGTGCCGGATCATGCGTCAAAACCAAGTGATGCAGGCAGCGCTCAACAAGATTCGCAGCGACAAGTTCAACACCCTGATGCACTTGAACGATCTCACCGCCGTTTTCGCGCGTGACGTGCAAACCAACTTGACGCGTGATGAAGAAATCAGCCTGGCAACCCAGTTCGCGCGAATGTCCAAAGACGGACTGCATTCCGACCAAGTACCGTACGTTGATGACCGCACGCTTGCCGACGGCGGCGACGTGCTCATTCCCGATCAGGCCAAGAGAGCGCAGCTCGTTGAGAATATGCTGCTCAATCCACCGGTACCGACGTCCTCGCCCGATCCGCTTGCAATCTCCGCAATCAATCCGCAGAGCTTGCGCGTCGACGTGGAGAACGGCTCCGGCGTTCCGGGCGCGGCGCGGCGCGTGGCATCGTTGCTTCGCAAGAAAGGCTTTACGATCGGTGAGGTCGGCAACGCGCAGAGCGACGTCGTCACCACGCAACTGCACGAGCATTCGAAAGTTGCATACGCGGGTCTGAAGGTTCGTTCGGCGCTCGGAAAAGCCGCGCAGAGCGTCCCGGTGATCGCCGACGCTCAGACGCCCGCTCCGGCTACGGCGAATCCCGCTTTTAGTGACGTGACCGTCATCGTCGGCGCCGATCTCGCAAGTACGCTCGCAGCACAAACCGCCGCGGCGCCGCAGCAGTGAAATCGCGCGCCTGGTTCATCGCCGCGTGTTGTGCGTGCGCGATAATTGCATACGCCGGCTATCGCTTTTTCTTGCACGAGACCCGCGTCCAGCCGGCGCTCGTCACGCCGAACATGGATGCACAGCAGGCAATTTCACCATCAATCGGCGGCCATCTCAAGCGGCTATTCAAAGAACACGTGACGTACGCGAACCGCGGCGGGCGGCCAAAACTGATCGCGCTTACCTTCGATGACGGCCCGTATCCGATCTTCACGCCGCTCTTGCTGGACGAGCTTTCACGCCTCGACGTGCACGCGACGTTCTTTTTGATCGGACGCGACGCGGTGCAATGGCCGGAGCTGGCGCAGCGTATCGAGCGCTCGGGAAATGAAGTCGCCGACCATACGTACACCCATCCGAACCTCGATCAGGAGACGCCCGGCCAGGTACGCGCCGAGATCCTGGGCGGTCGAACCGCGCTGTACCCACTCGTGCACGATCCCTCGGTTCTCGATCTTTTCCGGCCCCCGCACGGCCGGTATACGGTCCAAACGATCGAGGTCGCTCAAGCCCTGGGCTATAAGACGGTTCTGTGGACCGACGACAGCGGTGACTGGCGCACGATCACGGCCGCTCACTTGGCTGAGCACTTGGAGCATCACGCGACCGCTCCCGAGATCGTCCTGCTTCACAGCGGCAAACTCGCCACGATCGAGATGCTGCCGCAGGTCGTGGCGCGCTTTCGAGCAGCAGGCTACCGCTTTGTGACGGTTGGCCAGACTTTTAGCCCGGGTGACGACGACCGAATTGAACCATCCAGCCAAACGATCCGTTTGAATAGTGCCTCGACAAATCATCGATACGGAATCGAGCCGCCCGCGTTACGTCCGCCGCATGGTCCTCACGACCGTGCTGGTCGCGATCGCCGTCGTCATCGTTCTACTTGCGGCTTTTGTCGGATTCGAACACGCTGTTCACGCTCCCGTCCCAGGAAAGTAATCCACGGTGCGTGTAACCTGGCAACCGAGTATTTTGACCCCCCAAGGAGTGCCCATGCTGCGTCGCCTGTCCTTTGGATTTTTCATGCTTGCCTGTATTGCGGTCGTCGCGGCATGCAGCTCCAACACCACCACGCCCTCGAGCGGCGGTATACCGGGCATCGGCCCGAATTTTCCGCAGAACACCGTCTACGTGACGAACACCACGCAGCAGACCATCGAGATCTTCACACCCTCACCGGGGCCGAGTTCGACGCCGCAGTTCACGATTGGGGGCTCGAATACCACGATGAGCGGTCCGCAGTATCTCGCTTTCAACAGCAGCAAGCAGCTCGTATGTCACCAACTTCAATCCGGCCACGCAAGCTGCGTCGATCCTGACGTTTCAGACCTATGCGACCGGAGACGTCCTGCCGTTCGGCAGTAATGCGCTGACCACGGGAACACATCCGCGCGGAATCGCGGTCTTTTCGGATAACTCGGGATACGTCGTTTCGGCCACCAGTGCGAATACGGTCTTCCCGAGCGAGGTCTTCGTTTTTACATCACTCGGCCTGAGCAATACGATCGCGGGAAGCAACACCGCCTTGAACGCGCCGGTGGGTGTCGGAGTCGACAGTTCAAAGCATATCTACGTTGCGAACAGCGGGTCGGCCGCGATTACCGTCTATGCGATTCCCTCGCCGACGGTCGCTCCCTCGACGACGCCTTCACCGACGCCCTCACCCTCGCCAAGCGTCTCGCCCAGCACATCTCCGAGTCCGACTCCTACACCGTTCTCGAATAATATCGCGCCGATCACGACGATTGCGGGAACCAATACGCAGCTCGCCTCGCCGCTCGGCATCGGATTTGACGCCGCAGGCAATCTCTATGTAGCCGATGCCGGCAGCAGCACGGTTGCGCCGAAGATTCTGATCTTCAACGCTCCGTTCGGTGCCGGTTTACAAAACGTCGCGCCCTCGCACGTCATCATCAGCCAGAATCCGGCGTTTGTGAATCCCACCGATGTGAAGATCGACTCGATGGGCGACGTGTATGTGGTTGATGCGGGTGCGGGACCGAACGCCAACAGCAAGCTCTTCATTTTTATAGCCGGCTCCCAGGGGGTCGTGACGCCCACGAATGTGATCGCCTTACCCCAGGGAAGCGCAATGGGGACAGCATTATCGCCGTAGAGGGCATTTCACCGCGCGGGACGGTCGACCGGTTTGCCTTGCTCACACAGCTGCCGGCGATGTCTTCGCTGGAAGAAAAAAGTCGCGCACTTGCTCGAGCGGCGCACGCGATGGTGCATTGCGCGCGCGCAACCGTCGCAATCTTCAGCGACGAGCGCACCGAGTACGCGCATTCGCCACCGCAAGGCCAGGGGTTCACGTTACGTGACGACACTCCGGGCCTTCGTCGTTTGCTGTTCCCGGCGCTTGCAAAGTTCGCGGTGCGCGGCGGTTACTTTGTTCCGCACGAGGCTGCTCGTGCGCTCTCGGGCGTAAGCGCATATCGACCGGATTCCGGTTTGCTGGTCGTTCCGCTTGAAACCGCCGACGGCCCCGTAGGCGCACTCGTTTTCGAGATGGACGCGACACCCTCGGATGAGATGCTGCGTGAAATCCGCACGTTCGCCGATATCGCCGCGTGGATGGTAGCGCACGAACGGGAACTTTCAGCGGCGGAGCGTGAGGCCAAACAAAGTGCGCTGCTCGCGCTCATCAACGAACGCGCGCGCAAATCGCTGGACCGGCAAAGCATTTTGGAATCCGTCGCGGAGGACCTGAGGCAGTCATTCGGCGCCATGCGCTGCGCGATCTTCGGGCGCGACGAGGCATCCCCTGATTTCGCGCGCGTTTTGGCATCTGCCGAGTCGGCCGACGCAAAAACACCGTTACCGCCCGTGGTGCGGCTCTCGGAAAGCTGGCTCGAACGCGTGCTGGCAGGCTCGGTGATCGGTCGCGAACAGGTAACGCAGGACAATCCGCGGGACGGCTTTTTGCGCGCGGTCGGTGCGCAGTCGGCCTTACTGGTTCCGCTTATCATCGAAGGACGCGTCGAACATGCCATCGTCTTGCACTTCTCGGCACCGGCGGCGTTCGACGAAATCGACATGGTCATGCTGCGGTCGGCGGGTTCGCACGTGGGCTTGGCGCTCGCGAACGTGCAGCTCTACGACTTGGAGCGTCTGCGGCGTGCGCGCGCCGAGTCGCTGGAGCGCGTCGTGCGAATGTTGCGCGACACACAAACGATCGAAGAGGTCTTACTCGTATTTGCCGTGACCGTCTCGCACGAAGTGCGGTTGACATGCGCCGCGTACGAGCTCGAGGGCTCGACCGCGATCCGGCGTGCGCTTCGAACCGTTGAGTCGGCTCGCGAGGGCGTTCCCGAACGCATCGATCTCGCGCAGCTGCTTCCGGTGCTCGAGCGCGGGGACATCACGCTGGGTTCCGCGCTTCCGCCGGCGATCGGACGCGCCGTTTTCGGCGGCAATGAGGGAATCATCGCTTCGCTTCGCATCGACGGCAACCTATGGGGACTGGTGATCTTTGCTGCGGCCGGCGGCACGTACGATTGGGTCGACTCCGAGCGACGCGTGTACTTTCATATGCTTGCCTCGCATCTGGAACTGGCGCTCTCCGGGGCGCTCGGTTTCGAGCGTATTCAACAGCTTGCGCGCGCTCTATCCGAGAGTAACGAGTTCAAAGACGATCTGCTCGCAATGCTGGCTCACGATTTCAAAGGGCCGCTCACCGTGATCCTCGGATACTGCGAATTGCTGCTGGAGAGCTCGACGCAGGAGCTGCACGAAGAGCTCGAAACGATCTATTCGCAGACCAAACGGCTCGTGCGGCTCTCCGAAGATGCCGTTGCGCTCGCGCAGACGCAAGCCGGCGGGTTCTCCCTGGATCGAAGCAGACTGGATCTGCGCGAAGTGATCGCGGAGAGCGTAAAGGCGCACAACCGAGGTGAGGCGCGTATACGGCTATCGATGACGGAGGAGCCGGTTATCGTCTCGCTCGATACCGCGCGTTTCAACCATGTGCTCGACAATCTGTTAATGAACGCACTGAAATACTCGCAGGAAGAGGTTCTCGTCCGGCTCAGCCGCAGTGAGGGCAACGCGACGATCGCCATTATCGATCACGGGATCGGTATTCCCGCATCGGAACTGGGCGCCGTCTTCGCGCGGTTCGGGCGCGCCAGCAACGCGCGCCGCAAGGGTATCTCGGGCTCCGGCGTCGGGCTGTACGTGAGCCGGAAGATCGTGGAAGTGCACGGCGGCAGTATTGCCGTGCAATCCAAGGAAGGGGTAGGGAGCACCTTCACGGTAACGCTGCCCCTGTCCGGTCAGGCCGATTAGCCATGAGCAACTCGCATCTCCGACGAACGGTATACTACTAACGATATGGCATTCCTGAAAACGCTCTTTGATGGGAACGAGCGAGAAATCGCCCGCCTTCGGCGGACCGTCGAGAAAGTCAACGCCCTAGAGTCGAAGACCGCTGCGCTGACCGACGAGCAACTCGCCGCGAAGACGACGGAGTTTCGCGATCGCCTTGAAAAAGGCGAAACGCTCGATGCGTTGCTGCCCGAAGCGTTCGCGGTCGTACGCGAGGCCGGTAAACGCACGCTCGGGATGCGCCACTTCGACGTCCAGATCATGGGCGGTCAGGTATTATACGAAGGCCGCATCGCCGAGATGAAGACCGGTGAAGGTAAAACGCTGGTCGCGACGCTGCCGGTGTACGCACGAGCCCTCGAAGGCAAGGGCGTTCACGTGGTTACCGTCAACGACTACCTCGCCCGGCGAGACGCGGAGTGGATGAGCCCCATCTACACGGCTCTTGGTCTGACCGTCGGAATCATTCAGCACGATCTCGAACCGGCGCAGCGCCGCGCGGCCTACGGCAGCGACGTCACGTACGTGACGAATAACGAAGTCGGTTTCGATTACTTGCGCGACAATATGGCCTGGCAGGTCGCGGACATGGTCCAGCGCGATCTCAATTTCGCGCTCGTCGACGAGGTCGATTCGATTCTGGTCGACGAAGCGCGCACGCCGCTCATCATCAGCGGTCAGGGCACCGAACCCACCGAGCTCTATGAGAAGTTCGCTCAGATCATCCCACGGCTCAAGAAAGACGTGGACTTTACCGTTGACGAGAAAGCGCACGCCGTTCCTATCACCGAAGCGGGCGTGGCCAAAGTCGAGACGATGCTGGGCATCCAGAACCTCTACGATCAACGCAATATCGAGCTGGCGCATCAACTGAACGCGGCGCTCAAGGCCTGGAATCTCTTTCATCGCGATCAGCAGTATATCGTCAAAGAAGGCGAAGTCGTCATCGTCGATGAGTTCACCGGCCGCCTGATGTACGGACGCCGTTATTCCGACGGAATCCATCAAGCGATCGAAGCGAAGGAAGGCATCAAGGTACGCAGCGAGGACCAAACGCTTGCGACCATCACCTTCCAAAACTACTTCCGTTTATACGATCGTCTGGCCGGCATGACGGGTACGGCGAAGACGGAAGAGCGCGAGTTTCGCGACATTTACGGCTTGGACGTGGTCGTCATACCGACGAACATGCCGATGATCCGTAAAGACAACTCCGATATCGTCTACAAGTCCGAGAAGGCGAAGTTTTCAGCCGTACTCGACGATATCGTCTCCGAACATCAAAAAGGGCGTCCGGTTCTGGTCGGCACGCGTTCGATCGAAAAATCGGAGATGCTTGCGGCAATGCTGCGCCGCCAAGGCGTCGAGTGCAACGTCCTGAACGCCAAGTATCACGAGCAGGAAGCCGAGATCGTCAAGGATGCGGGGCAGCCGGGTCAGGTGACCATTGCGACCAACATGGCAGGCCGCGGTACCGACATCAAACTGGGCGAAGACGTTGCCCATAAAGGCGGCCTGCACATCATCGGCACCGAGCGCCACGAATCGCGGCGCATCGACAATCAGCTGCGCGGGCGTTCCGGCCGGCAAGGCGACCCGGGTTCGACGCGCTTCTACGTTTCGCTCGAAGATGAAGTCATGCGTCTGTTCGGCGGCGAGCGGATGAACAACATCATGGAGCGCGTGGGCTTCACCGACGAGGCGCCTATCGAGTCGCCGCTGGTCACAAAGTCGCTCGAACGGGCGCAAAGCAAAGTCGAAGCGCACAACTACGAGATCCGCAAGCACGTTCTTGAGTACGACGACGTGATGAACAAGCAACGCGAGGTCATCTACGGCGATCGCCGTGCGATCCTGGAGGGCAAGTTCGACTCTCGCGAGTTCATGGTGCAAACGCTCGAAGGTAAAGTCGATAGCGCCGTCCAGGAGAATGCGCCCGAGAATGCGCCGCCGAGCGAATGGGATCTTGCAGAAATGCTGAGCGAACTCGAGCTCGTCTTCCCGATCAAACAATCGGTTACGGTGAGCGATCTCGAGCACAAAGACCGGGAAGAGATTCGGCGCATCTTAAACGACGCCGCGATCGCCGCATACGAGCGCAAAGAGCAGGAAGTAACCCCGGAGGTCATGCGCTTCGTCGAGCAGCGTTATTTGCTGCTCCCGATCATCGACCGTATGTGGGTCGATCATCTCTACATCATGGATCACCTCAAAACGGGGATCGGCCTGCGCGGCTACGGCCAGATAGATCCGCGCGTCGAATACGAAAAGGAAGCGTACTCGATCTTCGAGGATCTCAAGAACAATATCGCCGACGAGGCGATCAAGGGCGTCTTCCGCGTTGTCATCGAGCAAGGGCCGCCGCCCGAAGAGGTGGGACCGGGCCCGAATGGAGCGCTCGGTCAACCACCGCTCGTCCCCGCCGGCGCACCGGCGTTCGAGCAGATTCCCAGCGGGCAACTGTTACCGCAGGCGGCGCCTCTTGCGCGCGCACGAAACGTACATACCAATCGTGACGGGGAAGAGCCGGCCAAACCACTGCATCGCGAAGCGCCGAAGGTCGGCCGCAACGAAATGTGCCCGTGCGGCAGCGGGAAGAAATATAAGAAATGTCACGGCGCAGCGGCCGTGTAGGTTCGCTGGCGCTAGCCGTTGTCGTACTCTTCGCCATAGCCAACTTGGCTCTGAGCGTCCTTAGGCATCGCGAATTCACGCCCGATGGTATCGTGTACGCCCGGTACGCGGCTCGCGACGCAGGTGCAAGCGAGGCAGACGCAACCCTCGCGGCGCGTGCGTTTTACGAAAAGACCTCGATGATGGCGGTGCCCAGATACCGCAGACTCATCGAACTGGATCCCAGCGTTTCGTTCTCGAGTTCGCGCATATTCGAGAATCGCGTACTCTATCCGTGGGTCGTCTCGCGCCTGCTGCCTTGGACGGGTTTTCGCGCGCTCTTTATCGTTTCGGCGATCTCGTACGTCTTGTTCGGTATTGCGCTGTTTTGGCTGCTCACCGCGTGGGGCCGGCCGTGGTTTGCGGCCGTATTTACAATGATTGCGCTCGCACTTCCGCTCACGAGGTCCCTGGCGGCAAGCGATCTAACGGACATGCTGGCCGCGGTATGGTGGACGCTGGCGCTCGGTGCACTCGTTCGGCTGCTGCGTGCGCAAACGCCCGCGATGCTGGTAACGCTTGCGGTCGCGTCGGTGTTGCTCGTGCTGACGCGTCCAACGCCGTACTTGATCGTGCTGCCCGCGCTGGCCGCCGGATTGCTGCGCGGGCGTTGGCTTTCGTTCTTGGCTTCGCTTTCCGGTGTCGCTGCCTACGTACTCGTTGCCGCGTTGACGCATGCGTTCGGCGCAGGCGAGCAGCTTCGCTGGGTCTACACGCACGAACCGCATGCCCCGGGCGTAACATATAACGCCTGGTATCGCGCGGCCGTCCTCTCGACGATACGCTATGTCATCGTTGAGGCCGTGCGAACGATCGCGCCGGTGATGCTGACGGCAGCGGCAGTATATTTGGTCTTTCGTTCGCGTGTCCGGGACGACACGATCGTGCTCATCGCTGCGGCGATCGCGTGCCTGATTGCCGTTCCGTTCAATCCCGTGCCTTTTGCGATTGGAAGGGTGCTCGTCTTTCCGCTTCTGCCCGTATTTTGCGCGATTGCGCAGGTGTTCGCGGCCACGGTACTCATGGAGAGCTTAGGGCGAGGGCCCGTGCACGACGTCGCCGCCTAAATCAACGTTCGACGCTTGTGTGTGCACGTCGACGCCTTGCCCGTTCTCGCTGAGCGTCGTTGTGATCGTACCGCCTTGCGCATTCGTGTCCGTCACGACCAGCGAGCCGTTCTGCTCGTAGTCAGCGCTTTCACCGTTGCCCAGATTGTACGATTGTCCCCGTGCCAGCTCGCACGTGCTCCCGTTCTGTGAAATCGAAGCGTTGCCGCCGTTGTCCAGAGAGACGCGGGTCTGGCCGTAACCGGTCGTAATCGTCGCTTTCTTATTGTAGGTAATGCCGTTTGCGTTCGGCTGCGTCGTTCGCGTCGATATCCGATAGCCGCCTTCGAACGAGTCGGAACTCAAGAGGTCTTCATGCGAGCTCATGCTGTTGAAACGCGTTTGCTGCGCATTTCCCGACGCGTTCGTGCCGTTGAACGCCAAGTGCGGATCGCCCGTCGATGAGGCCGATGCGTTTTGAAAATACGAACTGCCGCAAGCGCCGGCGCCGCCCATCCCAAACATGTTCGCAAGCATTGAGAGCAGTTGCTGCCCCAGGCCGTTCGCGCCGTCGGAAGACGTCCCGAGCGGGCAGGTCGGAAACTGCCTGATGCTGTCGCCGCCCAGCGAGGGCGGTGAGCCGGCCGGGCTGTTCCACCCGGTATCGAACGTGACGCCGGGCCCTGTTTCTACGGCTGTGCCGAACACGCCGCCAGGGCGCTCTTGTACGTTATTCATCATTCATCCATGCCTCCGTTATGCTCTGCGTAGCACTCACGCGATGCGCTTGCATGGAAAGGCCTGCGCTCGACAGAAAATGCGTGCACGATGAGCGACTCCCAGCTGACCACGATTGCCCGCCTCTCCGAGCGTTTGATTACGCTCAAGGAGCGTCTTTGACTACGCGGGGAAGACGCGGCTAATCAGCGAGCTCGATCGCCGCTCGCGCAGCGAAGGCTTCTGGGATCAGCCCGAACCCGCACAGCGTGCCATGAAGCAGCTGGCGGACTTGCGCGGGGACGTCGACGAGATGGATGCCGTATCGCGCGCGCTGAACGATGCGCGTGAAATGCTCGCGCTCTTTCCCGGCGAACCCACCGCCGAAGCCGAGGTCGATACGAACGTCGATCTTGCGCAGGAGCGTTTGGATGGGCTGGAGATGGCGGCGAACTTCGACGGCGAGTTCGACGCGCACAACGCGATCGTGAGTATCTACGCGGGTGCCGGCGGCGTCGACGCCGCCGATTGGACGCAGATGCTTACCCGGATGTATTTGCGGTGGGCCGACGCCAAAGGCTACCTCACGCACGTCGTCGATGAATCACCGGCCGAGGAAGCCGGTCTGAAGTCGGTGACGTTCTTCATTCGCGGACGCAACGCGTACGGGATGCTCGAGAGCGAGCGGGGCGTGCATCGCTTGGTACGCATCTCGCCGTTCGATGCGGCCCACCGGCGGCATACGTCATTTGCCGCGGTCGATATCATTCCGGAGATCGAAGCGGGCGAGAACGTGCAGGTCGAGATCAAACCTGAAGATCTTCGGATCGAGACGTTTAAATCGGGCGGTGCCGGCGGTCAGTACGTCAACAAAACCGAGTCGGCCGTGCGCATCATTCACGAACCATCCGGGATTATCGTCGCCTCTCAGCAAGAACGTTCTCAAGCGCAGAACCGAGAGGTCGCGATGAATATTCTGCGGGCCAAGCTCGTTCAGCGCGAGCTCGAGATGCGGGATGACAGACTCGCGCAGCTGCGCGGCGAACGCAGCGCCAACGAGTGGGGATCGCAGATACGATCGTACGTGCTCAACCCCTACCAGCTCGTCAAGGATCACCGCACGAGCGTCGAGACCGCAAGCACACAGGCCGTTCTCGACGGCGAGATCGACACGTTTATTTGGCCGTATCTACAACAGCGCGGGAACTAAACCCGCGTCCGGCATCGCTTGCCGATGCATGGCTTTGGACCGGAGCGGCGCGTGTATGCCGCGCTCTTTTTTGCTCTGGGCGCGATCCGGTATGCAGGCCACCGAAATTTCGTAGACCTCGGGATTTTCGCGCAGACCGCCGCGAGTGCGCTGCGATGTTTCTGCAATACCGTCGAGGGTAGCCACTGGGCGTATCATTTTTCACCGATTCTCTATGCGGCGGGCGCGCTTATGCATGTGTGGCCGTCGGCGCTGGCGCTCGTTGCGCTTGCAGGCGGTGGCCGGTGCACTCACGGCACCGCCGATCTACGGCGTCGTCTTGCGGCACACCGGGCGACGCACGGCTCGCCTCGCCGCACTTGTCGTATTTCTGTATCCGCCGCTTGCGGGCGTCACGTTCAACGACTTTCATGAAAACGGTTTGGCACCGGCGGCGGTGGCATGGCTGCTGTGGGCGTTCGACGGCGGCTATGTGACGTGGACGCTGGTTTTTGCCGCGCTTGCGCTTGCCGTCAAAGAAGACCAGGCGATTTTTATGGCGGCTGCGGGTGCAATTGCCGCCGTCGTGTACCGTCGCGATTCGATTCGCCTGCGCCTGGCCGCGGTCACCGCGCTTGCGGGCGCCGTTGTGGCCGTGCTGTTTTTTGCGGTGATTCAGCCGCACGCGGCGAGTACGGTAAGCGCGTGGTCTCCGACGCGATTCTATGCATGGACGCCCGCTGATTGGCGCGCATTGTTTGCAACGGGGTTGCTCGAACGGGCTGGATTTTTGCTGCTCGCATTTTTGCCGCTGCTCTTCATTCCGTTTCGAACGCCCGCGATACTGATCGCGCTGCTGCCCCTGGCCGAAGTACTCTTTTCTCGAATGTCGACGACCTACACGACCGGCTCGCACTATGCCGGTGCGTGGGCCGGCTGGGTGCTGTACGCATTTGCCTGCGGTATCGCGCAGGTATGGGCACGATCGCCGAAGCGCGCGCATGTGCTTCTGTATTGGTGCATCGCGCTGTGCGTGCTCGAATTCGCCGTGGCGGATCCGCTGCATCCGGGAACGACGCTGCGCGGGCGCTCGCAAGCCGGCGCGGCGCTCGATGCGTTCACGGCATCGCTTCCGCGCGACGTCTCACTTGCCACGCAAGAAGAAGTCTATACGCACCTTGCCGCCACCGATCCGAACGTCACCGTTTTGCCGGAGACGGAGCAGGGCGCGGTGACCTCGTGTTACATCCTCACCGACGATGCATTCCCGGATTCGCCGCGTTTGGTCGAATCGCAGCCGCTCGTCTCACGCTTGACCACGACCGGCGAATACGTGCTTGCGCGTCGCGAAGGTCCGATCAGCCTTTATAAACAGGCCGCGGGCTGCCGGTAAGCAGACTCTCGAGCGCATCCGCCGCGACGATCGGCCAGGGCTCGCCTTCGATCTTGACCGCGCGGTGCGGCGCCGCCCATGGCGACCATCGCGCAGTCTGCAGCGCGAAATCCGCCGGAGCGAAACACGTAACGACGCGCGTCCCCGTCATGCCGGCAACATGTGAGGCGCCCGAATCAGGCGCGACGAGCGCGCGTGAGGTGGCGATGGCGCGCTCCCACGCCGGCACATCGGAGAACGTTTCGACCTCTGCTCGTGCGTCCGCTGCAATCCGGTCGCAATATGCGCGTTCGGTTTGCGAACCGATGAGATGCACGTCGTGACGCGCGCGAATACGGCGAATCAGCTCGACCAGATCGGCCGTTTGCGCGCCCAAACGTTGCCATTTGTCGGTGACTTGAAGCGTAATCCGATCGTCCTGCGCGGGCTCCTCGCCGATGATGAGCGGCCGCAAGACCGCCGGATCGCGCGGAGGTTCCGCATCGGGCAGCAGATGACGCGCCAATGTGAACACGACCTCGCACTCGTGCGGCGCGTTCGCGTCCAGCCCGGCGGTGCGAAAGATCGTCTCGGTGCACATCCACCGTACCCAGAGCGTCTTGAGCGGTTTACCCCAGCCGTTTTCAAAACCGACCCGCGCCGGAATGCGCGCTGCGCGCGCGAGTCTGTACGCCTGCGGCTTCTCCGTCGGAATGAGCGCGTAATCATACCGTTCATGCCGGATCTGCGCGACCAGGTCGCCGTCAGTTTCCCGTCACGTGGACGCGATCGAGCGCGCCCGGCGCGAAGACCTGGGCATTGACCGGGCGCAGGACGATGCCGACCCGCATGCCGTGCGCTCGAAGCGCCGCGATAAGCGGCGCGGTGGTGAGCGCGTCGCCGATGGCGTCCAGGCGGACGATCAGCACCGAGGGAGTAATACTGTTCACTGCTGCTCATGATTGCAAAAGAGGACCTGGTTACCCTCGACGTTCCCGAAGGCTTTCGGGTTTTGAAGTCATTCGGCAGCGTCGCGGGCCGGGCGACGCGTCCGCATAACATGCTGCGAGCCACGTTCCGGTCTATCGGCGCGTTCATTGGCCTCGCGCCCATCGAGTATCTGACCGATGCCGAGCGCGCTCGTGAAGAGGCGCTCGAACAGGTGCGAATCAAGGCTTCGGCGTTGGGTGCGGACGCCGTGATCAAGATCCGGTTTGAGGCCTTCGAGCAGCCGGACGGATCGACGCAAGTGATCGCGCACGGTGAAGCCGTGCGGCTGGCTCCCAAGAATTACGCGGCATAGAAGACATGAGTTTGGAGGAACGGGCGCGCCGGGAGCGTGTCCTCGAGAAGGCCGCGGCGATCGCGGCCGCGTGCCGCAAGTGCGAGATCGGATGCGAGCGCCGCAACAACGTGTACGGAGAAGGCGATCCGTGTGCGCGGCTCATGGTAATCGGTGAAGGGCCCGGCGAGTCGGAAGATTTGCTCGGCCGTCCGTTCGTGGGGCGCGCCGGCGAACTGCTGAACAAGATGCTCGCGGCGATCGATCTGCCGCGCGAAGACGTCTACATCTGCAACACCGTCAAATGCCGTCCCACGCTTCGCGAAGGTGCGAAGCTGAAGAATCGAGCGCCGACACCGATCGAGATGGAAAACTGCCGTCCGTATTTGGATGAACAGATCGACATCATCGCGCCGCACGTGATATTGGCCGTCGGCGCGCCCGCGGCGAAGTCATTCTTGGGCCGGGCGTTCAGCATCATGAACGGCCGCGGCCGCTGGTACGAAGGGCCGGCCGGAATCCCGCTGATGGTGACCTTTCACCCCGCCTACGTTTTGCGGCAAGGCGGCATGGCGCTGACGGAAACCAAGCGGCAGGTGTGGTCGGATCTCAAGCAAGTGCGGGCAAAGCTGGACGAGCTCGCGGCGGCCGCGGTCAAGGCCGCGCCCGAGGCCGAACCGTTAATGTTGTTCGAACCGTAAAACCACCGCGCGCTCAAAGCCGGTTCTGTGCTACCATGCCCTCTGTGATTCGAGACGCCCAGTCTATTTGGTTTGCCGACAAGGTCCGGCGCGCGGGATTCAGCGACGCTGCGGCCTTTGCCGCGCATTTCGACCTCAAGCCGTACCGGCTCGGTCAAATATACCGTGCAGCGACAAAAGAGCTGGCCGGCGACGTCGAGCGACGTGACGACGCTGCCGAAGGACCTGCGCAGCGCGCTTGCATCCTCGGGGTTCACGTTCGACTCGGTTGAGCCGGTGGTCGTGCAGCGTTCGAACGATAAGCAGACCAGCAAAGGGCTTTTCCGATTGGCGGACGGTTCGGAAGTCGAAGCCGTGCTGATGGAACATTTCGGCGACCGAAATACGATCTGCATCAGCTCGCAAGCCGGCTGCGCGTTCGCCTGCGCGTTCTGCTCGACCGGTCAGGCGGGATTCACGCGGCAACTCGAGGCGACGGAGATATTCGATCAGGCGCGGTACTTTGCGCGGGAGCTCGCGCTCAAGGGTGAGCGCATCACCAATATCGTGTTCATGGGGATGGGCGAACCGTTTCACAACTACGACGCGGTCATGAATTCGGTTGCGTTGCTCAACGACGCCAAGGGTTTCAATCTGGGCCAGCGTCACATCACGATTTCCACGGTCGGCTTGGTCGATAAGATCGACGCGTTCGCCGCCGAAGGCGTGCAAGTCAATTTGGCGATCTCGCTGCACGCATCCAGTGATACGGTTCGCAACAGCATCATGCCGGTCAATCGCAAGTTCTCGATGGAAGAACTGCTGAGCGCCTGCGATCGCTATATTTCAAAGACCAATCGAAAAGTATTTTTCGAGTATGTCATGCTGCGCGGCGTCAACGATTCACAGGAACACGCGCATGAACTGGCCGCCCGCATGCGCGGACATCTCTATCACGTGAACTTGATTCCGTACAACACCACCCCGGACGGACCGTTTGCCGGAACCGAAAACGAAGACATCTGGAAGTTTGCCGCGGTACTCGACCAGGCTGGTATCCCGACGACCGTGCGCCAGAACATGGGCCGTGATATCGCCGCTGCTTGCGGTCAATTGCGCGCCGAGACGCAGCCGAAGGCACATAAAGCAACCGCGTAAGTTCGCTAAGCCGGAAGCTCAAATCTGCTGCTTGCACGGCTGGGCCTTATGGTTCATGATTCAGCATCAGCAGGGGTGCACCGCAGCGCACCGTGGAAGCCTCGATCCTCGCAAAGAAAGTAGATCGGGCTCGCATTCATCAGTAAGGGAGTTTGACACCATGAAATCGTTCATGTCGGTTCTTATTGCGCTATTCCTTACAGCCGCTGCGGGCGCGGCAATCGCTGCGGGTACGGCAGCTCCCGTAATTCTCACCCCCGACAATCTGCACTGGATAGCCGCGACCGGTCCTGCCAAGGGCAGCTCGAATGCGGTCCTGACCGGCAATCCGGCAAAATCCGGTACTTCAATTATCCGGGTAAAGATGCCGGACGGTTATACCAATCCGCCGCACTATCATGCTAATCCAGAATACATAACCGTCATTCAGGGTGCTCTATTGTTCGGAACCGGAGACACTATCGATAAATCCAAAGCAAAGACGATTCCCGCAGGATCGTTCATCATGGTCCCGGCCGGCGTACACCACTGGTCGATGGCCAAAGGGACGACGATCGAACAAGTCGGCGGCGAAGGTCCCCTGACGAACATTCCGGTTAAGCGCCCGATGTAATCCGACAGGCGTTGCATAACGGAGCGCCGCTCCCGAGCGGCGTTTCCGTTGCGTTCCCTCGCCCGGCAAATCGCCACTAGCCTCAGGTTTGCAGAAATGAGCGCGCGTTCGACTCGTCCGCGCGCTTGCGGTCAACTCTGGGCCGAGACGCAGCCCAACGTGCATAAGGCAGCTGCCGCCGTTATATGACCAACACCATTTCCCGGCGCAGCAAACGCGGCCGCTCGCAGATGTAACGAGGCGCCGCATTGTTGCGGCGCCTCGCGCGCTTCGGTGTGGTGCTGCCGGATTGATACCCCTTGCGATTCCGACGCTAGCACATCCCGGACAACTTCGCAACAGTGGGTAGACAAGTTGCTGCTGTGTCATCCTGAGATCTGTCGAAGGACCCCGAGCGCAGTCGAGGGGCGTACGTTTTTGCGCCGGAGAAGTAGAGAGACGATGTCCCTGGATATTTGGAGTACGATCGCTTCGGTCGGTACGTTCATCGTCATTGCGGCAACGGCGATTACCGCGCTCGTCCAACTGCGGCACATTCGTCGCGCCAATCAACTCGCGGGTCTGCAGAGCGTTCTCTCGATGCTTCAGGATGTTTCGGTTCGCGAGCTCGTCAACCACGTGCGCATCGATCTCGCCGAACGCATGGAGGAGCCGGGTTTTCGCGCGGGCCTGCTGCGAACTCCGGTCGATCGTCGCGAGCACCCGGAGTTGTATCTCTGCGACATGTACAATCACGTCGGGTCGTTCGTTCGCAACGGTCTCATCGACGAACACATCTATCTTCAAACGGAGTGGTACAACGTCAGCCTATACTGGGGACTGCTGCGTGAGGTCATCGCGCACATTCGTCAAGATCGCCCGTTCGTCTTCGAGAACTTCGAATGGCTGGCGGGCCGTGCACAACGTTGGCGCGCCGAACACCCGCAAGGCGACTATCCGGCGGATGAGCCGCGCATGCTCGACACCGGGAAGCTCTTCCGAGCCGGCACTCCCGGATTGACGATGCTAGTCCACGTCTGTGCCTTTGCGCTGCTGAAGGAGAACATTCCGATATCGCGGCTGCTGCACCGTTATTGCGTTGTAAAATTGCCCAACTTTTGCGTGATCGTCGTCGTACACGAGGGCGGATTGTTCGCCCAATCTGGATACGCGTTTTGCACCGTGTATGTCGTAGATGGTGACAACGTCGGAATGGGAACGGCCACGTACGGAGTTGTCGGTCCGAATGCCGGACCTGGCGTCACTCGCGGGCTCGGGAGGGGTGACGGCGCAGCCGTAAAGGCGCCTACGGGCACCGAGCCTCCCGCCGACGACATTGTCAGCGTGTCTTCAGACGTTGCACCACCCGCAGCAAAAACGATAACGCCCGCATTGTCCGGAACGCCTGTTGCTCCAGGCATCGGGTATACGAGGTCAAGCGTGGGAGGCGCCGATGGCGGTGGCGGTCCGCACGTCGGGTCGCCGGCCGCCCCGCTACTATTCGCTCCGCCGCAGCCGGCCATCAACGCCACAGTGGCGAAGGCGACCATGGCAGAGATCCGCAGTTGAGCGTTCGTCGCTATTCGACTCATACGTCAGCCGCCTCCCAATCAGACCAACCGTCTCCGAATGGTGCTTCATTAAAGTATGGAGTGTTTGGCCCGAAGAAACAAGTTCCGGCTCCGTATATCTTGGCATACAGGTATTTTTCATTCGAAATGCGGGTCCAGGTCTTTGTGGTGGCGCTGTACTGCTGCGCGTCCGTTTCATATGTGTTCGCGCTGCTGGGATCCGAAGGATCGAACGTGGCACACGTTGTGTTCGCCGACAGATAGTACTCGAAATATCCGTGGCCGCCACCGTACCCATTTCAGGCCCGTTGAAAAATTGTGGCGGATTTCCGTGTACTGCTCGGCATACGGATATTCCCACTGACTCGTGTTGTGGTTGTATATTCCGAAATACCACCACCCGTTGGACTGCACAGTTTCTATGGACCATTCCGGCACGCCGTGAGAAAGCACGCGCACATATTTCGATGCAAATGTAGAGTCGATGGTTGGCGCGTACGAGGTAAATCCCACGCACGAACCATAACCCGATTGATCGCACGGGACATTGCCGCTGTGCGTGGCCCAGTCATAGATGAACACGTGTTGGGGCCCGGCATACGGCCAATCCGGACACGTCGAGCTAAGCCTACCTCGAGCGGGTTGCCGTCGATACCTTGTGTCGTGGGAGCGTAGTAGACGTACGTGCTGCACGTCGCGCTTGACGGCTCGGGATAAAGCGTCGGCAACCCCATGTCGGCATTAAACTGCACATAGCCCTCACTTTGATAGTTCGGATTGCTGTCGTAGCCGTCAACGTACCAACCGTTCGTCGAATGGTCTGCGCTGCCGCCCGTTGCGGACTGCGAGTGCACCGCGTTCGGTCGACGTGCACTATTACCGATGCTGGCGCCCAAATCGCTGCCGTCGGACGGCGGCGGCAAATTGGCTGCCCAGCTCATATCATCGTGTTCGACTACTGCATGGAATTGTCCCATCGAAAGATCCTGATGATTTCGCACAGCGGTGAGTATAGCCGCGGGTATTTGGTTGGGCGGGACGATTGGCGGCTCGGAACCTGGTTGAATCGTAACTGTTTCGCCGTCACTGAGACGCATGATAACCGGCTGAGCCACGCCGACGCTGGCCTGGTGGGAATGTGCGGGAACCGAGTTCGCAGGGCCGGGACTATTTTGACCGCTGCATGCACTAAGCGTGACGGCAGATATCGCCGCGAAGAAAAGCCACTTATGAGCGCGCGTAAATACTGACAGGAAATACATAACCCCTGACCTTCCTTGAGCATGACGCTTTAAGACGAGACACCGCATTACTGCGGTGTCTCGTGAACTTCGATGTGCCTGCGGGCGTGATGCAAAGTCCACGATAACATGTCTAGGGCAACTTCGCAATGGCGGAACTGCGTGGTGTATCACGCCCGAAGTCGACATCATCGAAGCGCCCCAGCGTTCTTCTTTCCCTTGCTACCTCGCCGGCGGAAAGTGCCGAAGACGATTAGTACAATCAGTTGCGGTCCCGAGCTTAGACCGGAAAGTATTCGCCACGCCGTTGTCCCGTCCAGTCGAGACTCGCAGTGCCTTTAGTAGGTATGCCGACGAAATGATATGCGCGTGAAGATCGTCCGTTCGTCTTCGAGAACTTCGAATGGTTGGCAGGACGCGCGCAGCGTTGGAGTGCCGAACACCCGCTGGGCGACTGTCCGGCGGATCAGCCGCGCATGCTCGACACCGGGAAGCTTTCCGAGCCGGCACTCCCGGATTAACGATGCTAGCCCACGTATAACGTGTCGACGACGGCGTCGTCGTCATCGTCGCTTACTATGCCCTTACGGTTCTGCCGCTTTTGCATCGTCCAGGCGAACGCAAGAAACGCTGCTGCCAGCGCCGCGGCTCCAATGGTCGCAAAAATGGGCACAGCTGCCTCCTGAATGCATGAAGGCAGCGGCTATTGCGCGTGTTGAAGCACCGCGTATGGCTTCTTGGAGTGACGTGCGCCGGTTCGCGCTCTCGCTGCCGGGCACTAGCGAGGAACGTTCGTCCTCCGGCACTTGCACGTGGATGGTAAACGACAAAAACTTCACGTGGGAACGGCCCCTGCGGCGCAAGGACATCGAAGCCCTCGGGGATGACGCGCCGGCCGGACCGATTTTGGGCGTCCGAACCGCGGATCTGGAAATGAAGGAAGTCTTACTCGCGAGCGATCAGGAGGTGTTCTTCACGACACCGCACTTCGACGGATACCCGGCCGTGCTGATACGGCTCGGTAAGATCGCGCCTAAGAAACTCAAGGACGTGATCGTTGAAGCGTGGCTCTCGCGCGCTCCAAAGCGCGTGGCCCAAGCGTATCTTCAAGAAAGCCGAGGTTCGTAGTTATTATGGCCGTCGTCCTCAAGCGCACTATTCCGATTCTTCGAATGTTCGACGTGGCAAAGGCCCGCGAATTCTATCTTGGATTTCTCGGGTTTTCCGTGGACTTCGAGCACCGCTTCCACGACGGAGCTCCGCTCTTCATGGGGATCTCGCGCGATGGTTTGCAGATTTTCCTGAGTGAGCATCACGGCGACGGAAGTCCCGCCACGCACATCAGGATCGATGTCGAGGGCATCGAAGAACTGCACAAGGAACTCGTTGCGAAGAAGTATCGGTACATGAACCCCGGAATTCAGGTTCAAGAGTGGGGGCGTGAGGTTTGCGTAATCGACGCGTCCGGCAATCGGTTGATTTTCACCGAACCGGTGCAACGCACGACGGAGGCAGTCGAATAAGAAGCAACGCAAAGAACGAGCGTACCGTTGTTTTTTAATCTTGTAAAACGTATACTAACAACATGGCGCCCATACACAGGCGCCATGTTGCAATGCAACGCATAGCATTGAGCTGCTGACGGCCGGCAACAGTCCGTCTAAAAATCGAGGCGCCCCGCGGTGCAGCAACACCCGAGGCGCAGGCCAAAGGAGATAAAGTCCAATGACGCCCCCAATGGTAGCACAGTCCCCGATCGATCCGAAAGCCGTCAAAGCACTCTTTACGCACTGGCTGCAGACGATGCACGGCAGCAGCGACTTTCCTGACGATATTTCCGACGGCGACCGCATTCTGGACATCACCGGCGCGCTGCGCGATGCCTCCGATGGCGAAGCGGATCCCTTGCGCGAACACGGCGCGCTCGCCTTGCGTTGCGGATTCACCCTGGGAGTGGAAGCAGGCTTGGCTGTCGGCCTAGCCGTCCTTTCAGACCCGCTCGGCAACCCGAAGGAGCGCATCCTCGAAGCCCTGCAGCAAACGACCGCCGCAATCCCTATCCACCTCGCCTCGATCGCCACCGACGCCGCAATCGTCGAGCGCCATATCCTGCAAAGCAAGAGTGAGCTCGGGAAGGCCGGGTCATGAATGGGTAGTGCAGACACCGTGCAATAGTGATGCTATGAAAGCCGCAGCTGCTTTGGGCAAAGCCCACAATGCCAAAACGCATCGACTCGACGCGAAGGAGCTTGCCGTCCTGTTCGGCGTGACTCTGCGCGCTCTATCGAAGATGATCGGTGCAAACGAGACAACCGTGCGCACTCGCTCAGACAGCCCGGGACTTCAGACAGGACTGAAAGAACTCGCGCTCGCCTATGACGGGCTTGGCATCATCTTAGTGGCCGAGGAAATCCCTAGGTGGATGCATCACCCGCTGCGGACGGTCGGCGGCCTCACGCCGATCGAACTCGCGCAGAAACACGGTGCTTCGTCTCTCCGTCAACTTGTCGACGAAATGGCGGCGGGAGGCTACAGCTAGAACCATGCTGCACGACGCACGCCTGCGGGCGGCGCTAAAGAAAGCGCCGCTCGTTTCTTTTCGCGGCTACGCGACACGCTTTGTCTACGAAACTTATCGCCACGCCTCGATGCCCAAAGGCGCTATGAGGGGGGACAACGTTATAACGCGCCCGGCATCGCGCCTATCTATTGCTCGTTCTCTCGCGCCTGCGCACTCGCGGAATTCACGCAGTACTTCGAAGATGATCGCCCCTTGAGCGCAGCCTCGATGTTATCGCTCGACGTGTGGTTAACGCGCGTACTGGACCTGACCGATCCGGCTGTACGGTCGCCGTTGAACACCTCAAACGCTGAGTTGTGTAGCCCGCGCATTCCCGGCGCTCCGCATCCCTCGCTGGCTGTTGGTACGGCTGCCGCCGCATTAGGGATGGACGGCATCATCGCACCCAGTGCCGTGCACTCCGGCAAGAACCTCATTATCTACCCCGACGCGCATTTGGTTCCGCCCTACACAATCGTGCGCAGCATCAAGGACAGACGCGCATAGACTAACCATAGGGCGGATTCTACACAACGAAGTGCGGTCATCAAGGAAACTACGGCATGTCTGGGAACCAATCCGAGAATGCCTGTCGTGCTTATGCAAAGGGCTTGGCGAGATGATCCTCAGTACAAAGACACTGAGTTTGTGGTTTATCACTATCCGCGAATGTACTTCGAAGAAATTCGCGGCGGCGAGAAATTCGTTTATTACCGACCTGCGCGCGGTGCGCCGGTAGGGCAGGCAAGCACGTACTTTGGGTGCGGCGTGCTCGGCGACGTTACACCGGACCCCTATGACCCTAATCACCGCTATGTCGACATCGAGAAGCCGATCCGCTTTGCACGTCCAGTTGCGTTCGAAGATCCAGCGGGCGCGATGTACGAGTCGCAAATTCCGAATCGCAGCGCGTTCCAGGGACGGTCGGTGCGGTTCATAGACGACCTGGATTATTATCGTATTCTTCAAGCCGCAGGCCTCACGAGTGCCGTTTTTGCCGATGCTCCAGCGGTGAGCGACGTTCTCGCGGGGCGCGCATCGCCGCTTGTAAGTCCCCCGCGAGACTCTTTTCGGTCTTTGCACACCGTCCCCGAGGGCACCGGCTACCGGCCGAGCGGTAGTGCGGGGCCGGATGTTTTCGAAGCCGCCGCTCTTCAGGAACGTGCGAGAGCCGACCATCAAGAGACGCTGAAGCTGTTGAAAGCGATCGTTGATCGCCGCGGAGGCTCGTGCCTATTCAATAACAACGTCGACTTGCTGGCAACCTTCGGTGCGGATCGACTTCTTGTTGAAGTGAAAAGTCTGACTCGGCCCTCTTCTGCGGTTGATCGCATGCGGTACGGCATGGGTCAGCTCTTCGACTACTCGGTTCGCTACAAGGCGGAGATCGGCGGCGCCAAGCCTGTTCTGGCCTTTGGTGCAATGCTTCGCGGCGATGCCGCATGGGTTTCGGAGATTTTACAAGGCAACAACGTAGCGTTCATTGCGCGAGAGGGTCTGGAATTGAAGCCGATTAACGAATTGGCTCACCAGCTTCCGATATTTTCGTGATGGAGTGTACGGTTTACCATCGAGCAGTTCACACCAGAGTGAGTTGTTCTTCGATTGCCTGCCAGACGGTTGCGGCGGTGCGGGCGCTTACACCGTTGCAATCGGCGAATCGGCGGAAGTCACCGACTGTTGCAATCACCTCGTCGACGATATGCTCGGCGCGCTCCCGGCGCCGAATATATTGATTGGCAAGCGCCAGCACATCGGCGCGCCGGATCTCGTATCCGCGCCCGTCGACATCCAAATAATGCTGCCCTCCCGGACCTCGCGAGAAAGTCAGATCGTATGCCGGCGCCAATGTCCAGCCCCCGGCGCTATCCATTAGAAACGCGTGTTGCTTCGCATGATCGTCGCGATTATGCGCGAACACGTTAAAGGTCATTCGTCGCACGATCTGCTCGACGGCACGCGCGTCGGCCGTCACGCGCTGTGTCAGTGCAAGTAAGGTGCCGTAGTGAATCGTTGGGATTCTCCACGGCGTTTCCAGCATGCCCGAGACCGATAGCACATGAAGGCGTTGATTCCCAGGTGCGCGGTCAAACCGTCGAGTGGCGAAGTAGCCTGGACTCGTGCGCGATTCGATGAGCCGCGTCTGGGTCATTGCAATACCGGCAGCTTTAGCCATGTCAGCGTATGCACATTCGAGCGGGCCTATGTCGTCAATATCAACCGCTCCGCTGCGAAACTTCACGAGCCATGCGTCATAGCCATCTGGTATGGCGTTTGCGCCGGCCATCATGTGACCCGCCTTATTTATCGCGACCAACACTTTGGGCCTTGCTCCACCGGATGAGCCGCCGAGCGCCTCAGTCTGCGGCAGCACGTCAGTATCCTTGCCTGCGATCACCGCAGCAGCTTCGTGCGCAAGGACGTCGAGGTCCAGCTCGCTCACATCAGCATTATCTAGAACAGATTCCGGTCGATACTCGAGAGCCCCCATTCCGCGCGATCCGACGATTGACAACACGTCAAGCGGCGAAAGATTGGCCGGGATCATCCCGAGCATGGCGACGCGGCGGTCGATCAGTATGCGGCCCCATGCATCTGGAAGGCTGTCCGCGAACATGCCATGCAACCCTTCAAAGGCACTGGGATCATTAGGTCGGAGCGGCACGCGTGCGGCTGGTGTTTCAAGCATCGGATTCAGCTGCAGTCCGCTGGCGACGAACTCCGGGGCATACTCGAAGACCGCGACGCCACCATCGATCGCAAGTCGTCCGACCGGAACGCGCTGGTCCGGCTTAAAGGCCAGCAAGGCGTGCAGCGCGCGGTCAAGGGATAAATTCATCACCGCGAGCGCCGAACGCGTACGCGCTGAGCTGCCATGCGCGAATTAGACTCGAGCACTTCGTCGACCGAACGCGCGTCCGGCGATGCGAAAAGCTGGTTGAGACCGCGTTCGGATCGCAAGGTAAACGCAACCACTACGAGGACATCGGTCCCAACCGGTTCTCCGGCCTCAAGACGCGAGATCGTGCGGCGGGCAACGCCGGCGGCGGCTGCCAACTCCGCCTGCGTCAGGCGGCGACGGAAGCGCTCTGCCCTTGCCCGCTTACCAAGCTCAGCGAGGACTTGTCCTGGGCTGCTCAGAGAAAGCGCAATATCTGGTTCATTAAAGCCCATTTACCGCTTTAGTGTAACATAAAGTGCTTAATAGGGAACGGATAGAAACGCGCGATTCTTCTCCGATAGCGGACACGCCCGGACAGACCGGGACTTCAAGCAGGGCTGAAAGAGACTTACGCTGACTTACGACGGACTCGGTGTCATCCTTACCGCCGAGGAAATTCCGAGGTGGATGCATCATCCACTGCGGACAATTGGCGGTCTTACGCCGATCGAACTCGCGCAGGACCACGGTGCTTGCGGCGCTCGCGGAATTCGCGCAGTTACTTCGGAGATGATCGCCCTCAGCGATCCGGCCACTCACTTACCTTCGCAAGGTTTCCGGTATTACGGCGCGCACCCAAAGCGCGAAGAAGATCGCTGCGACAACGGTGATACCCCATTCGCGTAGCCCGGCTGAAAGGATCCAACACAACCCCGCGGCAATGCCCAACGCCGTTGCTCGGGGCGAAACGTTCCGAACGGTGTAGCCGAGCAACGCAAGCACTAGAAAAACAAACCCAGCGCCAAAATTGACGGCCACATCCATGTTATTCATCCGTTACCACTCACGGTACACCCCACGATTTTTACGAGATCATAGAGACTTACTCCCGTTCCAACAAGCAGACCTGCAATAATTACGTCCGGCAGCATGGCAACAATGCCGGCAACAAAAGCTGCTGCGCCGATCTCACCGGCAGCATATGCGCCGAGTAGACTTGAAACTTGAGCCGCGCTCGGGCTAGATTCCCACGTTGATGCCGCACTCTTTACCGCCGTGTAGAGTATTAAAGCGTCGCGTGCTGTATCCGCTGCGGTTTGCGCGACACACTTGCCTAGCGTCGGCAAAAACCGATTTCCCCCGGTATATCCAACGCTGACCAAACCTGAATAAGAACCGAAGCCCACATCGTTCGGAGCGTACCGCAAATCCCAGTTTGCGTAAGGGTCGGGACCAGGGTCAGCGCAAACCAAAGGCTTCCGGCCGCCGGTGCTCTGTGGGTTGGGGCAGACCTCCATTGCGCTCCGAGGACTTCCATCCTGACGTACAAGCATATTCCAAGAGGACAGCGACGGCTGCGTCGGCGGGGCGCTACATGC
>CAVZQG010000012.1:0-448497 GCA_963777365.1 Vulcanimicrobiota bacterium
AGGTGCCATTCGACATCATGTTTGGCCAAGCAGACGAGGAGAAAGTCTGGTGGCCGGAAAACTACCGGCATCAGGGCCGCACGCTGGCCGACCCCGACTTCATTCGCCAGGCCGCCGATCTGCTCGCGAACGCGGAGCGCCCGGTGATCATGGCCGGCGGCGCGATCTGGTTCGACGAGGCATGGGAGGCGCTGCGGGCGCTGGTCGAGCGCGTAAACGCGCCGGTGTACCTCAACGGCATGGGCCGGGGCAGCATTCCGGCCGACCATCCGCTCTTCTTCTCACTCTCGCGACGGGCGGCGCTCTCCAACTCGGACGCGGTGCTCGTGATCGGCACGCCGTTCGACTTCCGGCTCGGCTTCGGCCGGCCACCGCTCTTCCATCCCGAGTGCAAAGTCATCCAGCTCGACGTAGAAGAAGCGGAGATCGCCAAGAACCGCGACGTGGACGTGGCGCTGGTCGGCGACGTGCGCGGCGGTGCTGACGCAGCTCATGGACGAGCTCGAGAACGGCCGCGATCGGCACACGCGACGATGCCTGGATCGAAAACCTGCGCGGCGTCGGAAGCCAAAGCGCGCGCGGCCGACGAGCCGTTCATGAACTCGGACAAGACGCCAGATCCACCCGTTCCGCATGGTGCAAAGAGGTGCGTGACTTCGTCGACCGCGATGCGACGCGTGATCGGAGACGGCGGCGACATCGTCACCCACGCGGCGCGGGTGGTCGAGATCTTCAAGCCGGGCCACTGGCTGGATCCCGGAGCGCCTGGGCTGCCTCGGCGTCGGTACCGGCTACGCCATCGCGGCCAAGCTGGCGCGGCCCAAAGAGCAGGTGCTGATCGTCAACGGCGACGGCTCGTTCGGGCTGAACGGCTTCGAGTTCGAGACGATGGTGCGCCACAAGCTGCCGGTGGTCTCGATCATCGGCAACGACGGCGCCTGGGGGCAGAACAAGCACCCGCAGCAGAGCCGCTTCGGGCACACCATCGCGCAGGAGCTGTCGCAGGACGTCCGCTACGACAAGGTCGTGGAGGCGTTCGGCGGCTACGGCGAGACGGTAACCGATCCGAAGCAGATCCGCCCCGCGCTGGAACGCGCGTTCGCTTCCGGCGTGCCCGCCTGCGTCAACGTGCATCACCGATCCCGAGATCGGCTACGGCCACTCCGGCGCGGCGACCCATTAGCGGCAAGCGTGCGATGAGCCACGACGGATGAGCAGGCTCCGCGCGGGCGCGGCGGTGGTGGAGATCACGCCGGGCGCCGGCCTCGCCATGGGCGGCTACGGCGCCCGGCAGGGCGTGTCGATCGGCATGCATGACCCGCTCAATGCGCGCGTGCTGGCGCTTGCGGATGGCGCGACCGCGGCTGCTTCTGGCGGTCTGCGACCTGGTCGGCGTGCCGGCGGAGCTGGCCGCGCGGCCCGCGAGATCATCGCGCGCGATGCTCGGCATCCCGCCGCAGCTGCGTCTGCGTCGCGGCGACGCACACCCACTCCGGCCCGCTGATGGCAGCCGGATGACGCGAGGGCCACGCCTACATCGCCGTGACCGCGCGCAAGATCGCGGGCGCGGCGGCAGGGGCGCTCGCGGGTCTGCAGCCCGTCACGCTGAAGCTGGCGACGGCCGAGGTGCAGCACGATCAGCCAGAACCGGCGCGACCCGGACGGCCCGATCGCAGACGATGGCTCACAGTGCTGCTCGCCGCGCCGCCCGCGCCCGGCGCCGCCCGTGGCGACGCTCGATCAACTACGCCTGCCACGCCACCGTGCTCGAGTACGACAACCTGCTCTACTCGGCCGACTTTCCCGGCCAGGCCGCCGCGGCGGTCGAGCGGGCGCTGGGCGGCGTCGCGCATCTACATGCAGGGGGCTGCCGGCGACATCAACCCTGCCTGGATGCGGCACGACTTCGCCGAGATCGCCCGCGTCGGCGGCCTGCTGGGCGCGGCGGCAGCGCGCGCCGGCCACGAACTGCGGCCGCTGGGCGAAGGCCTCTCGCGGTCAACCTGAGCTGGTCCGAGCCGACGCCGAAGCAACCCGCGCCCGGCACGGTGCTGCAGCGATGTCCGGCTCGGCGCAGCGCAGCGGTTCGTGGATCTGCCGCGCCGGCCGCTGCCGCCGCTGGCAGCGATCGAGGACGAGATGGCCGGAGCTCGAGCAGCGGCTCGCACGAGGCGGGGCCGGACGATGTCGGGAGTGCGCCGCGGCGCTGCGCCCGCGCTTCAACCAGCTGCGCATGGACCGCGCCCAGAAGCTCAGCGCGAGCCGGCTGCAGCCGGGCGACAGCGAGCGGGTCGAGTTGCAGGCCTTCCGGCTCTCGCGCCGACTGCGCCGATCGCGATGCTGCCGGGCGAGTTCTTCGTCGAGATCGGCAGGCGCTCGAGGCGGCCTGCGGCTGCGAGCACCTGCTGATCTGCGGCTACGCGAACGCCACGATCGGCTACGTCGCCACCGCGGAGCAGTATCCGCAGGCCGGCTACGAGATCGGCCGCACCCGCTTTCAGCCCGAGACGGCCGCAGATCGTGGTGCGCGAGGCGGCGGCGCTGGTGCGCTCGCTGTACGCGTGAAGTCGCGCAGCACGCTGGCAGGATCGCGCCAGCGTCCCCGCCGCTGCTGGTGCGGGCGCGCGGTCGTGCTGCCCGATCGCGTGCTCGCCGGTGGCGCCGTTCGCTGCAGCGAGGGCCGCATCGCCTGAGATTGCCTCGGAGATCGCGGACGACGGTGCGCAGGCGTGCTCAACGGCGCCTGGCTGCTGCCGGGCTACATCGATCTGCACTGGCACGGCGCGGCGGCTACGGTCTGCCGACGGCCGCGGAGGCGCGCGCGGCCGTGCGCGCGGTCGCAGCTCCGGCGTCACCACCTGCTATGCCGGGTTGGGCGCGGGTGCTGGCTTAGAGGCGGTGCGCTCCTCGGTCGAGGCAGCGGCGACCGTGGTGGACGGCAGACCGGTGGCGCCCGGCTGGCGGGGATCTTCCTGAGGGCCCGTATATCAGCAACGAGAAGCGCGGCGCCTGGATTCCCGAGAACCTGCGCCTGCCAAGCGTGCCCGAGCTGGAGTCGCTGGCACGAGGCAGCACGGGGGACGCTCGCCGCGTCAACGTCGCGCCCGAGCTGCCCGGTGCGCTCGCGTTCATCGCGCGGCCGCGCAAGGCGGGGATCGCCGTCTCGCTGGGCCATAGCAACGCAACCTACGAGCAGGCGCTACGCGGCATCGACGCGGGCGGCACGATCGCAAATCACACGTACAACGCGATGTCGGCGCTCGGTCACCGCGCACCCGGACTCGTGGGCGCGGTACTCTCCGGCACGCACTGCTCGCCGAGCTGATTCTGGACGGCGAGCACGTGCATCCGGCCGCGGCGCGGGCGTTGTTTTCCGCCCGCGGCAGCCACGGCGTCGCACTGATCACCGATGGCTCGCAGCTCACCGGCATGCCGCCCGGCACCTACGAGCGCGGCGGCCGCACGCTGACCATCGAAGGCGCCGCCTGCCGGCTGCCCGACGGCACCCTCGCGGGGAGCGTCTCGCCTTTCGACCGCGACCTGCGCAACGCAAGCGACTGGCTGACCACCGACCCGCTGGCTCTGGCCGCGCTCTCGTCGGGCAACGCCGCGATCGCCATGGGCATCGACAGGCCAGACCGGCTTTATTCGGCGCGGGCTGCGCGCCGACCTGGTGCTGCTGGACGACGACTGGCAGGTGCTGGCGACAATCGTCGGCGGCGAGGTCGTGTACCGCCGAGAAACGGTCGGCGGCGCCTGAGCGGGGCCGTGGTATCGTCGCAGGCGAAGGAGAACGTGAGATGAGCGACAGAGCTACGAGCAGATCCTGACGGAGACCCAGGGCCGCGTCGGGATCATTCGCCTCAACCGGCCATCCAAGCTCAACGCCTGGACCGCGGACATGGCCGAGGAGATGCAGGACCAGATCGGCGCGCTGGAACGACGATCCGCAGATCGGCGCAATCGTGATGACCGGCGAGGGACGCGCCTTCTGCGCCGGCGCCGACCTGGGCGGCTTCGCCCAGCGCATCGTCGAGAACGAGGGCACCGCGCCCGCGCCCCGGCCGCCGCGTGGCAATCTCGATCACCGGTTCTTGCGGCGCTCGAAGCCGACGGTCGCCGCGATCAACGGCTACGCTGCCGGCGTCGGCCTCACCTTCATCTTGCCGTTGCGACATCCGCATCGCCTCGACCAGCGCGCGGCTCAGCATCCGCTTCATCAAGATGGGGCTGATGCCGGAGCTCGGCTCCACCCGGCTGCTGGCGCAGATCGTCGGCCTCGGCAACGCCACCGACATGTGCCTGACCGGGCGCTTCGTGCGGCCGACGAGGCGCTGCGCATGGGGCTCGTCGCGGTGTCGCCGCCGGAGCAGCTGATGGAGACGGCGCTCGCGAAGGCGAACGAGATCGCCAACAACCCGACCGGCGCCGTGATGATGGATCAAGGAACTGCTGGACAAGAACCCGCTCGACCAGGACCTGGAGCGCGTGATGGAGCGCGAGCAGATGCGGGACGAGATCGGGCCGGCGCACCGCCGGACCATCGCGAGGCCGTGACGGCGTTCCGCGAGAAGCGGGAGGCCCGCTTCAACCAGGCGTGATCGCGCTCACAGCAGCACGCCGGCGTTGCGGAAGCCGGCGATCTCCCTCAGCGCTGAAGCCAAGCTCGGCGAGCACCTCGTCGGTGTGCTCGCCGAGCGCCGGCGAGGCGCGCTGCACCGCGGTCGGCGTGCCGAGCATCTGCACCGGCGGCGCCTCGCCGCGAAGCTGGCCGAGCAGGGTGTGCTCGTAGTTGGCGATGTAGCCGTTTGCCAGCACACCCGGGTCCTCCCAGAGCTCGTCGAGAAAGCGCACCGGTCCGCAGGCGATGTCGCGCGCGTCGAGGTAGGCCAGCCAGTCGGCCGTGGTGCGCTCGCGGAACGTCCGCTCGCACTGTCGGTCAGCGCTCTGCCTGCGGCAGCGATGGCGACGGGCTCGCCCTCGAATCCCGGCTGGTAGCGCGGGTCGACGAAGCCCAGCGCCTCCTGGAAGCGGCGGCGGGGCTCGGGACCGAGGCAGCCCACGGCGATGTAGCCGTCGCTCGTCTGGTAGATGCGGTAGTAGACGTTGCCCAGCCGCTCGGGCATAGCGGCCTGCCGCTCCGCATCGACCTCCGCCATCGACGCGCCCCGCTCGCGCGCAGCGCGCAGCGGCTCGAGCCGGCGCTCGCGCACCTCCGGGTCCAGCGCCACGATCTCGCTGAAGTTGCCGCCCGCTGGATGAACAGGGCGGAGAGCAGCAGGCTGGCGTCGACCCGCTGGCTCTCGCCGGTGCGGGCGCGATGGTAGAGCGCCGCCGTGACTCCCCAGGCCATCACGCTGCCGGTGACGACGTCGGCGGGCGCGAACGGCATGATCACCGGCGTGCCCCGCTCATCAACGCGCATGTTGGCGGCGGCAAGCCCGCTCATCGCCTGGGCGACGATGTCATAGCCGCGGCGTGAGGCGTCCGGCCCTTGCCGCCGAAGGCGGTGTTGTCCGCGTAGATCAGGTCGGGGCTGATGCGCGCGGGCGGCCTCGTAGTCCAGCCCGAGCTGTTTGGCCACACCGGGCCGGTAGTTGGTGACCAGCACGTCGGCCCAGCGGATCAGCCGCTCGCGGATCGGCGCGGCTTCCGGCCGCTTGAGGTCGATCGCGATGCCCACGCTTGCTGCGGTTGTGCATGATGAAGCCGCGGCTCTCTTTCGGCATGAACTCCGCGGTCAAGCGCCAGGGCTCGCCCTCAAGCGGCTCGACTTTCAGCACGTCGGCGCCCGTCTCCGCCAGCAGCGTCGAACAGAGCGGGGCGGCGATGATCTGGCTGCAGTCAAGCACATGAATGCCGTGCAGAGCGCCGGTGGCCACGGTAACGCTTCCCCTCAGGCGGCCGGTCTCAGCCCTGCAGCGCCTGCAGGATGTTGCCCGGGCGACATCGGCAGGTGCGTCATGCGCGCGCCGGTGGCGCGGTAGACCGCGTTCGCGAGCGCGGCCAGCGGCGGCACGATCGAGACCTCGCCCACGCCGCGCACGCCGAACGGGTGGCCGGGGTTCGGCACCTCGACGATCACCGTGTCGATCATCGGCACGTCGAGCGTCGTCGGCATGCGGTAGTCGAGGAAGCTGGCGTTGTCATGCAGCCTGCCGTCGTCGCGGTAGACGTACTCCTCGTTCAGCGCCCAGCCGATCCCCTGCGCCGTGCCGCCCTGCATCTGCCCCTCGACGTAGCTGGGATGGACGGCCTTGCCGGCGTCCTGCACGACGGTGTAGCGCAGCACCGTCACCTTGCCGGTCTCCGGGTCGACCTCGACGTCGACGATGTTGCCCGGCGAAGGCCGGGCCGACCTGGCGCGGGTTGGAGGTGGCCGAGGCCGTGACCGGCCCGCCGCGTGCGCAGCAGCTTCGCGTGCGAGCTCCTTGAAGGTCATGCTGTACTCCGGGTTCTTCACCGACGTGAAGACGCCGTCGCGCGAACTCGACATCCTCCGGCTTGCCCTCCCAGAGCAGCGCCGCGCGCGCGATCATCTGCTGCTTGATGTCCTCCGCGGCGCGCGATCACCGCGATGCCGGTGGAGAAGGCCGTGCGGCTGCCGCCGGTCACGCCCGTCCAGCCGACGGAGTCGGTGTCGCCGACGGTGGGAACGACGTCCTCGGCGCGGAGATGCCGAGCACCTCGGCCGCCTGCATGGCGAGCGCCGGCGCGCGAGCCGCCGATGTCGACCGAGCCGCGTGATCAGGCTGATCGTGCCGTCGGCGTTGACGTTGATCGTCGCGGACGACTGGTTGCCGGCGTTGCCCCAGAAGCCCATGGCCACGCCGCGGCCGCGGTACGGCCCCTCGAGCGGCGCGTTGTAGTGCGGATGCGCCTGCATCGCCTCCTCGACCTCGACGCAGCCGACGCGCGGCAGCGGCACGCCGCTCGGCATGGCGGTCGCCCTCGCTTGGCGCGTTCCGCAGGCGGAACTCGAGCGGGTCGATGCCCAGCTTCTCGGCCAGTTCATCGATCACGCGTCTCGACGGCGAAGGCGGCCTGCGGCGAGCCGGGCGCGCGGTAGGCCGCGACCTTCGGCTTGTTGCACGACGACGTCGTAGCCGTCGACCAGCAGGTTGTCGATCGTTGTAGGGCGCGAGGCCGGTGTTCGCGCCCGCGCCGACCGGCGAGCCGGGGAAGGCGCCCGCCTCGTAGGCGAGGTAGAGCTCGGCCGCCGTGATCGTGCCGCTCGCGTCCGGCGCCGATCTTGGCGCGCATGAACGCCGCCGAGGTCGGGCCGGTCGCCTCGAAGACCTCCTTGCGGCTCATCGTGAGCTTGACCGGCCTGCCGGCCTTGCTGCGAGAGCAGCGCCGCGACCGGATCGAGGTAGGTGACGGTCTTGCCGCCGAAGCCGCCGCCGATCTCCATCGGGATGACTTTGACCGTCGACTCCGGCACGCCGAGGATCGCCGCCGTCTGGCCGCGGATGCCGAAGGCGCCCTGCGAGCTGCGTCCAGACCGTCAGCTGGCCGTCCGGCGCCCACGAGCGCCGTGGCGGTGTGCGGCTCGATGTAGCCCTGATGGACGGTGCTGGTGCGTGAACTCGCGCTCGACGATCACGTCGGCCTGCGCGAAGCCCTCCTCGAGGTCGCCGCGCTTGAACTGGAGGTGGCTGGCGACGTTGCTCTTGACGCCGGTGTCGGTGCCGCGGCCGAAGCGCTCGGCCAGCGAGCGGGTCGTCATCTCCTCGTGCAGCAGCGGCGCGTCTTCGGCTGCATCGCGTCCCGCGCGGTGAGCACCACGGGCAGCGAGCTCGTACTCCACCTCGATCAGCGCCAGCGCCTCCTCGGCGATGTGCGGGCTGGTCGCCGCGACGGCCGCGACGGCGTGGCCCTTGTAGAGCGCCTTGCCGCTGGCGCCAGCAGGTTCTCGGCCAGCATGCGGTCGTTGCCCATCGTCTCGCCGAAGTCGATCGCGTCGCTCCTCGATGATCGGGAAGTCCGCGCCGCGGTCACGACGGCCTTGACGCCGGGCAGCGCCTCGCGCCTTGCTGGTGTCGATCGAGCGGATGCGCGCGTGGGCGTAGGGGCTGCGCAGGACCTTGCCGTGCAGCAGCCCCGGCAGCAGATATCGGCGCCGTACCGGGCCCGGCCGGTCACCTTGTCCAGGCCGTCGTGGCGAATCGGCCGCGTGCCCACCACCTTGAACTCGCGGGCGGTGGCGGTCTCGCGGTCGGCAGTTGTCGTCATGGGTTTCCCCCTCTCAGGACTGAGCGCTTGGTTGCGCTCCGCACTATTCTACGGCGGGTACGATATGAATGGGCGCCCAGGCAGCAAAATGCCGGCGCGGGAGCGGCCAGCTGACGACGCGCATCGGTTTGATCTCGGACACCCACCTCCCGGCGGAGATCCGTTCCCTCGACCAGCTCGGTTCCAGCTGCGCCGGCTTCTTTACCGGCCTCGACCTGATCCTGCACGGGGGCGATATCGTTCTCCCTTCCGTGCTGGACTGGCTGGAGCAGTTCGCTCCCGTGCTGGCCCGCACCGCGGTAACAACGATCACTTCGACGATCCGCGCCTGCTCGACGAGCAGTACCTCGAGGTAGACGGCTGGCGGCTTGGCATGGCGCACATCCTGACCCCGGAGAACCGGCCGCTGCCCGCGATCCAGCAGCGCTGCTTCGACCGGCCGCTTGATATCCTGGTCGGCGGCCACACCCATCGTGAGCAGCTTCGCCAGGACGGCGGCATGCTGCTGGTGAACTCGGGCAGCGCCGTGCTGCCCCACCATAAGCGGACGCGGCTGGGCACGGTAGCCCTGCTTGAGCTTGACCAGGACCGCCTGCGGGCTGAGATCGTCGTGCTCGGGGAAACCGCCGGCCGGCCGAATCCGGGCAGGCGCAGACGCTGTGGCTCACCCGGTTCGACTTTACCACCCTGTCGCACGCCTAGCTGCGAGGGCTACGGCGTCCTGGCCGGCGTCGGACCCGGACCAGGCGGCGGTGAGGCGGTGGCATCTCGCCGCGCGCCGGGGCTGCCGCTGCCCGGAGTCGGGCTGCCAGGTGGGCCGCCCGACGTATCGTCGCCGACGCCGTTAATGGCGTTGACCACCTTGAGCAGGTCGCCGACCTCCGAAAAGTCCACGGCGATCAGGTTGGGGAACTGGCCAGCGCAGCTGCATGCAGCGCTGGACGCGCCCCATCAGGAAGTCGTACGAGTTGACCGTCGCGGCTTCGGTCGGCGAAGGCGTCTGGCTGGTGATCCAGTGGTTGATGAGGAACAGCGGCGATGCCGCGGTGCCCCGGTTCGGAGCGCAGCTCGCGTCGGCCTGCAGGTCGGCGGGCGAGCCAAAGGTGTACGGGGTGTCCTGGAAGACGTCGAAGCCCGGCTGGTACCAGCCCGGATGCGGCGCCGTACCCTCGTTCTCCGAAAGCACAAACACCCGCTGATCGAGGTCGATCATCTGGCGCAGCGTCGGCCAGGGCGTACCCGGGGTGTGTGTGTACACGCGGTCGATCAGTCCGGTGCGAACGAAGGCATCCTCGGTGTCGGACGGGCTGACGTAGTCGCCGAAGAAGAGCATGACCACTTCGTTCGGATTGTCGTCCAGGAAGCTGTTGATGTCGTCGAGGGCGTCGTCCATGTAGACGGCGCCCAGCTCGCAGAAGCCATGGCAGAGATACGCCTCGGAGTCCGCGTCTGCCGGCGGGGCGCCGATGCTCTCCTGCAGCCGCTCGACGGCCGCCTCGCCCTCCGGGCCGAGGTTTGCAGTCAGCTCCTGGTGCTCCTGCTCTCGTCTCCCGGCTGATGTCGGTGAGCACCCCTTTACTCGTCTCGATGCCGTAGTGGGACTTCATCAGCAGCCCGCGCACGCCGGAGTCGAGCTGGGCGCGAATGCCGTGCAGCTGCTCGGCGAAATAGAAGCCCTTGACGTCGCCCGCCGACTGGCTGTTGTGGGTTATGATCGAGTGGCGCAGCTTCATGAGTGCGGAATCGGTTCCCGCGTGGGACATAATTCCGAGCACCGTTGTTCCCCTCCTCGGCTTCGCCGTGGCCGGTCTGATACTAGCGAAAAACTTCGCGACCGCGAAGCCGAGCGATCGCCAAAGGTTTGCGTTCGTGGCGCTCGGTACGCTGACATCGTTCGTGGCATACGCGATTTATTTTGTACCCGGCGTGCCGTTCGCCGTTGGACAAGTTGTCGGTTTTGCCGTGGTGCTGATGCCGATCTGCATTGCTTATGCCGTCTTCCGACTGCGCGTACTCGACGTCAACTTCGTCCTAAATCGGGCGTTGGTCTTTGGTGTGCTCTCGCTGGGTGTGATTGCGTTCGTTTCGATTCTGGATTGGTTCTTTTCGCGCGTCGTTGCGATTGGACGGCTGGCCGTTGGGCTCGAGCTGCTCGCAACGATCGCAGTTGGATTTCTGCTCGACCGGATCAATCGCACCGTTGAGGGCCTCATCGAGGCTCTTTTCTTCCGCGGTCGCCGGCTGGCCGAGCGACACGTGCGGCGTGCCGCGGCGGCGCTTCCGTATGCGACCGATGAAGAGGCCATCGTCGATGGCCTCGTGCAGATTCCAGTAGACGCAATGGAGTTCGCCGGCGCGGCGCTCTACCGTCGCTCGGAAGACGGCGTGCGTTTCCAAGGCATCGCTACCGCGCGCCAAACAACGATTGCACCCCCGGGGTTCGACGCGAACGATCTATTGGTGCGAATGCTCCTCGCCGAGGAGAGAGTCATCTGGCTCGACGATCTGCGCTCGCATCTCGATCCGCACAACGCCGCGATCTATACGTTGGCCGTTCCGGTCGCGGTGCGTCACGAACTCATAAGCTTTACGCTTTACGGCGCGCATGCCAATGGCGCGCAGCTCGATCCTGAAGAGGTTGAGCTGCTGGAAGAGCTCGCGCGTGAAGCCGCTAGGGCATACGATCACGTTGAGGCGCAGCGTGCTCGCGAGCGATACGCACAGCTCGTCGCCCGGCAGTCGCCGAGCACGGCATCCTGAGTCGGCTTTGCAGTGTTCTTTGGTTCAGTGAGAAACGTTGCTCCTTGAGTCGTCATAAATCATAACACGCCCCAATGTCAGCGACGCGGATATTCATGAAGTTGCTAACTTCATCGACGGCAGAAGGCGCTCTGAGCGTGACGGTCGGTTTCGTGGACGCAGCGGTACGCTACTACGATACCTCCCCTTAGTACGTGACACGAACCCCATTATTGCGTCATAAGACCGACGTGCGGCCGTTGTGTCTCGGACGCGCACGTCGATGTTATCGGGACCGGGCCTTATGTCGTGAGGGAGGCGAGTTTTTCACTGATTCTACGATTACCAGCCACTGCCGCCGCGCGCACGTGCGCGAAGACGAGCGCGTGGCCAATCAGGTACGTCGGCACCAGCACCAGCGGAATGAGCGCCCAGGGCAGCGTCGTCATCTCTGACGAGCCGACTCCCGCATGAATGAGCTGAAGCGGGCCACCGTCCGTCGACATGACCCCCAGAAACACGGCCGCGATCAGGTCGAGCGTACCAAAGATATTCCACTCCAGCACGCGTAGGTCACGCGGGTTTTGCGCCGCAATGCGCGCGACCGGAATGGCGAAAATGCCCGTGATGATGTCGCCGATGCCTGCGAAGTATGGAAATGGCCCGCTCATAGTACTAGCGACAGCGGCGAGAACGCATGAAGACGCCGAGCACTCGCCAGGTGTTGAGCGCGACGATCAACTGCACCGGAATGGCCATCATCGCCGAGCGCACCTCCGCGAACGATGCGGCGACTCCTGCCGCAACTAGCGGGAGCGAGAACAATGCGGGCACGAGAAACGCTGAGCTTTTTACTGCACCCGAAGCAGTGAGCGCAAGGACCAGGCTGATCCACGCGCCGACGACCGCGCCGAGTGCCAGACGCGAACTCAGACGGATCCGCAGCGAAGTAAAAACAGGCTGTGAACAGTGTCCCCGCCGCAGCACCCAGGGTCAAGGTGCGAAGAGCATCAAGTGTATGTATATACATATATTACCTCCAAAAAAAGTTACTGGACCGAGCCGGTGATCCGCCGAAGATCCGCATCCAGTTGTTCCCAACTGCGCCCGATCGCTTTTATCAAGCGGTTCTGAGCGCGGCGCCACGCGGGCTTGGCGTCTTGGTACTTGCGGCGGCCCGATGGAGTCAGTTGTAAGTACCGCTCCCTGCGGTCGTCGCCACGCGTCTCTTTCACCCATCCTTCTTCAATGAGCGCTTGCAGCGAACGAGTCAGCGTGGTGCTGTCGAGCGAAAGAATCGAACCAAGCCGGCCCTGCTTGATTTCACCTGCGATCTCGAGCGCTTGCAAGAGCGTGAACTGCGTCGAGCGTAGGCCGGACTCGCGAGTTTCCCGATCGTAGAGCCGCGTGACGGCCCGCGTGGCGCGCCGCAAGGACGTACCAACGCACGGCAGGGGGACCACGGGTTCCGGATCGGTCATGTAGTTGTATATACACCTTTATTCGCGCAACGTCAACCTGAGCGCTTGCGCCGGAACCATTTACGGCCGCTCCGTGGGCGCTATTAATTTTGGCAAAGATCCGCAGTTCTTTGCTGCCGGCGCCTCGTAGCATCCGTAACACCACGGACAGCGAAGGTGCCCCTAGATACAGTTAGGTAGACATCGCATCGTCATCGGTTATTGCAAGGCTGACGTCAAGACAGAAGCTCGAACGGCAGCTTTATAATTTATAAGCGGGTGAAATGTAACCCGCCAGAACGACGTCGACAATGAGGCTGGTTCTCGGCAAGACGGGCGCGCAGAACCCATCAGCTTCATCGTACATGAGTGCGATCCGTGTGCGCATTCTTGGCATCGGCGGCCACCACGCCACACTGGTCCCGCTTGCTCGGCCTTCACCCTGCCGGCCTGCTTGGCGCCCTGACGGAAGCGGGACCCTTACAGGCGGGACTCTTTCAAAAGTCACGCCTCCGTCGGCGAGCGCAGGATCGCCCTAGGTGATTTCCATGAGCCCGCACGCTGTCGGCACGCGGTAGAGGGTATGATGTTGAACCAAACCGGGGTTCTTTTCTCTCAGAAAGGTACGCAGCATGTCAAACTCACGCGATTTGGAACTGAACATCCGCGAACTTGCGGAAGGTCTCCTCACGCTTTCGAACGCCTCTGAAGCAGCTATATGTCTACCGTTAACCAGCCCTGTCTGCCTTGCCGACCAGATTTCGTCGATGCATTTGAGACGATTAGTCGAGCGTCGACGAAGATCGTGAAGCATATCGGGCCGCGCGAACAGCGCGACGAAGGCTAACGGAGTTGCGTGTCGCATCACGCGGCGCGCATTGCGCCGTCCGCCACCGTTCTGCCGACGGCTTACGGCACGCTCCTTGACATCGGCACGCGGCAGTTCGCGCTGGACGGCCCCGATTGGGCGGTTTTCACCGCAAAGATTCTGCCGCTTCTCGACGGAAGCAGAGACGTAGCCTCGATTGTGGCAGCAACGCCCGAATTTTTAGCCGAATCCGTAACCGCGTTCTTGGAGCGCCTCGAATCGCTTGGAATCGTTCAGCGTTGTTCGCCAATTCAACCTGTCGCACTGAGAAACAAAGCAGTTGCGTTGTTCGGCGACGAGTCATTCAGCCGTCGCCTCGAACGCGCGATTGAGCAATGCGATCCCCAAATTCGGATTTATCGCTCCGACCCTGGCGCAGATGCGGCGCTCGCCGCGGAAGCGAGTTTCCGAATATTCACATTCGGTGAGACCGTGGACATCGACAGCACGGAGTTCGCTCGAGAGATGCTCGAAAAGCCAACCCTCTACGTTTGGCAAAACATCGAAGAAGTGTTTTGTTTTCTCGAGGACCGCGCCAAGGTCGGGCCATGCTGGAGATGCGCGTTTTGGCGCTCGCTTGCCACGGAAGCGACGAGACTTGAATCGTTTGAATCTTCCGACGCGAATAGCAAAAACATCCTCGATTGCATCGCGCGGTACGCGTCACTCGCGTTGGGCGGGGCGGCAGAGGCGCTCCCATGGAACCGTTTGGCGATACACATGGCCGGCACTGTCTTCGGGCATTTGGTGTCGCCGATGCCTTGGTGTGCCCGTTGCGACCATTCGCATTACGCAAGTCCGCTCGTTGAACAGCGATCGCCGATGTACCTCGATGACGCGGATCCTCGCGCGGCAGTATATAAGTGGGTTGATTCCCGCACAGGTATTATCCTCAGCATAGTGGCTTCGGATAAGGAAACTGAGGAGATCCCTTCTATCTCATCGGCAGTGGTCGTCATGGCGCCTTTTCTGAATCAGTCGGGACTAAGGTATCCTTCGGTCTGCGGTGCGGGAAAGGGCTACTCCGAACATACGGCTCTAATCGGCGCGATCGGAGAGGGCGTCAGCGATATTCGGCCTGCCGTACCGATCCGAGACGGCTGCTGTACGCCTCCGCCGAGACTATCGACGATGATATCTTTACCCCCGAGTGGTTGGTCCTATACGAGCAAGCACAGTACGACACTGCCGCATTTCGATTTCGTCCGTATAGGTCCGATCGGCCGATCCATTGGGTGCGTGGCCTATGGCTCGATACGGGCGCGCCTGTTTGGATCCCCGCCCTGCCGACTTTTCTGTACTTTCCGCTGGAATCAAAGTACCACTACGTGCAGGTAACCACGAGCGGGCTCGCCGCGGGGACAACCTTCGAAGACGCAGCGCAACGAGCGCTCGCGGAATTGATCGAGCGCGATGCAGCAATGATGACGTGGCTTTGTCAAATTCCGGCCGCGCGAATCGTTGTTGGTAGTGAATTAGGTCCGCGTGAACGGGCGACGATTGCAGAACTCGCCGCGCATGGTGCGCACTGCGAGTTCTATCGGCTCGAGGGGATCAAGGCGTTCCTTGGTTCTATGCATTGCCCGAGGCGACGGTATGCGTTGGCCCGGAGTGACCGTCGGTCTGGCCGCCGACCAAGATCTGCGACTCGCGCTTCAGAAGGCGCTCTTAGAGCAGGCGCATTGCGGACCGCTCATCCGGCGCCTCATGGTCGAGGGAAAACATCGAAATTTAAGTGAGCCCTCGGACGTGGTCGATCACACAGATCACGCACTCTATTACGTACTGGCTGAACGGGCCCGGAACTTCGATTTTCTAGAATCGGGAGGGCGCACCATTCCGCTTCCGCCCGAAGAAGCGACTCCTTCTCCGACACTGGGCCGATGCGTAGCCGCGGCATCGCGAGCCGGAATGCGGGCCGCGGCGGTCGACGTTACCTCTCCGGACCTCGAGGGAGGGCCCTTCCGAGTTGCGCGAGCCTTCGCGCGTTACATGCAGCCTTTGGACTTCGGACATCAATATCGCCGGCTTCGAAGCCCGCGGCTTACAGCTCCGCAAAAAGTCTGAATAGCGAACCGCATCCGATCGCATGAAGGCTAATGTTGGTGTTTCAAATTCTCCCAACGCTGCGCCCGAAGTACCATCCAGAATGCCATGACCACCGACAGCGTGTTCATCAGCAACTGCCAAGAATCTGAATAGTGCCGCTGCGGCCCGGTTGCGGCTTAGAGCGCGCCAGGATGAAAGCCAGTGCGGTTGCCGCATACGCGACGGTTAGCGAGGTCCGCGTACGATCCCGTCGATTTCGAAGCGCTTACCAGTACGGTCACCGATCACCCCGGCGTCGTGTTCCTATATCGAGCAGCGAACGCAAAGATGAAATGTGCAAGTTCGTGAACATTGCCGAGCGGATCCCTGACGTTGATCTGATACTATCCATTCACTCTCTGACACATCACAAGCCACGAATCAAACTTGAGCACCGCAGAGGAGTGTCGCCAACACGCTACGTATACGCGCTCCAGTGCCGACCCGGGATATGAATTCGGAGCTTGCGCCTCTATCGTCGCGGCGATTCTTAATCCACGTCGGCGCAGAACATGTTGGCATCTTTCCGCCCTTCGCTCAGTTTTCTTTTCGCTATCTATTTTAGTCGAACTTTTTGCAATCAACACACTAAGGAGATGACACATGCAAAACAACAGCCCGCAGTCCTATGCTGCTAGTCTCGTGGAGTGCTCGAAGAGCGCGTTGTACCCTCGACCTATGGAGAAGGTCCGCTTCCGGGACTCATAGTCTTAGGCATCTTCATGTTGCTCTAACAAGATCCCAATCGCCTGATATCTTAATCCGTTCTTACTCGATCGAGAGGTGGCGAGATGCCGACACGTACCGTTCCCAATCTACCGGCGCAGAATGTACGCCTGCAGGCCGTTCCCCAATTCGTCGACTTTGTCAGCGCGGCGGAACAACTGTTTCCTGCAGGCGACACCGTTCATGAAACGTTTTGGAACTGCGAAGCGCTTCTCAGGGCTCTTGCACGAAGCGGATCGCTTTGCAGCATAATAAATGCGGAGCTAAAACGCATACTCACGCAGCCATTCTATGGGCCGCCCGCAAGCGGCGACGCTCAATTTACACTTTATGTATCCGATTCGTTCACGCTAAGCCTTCTCATCCTTGATGAGAATCTCATGCGTCGCGAACGACTGCAAGGCGTAACGCGACATTGCATTTTAGTGCCATTAGGGCCAAGCCCGCTTGTTGTGGATCTCTACGAACAACCGAGATTCGAAACTAACGACATCTTCGATCGGTCAAGTAAACTGGTGCACCTGGGCTGGCGAGCCATTGGCAAACTCGACAGCCTTAAAATACAAGCGAGCCGAATCGTTGCGGATCTCACATCGCAAGCCGGTACCACCCTTGTACTGTCGTTACTATCTTCGCCACTAAACGACATCATGTGGGAGTATGATCGAGATACATTACTACCATGTCGCGCGGTGTCAGAAAGCCTGTCCAGCTCGCGCATCGAGTACGCATTGAACATTGTTTCTGAAATCGGCACTGCCGACTGCGTTCCTTATCTCATCGAGTTGTTCAATCATCCAGCCTATTTCATCAGATGGTCCGTCGTTAAAAACGTCATGCGCTTGGACGAGAAGGCAGGATTGGAGATGACTCGATCGCGCGCTATCCGATTCGCACCCCCATGTGCGGCGCGCCGCTCAAAAGAGCAAGGCCAAAATTGACGCCCTTCGTGTAACCGCGGATGTGCAGTTGAATTGCCTAGAAAAACAAGAAGAGGGCCGGTAGTAATGGCATTGACGATTGATGCACAAGCCGAAAACGCAGTCGGCATAGAAGAGTACCTCGATCTACTGACAAGGGAAGTCGACGTGGATGACACTGACGCTCTCCTTGCGACAGCCTCGACGTTCGCTGGACTGCTCAATAATTCGAGAGTCATGGTCGACGCACTGAACAACGAACTCAAGCGTTGGAAACACTTCCAGAATCGAAATCACTACTCAGCGCAGACCTTCGTGTTAGGTACTTCAAAGAAGTTTGTTCTGCGTGCAAACGTTTGGACTCCACCGAGCAAGGATGCAGAGATGCGCGAGTGGGAGGACAAATTCTACTACTATCGCGTCCCTCACGATCACAACTTTTCATTCATGACCGGCGGTTACTACGGCGCTGGTTATGAAACCACAATTTACGAGTACGAACACGACCAGGTCGTCGGCCGCGTAAATGAACCTGTGAGGTTGGCTTTCCTTGAGAGGACCACATTGCCAAAAGGTAAGATCATGTTCTATCGTGCCTCAAAAGATATCCATTCTCAAGAACATCCAGAGGACTTTTCGATCTCAATAAACGTGCTTTGCGTGAACCCGACGGAAACTTTAAAGACTCAATACCAGTTTGATTTGGAGGCTCAGATGGTTACGCAAGCACTTCAGAACACCTCTGCTGCTCAGCGAATGCTGTGTCGCGTTGCGGCCCACGTCGGAGATGGTGAGACCGCGGATCTGTTGGACACTCTTTCGCAGGCACATGAAAACCCACGTTTCCGCGTAGCATGCCTTGAATCGCTTGCGCTACTCGAACCATCACATTCGGATCAGTGGATAAGCCGAGCGATCAGTGACAAGCATCCACTCGTGCGAGCAGTCGGGGAACAATTCATATCATCCGGTATCATGTCTAAATGACCAGACACCTCGAGGGCGCCACCAAAGTGGCAACGTTTTTGGCGACCTTGACGGCGAGTGCCTTAGTTGCTAATGCGCACCACTGCGGATTTGATGCTGGGTGCATAGTCGCCGTCGGCTGGCGGCCGGCGCTTCTCACCTTGACGACAATTCGGACTTGTGTTCTGTGTATTGCTGTTGCCAAGAAAGACGTCGCAGCGACGCGCCTAATCTTACCGTTGCTAATAATCACCTTGGCGGGAGGTCAGCTACGCGGGTGTGGTTCATCGGTCCACATCCCTGTTCGTGATTCTAGTCGTTGACCTGCTTCTCGTGGCCTACGCCATTACGATATTGCGAAGCGCCGCAGCGTTACCAAAATCGAACAGTGCGGAAGAAAATCTCTTCAAAGCACTCTGCGCTTTCTTTCCTCCTTTTATTGCAAAGATCGGCGCCGTCGAAATTGCTTTGCTAAAGTCGGCGCCGCGCGCCATTCCATATTTTTGGCAGGTATCCGTGGCTTCATGGGATTCCTATACGGAAACATCCAAGCCTGCGCATACTGTGCCTGGCCATGCCTATTTTTATCATCCCGGATGTTATCTTCATCCACTTCGTTCTCCAAAGGCGCCTGCTTGCACTCGAAGCCCTGCTCGACATTTTGAGCCTGTATGCCTGCGTATGGGTCTGGGGACTATACGTAACGATGGTGGAACGCCCACATTCGGCCGACGACGGATATCTTGTCGTGCGTCGCGGACTTCTTGACTGGGCTGTCATTGATCCCGCCGACATCGAATCCATATCCCAGATCGGCGTTCAACGGGGAATGCTTGGTAATGGCTTCGCACCGGACGTGGCATATCTTGGCGTCGGAGGCGAACCGAGAGTCATCATTAGAGTCCGCAACGCGGTTACAGTCCATACAGCGGTGGGGCATCGGTCGAGATTATCAACAGCCATTGTAATTTCGACTGACCGCCCGGCGGAATTTCTTAGTGTAGTCGAAAAACTGAAAGCCTCACGGAGCGAGGTTGCATAAGTCTCCTAAAATTCTGGCTAGCGGAGGCCTTCTCGACTAGTAGAACACTATGGCAAGAAAAAGCGATGAGACCGGTGACGCGCGGCAGCGGTAACGTCTTTGCGGATATGGGTCTTGGCCAATCGGAAGAGGCCCTTGCAAAGGCTCGGATTGTTGAAACCACTGCGGACTTACTCGCGCGTGAGCAGATGAGCCAGCAAGAAGCCGGGAAGTTGGTGCGATTGGCCCAACCTCAGATCTCTCGCTTGATGCGCGGGGACACTCGAGAGTTTTCCTACGAGCGGCTCATGCGAGTCCTTACGGCACTGGGTCAGGACGTTGAAATTACGATTAGAAAAACGCGCGATGGGAAAAAGTTCGGCCGTGTGCTCGTCGCGGGTGAACGACGAAGTCCAGAAACCGAAGGAAAAGATAGCGAGGCCCATCAGTCGTCGTTGTCCAGGTAACACGTGCCGGCGCGTGTGTGATAGTCGCGACCGAGTCCGAGCTTACGGTTTTCGGCAGCTTGGCAACGGGCGAAGTCGTTGGGCTCTTTAAGTTGAAGAGCGGGCCGCAGAACGCGAGCTATTCAACGAGTTTGGACCCGACGAGAAAGCCACGTGGTTGAGCGAGTATCGCGCACAGCGCGAACCGGTCCTCGAGCACGTGCGTACCGCGTATCCTCGGTCAAAAAGTGATCACGATGATCGCGCCGCGCCCGTCGACCAGACCGCGGCCGTTGATCACACCGCGCCCACGGAGCGCCCGGTTCATCGGCTCCCGGACCCTCAAGACGATCACAACGACGACGGATCGGCACCTGAGAAGATTCCGCCCAGAACGTATATTCCGGATTTCGAACGCACCGAACGTGAACATAAAGAGCCTCCGGACGATCATATGCGCTGAGCGACCAAAGGGCTGCGGGCCATACGCGGCGTTAAGTGATCCCTTAGGATTAGGCAACGGCACGCGCTACACAGGAACACCGCGCTCAATCAGCTACCCGCGCGAGCCCGACTACGGCGGGATTACCACGACTTGGCGAACGATTCGGCTCGAGGCCGCGCGCCGGCGCACCTCCCAGATAGTGGTGCCCCCCGGAAATTTACGCCACGGGACCACATTTTCCAGCCGCCTAAGGAGCGGCCCACGGGAGGTCCCCTTGGCACGCAAACGTCATTCGCCCGAATCGATCGCCGCCGTCCTGCGTAAGGCCGAGTCCGGCATTCCGATCGCACAGCTGGCCCGGCAGGCCGGCGTGCACGAGAATACGATTCATCTCTGGAAGAAAAAGTACGGACAACTCGGCACCAGTGAGATCCGCGAGATGAACGAACTGCGCGATGAAAATACGCGGCTCAAGCGTTTAGTCGCGGATTCTGTCGCTGGACAAAGTGATGCTCCAGGATGTGCTCTCAAAAAAGCTCTGAAGCCGGCCAAGCAACGAGTCTTGGCCGGCGAGTTTCACGAGCGATACGGGGCGAGCTAGCGACGCATCTGCGCAACGCTGCGCTTCAACCGCAAATCCATTCAATACAAACCCAAGCGCAATCCGCTCAACGAGTTCTGCGCGCGCGGATCAAAGACATCGCCGCATCTCGCGTACGCTACGGCTACCGCCGCATCCACGTGCTCTTGCAGCGCGAGGGCTGGAAGGTCAACGCCAAGCGCGTCGCTCGACTCTATACGCATGAAGGCTTGAATTTACGCGCAAAAGGGCCCAAACGCCGACGACGTTCTGCCAGGCAGCGCGTTGGGACTGCAGCGACGGCCCCGAACCATGTCTGGAGTATGGACTTTATGCATGATCGCTGCACCGAGCGCAAGCTCATGCCGTCCAGTTACTAATACGCCGCGCGTATGATCTCCACTACTACGTGAGCCAGAGCCGTCTGTTGTTGTGGGTGTCGGCCGGAAACATCTAACGGGCTCAGGCGCCAGCGCCGCAGGCTTTATTGGTAGCGCCAACGGGAATCGAACCCGTCTTTCCGCCTTGAAAGGGCAGTGTCCTAACCGATAGACGATAGCGCCGCGTCCTTCGACAGGCTCAGGATGACATGGCCTGGTTCAGGATGACATGGCCTGGTTCAGGATGACATGGCCTGGCTCAGGTGACATGGCCTAGTTCAACACGGGATTCAAAGGGCTGTCAACCACTTCCCCCGCGCGGGCCTCGGGCGCACAGGGACGTTCGAGCAGGTCAGCAGCCCGCCGGCTATGGCCTCCCGACGGGTACCTGGGGTGCAATCAGCGTTTTTGAGATTTGGCCTTTTTCGGGCGAGGATGCCGTCACGTGCGCCGTTAGAACCGTCTTGTTATTGCGCGGTTTGAATCGTCATCGTGCCGGTGCCGGTCTTGGTCATGCGCGTCCATTGAATCACGAGCACGTTCGCGTGACCGCGCATCCCCGACGTAATATCCAGCGCTTTACTGGGCCAGCTGACCGTGCCGATGGGCCGCCCGTTGGCCCACACCGCAAACGTGACGTCTTTCACGTCGGCCGAAGTTTTTGCGATGTATTTATCTCCGGGAACATTGCTCATCGCCTGATCGGGCGCGGCCGTCGAGTTCGCTTGCGCGAGCGTGGTGTTCGAAGGCATCGGCGTTTGCCCGCCTTGCGTTCGCGAATTGGAGTTGCAACCCGACACGAGCACGACGAGCGCTGCGGCGGCAAGCGAGCGGAGAATGACGGTTCCTTGCATGCTTCGTCATTCCACCGCCCGTCAGGCGCTAAACTCTTGTGGGCCCGGTAGGATTCGAACCTACGCGCAACCAGTTATGAGCCGGCCGCTCTACCGCTGAGCTACGGGCCCTTCCGCGAGACGTAGCGCCGAATGCGTATTCAAAAGACGGGCTGCTGTATCCTTATTGGGGCCGCGCAGGCTGGAATGCTCGGCGTATCGTACCCTGTGCGAAGCACGACGGGAGCTTGCTTATTGAGACCTAGCGGGACGGTCGTTTTTCTTTTTACCGATATCGAGGGCAGCACCGCGCGGTGGGAATCGCGCCCCGATGCGATGCGCCAGGCAGTCCGCCGCCACGACCAAGCGGTTCGAACTGCTATGGAAGCACACGACGGTTATGTTTTCAAGACCATCGGTGATGCGTTTTGCGTCGCCTTCCCCGCCGCTCACGAAGCGTTGCTGGCGGCCCTGCAAGCGCAGCGTGACCTTCGTGCGCAAGACTGGAGCGAAATCGACGGGTTACACGTTCGCATGGCGCTTCACGCGGGCGATGCCGACGAGCGCGGCGGTGATTACTTCGGAAGCGCGGTCAACCGCGTCTCACGGTTGCTGGCCGCCGCACATGGCGGACAAATCGTGATTTCCGGAACGGTCGCGGATGTACTCGATGATGAGTTGCCCGATGGAATCTCGATACGGCCGCTGGGCACGTTCCGCCTCAAAGACCTGCAGCAGCCCGAGCGCGTTTTCCAAATCGTGGCGCGCGATTTGCCCGCGCATTTCAAGCCGCTGCGAACGCTCGAAGCAATTCCGAACAACCTTCCCCGGCAGACGAGCGGATTCATCGGCCGCGAATCCGATATCGCGGGGATTCGCAAGCTGCTGCGCGAGTCGACGCTGGTAACCATTGCCGGTGCGGGCGGAGTTGGGAAAACGCGCACCGCGCTGCAATGCGCGGCCGATGCGATGGATCGGATGGAGGGCGGCGCGTGGTTTGTCAATCTCGCGCCGATACGCGATCCCGCGCTTGTCTCGACGACGATACTCGGTGCGCTTCACGCCAATAGCGGCGATGTGGATCCGCACGAAGCATTGCTCTCAAATCTCTCCGGCCGCGAATTGATGCTCTTACTGGATAATTGCGAGCATGTCATTGGAGAAGCTGCGCGCGTCGTGAGCGCCATTCGCGAGCGATGCCCGCGCGTGACGGTCCTTGCGACCAGCCGCGAAGGGCTTCATCTCGACGGCGAGCACCTCTACCGGTTACCGCCGCTGGAGCCTTCCGATGCGCTGCGGCTGTTTGTGCAGCGCGCCCAAGCCGCAGCACCGCAGTTCGAACTGACCGACGCCAACGCACCGATTATTGAAGATATCTGCCGTCATTTGGACGGTATCCCGCTGGCAATCGAACTTGCCGCCGCGCGAATGAGCGTTCTCTCACTTGAAGAGCTCTTCGCGACGGCTCGGCGAGCGCTTTCGCGTGCTTACGGGCGGCACTCGAACGGCGCTGCCGCGTCAGCAAACGCTCCGTGCGCTCATCGACTGGAGTTACGATCTCCTCGCCGATGCTGAAAAGACGCTGTTCCGCCGTCTCTCGATTTTCAACGACGGTTTTACGATCAAATCGCTGAGTGCGGTTTGCACCGATGACGAGCTCGACGAGTGGGCTATTTTGGATCTGCTTCTGTCTTTGGTCGACAAATCGCTTGTGGTCGCAGGTGTCGGAGAAAACGCCGAACGCTACCATCTTCTGGAATCGATCAATGAATACGCACGCGAGCGAATGCAGGATGCGGGCGAAGGGCTATGGCTGGCAGACCGTCATGCGCTCTTTTTTGCGGGCGTGGCGGCCAAACTCTACGACGATTGGGACCGCAACCCCAGTCCCGGAACCGTGACGCCTGTGCTGCACGATCTCGCGAACTTCCGAGCAGCGCTGCGCTGGACGATAGAAGACGCGCACAATACCTATCTCGGTGCGCAGATCGCCGCGGACATCGCGCCCGCGTTCATGCAGCTCTCGCTCCTGGGCGAGGGCATCTATTGGTGCGATCGCGTCACGAAGACGGTTGTCGATCTGGCACCCGGAGTAAGAGCTCGCATAGAATACGTGCTGTCCATGTTGTTCAACAATCAAGCGCAGTATGCGCAAGCCCTTCCCGCCGCAGAACGCGCCGTGGCGCTTTTTCGCCTCACCGATGATGAGCGCGGCCTTATTCGAGCGCTCTCGCAAGTCGCGCAGCAATATGCTCGCGCAGGCCGTTTCGAAGACGCGCGACCGTATGCGAATGAAGCGGGCGATCGCGCGCGTGCGACCGGCGATGCACGGCTCTTTGCCAGCGTGGCGCGGCGCTGCGCGTTTTCACTTCCACCCTCGGAGATCGAACAAGCGCGAACGCAATATAGCGGCGCCATTGCGATACTGCGATCGCTGAGCGCGCACGAAGAAGCGAGCCAGTTGCTCGAATGGTGGGCCGAATCCGAAGCGGCGGCCGGCAGCTTCGAACGCGCGAGCGAAATTGGAGAGCAGTCACTGAGCGGCGCGGACGAAACGGCTCGCATGCATCGCGTGAGCAACATCGCCGGCTACGCGCTCGCGGCCGGCGAGTTCGACCGCGCGGCTCCGTTTGCCGAACAAGCGCTAACGCTTGCCGCACAGGCACAACACCCGCTGCTGACCGCAATCGGCATCGCGTACGTCGCGGCGATTCGTATTAAAAAAGACCCGCGTGAAGCCGCCCGCCTTTTCGGATTCGCCCGGGCGCGGATGTCGGCAATGAACTGGAGCGGAATTGCTTCGGATCAACGAGCGCGCGAGAACATCGTTCAACGATTGAGCGAGGATATTAAGGGCGACTCACTCTTCTCACTCTTCGCGGAGGGCGCCGGCTGGACTCTTGAAGAGGCCTTAGCGCACGCGCAGAGTTAACATTTCGGCACACCCGAGCCGGCGGCGTCCGCCGCTCGCCGTAATGGTATCGGTGCACTGCTGGATGAGCGTGTACGTTCCGCTTTGACCCGAGCAGCCGGTAACGGCGCTGTACGAGCCGGTGATCTGCTGGCCGGTCGTGTCGTAGGTTCCGTTCGTGCTGAACGTGCACGTTACGCCGCTGGGCAGGTCTTGCACGATCGTACCGTTCAGCGCGTTTGACGAGGATATCACGAGCGTCAGTGCAGAGTTGAGCGTCGTCGACCCGGCGGTCGTCGAAAGCGTGCCGCCGGCCGAAGTGCCGTGTTGTGCGAGAATGGCCGTCGCGGCCAATGTGCCCGCAGCACTGTCGTGTACGACCCCGACATAATCGCCGGAAATATTCGACGGCGCGGCCGGCGGCGGGTTTGTGGTGTTGCTCCCGCCGCACGCGGGCAATGCAAGCACAGTGACAAAAAGAGCGGCGACTAAGCGAATCGTCATGCCCTCACCTCCAAAGCGACTGGAAACAATTGTTTTGCGCAGACGCACGCAGCCCTGCAGATCGAGCGCGCTAAGGAAGCTTTACGGCAAACTCCTCGACCAGCAGCTCGTCATCGGTCATGAGCGCCCCTTGGCCGGCAAGCTGCGTGAAACGTTCTTCGCCGAGTTGCTCGAGGGCGCACTCCCGAATCGTGTCGTGAAGCCACTGCTCCGTCGGCTCGAATTTGTTATCAACCTCACGATACGCGGCCACCGCACGCCCATACAGGCGCGCCGCCCGCTCCAGGTCGCCGTGAAGCGCCGCAATGGCGCCGTAGTGCAGTGCGGAAACACGTATCGAGAACGTGAGCTCGCTTCCGCGGCAAATGCGCGTACACTCCCGCAGGGAGGTCAAGGCGCGGTCGTAATTGCCGGATTTTGTCAAATAGGCAGCCAGGTTCTGCAGCGTCGTCGCCTGTAATGGAATGTCGCGCAGACCGATCGCGTACTCGATGCTTTCGGTTGCCCTGCGGATCGCGGCCTCGATGTTGCCGCTGCCGAACTCGACCTCGCCCAAGTTATTGAGAATCACCATGACGGTCCGTTCGTCCCCGGTGGAACGCGCGATCTCGAGTGCTTCACTGTAGAGCGGAAGCGCCTTCGGGTCGGCGTAGATAACCCACGTTGAGCGTGCGCGCAAAAACGTACAAAGCCCCGCTAGGCGCCGGTATCCGAGCTCCTCAAAGATCGCTCGCGCTTGCGTCAAGACCGACTCAAAATCGTACGCGGGATCCGTGAATGAAGCGGCTGCCACCGAAATCATTGCCAGCGCAATTCCCTCGCGGTCGTCAAGCCGGTGGCCGAGCTCCAGAGCCTTCTGCCCGCTCTCACGTCCAATTCCATACAGCAATGCGTTGCCGGCTACGGACGAATATGCGAACAGCAGGCGAACCTTCCGCTCATCTTCCGGTGCCGCTGCCACCGCCGCAGGAAGTCGCACCAGCGCTTCACTTGCGCACCAGCCTTGAATCCACGCCCATTTCAGGGCGCTGGAAATGCTCAGCCCGACATCGGGATCGAGAGCGATCGACCAATCGACCGCGGCTCGCAGGTTATCCCACTCCGTCACGATCTGCGCAAGCCATCGGCGCGTCGGCGTTTTGAGATATGCTTGGTCCATCTCCTCGGCAAATCTCAGGTACCAGAGCGCGTACGCGCGCTGGAGTGTGGGGCGTTCGCCGCTTTCCTCAAGCCGTTCAAGGGCGTACTGACGCGTTGAAACGAGCATTCGGAAGCGCTGTTCGGATCCGACGAGCTCCGTGTGCAGCAGCGACTTGTTTACAAGGCTCGAAAGAATATCGAGGACGTCCCAGGACTCGATGCCCGCATCCGAACAAATTTCGCCCGCCGCGTCCAGCGAGAAGTTACCGGCAAACAGCGATATGCTTGCGAATACGACTTTCTCGTTTTCGCTAAGAAGGTCATAACTCCAATCGATGAGCGCTCGCATCGTTTGCTGACGCGGAAGTGCCGTACGGCGTCCGCCGGTCAGTATCCGAAAGCGCTCGTTCAGACGCGCCGCGAGCTGCTCGGCCGAAAGTACGTTGATGCGCGTTGCCGCAAGTTCAATCGCAAGTGCGATACCGTCGAGCTGCCGGCACACGTCGGCGACAACTTCAACATTTTCATCCGTGAGCGTGAACCGCCGATTCGCGGCCATCGCGCGTTCGACGAATAAGGCGATCGCTTCGTATTGCGCGCCCGATTGCGCGGTCAGAACACTGCCCTCCGGCGGTAATGCAAGCGACGGTACTCGAACGACCGATCTCGCCTTCGATGCCCAGGCCTTCGCGCGAACTCGCAATGATGCATACGTTGGGACATCCGTGCAAGATTGCATCCGCCACGCGTGCCGTCTCGGAAACAACATGCTCGCAGTTATCGAGGATGAGCAGCAACGAGCGCTTGTTCAGCGCGCCGATAACCGTTTCCAGCAGCGGCCGCTCGCCCTGCGGGCGAAGCGCGAACACATTTGCAATGGTCGTCGTTACCAATTCTCCGTCGCCAAGCGCTGCGAATTCGACGAACCAAACGCCGTCGGGGTATCGATCGACGACATCGGCTCCGACTTGCAGCGAGAGGCGCGTTTTCCCGACGCCGCCCGCACCGACCAGCGTCACCATGCGCGATTTCAGAAGGAGCGACTGAACCTCGGCGACTTCTTCGTCGCGCCCGACAAAGCGCGTGAGTTGCAGCGGCAAATTGTTCGGGACGGCCTCCAGCGAACGCAGCGGCGGAAAATCGCTCGGCAACCCGGGAGCGATGAGTTGATAGACTTGCTCGGGATGCGTGAGGTCTTTGAGACGATGCGCACCCAAATCGCGCAGCGTCGCTTGACCCGGCATCGATTCTTCCGACAATTCCTTTGCAACGCCGGACACGAGCACTTGTCCGCCGTGACCGATCGCGAGTAAACGCGCCACGCGGTTTGCGGTCGGGCCGTAGTAGTCGCCTTCGCGCACGTCAACGGGACCGGTATGAATGGCCATCCGCACGCGCATACCCTCGATGTCGCTCCAGTCCAGAGCGGAGAGCGCATTTTGCGCTTCGAGTGCGCAGGCCACGGCGTCCGACGGCGTCGAGAACGCCGCGCAGAACGCATCGCCGCCCGTCTTGAACGTGTAGCCGCCGTTGCGTTCGATCGCGCTGCGCATGACACCATCGTGGCGCTCGAGTGCCGAACGCATCGCGCTGCGGTGCCGCTCCCATCGCTCCGTACTTCCCTCGATGTCCGTAAAAAGCAGCGTAACCGTACCCGCAGGCAGATCCTGCGCGGAGCCTACAACTTGCATTGCTTTATTTTGGCGCAGCAAGCGCGGAACTACAATTGCGCGTCGCGATAATTGAGTACGAAGGTCCCAGTCAAGCAAGCAGGCTTCGAAAAGCGGAACGTCCGGGATATCGCGCGGCGGATCCCAGTTCTTCCTCGATTGCCATCAGACGATTGTACTTGGCGACTCGATCGCTGCGCGAGAGCGATCCGGTTTTGATCTGCCCTGCGCTGGAGGCCACGGCGATGTCGCTGATCGTCGTATCTTCGGTCTCGCCCGACCGATGTGAGATGACCGTGGTATATCCGGCTTTGTGTGCCATATCGACGGCGTCGAGCGTTTCGGTAAGCGTACCGATTTGATTGACCTTCACGAGGATCGAGTTCCCAACCCCTCGCGAATCCCGCGTGCGAGCCGCTCGGTATTCGTCACGAAAATATCGTCGCCGACCAGCTGGCACCGGGCGCCGATCGACGCCGTGAGTTTCGCCCAGCCCTCCCAGTCATCTTCGGCCAAGCCGTCCTCAATCGAGATGACCGGATATTTTGCCGATCAGATCGCCGTAAAACGCGACCATGTCGTCTGCACTGAACGCGCGATCCTTGGTCAACGGGTAGTATTTTCCGTCTTCGTAGAACTCGGTCGCGGCCGAATCAAGCGCGATCGCCAGATCCTTGCCGGGTTCGTATCCCGCATCCCGGATCGCTTTCACGAGCAGATCCATCGCTTGATCGAGCGTATCGAGGTGCGGCGCATATCCGCCCTCGTCGCCGACCGTCGTCGGCTGGTTCTGATCGTGCAGAATTTTTCCGAGCGCGTGAAAGACCTCGGCGCCGTAGCGCACCGCCTCGTGGATCGAGGGCGCGCCGATCGGAACGATCATGCATTCTTGAAACTGCAGCGCGCCTTGTGCATGTTTGCCGCCGTTGATGACGTTCATCATCGGTACCGGCAACAGCGATGCAGTCGGGCCGCCTAAATAGCGGAAAAGCGGAAGCGAATAACTGCTCGCACCGGCACGCGCCGCTGCAAGCGAAATGCCCAAGATCGCATTCGCGCCGGCTTTACTCTTATTCGGCGTGCCGTCGATCTCGATCAGCCGATCGTCGATCTCGCGCTGCGCGGTGACGTCCAGACCCTCGAGCGCGGGGCCCAGTAGATCGTTGACTTCGGATACGGCTTTGCGCACGCCCTTGCCGTTGTAGCGGGATTTGTCGCCGTCCCGCAGCTCGACGGCTTCATGCGCACCGGTCGATGCGCCCGAGGGAACCATCGCCTCTTCAACGGCGCCGTAGCTCGGTCGCAACGCTGACGGCAACGGTCGGATTGCCGCGAGAATCGAGCACTTCGCGTGCGTGCACGCCTTCGATGAGCGGGCGCCCGCCGCCGCGCAGCGATTCCAGCGACATGTTACTTCTCCAGGATCCAGCGTTCGAGATCGTGTTTGCGCGTTACGTAGTCTTTTGGTTCAAAGAAAATCGCGAGCTCTTTTTCAGCGCTCTCGTGCGAGTCGCTGCCATGAACCAGATTGCGCCCAATCGTCGATGCGAAGTCCGCGCGAATCGAGCCCGGCGCTGCGCTCAGCGGATTGGTCGCGCCGATGATTTGCCGGCAACCCTCGATCGCGTCCTCGCCTTCGACGGCCATTGCGACCAGCGGCGCGCTGGTGATGAAATCCACCAGACCCGCAAAGAACGGTTTGCCCTCATGCTCGCCGTAGTGTTTGCGTGCCCGCTCGCCGTCGAGTTGCATGAGTTTCATCGCGATAATGAGGTAACCGCGGCGTTCGAGCCGCGCAATGATCTCACCGGTCAAGCCGCGCGAAACGGCGTCGGGTTTACAAAGGATCAGCGTACGTTGGATTGCCATAACGGGCCTCCAATACGGGCCGCGGGCAACGCATGCCTGCAGCGCGAAAGCGACAAGCGTGAGCCGTTTTCATCGTATTTCTCGCCTACCGGTCACCGGCAGCACAAACGAGGACATCGCGCAGATCCTCGGCGAGGAACACGCCCGCGGGCTCACGCTGGTAGCAGACTACCAAGAGCGTGGCAGCGGTCGCAAGGGCCGGTCCTGGATTGCACCGCCCGGCACCGCGCTTCTTTGCACGATTGCGTTGCCCGATGCGCTTCCCTCGGAGAACCTGTGGGTCGTGCCGTTCTGGACCGCACTGCTCGTCGCGTCCGCAATGCGTGAATTTGCGATAACGCCGAGCGTTCAATGGCCGAACGATCTTCTGATTGGTGGCCGCAAAGTTGCCGGTATTCTCTGCGTATCGCGCGTGATCGGCGAGTATGCGTGGGCGGGGTGCGGAATCGGCGTGAACGTCGCCCGTCCCGAAGATGAGAATCTTGCCGATATCGATCCGCCGCCCGCATTCCTCTCGGACGTTGCCCGGGTCGATCGCGATGAACTGCTGGATGCCGTTCTCCGGCATGCCGACGCAACGTACGACGATCTCGCAATGCCGCAGCGCATCGCGCGCGCGTGGGAGGCAGCGGCCGGCATCCCGGGAGCACGCTATCGAATCTTGCTCGACGGTGAATCCGCGCCGTTTGAAGCCGCCGCACTGCGTTTGCGAAGCGGCGGCTCGTTAGTTGTCGACGATAACGGCACGCAGCGCGAGGTCAGCCTCGCCGACGCCCGCATCCTCCGCGACTAGAGACGAGCTCTACTTTACCACGCCGCCGAGCGCGATGTTCGCGCCTTTGAGCGCGGAGACCGCCAAGCCTTCCACTCCCCCGTCAATGCTCAAACACAGGTTGGAAGACGCGTTCACGCTCGCGGGTTTTGGAATCATCTTCGCGGCAACACCGGCATCCTTGAGCGCCTTGGTGGCGATCATCGTGTCGGCATTGCTCGAGAAGAAAAAGATCACGTCAGCCACGCTGCATCACCTTTACCTTGCGGAACCGCCGTGCACTAATTTGTCAAGTCCGGATGCGACATCGTTCAGTTCCGAAACGCGCGTCACCGCCTGCTGCAGGCGATTGCTCATCTCCTGCGAGAGCGTGTCGATGACGATCATGTCGCCTTGCAGCTCGTCGTTGACCGCTCGAAGCTCGGCGACCTTAGGTCCCGCTTGCGCACCGCTCAGTTCCGTGATGAGCTGACCCGCGCGCTCGACCGCGGCCTTTGTTGCGGCAACGTGATCGCCCGAGACCTCGCCGCCGACGATGGCAACGCCGAGTTCCTTTGCCGCAGCGCTGACCTGTTCGCTGCGCGTCGCAATTGCGTTGGAGATACGCTGAACGACCGGAACCGCGACGACGAGCGCGATGACCATCGAAACCAGCCCCCACAGAATGAACGTTTCGGTCATGTGGTCGATGATGCTCGTGATTTGCGACATCGGCATGCCGTACCAGCGCGCGCCGATGACTGCGCCCTGATCGTCCGTAATCGGATCGAGTCGCGCCAGATAGAGCGTCGCGCCCTCGTTGTCCGCACCGACCCACGGCGTGCCCGACTTGACGCTCGCATAATCCGGCATTTGCGTATCGATGACGCGCGTGCCGTCTGACTGGCTGATCGTGCTGGAGATCGTGGCGTCGCCGTCCGTAACGGCCGTCTGGCCGCCCAGCGCATGCGTACTCTCATCCACCAGGTCATAGAAATGGTTCATGAGCACGCCGCCGTAAATCGCCCCGAGCGTGCGTTCGTTCTGGTCGCTCATCGGTGCGGCCGAGACGAGCGCAAGTCCGTTCTGGACGTGCTCGACGGTTTTATCGCCGTTTTTCACGTCCGCTTCGACCTGCTGCGCGAGGCCTTCACCGTTCAGTTCGCTTTTCGGCATCACAACGGCGCTGCTGACCGTCTCGCCCGTCAGCGCGCGCTGTATGTACTTGTTGCTCGTCAGCGAACCGCCGTCGCCGCCGTTGGCACGCGCGACGATCTTGCCGCGATTGTCCACAACGGTCAGAAATGAGAGCCCCGACGTACGCGCGATGTTCGAGAGCTGATCCTGCAGCGCTTTGGTATTGCCGGTCTGCAGATTCTTGCGCAGAGCGTCGGAGACCGCATCCTGAGCGATCAACAGACGGATCTGATCCTTGCGGGAATCCCAGTATCCTGAGAACGCATTCGAACCGTTCGTAACCTGCGTGCGGCCTTGATCCATCAAGTCGTGCGTAAGCGTGAGACGCGCAGCGACCACGCTGAAAATGAAGAAGAGCACCATTGCGCCGACGATTGTGCCAAGCAGGCGTATGCGCATACTCATAGAGTTTCCCTTTCCGATTCCTTTTCGTTGACCTTGAATTGCACTAGCCGGCTGTCGATGCGGCCGGCGAAATCGTTCATTTGCGTAACCGAGGTCAGCATGCGCTGCGCGGCATCGGTCACTTCCTTGTTCACGTAGGTGAGCACTTCGACCGACGAAGCGTTCTGCTGCGAGATTCCGGCGATACTTTCGAACGCGGCATTGACCTGGTCGGAGTGCGCGGACATTTGCTGCGTTGCTTGGACGTTGAGCTGCACCGATCGCGTAATCTCTTCGATCGACCGGATGACCTGATACGAGTTACTGCTCATCGCGCGTGCCACCGAGGAAATCTCGGAGATCTGCTGGTTCGCGCCCAAGACCGCCTCGACAATCTGCCGCAGCGCGCCCGAGGCGGAGTTCGTGCTGTTCACGCCTTCCTGGACGCGCTCGGTAAGCCGCTCCATGGCCAGGACCACTTCGTTGATCACCCGCTGCGTGGACTGTATATGACCCGCAATTTCCTTGGTGGCTTGAACGCTCCCGTCGGCGAGTTTACGGATTTCCGTTGCGACAACGGCAAAACCGCGTCCGTGTTCGCCCGCGCGCGCCGCCTCGATGGCTGCGTTGAGCGCGAGTAAGTTCGTTTGTTCGGCGATACGATCGATGACTTTGACGATGTCGCCGATCTGTTCGGAATTGCTGCCGAGCTGCACGATATCACCGGCTAAGTCGGTGATGGTCGCACGTATCGTGTCCATGCCCTCGACGATCGTGTGAATCGCGGAGTCGCCGCGCTCGGCCGTCTGTGAGGTTTCCGTCGAGATCGACGAGAGTGAATCGACCTGCGCGGTAACTTGCTCTATCGAGGTCGCCATATTCGTGACCGCGAGCGAGGTCTCGTCCAGGCTGCGCGTTTGTTCTTCGGCAGCCGCGGCAATGGCGCTAATCGTTTCCGTCAACTGCGCGACCTTGTGCGTCGCTTGTTCGACGATGCTGGATTGCTCGTTGATGCCGTCGTCGAGCTGGCCTTGCGCAACCGCCGCGCCCTCGATCACCGCAAGTGCGGTTGACGCCGTGCTTTGCAGTTCACCGCCGGCGCCGGCGAGCTGGGTCGCGTTCTGATGCAGGTTGCCCAGGAACTCGCGTATCCCGAAGATCAGTTTATTGAGCGCAATCGCGAGTTCCGAGAGCGCGCCGTCTGAAACGGCCAGGTTCTTTGTAAAATCGCCTTGCGAGACTTCGCGTATCCCGGAGGCGAGCGCCGATATCGAACCCTGGAGCGCTTCTGCCCGCGTCAGCACCGCACGCCCGGATCCAAAAAGCATCGGAAAACGGCCGGACGGTTCGTCTTGCACCGGAGCGGATTCGTCCCAAAAGAGCAGGCTCACCAGAGCGCCGGCCGCCGCCAGCAGAATCCCCGACTCCAGCGGCGAGGCCAGATGCTGTTCGCGGCGCACCAGAACATCGATGATACCGACGACCACGGCCAAGACCGGCCCGATCGGAAAGCCCGTAAGCGCGGCCGCGACCGTGACCAACGCCAGCGGGATCAGCTCGAATGCGTAGTAGTGCGCCCCGAACCAAGCCAATACCAAGGACAATACGGCCGTCGCTAGTGCGAGGCCGATGCGAGGCATGAGTCCCAGGCGCGTTCGCCAGGCTGCCAGTCGGGCTTGGATCACAGACACCTCTACGGTCGGTGGCCAAAAAAAGCCGCAAGAGCTCCGAAACGGGCCCCTATTCCGGTCTACGGTCTAAGCGCGGAGAATATTTAGCCGGGGGGCCGGGAGTTTAGACCCACGCCTGGCAAGCGAGCGTTCGGTTCAGCTTCGGGCGCGGATGCGTTTGTCGCACATCTCGCACAGATGCGACATCTTATTGTCCGTCTCGAAAATCGAGTTGGAATAATACATCGCGCAGCGGGCATTGTAGCAATGCTTCAGACCGACCGCGTGCCCGAGATCGTGTACGGCTTCCTTCAGCGTGCGCTGAAAGAGCAGATTTTCGTCCTGTTCCTCGCCATAGAACTCGCCGCGCAGACGATGCAGCGAGACGACCGCGATTCGGCGCTGTTCGTCGGCATCGCCGAAAATGTACCGGTGCGAGGTCTTGTACAAGTCGAACTCGGTAACCGCGAGCAAGAGTCCGCTGTCGTCGGGATATTGACGCATCACCTTTGAGGTAAGCGTCGAGAGGAACATCTGACCGCGCGCACTGTTGACCGCGCTGAGCGGAACGACCAGTGAGCGTTCGACGGTGATCCGGTAGAGGAAACGTTCCCCCAAACAAAGCCCCAAGCGCGCAAGGAACGCCGGGTCGATCCTGTTGATCGGAACGATGCGCAGTTGCGTGTCCATCCTGGGGCGGTTTCTTTCGACGTGGGCGCGAACGGTGCCTCGCATGATCATCGGAATCGGCATGGACCTTGCCGAGGTCGCGCGTTACCGGTTCGACGAGGCGAAGATGGCGTGGTTTGCTCGCAAGGTCTACACCGAAGAAGAATATGCATACGCGATGCGTAAGCGCAACCGATCGGAACGTCTGGCCGGGTTCTTTGCGGCAAAAGAAGCAACGCGCAAAGCCTTCGGGCACGCGATTCCGTGGCGGCTCGTCGGCGTCTCGCACGAGCGCAGCGGCAAGCCGGTGATCCGTTTTTACGGTGACGCCGCGCACCTGCCGCGGCTGCGCGGCGTGGTGCGCATTCATCTTACGATAACGCACACCGAATCGACGGCAGCCGCCGTAGTCGTCTTAGAAGGAAGCCGTGCGTAGCATGTTCGTGCTCACGCCCGAGCAGATGCGAGCGGCCGACGCGCAGGCGTTCGAACGCGTGGGCGACGTCACGCTCATGCGGGCCGCCGGCGATCGCATCGCCGACGCGGTGAAACGCTACGCGCGCGGTTCGAAGCTGGTCGCGTTCGCGGGGCCCGGCAACAACGGCGGCGATGCATTTGCCGCATTCGCGCTGCTCGAGGGATACGAGCGAACGATCTACGCGCAGGCGGCGCAGCACGCCTCGACTGCACGCAGCGATGCGGAGCAGCGCGCGCGTTCCGCCGGCGTGCACGTTTTGCCCTTTCCCGAGTCACCGGCGGCGGCACGCGATGCAATCAGCGGCTGCGATTTGGTACTGGTGGGGTTGGTCGGCACCGGCGCGCGTCTTCCGCTTCCCGATGCGTTTACGACGGTGATTACGGCAATCAACCAGTCCGGCGTTCCGGCTCTTGCCATCGACATTCCGGCCGGAATCGACGGCGAGCGCGGTATCATCGTCGAACCCGCGGTTCGAGCCTGCGCAACGGTTACGCTCGCCGCTCTCAAACCAGGATTGCTGCTAACGCCCGCTCGTTCGCGCGTGGGTGAGCTCTGGCTAGGAGAGATCGGCATGCCCAGCGGCATCTTACAGGCGTTCCCGCGCCGCTTTGCCGCCCTGGACGACGAAGAGTTTTTGCGACTTCTGCCGGCGCGCGCCGATGTTTCCGACAAACGCAGCGCGGGCGCCCCACTGATTATCGCAGGATCGCAGCAGTTTCCGGGTGCGGCAATACTTTCGGCAATGGGTGCCGCACGCGCGGGCGCGGGATACGTGACCGTTGCAACGACGCAGGGCGCGGCATCGGCACTGCGGCTGCACTTGATCGAGCAAGTCGTCGTGACGATGGATCCCGAGCGCAGCCCCTACGAGGTTGTCGACGATTTGATGGACGTGGCCAAGCGGTGTTCATCGATTGGCATCGGTCCCGGCCTGGGGCTGAGCGATCGCATGGGGGAGATCGTACGCGGCATCGTGCGATCGACCGATCTGCCCGTCGTCGCGGATGCGAGCGCGCTCTTTCATTTCGCGAAAAATCTGGAGATGCTGCGCGGCAAGAACATCGTGCTCACGCCGCACGAAGGCGAGTTCGCGCGCCTATCCGGCAAAGGGACCGTCAACGAGGACGAGCGCGTCGAGCGGCTGCGTGAGTTCGTCGATCGCACGGGAATCACGACGCTGCTCAAGGGAACCTCGACGCTGGTCTACGACGGTTCGACGATGCATATCAACACGACGGGAACAAGCGCACTTGCAACAGCCGGTACCGGTGACGTATTGACGGGAGTTATTGCAACGCTTCTTGCTCAAGGGCTCGCTCCGGTCGATGCGGCACGAGCCGGCGCGTATTGGCACGGCCTGGCCGGCAAACATGCCGCGATTTCGCGAGCGCGCGGCGTTATCGCGCGCGACGTCTACGACTCGCTTGCGGCGGCAGCTTCCCAAAGCGCAGCAGCACGTGCCTGCCCTTCAACGGATTTTCTAAACTGGAGGAACCGGCTCATGGAACCTCGTCGTCTTGGAGCTCTGGCTGTGCGAGCAGTCGTCATTGGCGCAGCTGACGGCAAGCGCATGTGCGGTCGGCGCGCTGGCAATCGGTGCGCTTGCCGTCGGCGCATTGGCCATCGGCCGTCTTTCATTACGTCGCGGACGGTTCAAGGAGATCCACATCGACCGCTTGACCGTCGGCGAGCTGCGGATCGAACGGGTGATTCGCTATGACGAGTAGCGCGTGTTAGTGCGAGTGCTCGAGCTGAACGGCGCTGCCGCCCACGATTTGCCAGCGACCTTCGCGCTTTAACCAGAACCGTGTAAACAGCAGCGCCGCCTGCGTGGACTCGGTCGCGAGATCGACGCGCACCGTCACGACGGCTGCGTCGCCAAAATCATGAATCTGCAGATCGCTGGTGTCATAGCGCGTGAACTTGCGCACTCCCGCCGGTCGATGCGACTGGAGCACTTGCTCTTTGCTATATACCGTACCGTCCTGCGAGGTAAAAAAGAATCCGTCGACGAGCAGTTCGTCGAGCAGCTCGGGGTCGGTCACGATATCCGCTTGCTTGATCCGCCCTTCGAGTTCGAAGATTTCCGTGGTTGCCATCGACTCTATTATGGCGCCTTATCGGTGTAATAAAACAGTTGCGGCATAATTTCGCTGCCCTCGATCCGAATGATGCCATACGAGTAGCCGGGCTGACGGCGGCGGTCCGTCGGCGATCCCGGGTTGAAGAGCAACACGCCACTTAGCATTTCGCAATAGGGCACGTGCGAGTGCCCGAACAAGATCGCGTTCACGTTTTCGGCCTTGAACGCGTTCTGGGCGCGCGCAAGCGTCGAACGGCCGGCTCCCTCATGGCCGTGGACCACGCCGATGCGCACGCTGCCGAACTCGAGTACCTTCTTGCTCCCGAAGCGTTTGACGAGCTCAGGCGGATCGTTGTTACCGGCCACGGCCTGCAGCGGTGCAATCGCTTCGAAGATTGGAACGGCCATCGCATCGACCATGTCACCGCAGTGCACGATGAGCTCGACACGGTGATCGACAAGACCGCTGCGCAGCGCCGCAGGCAGCGTCTTAGCCGAAGCGCGGCATATGCGTGTCGGAGACAACGCCGATCGTTACCGCGCGTTTTGCCAATACGAGGGCAGCCAGTAATACAGCGTCGTCGGATCTTCAGGTTCGAGCAGACCGTCAAAATCGACCGGAATACCCTCCGGCTTATCGATATCCAAGTCGATTGCGCGCCAGTCCGGGTCCCGTTGATCTCGCGGACCCGGAAACCGCACGCTTGAGAGCGCGTGTGCGTCTTTTGCCCCCAGCACCGAATAGTTCATCTGCGCATCCGCGAGCGAGATCCCGTTCGGCATGCCGTTAAAGAGTGGAAACCGCAGATGCATCAAGTCATCGAGCCACCCGCAGAGCGGGCAGACTTCCTCGGTTCCGGGCGGCCCGCTAAAAACACGGTAGCCGCAACAGGGACACGTGTACCTGGTTGAAGCCGTCACAGCCCATAAGATGTACCCTGCTTTTGACGGGACCCCCTTGTGTCGACGCTCATGGTCCGATTGCGATTCCTGCCGTCTCGGGGACTCCGGGCAGTGCAAGCGCAACGACAGGCACGCTCTTGCTGCTGAACGGCGGCGAGAATTCGTGCAAACTGCCGCCGATATCCGCAACGTATAAATTACCCGAGGGATCGAAGGCAAGATAGACCGGACTTAGGTTGTTGATCGTAAACGCTCTTGTCGTCGAAGCCGTGAATGGCGCGTCGTACACGTCGACACCATTGATGCCGTCGGAATACATGTTCCCGGAAGAGTCGAACGCCAGACCATAGCCGTTCGCACAAGAATTATTGAATGTGAGAACCGCAGTGGTTGACGGCTCGATCGGCGTCGAATATTCTTGCATTGTACAGGTGCCCCGAAACCCGGTATTCGTCCAGAGATGGCCGCTGCCGTCGAACGCAAGGCCCTGAGTCCTAAGAAGCGACCCCCGCATGACGGGGAATGTAACGCTCACCGTGCTCGAGCCAGTTATTGGAGAAGAAAACACTTGAATATTATCAAGTGAGCAGAAGAACCCGCATCTAGTACTTCCGAGGGCGTACGCACTGCCACGCGAGTCGAGTTTAACATCCACTGCTGCTGCGGCCGAGAGTGTGAAAGCCGGCACCGCACCACTAACGATCGGCGGCGCGAATACTTGGAGGCTGCCCGAAAGAGAATTGGCGACGAACAACCGGTGCGCGCCGTCGAAAGCCATACCCGCCGGGCCGTTGTTGCCGGCGAGGACGGTGACCGGAGCACTCGTGGTGTTGAGCGGCAACAGGAAGACGTTGATGGTGCCGGGGGTTCTCCCATCGGAGACGTATAGGCGGACCTGGGCCGGAGTCGGCGTCGGCGTCGGCCTCGGTGAAGAACCACCCGTTGGAACTGCGCCTGAGGATCCGCCGCCGCCGCACGCAGCGAGAATCGAACAGGCTAGAAATATCTCAGGAGCGACGCCAAGTGTGCGCATAAAATCTTCCTCGACCGCTGAGTCGTGTAACGAAGATTCTAGATCGATCGATCGTTTCGCGCGTCCGTAGAACTACGTAGCATGCTATTTCGTCGTGAAAGCACCTACATCGATTTCCTGACTAGGACATCCTGCCGTTTGGACCGCGAAACTCGCAGAAACAGTATACGTCGTAGCGTGCTGCAGTGCCGGAACGCTATATGCCGCCGGCGTCGCTTCAGGAAATGGTGTCCCAGCACCTGACGGCAGCGGGCTCGGTACCGCCGTGGGTGCGAGTGGACCGACGGAATTGGAGCCGTTCATGAGTGACGTCGCTTGTGCGTACGAAAAGGCGAGAACCATCACGAAGTTGCCGTCCGGTACGCCCGTTGCGCCGGGTTGCGGATAGATCATCGGTGGGGGCGCCGGCACGGGGAGCGCAACACACGTTTGATGCGGCGTCCCGGTCCCGCCGCCGCATGCAGCGACTATCGAGGCAATAGCAATGACGGCACACGATGCCGCAGCATAAATCATCGATCTGCGAACTCCGGCGGCCAAACAACAACGAATCGCTCAAGAACGACTTCGGTGGCTTCGTCAACGGTAAAACCATCACGTGCGCCCTGCCTTCTGAAATATCGGGTGTGCGCGGACCTCCACCACGTAAGGCTGCGATCGCCTTCGCCTTCGTCCCAAGCGAAGCGTTCGTCGACTTCACGCATCGGTTTGACGTCGACCTGCACGGTCTGCACGATGCAGCGCGGAGCATTGTCGCCGTCGACGACGATGCCCAGGTCTCCCACCGCAGGAAGTTGCTCGCTCGGCTCCATAAAATGACGCCTAAGACTGGTTGTGGCGCGTTTGGCCCCGGCAATGACTAACGCAACGAGCTCGTCCGCCAATTCCGCGCTATCTCCGAATGCAAGAACTTTGAACTCAGCATCGTGAAGTCGCGCTGTAGCCGCGTACGCATCCCAAAATTGCTGCACTCGTCGGTCGATCATCGCACTGGGCCCGTTGACATTTTATCGACAGCGTCCTTTGCTTCGTCCGTGACCCACACGGTGCCATCCGGAGAAACAGTCAACGGCTCTCGGGAAACTCGGGTTTACTAGGGGGTACTCCTCGAAGGTCAGATCCTTCGGATTGATTCTGCCGATACCGGGTTTGAACGATTCGGCGAACCACAAATTTCCGTCGGGGCCTGCCGCGATGAGGTTCGGACGCGCGATCTTGGTTGGCGTCGAAAATTCGGTAATGACGCCCAACGTCGTGATTCTTCCGATTAAACTCGTGGCGCGTTCGGTGAACCACAGGTTGCCGTCTGAGCCGGCGACGATGCCGGCGGGGTTGCCAAATGGATCGCTGACAAATGAAGGGATGGCAAATTCGTCAATGTTGCCCGTTGAAATGTTCAGACTCGCGACTGTTGTTTGCATAGGATTCGGTAAACCAAATGTTGCCGTCTGAACCGCTTGTCAGCCGGAAGGCGCCGCTGCCGGGCGTTGGAATGGCATACGTGGCAAGCAAAGCACCGGCGGCAGACATGCGGCATATCACATTTGCAGTCGGCTCCGCAAACCATAGATCGCCATCCGATTCGGTAGCGATGCCTCGCATCGTGTTGACGCCGTTGCCGGCAAGCGCCGAGGGGAGTGGGAATTCCTTTATGATGCTGGCTGTTGTTACGCGCCCAATAGCGTTGCTAAGAGCCTCGGTAAATAAAGATTGCCATCCGGACCAACCGCTATTCCGGTTGGACCGCTGTTGCCTGTAGGAATTTTAAACTCGGATATCGCTCCGCTTGGCGATAATCGGGCAATTGCGCTCGCATCATATTGAGTGACCCAGATATTGCCGTCAGGACCGGATGCGATCCCCCCGAGGAACCCGGACACATCGTTGGCCGATGGTAACGGATAACTCGCCACGACGTCGTACGGGACAGGTGTTTCCAGCGGCGTCAAGCAGCTGTTGCACTCCGCGCTTGGTCACCGCAGGTGCCGCAGGGGCGGTGGTGCCGCTTCCGCACGCCGCGATCAGCCAGGCAGTGAGCGCTAGCGCCAAACAACATCACATTTACGCATGAGATATTGCTACGGTCTCGGGCTTGTCGATAGGACGTCGACTGTGCCCAGTCCGTCGTCAGTAACCCAAATCGAACCATCGGAAGCAACTGCTATGCCTCTTGGCAAACTGCCCGGCGGCGTGGAATATTCCACAAATGTCAGATTCGATGGGTTTATTCTCCCGATTCGGGCTTGGCCGACTCCGCGAACCACAAACTCCCATCGGGGCCTGAAGTGATATACAGCGGACGCGAAATCGTACTGGGAGTCAAAAACTCGGTTATCTGGCCGGATGTCGTTATTCGTCCGAGCCGGCTGGCATCGCGCTCCGCGAACCACAAATTGCCATCGACGCCCGCGGTAATCCCGTGGGGGTAGCTACGCCGCCGTGGGCACTGGAAATTCATCGATCGTTCGCGATGAAATATTGAATCTTGCTATTTTGTTCGCGGATGATTCCGTGAACCACATGTTTCCATCTGGTCCTTTTGCGATTCTGGCGGCGCCGCTGAAGGGCGTTGGAACCGGATATGTCGCAAGGAGCGTACCGGCCGGCGACATTCGCCCAATTAAATTTCCGCTCGGATGTGCAAACCAAATATTGCCGTCGGGGCCGGTCGCGATGCCGCGAGGTCCGGGATCCTGGTTCGGATCCACAATAAACGACGGCGATAACGGAAACTCCATCACAACGCCCGCTGTCGTCATGCGTGCAATTGAATTCGTGCCCGTTTCCGAAAACCAAATGTTTTTATCGGGTCCGACCGTCATGTCGGTTGGATTCGTACCGGCGGATGAAAGCGCAAATTCCGTTGTTGCGCCGGTTAATGTCAGGCGAGCGATTTTGCCGGCGAGATATTCCGAAACCCAAATATTGCCGTCGGGCCCGGACGCAATCCCGACCAGGAAGTCGCTGCCCGCGATAGCGGATGGCAACGGATAGCTTCCTGACAACTGCATAGGGAGCCGGCGTCGACAGCGGCGTCAACAGTTGCTGCACGCCAAGCTGGCGCTCGACCGGAGGAGAACCGCTGCCCGCGCTTTGCCCGCAGGCGGCTGGGCCTCAAACAGCGAGTAAAACGAGCGCAACAAGTAAGGATGCACGCATGCAGCCTCCTTTCGGCCACGCGCCGGCGAGGGCGCGGGCCCACGAATATCCTAGCGCCGCCGGTCCGGGAAAACATCAGTAGAAATACTTAAAACTAGGGCATCTTCCCAGAGGTGCCCGGATTTATTTTCAGTGCTTCTTCTACAGCGCGGTCTTCGGACCACGTCTCTCCGCTCGCCGCGAGTTCTTTCAATTCGGCCTCGCCGACTTGTTCGCAAAGGGTGGCCAACAGCTTCTCGTAAGCCCATTTTTCCGTCGCTTCGCGTTCGAGCTGCAACTGCTGGTACTGTGCGTTGACATATCCAAGAAGCCGCCCTGCGCTTTCGGCTTGTCCGAGCATTGCTGCGAGCAGCGCGAGATGCTGCAATGCAACCGCAGTGTTCCACGTGTTCTGCTCCGGTTGAGCCCAGCGCAGTGCTTCACGTGCGGAATCGCGAGCCTCGTCAAGCTTGTCAAGCGCAATGCGATACGCCGTCATGTTGTTGTGCACGATCGCAAGGTCGGTGGCGTACTTGCTGCGTGACGTTATTTCGAGCGATTCACTCACATATTTGAGTGCTTGCTCCGCGCGACCGTCCGCAAACTCGAGTTCCGCGAGATTACCCAACACATTTGCAGTGGACAACTCGTCACCAACCGCTTTGAACGCATCTAACGCCTGCAGATAAAATTCTCGCCCTTGCACAAAATCGGCACGATTGTAGGCGCTGACTCCCTGCAGGCTCAGGCAGGACGCGATACCGAACCGGTCGCCTTCTTCGCGGAAGGCGGCAATCGCTCGCGCAATGACTTCGTGCGCCTCATTGACGCGACCCATCTGCAAAAGGCCATAGGCAAGAGAGCGCAGCGCACACGCAGTGCCACGCATATCTTCGATTGATTGGTAAAAGATAAAGCGCCCGTTGTGCGCAATCACGCATTGGCTCACCTTGCAGAAATCGTGCTTTTGCGAGCCACAGCCGCGCGGTAACTGCAAGGTGCTCCGTTTCCGTGACGCGCGCAAGAGCGGCGTCGAGCCACGTTCGCGCTTCAACCGACAAAGCAGCCAACGCCCACAAACGCTCAAGCGCGCCGGCGAGGGCCGCTCCGGTTGCCACGTCGCCTTCTCGGGTTATTGCCCATTCCAAACTTGCGCGGTAATTTTGGAGTTCCAGTTCCATGCGAGTGAGCCACGCGGTCGTGGAACCCATACCGTAGTGCTTATCCGCGTCCATCGCCAGGTCGCGGAAGTACTCGGCGTGACGGCGCGCAAGACGTTCACGCTCGCGATCGGCCGCAAGCTTCTCAAGGGCATATGCACGCGTGGATTCGAGCAGCCTGTAGCGTTCCTGTTCCCCGTCGGTTTGGGCCACAACCAGAGACTTCTCCACGAGTGCGATTAGCAGATCCAGCACCTCTGAATCAGCGATTTTTTCGTCTGCACATACAGCCTTGACAGCCGGTAGGCTGAAGCCGCCGCCAAAGATCCCTAACCGATCAAAGAGCACCTTTTCCCTCTGCGAGAGCCGGTCGTAACTCCAATCGACAAGAGCGCTGAGCGTTTTGTGGCGGGGCAACGAAGTGCGGCCGCCCGCGGTCAGTACCTTGAAACGGTCGTCCAAACTCTGAGCCAAGTTTTGGACGGTGACGGCGTTGACGCGAGCTGCGGCAGTCTCGATGGCAAGCGGGATACCGTCCAGACGGCGGCAGATTTCGGCAACGAACGGCGCATTGTCTTTGGTGAGCACAAAAGCGCGGTCTGCAGCCTGCGCTCGGTTCAGGAAGAGCTCGATCGCACCGTAATACATAGCCGAATCAGGCCTGAAGTCAGACGTGCTCTCAGGCACTGAAAGAGAGCGGACCCGAAGCACGATCTCGCCCATGATTCCGAGAACCTGGCGCGAGGTCGCCAAAACATGAACGCCGGGGCAGTTGTGAAGGATGTCGTCGACGAGTTCCGCAGCCGAATCTAAAATATGTTCGCAATTGTCGAAGATAAGGAGAGATTGTCTACTCGAGAGCGCGCGAACGATGGAGTCGGCGAGTGAGTGGTTCGCGTGTTCTCGTACGTGCTGCACCTTTGCGACCGCTCTAGCCACAAGACCCGGATCCGTAACCGGTGAAAAATCGCAAAACCAGACCCCATCCGGATACCGGTCGATGAGATCGACGCCGACGCGTATTCGCAAGGCGCGTTTTCCCGACGCCGCCCGACCCGGTCAGGGTGACGAGCCGGTTTTCGCCGAGCAATGCCGCCACGTCTTCGACATCTTCCTCGCGGCCTACCAATGCAGTGAGTGGAACGGAAGATTATGCTTGACGATCGCCGCCGGACGCCCGGCATCGCTCTGGCTAAGCGCACCAATCAGGCCGGCGCGCCCCGCTTCGACTACGGCGCGGGTTCTCGTAGGCGCGTTGAGTCTACCTAAGACTCGATCGATATGCGTTTCGACGGTCCGCGGGCTCAAGGACAATCGCCGCGCGATTTCCTTGTTCGTCAATCCGAAAGCCATGAGTCTCCAGTACTTCTTGCTCACGCTTTGTAAGCGACGATCCGTGCGTAGCGCTCGGAGCCTGCGGCTCTCCCGTCACGCCCGCGATTCTTTGCATCGCGCTCCAAGCGTGGAGAACTAATGAGAAGGCTTGAGTAAGGTCAAAGACCTCCGGCGCGACAAACCAACGGTCGTCTCGTGGGTCGCCCGCGTAACTAGGTCAGCAGCGCGCGGAACGTGTCCTCGTCCAGTATCGAGATGCCGAGCTCTTGCGCTTTGGTGTATTTGCTGCCGGGATCGTCGCCGACGAGGACGTAGTCGGTCTTTTTACTCACCGAACCCGTCACTTTGCCGCCCGCGGCTTGAATGAGCGCCGTTGCATCCTCGCGCGTCAACTTCGGCAGCGTACCGGTTAGAACGAACGTCTTGCCCGCGAGTTTTCCGTTTGCGGCTTTGGCGCGTTTTGGTGCGGTCGTCACCAGGCCTGCCTCGCGCAAGCGCTCGATCATCGCAAGGTTTGCCTTCTGCTGGAAAAATAGGTGTACGCTCGCCGCGACCTCGGGACCGATGCCTTCGCTTTCGCGCAGATCTTCGGGGCTCGCTTGTGCGATCGGCGTCGATCGAGCCGAAGTCATCCGCGAGGATTTGCGCCGTCTGCGTCCCGACAAACCGGATACCGAGCCCCGTGAGCAGCCGCGCAAGGCCGCGCTTCTTCGACGCCTCGATGTTGCGCAGGAGATTCGTGATCGTCTTCTCGCCCGTTCGCGGAACGGTCGCCAGCGCTTTCGCGTCCAAATCGTAGATGTCCGCGATGTTTTTGACCAGACCGAGCTGCGTGAGCTGCTGCGCCATCACATCACCGATACCTTCGATGTCCATCGCACCGCGCGAGCAAAAATGCCGCACGCGCTCGAGCACCTGCGCGGGGCAGGCCGCGTTGGTGCAGCGCGACATCGCCTCGCCTTCCGGGTGATCGACGTCGGCGCCGCAGACCGGACAGGTGTCCGGCATGCTGAATTCTCGCAGCTTGCCTTTACGCTCGCTGAGCACCGGCCCGACGACCCGGGGGATGACATCGCCTGCGCGCACGACGAGCACGGTATCGCCGACGCGAATGTCGTTGCTTCGAATGTACTCGGCATTGTGCAGCGTTGCATTCTGCACGGTAACGCCGCCGATCTTGACGGGCGCGAGGACGGCGTTCGGGTTGAGCGTCCCGGTGCGGCCCACGGTGATCGTGATATCGAGCAGCTTCGTGCGGGCCTCACGCGCTTTGAATTTATAGGCGATCGCCCAACGCGGGTCGCGACCGGCCGCGCCGAGCTGTTCCTGAAGCGCGAGACTGTCGACTTTCACGACGACGCCGTCTATTTCGTAGTCGAGTTCGTCGCGACGCTCTTCCCACTGTTCGCAGTACGCGACAACCTCATCGATGGAACTCATGCGCGCAATGTTCGGGTTCACCGCTAGGCCGAGCGACTTGAGATATTGGAGCGCATCCCACTGCGTCTTGATCGTTTTGCCGCCCTCGAATTCGCCGATAGAGTAGGCAAAAAATGAAAGCTTGCGCTCTCTGGTGAGTTTGGGGTCGAGCTGACGCACGCCGCCCGATGCGGCGTTGCGGGGATTTGCAAAGACCGGCAAACCCTCGCGTTCGCGCCGGCTGTTCAGCGCCTCGAAATCGCTCTTCTTCAGGTACACCTCGCCGCGCGCCTCAATCACGCGCGGCGCGTCACCTCGCATTTTGAGCGGTATGGATCCGATCGTGCGCAGGTTGGGCGTCACGTCTTCACCGACTCGTCCGTCACCACGCGTCCCGCCGCGCTCGAGCGCTCCGTTCCGGTACCGCAGCGAGGTCGCCAGGCCGTCGATTTTCAGCTCGACGACGTACGAAACGGCGGAGACGTCCGCGAGCTTGCGCACGCGCTCGTCGAACGCGCACATCTCCTGCGCATTAAAAGCGTTCGCGAGGCTGAGCATCGGCCGGTGGTGTTCGTACGGTGCGAATCGTTCTGAAGGCGTCGCGCCGACACGCTGCGTCGGTGAGTCGGGGGTACGAAGTTCCGGATAGTGTTCCTCGAGATCGATGAGTTCGCGCAGAAACTCATCGAACTCGGCATCGGTTATTTGCGGGTCGTCCAGGACATAGTATTGATAGTTCGCATCATCGAGAAGCGCGCGCAGCTCGTTCGCGCGCGCTTTCGGCTGCCGGGCCGCGCTCATAACTTCGAGGTATGTTTACGCGACGGGCTCATGATCTGTATCGGGTAGCCGTCCGGATCGCCGATGATCGCAATTCGCCCAAACGCTTCGTCGTACGGATCTTGAAACACCGGCACGCTCAGCGCGGCACAGTCCGCGATGAACCGATCGACGCTATCGACGGTAAACCCGAGCTGCAATGAACCGGGCCGTACCGCGACCAGTTCCGTCTTCGGGTGCAGAACCAGCGTCGTGCCGCCTCCGAGCTCGAACTCGATCCAATGGGGCGCTTTATCGCTTTTCAGGCTTCAGACCCAGAACGTCGCGATAAAAATCGCGGGAACGCTTGAGATCGGCGCAGACCAGCATCGCAACCCAAAATTTCGTCACATCATGCTCTTCGAGTTGCGCGCAGGTTACGCCTCGACTGCGACGCGTCCACCTTTTGCCAGGTCATCTAAGACGCGCAGGTTCTCGCGTTCCATAGCATCGACGGCGAGCGCGTCGGGATGCGAGTGTCCGACCGCGCGCTGATCCAGCAGCACCGGCACCAAATATTGGCCGGTGTACGAACGCTCGTTTTTGGCGAGCTCTTCCGGCGTACCGACACCGACCACGGTGCCGCCCCGGTCGCCGCCCTCGGGACCAAGATCGATCAAGTAATCCGCCGTCTTGATAACGTCCAAATTGTGCTCGATCACCAGCACGGAGTTGCCCGACTGCACCAAGCGTTCGAGGACCTCCAGCAGTTTATGGATGTCCGCAAAATGCAAGCCGGTCGTGGGTTCGTCGAGCACGTAGAACGTGCGCCCGGTCGACCGCCGCGAAAGCTCCGTCGCGAGTTTTACGCGTTGCGCTTCGCCGCCTGAGAGCGTCGTAGCGGGCTGCCCCATCTTGATGTAGCCAAGACCGACCTCGCAAATCGTTCGCAGCTTATTGTGAATGCGCGGGATCGACGAAAAGAAGTCGTTCGCCTCGTCGACGCGCATCTCGAGCACGTCCGAGATCGTCTTGCCCTTGTACTTGACCTCGAGCGTTTGTGCGTTATAGCGTTTGCCTTTGCAGACTTCACACGGAACGTACACGTCCGGCAGGAAGTGCATCTCGATCTTGATGATGCCGTCGCCTTGGCAAGCCTCGCAGCGGCCGCCCTTGACGTTGAACGAAAAGCGTCCCGGTGTGTAGCCGCGCATCTTTGATTCGGGAACCAGCGAGAAGAGCTCGCGGATGAGATCGAAGGTGCCGGTATACGTCGCCGGATTGCTTCGCGGCGTCCGGCCGATCGGCGATTGATCGATAACGACGAGTTTGTCGAGCTGATCCACGCCTTTGACCGTTCCATACGTCCCGCCGGCGGGCTGACCGTGAAGGTGCTGGTTGAGTGCTTTCACGAGCACCTCGTTCACCAGCGTCGACTTGCCGCTGCCGCTTACCCCGGTAACGCAGCTGAACGCGCCGATTGGAAAATCAACGTCAATTCCGGATAAGTTGTTGGCCTTCGCGCCTTTGACTTTCAGCCAGCCGCGCGCCGCACGACGCCGTTTGGGAATCGGAATGAATTTTCGACCGGATATGTACGCGCCGGTCGCGGACTCCGGGTGCGCGATGACCTCGTCAAGCCCGCCGACCGAGAGAATATGACCGCCTTCGGCCCCGGCACCGGGTCCGATATCGACGACCACGTCCGCCGAACGGATCGTGTCTTCGTCGTGCTCGACGATGATGAGCGTATTGCCGAGATCGCGCAGCGTACGCAGCGTTGCCAGCAGACGATCGTTGTCGCGCTGGTGCAGCCCGATCGACGGTTCATCCAGAATGTACAGCACGCCGACGAGCGAGCTGCCTATCTGCGTTGCCAACCGGATACGCTGCGATTCGCCTCCCGAGAGGGTCGTCGCCGATCTCGCAAGCGTCAGATAGTTCAACCCGACGTTGGTCAGGAAGCCCAGCCGCGCCCGAATTTCCTTGAGCACCTGATGTGCGATCTGCTCTTCGCGCTCGTTCGGCTTGAACTCGGTAAAAAATCGTTCGCACTGCTCGATCGACATGCTCGTTACGCGATCGATGTTTGTATCGCCAATCGTCACCGCGAGCGCCTCGGGTTTGAGACGTGCGCCTTTACACTGGGGACACGTCGAGGCCGACATGAACTTCTCGATGTCTTCCTTCACGTAGTCGCTCGAGGTCTCGCTAAAGCGCCGCTGCAGGTTGTTGATCACGCCCTCGAACGTGGCGCGATATTCCCAGACCTTGCCGGCGCGCGATTCATACGCGAAGTTCTGCTCGCTGTCCGTGCCGTACAGGATGACGTCGACGACTTCGTCGGACATCTTATTGATCGGCGTACTCGTCTTTACCCGGTGTTTGCGCAGCACACGTTCGAGCTGCTGCATGTAATACGGATTCATCGATGGGAAACGGCCGCTTCCGAGCGACTTGCTCCAGGGCACGATCGCGCCCTGATCGATCGACTTGTTGCGATCCGGAATAACCTTCCACGGATCGATCTCGACCTTCTCGCCTAAGCCGCTGCAGCCCGGGCACGCGCCGTAGGGCGAATTGAACGAAAATAGCCGCGGCGCCAGCTCTTCGAACGAGAGCCCGCAGTACACGCACGCGAACGCTTCGCTGAACGTGAGTTCGCGCGTCTTGCCGCCCTCCTCGACGAGCGCCGTTACGATGCCCGTCGAAAGACGCAGCGTGGTTTCCACCGAGTCCGCCAAACGCTTGCGGATATCGGGCTTCATGACGAGACGATCGACGATCACCTCAATCGTGTGCTTGCGCTTTTTGTCGAGCACGATCTTCTCGCGGAGTTCCTTGGTCTCGCCGTCCACGCGCACGCGAGCGAAGCCTTCCTTTGCGACTTCCTCAAAAAGCTTGGCGTACTCACCTTTGCGGCCGCGCACGAGCGGGGCAAGCAGTTGAATGCGCGCGCCTTCGGGCAGCTCCATAATCGAATCGACGATCTGATCGCTGCTCTGCGTGCTGATTTCGCGCCCGCAATTGTAACAGTGCGGCACACCGATACGTGCATACAGCAATCGCAGATAGTCGTAGATCTCGGTAACGGTGCCGACCGTCGAGCGCGGGTTGCGCGAGGTCGATTTCTGGTCGATGGAGATCGCGGGCGAGAGCCCTTCGATATAATCGACGTCCGGCTTCTCCATCTGCCCCAAAAATTGGCGCGCATACGACGAGAGCGACTCGACGTAACGTCGTTGCCCTTCGGCGTAGATCGTGTCGAAGGCAAGCGAGGACTTGCCCGAGCCGGAGAGTCCCGTTATGACGATCAGCCGGTTGCGCGGCAGAACCAGATCGATGTTCTTGAGGTTATGCTCGCGCGCACCCTTGATGATGATGGAGTCCAGGCCGCGAGAGGCGGCTCCATTGCCGTGAGCTTGGCGAGGGGGCGTGGACGTAGAATCAGGCATGCCTTGGTTTGTAACCCGCCCCCCGGCGTAAGCGTTTCGGTTTTAGATGGTAGAAGTTAGACGGCCGGAGGCGGAGGCGGAGGCGCGGTCGGCGGCATGCCGACTCCCACCGTCTCGATTGACGACCTCAGTTTACTGTACTCGCCGACGATGACGAGCGTCGTATAAACCACCACCACTTGCTGAATCACGAGGCGCACGACCGGTCCGATAACCGGAATACCGTGGAACAGACCCCCGATCAGGGCTCCAAGCCACGAAGCGATGCCGAGCAGAATCACGACGAGCAGGGTCGTCAAGAAGTTGCGCATTGCGATCTTCGTCGATTCGGCGATGGCCTCGGGGCCCGGGCGTCCACCGATTATCACGCTCGCGAACGTGTACAGCAAGAAGATACCGTAGGCGAGCCAGACGATGCCGATCGTCGGAATCGTCAAGACCACGGCTACGATGCCCAGTAGGAACAACAGCAGGATCGCGACCAAAATCGATCCGGCGTTGCGGCTGAAGGCTGCCGCGCCGTCGGCCAGCGTCGCCACTCCCGTCTGCCAAGCGGCTCCCGCCATGCCTGTCGTGTAGGCGATCGTGAGCAGGGAGGCAATGAGGATGACGAGCATCGCGACTAGGGCACCCAGGGCCGCGAAGCCCAATCCGGCGCCGCCCGCGACCGCGACCGCCCCGACGCCGGCCATCGCCAGCACCGCGATGATGATACCCGCGACAACCGCGATGACGATTCCGGGAACGATGAGGATCCAATTGCTGGTGAGCAGCTGCCACGCACGCCCGAATGTGTTGCCCAAGTCTTCCGAGGATTGCATATGAACCTCCAGACCATGAGGGTAGGGCTAGATTTGGAAGGTTTTCGGAAGCTTGTCTTATGACGCCTTGCTGCCGGCACCGCTAAGTTTGAGGTATTCGCCGACGACCACGAGCGTGGCATAGGCCACGACCAGCTCCATGACGATCCACGAGACGGCCTCGCCGAGCAGCGGTATTTGCCCCGCCGCATTTCCAAGCACGGATCCCAGTGTAGCCAAGATGACGATCAACAAGACGAGCACCAGGGTCACCCAGAAGTTGCCGGCGGCAATTCTCACCGAGTCGACGATTGCATCCTGGGCCGGCCGGTCCGCCACGATGACCGCCGGCATCGTGTAGATCATGAAAACCATGTAGGCGAGCAGCGATATTCCGAACGTCGGAACGACGAGCGCCGACGCGACGAGTCCCACCACAAAGAGCAGCGCAAGCGCGATGAGCAGTTGCAGCCCGTCGCGGCGAAACGCCGACACGCCGTCCCGCAAACTCGCGCGGCCGCTCTTCCATGCCGCGCCCGCCATGCCCGTTGTAAATGCAATTGCGACGAGCGCACCGAGAATACGCAGCCCGAATGCGACGATCGTTCCGAAAAATTGCCAGAACGCGCCGGGCCCCTCGGCGTTCATATCACCGAAGAATCGCCACGAAAGATAGCCGCTCTCGGAGAGTGCGTAGGCCGCAAGCGCGCTTGCGAGCGCAACAATCAGAGAGGGCACCACGATAATAATGTTACGGCTCAGCAGAACGAATGCTTGACCGAATATCTGCTTCATAGTAAATGCGCGGCGGTCTCGGCAATCGAGGCAACCGTAACGTCGGGCGCGCGTACGTCGGGCGGCAGCCTCTCGCCGCGCACGTTGACCCAGACCGTGAACAGGCCCGCCTCGAGCGCTCCGGCGATATCCCGCTCGTAGCGATCTCCCACCATCGCGCTCTTCGATGGGGAGCTCTCCAGACTTTTGACATGCATGCGCGAAAAGCAGCGGGTCCGGCTTCACCATGCCGACCTCGTCAGCCAGAAAGATCGCATCGAAAAACTCCGCGATTTGCAGCAGCGCGATCTTATCGCGATGCGTTTCCGAAACGCCGTTGGTCACCAGTCCCAAACGCTTGCCGCTCGTTTTCAAATCCCGCAGCAGGTTCAGCGCTCCCGGAAACAGCGAGAAATACTTCTGACGATAGGCGTTGTAACTGACGGCGCTGCGTTCGGCCAACGCCGCATCGTCCAGCCCCACCGAGGAAAGCGCATTTCCCCACATTGTCGCGCGCAGCTGCGACATCTTCGTGCGCACCTGATCGCTCGTAAGCCGCGTCCAGAATCCCTCGGCTTCGGCGACATAGGCCGCTTTGAGCGCGAGCGCATCGATGCCGCGCTCGGCGGCGACTTCGCGCGCAACCTCCTCGGCCGCACTCGTGAACGCAAGCGTATCGTCGTGCAGCGTGTCGTCCAGATCGAAAAGGACGGTCTCTATTTTACGCTTCATGGCTAAACCGAACGCGGAACGAGCGCAGCTCGTACGGACTCATGTCGAAAACCAACGACTCTTGTTCGATGCGAACCGGCCGGTCGATCGAGCGTTCGAGCGCGTCGACCGATAGCGCCTGCGTCATACGCGCTCCGCTGCGCAGACTCACCCGGTGCTGCGCTCCGTTGCATTCGCGCACCCGTACCACGACGCCGTCGCCGTCCTCGGCCGGCTTACACGCAACAACCAGCACCGCTTCATCGCTCGTGCTGAATAATCGCACGCGCGGTTCGTGCGCGAAACGCATCCACGCGCTCTCGAGCGATCCCGTGCTCGCGCCCGCGAGCGGCGCATACGCGTAGGAGAATTGATGCTCTCCCAAGTCCGCCCCGGCATCGGGCCAGGTGGTGCCGCGCAAGAGTGAGTGGCCCAAACGCACGCCGCCGCCGGGCAGCGTACGTGCGCTCCATCCATACGTGTCCAGCGAGAACATGGCCAGACCGTCGCCTGCAGCATCCTGCACGGCGGCAAAGCGCTGGCCCGGAACCTCGAATTTGGCTTGCTGCTCGGGCGTTTGACGCAGCGCGCTCCGCTGCACGATACCGTGCGGAGCGCCGTACGTGACGCGATCCGTTTGTACCGCCAGCCAGTTCTCCACGCGCAGCAAGCGTTGCCGTTCGCGCCATTTGACGTTCAAGTCAACGCGCAAAAACGGTTCACCCGCGCACAGTGCAATACGCATCGCGGCGGATGATCCGCCGAGCGTAAAATCAACACCGAGCGCGCTTTGCTCACGTGCAGCGCCGTCCGGGGTCCGCGCGGCGCATCGTGCGCTCGTAACCGCGATCGATATTCCATGCCTCCCACGCTTTGGGTTTGTCGCGATACAGCGCCAGCACATTGGCCTGCGTGCAAACATTGCGCGCACCCCCGGCGGCAAGTTCGACGATCGTCCCGTTCGGACGAACGCTTGCGCGAAGCAAACCATTGTCGAAAACGAACAAGCCGTCCTCTTCACGAGGCTCGCAATACTCGCCGGTCGATTCCTGGCGGCGTGAGCGCGGCAGAATCGATTGCGCGGACAGCATAACGCCGGCGACCAGCTCCTCGGCGGCCGCGTATTCTTGTGCCACGTCCTCATAGACCGCAGTTATCGACGTGCCGGGGAGCACGTCGTGGAACTGGTTGCGCAGCACGATCTCCCAGACGCCCGCCAATCGTTCGCGCAAGCCGGCTATCGTTGCGCGCGGCGCATGCACGGCAATGCACCACGACAGCAGCTCTTCGGCCTCAGAGAGGGCGCGCTCGAGCAGCGCGTTGTGAAATTTCACGTCGTGGTGCGTCGTATACACGCCGCGATGGTACTCCAGATAGAGCTCGTCGGCGTGCACCGGCAGATCATCCCGGCGCGCGCTCAGCTTTTCAAACCAATCGCGCGGGCGGATCCACTGCCCGATGTGCGCGACTTGGTCGAGCATCTTCGAGGTCACGCCGCCCCCGCCGTCGCCGTAGCCGACGATGAGCGGCTCGTGGCGCGCCCGCGCTTTGGCGATGCGCCAAGGGTAGGGTCCGCCGTCGTAGGATTGGATGAGCGCGCCGATCACGCGGCTGCCGTCGGGTCCTTCCCAGACGAACTGCGGATGCGGGAACGTCGTTGTGTCGTTCCATTGCAGCTTCGTCGTCGCAAAGAACGGAATGCCCGCATGCGCGAGCAGCTGCGGCAGCGTTCGCGCAAAGCCGAACGTATCGGGAAGCCACGCGATCTGCGGCGTTACGCCAAAGCGGTCGCGACAATACGCGTATGCGGCCAGCATCTGCCGAAGCAGCGATTCTCCCGAAGGGATGTTGCAGTCGCTCTCGACCCAAAGCGCGGCGACGTCCGGATCAAAACGTCCGTCTTGCACGCTGCTGCGAACGCGCGCAAACAGCTCGGAATCCCGCTCTTCGACAAAACGGTACAGTTGCGGCTGGCTCTGTATGAAACGGAAAGACGGATCGCGATCGAGGAGATCGCTCGCGATAGCAAAGGTTCGTTCCGCTTTGCGGGCGGCTTGTTCGTACGTCCACAGCCACGCAACATCGAGGTGGCTGTGTCCAATTACCGGCAAGTCGCCGTCATGTTCTCGAGCGCGCTCGGTATACGGCTGGACGCTAAGCGTGCGCGCCGGACGCTCGTGTGATCGCGCATTCAAATACCGCCACACGATCCCGGGTCCCGACGGCAGGCCGCTGGTCGGCAGCGCTTCGAGCTCAACGTCAAGGACGAGCTCGCGATCTCGTTCCAAAGGTGGAAGCACGACTTCGTGGTGCTCGCGGTCGTACGCTCCCGCAACGCTGCCGTCAACGCGAAGCAGCGCGCCGGTGCGCGTGCGATATCCCAGGGCGACGGCCTGTGATTGCGGCGGCAGCACCGCATGAAGGCGCGCGATGGCGGCGGTGCGCCCGTCCTCCTCGAGTGAGAGTTGCACGATAGCAACTTGGTCAATGCGTCTCGCGATTCTTGTCCGCGCCCGGAAGTGTAAGAGTTTTGGCGACCCGGTCAAAATGCGGGGATTCCCTCATTTGCGCGGGCGGACCAAACGGTACCATGAGGCTATGGGTAGGCCATCAGCGGTCCGCCAGGACCTTCTACAGTACGTGGACGATCCGGAACTCGACGGCTATGCCCGGCGTTGCGGTTTGCCTTCCGGCATTGGCCGCCTGTGCCTATTAGATGACAGCGTTCTGGGCCGGGTCGTGAGTGCGGTCGGCATTCCGGCGGATTCGACCGTGCTGGACCTGGGGTATGGGCACGGATTTCTGGCCCGGTGGCTGCTTTGGAATTCGATGAGTTGCCGCTGCGAGAGTGCCGAGTCGCCGTGGGAAGGCACCGGGTCCGCGCGCAACGCACGCGGGAGGATACGACCGCGTGTTCGCCCTTGAAACGGCGCGTGACGGAGTGGTATCCGATTCGCTCGCGGCTTGCATCGCGCAGAATCTAGCGCAAGAAGGTCAATACGCGCTCACGCTCGCTTCATTCGACCATAACCACGAAGAGAAGATCTCACGCTCGCTCGAGCAACTGCAACGTCGAACGGTCGTGGCACTCGTCGTCGATCTTACGGCGCAGGCTCGCGACTTCGCAGCCATCCTCTATTCAGCGTTTTTGTTGGGGTCTTGGCACGAGCGCGTAAAGGTGCGTATCGCGGACGATGCGGCTCGCACGCTGCATGCGATCGACTCAGGCGCATTCAACTACACATTGGTTACCGGATCGTCGGCAGCGGCGCCAGCATGAACGACCGCATGCGGTCGGAAACAGATCCGTCGACGAGCGTGCGTTCCAGCGAAGGCGCGATAACGCGAGCAACGTGAATTCCAACGTCTTTCGGGCTCAGATCGACGTAGGCAACGCAGCGTTCACCGTTCGCTCGCAAAACATCCAATAACGCTTGCAGCTCGACGGTCATATCCGGTCGCGATCGATCGGGCAGCTCGTCGATGCTCACGCGCCCGCGGACCGGGCCGTCGAAATACCAGCGGCCAACCGGATAGGCCGCGGGCCGCCGTGCCATGATCGAATCCATGCGCCGATGCCTGTCCCACCCACAGATCCTCTCGCGCTCCCGAAATGTCGCCCAGTCGAACCTGCGCAGCTTCGGTGATCGCACGCGTCGCGGCATGGAGCGGCGACCAAGAACAGCCCATACCCAAATGGTAGAACATGCCTTCACCGGAGCGATCGATAATGCAGGCTTGCATCGCAATCGGCCAGCCGGCGCGCGCGAAGCAAATCAATCGAAATTCGAGCCCGGCGCGCCGGATGTGTTCGACGAGTTCACCGGCTATCGGCGTTTCAGGGGTGACGACGACCTCGTGCGCCACCGGATCGTCCGGCTGCTCCGAACCATCGCCCATACGCGAACGCAGCAAGCGCGGCCAGATGTGAGAAAGCACGTGCACCTGCGACCACAGGTGTCGTTCGCAGAGTTCAAATAACGCATGATATGCCGCTTCGACCGCGGTGTTTCCCGACGCCAGACCATTCGTCGAGGTGATCGCAAACTGCCGGGGACCGGCCCGTGGACATTGCACCACGCCGATCGGCACGGCAATGCTTTCACCCGAGAGCAAATCCGTTCCGGTCACGCATTCGATCTGCGCATCATCCGCGCCGATCCAGCCCAGCGCGCGCAAATCCAAGTATCGCACGATATCGGACGCGGCACGTTCGTAGCGCGGAAGATCACAGCGCGCGCAGATTTGGCGCTCCAGCGCCTCCATGAGGCCGCTGACAATCGCTTGTTCGCGCGTGAGGCCCTTGCCGTTGTAGACCCCGATCAAATCGCGCGTATCGGGCGCGTATACGTTGACGCAGGGTATCCCTATTCGATCCAGGTACGTCGTTTCGGCGATTCGTGTGATTCCGTACAGTTCGCAGAGCGCTGCGCGCAATCGCAAGCGTGCGTTCCGGCGGCACGCTTCGGTCGAACGATGCGCTTATTTTCAATAAGGGCCGGCTCAGCAGGTCGGCTCGGGGACCGGCGGTAAATTTCCTCACCGCTACCAGCGTACGTGCCGATAAGGAAAACTTCCTGAAAGACTCCTGGTTCGTCGACCGGTCCGACCTCATAGGCCGTGACCGGGAGCTCACCTTGGCTTGCAACGCCTTGGATAAGGCGGCGCGCGCGTCGACGCCGGCTATCCTGCATATTGTCGGCGAGCCGGGCATCGGCAAGACGCTCTTTACCGAACACCTCATCGAAAAGGCGCGCCTGCGCGGCTGGTTCACGATTGCAACGACGTGCCACGAGATACACCGGCACACGCCGTTCATCGCCGTAAACCGCCTCGTGCTCGCACTGCTGCAATCGCTCGGTGCCGACGCAAATCGCTATACGAGCGGACTGGAAGACCTCTTGGCAAGTCTCGATCCTGCCATAGCGCGACGCCTAGATCGACCTTCGTCGGAAACCATCAACAAGAACCGCTATCAAAGTATTCTGCTGCGACTCTTCGACGGCATCGGAAGTGACCACAACATTTTGATCGCGTGCGATGACGCGCAATGGATCGATGCCGGGTCGCGCGACGTACTGCACAGCCTGGCAGCCGGCTACAGTGTGGGACCCCTCGCCCTGGTCTTTGCGGAGCGACTCTCCGGCAAACCGCGATCGGCCCGTCGCAGCGGCGAAACGATCGCGCTCGAAGCATTCGATGCCGAACGTTCCGCCGAACTTGCCTGCGGAGTCTATCCAAAATTGGCAGGCGTCGCGCTCGAGACGGCCGTTGCCCACGGAAACGGAAATCCGTTTGAAATCCTGACGCTCTGCGAGGAACTAACACAAGGTCACGCCATCGCCGAAGAGGCCAGCGCGCACCAGGTCCGCGACGTGATCGCCGGGCGAGTCGCGGGATCTGGAAGATTCGGACCGCGAGTTCTTGCAGATCTGTTCCCTTCTGGGGGAACCCATCGAATATCGCATGCTCTTCGCGCTCTACTCGCCTAGCCAAGTCGCGCTTCTCGTAAGCGGAAACGCACGGCCCTACCTCATGGCGGAGGGTGCGGCGCTTCGATTCCGCCACGCGCTCGTCGCCGAGGCCGTGCGCGACACCGTCGAATTCGACGTTCCACTCCGACGACGAATCATCGCCGCACTCCAGCAACAGAAGGCACCTCCGTTTAGCGACTACGAGCGTCTGGCGGAGCACGCAAAGGCGATAGGCGACACGGAGCTGGCGGTTACCGTCTATTTCGATTTGAGCAGCCGGGCGTTCTCGCAAAGGGCTTGGAGCGTCGTATCCAAGGCGTGCGAGTCACTGCTGCAACTGCGCGAGATCGATGCGGATCGATTCGTTGCACTTCTATACGCAATACACAATGGCGCTGCGCTCGGACAACGCCGACGAGAGGCTTGTATCGTCCTTGAGGATGCGCTGAGCAAAGCGCGGTCGCTGCAGACTGGAATCGGGAACAGGCGTCATGCTTTCGATGCTGATGGCGGCGCTCTGGGCGCGAGGCCGGGCGCGCCAAGCGATTGAAATCTATCATGCGGTATATTCGACTCTGAAGCGGGACGCCGATAGGGCCGAAGTAACTGCCTTCGCTATGACGATCCGCGCATTCTCATATGACGATGCAGGCGTGGACGCCGAACACGAGCGCCTATTGCAATTGCAGTCGAGCGCGAGCAACTATTCTATCGCTGCTTCACACGCTGCGCTCGCCGTCGTTCATTCGTATCACGGCGACCACGCGCGCGCCTCGCAAGAAATGGACGTTGCACTTGCCGGCGCGGATCCTGCCAGGCGCCAAAACGATACGCTTGCGTTCCAAAGGCTCTTGATTGACTTCCGAGCCAAGGGTTGCCAGGCTGCGGAGGATCGTCTTCCGTCGTGGCTGGCAAGCAATCGAATTGCGGGAAGAAATCATGATTTTGGTGCGACGTTTTTGGCGTGGGTTTCAGTAGCAAAAGGTGAATGGGATCGCGCACTGACGTTAGTCGAAGAGTCGCTTCTCACCGACATTACGGCCGCCGCACGCATTTCGCAACTTACGATATGCGCGATGATCGGATGTTTATCCGGAGAAGCGCCCGCTCAAAGCGCGCAACTGCAGTCGATGTATGGCGAATTACGCGCTTGGCAATCAAATGACGCGCTTTTACAGCTGGCACCGTGGTATCTGCTCACCACACCGGATCAAAAACTGGAACGGGATCTCGAAGCCGCCGTTCCGACCCTCTTCGAGCACCCGCCTTCACTCATCGCACTGGGTTTTGTACCGTTCGGACTGGCGCTTTGGGCACATCGTTTCGAGAAGATCGAGTGGCTGCAACTCATGGCGAACACCGAGTGCTTAAAAGACACGTCGGCTTGGGCGGCGATGCAGTGGAAGCTCGCTCGCGGCTTGGCGCTACAGCTGCTCGGCAACGAAGCTGCCGGCCGGGTATTGAGGGTCGCCGCAGATGCCGCGCGCGGTCTAGGTGCCGATTTTTTTGCCGGCTATGCCTCGTTCCGCTGCGGAGCCGCAACGCCGGGTGATTTGGAGTTGCTCAGGCGATTACGCATTTCGGACTTGGGCCGCGAACCGCATCGGCCTGCTCACGGGTTGACTCCGCGCGAAATGGAGGTGGCGCGACTTGTAGGCGACGGCAAGTCTAATCGCGCTATCGCCGAAGAGCTGGTCTTGAGCGAGCGCACGATCGAGCGGCATCTTGGAAATATCTTCGATAAGTTGCAGCTCGAATCGCGCGCCAAACTCATGCGGTGGTTATTCGAGCACGATTCCCAGACGATTACTCGGTAGCAGCAAGAATTAAATTCATCGCTGGATAGGCGTCGGTGAGCTTCGCGCAATCCTCCGACCGGTTCACGGAGATGTGATTCGCAATTCCGGTGAGGTTTGAGGCTTCCACGTCTTTGCCGGTCTGCTCTGCGATGAGCGAGGCGACTGCGTCTTCGTCGTCGCCCGCGTCGATGTAGCGCCGGCGCACGTCGGCGTCACGCGAGAGTATCTCGAGGAACTGTTCGCCCACAGCGGGCTCTTCGTGCGGCTGGATAGCCATGGTTGATTCTCTCCCGTAAACTCGTGTGTTCGGCTCGAACGGTAAGGGTGCGGTGTGGGCAAACCGGACCCCTCCCGAGAAGATTCCGCCCGATGTTCCAAGACGTCGTTATCGCGAGTCTGTCTCGCCAATTCCATCGCAACGTCGACGATTCGCTGTTGGACCAGGCCGCGAGAAGCGCAGGCTGCCCTTCAGGCATTGGACGCCTTTGTCTGCTGAGCGACGCCATGCTCGATGCACTTGCCGTCCGGCTTGAACTGAGCGCCGAGGCGAGCCTACTGGACATCGGGTGCGGACGCGGATTCTTGGAACGGTGGCTGGACGCACGCCGGCAGCCGCGCACGCGTTACCGGAATCGACCGCGTACCCGAAGGTCTGGCCGCGGCTCGCGCGCTCGCTCCCGGTGCGGTCTTTATCGAGGATGACTACCGGACCCATCGTTTTGAAGACCGCTTTGATACGGCCGTGGCAATCGAATTAGCGATATCCGGCAAAATCGACGAATCCCTGATCGCCGCCTTGCGCGCCTGCCTTCGCTCGGGCGGCCGTTTCGCGGTCACCGCGGCATCGATCGACGGCAAACATGCGGAGCGGCTCGACGCGGCCGTGGCGCACTTTCGCCGCTACTTCCCGGAGTTCGAGGTCGTCGATGCAACGCCGGAAGCCGCCGCCTTCGCAAAGCGCATGTACGGCGCGTGGCTCGGAATCGATACGTGGGGCCAAACTATTCAGCGCGGGATGCACGACCAGGCGCGCAGGGTACTGGACTCAATTGAACGCGGTTCGTTTCACTACGCTATCGTATCGGGACGTACGTAAGCTCGTTCGAGTCTGCGCACAAAGGCTGCGCAGTGCAAAAACCGCATCGTGCCGTTTAAGGTCGCCGAACGCCTGGGCCAATACCGCGAACTCTGCCCGCGCGCCGGCGGGAACGGTGCGGCACACATCAGGCCACGTTCGCTCCATGTAAAATATCTCTCGCGATCGCGCGTAGATGTGCGACGCGTCGTCGTCATCGATTAGCCCCCGTCGCAGCGCGAGCCGGATAACGTAGCGTACGTTGACCATCGGCACGGTAAGCGCCGTTTGCGTGCGCGGATCGACCAGGACCGCAACCTCGTCGTCGCCGTCGATGACGCCCCGCACGTACCATCGTGCGATGATGCCCAGCGTAACCATGCCGTATGAATGGCACTCGGCTCCCCGCAGCGCGCCCATGCTGGCTGCGCCGAACATGCGCACTCGCTGCGTCGCGGCGTAGACCTCCTTGGGCGCAGGCGCCAAGTCCTGATGAAAGACACCGTCGATAAGTAAGATCGCATCGTACTGCTCGCTCGCGGCTGCTACGTCACCGCGAGCCGCAGGCGGCAAATACGTGAGCGCGTCGTGCTCGAAACGATCCGCCGCCGGCAGGGACGGGCCGGCGAATACGGCGGCTCGCAAGCGGCTAGCTGCCTACGAGTTCCTTGAGCGCGTGCTCGAAGATCTTCGGCGCCTTGCCTTGGAAAAGCAGAGACTCATTTCCGCCGATCTGCTTTCGAAGGTCGATCAGCTCGTCGCGCAATGCGGCAGCCTTCTCGAACTCGAGGTTAGCGGCGTACTCGTGCATCTTCTTCTCGATATCCGCAGCCATGCGCGTCGCGACGTCACGCGGCAGCTTTTCGCGCCGGATGTCGGCTCGCGTCTCCTCGGTCGCACCTACCATTGCCAGAATATCCCGAACCTCTTTGCGTACGCTGCGCAGGCTCGATGCCGTGCTCCGCATTGTAGGCGATCTGCAGGTCGCGCCGGCGGCGCGTCTCACCGATCGCTCTGGCCATCGACTCGGTGACTAGGTCGGCGTACATGATGACCTTACCCTCGACATGGCGCGCGGCTCGCCCGATGGTTTGAATGAGCGAGGTTCCGCTGCGCAGATATCCCTCTTTATCCGCGTCAAGGATTCCGACGAGCGAGACCTCCGGTAAGTCCAGGCCTTCACGCAGCAGATTGATCCCGACCAGTACGTCGAAAACGCCCAGGCGCAAGTCGCGCAAGATTGCAACACGCTCGAGCGTATCGACCTCGCTGTGCAGATAGCGCACCTTGAAGTTCATCTCGATGAGGAAGTCCGTGAGATCCTCAGCCATTTTCTTGGTAAGCGTCGTCACGAGCACGCGCTCTTTACGCTCGACGCGCTGTCGGATTTCTTCCATCAGGTCGTCGATTTGATTGCGGGTCGGGCGCACGTCGACCTCGGGATCGACCAGGCCCGTCGGCCGGATGATCATCTCGACGATTTGCTCGCTGCGCCCTTTCTCGTACGTACTCGGCGTGGCCGAGACATAGACGATTTGTTGGACGTGCTTTTCGAATTCGTCGTACGTGAGCGGGCGGTTGTCCAGTGCGCTGGGAAGCCGGAAGCCATGTTCCACGAGCGAGAGCTTGCGCGAGCGGTCTCCGCCGTACATCGCGTGTACTTGGGGAAGCGTTACGTGCGACTCGTCGATGAAGACCAGCCAGTCTTTCGGAAAGAAATCCAGCAGACACCACGGCGTCGAGCCCGGCTCGCGGCCGGTCAGGTGGCGTGAATAGTTTTCGATCCCGTTGCAGTAGCCGACCTCACGAAGCATATCCAGGTCGTAGCGGCTGCGCATCTCCAACCGCTGGGCCTCGAGAAGCTTGCCGTTCTCCTTGAAAAGCTTCAGACGCTCTTCGAGTTCTTCTTCGATCGATTGCACGGCCCGCCGCAGCTTCTCATCCGGGGTGATAAAATGCTTTGCCGGAAAGATCAGCAGCTCGTCTTTACTCTCGATGTACTCGCCGGTCATGATGTTGACGACGTTTATCGCCTCGACCTGATCGCCGAAGAACTCGATACGATGAATGAGCTCCTCGTCGACGCCCATGTACTCCAGCGTGTCGCCCCGAACGCGGAACGTACCGCGTACCATATTGATGTCGTTGCGGCGGTACTGCATGTCCACGAGCTTGCGCAGCAGCGAATCGCGGTCGATCTCCTCGCCCAGACGCAGCTTCACCGACATCTCGATATAGTCCGAGGGTGAGCCCAAACCGTAGATGCAGGAAACCGAGGCGACGATCAGCGTATCGCGCCGCGTAATCAGCGACTGCGTCGCCGAATGGCGCAAACGCTCGATCTCCTCATTGATCGAACTGTCCTTCTCGATGTACGTGTCGGTATGGGCGATATACGCTTCGGGCTGATAATAGTCGAAGTACGAAACGAAATACTCGACCGCGTTATGCGGAAAGAACTCGCGAAACTCCGCACAGAGCTGCGCCGCGAGCGTCTTGTTGTGACAGAGCACCAGCGTGGGCTTTTGCACGAGTTCGACGACGCGCGCCATCGCAAGCGTCTTGCCGCTGCCCGTAACGCCCAGCAGCGTCTGAGCGGTATCGCCGCGCAGCACGCCCTCGGCCAGGGCCTGCGTCGCCTTCGGCTGGTCGCCCGCGAGCCGGTAGGGAGAAACAAGCTTGAACTTCTGGGCCATCGCCTCCCTTCGACCTGCGAAAAGGCGAACGGGTTGCGGCCCGAGTGCGAGGGTTGCGCCCGCAGTCGCGGGAACGTCACCTGCGCCTGCTTACGCCCCTGGAGACTGCGCGCCTTGAGCCTCAATCCCTTACTGTTCAGCGGTAATTCGAACGAAGAGTTAGCCAAAGAGATCGCCAAGCGGCTGAAGCTGCACGTCGGCAAAGCACTGGTCACCAAGTTCCGGAACGAAGAAACACGCGTGCAGATCCAAGAGAACGTGCGCGGATCGGAAGTCTTCGTCATCCAGTCGCTCTGCAAAGCCAATAACGGGAACGGCGTCAACGACTCGATGATGGAGTTGCTGCTGATGATCGATGCGCTCAAACGCGCATCCGCCGCTCGGATCACCGCCGTCATTCCGTATTACGGGTACGCAAAGCAAGATAAGAAGACGACCGGCCGCGAGCCGATCTCTGCTAAAGTCGTTGCCGACATGCTCAAGACCGCCGGCGCGAATCGCATGGTGACGATGGATCTCCATGCGGCGCAAATTCAAGGCTTCTTCGACGGCCCGGTCGACAACTTGATGGCGATGCCGACGCTTTGCAATTACCTCAAAAAAGAAGGCTTGTGCGAGGATCGCATCGTCATCGTCTCGCCGGATGCGGGCGGGGTGCATCGCGCGGAACTCTTCGCCAAGCGCCTGAACTCCTCGCTCGCAATCGTCTTTAAGCGCCGCCCCGAGCCCGACGTATCGGAAGTTACCGATATTGTCGGCGACGTTCGGGGTAGAGTGGCCGTCGTGGTCGACGATATGATCTCGACCGGCGGCACGCTTGCAAAAGCGGCCGAAGCGATCATCGCCCGCGGAGCCACGCAAGTGTATACCGTCGCGTCGCACGGAATCTTCGCCGGAGATGCAATCGGCGTATTGGACGATTCCCAAATCGAGCGTGTGATCGTCACCAATACGATTCCGTTTCCCGACGTCAGCGAGCATCCCAAGTTCGTGCAGCTTTCAATCGCCCAGACGTTCGCGGATGCGATCAACCGCATCACGACCAATCGCTCGATCTCCGAATTGTTTACCGATGACGGGGAAAAAAAAATGAGTGAGCTCACCGAACCGGTTCCCGCGCTAGGAGTATAAGACATCACATGGCACAACAGACTTTCACTAGTTATCGAGCGTCGCGACGGCGGCGGCACCACCAAGGCTCGCGCGCTGCGCAAGAATGGAAAGGTGCCCGGCGTTCTGTACGGACACGGTTCGAGCGAATCGATCGCCGTGGACCGCCGCGCCTTCGACGACCTGCTCCATCACGGCGGCCGAACGGGCCTGGTCGAGCTCAAATTAGGCGGAAAGAAGTTCGACACCGCGCTCGTGCGGCAGGTGCAGATCGACCCCGTTTCCCGGCGCGCTATCCATGTCGACTTGCAGCGCGTGGGCGCAAATGAAACGGTCCATGCCAAATTGCCGGTCGTTACGACGGGCAGCGCCGACGGTGTTCGCAACTTCGGCGGCGTGATGGACGTGATCGTGTACGAACTCGAGGTCGAAGGGCCCGCGAATAAACTGCCCGACCATTTGGAAGTGGACGTCACCGAACTCGGCATTCACGATCACATAACGGCCGGCGAAGTGAAGCTGCCCGGCGGATTCAAACTGATTACGCCGCCCGACGCAGTCGTCGTGACCGTCGAAGCTTCCAAGACCGCCCGGGCTCTCGAAGAAGCCGAGGCCGCGGGCGCCGCGCCGCTCGAGGAAGCGCAGCCCGAACTCGTACGCGAATCTGAGACGGGGCAGGGAGCGCCGGAATAGCATTTGCCGCCGCCGAGCCCGTGCGCATCGTCGCCGGGCTCGGAAATCCGGGCCGGGAATACGAACGCACACGCCACAACCTCGGCTTTTTGGTAGCCGACGAGGTCGCGCGCCGCTTGAACCTTACCTCATGGAAGACCAAGGACGGTGCGCGCCAGACCTACGACGCCAAGCGGAAGATCGTCGTGGTGGAACCGCAGACGTACATGAACAACAGCGGCGTTCCGATACGCCTCATCGCGTCGTGGTACCGGACGCCGCCCCAGGCGCTTCTGGTCGTTTACGACGAAATGGACTTGCCGTTCGGAACGCTGCGCATGCGCCCGTTCGGCGGGCACGGCGGTCACAACGGCATGCGTTCGATCATCGCGACCATGACCGATCGTTTCCCGCGAATCCGTGTGGGCGTCGGAAGGCCGGAATTCGAGAGCATCGATCATGTCTTGAGCCAATTCACGCCGCAAGAACGCGAGCGTTTGCCGCAGATCATCGATACCTGCGCTGCGGGCACGCAGATATGGCTCGAGGAAGGCATCGAGGCCGCCATGCAGTTCGTGAACAACGCGCAAAACGATTAAACGTCGCGCAGTTCGAAGCTTCGTGCGGCAAACATTGCGATAGCCGCGATCCAGGCGATCGTCCAGAACAGCATGGCGAGCGGCGGCGGAGAGGTCACGAAAAACGGGCCCGGCCATGCGTGCGAGTTGCCAATCGAGACAATCATGCTTGCCGGCTCCATGCGATAGAGCGCCGCTTGCCACATTGCGTCGCTCGGCAAGAGCAATTGCGAGAGCGTGCCGGCCGCGCGCACGGTTTCGTTGTCATAGAATGCGCCGATGCTCTGCGCGACGCCGCCCAAGCGAGCGATGATGAACAGCGCGATCGCAACGATGCTGGCGGCGAGCGCGGGCATGCGCGTGCTCAGGAGCAGCGAGAGCGCAATCATCACGACACCTGAAAGAGAAAGAAACCAGAGCATCGTGGCCGGATGGGGCGGAGCGTACCCGGTGGCAGCGCGAACGGCGAGGAACTCGCATGCGCCCGTAACGCACGCGTAGAGAGCAACGACGATCGCGAGTGCCGCGCCTTTTCCGCCGAGGATCGCCGTGCGCGAAATCGGCCGCGTGAGAACCGGCAGCAGCACGCCGCTTTCGATGTCGTTTGCGAGCGAGGGCGCGGCGATAAAAACCGCCGCCATTGCCAGCAAGAAACTAAAAAGATACGCGATGAGGATCAGCAGCACCGCCGTCATCGTCAGCACCTCGAGATGCGTGACCGGCCTGCCGTGAGCGGTATGAATGTTGTTCAGGTAGGCAAAACCCCAACCCGTGATGCCGACCAGCAGCGCCGTTCCAATCGCGGCACCCGCGAAGAAGCGCCGGCGCATCAGCTCCTTTAGCGTGAGCAGCGCGATCTGAATCATCCGCCGCGCTCGCTCGTCAGTTCGAGAAAGCGCTCTTCCAGCGTCGCGCTGAGCGGCTCTATCGAGTATACGCGCGCATCGGCAGCGACGAGCGCGCTCACGATCGGCGGTATGCCGTCGCGATCCACGCCCTGTATGACGAGCGCGCCGTTCTCGTGAACCAGCGTCCCGAACGGCTCGAGAATACGTTCGAGCGCGATGCCGTTTGCGCCGGCGCGAACCCGCACGGCACTGCGATCCCCCAGAATCTGCGGTATCGTGCCCTGCGCGACGACCCGTCCTTTGGTAACGATCGCGATGCGATCGCAAACCTGTTCGACTTCGGTGAGCAGATGCGAGTTCAAAAAAACGGTCGTACCGTCCGCACGCAGGCGATGCAAGATCTCGCGTACCTCTAAGCGCCCCGACGGATCCAGCGCGGAGGTTGGTTCATCCAGAACGACGAGATCGGGACGCCCAAGCAGTGCGACGGCAAGCCCTAGACGCTGCTGCATGCCTTTGGAGAACGTTGCCACCCGATCGTCCGCGCGAACTGCCAGTCCGACGAGCGCGAGCGTTTCATCGTTCGTCGCGCGCAGTTACGGCGCGCCCGCACAGGCGCGCATGAAGCTGCAATACCTCACGCGCGCTCAGCCAATCGGGATACCGGAACAACTCCGGCAGATATCCCAAACGGCTTCGCGCCCGGCGATCGCCCAAACGATATCCCAAGACCGATCCGCTGCCTGCACCGGGATGAACCAGCCCGACGAGCATCTTTACCGAGGTCGTCTTCCCGGCGCCGTTCGGTCCGAGAAAGCCGAATATCTCACCGCGCTGCACGCGCAGCGTTAGGTCTGCCAGAGCCTGGACGCGTCCATATCGCTTGGCAAGACCGCTGACGTCGATAACCGGCGCGTTATCGCAGTCCATCGGCAACGGACATCACCTCGTTCATCGTGAGCGGTCCCGCAACGACGTAGATCATGCCGTTCTTTTCCCACATGACGCCGGCGCCCAGGCCCGTATTGTCGCCGACCTGCAATCCTTGCACGCCGTTCACGCTCACCCGCTGCGAGGTTTGCTTATCGATCACAACCGGCACGGGAACGATGTTTTGAATGTCGCCCAGCGCGCGAAGCTGCGCGGCCAGCTGCGGCGAAACGTTGGGCATCGCCAGCAGATAATGCTCCAGCGAGTCGAGCGACGCGCCGGTGGAGGTTACGCGCGGAACCTGCGCTTCGACCAACTCGAAGAACTCGGTGCCCGGATTGCGCTTTCCGGCTGCGGTGCGCGCTCGAGGCCTCGTAATGTCCGGTGAAAACGTGGCCCGTCTGCACTCGCACGGTCGTACCGTCCAGTGACCGGCGGCATCGGCGGCAGCGTCTTATGCGATCGCTGCTCGAACGCACGAGCCTTTGCGGCACTGAACGTAAACGTCATTTCGCCCGGAGCAATCGTGGAAAACGAGCGCACGACGCCGAAGTGGGCAGGCAGCGTCGTCGGATGCAACACCGTAAAGCCCGCGTGCGCCTGTGCGGCGCCGATGCTCGCATAATACGTGCGTACGGGTTTACGAACGGTACGCTGCGTACCGACATCACTCGCTTGCGGCAGCAAGTGAAGGTCGCGCAAGTCTCCCGGAGACACGGCGATCGGTTCGAATTGCCGCGGCTCAAAAATCGTCAGAAACGAGCGCGCATAACCGCCTAAGGGCGTAAAGATAAGCCCCAAAACCAGCGCTGCCGCCAGCCCGGCCGCAGCGAGAGCGCCGAAGCGGCGCACCACCGGACGCGGCGCGGCAACGCGATCGCGAACGCGCGGATAGACGCGTGCGGCATCCACGGCGACGCTGCCCTCCAGCGCTCGCCGGACTTGCTGCGCGCCTTGCGCGATAGACGCGGCAGCGCAGCGGCATTGCTCGCACGTTCTGGCGTGCAGGCGCGCCTGCGCGCTCAAGCTCTCCGGTTCATCGAGCATGCATCGCAGCTCGCCCTCACTCAGGTGTTTCACGTTCAATCTCCCGTCGGAATGCGCGTTCCGCGCGTGCAAGCCGAACGCCGACTTGGGCGGCATCGATGTTCAGTAGTGCGGCGACCTCGCGGTAGTGAATCCGCCGTAGCGCAGCGCCAAGATCTCAGCGTGGCGCATCGGTAAACGCGAGAGCGCTTCGCGGACCGCCGCGCTGTTCGCTTGACGCTCGAGCACGAGCTGCGGATCGCTCATGCGCTGCGCAGCGGCTTCGATCGGACGGCGCAACGCAAAGTCGCGCTCTTCCCGTTTAGCGCGCCGGCGCCGGGTGCGCACGGAATTGAGCGCCGTGTGGACGGCGGTGCGGTACAGCCACCTGCGGGCACGCTCGGAATCGATCGCGCCCGATCGGGCAAAGCGTACGAAGACATCCTGAGCCACGTCTTGCGCTTCGGCATCATTTCGCGTAATGCGAAAGGCCACCGAAACCACGCGGCCGTATTCATTCATGAAGAGACGCTCGAAAGCGTCCTTGGCCCGATCGAACAGATCCGTGACAGCCACCATGCTCATGTATAGCACCGCCTGATACCGTTTTGTAACGCATCGAGCGTTATCTTTAGGGGAAAAGCGTCGATAACGTAGGCAGACGGAGGAGGAGCCGATGGAGGGGTTCGCAGGCAAGACATTCGTGGTACGGGTCGACGAGGCTAGTGCCTTCGCCGCGCAGACCACGTTCTTTGACGACCTAGCCTACCTCACGCGCAGGAATGTCCACGCCATCATCGTCGCCCCCTCTCCCAAGGCCTGCCGCGCCCTCGTGCGCTCCATCAATCGCCGCGGAAACATGGCGGTCGGACTCTCCGGCGCCGATGCGGCGATGCTGCCCGGCAGCGGCCGCGGCATCGGCAACGTTCAAACAGGGATTTTGGAAACGCTGACCGGCGCCGGCTATATTCCGGTCATCGAGCCGACGGCTTTCTCAGTCTTTGCAGCGCACGATCGTACCGTCGCGCCGGACGAGGTGGCGCAGGCGGTTGCGGCCGCAACCGACGCGGTTCGCGCAATGTTCTTTCAACGCTCTGGGCGGCGTCCCGGACCCGAAAAGCGCGGCCGTCATCAGCGAACTCACGCCGGCCGAAGCGCTCGTTATAGCAGAGGATCCCCGCGTACCCGGCGACCTGCGAGCGGCGATTCGCGCTGCAGCGCTCGGCGTGCGGGCCGGCGTTGCGCAGGCGCAGATCGTCGATGGACGCGTCGCGCACGCAACGGTCGTCGAATTACTAACCGCGCATCATTTGGGCACGCGCGTAACGGGCAGCGTCTTTACCGGCGCGGCGTGATGCAAGGATTGGCAGCGCCCTTGCAGCGCTGAAATCCGCTGTCCCGTATCAGGGTGATCCGTCAAATACCAATACGCGAACCTGCTTGGGCAAACCGGAAGCAACGACTGATCGGCGCGCCGTACCTCCAAGCGAATCGCGCCGGCCGGATCCGCCGTAAGCGCAACGCCTGCCTGATCGGCAGCCAAGTTCACGTTGCGTGAATATCCATTGTAAAACGGCAGCGCGACCAAATACACGGCGCCCATGATCGCGCCGAGCAGCGCGAGCCGCGAGACCGGGTCGTCGTCCCGGCGGAATCCGATCCGATCGGAGATGAATACGGCCAGCGCCGTACCAATCACGAGAAACGCACCTTGTATCAGCGCGAGATGCAAACCGCTGTTGGCAACGATCCATCCGTACGATCGCGCGAGCGCGAAACGCAGCTCGGGCTCGGTCGCGCCGGCGACGAGCGTGTCGGATGCAATGATCCGCTGGGACCCGCCCCAACCCATAACGTAGACGTTGCCCGAACGCGTGCGCGTGGACGTTGCCTCCTGGAATATCGGAACCTTGGTTCCCGTGCGCTCCTGCAGCACGGCAACATCTGCCGCCAGCGTGCCGGTGAGCCGCAGCGGAGCAAACACGCCGTACGCCGGCGCAATCGACATACGGATTCACGTATGTTACCAGGAGTGTGATGCCGATAACCCCCGCAATCGTGTAGATGTACCACTGGTGCGTGCGATCCGCGAGCCACAGGACGACCGCGGCAATGAGCCCCGCGACGATCATCGCGACGACCGTTCCCGCTATCCAATCTATCAACCATATGCGCAGAAGCATTTGGGTCAAGTCCATGATCCGCAGGAAGCGATAATCCATGGCCTGCGGGATCAATGCAACGAGCTTGTCCAGCAGTGCGAGCACGGCCCCGAAACAGAAGCGGACCGATGAACTCCGAGCGGACGCTTGCGCGCAGGCGGTCTCGCAGCTGCGCTGACAGACCCGCATTCCAAAACCAAACCAGTACGGCGATTTGCAGGATCACCATGGCGAACCAAATTGGAAGCCGCATTTGTTCGAGATGCGCCGCAGCAGCCGCGCGCGCCGGATCGATGAGATCGAACGGCGAGCGCGTCAAGAGATCGTGCGTGGAGATCGCATCGACCAGATGGTCGAGCGCGTTGGGCCGCCCAAGCATTGGAGGGCCTTGTTCGAGGCACGCGCGCGGAACGCTCTTTCCACCCGAATATTCGTTGCACTCTAGGAATAGACCGCGAACGACGTACCATCGATTGAAAAGGATACGCGATCCCTCCCGGCCCGTTTGCTATGATACATCGCTGCGTCCGCGACCTCCAGCAGCTCACTCGCGCCGCCGGCATCATACGGATGCGTAGCAACGCCGATGCTGGCGCTGATCGTGACGCCCTCCCCGAAGTCGCAGGCGCGAACCGCCTCGCAAAAGCGCTGCGCGCGCTCGATCGATGCCACCTTGTGCACGTTGCGCAGGATCGCACAGAATTCGTCGCCGCCGTTACGAGCCGGCAGATCGATCCCCGGAACCATATGTTCGCGCAAGAGCGCGGCCATACGCTGGAGCACCAGATCGCCGGCGGCATGCCCGAACGTATCGTTGACGTGTTTGAAGTGATCGGTATCGATAAACCAGAGCGATCGCGGAACCGGCGGCTGCAGACGCGCGATCGCCAGTTCGTGCTGGAGTTTCTCGCGAAAAGCACGCGGCGTGTACAGGCCTGTCAGACTGTCGTATGTCGCCTTCATACGATCGGCCTCGCGCTCAGCGGCAAGCTGATATGGCGAGGTTGCCTGGGCGACGGCTCGGACGAGCAAATCGGCATTTCCAATGTGCGCCTGCGCGGATGACGCGTACACGACCGCGGTCAAACCCTCGCTCCCAATCATCGGGATCGACAGTGCCGCACGATCGGTTGGGATGACCGGACGCGTCTGCCCGGTGAGTTCGATACGGTGCCCGCACAGCGCGGCCCGCGCAGGCAGCGAGCTGGGATGGTCGCGCCGTACGCGCGCGCCGCGGAAATGCTCGGTGCGAGGGCCGGCCGCGAAGGTGCAGGCGAGTTCCTCGCCCTCCGGCAGGAAGATCAGCAGCGCATCGAGCGAGGGGTCGAGCACACGAAGCGTGCGATCCAGCGCAGTGAGAACCGCGGCCGTCGATTCGCGCGATGCGGCCGTGAGCACGCGCACCGCCTCCAGAAGGTCGGACTCCCTTCTCACCACGGTCTCTAGTGATGCGCGCGAGTCTCGGGCGCTTGCCTTCATGCGCGCCGCGTAAAGAACGGAAATTAAACACAGAAAGGCCAGGAACGGCAAATACAAGTGATACACAAGTCGTAAGTGCCCAATGACGCCATAAACCGGACATCGCCCCTGGCCGCCCAGGCGGCGGCCGCATTTCGCCAAGGCCGCCTCGAGGAGGCTCGAGCCGGGTTCGAGGCCGTACTCGCACTCGATTCGCAACATGCCGGCGCGCACTGGGGAATGTACGAGCTCGATCAGATTGCGCACGACATTCCACGTGCGCTGGCTCATCAACGCGCGGCTCTTGCGGCAGCAGACGCTTTTTAGCGAATATGCACCGCGGGAACGGCGTCGCGTGCTGGCGCTGCTCGCGCCGGGAGATTGGCAGGCAAACGTACCGATCGACTTTCTCGTCGACCGGCAATCGACGACGCTCCACAAACTATTTCTCGTCTCAGCCGAACAAGCTGCGGCCGCGCGTCTTCCCGCCGCCGACGTCATTTTCAACGCAATCGCCGAATCGGACGAGAGCCGTGAGCCGCTAGGACTGGCATCACGGCTGATCGGGCGAACCGGCCTGCCGTACGTCAACGATCCGCAAAAAGTCCTTGGAACCAATCGCGTTGCGCTCTACCAGGCCCTGCGCGATATTTCAAACGTCATTGCGCCGCAAACGCGGCGCTGCGCGCGAGCAGAGCTGGAAGCTGTGGATACTGCGGCGTTTCCGCTGGTCGTGCGGCCGGTGGGATCGCAGGCCGGCCGCGATCTCGCGCGCATCGATGACCGCGCACAGCTGGCCGGCTATCTGCACGACGTGCAGGCAGATGAATTCTTCACGATGCCGTTCGTCGATTTCTGCCTGCCCGACGGCTATTACCGCAAATACCGCATCATCGTGGTCGACGGCATACCATATCCCTATCATCTGGCCGTCTCGCCGCGCTGGATGATCCATTACTATAACGCGCCGATGCGCGAGCATGCATGGATGCGCGAGGAGGAGCAGCGCTTTCTCTCCGAGTTCGAATCGGTGTTCACGCCGCCCATTCTGCAGAGCTCTGCGTGAGATCGCGCGGGTCGTGGGACTTGAGTACTTCGGGATCGATTGTTCGATCGACCGTGAAGGGCGTCTTGTGATCTTCGAAGCCGATCCCGCCATGCTGGTGCACGCGAGCGACGACCCGGAGATGTTCGGTTACAAGCGCTCCTACGCACAGCGCATTTTTACTGCATTCGAAGAGCTGCTCGACCGTGCTCGATCCGGCTGACTGGGAGCGCTTTCGGGCGTGCGCGCACCGCGCACTCGACGAGGCGGTCGACTTTATGCGCGACGTCCGTGAGCGTCCGGTTTGGCAGCCGGTTCCCGATCGGATCAAAGCCGCGCTAAGCGAGGGTCTTCCGCAAGAACCCAGCGCGTTCGAAGACGTCTACGCCGAGTTCGCGCGCACGATCTTGCCATACGCGACCGGCAATATCCACCCTCGTTTCTGGGGATGGGTGCACGGCGCGGGCACCGCGGGCGGTGCAATCGCCGAGATGCTCGCCGCTACGATGAACTCGAACGTCGGCGGCCGCGATCACGGTGCGGTGTACGTCGAACGCCAAGTCATCGGCTGGTTTCGCGACCTGTTCGGATGGCCGCAAACATCCAGCGGCCTGATGGTGGCGGGAAGCTCGGCCGCTAACTTTATCGCGGTCGTCGTTGCACGCACGCGCGCGCTGGGACACGATGTGCGCGAACATGGGCTGGAACCGCAACACCGGCGCCTGATCGGCTATACGTCCAGCGCCGCACATGCCTGCTTGCGAAAGGCATTCGAGAGCGCCGGACTTGGAGGAGCAAATCTGCGCGTTCTGCCGGCCGATGCGGCGCATCGGCTGACGCCCGCGATTCTCGCCGATGCAATCGCAGAAGATCGTGCCGCGGGCTTCGTGCCCTTTCTCATTGTCGGCAACGCCGGTACGGTCGACGTCGGCGCGATCGACCCCCTCGATGAACTCGCCGAACTTGCGCGCGCGCAAGAAGTCTGGTTTCACGTCGACGGCGCGTTCGGCGCCGCGGCGTACTTGTCCGATCGGCTGCGCCCGCGTCTGCGCGGGATCGAACGAGCCGACTCGATTGCGTTCGACTTTCATAAATGGCTGCACGTTCCGTACGACGCCGGATGTGTGATCGTTCGTGACGGCGCAATCCATCGCGCCACCTTTGCCAGCGAAGGTCCCTACATCACACGAATGAGCCGGGGCCTTGCCGGCGGCGAGCCGTGGTATGCGGACTACGGTCTCGATCTTTCACGCGGCGCTCGCGCGCTCAAAGCCTGGTTCACGATGAAAGAGCACGGGGCGAAGCGGCCTGGCACGCGCAATCGAACGCAACTGCGAGCAGGCGCAGTACCTGCTCGAGCTCATTCAAGCGCGATCCCGCCTTTGAACCGGTCGCGCCCGTCGAACTCCAGATCGTATGTTTTCGGCCGGTCTTACGCGACGTGGACGACGCGGTGATCGACCGTATCACCGATGAGGCCGTCGTTCGTCTGCAGGAGAGCGGAATCGCGGTCATCTCCGCAACGACCGTTGAAGGCCGCCGGGCAATGCGCGTGTGTATCACCAATCACCGCACGCAGTCGAGCGATCTCGACATGCTGATGGACGCGCTCCGGCCCAATCGTGCGGGAAGCGCGTGACGCGCTGACGTAGCTACGAGAGGCAGGAGGGTGCCGCTATTCTTCCTACTCGTGTGCTGCGAACTCGCGTCAGCGAACGGCTTGCACGGGCAACGCGTTTCCCCGTGACGCTTATCGTTGCGCCGGCGGGATTCGGCAAGAGCGTGGCGCTGCGCGACTTTCTGGAATCCTCATCCCTGCCGCACATTCGTTTCGACGTACGGCGAGAGGACGGAACCTTGCTGGCCTTCGTGCGGCATCTGTGCGAAGTACTGGAACCCATAGCGCCGCGGGCACTCGCCGCGTTTGCCGCGATGCACGAGCGGGTTCTTGCCGCCGACGAGCCGGTGCTGCAGCTTTCGGACTGGTTCGCCGAACACCTCAAACACAGTGCATGCACGATCGTCATCGACGATCTGCACTATGCAGCCGGCGATCCCGCACCGATCGCGCTGATCGCCGATCTCATCGAACGCACCGGCGACAATATCAGGTGGATTATCGCCGCGCGCAGCGACGTCGGATTGCCCATAGCGTCGTGGGTCGCGTACGGGCGCATGGATATTCCTTTGGGCGAGGACGACCTGCGTTTTACGACCGAGGAAGCGCTGCGAGGCGGCCACTCAAAGCGCGGACGAACTCGAACCGCAGGAAGTCGAAGCGCTGCGCCACCTCACCGAAGGCTGGCCCGTCGCGCTCACCATTGCGCTGCGCACGCGCACGCATTCAACCGATCTGCGCACGGCTTCGTTCGGTACGCGCGAGATGGTATACCGGTACCTGGCGGAGCAGGTCTTTACCGGTCTCACGCTGCGCGAGCGAGCATTCGCCCTCTCGACATCGGTGTTTTCCGACTTCGACGGTGCGATCGCGCAGTCGCTCGGCGCCGACCAGGAGTTTATCGAGCAGTTTCGCGCCGACATCGCATTTCTCAACGAGACCGCGCCGGGCGAGTACCGCTACCACGAACTCTTTCGCGATTTTCTCGAAGCCGAGCTGCGACGGCGCGGCGAGCACGAATGGACACGGTCGCCTGTGCGAAGGAGCCGAGTTGCTCGAGCGGCGCGGTAGAGCCGCCGCCGCACTGGAACTCTACGTCAAGGCCCGCGCGAGCGAGGCAATTCTCAATATCATCGAACGCGAGGGATTTGCGCTCTTCGAACGCGGCGAAGCGGCCGATATCGCCGCCGCGCTCGACGTGCTTCCCGATGCGGCACGTGCAAAAAGCGCGACCGCAATCGGGCTGCGCGCGATGATCGATGCGAGTCTGGGCCGCTTCGAGATCGCCGAGCGAGAATTTCTCGCTGCGATTGAACTGGCCGAAAACGACGAGGACATACGTCTGCGCCTGGTCCACCGGTATGCGATCGAGCGTGTCCGCTCCGACCGCGATTGCATTCCCTTTCTCGAGCCCTTTGCAGGAAACCGGGCGATCGAAGCCCGCTATCGCATTCCCCTGCTTACGACGCTTGCGACAGGATATGTACACGCCGGACGCGGTGAGGAAGCGCTACGCGCAATCGACCACGCACTCACGATTCTCGATGCTTCAATATCCGACGAAACGCGCGCGCGCGCGTTCCAGCAGGCCGCTTATGTCGAGCGATATGCGGGTTCGAAAGAGAAAGCGAAGACGTATGCGAATACCGCGATCGACCTCGCACTGGCGAACGACTGGTACGAATTGGCAGCCCGTGCGTACAGCGTGCTGTACACGATCGTGCACGACACGGACGACGATCCGATAGAAAGCCTTGCTATCCTCGATACGCTGAGTGAATGTGCGCGTAAGGGTGCCAGCTCGCAAGCGCGGCTGTTTGCACTCGTTGCGTCGTACGATGTCGAGGTGGAACGCGGTGACGATCAGGTGCTCGAGCAGCTCGATCGCCAGATGCGGGAAAGCCAGGCAATTTTGCCGCGCCTGCGCAGCACTGCGGTCCTCGCCGTTCAAGCGCTTCGTGCCGCGTGGAAAGAAGATTTCGCGTCGGCGTACGAGATGCTCGCCGGCACGGCACAGATGCAAACGACAGCCGAGCAGCGCGCACTGCGCGCCGCAGAGACCGCGCTCTACGCGCTCGCTGCGGGACTGCAGGACGAAGGCGATCTCGAGATTCGAAGCGCGACGGATGCACTCACACACAGCGCGCCCGGCGAAAAGGAAGTGATCCGCGCGCGACTGCTCACGGCGCTCGCCGAGCTGATGCGCGGGCACGATGCGGCCGCTCACCGGCAGATCACAGAGGCGGAACGCGCGCTCACCGCGAGCCTGCCGCGGCTTCGTTCGTTCGCACACGCGGTGCGCACGCTCTACCGAGTTCAGCTCGGTCAAGCGGATGCGCATGCGATGAATGCCTCGCTGGAGCGTTTGAATAACGAACATTCCGGAGGACTTGCGCGCCTGCTCTCCGCGTTGCCGCTTGCCCGCAGTGAATCCGGCTACGCGGTACTCACGCCGGCTGAACGCGAGATTCTGCAGATGTTGGCAAAAGGGGCGAGCACAAAAGACGTTGCAGGCCGCACCGGACGCAGTCCGCACACGGTTGACACGCATATCCGTTCGATTTGCAGAAAATTGCACTGCAGCGGACGGCGCGAGGCCATCGCGTTAGCTACCAGTCAAGGCTGGGTACAAGGCTAGCCGACAAACCCGGGGGGGTCCAAACGTGGAGTCTGGACGGTTGAGATTTTTCAGGATTTTATTTACGCTGGCGGCTTTGTGCGGCCTATACGCATGCGGTGGATCGCACGGCAGCCTCATACCCGCAGCAATCTCCGATCGACAAACAATGGGCACGCCGCAAGCTCTGCCCGGAGGCACGCCGCAAGCGCTCCCCGGTGCGAATCTCGCGTGCGATCTCACCTTTGCAATCGACAAAGCCAATTGCAGCGTCGCGATCAATATCAAGATACCGCCTATCGGCACGGCGACCACGCCGGCCGATTTGATTCCCGGATTACATCCGGCCGATCTGCAGAACCGGTATGGATTGCCTTCGCTGCGGGCGGGCCGCACGGTTGCGATTGTCGATGCGTACGACGATCCGACGGCCGATCTCGATTTGGCCGTGTATCGTCTTGCGTTCGGCCTCTCTCCGTGCACCACACTCAACGGCTGCCTGCGCAAAGTGAACGAACTGGGGCAGACGCACTCGTATCCGATCCTAAATCTTGGCTGGGACGAAGAGATCTCGTTGGATCTCGACATGGTTTCCGCGGTCTGCCCGAAATGCAAAATCTTGCTGGTTGAAGCACGCTCGCCTTCGTTTGACGATCTCGGTGCCGCCGTCCAGCGCGCCGTTTCGATGGGCGCAAGCGTCGTAAGCAATAGCTACTACGGTCCCGAATGGTCGGGCGAGCGGGCGTACGACGCGTACTACCACCATACCGGTGTCGCGATGACGGCGAGCGCGGGAGATCAAGACTCAACGTTCTATCCGGCCGCTTCGCCCTATGTCACCGCGGTCGGGGGCACCTCGCTTTCCGGAGACGCGGGCGCGTGGAGCGAGAGCGCGTGGACGTTTACCGGACGCGGCTGCAGCCGCTACGAGCCTCGACCCTCATTCCAAACAGGCACGCCGTGTACGTCGCGCGCGGCGGTCGATCTCGCAGCCGTTGCCGATCCGCAGACCGGTGTCGCAATCTTCGATACAACGGCGGGCGGCTGGGTCGTCGCCGGCGGCACGAGCATCGGCGCACCGATCGTTGCGGCAGCATACGCGCTCGCCGGCAATCCGCAAGGTCCCGGCATACTCGTACCTGCATCGCACCGCATTTCACGACATCGCACCGGCCGGTTACGACCTCTCTACGGGGGTAGGGTCACCCAGCGGCGTCTTGGGTCTGTAACTCTTCGAGTGCTATAGCATCTTCGACGCTGTGATGGATCGAGAATAACGATTCCACGCCCGTTGCGCTGAGCAGCCGCCGCACGAACGCGGACTTCACCGCAACGCTTGCGCGCGGCAACCCTTGTAGTTCGCGCTCGTTGCGGGCAGCGATGAGCGCGCAGATCAGCGTGCCCGTCACATGCTTGGCTGCGGTTAAGTCCAATACGACGCGATGCTCGCGATACGCGGGTTCGAGCCGGTTCTTGAGTTCCTCGCGGCGGTACGCGTCCCACTCGCCTGCTAACGAGATAACCATATCCGGACTATCGTAGCGTGCGGCGGCCCACGACGCCCTACTCAAATTACGGTATGTCACGCTGCATGCGGTCTCACGTACCGTTAAGAGCGTACGAAAAGCGTACGAAGCGTCTCGTGTCAGCTACGGAGGGCAGTCCCCCCTGCCCTCCGCCCCTTGCAGGGGGTTACCGCTCGGCAGCAATGGCTATTTTGAGGGGCACTGCGCAAGGTAGGTGTATCCATCCGGCGTCGTATGCGCCATGACATACTGCACGATGGACGGCTCCTGGCCGCGCTTCTCCGCAGGCGGAAACTGAAACACGGCCGGAACGTTGCCGTTGCCCTTCAAAAACGGGTCTTGCTTGACGCCCGGAAAGACGAACGGATAATCCAGTTTGGTCATCACGGCGCGCCCGTCCGGCAAGTGGATGACGAGCGTTATGTTCTCGCGAACCTGACCCGTGCGCAGCACCTGCATCGGCTTGTTCGGCTCGAAGTCGACATAGCCGCAAGGCGGCGGTTCGGCGGTGGCTTGCGCCAGCAAAACCGCTACCGCGAGAATCATGTTTGCGTTCGCTTCGGTAAAGGCCGAGCGGGGTTCCCGGCGACGCGCTCGCCGGCCGGCACATCTTTGGTAACGACGGACGAAGCACCGGTAAGCGCATCGTCGCCGATGTTGACCGGCGCGATCAGCGAGCTGTTCGATCCGATAAAGACGTTGCGCCCGATCGTCGTTTTGTTCTTACGCACGCCGTCGTAATTGCACGTGATCGTTCCGGCACCTATGTTGGTGTTGCTCCCTATCTCGGTGTCGCCCAGATAGGTCAGGTGTCCCGCTTTTACATCCTTCGCCAGCTGCGAGTTTTTCACTTCGACGAAATTGCCGACGTGCACGTCGTCACCCAGGACCGTGTTGCTCCGCAGATGCGCGAACGGGCCTACGTGGATATCGCTGCCCAGCGTGCTGTCGATGATGACGCTCTCGCGAACGATCACCCGATCGCCGAGTTTCGCGTTCGAGAGCCGCGCGTTCGGTCCGATGACACACTGTTCGCCAACTTCGGAGAGGCGCCCGATCGTGCTGTTCGGGTACACCAGCGTGTCGCGGCCGATCTGCAGTTCGGGTTCCAAATAGGTTGCGTCGGGATCGATGATCGTCACGCCGTCGCGCATGTACTGCGCGCATAAACGAGCGTTCATTTCTTTTCTGGCTTGTGCGAGTTCGACGCGATCGTTGATCCCGAGTACGTGCAAATGATCCGTGGCCATGACCGGAACCACACGCCTGCCGGAGCGTGCGAAATCCTCAATGGTATCAGTGAGGTAATATTCTTGCTGCGCGTTCTGGTTGCGCAGGCGTCCGGCCGCTTCGCGCAGTGCGGTCTCGTCGTATGCGTAGATGCCCGCGTTCATCTCGTCGACCGCCAGCTCGTCGGGGGTCGCATCGCGGACTTCGACGATGCGCTCGACGTCGTGTCCGCGGCGGATGACGCGCCCGAAGTTCGAGGGCAGCGGCATCTTTACCGTCACCATCGCAAGCGCCGGTGCCCCGGGAGCCGCGCCGTCGAGCGAACCGATCACACCTCGAAAGATCTCTTCGTGGACGAGCGGCATGTCTGCGTAGGCGACCACGATACGGCCGCCGCTCTGCGGTGCGAGCTCTCGAAGCGCAACCTGCACGGCGTGCCCGGTTCCGAGCTGCTCCTCCTGAACGATTCCGCGCACGCCGAATTCACCGATACGCTCGTGCAACTGGGGATTGGTCACGACGATGATCTCATCGACGCCGGCGCCGCGCAGCGCACGCAAGACGTACCAGAGCATCGGCCGGCCGCACGAGCTCGTGCAGCACTTTAGGCGTCGCGCTCTTCATGCGCGTGCCCTTACCTGCGGCTAGAACAATGGCACGAAGTTTCACGATGTTGCGCTCTCCTCATCGCTCCGGGGCGGCTGTAAATTCTTCCATTCTTTCTGTTCGGCTGCGCTCACGCCGCCCAATAGCTCGAGCGCGAAGCGCAGACGCTCACGCACGATGTCGCGTCCGAGCAGCTCGATGGCATCGTAGAGCGGTACCGATGTCGGGCTGCCGGTTATCGCCAGATAGAACGGCCGCGCGAGGTCCCGGAATTTACGCCCGATCGTCTGCGCGACGCCCTTGAGCACCCCTTCGATCTCGGTCAGGTTCCACGCCGTAAGCGCATCAAACCCCCACATCGCCAGCTGAAAGGCCTTGCGAAGCGACTGGTCTTCCAGTTTGCACTCCCGCAGCTGATCCGCGGTTATGTCGACGCGTCCTTGAAAGAAAAATGCAACGAGCGAGCCCAGATCGCTCAGGCGTTCCACACGTGAATGCGCGAGCTCGGCGATGCGCCGCAGCCGGCGCTGATCGAAGCCCCACTCCTGCGCAGCTTTGATAAAGGCATCGAGATCATAGCGCTCGCGAATGTACCGGCCGTTGAGCCAGTTCAGCTTGGCAACGTCGAACACGGGACCGCCGAGCGAGATGTGCTCGATGTCGAAGCGCTCCGTGAGCGCCGCGAGATCCATCATCTCGTGCCCCTCGGCCGACGATACGCACAGCAATCCTAGAAAGTTGAGCAAAGCATCCGGTAAGTATCCCATTGCCCGGTAGAACAGAATGCTCGTCGGGTTCTTGCGTTTACTCAATTTACTTTTATCGGGATTGCGCAACAGCGGCAGGTGCATGATCGCCGGTGGTTCCCAACCGAAGTACTGATATAACAGGAGGTGCTTGGGCGCCGACGAGACCCATTCCTCGCCTCGAATGACATGCGTGATTCCCATGAGGTGATCGTCGACGACGTTGGCCAAATGATAGGTCGGCATTCCATCGGATTTTATCAAGACTTGCATGTCGACCGTGTTCCAATCAAACTCGATTGGCCCGCGGCGCAAGTCGTTCACGACGCATACGCCCGACGAAGGGACCTTCAGCCGCACCACATAGGGAATCCCCGCAGCCTGCTTTTGCGCGATCTCATCCGGCGTCAGATGCATGCATAGCCCATCGTAACGCGGCGGCATTTTAGCTGCGCGCTGCGCCGTGCGCATATCTTCCAGCCGCTCCGGTGTACAGAAGCACTTGAATGCATTGCCGCTATCGAGCAGCTTTTGAGCATATTCCGTATAGATCGCCGAACGTTCGCTTTGCCGGTAGGGGCCGCTGGGACCGCCGACGTCCGGGCCTTCATCCCAGCTCAAACCAAGCCAATGCAGCGAATCGAGGATCGCCTGCTCGGATTCACGCGTACTGCGCGCGCGATCCGTGTCCTCGATGCGCAGCAAAAACGTCCCGCCGTGCTTCTTGGCGAATATATAATTGATCAGCGCGACATATGCCGTACCGACGTGCGGGTCGCCGGTTGGAGACGGCGCGACTCGAGTTTTAACAGTCAATCTCTCGTGTTTTCCTGAGCAAAGGATCGGCGGACGGCGGGTGCCCGGCGCCGGCGGTACTTCAGCTTACCAACTCTCGTCGTTTACCGCATTCGCGCTCGACGAATGAAACGATGTCCGAGAGCGGAGCGCCCGGCGTGAAGATTTCGCGTACACCGCGCGCGCGAAGCGCATCGGCATCCTCCGGCGGTATCGTGCCTCCGCCGAAAAAGACGATGTCTTGCGCGCCCTGTGCCTTGAGCTGGTCGACGATGAGCGGGAAGAGCGTCATGTGCGCACCGGAAAGTATCGAAAGCCCGATACCGTCGGCGTCCTCCTGAATAGCGGTCTGGACGATCTGCTCGGGCGTTTGAAACAACCCGGTGTAGATCACTTCCATGCCGGCGTCACGCAACGCACGCGCGATGACCTTCGCGCCGCGGTCGTGACCGTCCAGGCCGGCTTTTGCGATGACGACGCGCAGCGGTCTAGCCATGCAGCACCCTGGGCCGGTCGCACGACCCTTCACATGGGCGCTCCCGCTCGCGCGCCAAACGCATCGCCTCTTCGAGTTTTTGCATCACTTCTTTGAGCGTCTGGGCGGCAGCTTCGCGCTCTTGTTCGTTTTGTACTCGCATGTTAAAACGCAGCTCGCTCGGTATAGCGGCCGTAGACCTCAACCATCGCTTCGACGATCTCGCCCTCGGTCGCGTAGGCATTTACGCAGTCGATAAGATGCGGCATGAGGTTGTCGCCCGGATCCTTGCAGGCGCTTTTGAGCCCTTGCAGAGCGTTTTGAAGCTGGTTTTGGTCGCGTCCGGTGCGCACGTTTTGCACCGACTGCGCTTGTCCCCGTTCCACCTCTTCAGTGATCCTGAGCAGCTCGATGTCCTGATTGTCTTCGGGTCTTTCGAACGCATTGACGCCGACGATGATGCGCTCTTTACTTTCGAGCGAACGTTGGTAGCGATAGCTGGCGTCGGCGATTTCGCGCTGAAAGAAGCCCGCCTCGATCGCTTCGATCACGCCGCCGTACTCTTCGATTTGACGAAAGTACTCTTCGGCTTGCTGCTCCATCTCGTCCGTGAGCGCCTCCACGTAATACGAGCCGCCGAGCGGATCGACCACGTTGGTGACGTTCGTCTCATACGCCAGCACCTGCTGCGTGCGAAGGGCGATCTCTACGGATTTTTGCGTCGGAAGCGCGAGAACTTCGTCCATCGAGTTCGTGTGCAGCGATTGCGTGCCGCCCAGAGCGGCCGCCATCGCCTCGTATGCGACGCGAACGATGTTGTTCTCGGGCTGCTGTGCCGTGGCGCTGCAGCCCGCGGTCTGCGTGTGGAAACGCAGTTGCAATGAACGCGGATCCTTCGCACCGTATTTTTCGCGCATGCGACGCGCCCAAATGCGGCGCGCGGCGCGATACTTGCAGATCTCTTCGAAGAAGTCGATGTGCGCGTTGAAGAAAAACGAAAGACGCGGCGCAAACGAATCGACGTCCATTCCCGCCTTCATTCCCGCCTCGACGTACGCGAATCCGTCGGCCAGCGTAAAGGCAAGCTCCTGCACCGCGGTCGAACCCGCTTCGCGGATGTGGTAGCCGCTGATCGAGATCGTATTCCACTTCGGCATCTCATCGCGGCAGAAGCGCATCATGTCGACGATAACGCGCATATGCGGGCGAGGCGGAAAGATCCACTCTTTTTGCGCGATGTATTCCTTGAGGATATCCGCCTGAATCGTACCGCCGAGTTTCGCGCGCGGAATTCCCTTTTTCTCGGCTGCCGCGATATACTGCGCGAGCGCGATGCACGCGGGACCGTTGATGGTCATCGACGTCGTGATGTCGCCCATGTCGATACCGTCGAACAGCGTTTCCATGTCGGCGAGCGAGTCGATCGCCACGCCGCACTTTCCGACCTCACCGCGCGCCTGCGCGGCATCGGAATCGTAGCCCATCAGCGTGGGCATGTCGAACGCGACCGAAAGCCCGTGCTGCCCGTGCGCGAGCAGAAAGTGATAGCGTTCGTTCGTCTGTTGTGCGTTCCCGAATCCGGCGAATTGACGCATGGTCCACAGCCGGTCGCGGTACATATTCGGATGAATCCCGCGCGTATAAGGGTATTGTCCGGGCCAGCCGAGATCCGCACTAAGATCCAGATGCGCGACGTCCTGCGGTCCGTAAACGGTCTTTAAAGGAAGGTCCGAAATGGTGCGATCGACCGCTCCCGAGCCGGGACCTTTACGGCCCTTGCCGCGCGCGGAAGCCGCTTCCCACTGCTCTTTTTGATGGACGAATTCGTTCGTCGGTTCGGCCCCAAGACCGCTGGGGCGCTGGATCATCTTGGCCAAATTGATTTCCCCGCTTCGAATCCGCTTTCGACACGATGTGCGCCAAGCCGGTTTTCACCGGCTTCTTTGCGGCGTGCAGGCTGTATTTTCCCAAGATACGGCCCCGCAGGCAAGCCTTAAGGTCGGAATTCAGGGTTTTGCGCACTGGGCGGTTGCCTGTACACGCAATTCCTCGAGGCGGCGGCGCTCCGAACCGAGCGATTCGTCCAGCGCATCGGTCGAATACAGCCGCAGGTCCCGGGCAACCGTGCCGGGCGCCGGGGTCGCGGCGATCTCGGTTGGAGGCGAGGGGGTGTACCGCGGCCCCGGCGAGGGTGGTCCGCCGGGGGCACCGGCACTTGCGCCTGCCGCCCGAGAGGTGGCGATTGATTGCGGCGGCCACGTCGCCGTCTTCGACGAGTCCGGCGGAGACGATGACGTCGTTCGCGAGCGCGCGCTGAAGATCGATGACGTTCTGAATTCGGTTTCGTACCTGGTCGACTTGCGCACTGACGCCTTGCGGAGTCGCGCGATACGAGGCGGCGAGCGCGAGATCCATTTCATGAAGACGCTGCAGGATCGTAACGGCTTGGCTTTCGGCCTGCGATGCAAAGATCACAGGATGGTCGTTCGGAAACAGCTCGTCATTGAACCGGTTGTAGAGATCCACCGCGTGCTGCTCGGATGCGGCTGTGTCGTCGTTGAGTTGCTCGATACGATCGAAAGGAACCAGCAGATCCCGTAGCGCCGTGCAGAGCGGACGGCTTCGTACGTTGACGATCGTCTTGAGCGGCGTAGGCGCCGGCGAAGGCGCCGCCGCGAGTATGGCCGCTGCGAGGATCGCGGCAATCATGGCGAGCGGACTCTAGTTACGTCAAACCCTTGGCGGAGGCTCGCATGCGCGCGGGCCGCATCGGTTCTTCATTCTGCTCGACGGCAACGCCGAAGCTGCGCAGCACGCGTTCCGCCGCGGCATACGGGTCGACGCCGGCCGCGATCTCACTCTGCAACTCGCGTTCGAGCTTGCGCTGCAAGTGCCCGAGGGCCAGCTGCCGCACCTGATGGGTGAACGCCTCGCGGCGTTTTTCGGCCATCTCACCCGACTGTGCAAGATACGCGACGTGCTTTTCGATCGCCGTCCAAAGGTCGTCGATGCCCTCGCCGCTCGTCGCCTGCGTCATGACGAGCTCCGGTACCCATCCGCGAAATTCGAGCATTTCCATCATCGACCGAATCTCACGTTTGAGCTGATTGGCCATCGGATGGTCCTTCTTGTTGACCACGAAGACGTCCGCGACTTCCATGATGCCCGCCTTGAGCACTTGAATGCTGTCCCCGCTTCCCGGCTGCAAGGCAACGATCGTCGTCTGCGCCAACTCGGCGATCTCGATCTCAGATTGCCCGACACCGACGGTTTCAATCACGATGACGTTCATACCGAAAGCGTCCATCAGCAAGACCGCATCGGCCGTGGCTCCCGCCAAACCGCCCAAATGACCGCGGCTGGCCATCGAACGTATGAAAACGCCCGCGTCGGTGAAATGCTCCGTGAGGCGAATGCGATCTCCCAGGAGCGCGCCGTGCGAGAACGGCGAACTCGGATCGACCGAAACCACGCCGACCGTCATGCCGAGCGAACGCGCTTTGCGCACGAGCGCGGAGCTGAGGGTCGATTTTCCGACACCCGGCGGTCCGGTCAGCCCAATCGTCATCGCGCGCCCCGTTTTTGCAAAGAGATGGCGAATGAGATCGGCCCCGCGGCCGGATTCCGCATGCGAGATCGCGCGTGCCAGCGCGCGCGGCGAGCGTGACTCGAATGCGCGTAAGAGCGTCGTGTAGCCGTTGCCGTCAGTCACTGCGCTAAAGCATTGCGGCTCCTCGGGGCGCGGACCTCCCGCGAGTACCTGCGAATAAGCCCGCATGCATGCCTTGCTCCTCGCCGCGCTCTTGCAGCAAGCCCAGGTGGACGACGCCGTCCGCCTGGTCATGCGCACGCAGCATGTGGCGGGTCTGTCGATCGGAATTGCACACCGGGGAAAGCCGCTGTACGAGCGTGGCTACGGCTGGAGCGATTTGGGCCGGCGCTCGCCTGCGCGCGCCCTGACGATCTACCGTATCGGCTCGCTTACCAAGATGTTCACCGCTGCCGCGGTCTTGCAACTCGAGAGCCGCGGCAAACTCGCGCTCGCTGATTCCGCGGCGCAGTATCTGTCCGCATTCCCCTGGCCGCGCACAATTACGATCGAGCAGCTGCTCACGCACCAAAGCGGCATTCCTTCATATAACGACGATGCAAGTTTGGATCGTCATCGCGCCTACTCACCGCAGCAGCTCGTCGATGCCGTTTCCTCGCAGCCGGTTGCGTTTGAACCTGGGAAGTTCTGGTCATACAGCAATACGAATTACGTTCTTCTCGGGATGATCGTCGAGCACGTTTCAGGCCTGCCTTATGCGGCCTTTCTGCAGGCAAACGTTCTGAATCCCATGCACCTTAACGCCACGCGTCTGGGGGATCAGCCGGGGCAAGCGCATGGCTATGCACGCGACACGCTGAATTCGCCCGTTGCACCCTCGTCGGTCTCGTTTGGGTATGCAGCTGCGGGTATGACCTCAAATGTTCCGGATCTGCTTACGTGGCTTGCCGCAATGCGCGAGCCCTACTACGGCCTCTTCGAGGCGCACATATATGGATCTGTCGTGGTATACGCGACCGGCAGCGTGAACGGCTTTCAGCTCGTGCGCGCTCATTGCGCCGCGGACGCAGGACGAGATCGTCATACTTACCAACGCCGATGAGTTGGATCTCATTCCGCTTGCCGAGAGCGTCTTCGCAGCGCTCGGGCACGCGTGATGCGCCTGAGCTGTATCATTCTCTCGCTCGTTCTCGCAGTCAATCTCATCGTCCCGATGACCGGAGCGCGCACGCGGCCCATCCGGCCGGAGACGTTGTTTCATACGCTCTTTGCGGACTTCTTTAGCGAGCAGGATGGGACGACATACGTGCAGACCGGCGACATTCCGGCGATGTGGCTGCGCGATTCCTCCGCGCAGACGCTGCCATATGTCGCGGTTCTCCGTTGCCTACCCGATTCTCGCGCTGCGCTTCGGCAACGTCATCGAGCGTCAGGCACGCAACATTCGCGTGGATCCGTATGCGAACGCATTCTCGGCAAACTACTCCGTTTGGGAACGCAAGTGGGAGGCTGATAGTCTTTCATGGCCGGTTCTGCTCATGTGGGTGTACTGGCAACAAACCGGATCGCGCCGCATCTTCACCTCGAACCTGCACGAGGCACTTCGCAAGATCGTGGATACGTGGCGATGCGAACAGCTGCACGCGCAATGCAGCCGCTACTCGTGGGATGGGCGCACGGACAAACAGCCGTACAACACGCAGACGGGAATGGTTTGGACTGCCTTTCGCCCCTCGGACGATCCGGTGACGTACCATTTCAATATCCCGGTCGAAGCGCAGATCGTCGTTGCGCTTCAAGATGTCGCACAGCTCGCGATTATCGGATACCGGGACAGGAATCTTGCGAACGAAGCCGGCTCGATGGCTGCGCAAGTCGAGCTCGGCATCGAACGCTACGGGCGCATTTGGAAACCCGAGTATGGAGGCTGGATGTACGCCTACGAAACGGACGGCCTGGGCAACGAGGTGTTCATGGACGACGCGAACCTGCCCGATTTGACCTCGCTTCCGTATCTGGGCTACTGTTCGGCGGTCAATCCGACATATCTGAACACGCGCGCATACGTGTTGTCCAAGAGCAACCCGTGGTATTTTTCCGGGCGCTATGCCGCCGGACTGGGCAGCACGCACACGCCGCTTGGCTTCGTATGGCCGCTCGGACTCATGGCCCGCGCGCTGACCGCGACCTCTTCGCTGGAAACCTCGCAGGAAGTAACGACGCTCGCCGAGACCGACAGCGAACAAGGATTGATACACGAAAGCTTCGATCCGAACGCGTACTGGATTTATACGCGCGAGGAATTCGGCTGGGCGAACGCGCTGTACGCGAGCCTGGTTTTTCGAAGTATCGCGGGACTCCCGGCCGTCCCGTTCACCGCGTCGGGAACGACGGTACTCCCCGGCGAGCAGATCAGTAAAACGCCGACGCTAACGCCCGCAATCCTGCAAATTCAGGACACGGGAATTCTCTACCGCGCGCTTGGCGATCTGCTTACGCAAGCCGATGGCCGAACGACGATCGCGCCGATTCGTTCGATAATCAAGCGGAGCGCTAGCGGCCGAAGCGGCGCTCCCGATCGGTGAAGTCCGCGAGAGCCGCGGTAAAGTTTGCCGCGCCGAAGTCCGGCCAAAGCACCGGAAGCGTGACGAGCTCGGTATACGCGAGCTGATAGAGCAGGAAGTTCGAGATACGAAAATCGCCGCCGGTACGAATCAGCAGATCCGGGTCCGGCGTAAGCGGATCGTACAGGCGTGAGCGAAACACGTCCTCGTCGAGGGCCGCTCGCATCTAGGACTCCGCGCTTGACGTCGAACGCGATTGATCGCACGGCGCGCAGGATCTCGGCGCGTCCGCTGTAGTTGAGCGCAAGGTTGAGGGTCAGCTGCTGATTGTGACGGGTCGATCGCATGAGCGCTTTCAAACCGGCTCGCGCCGGGAGCGTGAACGGCTCGATGTCGCCGACAACGTGAACGCGCACGCCTTGCCGCACCAGATCGTCGCGTTCGCGTTGCGCGAAGAACGTGCAGAGCTGCATGAGCATTGCGATTTCGCTCGCCTCGCGGCCCCAGTTTTCCGTTGAGAAACCGTAGACCGTGAGGGCGCGCACGCCCAGATCGATCGCGGCCCGAACGGTCGAGCGCAGCGCGTCGACTCCGCGTTTGTAGCCCTCGAAGACCGGTACGCCCGAGCGCGCGGCCCAGCGGCGGTTTCCGTCCATGATGATCGCGACATGCGCCGGCGCGTTCTGCGGGAGGGGAGCGTGGAGTGCCATTGTTTACTTTGTATCACAAAGTAACATCGCCATCAAGCGGGACGAGGCGTCCCCGTCGCCAACCTGAGCGCGTCATGGACCAGGGCTATTACCGTTACCCGACTCTCGCCGGCGAGCGCATCGTCTTCGTCTGCGAGGACGATCTTTGGTCGGCGCCGCTCGAGGGCGGTCCCGCCACACGGCTTACCGCGAGCGCGGGAGCCTGCAGCATGCCCAGGCTCTCGCCCGACGGAGCCCATATCGCCTTCGTCGCCACCGACGAAGGGCACCCCGAGCTGTACGTCATGCCGGCCAAAGGCGGCCGTCCGACGCGCTTGACCTATCTGGGCGGATCGGCCGCCTCGACGTGCACCTGGAGCGCCGAGGGGTCCGAGATCTTCTTCGTCGCCAATCCATCCGCGTGGTACATGCGCGAAACGCGCGGCTTCGCCGTCTCCCCCGCCGGCGGCATACCGCGCGAGCTGAACCTGGGACATATGAAATCGCTCCTTCCGGGCCCCGGCGGCGCTCTGGTGATCGGGCGCAACGAGAGCGATCCGGCTCGCTGGAAACGCTACCGCGGCGGTACATCGGGCGAGGTCTGGATCGATCGGGACGGCCGCGGCGAATTCGAGAAGCTGAACCTGCCCGACGGAAATCCGGTTTGGCCGATGTGGATCGGCGATCGCATTTATTTTTTGGCCGATCATGAGGGCATCGGAAACATCTATTCGTGCGCGCTCGACGGCAGCGACGTACAGCGGCACACAAATCACAACGACTACTACGTGCGTTTTCCCTCGACGGACGGCGCGCGCATCGCGTACACAGCCGGCGGCGCGCTGTACGTCTTCGATATCGCGAGCGGTAAGGTCGATGAGGTGCCGGTGACGGCGCCGTCGGCGGCCCCGCAGACGGTCCGCCGCTTTCTGGATGGATCCGAAGCGTTCGACGAATTCGTACCCTCCCCGGACGGTACGCGTCTGGCGGTAATCGCGCGCGGCCAGCCTTTCACGATGCCGTTTTGGGAAGAGGCTCCGCTTCACCATGGTGCCGGAAGCACGGTTCGCTACCGCAACATTACATGGATGCACGACGGCACGCGTTTCGTGACAACGACCGATGAGAACGGGTACGAACAGATCGCCATTCATTCCGCCGACGCTGCGAAGGCACCGGCGATGGCGACAAAAGGAGACGTCGGGCGCGTTACCGAGATCGCTTGTTCACCGGCAAACGACCGCATCGCATTCGCGAATCACCGCTACGAACTTACGCTCATCGACAACGACGGATCGACGCGTATCTTGGATAAGAGCCTGGGCGGACGCATCGGCGATCTCCGTTTCTCACCCGACGGCCGATGGCTGGCGTACGTTTGGTGGCCGGGCGGCGATAACGTCGCGATCGTGCGCATCGTGAAATGCAAGTCCGGCAAGATCCACGACGTTACGCCGAAAATGCGCATCGATCAAAGTCCGGCGTGGGATCCGCAGGGCAATTATCTCTATTTTATCTCGACTCGCGACTTCGATCCCGTTTACGATGCATTGCAGTTCGATTTGAGCTTTCCGCAAGCACAGCGGCCTTTTGTGGTCACGCTTCGTCCCGACGTGCACAATCCATTCACGCCTAAACCCAAACCCGTGCACCGCGAACACGATCACGAACGCGAGAGCGCGGACGAAGAAAAAAAGAAAGGCCGGCGCCGCCGCGCATCGAGATCGATTTCGAGGGCATCGAGGGGCGCATTCTTTCCTTCCCCGTCGACGAAGGGGATTACGACCAGATCGTCGCGGTACGAAACCGCGTGCTTTTTACCAAATTCGAAGTGCGGGGGATCAAGCCGGGCGATCGTGATTGGGACGCCGACGAGCCCGGAGGTACGTTGCTCGCGTACGACTTCGAGCAGCAGCGCTGCGCGACGATTGCAACCGACGTCTCGGAGATCGTTCTGGGAAACGACAGCCATACACTCGTCTACCGATCGCACGATCGGCTGCGCGTGATCGATGCGCTGAACGACTTACCGGATGAAAACGACGATATCAAACCGCCGAGTGAGAGCGGTCGCAAAAGCGGATGGATCGACTTGGATCGGATCAGCATCGAGATAGAACCGCGCGCCGAATGGCAACAAATGTACCGCGAAGCCTGGCGAATGCAGACCGAGCAGTTCTGGGTCGAAGACATGTCCGACATCGACTGGGACCGCGTGTACGACCGCTATGAAGCACTGCTTCCGCGCGTCCGGACGCGTGCCGAGCTCTCGGACGTCATTTGGGAGATGCACGGGGAGCTCGGAACCTCGCATGCGTACGAGATCGGCGGCGATCTGCGAGTGCCGCCGGAGTACCACGCGGGCTTTTTGGGAGCCGATTTCACGTGGGACGAGTCCGCGCAAGGCTGGCGCATCGAACGGATCTTTCGCGGAGATTCCTGGAACCGCAAGGTCGACTCGCCGCTGGCAGAACCGGGCCTGGGCATTCGTGCGGGCGACGTACTCGTAGCGATCGGCGGAAAACGGCTGACCAAGGACTATTCGCCGCAGCAGGCACTGGTCAATCAAGCCGGCCGTGAGGTGGCGCTGGTCGTTCGCGGTGACGCGGGCGAACGCCGCGTAACCGTTAAGACGCTGGAGAGCGAACAGCCGCTGCGATACCGCGCTTGGGTCGAGTCCAACCGCAAATACGTGCACGAGCAAACCGCCGGCAAGATCGGATACGTTCACATTCCGGACATGGGGCCATGGGGATTCTCAGAGTTTCATCGCGGATACTTGAGCGAATTCGATCGCACCGGACTCATCGTGGACGTACGGTACAACCGCGGCGGCCACGTCTCTCCGCTCCTGCTCGAAAAGCTTGCGCGCAAGCGCGTGGGATACGACGTTTCGCGCTACAGCAATAAGCCGCTGCCGTATCCGCCCGAATCCGTCGGCGGTCCGATCGTCGCAATGACCAATCAGTTCGCAGGATCGGACGGCGACATTTTCAGTCATTGTTTCAAGATGTACGGACTGGGACCGCTCGTGGGCAAACGAACCTGGGGCGGCGTCATCGGCATCAACCCGTACCACGATTTGGTTGACGGCACGATCACCACGCAGCCGGAGTTCTCATTCTGGTTCAAAGACGTCGGTTGGAAGGTCGAGAATCACGGGACCGACCCGGATCACGATGTCGATATTTCACCGCAGGACTATCGCGAAGGCAAAGATCCGCAATTGGAATTCGCGCTTGCGCTCGTGACCCGGGCAGCGGAGAGCTTTGACGAACCTTATCCGGATTTGAGTACGAAACCATCGCTTCCGCTGCCCAGCCTACCATAGATCGCTACGCCGTTTACTGCGAGCGTATTATTTGCATCCGTGCCGCTTATCGAAGTATCGGTCTGCATTCGGTGCTCCCCGAAGGCGTACAGATAGCCTTCGCAAGTAACGATAGCAAGAGAAGCATGCGCCTTCATGAAACGTCCGCGTTTCAATATCGCTTGCTTGACTTATCCGCCCAGTTTTGGTAGTCTCGCCTTCACATCGGCTCTCATCCAATAAAGCAAAGGACCCCATCCAATTGGACTGGGCCAAAGAACGATATAAGCAAGCCAATCGAGCTAACAAGGAGCGTGCATCATGCAAACGGCGGCATCGCGGTGGCAAGGCATCAAGCGGGGATACTCGGGCGCGGACGTGGAGCGTCTGCGTGGAACGCGTCCGGATCGACTATACACTGGCGCGGCTGGGCGCCGAGCGGCTCTGGGAGTTGCTCCATGAAGACGAACCGGTCGCAGCGCTGGGCTGCCTGACGGGAAACCAGGCCGTTCAAGCGGTCAAAGCGGGCCTGCAAGCGATTTATCTGAGCGGCTGGCAAGTCGCAGCCGATGCTAACTTGGCGGGACAGATGTATCCCGACCAGAGCCTGTATCCGGCCAACAGCGTGCCGAGCGTCGTCGAACGCATCAACAACGCCCTGCAGCGCGCCGATCAGATCGATCACAGCGAGGGACGCAGCGGAACGTATTGGTTTGCGCCAATCGTCGCGGATGCCGAAGCGGGTTTCGGCGGCGCGCTCAACGTCTTCGAGCTGATGAAATCGATGATCAAGTCCGGCGCCGCCGGCGTGCACTTTGAAGACCAGCTCGCCTCTGAAAAGAAATGCGGACATTTAGGCGGGAAGGTCCTCATCCCGACGCAGCAAGCCGTGCGCCATCTCACCGCGGCGCGGTTCGCGGCGGACGTGCTCGACGTGCCGACACTCATCGTCGCGCGAACGGATGCCGACGCGGCGCAGCTGCTCACCAGCGATATCGACCCGCGCGATCGCCCATTTTGCACGGGCGAACGCACCGCTGAGGGATTTTATCGCATCCGCGGCGGCATCGAGGCCGCGATTGCGCGCGGTATCGCCTACGCGCCGTACGCCGACCTGATCTGGTGCGAAACCTCCGAGCCGAATCTTCCCGAGGCGCAGCACTTTGCGCAGGCAATTCACGCGCAGTTCCCCGGCAAGCTGCTGGCATATAACTGCTCGCCTTCGTTCAACTGGAAAAAGAAGCTCGACGAGGCGAGCATCGCGCATTTCCGCGAGCGGTTGGGCGCAATGGGCTACAAATTCCAATTCATCACGCTTGCGGGCTTTCACGCACTCAATCACGGCATGTTTGAGCTCGCGCGCGATTTCAAAGATCGCGGCATGAGCGCCTACGCGGACTTCCAGCAGCGCGAATTCGCAAGTGAAGCCTTTGGTTATACGGCCACACGTCATCAGCGTGAGGTCGGAACGGGCTATTTCGATGAAGTGGCACGTGTCGTCTCGGAAGGAACCTCGTCAACGACCGCGCTCAACGGATCGACCGAGTCCGAGCAGTTCTACGAGACGACCACGCACGCGGTAGCCTAAATGCAGACGCTCATCGCACCCACGATGAACCTTGCGCCCGCAGACTTCGACATCGATCGAGATCTGCCGCCGGGGTTCGCCGCGTTCTACCGCCCGCTGCACGATCGCTTTACGCCCATCCAACGCGAGCTCGCGGCTCAACGAGCAGCAGTGCTCGAACTCGCGCATGCGGGGACGTTGCCCACGTATTTGCCTGCGACCAAAGCGCGTCCGACCGACTGGCGAATCTCGTTGCCGCCGTGGTGCCGCGATCAGCGCAATCAGATGACCGGGTCCGGCCGACGATGCGGAACTCGTCGTGAAGATGCTGAACTCCGGCGCGCCCGGCGTCATGCTGGATCTGGAAGACTCGCTGGCCAACACGTGGGATCGCCTCATGGCCGGTCATGAAAACATCGTCGCCGCACTCTACGGCACGCTCGCATATTTCGACGGAAAACGCGAGCGAAACGTTTCAATACAGCCTTCCACGACCGTTATCTGGAATCGCGTGCGCGGGCTGCACCTCTCGCAAGGCGGAGTTTTACCAGAGCCGACCTCGGCATCGCTGTTCGACGTTGCGCTGCTCGCATATCGTCTCGATCTCGATCGCCTGCCGCATCGCACGCTTTGCATCTACATTCCAAAATCGGAGTCGGCGGAAGAAGCACTGTGGTGGCGCGACGTGTTCGATACCGTTGTCCAGGCAAAAGGCTGGCCGCACGATGCGATAAAGTGCATGGCCCTGGTCGAGTCACACCCGCTCGCCTACCAACTCGAAGAGTTCGCGTACAACCTGCGCAAATATTTGGTTGGGCTCAATTTGGGGCGCTGGGACTACATGGCCAGCCTCATCCATTTCAATTTGGCGAATCCGGACTGGGTGCTTGCGGATCGCAACACGATTCCGCTCGACGTGCCCTTCTTCCAGCGAGTGCGCACGCTGATTCCGGAAACCTGCCACAAACACGGAATGCTCGCAATCGGCGGTATGACGGCGCTCTATCCCAGCCGCGAGGATCCCGATCTGAACGCGCGGGCGCTCGACGTGCTTGCGCGCGACAAGAAGAACGAAGCGGACTGCCTGATGGACGGTGCGTGGACGGGTCATCCGGACCAAAACGACATCGCGGTACGGCAATTTCCGTTCCCGAATCAGCTCGACAAACGCCCGCCGTCCAACCGGATCGAACGCGATCTGCGCCCGCTGCCGAAGGGTGTCGGGACGACAAGCATCGACGGGACACGCGCGGCGGTTCGCACGGTTATTCGTTATCGCAGCGGCGTCCTTGCGGGCAAAGGCGCAAGTCTGCTCGACGGATACATGGAGGACCTCGCCACGGATCGCATCTACCGCCTGATGATCGCGCAGCGGCTTCGCTATCCCGGACCGTACACACCGGCGTCGCTTTCCGCCCTGTTCGACGAGGAGCTGGAGCGTATTCTTCGCGAGCTTCCGCCGGAGGCCGGCGCGCAGGACCGCGAACGGTACCGTCTCGCGCGCAACCTGTCCGAACAGATGATCATGCTCGGGCGCGTTCGACCCGAAGTAGGCCCCGGCCGTAGCCGCGTGCGGCCCGTTCGTCCCGGGGCGATTGACTGCCGGCCCGGCACTGGGGTATGACCGACACATGAAGGTGCTGCGCGAGTACCGGTGGCTGCTTCCGCTTTTCACGGCAATCGGGCTGCTGTTCTTCGGCTATCATTACCTGGACGATCTCGCCCGGCAGCAATACGGGACGTTTTTGCCGCGGTTCATCGAGGAGATGACCGGCGCGTACACCGCAATGGTGCTCTATTCCGGCGATCATCTGGTTCACGCGCCGCTTTCCGTGGCCCGCGCAGATCGCCGGCCTTTTGATCTACTCGTTTGTGCATACGACGCTGATGTGGATCACGCGCGCCGCAATTTTTCCGATTGCGGGGATGGGTCACTACGATTATGGCGTGATGACCTACCGGTATCCGATGGAAGCCTCGCACGATTTCATCCTCTATCCCATCATGATCGGCTTTATTTACTTTTACGATCGCATGAGCCGCGCACGTGAATCGGAGATCGCCGCCGCCCAACTGCGGTGCGAACTCTCCGAGGCCAAACTGGAAAATCTGCGGCTGCAGCTGCATCCCCATTTTCTCTTTAACACGCTGAACGCGGTCTCGGCCGTGATGTACGAGGATGTCCGCAAGGCGGATGCCATGCTTGCGCGCCTGAGCGAGTTTCTACGCGTTATTCTGACGACGAGCGACGTCCAAGAGATCACACTCGATGAGGAGCTGCAGATCGAGCGCATGTACGTCGACGTCATGAAGGGCACGGCTCGAAAACGCGCTCCGACTGAACGTCGCCGTCGATCCCGATGCGCGTCTGGCGAAAGTGCCGGCGCTGATTCTGCAGCCGATCATCGAGAACTGCATCCGCCATGGAATGCCGCCGAACGCTCGCGAGTTTGAGATCTCCGTACGCGCAGTCCGGCGCGATGTACACGTCGAGGTGACCATTCGCGACAACGGCACCGGGACGTCGTGCGCGAATCCGCCGTACGGCCATGGGCTTTCCAACGTGAACTCCCGTCTCTCGCGCATTCTATGACGAGCGAGCCTCGCTTCGCATCGCGCAGCTCGAGCCGCAAGGCACGGAAGTTTGCCTGCAATTCCCGATGCGCACGTAATGCGCGTTCTGGTCGTCGACGACGAGCCCGCCGCGCGAAGAAAAGTGCTGCGCTTTCTGCAGGATCACGGCGACATGGAAATTGTCGGCGAGGCTGCCTGCGGCCAGGAGGCCATCGAGCGAATCGCTGAGAGCCGGCCTGACCTCGTCTTTCTCGACGTGCAGATGCCCGGAATAGACGGATTCGGGGTCCTGGAACATATCGCGCAAAGCGACCATGTTCCCGCGTTCGTGTTCGCGACCGCTCACGACGAGCACGCCGTACGAGCGTTTGAAGTCAACGCTTTGGATTACTTGCTCAAACCGTTCGATCGCGACCGCTTCGAGCGTGCGCTCACGCGCGCCCGCAAATCCCTGGGCGTCCCCGGCGGCACGCAAACGCAGCTGCTGGCGCTGCTCGACGCAATGCGGCCCGCCGAGCGCCATGCCCGGCGGCTTCTCGTGCCCACGCAGGAGCGGTCCGTGTTCGTGAACGTCGCCGAGATCGTCCGCATCGAGGCGGACCGCAATAACTGCACGATCTTCACGCCTCGCCAGTCTTACACGCTGCGCACGACGCTCGAGTCACTCGAAGAACGTCTGGACCCGCAGCAGTTCGTGCGCATTCATCGCTCGCACATCGTGAACCTCGACGCGGTCAAGGAGGTTCATCCGTGGTTTCATGGCGATTATAAAACCAAGCTGCACGACGGCACGGAGATCATGTGGAGCCGCCGCTATGCCGCGCGGCGCCCGGAACTCCTCAAATAATCCCGCTCGTCACACGATAATCGCAATGCGCGAATCCGCCTCCTGTATAACGGTTCAATGGAACGACCGACGCCTGGTCCTACCGATCACCGCGGGGCTGCTGACGTTTGTTTTTCACCTCGCAGCCAATCCGCATTACGGATTTTTCCGCGACGAGCTGTACTTCATCATTTGCGGTTTTCACCCGCAGTGGGGCTATGTCGACCAGCCCCCGGTTACGCCTTTGCTCGCTGCGGGTTCGCAACTTTTCGGACACTCGCTCTTTGCGCTGCGGGCGATTCCCGCGGCCTTCGCCGGCGCCGGCGTGTACGTCACGTGCCTGATCGTGCTCGAGATCGGCGGCGGAACATTCGCGATTGATCTTGGCGGCCTTGAGTACGGCGCTCTGCTCGGTGCTCGTGGCGTTCGGCGAAAAGGTCGGCCCCGACATGGTTGGGCTCTGGCTGTGGCCGCTCGCGGCGCTCTATTTGCTGCGCATGGTCAAAGGCGGCAGCGAGCGCGCGTGGCTGATCGTCGGCCTTGCAGTCGGCATAAGCATCGAGAGTAAGTACAGCGTGCTGTACTTTGCGGCTGCATTTCTGGGCGGTCTGCTGCTCACGCCGGAGCGCCGTATCCTGCGATCCACGTGGTTTGCGGCGGGCTGCGCGGTCGCGATTCTCATCGCGCTCCCGAACTTCGTCTGGCAGGCCTCGAACGGCTTTCCGATGTGGGAGCTGTTACGAGCAGGGCAAAACGGCAAGAACGTGATTCTCTCGCCGGCGCAATATCTGCTCGCCGAGGTCATCATCACCAACCCGCTGCTCGCGCTGGTATGGATTGCCGGTCTGGTGTGGTGCCTGCGTATCGCCGACGCTGCGGTTCTTGGGTTACGGCTATCTCATTCTGCTCGTTTTGATGATTGCGTCCCACGCCAAGCACTACTATCCCGCGGACGTGTATCCGATCCTGTTCGCCGCGGGCGGCGTTGCAATCGAAGCGTGGACGGCGCGAGCCGCGTACTTACGTCCCGCGGCGCTGAGCCTCGTGCTGCTCGCTGGTCTCGTTTTGCTTCCGTACGCCGAGCCGATCTTACCCGAAGAGACGTTCATTCGGTTCAACCAGGCCGTCGGACCGAAGGTGGGCTTCGGTGTGACGGTAACGGAACATTTGAAGCAAACGTGGATGACGCAAGACTGGGCCGACATGCACGGCTGGCCGCAGCTCGCGGCGAGCGGTCCAGCGGGTCTATGACTCGCTGCCGCCTTCGGATCGCGCACATGCGGTCGCCTTCGCTCAAAACTACGGCGATGCCAGCGCGATCGCGTTCTTCACGACCGTTCCCGTCATCAGCGGCCACAACCAGTACTATCTTTGGGGTACGCACGGCAGCGACGCAAATGTGATGATCGACGTCAACGGCGCCTGCTGGAAAAGTCTTCACCTGTATCGCCGGGCCAAGGTTGTAACGGTATTCTCAAATCCGTACGGCATGCCGTACGAAGACAACATGCCGATTGCGGTGTGCCGCGGCATCACGGAGCCGATAGCCAAACTATGGCCTCGCGCGAAGCATTACGAATAGCGCCGCTAGTGCGTCACCTTCATTGCGGAGATCGGAATAAAATGGAGCTGCGTGAGCAGCGCATTGTCGGTTTTGACATAGTTGATGAAGGCTATGACGGACGCGCGCGGCTGGCCGTTGGTAAGCATGTGCTCGAATGACCAGTATGGATATTTCCCGGTCTCCACGTTTGCATCGGTAGGCGCAACGCCGTCGATGGAAACGGCTACCTGTTGGCCCGGCTTTCACGTATCCCATTGCCAGATACGAGGCGGCGCCGGGCGTCTGCGCGACCATCGTGGCCACCGTGCCGGACGAATCTTGCGTGAGTCCGCTCTCGGTGGGCTGTTGTCCGCCGAGCACTTTCTGAACGAAAACCGCGCGCGTGCCGGAGCTGCGCGGACGATTGATAATCGTAATTTGCTGATTGGCGCCGCCGACCTGGTTCCAATTCTTCACCTTGCCGGAAAAAATGTCGCGAATCTGTTTGGTCGTTAGATTTTTCACGTTCGCCTGCGGATTGACGACCACGCCGAATGCAACGACCGCCACTTGATGATCGACCAGGCTTGGCTGATTTGGGCGCGGCTACGTCGGAATCACCGATATCGACGCCCTTTTGCGCGGCCTGCGTGATCCCGGTCATCGAACCGCCGCCTGAAACGCTGATCTTCGCATCGGGATGCTGCGTTTGATAGTCAACCGCCGCTTGTTTTACGAGCGGAAGGAGCGCCGTGGATCCGGCGATGGTCGTTGAACCGGGCGGGACGGCCGCCGATGAAGATTGCTTCGTCGATGAGTTGGACGACGAGTTCTGATTGCCGCCGCTGCATGCGGCGATCGGAAGGATAAGGCCGGCAGCAATGGCGGCCAGCACTCGTCTTTTAAGCATTGCTCTAACTCCTGGAAGCGGACAACTCCATTGTGTACCGTAAAAAGGTTATGACGACGTTAAGGCGGCTCAAGACGGGCGTCCCCATGATCGCCTCCAGCAGGCGCGGGTACACGATGTCCGTACGCGCCTTCGGGTTATCCGGTTCGATGATGTCGTGGTTGACCGGCAAACCGGTAAACTCAATTGCGCTCACCGCGCCTTGTCTGTGTGCTTGCCAGCCGCGCATAACGCGACTCGGCTACCCCATTGTTGACCGCAGGGTCGGTTTTGTTCGTCACCATGACGATCGACTCGCGCCGCGAATGGTTCACGCCGGCAGGCTGAATACACCTCATCGCCGATGCGCATCGTCTGCGCGAGCGCGTGGGTCGGGAACTGCGGATACGCCGTTGCCGGTTGCTGCCGTTCGCGTTCACGGGGATCCCACCAGAGAAACCTATTCGGCAGCGCGAGCGCCGCATGTTCGAGAATCACGTTCAGCCAATACGGCAGCTTCAGGATAGCAAAGACCGGCGAAATCGGAATCGCCCGCGCAACGTCCGCGCGATACTGCCCGAAGTAGCTGCAAAGCAGACCGCTTGAAGATATTCCGGCAACGCAAACGCGCTCGCCGAGACCGCACGCGATATCCACCGCCTCGGACGCGCGCGCAAGCAGGGCTTCCGCGGTAAGCTTCGCAAGGCGCCGAGTCATCCGATCCCGATCGCCTTGTTCGGGCATGCGCGGCACGAGTACGTTCACGCCGCGATCGAAGAGCAGCGGCGCGAACAGGCGGTACTGTCCCGGGTGGTTCGTAAAACCGTGCAGCAGCACGACCGCAGAGCGGTGTGCGCGCGCCGTGACTCAAGAGCGCCGTCCGCGCCTGCGGTAAAATGCGATCGTCATCATACGACGCAAACGCTGCAGCGCGCTGCAGCGCTTCCTCGTAGGTGCGCGCGGGAACTACGGCCGGCTCTTGAAGCACGTAATGATGTGATCGTCGACCAACCCGACGGCCTGCATAAACGAGTAGCAGATCGTGGATCCGACGAAGGAAAAGCCGCGCCCGCGCAGGTCCTTACTTATCGCGTCGGACAGCGGTGTCGTTGCGGGCATCTGCGCCGTTCGCCGCCATTTGCCTCGCACGGGCTTTCCGTTTACAAAACGCCAAATATACGAATCGAAGCTGCCGAATTCGTTCTGAATACGTAAGAAGGCCTTGGCGTTGTTCACCGTGCTGACGACTTTTTGCCGGTTGCGGATGATCCCCGGGTTGCTCAGAATTTTCTCAATTCGCGCCGGTGTGAACCGCGCCGACCCTGTGCGGATCAAACTGCGCGAAAAGATCGCGATAGTATTGCCGCCTGCGCAGAATCGTGTCCCAGCTCAACCCGGCTTGCGCCCCTTCGAGCGTGAGAAATTCGAAGAGTACCGACTCATCGTGTGACGGCACGCACCATTCGTTGTCATGATACGCGATCGCAAGTTCGTTCTTTGCCCAGTCACAACGCTGAATCATCGGTCCAACAATTCCACGAGAACCGGCAAGACCCGCTGCGCCGCCGAGGGATACCGCTTGGGCTCGATGATATCGTGCAGAAGCAGCGGCGTGTCGGAAAGGCGGTGTATCCGCACGGCCGCAGGTCTTTGTTTCGCCCACTGCGCGCCGAGTTTGGCGATCGCGCGTTTGTTGACCGCGGAATCGTGCGGGTTGATCACGAGGACGAGCTGGTCGGCTCGCGGAGGCATCGTTGCCGAGCGCTCCATGAGGTCGTGCGCCAGCGTCAATCCATGCGCAACGGCGTGGGATGAGAAGCGCGGATACCCGTGCTCGGGAATCTGCCGCTCGCGTAGAAACGGATCCCACCAGTAGAAACGGTTCGGACGGCGCAGCACCCATCGCGCGATTCGCAGCCGCAGCGGATTGGGCAAGAACGCGATGCCGAGAAACGGCGAGATGGCGACGATCCGGTGCACCTGTTCACGCTGCCCCAAGTCCGCGGCCAGCAGCCCGCCGAGCGAAAAGCCCGCCACCGTCACCCGCTCGCCAAGGCCTCGCGCAACGGCCAGGGCATCGTTCGCGCACGCCTGGAGCTCGCCCGCGTTCAGGAGTGCGAGTGCCTCGGAGAGCCGGTTGCGATAACCGTGGCGCGGCAGACGCGGGACAAAGACGTTATGGCCGCGCTCGTGCAGCGCATGTGCGAGCGCTACAAATTGCTGGGGACTGGCCGAGAGGCCATGCAGCAGCAGCGTAGCGCGCTCGGTGCGGCGCCCGTGGTCAAAGGTTAGACTGCGGCCGAGCTCGCCGATATCCCGAGCGCGGTCGCGTTCCGAGAACCACTGCACGCGCCGCTGCGCGTCTTCGTACGTGCCGTCCATCATAAAAAAGGTAAGCGAGCGGAACGTCCTTAACTCAAAATCACAAGTGTTCCTGGAACGCAGGCGTCCGCGCCCCTGCGGTCCTCCACGGAGTAAACACACGTGGCGCGCATGGAACAGCATGCATGACGTTCAAGACAACGCACGGGAGCTCATAGCACTCGAAGATCGCTATAGCGCTCATAACTATCATCCGCTCGATCTGGTTGTCGAGCGTGCGCAAGGCGTCTGGCTCTACGACGTAAACGGGAAGCGATACCTGGATTGTATCAGCGCCTATTCCGCCGTAAATCAAGGGCATTGCCATCCGAAAGTTCATGCGGCACTCGTCGATCAAGCCGCAAAGGTCACGCTCACCTCGCGCGCAATGCGCAACGATCGGATGCCCGAGTTTCTCAAAGAACTGACCGAACTGTGCGGCTATGACATGGCGCTTCCGATGAATACCGGCGTCGAAGCCGTGGAAACGGCAATCAAACTTGCGCGGCGCTACGGATATGAGCGTAAGGGTATTCCACACGACCAGGCCGAGATCGTCGTCTTCAACGACAATTTTCACGGCCGAACGACGGCTGCGATAAGCGCGAGCTCGACCGAAGAGTACCGCAAAGACTTTGGGCCTTTTACGCCGGGATTCGTGCGCGTCCCGTACGGCGATTACGATGCGCTCGCCGCGGCAATCAACAAAAATACGTGCGCGATTTTGATCGAACCGATACAAGGTGAGGGCGGCGTAAACGTTCCGCCCGAGGGTTTCCTCAAGCGCGCCTGGGGATTGTGCAGCGAGCACCGCGTGCTGTTCATGGCGGATGAAATACAAACGGGTCTGGGACGCACGGGCGATCTCTTCGCGTGCGATCATGAAAACGTCAAGCCGGACGTCCTCATCGTCGGTAAGGCCCTGGGGGCCGGATTCTATCCGGTTTCCGCCGCGCTCGCGAGTCGCGATCTCATGCTGCTCTTCCGGCCCGGCGATCACGGCAGCACCTTCGGCGGAAATCCGCTCGGGTCGGCGGTTGCGCTTGCCGCACTCGAGGTCATCGTGCAAGAAAATCTTCCTTCCCGCGCACGCTATGCCGGGGCGAAGATCATGCAGGGCCTGCGCGCGATTTCATCACCGCTCATAGAAGAGGTGCGCGGACGCGGATTGCTGATCGGCGTGCAGCTTTCAGTTTCGGCGCGCCGGCTCTCCGAGGAGTTGCTCAAACGCGGCATTGCGGCAAAGGACACGCACGAGAACGTGCTTCGGATCGCGCCCCCGCTGGTAATCGAAGACGAGCACATCGACCTTCTACTCGGCGCATTTGGAGAATCGATCGCCACGCTCTAGCAGATGCTACCGCTGAACTTCAACTTCGCGCAGGACGTTATCGATAAATTGGCCGGCGAGAATCGCGCCGGCCTTATTTTCGTCGACTCGTACGGGCACCGGCGCGACTATACGTTCGCGGAGATCTCCGATCAATCGCAGCGTTATGCCGCGGCCCTCAGAGCGCTCGGCGTGGAGCAAGGCCGGCGAGTCGTGCTCTGCAATTCTAACTCGGCGAAGTGTTTATTCTTGATTCTCGCTCTAGCGCGCCTCGGGGCGGTGGCCGTTCCGTGTGCGGAAGACACGTCCGCTCTCGAGATCGTAGAGCGCGTGCTGCGCACGTCCGCAACCACGATAGTTGCAAACCGCACACGCCGTCCGCTCATTGAGCAAGTGAAGGATCAACTCCCGCAGGCTATGCGTTATATTTTGGTCGGCGAGGCCTACGAGGGGTGGGCGCGTTTGGATACCTTGGCGCAAGCGGCCAAGCCGTTCGCCGGCATCACGACGCAGTCGTTGGACATGGCCATGGTTTTCGGCGAGAACGTGTTGGACTACGGCGCGTTGTACGAAGCGCGCACGCTCGCGGAACAGACGCTCGATCCGTCCGCATCCGATCGCGTCTGGTCGGCATTTCCGATCGGCACGCAGCAGTGGCTGACGTTCGTCCAAGCACCCTGGTGGCGCGGAGCGTCGACCGTTATACATGAAGGGCGGTTCGAACCAGCCGAACGTCTGGAACTCGTGCGCGATCTCGACGTTACAATCTTGTGTCAGAGCGCCGATGAATACCGCGCGCAGTTGGATCTTCCCGAATTACCGGACGTGAGAATGCCGCGTTTGCGGCGATGCGTTGCCGGCGGCGCGACTCCCGATGCCGGCCTTGAAGCTCGCTGGCGGGGGCGAACGAATCTCACGCTCGACATACGAGCCGACGTGCCCCGGTGATAGGGAGCATAAGAGCAAGGGTATGCCGCGAATATCGCAGGCGCAAGGGTAAGAATGCGGCATGAGCGCCGCACAATTTCCGTCCTTGCCGGCATATCCGATACAGCAGCGCATCGAGGTCGAATGACGTCAACGTCGTGCTGCTGAGCATTCCGCCGAACGAAGACTATCCGCAAAACATTTTCGGTTTGAACGAAAAAGGCGACGTGCTTTGGCAGGTCGAGCCGCGCCCTTCCACGGAGCCGCATAACCGCTACACCTCGATCCGCGATGAAATCGGGCTCATCGTTGGGCAAACCGAGGATCGCTGCCACCGTAAAATCGACCCAACGACGGGCAAGGTGCTCGACGAGGAGCGAACACCGCAAACGTAGCAACCTTCACGTACTGCGCTCTCGTACGTGGAGGTACAAATGACGCCGATTCGCCGCGCCGCCGGTGTGTTTCTCGCCTTCGCACTTTGCGCGCCTGCCGTATCTTCGGCACAGCAGCCATCCATAATCGGTTGGGCGTCCGGTCCAGCGGTCGGCCAAGAGTTACAATACGAGCGAACGATGCTCGGCGTTCCGAGCGCGACGAACGCGCGAGCGATCGAAGAGCATATCTCCGCTCGTCCGCATCGCGCCGGTTCGCAAGCGGACTTCGCCACCGCACAGTTCGTTCGTGCGCGTTTGGAGCAGGATGGCTTCACGACGCGCGTCGTGCCTTACAGCGTTTGGTTTACCGGGCCGATCGAACAGCGTCTGCAACTGACGGCGCCGCACCGGCTCTCGTTCGATTTACTCGAGGGCACAGCCGGACATCACACGCAGTGGGAGCGTATGGCGGGGCCGCCGTTTCTTGAAAATTCCGGTGACGGCGACGTCGAGCGGACCGCTCTTTTACGTGAACGCCGCATCCAAAGACGATATGGCCGATCTCGACGAGATGCATGTCGATCTGCACGGAGCGGTCGTCATCATCCGTTTGAGTGCTCCCGGCGGCGGTTTTTTACGCGGATTCGATCCGGCCTACAACACGTACGAAGCGCTGCAAAAACGCGGCGTAGCCGCGATCCTGGAATTCATGGATCCGGCAACGCAAGGCTTCGGCGGCGGCGCGACATGGCCGAGCGGCAACTACAAGAACCTGAACATGGCCGAGCGCATGGGTGGTCCTGCACCGGGCCCGGGCACGTTTACGGGAGAGCCGCCGGGCGATCCGACGCTGCCGGGTCAAGCACCGGTTGTAGGCGCGGCGCACGTGCCGTACGATCAGCTGCCGCATGCGAGCATTCCCGAGATGAGCATTACGCAGAGCGTTGCGCGCACGCTGCTGAGCGGGATGACCGGAGCAGTCGTTCCGCAGGATTGGCATCCGATGTTCGAGTTCGTGCAGCACGTCGGCGGGAACGAACGCGTGCACGTTCACGTCAAGATGACGCGCCACTTAGTAACGATCTGGAACGTTTTCGGCGACATCAAGGGCTCGAGCGATCCAAGTTCCATCGTCATGATCGGGAGCCATCGTGACGCGATGACGTTCGGAGCTATCGATCCCGGGAGCGGAACGACCGACATGATGCAGGATGCCGACGCATTCCATTCGCTGCTGCAGCAAGGCTGGCGCCCGAAACGGACGATCGAGATCGCTTCGTGGGACGGTCACGAGCTCGGCCTATACGGTTCGGCTTCGTATATCTATCAATATGGACCACAGCTCAAGAGCAGCATTTTTCAGTACATCAACACCGATCAGCTAACGACGGGACCGCCGTTCGTCATCAGCGCATCGCCCGGTCTCTTTGCCTTCATTAAGCAGACCGCCGCTGCCGTGCGTGGGCCGGACGGTGAACCACTGGACGCTCACGACACAAAAAGACGACCGCTGATCAACGCGATGACGGGCGGCTCGGACCATCAGAACTTCGCATACATGCTGGGCATTCCCAGCTCGTCAAACGGATTCTACGGTCCCTTTGGCGCTCACCACACGGCTGAAGACAATCTGGACGGGCTGCAGACGTACGATCCCGGACTCAAGGAAGCCGTGGCGACCGCAGAACAAACAGGGCTGCAGGCGATGCGCGCAGCCGGCGCAACGGTTGAACCGCTTCGGATTGCGGAGATACCGGAGCAGCTGTTCAAAGACTTGCCCGCGCTCTTTTCGGCCACGGGCGGCAAGGCCGACACGGCCGCACTCGTTTCAGCGCTCACCGCGCTCGAGACGGCAGCTACCGCAACGGACAACGCGATGAAGAAGGCGGAAGCCGCGGGTGACATCGCTGCGATGCAAAAACTTGCGGCGCAGGAACGCTCGGCCCGCGCCGCATTCTACGTGCAAGGCGGGCTCTCGTTCAACAAGTATCTGCACACGATCGATCGCGTCTTTACGAGCTATCCGGAGATCATTTTCGCCGGAAGCGACCTGAAGGCTCAGCAGGCGGCAATCGATCGGATGACCAGCGCGGTTGGGAACGCGACGGCGGCGCTCAAGTAGCGCCGCACACGTCGGCAACCGAGGCCCGTCGGTGCTGCGCACGGTACGCGGTGACCAGCTTCCCGCCGCGTACGACGTACGTTGTGGTTTGCCACTCGAACTTGTTCCCGCATCCGTTCCAGCTGTCCACGTACATCATACCGCTCGAAAAGTTGACGTGAATCCATCCAAGATCGGGAAATGGTTCGTCCGAGGCAGGCACGCCCGAACTTCCGAGCTTCGCTAAGAAAACCGCACGCTTTCCGTCTAAGCGATACGCAAGTGCATCGGCGGTGAAAGCACCCGGCACATCGCAGCGAATGACGACGACGGCGATGCGCGCAGCGCCGAGCGACTCCGGAAAAGACGTTCTCGACGGAAACCGTCATGTCTGTTCCGGCTTGCTTTGAAAAATATGAGTATGCGTTCTGATGCAGCACGGCTCTCGCAGAATCGGGACAGGGCCCGCGTGCATAGGCGAGCTCACCGAAGTCGATGGCTTGCACGACGGGCGGCACGCCCGCGACGCCGCTGGACGGCGGATAAAACTGCGCATCCACCGTCACGTCTCCGGCAACGTTCTTACAATGCTCGCGCGGCGGGACGTACGTCACGCGCTTCGCCCACGCCAGCGCCGTCTGACGCAATGCCGATGGTCCGATGTCGTAATTTGCGCGCAGGAACCGCCCGGAAGCATTGACCGCGACCTCGAGCCTGATAAATGCTCCGCTTGGATATCCGGCGGCAGACGCAGTGGAGAGAACCGCCGGCGGACGGCGCGTGGTATCACCCTGCGCCTCGCACAACATGGCGGCAAGGACGATTGCGAGATGCATGGGCACCTCCGTCGCGCTCAGCGCAGATCGAGTCGCATATTCTCGGTCGCCGTCACGAATCCAAGCGATTCGTACAGCGGCCGGCCGGCGTTCGAGGCGTGGAGCCGGATCGTTTTCACTGCACGCAGCGTACACCAATCGATGGCGCGCGCAGTCAGTTCGCGCGCGATTCCTCGCCGCCGGTACTCAGGCAGCACGAAGATCCCGGCCAAGGTCGCGCTTGGGTCCTTAAAGATATACGAGCCGCCGCCGCCCAGAATAGCTGCCGCGGTGCCGGCGATACGTCCGTCAGCCTGGGCGACGAACCACTGCATGCGTCCGGCTTCCATCTCCCGCGCGAAATGGCCGGTCAGGCGCTCTTCCCAATCGGGGACGACTCCCGAACCAAGCAGACTGCACTCGTCCAGCATCGCATACCAGAAGCGCGGGAATTCGGGGGCGGGCGGCCGGTCCCAGGTCTCGTAAGCGATCATCAGGGCCTCTTCCCAGGGCGCGTCCGACGTCCTTGACGCCTACCCCCGGACTCGTGGTATATTGCCTGAGCCGAAGTAGGACCCGGGGAGGGGTCCTCACCGGATGCCCGCGGGCGATCCGGTCTTCTTCTGAGGGGCCGACGGTAGGTTCCGATGATGGGGTTGCTTCGGCAACACCCATTTTTGTTTTTGCAAACAAAAAAGGGCAGCGCGAACGCCGGAAGATTGCGCGAAGTGCAATCTTGTTCTAATAGGAGTACTTGCCATAGCTCGACCGCTCAGAGTAAACAACGAGATCCGCGTTCGTCAGATACGTGTGATAGACGAGGATGGAAGCCAGCTTGGAATCATGCTGACCGAAGACGCGCTGGCAAAAGCGCGCAGCGGCGGCCTGGATCTGATTGAAGTCTCACCCACCGCGCAACCGCCGGTTTGTAAAATCGGCGATTACGGACGCCTCAAGTACGAGCAGTCGAAGAAAGACAAGGACGCCCGTAAAAAGCAGAAGAGCTTCGAATTAAAAGAAGTGAAACTGCGTCCTAAGATCGAGACGCACGATTACGAGACCAAGGCTCGCATGGCCGAACGTCTGCTGCTCGACGGCAGCAAAATCAAAGTCACGATCATGTTTCGCGGGCGCGAAATAACCTACACGAGTTTCGGGCGTAAGCTGCTCGATCGCATGGCCGCCGACATGACGCCGATCGCCACAGTCGAGCGCGATCCGAAACTTGAAGGAAAAAATATGTTCATGATCCTAGCGCCGCGCCCAGTTCCGAGCGGCCCGCCGAAATTCTTGTCGCAGCACGAGAAAGAACGCGAGCACCGGACGCCTCATGAGAGCGACGTTAAGACAAAGGAGACCACAAGTGCCTAAAATCCGTACCCATCGTGGTACCGCAAAACGCGTGAAGGTCAGTGCGAACGGCATCGTTACGCACCGGCACCAGTTCAGCGGCTGCGGCCACATTATGAGCAAACGCACGCGCAAGCGTAAGCGCAAATTCCGCAAAGATCAGCCGGTGTTCGCGGGCGACCTCAAGCGTCTGGCCCCGACGATCCCGTACTTGGTGTAAGGGAGGATCCGGATAAATGGCACGTATCAAACGCGGTCTGCACGGCCTCAAACACCGCCGCAAAGTCATGAAGCTCGTCAAGGGCTTCCGGGCTGCGCGCCGGCGCAACTATCGAGTTGCCAACGAAGCGCTCTTGCATTCGCTCGCGTACGCATATCGCGACCGTCGCGTACGCAAGCGCGACTTCCGCTCCCTCTGGATCAGCCGCATCAACGCGGCCGCCCGCAAGGAGGGTCTGTCGTACTCGGTCCTCATGAACGGCTTGAAGAAGTCGGGCGTGACGCTGAATCGCAAAGCGCTCGCGGAGCTCGCCGTCTCCGATGCAGCCGCATTCAGCTCGCTGCTCAAGACCGCAAAACAAGCGGCCGGAAAATAATTCGCGTCTTTCTGCTCGCGCAATAACGAGGAGCTCGGCAACGTGCCGGGCTTCTTTCTTTTTCAGCGCGCCGCATGCTTTACGAAGTCTTACAAAAGGCCGCCGCACGAAGCTGCTTTCGTCATACGGCTAAGCGGTCGCTCGCGATACACTCCGGAAGATGATTACGCGCATTGTAATCGCGGCACTTCTCGCGAGTATTTTTTTCTCGTTGCGGCGATTGCAAGCACGGTGGACGCAAGTCTGATCCCTGACGGAACGTACGTCGTCAAAGTGGAGAGAATCCAGCATTCCGCGCATGCGCTCGTCGTGATGAACAACGTTCTGGAAACCACGCTGACGGCGACCGGCTCCGTCTCTTTCGGCAAGGTCAAGGCCAACGAGACGATCAGAGTCTCGATCGTCAAGGGCAAGGTGCCCGTAATGGCGGTTCAGTAAGCAGCGTTACAAGATTTGAAATGTAGGCCCGGCACGCACGCCGGGCTTTCTTTTTCCCTTGCCGAAGCACGCAAGCCGATGCAGACAAGCGCGTTCGAGATTTACGTCCTCGGACTATTAGCCGTTTTGGAACGACTGCCGGTGCCTATTGCCATTGCGTTCGATCGCAGACTGCGATCGCATTCAAGGCAACCGGGCGTTTCGCCGGTTGACGGGCCTGGCGGCGACGGAGAATGCTTCGCTTTCGCTGCGCACCGAGCGACGCTCCGCCCCCTATCAAGCTGTTATCGCAGGCGTGCATGTCTCGCCTACGGATATGCCGATGCACCGTGCCGCGCGCGAGGGCGCCGAAGTCGTCGACGTCGGGATGCAGCTCATCCGCGGCGAGGGCACCAAGTACGATCTCATTGCATCGGCTTGGCCGCTGCGTGATTCGGACGGTGCGATCCAGGGCAGTATCGGCATCTTCGTCGACGTCACGCAAAGTAAAGAGGCCGAGCAGCGCGCGCTCGCAGCGATGGAGGCGCTCACCGAATCCGAACGCCGCTATCGTCTCATCACCGAAGCGATGCCCGAATTCGTGTGGCTCGACGACATCGACGGCAGCGCGATCTATTCCAACAAACGCTGGCTCGAGTATACGGGGCTAAGCGAAGAACAGAACTTGGGCTTTGGTTGGGAAGCCGTTACGCACCCTGACGATCTAAAGCGTCTGCAAGCACAGCGCGAGCGCACACTGCACACGGGCGACCCGTACGAAGGGGAATGCCGCTACCGCGGCAAGGACGGAAAATACCGCTGGTTTTTATTCCGTTCCATTCCGGTTCGAAATGCCGAGAACGTCGTCACCAGCTGGCTCGGCACGGCCACCGACATCGACAAGCAAAAACGCGCTGAAGCACAGCAAGCGTTCTTCGCGCTCGCAAGCGACGTCCTGGGCTCGACGCTCGACGTCGCAACCACGCTCGAGCGCATTGCCCGCTTGGCGGTCGCATCAATGGGTACGTGGTGTCAAATTGATATTCCGGATGCGCGCGGAAGATTGCGCGTCGCGGTGGTTGCCCATCAGGATCCCGTGAAGGAAGCGCTCCTTTCGCAACTGATAAGCCAGCATATCTATAACGATCATGCGGAGCTCGGACCGCCGGCGGTGCTCGCGAACCTAAAGCCGCAGCTCCTCGCGCAAGTTGACGAGAACGCCGTCACGCAGGTCATTCCCGATGCAAAGCACCGAGGCATCTACGCGCAAGTGGGATATTCGGCCGGCGTTATCGTGCCGCTGCGCATACGCGATCGCATTCTCGGCGTGCTGGGCATCGCTTCGGATGATCCGACGCGTCTCTACACCGATTTCGACGTCGCAACGGCCCTGGAACTCGGACGCCGCGGCGCAATTGCCCTTGAGAACGCGCAGTCGTTCGCGCGCGAGCATCGCGTTGCCACCACCCTGCAGCGCGCGCTGCTTCCGTCGAGCCTCCCGCAAATTGCCGACGTGCGGTTTGACTCCGCATATGCGGCGGCGGCTTCGGCTCAGGGTGAAGCCGTCGGAGGCGACTGGTACGACGCCTTCGTGCTCGACGACGAGCGCATCGCGATTTCGATGGGAGATGTTACCGGACATGGAGTCGATGCCGCGGTAACGATGAGCATCGTTCGGCAGGCCATTCGCGCGGCCGCGCTCGATCGGCGCAGCCCTAGAGACGTGCTCGCGCGCGCAAATGCAACGCTGATGTTCGAGCATCGCACGCCGATGATCACGGCCCTTTTTGCGGTGTATAACATGCGCACACGCGAGATTTCCTATAGCATAGCCGGTCATCCACGGCCCATGCTGGTCGACGAGAACGCGAACACCTTGGAATTGCCCGGCACCGGCACGCCGCTGGGCGAGGTCTTCGATGCGAACGCTGGTGGAAGAGCGTACCGCTACCCTCGCGCGATCCGCTGCGCTGGTGTTTTATACCGACGGACTCATTGAGTACGAACGAAATGTTCTAGGAGCGCTCGAACGCCTTGAAAGCATCGTACGCGATCGCACCTTCTTGAAAAGCGAGGAACCCGCGCAAGCGCTGATCGACGCGATGCTCGACGGGCATCAGCTCGATGACGTCGCGGTGCTCATCATGCGGGTGGGCTCGCCGGAGTAGCCGTCTCGAATCAGTCCGCGGAACTCTGCGTGCCATAGTGCACGCGCAGCCACCACATAACGAACGACTCGCCGCGCATTGAGCAGTCGATTTCACCGCACGCCGGTAAATTGTCGAAAGCGCCATCCGCGAGGGCTGCCTCAATCTTGTGCTGCGCAACGAGTTGAACGATGTCCATAACCAGGTACTTCCCCTATTTGTGAGTATACGCGCGAGCGCACTCATCCTGTGACCGCCGACAGGCGTACTTCCTGCGTGAACGAAGTGAGTTCCCGGCATGGCAACGGCCGCTACGTCCCGCCAGGGAGTTGAGGAAGCGACGTTGGCGCAGGCATTTGCCGGGCGCGAAGCATGGGCGTTCGAGGAGGCGTACCGGCGTTATGGATCGCTGCTGTTCTCCGTTGCGCTGAGCGTCCTGCACAATTCCGAAGAAGCCGAGGACTGCGTCCACGACGTGCTGGTACGCGTCTGGAAGAATCCAAGCGCATTCGCCGTTGACCGCGGTACGGTACGCGCATTTCTGGTGGTCTGCGTTCGCAACGATGCGATATCACGGCAGCGATCGGCGTCACGGCGCACTCGCCTCTCGGAACGAATCGGACAACAGGCGGAGCCGATCGAGGAGATAGAGATCGAGGACTTCGTCGAGCAGGCTCGCGTTCGCGAGGCACTTGCCCAGTTGCCCGAGGAACAGCGCAAGGCGCTCACGCTGGCGTACTTCGGCGGTAAGACGCACGTCGAGATCGCAAAGACGCTCGACCAGCCGCTCGGAACGATCAAGAGCAGAATTTCACTCGGACTGCGCAAGCTCGGGGCGGCGCTTGCGGGAGCGTCGTCGCCGTGATCGTGCACATTGAAGAGCTCGCCGAACTGTATGCGCTTGGCTCACTCGATGAGCCCGAACGCAGGCAAGTCGAGCAGCACGTCGCCATTTGCGGCAGTCTGCGCGTCACGCTTGGATCAGGCCGAGCAAGCCATCGCCGACAGTTGCATGCGGGCAACCGCAGTATGAGCCGTCCAGCGCTCTGCAGGATCGCTTGCGACGATCGCTTTTTGTCCCCGCGCGACGCACGGAGCATTGGGTGCCGATGGGGTTGGCATTCGCAGCGGCGCTCGCAATCGCGTTCATTCCAACGTGGGTTGCCGTCGATCGCACGCGGGTGGTTTCGCAGGCAATGCGACAAGACGAGCGCGCGCTCGCTCGTATCGCCTCCGTTCCCGAGTTCAATCGAGCGGCATTCATGGCGAACAACAAAGCCATGGACGCAAAGGTCCTCTACGGAACCCGCGGCGACTGGTACTACGTCGTTGTGATGCATCCCAAACCGGGTATGCAGGTAGCCTACGTCCACGATGGGCACATGGAGATGCTTGGAACGGTAGCGATGCATGGCGAGAGTGGAACACTCTACTTGCCGGTAAACCATAAGATGGACGAACTGGCTCTGCTCGAGGAAAACACGGTCGTCGCCCGCGCACATCTCGTATACTGAGGAGCTTTGAGAACAAGCAGCCGGAGGCTCCCGTAGAGTCCCGCCGAAGTGCGAACGCTATGCGAAATGCGTTCGCCTGCATACTCATCGCGCTTTCCGTGCTGCCGCTTCGTACGCAGGGGCAGGAGCCTGCGACACCGCCTCCATCGCCGCCCACACCGCCGCCGTTCAGCGCGGCGACGGCGCGCGCAATCGACGAAATTGCTCTTACGGAAGTCCACTCGGGCAGCACACCTGGACTCGCGATCGGCGTCGTGGAAGATGGGCTGCTCGTCTATTCTCGCGGTTTCGGTTTTGCCGATCTCAATAAACACGTGCGCGTGAGCGCAGCGACGCAATTTTTCGCGGGCTCGATAGCAAAACAGTTTACCGCCGGCGCCATCTTGCTGCTCGCGCAAGACAAGAAGCTCGATCTGAGCGAGAAAGTCACGAAGTACGTTCCCGAGCTGACGATTGCCAAAGGCGTAACGATCGCGCAGCTGCTGCAGCAAACCTCCGGCCTTCCGGACTACACGCAAGCACCCGGCGTCAATCACGATCCGACCAAACCGATCAACATCGAAGATTTGATCAAAGCCGTAAATCAAATGAAACCGGTTTCAACTCCGGGGGCACAATTCTCTTATAACAACCTCAACTACATGGTCGCCGGGCTCATCGCGCAGCGCGCGAGCGGAGAGCCGTTTTCGGTATTCCTTCAATCCCGGATCTTTGAACCGCTCATCATGACCTCAACGTTCCTGGCGGGAGATCAGGGAATCTCGCCCGACCATGCGCGCGGATATACGCGCGAGGGCAGCGAGTTTCAACCCGTCAAACCCTGGAACGAGTCCTGGCTATTCGGTGCCGGGGACTTGGTCACGAACGTCGACGATCTCGCAAAGTGGGATATCGGTCTTCCGCTGGTCCTCAACGTCGATTCCGTTCGCGCGATGTGGAGCGCGAGCGGGGCGCCGGGCGGAATGGATTACGGCATGGGCTGGGTCATCGACCAGCGCGGAGGCCAGCGATACGTCTGGCACAACGGCGAACTCGCGGGCTACCATTCAATGAACGCGGTTCTACCCGATCAGCACGTTGCGGTTATCGTGCTGAGCAACGCGGACTCTTTGCACGCGCAGACGACCATATCGCCGGAACGCCTTGCAGGCCGCGTACTCGACGTCGTCGCGCCGCTGCCGCCTGCACAGTTCGGTAATCTCATCATGCAGCGGGCCGGCGAGTGGCTGGGACGTCTGGAGAAGTTGGATATCGATCGCACGCAGCTCACGCCTTCGTTCAGCCAATACCTAACCGATCAGGTCATTATACGAGCTGATCTCCGGGAACTGGGGCCGGTGCAATCGATGGTGCCGATCGAGAGCTTCCAGCGCGCAGGGGATACCGTTTATATTTTCGATGTCAAGTTCTTGCACGGTGCGCTGCGATACCAATTCGCACTCGCGACCGACGGCAAGATTGACGGTCTGTTCTTGCAGCCGTAGCTGCTAGTCGTCACCGTTCGCCAGACGCCGGCCCGTCGCTTCGATAACCTTGCCCAGCATACTCACGGCTTCCGCTCGTGAAGCGTTGCTGAACATGTATTTCAGCTTGTCGTCGGAATCTTCGACGATCAGAACGGCCCGCTTTCCGGCGCGCACTGCGGCGATCAGCTTATTCAGATACGCCTCGTCCTCAGGTGCGAGCACGCATGCTCCGGCTTCGGCGCCTTCAGCCAACAAGTATTTCAGAACCGCATTAAGATCTCGCGGAGTCTCCACGCACTAATACCTCCGTGGCAAAAAGCCACAGCTTCTAAACGCAACAGTACCACATTCCGTTGCTGGTTCGTATTTCTGTTATCGACTCTTAAAAGAACTTGTTTATGGCCGCTAACCGCCCGCTAGCCACAGGAGTGCAAGGACGGTTTTCATGTCGACGATTTGCCCGCTTGCTTGCATTCCGAGGGCATCGTCCAGGCTAAACGTCCGCACTTCGATATTCTCGTCCTCTTCGAGTGCCTGCGGACCGGCTTGCAGGTTGTAGGCCGTGTAAAGATGGACCAGTTCGGTACAGTAACCGGGCGTGGGGTAGACCGAGCAAAGTAGTTTCCAAGATGTAGCGCTATAGCCGGTTTCTTCGCGCAGCTCCCGGCGGGCGCCCGCTTCATGGCCCTCGCCCGGTTCGGCCGTCCCGGCGGGAATCTCCCAAAGCGCTTGGCCCGCCGCATGACGATACTGCCGTACCAGCACGAGGTTTCCGGGCTCGGGTACGGCGGCGATCGCAAAGGATCCCGGATGCTGCACGATATCGAGCTGCCGCTTTTTTCCGTCATCGAGAATCGTGTCGACGCGAACCGTGAAAATGCGCCCTTTGTAGATTTCGCGGGAGGTCAATACGTCGGGTCTATCGTTCATGGCCGCCTATCTTCGTCACCCTCCGGCCGATCTTTCGGAGAATGACATGACTATGCGAGCCGCGTAGAGGCCAGCGTGCAAGGTTCGAAGTCGTCGATCAAGCAGGAACTGCTCTGGCTGCTCTGGTGGCTGGTGATTTTCGTGGTCTTGACCTGGCTATTGCTCAAGTTTTTGGTACCGCATCACTTCAATGACCGCATAGCGGTCGTGCTCTCGGCCATCATTTCCAGCCTCGTCTGGATCGTACTGCGTGCCTACGCCGCTCGGCGCGCATAACGCCCGCGTCGATCTCGCGCGCGAGCTGCTCTCGAAGAAAGGCCGGGCGCAGCACCGGCTGTTCTCATTCGAAGGCCCCACGCTCCTGACGCGAGGCGCTGCAAAGCGGTACGTCGATATCCACGCTCTTTGTCACCCGTGAAGCATTTGACGCGCTTCCGGCTGCTCGCGAACTCGAGCCGCGCGGCACCGACGTCTATCTTGTAGATGACCGTACGATGCGCAAAATCTCCGATGTGGAGACGCCGAGCGGCATCGTTGCCGTTGCGGCAGCTCGCCTTAGCAGCATGCACGAACTCTTGGCGGAGCCCGGGCATCATACTGGTGCTCGCGGACCTGAACGATCCCGGCAACGCCGGTACACTTATGCGCTCGGCGGAGGCATTCGGCATCGATCGCGTCCTATTTGGCGCGCGGGGTGCCGAGCCATACCATCCCAAAGTGGTGCGGGCCGCGATGGGAGCCATTTTTCGGCAACGTATCGCCCTGGCAACGCCCCTCGATCTTCAGCCCAAGCTCGGGGATTGGTGCGCCGTCGGTCTCGCTGCGGCCGGAGAGCCCCTCGATGGCCTGGAGTGGCCCGCAAAGTGCCTGCTGGTCGTCGGGAATGAACGCCACGGCCTGGGCGCCTGGGAGGCTCTGTGCGCTCAGTTTGCCGCCATTCGAATGAGCGGCCGGGCGGAGAGCCTGAATGCCGCCGTCGCCGGCTCGATCGCACTGTACGAAGCGAGCAGGCGCCTTTATCCTTAGCGGATTCGACCCTCTTTGCCTCGCTTGTCAAGGGAGTGCTAAGGGCGGGAAAAAGTCAAGACTACCTTGAGAAAAACTCGCGTGCTATACTGCACCCATTCGCACGGGCGTGCGGAGCGAAACGTCGTAAAGAAGGAGCACCAAGAGCCGATGGCGACCTCCGAATTCTTTTGGAAACTCTTCAGAGACACGGGATCGATCAACGCTTACCTGATTTATCGAACCCTGCATCCGACGGCGGCGACCTGAGCTTCATCCAACGTCGAAAAAAGAAGAAATCTTGAACGCCCGGAATTTCCTCCGGGCGTTTTTCCGTTTCTCGCATCGCGCCCTCGGCGCCGCAGCCCACGATAAAGTCCGTTTCGCGATCACAACCTTTGGCCTACACTACACGAGAAGGCATGAGTGAACTAGACGGCCGGCTTGCAGCAGCTGAAAAGTAGATTCGACCAGGCACTTGCGGGAGCGCGGGATCCAAAAGCGCTCGAAAACGTGCGCGTCGCCTTTTTGGGGCGCAGCGGCGAAGTGACGATGCTGCGACGCGGAATCGGGCAAGCTCTCGCCGGAAGAACGTCCAACGGCAGGCAAGGTCATCAACGAGGCAGTCCAAGCGATGGAAGCCGTGCTTCAAGAAGCCGAGGCTGCGCTCAAGTCGTCGGTCTTTGAAAGCGACCTCGCGCGCAAGATCGACGTTACGATGCCTGCACGACCGGCGAACGTCGGGTCCATTCATCCAAGCCGGCGCATCATCAACGACATCTGCCGGTATTTTCAAGACCACGGCTTTGCCGTTGTGCTCGGGCCCGAGGTCGAACCGGAGTACTACAATTTCGACGCGCTTAACATTCCGTCGGATCATCCCGCGCGCGAAGGATTCGACTCGTTCTTTTTGACCGACAATCTTCTGCTGCGCCCGCACACCTCGCCCATGCAGATTCGAACGATGCAGCAGCACCGCCCTCCGCTTGCCGTCGTGGTCCCCGGCCGCTGCTACCGCCGCGACTCGGTTGACGCGCGCCACCTGTTTCAGTTCACGCAAATCGAAGGGTTGCTGGTCGGCGAAGACGTGCACATGGGACATTTGAAGGGCATGCTGACGGGGATGTGCCGCGAGCTCTTCGGTCGCGAACAACACGTGCGCTTTCGCCCATCGTTCTTTCCGTTTACCGAGCCGAGTGCTGAAGTCGATACGACCTGCCCGCTCTGCCGCGGAAGCGGCGCAACATGCCGCATGTGCGGCGGTTCAGGCTGGATCGAGCTCGGCGGGTCGGGCATGATTCATCCAAACGTGCTCAGCAACATGAATTTCGATCCCTCGGTGTACTCGGGATGGGCATTCGGCTTCGGCGTGGAGCGCATGGCCCTGGTACGCTATGACATCGATGACATCCGGCGCGTGTACGAAAACGATCCGGACTTTCTGTATCAGCTCTCTTAAGATGAATTGAATGAGTGACGATGTTGCTGCTTGAGGTGCAATGCGCGTTCCGTTAGGCTGGCTGCGGGATTACGTCGAGTTGCCCGCTGATCCCGTGCACGTTGCCGAGATGCTCGCGAACATCGGCTTCCCGGTAGACGGTATCGAGGAGCGCCCGATCGTGAGCGGCGTCGTCGTGGGGCGCATCGAGCAACTCGACAAGCACCCGAACGCCGATCTCCTGCAAATTGGGCGCATCAATATCGGCAACGGCGCGCTCTTGACGATCGCCACGGCGGCAAAGAACGTCGCGCCAGGTCAAACGATTGCCGTTGCGACCATCGGGGCACAGCTCCCGAGCCTGAAAATCGAACGGCGCAAGATGCGCGGCGTCGAGTCCGAAGGCATGATGATCTCCGCCGACGAGCTCGCACTGCCTGCGGAATGGTTCGAGGACGGAATCATGCAGTTCGATCCGGCGATCGAACTTGGAACGGATGTCGTCGAATATTTCCGTTTGAGCGAAGCGGTTCTCGACGTCGACATCACGAGCAATCGTGTCGACGCGATGTCGATGATCGGTTTGGCGCGCGAACTTGCCGCCTACCAAAACCTGCCGCTGCGCCTGCCCGCGCTGGACTATTCCGAAAACGCGGAGAAAACACCGCCGGTCGTAACGATCGAAACGCCCGGCTGCCGCCGGTTTGTCACGCAGCGTTTCACACATGTCCCGGCGGGCGACTCCCCTTCATGGATGCGCATCCGGCTCGCGCTCGCGGGTCAGCGCCCGATTTCGAGCGTGGTCGATATTTCAAACTACGTCATGCTCGAGACCGGCCAGCCGCTGCACTTCTACGATGCGGACAAAATCGCGAACGATCATCTCATCGTGCGCGACGGCGCGTGACGGCGAGCGGCTCGTAACGCTCGACGGCGAGGAGCACGAACTCACCTCGAAAGATCTGGTCATCGCCAGTGAATCCGGCCCTGAGGGATTGGCCGGACTCAAAGGCGGCAAATCCAGTGAAGTCAGCGATACAACCAGCGCGATTCTGCTCGAGAGCGCCAACTTCGCGGGCGCGCGCGTGCGACGGATGAGCGCGCGTCTGGGTCTGCGAACGGAGGCGAGCTCGCGTCATGAAAAGTCGCCGGCGACGGCATTAACGGACCTGGGAGCAGCGGCGCGCCGCGCATCTGCTCACGGCGCAAGGCGCAATTGCCTATCCCGCGCATGCCTTCGGCGAAGATGTCCGCCCGGCGCCCCCGATCGCATTCGACATTCACGACGTAAAGCGGCTGCTCGGGTACGAGCTGCCGGTACAGGAAATTCGCGACTATCTCGACCGATTGGGGTTCGGGGCGGAGCCCAAAGACGAACGGCATCTGCTGGTGACCTCACCGCTCTGGCGGCGCGATGTGACTCTGGCAGCCGACATCGTTGAAGAGATCGCGCGTATGGCGGGCTACGATCGCATCGAGCCGACGGTTCCGGCGATCGCGCAGCACGACATCAAAAGCGCCGATTTCGAACTCGAGTCACGGATCGCACAAACGCTTTGCGCACTCGGATACAACGAAATCATGACGGTCGCAATGCACGGCGCGCAGGTCTTCGAGCGTCTGCGCAGCGTGGGACTCGCACCTTCGGTCAAACCGGTTGAAGTGCTCAACCCTCTCTCGGAAGATCAGCGATACCTGAGATTTGCGCTCGGGCCGGCATTCATGGAATACTTCGCGCGTTTTCGCGAACCCAAACGCATCTTCGAATTGGGACATACGTTTTACAGCGAAGACGGCCAGCCGCTGGAGAACGCGATGCTCGAGCTTCGGTTTCACCGCGCCTCCGCTCGACGAGCCGGACTGGCGTGACTCACATCTTCCTGCGTTTAAAGGGCGATGCCGAGGTACTCGTGCACGCGCTCACCGGCCGCCGGGACTTCGAGTATGCCGCGGACGTTCGCGTGGGCGCGCATCCCGGTAAGACCGCCGTAATGCTGCTCGACGGGCGCGAGGTAGCGATGCTGTGTCAAGTCGATCCTCGAATGCAGGCTGCGTTCGATGTCGAGCTGCCGGTATACGGATGCTGGATCTATTTGGAGCGTATTCCGGAATATCGCTGGCCGGTCTATCGGCCGCCCTCGAAGTTCCCATCAACGTATCGGGATCTGGCGCTGGTATGCGACCTCGACGTACCGGCGGCACGCATCGAGAGCATCATTGCCAAGAGCATCGGACCGCTCTGCACACAGGTGAGCACATTCGATGAATTTCGCGGCGCGCAGATCCCGGCCGGCAAAAAGAGCCTGGCGGTTCGCGTGACGCTGCAGCGGAATGATGCAACGATCACCGACCAAGAAGCCGACGATGCCGTTGCGCGGGCGCTCCTAGCACTGCGCGAGCAGCTGAACGCGACGCTTCGAGCCTGAGCGTGTCATGGCCTGATATTCTGATCGGCGGAGTTCTGCTGATCGCAGCTCTCAAAGGTTATAAGCGCGGCTTCATCATGGAGCTCTCCGGCGCGGTTGCGCTTGCACTCGCGCTCGTCACCCCTTGGTTTTACAACGGCACGTTCGACGGCAAGCTCGAGAGCGCATCACATATCGGTCCCGGAGCGGCGCACGTCGTGGCCATGTTTCTCGTCGGCGGCGCAACCTATGTAGCCGTGTTGTTATTCGCAAGGGTTCTCAGTGCGGTCGCGCGCCTACCCGTGCTTGGTCTGGGCAACGCCGCTAGCCGGCACCTGCGTCGCACTCCTGAAGGCCACGATCCTCATCTGGGTCGTGCTGTATGTGGCGCTGTTTTTTCCGCTCTCGCACGATATCCGCGCAGGGCTGCACCGATCCGTGCTTGCGGGATACATCACGAAACCAAACACGCAAGTGGATGCGAGGATTATCGCGACGCTCCCGTCGTTTGCGCGGCAGTACGCGGCTCCGATATTTGCTCGGCATCATGTTTAGTGCCGCCCGCCATATCCAAGAAGACGCGCAGCGCGGCTTGCACGCCGGCGCCGACGCGCACCGGAACGTTATACTCGAGCAGCGCCATCTCGAGCGCGCCGAGCGCTCCGAGCACATCCGTCTGCGTTACCTCGCCCATCGTTCCCATTCGAATGATCTTGCCTTTGAGCTCGAGCTGACCGCCCGAGAGCACGACACCGCGCTCTTCGCGCAGCTTGCGCAAAAGCGTCGCCGCCTCGACGCCGGCGGGCACGCGGCCGGCAACAACCGTGACCGAATGCGCACCCGGTTGCGAAAAAACGCGCAACTCCAGCGCATTGAACGCTTCCCGGATAGCGTGCGCATACATCTCATGCCGGTGCTGTACGCTCTGGGCGCCTTCACTATGGTAGTGCGCGAGCGCCGCGTCAAGTGCGAAGAGAATTGAGACCGGCGGCGTCCACGGCGTCTGTCCCTGCCGCGCGAACTCGCGCGCCTTGACGAGATCGAAGTAGAAACGCGGCGAGCTCGAAGCTTCGATCGCGGTCCATGCTCGCGGGCTCACGGCAACCATCGCTACGCCGGGCGGGGCGGCAAGCACTTTCTGCGAAGCCGTAACGACGACGTCATAACCCCAGTCATCCATGCGGAATTCCGAGGCGCCCAAACCGCTTACGGCATCGACGATCGTCAGCGCGCCGTGTTCGCGCACGATCGGCGCGAGCTGGGCCATGTCGTTCTGCACTCCGGTCGACGTCTCGTTTTGCGTTAGGAGAATGCCCTTGTACCGTCGCTGCCCATCGGAGCTCAGCCGCTCCGCCAGCATCTGCGGATCCAGCGCGTAGCCGAGTTCCGTTTCAACGACCTCGACGTTCAAGCCGTACGTTTTCGCAATTGCGATCAGCCGCCGCCCGAACACGCCGACCGGCGCCGCCAAGACGCGATCGCCCGGGGAGAAGCTCGAGGCGATCGCCGCCTCCAAGCCGCCGGTACCAGACGATCCCAAGAGCAGAATGTCCGATTGCTGCGTTCCAAAAAGCGGACGCAGCCCCTCGTCGATGCGCGTCGTCAGAGCCGCGAACTGCGGTCCGCGATGATCGATGAGCGGCTTACTCATCGCGGCGAGCACCGATTCCGCGACCGTAACGGGTCCCGGAATGAATAGCAGATTTTTCTTCATGTCCGTGGGCGCTTCGCTCTACGCCGCCCCTTGTCCTGAGCTCAGCGGCCCAAGCGCCTCCCCAGCCGAGCCCTGGTCAGCCGCTTGGCCCAGAGGGAACCATGGCCCAAAACGCCAGCGTTACTAACGCGAATGCCCGGCCCGAAAACCTTCATGTTTTCATCCAAGCCAATCGGGGCGGGCGTTCCCGGAAAAAACTCTCCGAACGGGGAGCAAGGTGCATCCACCTTCGGGTATAAGCGTAGCATAGCCCGCAATGAAACGCATTTTACTCATGGCCGGTATGCTCGCAGCTGCGGCCCAGGTCTGTGCACCGCTCGGCGCGAGCTCCACTGCAGGTGGATCCGTACAGCGTCTTCGCGCGGGCGCGCTCGGTGTGGTCGGCGCAGCATTATCCACACTATCTGTCATATACGATCGCCGTTCACGTGACGGAGCGCGGCGTGCAGAAGAGCCGGCACTACCATCTCACGTACGATGCGCAAAGCGAGAACATCGACGTCAACCCGGTAAGCGACGAAGAACAAGCCGCGCCGCCGGTGGTTACCGGATTTCTTTGGCACCTGCAGCCCAAGCGCCAGCATCAGGTTTTGTTTGACAAACAGGTCGGTAACCCGGGCGAGGCCGTGGATTACCTAGGCGTGCCCAAACTCGCACCGATGTACTCGTTCGGCATGAAGGTACAAGGCGCGGCGGAGGACGGTCCGGACGACGCATCGCTCGTTGCACGAGTCCGTGCGGATTTCAACGACCCGATGCCCGCGCAAAAGGATCGGGAACTCGCATCGCAGGGCGATCTGAAAGCAATCGCCAGCGTTACGTCCCGCGCGCGCAACTACACGATCCAGTTCGCCGGAATCGATGCGATAGCCGGTCAGCCTTGTTATCATTTACTGCTCACGCCAAATCGCGAGCCGCACAGGTATCGGCTTCGGCAGGCGTGGATCGACCAGCAGAACTTCGAAACCCGGCAGCTTCTCAGCGACGGAAACTTTACCGGCTCGAGTGTTCCCTGGCTGATCACGTTCGCCGACGTCGGAGGCTCCGAGTACATCTCGACCGAGGTCGCGCAAGCGCCCGTTGGGGTCGGTGCACATCTCTACGAACGCGCATCGATCGCCTTTGAGTCCATTGCGGAAACGACCGCGCCGGCGCACTTTGGTGGAAGTTTCATTACCAAGCAAAGCCTCATGACCGAACCGGACGCCGGCGCGACGCACTGAATTCGATAAAACCCGCGGTTCGCGCAAGCGAGAACTATCGATGGTACGCGCTTGCCGCCGTCATGCTCGGCACGTTCATGTCTCCGCTCGATGCGAGCATAGCGAACGTCGCGCTCCCGGCAATTAGCCGCGCATTCTCTACGCCGGTCGACGGCACCGAATGGATCCTCATCGCGTACATGCTGGTAACGGCCTCGACGCTCGTGCTTTTCGGCCGTCTGGGCGATCTCTGGGGGCAAAAGCGCGTCTATACCATCGGTTTTGCGATCTTCGGCGCGTCGTCACTCGCATGCGCGTTTGCGCCGGCTTTTTGGAGCCTCGTAGCGGCGCGCGCGATGCAGGGTCTCGGATCGGCTATGCTCATGTCGTCGAGTCCGGCCATCATCACGCATGCATTTCCGGCCTCCGAGCGCGGCCGCGCGATCGGTTTGAACGGCGCCGCCGTGGCGGCGGGTCTTTCAGCGGGCCCGCTGCTGGGAGGCGCAATTATCACGTACTGGAATTGGCGCTGGATCTTTCTCATCAACGTCCCGATCTCGCTCGTTGCCCTCGCCGCCTCTTCGCTCGTACTTCGCCGCGAACGGCCGCGGCGCGAATCGTTCGACGTTGCCGGAGCCGTGATTGCGTTCACGACGCTCTTCGCACTCTCACTTGCGCTCTCGCGAGCGCATGTTTGGGGGTGGGGATCGCCCAGCACCATCGGCGCGCTGGCGTATGCGGCGCTTGGTATCGTGCTGTTTCTTCGAGTGGAACGCCGGGTGAGCGCGCCGATGCTCGATATGACGCTGTTTGCGAACCGCACGTTCGCCTTTTCCGTCCTTGCCGCAACACTGTATTTCTGCGCGATGTATAGCGTCGTCTTTACGATACCGCTGACGGCGCAGCTGGCCCTAGGTAAAAGTGCGCTGCAGGCCGGTCTGCTGCTTCTGCCTATTTCGGTGCTGAACGTCGTCCTTGCTCCGATCGCGGGAGCGCTCTCCGATCGAATCCCGGCACGCTATGTTTCAACTGCGGGCGCGATTTGTTTCTTGGCGGGATCCCTCTGCCTTGCGCTGCAGCCCGCGCATCCGGCAACGTGGGCGCTCTACGCCTCGCTCTTCATTGCCGGAGCGGGCACGGCCGTCTTCAGCCAACCGAACAACAGCACGATCATGGGCCATGCTCCCGCCAACCGGCGCGGTATTGCAGCGGGGATCTTGGCGACCGCGCGTACGACGGGACAACTGCTCGGCGTTTGCGTGGCGGGTGCGATCTATTTCCTGCGGTCGCAGCAGCTCGGAGCGCTCGCACACACGTATCTTCCCGCAAAGGCCGTGTTCTTCGCCGTGGCGTTCATTATGGTTGCCGTGACTCTGGTGTCGTATACTCGCGACTAGGAGCACAGATTGACGGTCATCTTAGCATTGGATCAAGGCACCACGAGCTCGCGTGCGCTTCTTTTTGATCGCGAAGGCCGCGCGCTTTCGTTCGCGCAGCGCGAAGTCACCCAATACTTCCCCGCGCCCGGCTGGGTCGAGCACGATCCGTTCGACCTGTGGCAGACCCAGTATCAAACCGCAAGGGACGCGCTTGCGGCAGCCGGCGTCGCGGCGCGGGACGTCGCCGCGATCGGTATCGCAAATCAACGCGAAACGACCTTGCTTTGGGATCGGCAGACCGGCGTTCCACTCGGCAACGCGATCGTTTGGCAGGATCGCAGAACGGCTGCAATGTGCGAGAAGTTGCGTCAAGCAGGCCTGGAAGATCGCGTCGCTGCGCTGACCGGCTTACGGCTCGACCCGTATTTCTCGGCGACAAAACTTGCGTGGCTGTTCGATACCATCGAAGGCGCGCGCGAGCGCGCCGAGCGCGGCGAGCTGGCTTTCGGCACGGTCGATTCCTGGCTCATCTGGAATCTGACCGGGGGCCGGCGCCACGTTACCGAGGTAACGAACGCCTCGCGCACGATGCTGTTCGACATCCACCGCCTGGAGTGGAGCGACGAACTGCTCGCGATATTTCGCATACCTCAATCGGTGCTGCCGCAAGTCCTCGCGTGCACAGCCGAATTCGGAACCACGCAGACGGAGTTGTTCGGATCGCCCGTAGCGATTACCGGCGTGGCGGGCGATCAACAAGCCGCGCTCATCGGCCAAGCCGCGTTCCAGCCGGGTCTTGCAAAAAATACGTACGGAACGGGATCGTTCGTCATGCTCAATACCGGCGACGTGCCCGTACGCAGCGATCGCGGACTGCTCACAACGATTGCACTTGCGTTCGACATACGGCAGCCGTGTTACGCGCTGGAAGGATCGGTCTTCGCGAGCGGAGCGGCAATACAATGGCTGCGCGACGGATTACACATGATCGAGAGCGCCGGCGAAGTCGAATCGCTCGCGCGTGGGGCCGCCGACAACGGCGGGGTTTATTTCGTGCCTGCGTTTACGGGCCTGGGCGCTCCGTATTGGGATCCGAATGCACGCGGGATCATTGTCGGCATCACGCGAGGGACGACGCGCGCGCACATCGCTCGCGCTGCGCTCGAAGCCGTCGCCTACCAAAGCGCGGACGTGATCGAGGCGATGCAAGAGGACTCCGGGGTGCGGCTTACGCAGTTGCGCGTCGACGGCGGCGGATCGGCAAATGCACTCTCGATGCAGTTTCAGGCCGACCTGCTCGGCGTTCCGGTGGTGCGACCTTCGGTGTTACAGACCACGGCGCTGGGCGCAGCGTATCTGGCAGGGTTGCAAAGCGGATGCTGGCCCGGCGCGGAAGCACTCATGCGCAACTGGCGCGAGGATGCTCGTTTCATTCCATCGATATCGCCCGAGCAACGCACGTGCGCGATGCAAGGATGGCATCTCGCAGTCGCTCGCAGTCGCGACTGGGCGCGATGAACCGCGATGCCGGCTTGAACCGGCTGCGCAGCGAGCACTTCGATATTCTGATTATCGGCGGCGGCGCGACGGGTCTGGGCTGTGCGCTCGATGCGGCCTCTCGCGGATATCGCACGGCACTGATCGAAGGCGAAGACTTTTCAAGTTCGACCTCGAGCCGGTCGACCAAACTTATCCACGGCGGCGTACGCTATCTGCGGCAGGGAAACATCGCGCTCGTCCGCGAGGCGTTGACCGAGCGTTCGCGCCTGCTTCGCAACGCACCGGGACTCGTACATCCGCTTGCCTTCGTTCTTCCGGTTTTCAGCCGGATACAGCTGCCGTATTACGCGGCGGGACTCCGGCTGTATGACCTGCTCGCACGCGACGACATCGTCCCGCACAGCCGGATCCTTCGCACGCGTACCGCGCGTGATGTCTTTCCCTCTTTGAAAACGGGCGGTCTAGCCGGTGCTCTTACCTACTGGGATGCGCAATTCGACGACGCACGTCTTGCAATCGCACTCGCACGCAGCGCGGTCGATTGCGGCGCGGCGATCGCGAACTACGTCCGCGCGCAAGCCTTCGCATATGACGGGCGCCGTATATGCGCCGTCACTGCTCTCGATCAGGAGAGCGGGCTGCGGTTCGAGATCCGCGCGCGCGCGGTCGTCAATGCAGCCGGTATCTTTGCCGATCGTCTCCGCATGCTCGATGACGCTGCGGTAACGCCGCTGCTCACATTCAGCCGCGGCTCTCATATCGTGGTTTCCCATGAGACGCTGCCGATCGCGCAGAGCGCGCTGCTGATTCCGCGAACGGCCGACGGACGCGTCCTTTTCGTCATTCCGTGGCGCGGATCGGTGCTCATCGGCACGACCGAGGTTGCGGCGCCGGAATCACTCATCGAACCGCAAGCCGGAGCGCAAGAAATCGACTATCTTCTCGAAACGGTGAATCGATACGTTGACGTATCATTGCGGCGCAGCGACATACGAAGCGCCTTTGCGGGATTGCGCCCGCTCCTGAACCGTTCCACCGCGCAGACCGCAAAACTCTCGCGCGAGCATGTCGTCCAGACCAGTGCCTCCGGACTGGTAACCATTGCCGGCGGTAAATGGACGACGTATCGCAAGATGGCGCAGGACGCGATCGATGCCGCGTGCGCGGCCGCACGCCTGCCGGCCGCCGAGTGCCGAACGCAAGATTTGCGTTTGCACGAGGTGCCGCTCGATCCCGGGATCGTGCACGCCGCGGAGCACGAGATGGCGCGCACGCTTGCCGACGTGCTCGCGAGACGGGAGCGCTTGCTCTTTACCGATGCGCGCGCCGCACTGGACCAGGCGCCCCGGGCCGTCGAGGTTTTGGCCGGAACGCTGGGGCGCGATCGCACGCTGGCAAGCGGATCAACTGCGTAAATTCGAGTCGCTTGCAAAGCGGTATATGGTCGCATGAAACGCCGGCTGTCGTGCCCCGGTCGGCCGGCCGAGCCGGTTCAGACTTACGCTTGCCTGGTTGTCCGCAAGCCCAGCGTTAAGCCGCAGCGGTTCTTTCCGAGCTCGACTCTTTACCCGTCCCTATGGGAGAACGATACGCGGAAACGAAAACTTCCACTCGATGATCGCTCGCGAACCCATTGCGGAGTTGGCAGATAGTCTGCAGCGCGTGCGCACCGGCGAGGGGACGAACGCCCAGGTCGTGCGCTGGCTGCGCGCAGTCAGCGAAATCGGGGCGGACGTGCCCATTCCCACCACAAACACGCCCTCGCGCGGCTACGCTCGTACGCTCTTGCATAAGAGCGACGCGTTTGAAGTCCTGGTCCTGCACTGGACGCCCGGCTGTGCGAGCGCGATTCACGACCACGGCGGCGCCCACTGCTGGTTTAGCGTATGCAGCGGGACGATGCGAATTGAAAACTTTCTTCGGTACGATGCGGGCGAGGTGCCGGGCTACGCGCGAATCGGCCTCGAGGGACGCGAAGAACTCACGGCAGGCGCGATCGATTATCGCCAGGACGACGTGCACTTGCATCGGTGCATCGCCGGCGGTGATCCGGTAACGACGCTTCACGTGTATGCGCGTCCAATCGAACGCTTTCAGGCGTTCGACGAACGCGCGCAAACCTGCTCGCAGGTTCTCTCGACCTACGACGCCGTTCTGTAATCAGCGCCGCGTTCGCGAACGCTTTCGCTCGGTCACGCGTACGCGCTTGATACCGTTGCGGCGGCGCATCGGCACGACATTATTCGCACGCATCCCCTCGCCGAGCTCGACGGGAGTAATGACCCGCTTGCCCAGCGCATGGTAGAGCACTTCCGAGAGCTCCTCGACGGGTACGAAGCTCATCGTGTCGCGTACTTCCTTCGGAATGTCGTCGATATCGAGCTCGTTGCGTTTGGGCAGAATGATCTTCTTGATGCCCGCACGTTTGGCACCCAGAACTTTTTCCTTCAGACCACCGATCGGTAAGACCTGACCGGTCAGCGTGATCTCTCCGGTCATTGCCACATCCGGATCGACTTTGGTTCCGGTCAACAGCGAGGTAATCGCGGTCGCAAGCGCGATACCCGCCGACGGGCCATCCTTCGGCGTTGCGCCTGCCGGAACGTGAATGTGCAGGTCGTGCTTGGCGAAGTAGTCTTCCGGCAGATCGAGTTCGCCCGATCGGGAACGCAGGAACGATACCGCCGCCTGCGCGCTTTCCTTCATGACGTCTCCGAGCTGGCCCGTGAGGACGAGTTTGCCCGTGCCGGGCATTACCGTCGTTTCGATGAAGAGAATATCACCGCCCACGGGCGTGTAGAACATTCCGGTGGAGACGCCGACGGAAGCGACCCGTTTCTTGACCTCGTTGTAGAAGCGCGGACGGCTCAAAAACTCGTGGAGATTTTCGGGTTTCACGCGCCCCTTGTAGCGCGGAAACTCGGCAATCTGCCGTGCGACCTTACGGAACACCGTTCCAATCTCACGCTCTAAGTTGCGAACGCCCGCTTCGCGTGTGTAATCGCTGATGATAAGACGCAATGCCGCGTCGCTCATCTGCACTTGCGTTTCCTTCAGGCCGTTAGCCTTGCGCTGCTTTGGAATCAAGTAGCGTTTTGCAATCTGGGTCTTCTCGAGCTCCGTATATCCTGAGAGCTGAATGATCTCCATACGGTCGCGCAGCGGGCCGCTGATCGTATCCAGATTGTTAGCCGTGCAGACGAAGAGCACTTGCGAGAGGTCGAACGGCAGATCGAGATAGTGATCGCGGAACGAGTTGTTTTGCTCCGGATCCAGCACTTCGAGAAGCGCCGACTGCGGGTCGCCGCGGAAGTCCGCGCCGACCTTATCGATCTCGTCGATCATCATCACCGGATTGCGCGTACCCGCGTCGCGGATGGCACGAATGATCGTCCCGGGCATCGAGCCGATGTACGTGCGGCGATGACCACGGATCTCCGCCTCGTCGCGCACGCCGCCTACCGAGAGGCGCACGAACTTACGTCCCATCGCGCGCGCAATCGACTGTCCGAGCGACGTTTTTCCGACGCCGGGAGGCCCGACGAAGCAGAGGATCGGTCCGGTCAATCGGTTCTTCAGCTTGCCGACGGCTAAATACTCGACGATTCGATCTTTGATCTTTTCGAGATCGTAGTGATCTTCGTCAAGGATCTCGCGCGCTTTCTTGATGTCGATATGGTCGGTCGTCTCTTTGCCCCACGGAACTGCACGAGCCAATCGAGATACGTTCGGATGACGCTGTACTCGGGACTCGCCTGGGGAACTTTGGAGAGGCGGTCCAACTCCCGGTCGGCCGATTTCTTGACCTCTTCGGGCATTTGAGCTTCATCGAGTTTTGTGCGCAACTCGTTGTTCTCGGCCTGTTGCGGGTCGACCTCACCGAGCTCTTCCTGGATCGCGCGCAGCTGCTGGCGAAGATAGAATTCGCGCTGGTTTTTCTCCATTTCGCGCTGAATATCAGACTGAATCTTGTGGCCGAGCTCGACGACTTCCAGCTCTTTGGTGAGCAGCATCGTGAGCTTGCGCATACGCTTCATCGTATTGCGCTCGGCGAGAATCGCCTGACGATCCGCGGTTTCCAGCCGCATCGTGGACGCAACGAAGTAGCTCAGAAGATTGGGATCCGTGATGTTCTGGACCTCCATCTCCATCTCGCGCGGTGCCTGCGGCAGATAGCCGAGCAGCTTCTGAAACAGACCGGCCAGGTTGCGCTGCATCGCAACGAGCTCTTCAGAATGCGGCGTGATATCGGGCAGTTCCGTATACGCTGCAACCATGTAGGGCTCGGTCTGCGTGAATTGCTCGATCTTAAAGACTTGCTGGCCGGCGACGATGCACCGTAGCGTGCCGTCAGGCACTTTGAGCATCTTCTGCACCGTGCCGATCGTTCCGATGCGATGCACGTCTGAGGGGCCCGGGTTCTCGGTTTCACGGTTCTTGAGCACCGTCAGGCCAATCGGCTTGCCTTCCCGCAGGGCTTCCTCGACCAGTTGAATTCCCGGTTTCTTGACGACCGCCAGCGGAATAACGGTGTTCGGAAAAAGCACCGCATCCTGAAGCGGCAGAATGCCGACCAGGCTCGCGGAGACCAATGGTGCTGTATCTTTTTGCTGCTGCTCAGCCATCTAGGCAAGAATCCTTTTGACGATCATACGAATTTCTGTACGCGAGGCGGGAATGTACTCCGTTGGGGCTACCTGCAAAGCGATGGTCAACATACCGTCAGCGTACGTTGCGGTGACCTCGCCGTATTGAACGGCCGCGGGCAGGTGAATCTTTTTGACGAACTCTCCGTCGGCGATCTCTTTTTGCAGAAACGATCCGGTCCGAAGACGCAGCGTTTCTGAGCGGCGCCCGGCGATAAAGAGCTCTCGCTCGTCGACGAACACACGCAGGCTTTCACTGTCGGCGCCCGCGACTTCAACGCGAACGAGTAGCACCCGCGCCGCCTCGTCGATAACGACGTCCGCGTTGGGTTCCCAGACCGCACGTGTCCGCAGACGCACCAGTGAATCCATCAGCCGCTATAACCTCCCGGATTAGCAATCGGATGCGGACTCTGCTAATTCGGCTCCTCGCGTTCGGAGCCTCCGCCGAAGCAGGGCGGCCGTGCGCCGGCTTGCCGGCTAGGGCAGCGGGTTGGGCAGCGCCGTACCCGCCGGCCAGGCCACACAGGGGTCCAGGCGCGTCTGGAGCGCCTCTAAAGCGCCCGCGGGGAGATTGACCTGGAAGATCTCGGTATAGTTGGTCTTCACGCCGTATTTCGTGATGGGCGGGAACTGCGTTACCGAGGCGTTGGGCATATGCGTCGACGCGAACACCCGGTTAATCGCCGCGCTGTCGGCCCCTGACATATATTCTTGCTTGCGTTGCCCCAGCCAGGTCGTTCCGTCCTGACGCGTGTAGATGAATCCGATGGTCTCACCGTCGATCATCGACGCCGTCGAGACGAGTTTGTCGATCTTCACGATCGCGGAGGTCGGATCGGTTCCAAAGAGTCCCTGCGGAACGGACTTGATGGAATCCAGACACGGTCCGTTGTTCATAATCGTCGCCAGTACGAGCATTGTCAGCATGCCTATGCCTTTCAACGAAGGGCACCGAACACCATGCCCGTGGATTTTGCTCGCGGGATAAGCGTTCGGGGCGATTCGCGCAAGCCCGCGCTGTTGTTCTTACACGGAATTCGTCTTGCCGGAACGATCTGGGAAGAGCACGCGCGTGCGCTCTGCGATGAATTTTTCGTTGTCACACCGGACTTGCCCGGACACGGCGCGCTGGCGGATCTTCCGTTCGAGGCTCCCGTCATCGATGCGTTCCTTGCATACGTGTGCGGTACGCTGACGGCCGGGCCGCCGCTGATTATCGGCTACTCGCTGGGCGGATACGTCGCAATGCGTTATGCCACCGCCTTCCCCGAGCGCACGGCCGGACTGCTCCTCACCGGGTGCTCGACGGACATCGTCGGACATCGCCGCATGCTCTACGAGCTCAGCGCAAAGCTCACCGGGCTATTCCCGCCGCCGGTGCTTCAAGGCATCCTGTCGGGCTTCTTCAGGCTCACCTTACCCCGGACGCTCGCCGAGACGATCATTCCGTTCCCCTTCGACCAGCGTGTCTTTCGCGCCAGCTGCGAACTGGTCGGGGACGTGCGTTACAGCGAGCGGCTCGAGCGATACGGCAAACCCGTTCTGATCGTCAACGGGGAGTGGGACTTGCTCTTCCGCCCCGATGAGCAGCGCTATGCACGGTCCGCCCGCGCGCGAACCGCGGTCATGCGCGCCGCCACCCATATCGCACCTTTCAGCCGGACCTGCGAATTTGTCGCCATCGTGCGAGACTTTGCACACGACGTGTTTGCGCAAACGGTACCACCCCGGCGGGACCCTTGAACTACGCCTGAGCTCGTGAAAGCCTCACGCGGAGAAACCGAGCCCTCTGCTACCCTTATGAAGTGAGTTCGCTCGAGAGCAGCCCGGTTGTTACCGACGTTCCGCAAGCCTGCGATCAGGCACTCTACGACGAGGCCGCCGGACACTACGCCGAGCTGGTTCGAGCGCGTGCCAAAGCCGTCTATCGTATCGGCCGTACGGCGTATCCCGGACTGAGCGGGATCGACCTGTTGGTCGTGACCGACCGCATCGGCATCGATAATCGCTACTACTTCTCAGCGCTCAATCGTCTTCCGCGGCGGTACCACCCGCTGTTTCTGCACGAACCCTATATTCTGCCGGCGTGGTCGCTCCGGATCGCGCAGCACGCGCCGACCGGTTCGCGCGCATTGCTCGCGGGCCGTGACGTCCTTCACTCCTACGTACCGAGCGATTCACCGGATGAGCGGTGGTGCCGTCTGCTCGAAGCGTACTGCTCGTATGCCGCTTTTGTGCAACGAATTCGCGAATGCGGTGCACTCAAAGGTCGACTGACCGTCTCGGTCGCGATCGAGTTTCGAGAGACGCTCGCGCAGGCCTCACGGTTATTCGGGCCGTTCGAAACGCAAGGGTATTCGCAGGAGATCGACGCGCTGCTGGCCGGCTTCTTCAAGCCCGAGGATCGTACGCCGCAGCGTGCTGGCCGCCTGGGATCTCTTCACGAAGAATTTCGCGCAGTTCGATGAGCGGATGCAATCGTGGTTGGGCGCCGCGCAACCGGCACTTGCGCCCGGCATGGCCCGCGCTCTTTTGCGCGGGGACGAAACGTGCGATGCGTTCGATCGCGACTACGCGTTCCGGCGGGCACGCGACATCGACGGATACCATATGGAACTGGCATCGCTGGGATTTCCCTACGGACATCTTTTCATGATCGCCGCCCATCCGGGCGCGGTGCGCCGGCTTCCCGACGCACCGGTCGTGTCAAATCTCGTACGCAATATTTATCGCGTACGGCGCCGCCTCACGGAGTACGGCGCGCGCGTTTGAACCGCGCTACTGGCTGCTGATCCGCTGATTCGCGTTGTTCATGATGTAAATCTTGTCGGCGTGGCGCACACCTAGCGCCTTCTGATCGTACACGATGCCGACGTATTGTCCGTTCTTCAGGTTCTTCATCTGATACGTGGTCTTTCCGTCAGCTGAGAATACCTGATCGAATTTTGGTAGCACTTCGAAACTGAGCGACTGATGGTTCTTCGGATTGTATACCTTGATGTTATTCACCGAGACGTGAACGAGTTCGCCGTAGAACGTGTTCGCGGCAAGGGCCGCCTGCGGAGCCGCTATCGCTGCGGCGGCTATGAGTGCGGTTAAGAATCGAAAGGTGCGCATGCTGCCTGTTTCTCCTCAGTATGGTTTGCGGGAATATACCCTGGGGTCTGCACCGTTCACCGTCACGGTATAGCGAACCCCGGCTCCGGTGTGCGTCATCAGGTTATACCGCGATCCGGGCTTGGTCATGTGTGTGACCCTCACCGTGTAGAGCAGCGGTTTTCCCGCAGAGGCGCGAGCGGCCCGGCCGCCCGTTAAAATGTAGGCGCCTTGCGGCACGTAGCCGTCGGCGTCCCTGGCGCGCTGAACCAGCGTCGCGACGCCGTCGCGGTCCACGAGCAATGCGGACCCCTCGTCAACCGCCACGCCATATACCACGCCGCCGCCGATCAGGCCGTCCTGGAGCGAACGCGCCATGAAGGCGGCCAGCCGGCCAAATCGATTGCGCCGCGCGAAGTGCGTATCGGTTATGCTGTCCGCGAGCGGCGGCCAAGCGAAAAACCCCGTGGTAAAGCTTATCGCGGGCTCGTATGGATTCTTCACGGCATCGGGCGTTGCAACGTCGCGGTCGTCGTCGAATACGCGATCCGCGGCCACCGAATCGAAGACGACCTGCCCCTGAACGGCGAGGCCGGCACTTCCGCCGCCGACGATACCGCCGCGCGCATAGACGCGGCGAACAGCCGCGATCAGCTTACTGCCTTTCCATGGAACGTAGTTCGCTTGATCGCCTCCGGAAAAAAGGACGGCGTCCGCGCGGTCCGCATACGGCGCGATCGCGTCGACTTGCGCGCGCGTTGCGCACGGCGGAATCAAAATCTCCTGGATGTAGCCAAGCCGGCTGTGCGCATAGAAAAGATCGCTGTAATCCCGCTCGCCGGACGCTTTGAGGATCAATACATTTCCGGCGCGCGCCGCGGCCGGCGCCGCGATATGCGAGCGCATCCACGGCAGCACGCGATCGTAGGGCATAGTCATGAGACCGGCACCGGAGAGAACCAAACCGGGACCACCAGCCAAGCGATCCGCGTGCCAATGCCCCGCCGGGGCGTATACGGTGGGTGCGCACCCGAGCGTGAGCAGACCGGCTAGCGCAAGTAGCGATCGAACCATGCTAACCACTTCTCGTAAACGTCGGCCAAACGCACCGGTCCGCTGGGCAGATGCCCGGTCGTCGGATAGGCGTAAAATTTCACGGGTACTCCATTATCGCGCAGTGCATGATACATCTCGTACGATTCAACGATTGGAACTCGAATATCGTACACGTTGCAAAAGATGAGCGTCGGTGTTCGAATGTTCTTGAAATATGTAATCGGCGAATGCCTGCGCCAAGCGGCCAGATAGTTTCCGACGTAGGGCGATCCGCCTGCAAACGAAACGGCATCCGCGTCAATATCATCGGCAATGGCATAATCGACGACCAGGTCGTTTACCGCAGCCCCCGCAACCGCTGCTTTCCAAATATGATAGTGTGACTCCATCCACGAGGTGAGCTGACCGCCGTACGACCAGCCCGAAACGGCAATTCGCTTGGAATCGACGATTCCCAAACGCTCAACCGCCTTGATTCCCGCCATGATGTCTTCGCCCGGCCCGATACTCGCATCGTTGAAGATCGCATGCTCGTAGGCGTTCCCCAGATCGTTGCTGCCGCGATAGTTCGGCGCAAACACGAGGTAGCCGTGGCTGGCCGCGAGCTGCCAAAACGGATCGAAGGAAATGGTCGACGATTCCGTTGGGCCGCCGTGTATACGCAGCACGAGCGGATACCTGCGATGTGCGTGGTAGCCGGGCGGATACGTAAGTACACCGTCTTCGAGCATGCCGCCCGGACCGTGCCACGTTATGCGTTCCGATCTGCCCAGTTCGAGCTGCGCGGTACTTTCATTGAGCGATGTCAATCTCCGCGGCTCGCGCGCCCCGGCCGGCAAAACATACAGCTCGTCCGGACGCTTGCGCTGCACGCCGATGAACGCGATGGTTCCGTCCCTGGCCACGCTGCCGTTTTCCTGAATCGACGCGTCGATAACCGGACCGAGCGGCAGGCGCCGCGCAGCACCCCGCACCGGCTGTACGTAGAGCGGAGCTTGGGCGCGATCGTAGACCTGCAGCAGCAGCGAGGTGCTGCCCGGCATCCATGCAAGCACCTCGACATGACGATCCAACTGCCGGGAAACGTCGCGCCCGTCGACCATTGCGTCGTTTTCATTCATCGGATCGCCGTCACGATTGTAGCGGTACGCGATGTGCGTGCCGCCCGGTGAAAACAGGCTGTTGTCTTCGTACAAATGCTGGGGCGTCGCCGCGGTACTCCGTTTCGTCGCGACGTTCAAGCGCACGATCTCCGAGCGGCCCTGCATTGCGTGCACGCCGCTGGGAGCTCGCGCGTAGACGATCGATCCGCCGTCGGCAGACCATGATATCGGTGAGTCGACGACACTGCGTGGGCCATCGGTAAGCCGCTCTTCCGATCCGTTCATGTCCACGAGCCACAGGTGGACCGGCTGCAGCCGGTTTCGTGACAAGGTACGCGTTATCGCCCACTTCAAAACCGTCGCGGTAGGCAGCCTCTCCGGTGGGCGGGGCGACATAGTTTCGACGCGAGAACGCGATCCGATCTCCGCGCGGCGACCAGGCAATCTGCATGACGCCCGTCTTCCCGGACGTGAGTTGTTGCTCCGCGCCCGTGACCGGATCGATCAGGTAGAGCTGATCCTCTACGTCTTGATGAGGAACGTCGAGCACGGCCGCGAGCTTGATTCCGTCAGGTGACCACGCCAGCGCATCGACTGCGCGATGATCGACCGCCAGCGCCCGCAGCCGGTTTGTTTTTCGATCGAAAATCTCGAGCGAGTCGTTGCTGCGATTGTGCGCCGGATCGATACGCGACGCGCAAAACGCAACCATCGTGCCGTCGGGCGAGATCGCCGGCAGCGAAAGACTCACAATCCGCTGCATCGCGGCGATCGAAAACAGCGCCGCCGCCACAATCGCGCTCACGTAGCGGCGCGCATTTCATGAACGTCGGCAAGGATCGCTTGGGCCGCGCGCTTCCCGGGAAATCCGCTTACGCAGCCGCCGGGATGCGCACCCGAACCGCACAAATACAAATTCCGAATCGGCGTTTTCGTTGCGAAACGCGATTCATAGATCTGTCCCGGCAAGAGTTCGCCGTGAAAAATATGGCCGCCGATCAATCCGAAACGATCCTCTAAATCGACGGGACTGAGAATCTGGCGCGCCTCGATGGCGCTAGGAAGATTGGGCGCGTACTGGCCCAGCAAGTAGACGATTCGATCCGCAACCGCCTCACGCTGCGCATGATTCCACCCGTCCTTGCGGTCATATGGATAATACTGCGCGAAGATCGAGAGGATGTGCTTGGATGCGGGCGCCAGCGCCGGATCGGTCGGGGTTTGGAGGAAGCATTCGAGCATCGGCTGCTTGGAGATGCCTCCGCTTTTCGCATCCTCGTACGCTTCTTGCAGATAATCGATTGAGGGCGCAACGTGAATGGTCGCGCGGTGATGCGGCTGCGGACTGGTTGCGGGGCGGCATTTGAAATTCGGCAATTCTCCCAGCGCCAGATTGAGCTTAAACGAAACGCCGGTACTTTTCCAACCGCGCACTTTGGCGGCGAAACTCGGCTGAAGCCACTGCTCGCCGGCGAGATCCAGAAACGTGATTCTGGGATGCGCATTAGAAGCCACGGCGCGAGCCCGTATCTCGCGACCATCGCCGAGCACCACGCCGCGTGCCGCGCCGTCTTCGACGAGCACCCCGCTCACCGGGCTTTCCGTGTAAATCTGCGCACCGTACGAGCGAGGCGGAGGACGCCAGCGCCTTTGAAATTGCTCCCATACCGCCGCGAACATACCCCCATGCTCCTTGCACGCCAAACGCTCTTCCCGCATAGTGATGCGCAAGTACATATCCCGTGCCCGGATCGCGCGGCCCCGCATTGGTGCCGATGATACCGTCGGTCGCGACGGCCGCCTGGAGCACCGGCGTATTCACGTAGCGCTCGACGATCTGTGCGGCCGATCCGTTCAGATCACGCCTGACCGCGGCAGGGAAGCAATCAAAGGACGGCTGTATGTCCGAAAACGTTTCGAACAAATGCCCCCCAAGCGTTCGTATGGTCTTCATCGAGTTTGGCATACCCGCCGACATCGTCTCTATCGAACGCACGTATCTCACGCGCGTTCTGCTCTTCATCGGATCCCAAGAGCAGCGAGCGTCCATCGGCCAGGACGTTAAACGTTGACGGGTCTTTACGATATGCGCTGTAGCCGTGCTTTTCGAGCTCCAAGTCATGGATAAGCAGCGGATCCAGCAGGGTGCACACATACGATGCCGATGAAACCGTGTATCCGTTCCACATCGGCTCGCTCACGGCAGCGCCCCCGATCAGCTCCGAACGCTCAAAAACCGCAACGGAGAGACCGGCCTGCGCAAGCAGCGCCGCGCAGGCCAGACCATTGTGACCGCCGCCGATTACGGCAACGTCGTACATCTACATCTTGATCTGCAGCTGAACGAAGAACTGCAACGGCAACGGGTAGTTGAATGAGCTCGCATCACCGTACGCCGGTACGAACGGCGTCTTGTAGTAGGGATTCAGGGGCACGCCGTTGGCGACCGTATCGTTCGGACCGGTACCGTTGTAGAAGTTGCTGATATAGAACGAATTGGTGTAGTAACCGCAGACGTTCCGGTTGGGCGGGAATTGCTGGGTCCAAGGCTCGCTGGATCCGCCGAAGCATTGATTGACCAAATTCGTTACCGTCAAGTTCGCCGTGATCCGCGGGGAAATATCGTAACGAATTTGCAGTCCCATGTTGAACTGCCACGGCTGGCTGAACTGGCCGAAGCTATCGAACTTGCCGCTCGTCGGGTTCGGGATGAAAAGCGTTCCGACGCTCGACCCGGTGCTCGTTTCCGCGAAACCGCACGACGTGTAGTCCGCCTTGAGCGGATCGCCGGTCGGAATAAGCGCCGCCGCCTGGTTCTGCCCGCAGGTGCGCGGATCGATGCCGATGACGTCCGCAGGCGTTCCGTAGGTCGCGCCCTGATTCAGGCTCAGCGCGGGCGTAATCGACCATTTGTCGTGCTTGTAGTTGAGCACGAGCGAAAACGCGTTCGGAGAGACGTACGGAAAATCCAAGCCGGTGTCGTACCATGCGAACTTGTCGAGCAGCGGCTGCTGCGACATGTTGTAGTACGGGTTGCGCACGTCCGTTGCCAGCGCACACGTGTCGGGCGCGCCGCTGTTGTTCGGATCGTAGCACGGAGCGCCGCCGCCTGCCTTCGTCAACAGATTGAAGTTCGCAATGTCCTGGTTGTACGGATCGACCGCGTTGATCGGGACGTTGGCGAAGTTGTTCCATTTCTCTTTCGAATTCGTGTACGTGTACGAAAAGACGAACGCCACGCCGTTGCGGTTAAAATCGCCCTTGGTGAACTCGAGTTCCACGCCGCTCGTTTGTTCGGTACCGCCGTTGAGCGAGGGCGAAATCGCGGCCGTCGGCACATTGACGGCCTCGTCGAGTTGATCGGTGGCCCAGCGGTAGTACGGCGTGAGCTTGAAGGACATGTCCGTACCCTTGATGTGGTGCTCAAACGAGAAGTCATAGTTGTTGGAGAACTGTGCCGTGGCCGGATGGAAGGGCGTGAAGAAACCGAACGGCATGAATCCAACGAGTTCCGCCGCCAGGTTTTCCTCCGCACTGTTGTATTGAATCTCATAATTCTGCGGTTCTTGCGCGTACCGGCCGGCCGAAAGCCGTAAAACGGTATCCGGCGTCATCGAGTACGTCATACCGAACTGCGGTAAGAAGTAGCTCTGCGAATACGTCGACGGGTACACGTTCGAAAGCAGGACCGCACCGCTTTGCCCATTCGGATGCAGCGTTTGCACGCCGTTCTCGACCGGGCAATTGAACGTTACGTACGGCTGGAGGGTCGAAGCGTCTTGCGGAGCCTGGGGAACGAGAATCGGTTGGAATGTCCCCGGGTTATAGCAAAACTCTTGCTGGGCCGCCGAGTACCAAAAATTCTTACCGGGCGTGTTCGTATTGCCCATGTCAAACTCGTCGCGTTCAAACTTCAGGCTCGCGTTGATGTCGAGTTTGTCGGTAGGACGCCATTCGTCGATGAGCGCCGCATGCGTGAATTTCGGCGTCACCGAATTGAGCAGGCCTTGATTTCCGGTGTACGTGAGCTTCCACGTTGCGCCGGAGGTGCAAGCCGCGCTGCTCGCGGGGACGCTTCCGTTGGTACAGGGGTTGAGCGCCTCCGCATTTCCCGAATCGTCCGCGCTGGTGGGATCACCGAACGTCCCTTGCGAGATAGAATCGTTACAAGGCGCCCGATCGCCGGCATTGTAATTGTCGATGCCGTTGTCTCCGGTTCCCGTAAATGCCGCAAAGCACTGCGAACCGTTGGTGAGATTGCTGACCTGCTGGCCCGCGGTATTGAGGTAATTCGTACCGTTGTAACGCAGCGTCGTGGCCGTCACGTAATTGAGCATCGCCGAGATCTGGTTTCTGTCGGATAACTGGTCGGCAAACTGCAGCTGCGCACCGCGAGTATGCGAATCAACCTCATAGTCGTAGTTGGTTCCGGTAAATCCCGAGCCGATTCCGCGACGAGCGGCGCCGCTGCGGTTCGTATTCGAATAGAACGTGTATCCGAAGAGCCGCAGATACGCCGTGCTGCCGAAATTCTTCTGATATTGAAGCTTGACGATGCTCGCTTGATCCCACCGGCCGTCGCGATAGTCGGGCGGCAGCGCAGAAAAGCTTCCGTCCGCGCAAACACCCGGTACGGGCGGCGCGCCTCGAACAAACGGCGATAGCACGTTGCTGCACCGGTTCGTCGGAGATCCCGGGAACAGGTACGCAATCGGAGATGTGGTCGCCGGAGCCAAGAACGCGGTGCCGCCCGGATACGTAAGATAGTCCGGCCAGTGCGGCTGGTGAATACCCGTGATGTTCAAGTTCTCATTGGCGTAGATCAGGTCGGAAATGACGTTCGGTCCCGCATCATTCACGCCGGTGTAGTACTGCCGGAACTGTGCGGAGTTCGTGTAGAGCAGCTGGATGTCGTCGCGACCCGCGTCACTTTGATGCGGAATGGCGAAATGCAGATTGGCAACCGCCTCACGCCCGTTGATCGTCGAGATATTTCCGTACGCCGGGTTGATAGAGGCAAAGCAGCCCGGATCCGTCGAGAGTGAAAAGTTGTCGACGGCCGGATTATCGTACAGATTCTGGTTGCTCCAATTGCACGTCGGATACACCGCCGGATAGAAGTCGAGGTTGGTCGTCACGTTATTGGGACCGGTCGAGAGTTCACCCGCGTTGGGGAACTGGCCGGTCAAATCCGCACCGTTCGAATTGTTCCAATACCGGAAGTCTTGATTGAATCCGCTCAGGCCTGCGTAGTACGAAAACAAACGGTTCGGTGTCGCGCCGCCCGCCTCAACCGACAAGTCGTGGTAAAACGTCGGCGTCCCGACCATACCGGAAATCGTGCCGTATCCGGGGTAGGTTCCCGACTTCGTGACTTGGTTGATGAAACCGGCAAGGCCCGTCGCGTTCGAGGTTGCGGTGCCCCCGCCGGTATAAATTTGCAGCTCCTGCTGGCCAAGCGTCGTCGCCGAATTACCGGGATAATTATCGAACGAGCGATTCACGGGAACACCGTCGTACTCGTAGCCAATCTGGTCGTAGTATCCGCCGCGAATATAGACCGTCTGATTGACCCCCATTTGGCCCGGCGGCACAAAGGCTCCGGGCATCGAGGCTATCGCAGAGTAGGCATTGTTCAGTCCGCCGCCGCCTCCGAGCGGCGAAGCCGCCTTCGTGAGTTCGGGATTCACGGAATAGACATCGGTCGTGACGCCCGGCTTTACCGGTGAGAGGGACGAACGGCTGGTGACGTTCGCGATGGTGCGCAAACTTGCGCGCATCGCCAGCGGAAGCGCCTGCGTCTGGTCGGCGAAGACCGATACGCCCGAGATCGAAACGGGCTCGTAGCCGGTCTTTTGCACCGCAATCGTGTACGTGTCGGGCATCAGCGAGACGAACACGTATCTGCCGGATGCATCGCTCGAAGCAGTCGCGGTTTGCGACGGACTCGTGGCCGTGATCGTCGCATCCGCGACGGGTTTCTGGGATTGAACGTCGGTAACCGTTCCGGTGATGCCGCCGGTCGTACCGGCTATCGCCGAAATGGTCTGCGAGCCAAGCATCGCAAGAACGACGAGCGCCGCTGCTCCAATGCGGCACATGCGCAAACGAATAGCCATGCCAACCTCCGAGATTGCAGGTTGACTTCAGTATAAGAACCGGCGCGGCTCCCGGGTATCCCGGGATTCCGCTATATGGATTCGCTTTGACCCAGCATGTGCGCGAGCTGCGTGCGCGACTTTAGACGAAGGCGCGAGAAAATGTCGGATAAATGATGCTCGACCGTATGCTCGCTGATCCCGAGCTGGTGGGCAATCGCGCGATTTGTTTGACCGCGTGCCACGAGATCGGCAATCTGCATTTGCCGGGCGGTCAGCTCGGAAAGCGGCCCCTTTTGGAACGCCGCTTCGGCTTCCGAACTCCTCACGGCGCCCATCTGCCGGTATCGCTCACCGGCCTGCTTTATCTCACCGGCGGCCTCGAGCGCAAGGGTTTCATACAGCGCATTTCCCATCCGGGCAAAGCACGAGGCGGCCATGCGCGCGATGCGTGCCGATTCGGGCGCGCGTGATGCCAATGCCCGGAAGAGCAGACGGTATGCGCGCTTGACGAGGGGCCGCCCAACGGCGGCTTCGAGCAGGCCGCGAGCCAATTCGACGTCCTGCGGATCTCCCCACTGCGCGACGGCAATGAACAGCTCCCAAGCGCGATGCGCATGTGGAATCGCGCGCACCGCGCCGGCCAGCAGCCCCCGCGCTTCTTTCCGGCTGCCCTGCGCTACGCGAAGGCCCGCAAACGCAGCCGACACCGACGCAATTCGTTGTATCTCACCGGATTGCTGCGCCAGTTCGATGGCCGGCTCGTCCGCGCAGGCACCCAGCAGCGCGCGATCGTTGAGCAGCAGCGCCAGCGGAATTCCTACGCTCGCCGCCTTCGTCTTGAAGGTCGCCGTCGTCACACCGGCATCGAGTGCTTCCCACGTCAGCGCCCGGGCGCGTTCGAGCTCTCCTTTTAAAGTGAGCGTACGCGCATAGTTGAGCGACGAGTAGGCGATCCGCCACATGAGGCCGGTGCGATGCGCTTCATCGACCGCAATTTGGTGGCGCGCGATCGCGAGATCGAGGTCGCCGAGCTCAACTGCTGCGAGCGCGAAATTATTTTCGATTTGCGATATCAGTTCGCTTACGCCGCTTTGCGCGGCAAGGCGCGCGGCGGCGCGAAAGTCGGCCAATGCGGGAGCCGTTTGTCCCAAAACCGCATTCGTCTCCCCGCGCACTTCGTGCCACGCCGCACGTGAGCCGGGATCGAAGTGTTCGCGAAGCGCCTCGATCGACTGTAAATGCGCACGCGTCTGGTCCAGATGACCCAAGGTAACCGAGTACCGAGCCACCGTCAGCAGCGCCTGTGCGTACATTTGAGGGTGACCCAGAGCGTTTGAGTGCGATCGCGGCTTCAGACGCGGCGCGTACGCTTTCTCGGGTGCAAGCATCAACCCAGCTCTGATCGGCTTGCAGCAGAAGCGCATGCGCCGCTCCCACCGCGTTCGAACACGCGTCATATTCCTTTTGGCACCGCGCAAACCACTGTGCCGGCTCCTCGCCGCACCCTTCGGTATAGAGCAGGACTCCCAGACGCTCGTACACGTGGGCGCGCTCGGTGCCCGGCGGATAGTCCCATCGCAGCGAATCGGTGTAAAATCGTATTGCGTCGCGATACGCGTAGACGTCCCAGGCCGATTGCGCGGCGAGTTCGTTCCATAACCGCGCCTTCTCCGCATCGCGCGCCGAAGACCAATGATACGCAAGTTCCGCGGCCCGGTCGCGTGCATCGGGCAAGGCTTCCAATTCTTGAGCGATTCGCACGTGGAGCGGCGCAGCGAGGGCCAGCACCAACTGATCCGCGAGCGCTTGCCGAATCAGCGCGTGCCGAAAGGTGAACCGGGAAGGCAACTCCCGAATTTCGCGCAGCACGCCGCACGCGACCGCGCGCTGAAGTACGCTCAGCACGTCATCCGGCGAGTGCCCTCCTACGGCGCATAGGAGCGAGAGGTCGAACGTCTGTCCGAGTACGGCCGCACGATAGAGCATCCCGCGCTCTTGCGCCGAGAACGGCAACAGGCGCTCACTCAATATCGCCTGCAGCGTGACGGGCATCTGGGCTTCAAACGTAAGCGCGCCGTTTTCCAACGCGACCCGTGCGAGCTCTTCGGCAAACAGCGCGTTGCCTTCCGCCAGCACCTCGATCTGTGCGAGCATTGCCGGTTCGAGATGCGCTCCTCGCTGGTGCAGCGAGGTTTGAACGAGATGTTTTATTTCATGACGCCGCAATGCACGCAGCTGGATGCTCGTCGCGCGGCTGCGCGAGGCCGCACTGCGCAGCACGGCGGCCGCCGGGCTCTGCGGGATGGTATCCGAGCGCAAGGTCACGACGAATAAACATCGCGTAGCGGGCAATCGCGCGAGAAGAAAACGGAGGAGCTCGATGCTCGCATTGTCGGCCCATTGCACGTCTTCAATCGCGATAACGACGGGCCGCCGCGCACTCTGCGCACGAACGACGCCGGCGACCGCATTGAAATAGGTCCACTTTTCCTCGCTGTGCGTTCCGTGCTCGCGCGGTTTGAGTGGGGCCAGGCGCGATCGCGGATCGAGCCGCTCGACGATCTCGCTGAACGGCAGGTATGGAGCGCGTACGTGCTCGGAACAATGCCCCGTCGCGAGCGGTCGCATTGTCCTGGATGCGGCAGAAAAACTCGTGCAGAAGACGTGATTTGCCGATGCCCGCATCACCCTCAATCGTTATGAAGCGGACGCGCGAATCACATGCGGCGCGGAACTCCTCGCACAAAAAGGCGAGTTCATCGCGTCGCCCGACGAATTCCTCACTGTACAGCGGTTGCGAAATCATAGGCGATTTCCAACGTCCTTCGAATGAGAACGCATGAACCCTTCGCATCCGGTTCGTCTTGCACGCCGGCTCGGTGTCTTTGATGCGGCGCTCATTGTCATGGGCGGCATCATCGGATCCGGCATCTTTCGAAACCCCTCCGTGGTTGCGCAGCGCGTCCATACGCCGGGATTGATCCTGCTCGTTTGGGCAATCGGCGGAATCGTGGCACTTCTGGGCGGTTTCATCTTTGCGGAACTTGCAGCACGCCGTCCAACCGATGGGGGCCTTTACGGATACATGCGCGAGGCGTTCCATCCGGTTGTCGCGTTCATGTACGGTTGGACGCTGCTGCTCGTCTCGCAGAGCGGCGGCGCGGCTGCATCTGCAATAACGTTCGCAGGGTATTTCCAGCGATTGGGACCGAGCTGGCACGTCGATCAGCGCGTGATTGCAATTGCTACACTGGCGTTTCTCACTATCGTCAATTGCTTGGGCGTACGCGCGGGCGCGGGCCTGCAAAATCTGTTCATGCTGCTGAAGATCGGCGCGATTGCCGGACTGATCGGCGCGGGCCTCTTCGCGGCGCCGCATGGTACGGCAGCCCTTCCCGTTGCCGGCTTTGCCGGCAATTGGGATATGCTCACGGCGCTTGGGGTTGCGATGATTCCGGTACTCTTTGCCTACAGCGGCTGGCAAACATCCAGTTTTATGACGGGTGAATTGAAGAACCCCCAGCGTACGCTGCCGCTCGGCATGATCTGGGGCGTCGTCGGCGTCGTCGTACTCTACATGCTTGTGAATTTCGTCTGCGTGCACGCGCTCGGACCGCGCGGCTTGATGAACACCGATACGCCTGCGTCGGACGTGCTGCAGCTCGTTCTGGGCCCACGCGGAGCGCAGATTATCGCTGCGGCCGTCATGCTCTCGACGTTTGGTTTTATGAGCAACCAGATTCTAACCTCGCCGCGCGTCTATCACGCAATGGCGCAGGACGGTCTGTTCTTCAAAGCGGTCGCTTGGGTCGATCCGCGCAGCCGCGTGCCGGTTATCGCAATCGCACTGCAGGGATTCTTCGCGATAGCCATTGCGCTGCTCGGTCTCTACGATCAGATCTTAAATTATGTCACATCGGTCGACTATGTGTTTTTCGCGCTTTCCGCGCTGGCGCTGTTTATCTTTCGCGCACGCGATCGGCAGTCCGGCGCGCAGATTCCCGCAGGATTTCGCGTTCCCGGTCATCCGGTTTCCACGGCGATCTTCTTGCTTGTGGCCATCGCGGTCGTTCTGGATACCTACATCAAGTTTCCGCAGAACAGCCTCATTGGGCTGGCGATACTTTTGGTAGCGATTCCGATCTACTTTTTGTTCTTAGCACGCCCGGCGTTTACCAAGCAGCCTAGCGGGGAACCATAAGCGGTACGCTCGTCCATGCAAGGGAGGGTGACGCAACGCAACATGGTTTACTTCAGTAGAGTTGCCCTTGTTTTTACTCTTGTCGCGCTGTGCGCTTGCGCACGGCACGCATCAACGCCTATCTCCCAGGGATATTCAGCGAGCTGTGCCGACCGTGCGACGAGCACGATAGCCGCAAATGTCTGGACGATCGCCAAGCATCGATATGGGGAGGCTTCGCGCGCTGCCGAACAGGCCGCCCGCATTTCGCTGGCCTGCGCGGATGACGGTTCCGCCGCCACGCAATTCGCGGATCGCTGGCGTGCCGCGAACGCGCTCGTCGTAGCCGCCGAACTGGCTCATCAGGCGAATGATCCCGCGCGGGCGCACCGATTATTGCACGAAGGCTATGCAATCATGCATTCACTGCGGCCGCCGGAACACGTGAGTGCACTAACCTCAACGCTCATCGCGCAGAAACTCGATACGGCGCGACGCGATTTGCACGGACAATGGGCCTACTGGTAGTCCGAATGAAAGGCCGCCCCGCAACATGAGAACCGGGGAGGCCTTTCATCGGACCGGCGGGTAGCGAGGCTAGATCGTCAAGTCGCCGCAGGAAACGTACGTCTTGAGATCGTTCAGAGCTCTTGTGCACGTTGATTGCATAGTGTCCTTTTTTGAGTTCGGCGACATTCACGCCCGCAATCGTCGTTTCCGAAACGCCGTTCACGACGTTCGAGAGCGGCTTCCAGGGGGCAGGATTTAGGTTTTTGCACGTACCCTGGTGTATGTGGGCCGGTTCGATTGCGCCGGCCGGCTCGTTGTTCACGTGAAGCGTCACTAGAACGCCGCTTCCCTTGATCGCAATACTCGCCGATCCGTCTTGTTTGGAGCCGTTCATCGCTCCCATGTTGATGTTCAGAGCCTTACCGGACATTGCATTGTGCGCGACGTGCATCGGGTTCATCTGTTTGACGCTCGATCCGCTGGTCATCGTATTGCCGGTGTTGGTGTTCGCGGCATTGTTGCTGCCGTTGCCGTTGCTGCAGGCCGCAAAGCCCACCGCAGCCGCAAGCGCGAGCACCGCGGCACTCGATTGCTTCATTGTTTTTTTGCCTCGCGAAGAAGATAGGAAGTCGGCTACGATTATTGCCCCTTCGGCCCGCTGCCTAACCTGCGGGACATCGATACAAGCGAGCGAAGGCTCCTTCAAGACTCAAGTGCGGATTTCGTGCGCGCACCTTTCCAGTCCATCCGGACTATAAAAAATGGAGGACCGGAAACCGGCCCTCCAATTCGTCGTGTCTCGCACGCAGCGAGGAGTGACATCATGTCGTAGCCGCCCATGCCGCCGCCGCCCGGCATCGCGGGCTCTTTCTTCGGCTCGGGCTTATCAGCGATCAGCGTCTCCGTCGTGAGGATCAGCGAACCGATCGACGCGGCGTTTTGCAGCGCCGAACGCGTAACCTTGAACGGCTCGACGATGCCCTGCTTGAACATGTCGACGATCTCGCCCGTCATGGCGTCGAAGCCGAACGGCGCTTCTTTGCCACGGACGTTGTTGACTTCAACGGAGCCTTCGAAGCCCGCGTTGTTGGCAATCTGGCGAAGCGGTTCTTCGAGAGCCTTGCGGACGATCTCGATGCCGATCTTCTCGTCGGCGACCGTCGAGGCGTGACCGTTGCCCGAAGGCGGCTGGTACTTCTCGATTGCCTTGACGGCGTGCACGAGCGAGGAACCGCCGCCGGGGATCATGCCTTCCTGCACAGCCGCACGCGTCGCGCTGAGCGCGTCCTCGATGCGGTGCTTTTTCTCTTTGAGTTCGGTTTCGGTCGCAGCGCCGACTTGGATGACCGCGACGCCGCCGGAAAGCTTGGCAAGACGTTCTTGCAGCTTTTCACGATCGAAATCGCTATCGGTCTCCTCGACCTGCTTTTTGATCATCTCGATGCGGCCCTTGATGTCCGACTCTTTGCCGGAACCGTCGACGATCGTCGTCTCGTCTTTGGTGACCTTGACCGTCTTGGCTTTGCCGAGCAGATCCGGCGTCACCTTATCGAGTTTGAGACCGAGCTCTTCGCTGATGACCGTCGCGCCGGTAAGGGTCGCGATGTCTTTGAGCATCTCTTTGCGGCGGTCGCCGAAGCCCGGCGCCTTGACCGCGACGGTCGTGAACGTGCCGCGCAGCTTGTTGACGACCAGCGTCGCGAGCGCTTCACCTTCGACGTCTTCGGCGATGATGAGCAGCGGCTTTTGCACCTGCACGATCTTCTCGAGCAGCGGCAGAATGTCGGCGATCGCCGAGATCTTGCGCTCGGTCACGAGAATGAACGGATCCTGCAGCGTGGCTTCCATGCGCTCGGAGTCGGTGACCATGTACGGCGAAATGTAGCCCTTGTCGAACTGCATGCCTTCTTTGGTTTCGACTTCGGTCTTCATCGAGCGGGATTCTTCGACGGTGATAACGCCGTCTTTGCCGACCTTCTCCATCGCGTCGGCGATCAGCTCGCCGATCTCTTTATCGTTCGCGGAGATCGATGCGACCTGTGCAATCTTTTCCTTGGTGTCGACCTTCTGAACGGACTTCTCCATCTCGCCGACCGCAATCTCGACGGCCTTTTCGATGCCGCGCTTGATCAGCAGCGGATTCGAACCGGCGGTCACGTTGCGCAGACCCTCGCGGATGATCGCTTGCGCGAGCACCGTGGCGGTCGTCGTGCCGTCGCCGGCAACGTCGTTGGTCTTCGAGGCGACTTCTTTCACGAGCTGAGCGCCCATGTTCTCGAAGCTGTTCGGGAGTTCGATCTCTTTTGCGATCGTCACGCCGTCGTTGGTGATCGTCGGCGAGCCGAACTTCTTGTCGAGGACGACGTTGCGTCCTTTGGGGCCGAGCGTCACTTTGACGGCATCGGCGAGAATGTTCGCCCCGCGCTCGAGCGCGCGGCGGGCGTTTTCGTCAAATACGAGTTCTTTTGCAGCCATAGTCTTTCTTCAAAACTCCTTAAACGCCAGCCGGAACTTTGTCGACAATGGCGAGGACGTCTTTTTCAGAGATAATCAGGAATTCGGTTCCGTCGATCTTCACTTCGGAGCCGGAGTACTTCGAATAGATGATGCGATCGCCGACTTTGACATCCATCGACAAGCTTGGTGCCGTTGTCGAGCGTGCGGCCGGAGCCGACCGCACGGACCATGCCCTCTTGCGGCTTCTCTTTTGCCGTGTCCGGAAGAAACACGCCGCCGGCGCTCTTATCTTGCTGCTCGACGTGCTCAACGACCACGCGATCGCCCAAAGGCTTGAGATTCACGAAAAACCTCCAGTAAATATTCAGTATAGGGATTTGGCACTCTAAGCAATAGAGTGCCAGCCAACGGATTTTAGCAGACTCATGTTAAGACTGCAAGTAGAAATGCGGGCGGCGGCCGCCTCGGGCCGACGCCCTGATTTCGCAATACAGGGAGACGATCGCTTGGCTTACTGGGTGGTGAAGGTGCCGATCTGGCAGGGGCGTGCAGTTATCACCGGACTGACTGTCGTTAATATAGGCCGTTACCAGCTCGATTTACGGCAAATGGTTGGGTGAGCGAGCTGCTTTGATATTGCGGGTTGCTGAACGAAGGGGTCTGATTGGGCGATGGGAACGGCGGCGTCACGCCGCCAACGCATTGCCGGGCTGGATGAAATTCGGAAACGGGAACAGTGCATCGGTAATCACGATCTGGAATCGACCAGAATTAAGGGGGCGGTAGAACCGATGATGATTTGCGTCAGATTGGCGGCCGAGACGGTGGACCCCGGCTGCGGGATAGACGAGTGCCGTCTGCGACGCCTGAAGGCAGCTGACACGCTGGGCCCAACGTCGGGCGGGTTGGGACTGGTCGAGCTATTGCAATCCGGTGAGTACGCCACAGTCAATGCTCCGAAGGCCGCTAGCCGCATTAAATGACGTATCATAGTAATCGCAGATTTTCCCATGCATTACTGTGATATCACTTAGCGTGTCGATACCCTCGCAGTACTTTCGACGGGCTCGCGATGACGAGGGTAGGATGACCGGCGAGGCAGCGGGTCAGGATGAGCGGCGGCGGACCGGGAAATGGGCGGACGTGAATCGAGCGCAGTTCTTGGCAGCCTCCGGCGCCGTACTTCTCGCGCAGAACGCGCCGGGCGGCCGCACCTACGTCCGGCAGTTCGCAAGTGCACCGTACCCGCACGCGAGCCGGAAGAGCGGGCATGTCTATGACGGTAAGCTGTATGACGCTGCCGGGCACTATAGCGACTCGACCGTCGCGCTGTACGTTCCGCCGGGATACCGCAAGTCGGACACGGTCGATTTCATCGTACACTTCCACGGCTGGAACAATGACGTCCAGCACGTGCTCGCGCGATACCGGCTGCGCGAGCAGCTCGACGCGAGCGGCCGCAATGCAATACTCGTTGTACCGCAAGGCCCCAAAGACGCTCCCGATTCCGGCGACGGTAAACTCGAGCTGGATGAAAACGGTTTTGCGCGGTTCGTCCACGAGATCGCGTCGTGGCTGCGCGCGAACGGCGATATCACCAGCGATCGCATCGGGCGGATCGTGCTTACCGCGCACAGCGGCGGATACGGCGGTGCGGGCGGCGTGCTCACGCGCGGCGGTATGAATGAATGCGATCAGCGACGTCATACTGTTCGATGCGGCGTACGCGTACTACGATGCGTTCGCGAGCTGGACGAATGCACAGCCGTCCCATCATCTGCTCAGCGTCTTTACCGATGACACGAGCACCGGCAATACCGCGATCATGACGATGGTCCAAGCGGCTGCGCCGAATATCTATGTGCGTTCGGGCGATTCGCTCACAGCGGCAGCAGCTTGCGACACGCGCCCCGACATTTATTTTAACGACGACGATCGCACATGACGATTTGCTCACCGCGCGCAACTGGTACGCGCTTTTCCTACAGTCTACCGCACTTACGGCGTCGGGGTAGCGCTGGGCGCATTCGGCTTAAACGGATCCAAATGTAGAATTGAACGCTTGAACCAGCTATGTGATTTCGGGCCGGGCGTCGGCGAGGCCGTCTTGAGCTGAAACCTTATGCGGAACCTCGGCGGGCGCTCCGGTTTCTTGCGGCAGCGGTGTCGCGTCGGTGTATGCATCGGGCATGTCCGTGACGTCGAGCGGCGTCGGTTCCGGCGTCGGCGTCGGATCGGGTATCGTGAACGTCGCTACGCCTGATGCCGGCGGCGGCGTGTGTTTATTGCGGACCCGCGGTACCGGCGTTTGTGCGGGCGCAGCGGCCGGCGCCGGCGCCGGAGCTGCGGTTTGCGCCGGCGCGGGTTGCGGGCTCGGGGTGATCGCTGCGGTCGGCGAGGGCTGCGGGCGTCGCCGTTACGGATGCTCGTCCGGCAGTCGCAGCGGCGATTGGTGCGGCACTTGGTTTTGTCGTCATCACCGCGGCGACCGGCGCGTGCGGCAACCGGAGGAAGTGGAGATGCGGCCCTTTGCGCGCGCACATTGGAAACGACGTGCTCGCCGGCCGCACCCGCGAGCACGAGCGCGAGCGCAATGCCGCCCCATACCGCGGCCCGCATGCCCAGGTTTGGTCGCTCCTCACCGATCGCGACGGTACGGTCGGACGGTACATTTTCCAAAACGCCTTCGGTGAACGTTCCGCCAAACACGGAGATAGCACGCAAGTTGCTCTTGAGCAGCCGCGCAAACGCGTGGCGCAACGCGTCGTCACCATCCGCCTTTCGCACGATGTGCGCGAACCGATCCGCGCTGAACTCGTTCGCATCGACATGCCTGGTGCCGCTGTACTCCGCGAGCAGCCGCACGAACTCCGCACGATAGTACGCACCCATGCGATCCCGCGCATCAATGACGACGGACCGGATACGATCGGCGGACATTGCGCGAACATACCGATCGAGCGCTTGAGTGAAATCAAACGGATCGGTTCGTGCCAGGAGCTGGTCTAAGCGGTGGACGACCACAATCTCCCTATACCCGCCAGTTGTGAAGATGCTGCGGCCCGCCAAGGCGCCGCTTGCCGGGTAACCGTTCGCGCCAGGCCATCGCCCTGCTGAGGCGAACAGCCGCGTATGGCTTCCGCGCTCCCTCTAGATTGGAGCCGCATCGTCTTGCGCGGCATCGCCTCCGGCATCGTCGGAGGTCTGCTCATCGATCTTTTTATCTATTTTACGAGCCTGGCGCCGCACCATGCCGGTATTCTGGGACTTTGGCAATTCATCGCCTCCAGCGCGTTCGGCACGGTCGCGTATACCTCGACCGGGTACGCGTGGGCCGGCCTTGCGATGCATGCGCTCGTCAGCATGGCGTGGGGCGTGGGATACTCGTATCTCTCGCAGACCCAGCAAGCGGTCAACAAGATGCCGATTATTTCGGGATTGGTTTTCGGGCTCATCGTGTACGTCGTCATGCAGATCGGCGCTCGCGACCGTCGGGCTGCTCAAGATCATCAGCGGTGTGCAAGTCATGCTGGCGATCGTTGCACACACGGTCTTTTTCGGGCTTCCGGTCGCTTTGGTCAATGATTGGCAACGTCCGCGTCTGCCTTGACGCACTGCGTGCCAACGCGCGGACGCTGCGCGATCTCGTAAGCTCCGGCAAAAGCCGCGTTCGTCGTCAAGGCCAACGCCTACGGTCACGGGTTGGTACGCGTCGCGCTCGCCATCGAACCGTTCGCGCATCGCATATGCGTATACTCTACTCGAGGAAGCGATCGCGCTGCGCGATGCGGGAATAACGCGCCCGATCTTCGTCATGGGACCAATCGAGAGCGCATATCTCGATGAAGCGTTAGCGCGCAAACTCGAGATTGCGCTATGGGGTACAGGCCCGTACCTTCGAGCAGTTGCCGCTTGCGCGGCGCGCCGTCACACGAGTTTTCCGGTGCACGTGAAGATCAACACCGGAGTCGCTCGACTGGGGCTCGAAACGCGCTGACGCGAGCGATGCGATCGAAGACTACGCACGTTTACCCGAAATCGATCTAACCGGCGTTTTCTCGCACCTCGCGGCCGCCGAAGAGCTCGACTCACCATTCACCAACGCGCAGCTCGAACGATTCGATCAGGTGTTGCGAAGTACGTTTCCTGCGCTCGAACGAAAAGGGATCCGTCCCATCCGTCACATCGCCGCGTCGGCAGCCGCGATGCTGTGGCCGTAGCACGCGCCTGGACATGGTACGCATCGGCATCGCATTGTACGGCTTATGGCCCTCCGAGCAGACCCGCATTGCGGATAGCGGCGCGGAATTCGAGCTGCAGCCCGCGCTCTCGTTTACGAGTAAACTCGTGGTCGTACGCACCGTCGAGGCCGGCACGCCGATCGGATACGGCACCTCGTATCATGTGCCGAAAGCGACGCGGATCGGCGTCGTCCCGCTCGGCTACGCGGACGGCATTCCTCGAATGCTCTCCAACCGCGGCGCTTTCGTCGTCGCAGGCTCCGTGTGCCCGATCGTCGGACGGGTGTGCATGAACATGACGATGATAGACCTGGCCGCAAGCGCCGAATGCCAAGCCCGGCGATCCGGTTGTGCTCATAGGCGACCAAGGCGGCGCCGCGGTCAGCGCCGACGATTGGGCGGAGTGGGCCGATACGATCAACTACGAGATCGTTACGCGCTTGCCGCCGGATCTTCCGCGGATCTTTGACGAGGTGGAAACGCCGTAGTGCGGCGCTTCCTAGGCTAGTGCTGCGATAGCCTCTTTTAAATCCAGCGTTCGTTCGTAAAGCGCTCTGCCGATAACGCACGCGTCGACGTTTTTAGGAGCCTGTTCGGCAAGCGTCTTCAAATGTTCGACCGTGCTCGCGCCCCCGCTCGCCGTTACCTTTACGCCGGCGGCATTCGCAACGCTTCGCAAGGCATCGAGATCGTAGCCTTCGCCGGTTCCGTCCCGTCCGATCTCGGTAAACACGACACGGCCGACGCCCCACTGCGTAACGCGTTGGACGAGTGCGTCACGGTCGATCGGGCGTGCCCTCCTGCCAGCCGCGCACGGCGACCTGATCTCCTCGCGCGTCGATTCCGGCGAACACCTTATCGCCGAGCGTCGCGATGATGTTGCGTGCTACGCGCTCGTCCTCGACCAGCAGCGTGCCCAGAATAACGTACGCCGCACCCGCATCCAGCCTGCGCTTGCGCGTGCGCAAGGGTGCGAATTCCACCGCCCGTTTGCACGGGAACATCAACCGCGCGGCAGATGCGTTCAATCGCCTCTTGGTTCTCGCCCGAGCCGAACGCGCCGTCCAAATCAATAACGTGCAGCTGTTTTGCACCGGCCGCAACAAACGCTTTGGCCTGCTCGACGGGATCCGTTCCATATGCCGTCTCGCGCGTCGGATCGCCCTGCTGCATCCGCACGCATTTTCCGCCGCGTAAATCTATAGCCGGGATAACGAGCATTACGAGGCCTCCCCTGCAAGCTGCAAAAAGTTATCGAAGAGCCGGGCTCCGGTGTGCTGGCTTTTCTCCGGGTGGAATTGCGTTCCCATCACGTTCTCCCGCGCAAGGATCGCCGTAAAGCGGTCGCCATGCGTGCAGGCAGCCGCGGTCTCTGCGCAGATTGGTGCCCGATACGAGTGCAGAAAATACGCATACGGCTGCGTCCCCAGGCCTCGCACGAACGGGTGCGATGAAACCACGTCCAGGTTGTTCCATCCCATGTGCGGTATGCGCGGCGCATCCGCAAAACGCGAAACGCGGCCCGAAACCACGCCCAGGCCCGCCGTTATGCCGAACTCGTCGCTTCCGTCGAACAATATCTGCATGCCGACGCAGATGCCCAGAAACGCCTTGCCTGCCGCAATGTGGGCGCGGATTGCGCGATCCAATCCCCGATCGCGCAGCGCCGTCATCGTCGCGGCGAACGCGCCGTCGCCGGGAAGCACGGCCGACTGGGCGCTGTTCGATCTGCGCGGGATCCTCGGTTACGGCAAATGATGCCCTCCGGCGCGCAAGGGCAGCGACCAGCGAGCCCAGATTGCCGCCTCCATAATCGATAACGGCGAGCATGAATCTATTCGAGAACGCCTTTGGTTGATGGAACGGAATCGTCGGCAGTCAACGATTTGGCCGCGGCAAAAGCGCGCGCAAAGGCTTTAAAAGCCGCCTCGCACACGTGATGCGCAACATGCCCGTTCATCTGGATGAGATGCAGCGTGATCTTCGCGTTGTCGGTAACCGCGCGAAAAAACTCGCCGACCATCTCGGTGGGCATCTGACCCAGGCTATCGCGTAAGAATGAAACGCGGAAATTCAGATACGGTCGTCCCGAAAGATCGATTGCCGCAGCGATGAGCGCCTCGTCGAGCGGCACCATGACCGAGCCGAATCGCGCAATCCCGCGTTTCTCGCCAAGCGCGTCCGCGATTGCCTTCCCCAGCGAAATACCGACATCTTCGATGACATGATGGTTGTCCAGACCATCACCGGAGGCACGCACGAACAAACCGCACGCCGCTGTGCTTGGCAAATGCTTGGAGCATGTGATCGAGAAAATCGATCGACGTGTGTACCTCGATTGGGCCGCCGTCGAGATCGATCGTCAGCTCGATCGAGGTTTCATTGGTCGTGCGGGCGATCGCGCCGGCGCGGCGTCCGTTCACGTTTTCCCGTTGCCGCGCCGCTGATCGATCGGTTCGAACGGGTGAACGGGCGGACCGGAATACCGCGCTTGCGGACGAATGAGCCGGTTGTCGCCGAGCTGCTCCAAAATATGCGCGACCCAGCCCGCGATACGGCCGCAAGCGAAAATCGGCGTGAATTCGTCGCCCGGAAACCCAAGGCTGTAGAAAAGCGGCGCGCTGTAGAAATCGACGTTTGCGTAGATCCGTTTGTCCGGCTTGGTTTCCTGAAGCACTTTATTCGAAGCGTCTTCGAGCGCGCGCGCGATCGCGTACCATTTGGGATCGGTAATCTCGCTCAGCTTTTTCGCCACGGCTTCCAAATGCTGCGCGCGCGGGTCGCGCACTTTGTATTCGCGATGACCCATGCCCATGATCCGTTCGCCGCGCGCAAGCACCTCGCGCACGTAGGTTTCGGCTCGTTCGGGTTTTCCGATCTCAAGCAGGACGCGTCCGACCGCGCTTGCCGCGCCGCCGTGCGCTTCGCCTTGCAACGTGGCAATGGCAGCAGTCACGGCGGCGTACAAATCCGCCTTGGTCGAAGCGGTCACACGCCCCGAGAATGTTGAGGCGTTGTACGAATGATCGGCCAGCAGCACCAAGTACGTGTCCATCGCATCTTCGGCGATATCGCTCGGAACCTGGCCGCGAGACATATACAGAAAATTGGCCGCTTGCGAGAGGTCGGTACGCGGCTCAATCGGCTCGAGGCCGCGGCGAATGCGATCCCACATCGCAACCACGGTCGGCACTTTGGCAACCAGACTCGATCGCGGTGTGCACGTCGGAGATGTGCGCACCTTTCGGGTCGACGGGCACGAATAATCCCAGACCCGGAAACGATCGTGCGCAGCACGTCCATCGGCCATGCATCTTTCGGCGCCCGTTCCATCGCATTGATGAGCGGCTCGGGAATCATCCGATGCGCGCCGAGCTCTTTTTTGAGCGACGCAAGCTCGGCCTTGGTCGGCAGGTGCCCGTAGAGCAGCAAGTGCACGACTTCTTCGAAACAAGCGTGCGGGGCGAGGTCGTGTATGTCGTATCCGCGGAAGGTCAGCCGCCCTTCTTTTCCTTCGACATTACTGAGCAGCGTGTCTCCGACGACCACGCCTTCAAGGCCGCGGTCGACGACAATACCGGTGAGTGACAGTGTAGGATCCTCCAGGGGGAATAGCCCGGAGGCATTCGGCACCTGTCCGGCGGAACCCCCGGCTCATGGAACCGCTGGACCTACGATCGGCGCCTCCGCGCTCTACCCGCGTCAAACTGGGCGGGCTGTGGATGCTGGCACGGACAATCGACAAACTGCGCGCAACGCTGCCGGGCGGCTATCCCGGCGCGTATAAGATCCCAGGCTTTAGCCAACGACTACTCGACGCGCTCGGCGTCAGCGAGGACGATCTGCGCGATGCCGTCGCGCGCGCACGGGGAGATGACGACGTCGTCGAATGGTTGCGCGCGCACAGCGATCCTTCCGCGTACGAGCAGATTAACCAGAAGACCGACGCACTTACGGTGGCCGACTGGCTCGATCGGCCCGACTTTCTGGAGCGGTATCCGAATGCAAAGAACGTACCGCCGGAAACGCGTATCCTCGATCTGCTGGATATCGACGACGCGCAGACGTTCGCGAACGTGCCTTAGTTCGGCTCCGATTGCTTGTTCTGCGCGTATTCGCGCGGATCGAAATACCACGGCGGAAGCGCGCTTGGGAACGAGATATCTTGGAAATCGAAATCCACAGTCCGGCCGTCGCCGTCGTAGACCGTTTGCGTTCCGTCCGCCTCGATACGCGGCTCCACGATGCCGTGCAGTTTCGTAATGACGAGCACGTTTTGTAAATAACCAAGCGTGTAGGTGAATGTCACCGGAAAAACGCCTTGATCGTCGGTGAAGAGGCGATCGTGCGCGATAATTTTACGCAGCTCGTAGCTGCTCTTGTCGACCCAGATCTCTCGCAGCACGTTGCGTTCGGGATCGCGCCGCGGTTTGAGGACCAGATGCAGCAAATTGCCTTCGACCGTCATCTGCGCGACGTTGTAGTCCGATTCACCGATCGCCACGACCGTGGCAATCGTCTTGACGCTTTCACCGGAAGGCTCCGGCGTCGGGACGTAGGAGAGCGGATTGATATGCTGGTGGATCGGTGCCGGCGCGAACACGTCCGCCGTAGGCGGCCCGGGGTCCGTCGCCTCGTTCAGTTCAGGACGCTGGAAGACGAGATCCCCTTCGAAATCGTCGCGGAACATGCGGCGCGTGAGCGCGGCTCGATCGGTGTTGCGCACCCAGTATTTGGTCGTATACGAGCCGACGGGATCGGGATACCCGTAGTTGGTCATCTGCGATCGCACCATCGTATAGACCTCGTACGGCGGCGGCGGCCGGTGCGAACGAAACACACGGCGGATGATGCCGAGCACGCGAACCGGCGAGATCGAGTTGTAAGGCGGCAATGTCGCCGAAGGCGCCGGATCCGCGGCGCGTGTCGGGACGGTATACGGAACGGCCAGCGCTGCAACCAGAAGCGCAATCCAAGCAAATCTCATGCGTACACCTTACAACGTTGCGTATTACGCTTAACGTTGCCTGGGACCGCTTGGTGACCCAAATTTTTCCGATCCTTAAGGGGGCAGGCCCTTTCGTTCCCCCTATCCCAGGCGGCTCGGATCGACCTTGCGCCCGCCCAGCATGATGAACGTCGGTTTTTCGATCAGCGAAATCTGCCGTGTCGGGTCACCGTCAACGGCGATGATGTCCGCAAGCTTCCCTGCGGCGAGCACGCCGCGGTCGGGCGTGTCGATCAGATCCGCCGCCGAACTCGTCGCCGAACGCAACACGTCGATAGGCCGCATTCCCATACTGACGAGCAGGCTGAAGTCCTTATTGTTTTGTGCGTGGGGAAAGACACCGGCATCGGTACCATAGCTGAACTTCACGCTGCTTGCCAGTGCGCGCTGCATACCTTCGTTGCGAACCTGCGCGGCATATTCGGCCTTCTGCACGCCCTGCGGCGGAATGTGATTGGGATTGCCCGGCTGCAGAATAGAGTCGAGCGCCCAAATCGTCGGCGTGAGATAGGTCCCCCGCTGCTCCATTTTCTTGAGCGTCGCCTCGCTCACGCCGGTGCAATGCTCGACCGAATGCACACCGCCTTCCACGGCGATCGAGATGCCGGGATCGCCGTGCGCATGCGCGGCAACCCGGCGGCCGAACTTGACGGATTCTTCGACGACCGCCTGAACTTCGTCCAGATTCATCTGCGGCACGTTCCAGATATCGCCATATGAGAGCACGCCCCCGGTCGATAGAATCTTTACCACGTCCACGTGGCGCTTCACGTGCTCGCGAACGCGTTCGCGAAAACCATATGGTCCATATGAGACGCCGCTTTCGATTGTCTCGTCGACGTGCACGAACTCCGGAAGATCGTTGGAGTCGCCGTGACCGCCGGTAATCGAGAGCGCCGGCCCCGCCGCCAGCATGCGCGGTCCGACGATGGCACCGTCGTTGATCGCGTTGCGCAAAGCCAGATCGATGCCGGCGCCGCCGCCGACGTCGCGGATCGTCGTAAATCCGTTGCGCAGCATCACTTGCGCGTTGTGAATACTGTACAATGCCGCTTCAGCAACATTGTCCGCGGCCGCATGCGGCGGCATGAGCGCGAGCAGATATGTATCCGGAACGACGCGAGCGGCGACGTGGGTATGACAATCGATCAGCCCGGGCATCAGCGTGGCGCCGCCGAGATCGATCACTTGCGCATCGCTGCCGGCATCGCCGGCGCTCAGCGAAACGATGCGATCGCCTTTGACGACCAGAACGCCCGGCTCTTGCATACGGTGTCCGTCGAACAGTCGCGCAGCCTTGATGAGCGTGATTTGCGAGGCGGCACGCGCATGCCGGGGCAGCAGCAGTGCGGCGCCGGTAGCGGCCGCACCAAGCAAGAACGCCCGGCGTCCATAGATCTGGGAAACCTGAGCGAAGAGCTTCTCGGAGTGCGGAAGATGCGGACAGCGGCAGTCGAGCCGATCGAAAGAATGACGGCGGTTATCGTTCATGTAGGCCTCCACGCCGGAACAAAACGAACAGCATTCTTCGCCTGCGGCGTAATGAGCTCCGCCGTGTCAATTATCCGGCGCTTATTGAGCTAAGACGCGCTCGCCGCCCCTGCCAAGTGCATATCCGACGAGACGATCGATGAGCGCATCGTACGAGATGCCCGCGCTGCTGCACGCATCGGGCAGCAGACTGGTCGGCGTGAGGCCCGGAAGCGTGTTGATCTCTAAAATATACGGTCGCCCTTCGCTGCTCACGATAAAATCCGTGCGCGAGTAATCGCGCAGTCCGATGAGGCGGTGCATTGAGAGCGCGAGCATCTGAATGCGCGCGCCGAGATCTTCCCCGATTCTTGCGGGAACGATGTGCGTGCTTCCGCCCGATCCGTACTTTGCCTCGTATGTGTAGAATTCGTCGCGATTCGGAATGATCTCGATGACGGGCAACGCCTCTTCACCGAGCACGCCGCACGTGAGCTCGCGTCCGTCGATAAACTCCTCAGCGAGGATCTCCGTATACTCTTGCGCGGCCTCGATCATCGCCTGACTCCACTGTTCGTGCGTCCTGACAATCGTGACGCCCTCGCTGCTGCCCTCGAAGCGCGGCTTGATAACCAGCGGCAGATCGAGCGAGCCCGGAAGAAGCGGAAGCGTTCCGCCGGTGAGATCGAAAAGATCCCACGCCGCTGTGGGCAACCCTTCGGCGGCGCACAGTTTTTTCGTAAGATGTTTGTCCATTGCGAGCGCAGCCGATTCGATCCCGCTTCCGGTGTACGGAATACGCAGAAAATCCAAGACGCCTTGAATCTGCCCGTCTTCACCGCCCGGTCCGTGAAGTGCATTGAAGACGACGTCGGGTTCGAGCTCGCGGATCGCGTCGACGAAGCGCTCGTTGTAATCCAGCGACTGCGCCTCGTATCCGAGATCGTGCAATGCGCGCATCACGCCCGATCCGGTTTGGATCGAGATCTCACGTTCCGCGCTTGTGCCGCCCATGACGACGGCGATCCTCGCCCTCTTTTTGTTCATTGATCTATAAATACACCGACAAGGTGAACTTCGAGCTGCATTTCAACGCCGAAGCGTTCGGCCACTTCCCGGCGCACGCGCGCGAGCAGCGTCGCTACGTCTTTCGCGCGTGGCTCCCGCGAGGTTGTTGATGAAGTTGGCGTGCAGCGGCGAGACCTCCGCGCCGCCCTCGCGCCATCCCTTGGCTCCCGCCGCCTCAATGAGCCGCGCGGCTTTGTCGCCCTCCGGATTGCGAAAGCACGATCCGGCATTCGGCAGCGCGATCGGCTGGGTACTTTTGCGGCGTACCAACCGCCGCTTCATCTCTTCACGCACATCATCGGGATTGCCGCGTTCGAAACGCAGCGTCACGCGCGAAACGATGGCGTCGCGAGCAAGCGAGGTGTGCCGGTAGTAATACTGCACGGTCACCGGATGCGGCTCGGGCTTGGCGGGTGACTGCACCCACACCTCGCGCACGAAATCCCCCATCTCTTTGTCGGTGCCGGCGTTCATGCGCAGCGAGCCGCCGACGCTGCCGGGAATGCCTGCGAGCGAGCCGATCCCAATCGCGCCGGCCGAGGCGGCCTTTGCCGTAAGTAACGCCATATCCGCCGAGGCGCCCGCATGAACGACGACGGTTTGCTCGTCGTGGGTCACCACGATGTGTGCGAACTGACCGCAGAGGCGAAGCACCAAGCCCGCGTATTCCGCCGTCGCCGATGAGCAAATTGCTGCCGCTGCCCAGCACAAACCACGGAACCTTGCGTCTGGCGCAAAATCGCATGAGCTCCGCGAGCTGCGGCTCGCTCTCCACGACGATCCACGCGTCCGCCGGACCACCAATTTTCCACGACGTATACGGCGCAAGCGGTTCGTCGAAACACACACCGCTCCCGCAGATTTCCTCGAGCGCCGCGCGATCGTGATGCGTCAAAACGCTTGCAATCGCGTCTTGCGCAAGTTTTGCGCTATGTGCGTTCATGCCGGCATGCCGACGTCTTTGGCCAGTTCCGCCGCGACCTTGGTAATGTTCCCCGCTCCGAGCATCAGGACGAGTGAATTCTCCGGCGCTTCACGCGGCAGCAGCGCGCGTAGATCATGAACGTATTTTACGTATCGCACCGGCGTTCCACTCTGCGCAAGCGGCTCGCCGATGCTGTGTTCGCTCACGCCTTCGATCGCCGGTTCGCTGGCGGCATAGACCGGAGTGAGGTACACCGCGTCGGCCGCGCTCAGCGCACCGGCGAATGCCGAGGCCAGATATGCGGTACGCGTATAGCGGTGCGGCTGAAACGCAACGACGATTGGACCTTTGTGATACTGGCGAGCGGCCACGATCGTCGCTCGTACGGCGGTCGGATGGTGGGCATAGTCGTCGACGACGATCATCCGCGGCGACTTTGCGACGATTTCAAAGCGGCGGCGTACGCCTCGAAAGCCTGCCAGCGCCTGTGCGATGCTCGCAAACGGAATCTCAAGCGCACGCGCAACGCAGATCGCGGCAAGCGCGTTTTCGATGTTTATTGCACCGGGCACGTGGAGCTGCGCCGTTCCCAGAGGCGCCCCATCGGCGATCACCTCGAACGTCGAGCCGAGATCCGCAAATCGGATGTTTTCCGCGCGGAAATCCGCATCGTTTGCGATACCGAACGTAACGGTACGCGCACCCCGCTTGGAGCCGGCAATCGAGCGGCTTTGCGGATTATCGACGCCGATGATCGCGGTGCCGTCCCGCGGCAACTTGAACAGAAACTCATCGAACGACGCAACGAGTTTGGGCAGCTCGGCATCCGAGGAGAGATGATCGTTCTCGATGTTGGTAACCACGGCGATAGCCGGATCGAGGAGCGCAAACGAACCGTCCGACTCGTCCGCCTCGGTAAGAAACCACGGCGCGCTTCCGTTAAGGGCGTTCGTTCCGGTTACGACGTCGATTCCGCCCAGTACCAAACTTGCATCGATGCCGCCATCGTGAAGGACCGCCGAGGTCATGGCCGTCGTCGTCGTCTTGCCGTGCGTCCCGCAGATCGCGATGCCGCGGCGTCCCTCCATGATCCGGCGCAGCATCTCGCCTCGCCGGACGATCGGGATGCCGCGCTCGAACGCGCGGCGGTACTCCGGATTGCTCTGATCGATGGCCGAACTAACGATGACTTCGCGCGCTCCGTTGATGTTGCGCATGTCATGACCGATCGTAACGAGCGCGCCAAGCGCACGCAGTTCGTCGATGATCGGCGAATCATTCACGTCCGAGCCGGTCACGCGCTCGCCGCGCGAAAGCAGCACGCGCGCGATCGCGCTCATACCGATACCGCCGATCCCGACGAAATGCAGAGAATCGCTCATGCTCGCCGGTTCTTTCGCGGTACGAGCGAGTCAATCCGTGCGAGTATGGTCGTAGTCGGATCGCCCGCGGCAAGCGAGCGAGCCGCCTTACCCATCGATCGTAAACGCTCAGGCTCCATGACTGAGCGCAGGCTCCACCAGAGTGTGTCGGCGCTCAGCTCGCGATCTTCGATGACCACGCAGGCTCCTGCCGCTTCAAAGGCGCGCGCATTGCGAAGCTGGTGATCCTCCGAGGCGAACGGATACGGAATCAGTATCGAGGGAACGCCTAGCGCCGCAAGTTCTCCCAGCGTCGAGGCTCCCGCGCGCGAAATCACCACCTCCGCAGCGGCGTACGCGTCGGCCATGTCCGGTAAGTATGGAACGAGTACGACGCGGTTCTCGCCCAGCGGCGCGCGCTCTTCGGCCCGCATGTACTCGAAGTCACGTTCCCCGGCCACGTGCAGGATTTGCCAATCCGCCGGAAGTTGACGCCGGGTTAAAAGCGCTGCGACGACCTCGTTGATCGAGCGTGCGCCCTGGCTGCCGCCGAAGACGAGTATCGTGCGGCGGCTGGGATCCAAACCCAGGCGCCGAGCCGCCTCGATCCGATTGTTCGGACGAAAGAGCGAAGCGCGAACCGGTATACCCGTTTGCACGTACTTCGATGCAATATGCGGGTCCTGGGTCGGGAAGGTGCCCCATACCTCGTCGACCAGCGGCGCCAGCAAACGATTCGTCAGGCCCGGCTGGGCGTTGGGTTCGAGCAGGGCGAGTCCCGCGTGAAGCCGGCGCGCAATTCTCAGAATCTTCGCAGCTGCCACAACCGGAAAACACACGTAGCCCGCCGGTTGCAACCACCGCATCAGGCGAGAATCGTAGCAGCGCACGCATCGCCTGAACGATACCCACCGCATTCGCGGCTGCCGTTTGGATCATCGCAAGGGAAAAGCCTCGCCGCAGGGGCCGGCTTGCAATTGTATCGAGCTCGTAACCGGCTTGCGGTACGATCGTGCTCTCGAGCCGATCGGGCGTACCGATGAATCGTACGTTGGCGCGAGGCCCTAGCGCATCCGCAAGCGCGATTGCGGGATAGAGATGCCCGCCGGTGCCTCCACCGGCAAACAGCACGTTCATGCGTTCATTGCAAGTTGACGCGCCGGTGACGTCCGACGTTCATGATGAGGGCGACCGCGATCAAGCACACGATGAGCGAGCTGCCGCCGAACGAGATGAACGGAAGCGGAACTCCGGTAACGGGCCACGAGGATGTCACGACACCGATGTTGATGAACGCTTGGATGACGATCATCGCCGTGCATCCGATCGCAAGGAAGAAGCCGAAGCGGTCGGGTGCTGCAATGGCAATACGGATCGCGCGATACGCAAAAGCGATGAAAAGTACGACGACCGTCACCGTTCCGAACAGCCCGAGTTCCTCGCCCAGTACCGAGAAGATGAAGTCCGTGTACTGTTCGGGCAAGTAAAAGAACTTTGCGCGCGACTCACCAAGCCCGACGCCCAGAAGTCCTCCGCTGCCCAGCGCCAGCAACGACTGCACGATGTGAAATCCGGTGTTCTGCGGATCTTTCCAGGGATTCACGAATGCGAACAGACGCGCGCGCTTGTAGGGGCTGGCAAGCACCATCAACACGGTCGGCGGCAACGTCACCATCACGATAAGGCTCAAATGCTCGATGCGGGCGCCGGCGGCAAAGAACATCGCAAACGCCGTAAAGACCAGCAGGCTCGCGGTACCCATGTCCGGTTCCACAAACACGAGCATCGCCATACAGCCGACGAGCAAGAAGAGCGGAAAGAGGCCGCGCACCAGCGAGGTAATGCGATCGCCGCGTACCGAAAGCGCCGCGGCAAGGTACAAGACCAGACCAAGTTTTGCAAATTCCGAGGGTTGCAGCGAGAACATCCCGGCGCCCACCCAGCGTCGCGCACCGTTGACGACCACACCGACGTGCGGCACGAGCACGGCGATCAAACCCAGCACGCAGATCACCAGCCCGTAGGGAGCAAGGCTCTTCAGCTTGCGATAGTCGATCGTGTACGCCGCCGGCTGCAAGCGCGAGCCCGACGACCAGATAGACGATCTGATGCTTGACGTAATACGCCGTATCGTGATGATCCGCGTATGCTTGAGCGCTCGACGCGCTGAAGATCATGACCAGGCCGATCGCGACCAGACTGGCCACGGCCGCGAATAGTATCGTGTCCGGCGGAGCTGCGATGAACGAACGCAGCGAGGCGGCGGGTCGCGTTTCGTGCGGATATCCGGAGCGAAGCGCAGTTCTCACAGACCTGCACCCGATCTCGCCGGATGACCGCTGAGCGCATGCACCGCGGCGATGAACTGCCGCCCGCGATCCTCCGCGGATTCGAACATGTCGAACGACGCGCACGCCGGTGAGAGTAATACGATCGCGCCGGGTTTTGCCAGCGCCGCGGCGCGGTGCACCGCGTCCTCCATCGATCCGGCGCGCTCGATCCGCGTACGGTACACGTGCGCGGCCAGGTCGTTTGCAGCTTCGCCGATCACGACCAAAGCTTCGGCGCGCTCATCGATCGCCCGTCCGAGTTCCGTAAAGTCCGTGTTTTTCGATTTACCTCCCGCGATCAGCACGATCGGGCGATCGTAGGACTGCAACGCGGCGATGACCGATCCCGGATTCGTCGCCTTGGAATCGTCGACGAACAAGACATCGCCCACGCTGCCGATCGGTTGCAGCCGGTGAGCCATCGGGTGAAACGACCGTACGGCTTCTCCCAGCTCGTGCGGATTCAAGCCAATCGCCAAGGCGGCCAGCAGCGCGGCCATCACGTTCTGAACGTTGTGCCGTCCGGCCAGCGGAATCTCGCCGGTCCGGATGATCTCGACCGGACGCGGGTCGCCGGTAAGCGGCGCATACGTTATTGCATCTTCGCGCAGATACATCGCGGCGTGCTCGTGCCGGTCACGCAGCGTGAACCACAGCTGGCGCGCATGTACCCGCACTTCACCGGCATGCCAGTGCAGCTCGCGCAGGCGTTCATCGTCATAGTTGCCGACGAAGAAGTCCGACTCGTTTTGATTTGCGAATATCCGGTACTTGGCCTCGGCATATTCGTCCATCGAGTAGTATCGATCCAAATGATCCGCCGAAATATTCAAGATGACCGAGACGCGTGGACGAAACGAGCGGATCGACTCCAACTGAAACGACGAAACCTCGGCAACGACCCACTCGTCGGGCTGCGCGTCCAGGACTTCGCGAATGAGCGGATCGCCGATATTTCCGCCGACGTGCACGCCCTTGCCGCACTGCCGCAGCAGATGGCCGATCAGGGCAGTCGTGGTCGATTTTCCTTTCGTTCCCGTCACCGCAATGATCGGCGCCTTACACAAGCGATACGCCAGCTCGATTTCGCTGTATACGGGAATGTTGGCATCTTGTACGCTACGCACGAGCGGCCCATTGAGCGGCACGCCCGGCGAGAGTACCGCGCTGTCGATCTGCGCGACAGCAGAGCATCCAGCGCGTCCGGCGCAACGAATACCGCGCCCATACCTTCAATCTGCGCGATCGCCTCGGTCAGCTGCTCGGGCGGCTTTTCGTCGACGGCATACACCTGCGAGCCGCGCCCGCGCAGCACCTGCGTGCTCGCAAGACCGCTTCGTCCCAGTCCGATGACGAGAATCGTTTCACCTGAATCAAACATGTGTCTGTCCTGACGTGTAGAGAAGACTCATCGAACGATCGCTAGCCCCAAACCGGAAAGTACGACCGAGGCCAGCCAAAAGCGTGCCGTTACCTTGGTTTCCGGCCAGCCCAGGAGCTCGAAATGATGATGCAGCGGACTCATACGGAAGATCCGCTTTCCGCCCGTACGTTTGAAATAGGTCACCTGTATGATGACCGAGAGTGCCTCGGCAACAAAAACGCCGCCGATGAGGATCAGCAGCAGCATTTGACCAGCTGAGGATCGCAAGACCGGAAAGCAATGCTCCAAGTGCGAGCGAGCCGGTATCGCCCATGATCATCTTTGCCGGGTACCGATTATAAAGCAGAAAAGCAAAACAGGCGCCGATTCCGAGCGCGGAGGCGGTTTGAACGGCCGCGACGCTTGCGATCTGCGCCATGCTCGGAAGAAACGTCAATGGAAAGACCGCCGAGATTGCATAAAAGACAAAGAGCGGCGGAATCATCGTTCCCGTCGCTAGGCCGTCCAAGCCGTCGGTGAGATTGACGGCGTGTATCGTTCCGCTTACCGCAAAGATGCCGAGCACGAACCACAGCCAGTGCGGACAGATAAGTGTGAAACCCGGTATACGCAAGAGCACATCCGTGCTCGGATTCAACGCACTGACCTGCCAGAGGAAGACCGCGGCGATCAGGGCGGTGATCAAATATTTCGTGCGCGCTCGAAGACCCGCGTTCTTGCCGCGCCGGATCGCCAGATAATCATCGACGAACCCGACCGCGGCACACGCGAGCACGAGAAGCAACAGCGCGATAGTAAACGGATTGCCGAAGGTTGCCAGCAGCGGCAGCAGCGCGATCACGAAGGCCAGCCCGCCCATCGTGGGCGTGCCTGTTTTCTTTTGATGCGTTTGCGGCGCGTCTTCGTACGCGTGCTGGCGGAACTGCAGACGCCGCAAAATCGGCAGCTCGATGGCGCAGGCAAGCGCGGCAAGAACAAAACCGATGGCGAAATCGAGCAAGCCGAGTCCGGCGGGAGTCACAGCCGTTCTCATGCCGCCGCCTGCGCAAAAAGCGGATTTGGACCTTCCGCGCGCCATTTCAACACGACGATCGGTGTTTGCTCGTCGCCGTTGCCGTGCGGATTCGAGAGCAGCGCGTACTCGACCCGATCGGTATCGACGCCGCGCGATGCGCCGAGCACTTTGGCCTTCTCGAGATCGTTGGCATCGACGACGGTACACGCGATGCTCGTGCGCTCAAAGACCGACTGCGCGAACGCATCGGGATTTTGCGGCGCGAACACAATCGTTCGCTCAAACGGCGGTAAGGTGCCGGTGTAACCGTCGATCGCCGTGATCGCCTCGCCCATGATCTCGTAGAACATCCCGCGCCGGCCGATCAAGCGACCCACAACGTGCATAATCGAGGCGAAGAGCACTTTCCAAACGCCCGCGTGATCGATCACGATCTGAAGCGACTCGGGTTGATTCACCGTTGCCAAGGCACCGGCACGCCGCGAAAGAAAGTACGCGATCTTTGATGGACGCACGAATTCTGCCGGCACGGCTTGACCCTGCGCGATAGCGACGGCGGTCTCGGAAATCGCGAGAACATCGCCGGCGCGAGCGATGCCTGCGATAGCCGCCTGCACGAGATCGATCAGATCGTCGCCAGGCCGAACGAGTGCGGTGCGAACGGGAATCGCGACGATCCCGGGCGGCAGCTCTTTGCGATCGATGCGCAAACTTCTCATAGCACCTCGCCTTTGGAGCCCCGAAGCGTCTCGACGATCTCCTCCATCTTATATTTGCGGGATCCCTTGAGCAAGACGACGTCGCATTCGCGTGCGTGCTCGCGCAGCCACCGCACCGCATCGGCATTCGCGCCGTAGGTCACGACGCGATCGGGCGAAAGACCGGCTGCGACCGCCCCCGCGGCGACGGAACCCGCGTAGTCGCCGCTAACCAGCAGAATGTCGACGCCGCTGGCAGCCGCATGCGCTCCGACACGTTCGTGCATGGCCGGTGCATCCGATCCAAGTTCAGCCATACTTGCCAGCACGGCGATGTGCCGATCGGCGCGTTCGTCGGCAAAAGCGTCCAGCGCGGCGATCATACCGCTCGTGTTTGCATTGTACGCATCAAAGATGAGTCTGGTCCCGCCCTCGACCGAAATCGCCTCATAACGGCCCGGCGGTAACGTGAGCGCGGGAATCGCACGCGTGAGATCTTCGGGCGGGATCCCCAGCAGAAGCGCGGCCGCCAGAGCGGCAGCGAGGTTCGCACGATTGTGGGCGCCGGGCACGCGCAGGTCGATAGGCAGTTCGCGCACGGCAGAACCATACGTGAGCACCAGTGTGCGCGCGTCTCGCACGTACACGCCGGGCGGTCCCGGGTCACCGGTACCAAACCACGATGCCGGCGTTGCAAGCGACGCCGCGCGAAGCACGGATTCCGAATCACCTGCATTTAGAACGGCCTGCGCACCGAGTGAGAACAACCCCCACTTGGTTCGCGCGAGTCCCTCGCGCGAACCGAAAATTTCCAAGTGCGCTTCGCCGATATTGGTCAGGACGCCGATGTGCGGACGAGCGATGCGCACCAGATCGGCAATGTCGCCTTCGTGACGCGCACCCATTTCGACGACGAGGACTCGAGGATCCGTGTTCGCCGCAAGGACCAGCTTGCTCACGCCGATCTCGTTGTTCTCGTTCGCCGGAGATGCGAGAACGTTCTGCGTTCCGTAGTATGCGCCGAGCATCTGCGCGAGCAGCGATTTGGTCGTCGTCTTTCCCGCGCTGCCGGTTATCGCGATGACCTGCCCGAAAAACTGCTCTCGTGCCGCTTGCGCCAGGTCCATATACGCGCGCTTGGTCTGCGCGACCAGCAGCGTGGGCACCCCTTCGATTGCCGCCCGCGGATCGTCGATGACCAGTGCACCGGCGCCTTTATCCAGCGCATCACGCACGTAGTCGTGCCCATCGAACCGTTCGCCGCGCAGCGCGAGAAACGTATCGCCCGCCGAGATCGCACGCGTATCGGTAACGAAGCGCAGCACGGCCGGAAAACGATCCGCGCTCAGGACTCGTGCGCCGGTTGCACGCACCGCCCGTTCCAGCGTCAACATTACCGGTGCGCCGCCTCGCGAAGAGCAAGCGCCGTTCGGGCAATCATGCAGATCATCGAATGGAAGCACCTCGCTGCCCACGATTTGATACGTTTCGTGGCCTTTTCCCGCGATGACGACGACATCTCCCGCTCCCGCCTGCGCAACAGCGTCTTCGATCGCTGCTCGACGGTCCGTTTGAACCGCGTGCGGAGCCGATCCGACACCGGGCAAGATCTCCTCGATGATACGCCGCGGATCCTCGCTGCGCGGATTGTCGGATGTGACGTAGGTAAAATCGGCATAGCGAGCCGCCACGGCGCCCATCTGCGGACGCTTTCCGCGGTCGCGGTCGCCGCCGCATCCGAAAACGGCGATCAGCCGCCGCGAAGCCGTCTCGCGAAGCGTGCGCAGCACGTTCTCGAGCGCGTCCGGCGTGTGCGCATAGTCCACGATGACGTCGACGCCGCCGCCGCGCACGTGCTCCATACGTCCGGCGACGCGATCGAGCGATTCCAGTCCCGCGACCGCATCAGAATCCTGAATATCCATTGAACGCGCTATGCCGATTGCGCAAAGTGCATTGGCAACGTTGAACCGGCCCGGAATGCGCACGCGTACGGGCTGGCCGCCCAGATCGAACGTGCTGCCGTCGGGCCGGACTTCGAGACGATCCGGGTGCAGATCCGCATCACGGGCGATTGCGTAGGTCATCACGGGTTTACGTGCGCGCAGGCTCGCGTGACCAGCGCTCGCCGAGTTCGTCATCGAGGTTGAACACGCAGCACGCGGCCCGTTCGAACAGCTTGCGCTTTGCGGACGCGTACGCATCGAAGCTCCCGTGGAAGTCCAGGTGATCGCGCGTTACGTTCGTAAGGGCGCCGACACAGAAGCGTATGTCTGCAACGCGCTGCAGAGCCAGCGCATGCGAGTCTGACTTCCATGGCGACCGCCCGCGCGCCCAATTCACGCATCTGCGCCAGAAGCTCGTGCAACTGCGGCGCGAGCGGCGTCGTGTTTGCGAGCGGCCATTCCCGCTCGCGGAAACGGGCGCCGATCGTTCCAATCGTGGAACAAGGCAAGCCCGCGGCGTTCAGAATTGAGGCGGTCATTTGCGAGGTCGTGGTCTTTCCGTTGGTGCCGGTGATGCCCGCAACGCGGAGATGCGGCCGACGGCGTACCAAAAAAGACGTCGGCGATCTGTGAGAGCGCTCGAGCCGAATCGGGCACGACGATCGCCGTGACCCGCTGGAGGGACCTCGCAGAGCTCCTCCATGACGACCGCGACCGCGCCGCGCTCTATCGCCTGGCCGATGAAGCGGTGGCCGTCGGCGTGTTCGCCGCGCAGCGCCACGAACATACCGCCGGCTCGCACCTCGCGCGAGTCGATAAACAACCCGCTCACCCGCAGATCGTGCGATCCGATGACGCGAGTGTTCTGGGCAAGCGTATGCAGCAACTTCTCGAGTCGACGCTCCGCTCTTCACTCATAGACGCCGGTTGGTATTCTGCGCGAGCTTCCGAGCGGACCAAGCGCTTGGCGCAGAGACACCGGCGGTGCTTGCCCCGCTGGGAAGGACGCCGGCGTGGAGCATTGCCGCTTTGGCGATTTCCACGAATGCGGGCGCCGCGACGATGGAACCATAGATGGCGCCTTGCGGTTTCTCGACCTTGACATAGATCACATAGCGCGGATGCTCGTACGGGACCATCCCGATAAACGAGGCTACGTACGATCCGGCCGAATACGTCCCGTTTTCGACCATTTGCGCCGTTCCCGTCTTCCCCGCCGTCGTATAACCGGCGACCTGCGCCGCCGGATTACCCGTACCGCGCACGACGACCGCACGCAGCAGGCTGCGCAAAATGCTCGCAGTTCTCTGCGAGAAGACGCGGTGCTCGATCTCGGTTGGATACGTGTAGATCGGATTGCCCTGCGCATCGAGTATCGAGCGTATGATGCGCGGACGCATGAGCAATCCGCCGTTTGCGATGGCGCAGTAAAATCTCGCCATCGCAATGGGCGTCACGGAAACGCCCTGTCCAAACGACATCGTCGCAAGCGAACTTCCACTCCAATCCGCAGGCGCGGGAACGATGCCGGGGCTCTCTCCGGCAAGTCCTATCTGCGTTGGATCTCCGAACCCCGCACTGCGTTCCATGTTGTAAAAGGTGCGGCCGCCGATATGAAGCGCGACCTGGGCTGCGCCTACGTTCAGAGAGTCCGCGATGATCGTCTCGATCGTATCGCCCGCCGGACTGGGCGTGAGACCGTCGACCGCGTTGTAAATGCGCTGCCCGCCGACTTCGAGCGGGCCGATCGAATTGAAACGCTCGCTGAGCGATATTTTTCCGCTTTCGAGCGCCGCGGCGGCCGTGACCAGTTTGAACGTCGATCCGGGCTCGTATGCATCTTGCACGGCGCGGTCGCGATAATTATCCGGCTGAAAATTTCCAGTACGTGTTGGGATCGAAGTGCGGCGCGTTGGCCATCGCCAGCACCTCTCCGGTATACGGGTCCATCACGATCGCCGTGCCGCTGGCCGCATGATACGTCTTAACTTGTTTCTCGAGCGCGGCCTCGGTCACGAACTGCAAATACGAATCGAGCGTCAGTTCCAGCGAGAGGCCGGGCTTCGCCGCTTTGATCGTGCGCTGCTGACCGAACGGAATCGGGCGCCCGAACTGATCGGCTTCGATGGTGACACGCCCGGACGTTCCCTTCAAAACATCATCGAACGTGTATTCCAGGCCGCTCAGGCCATTTTCATCGATCCCGACAAAACCTAGAATCGTCGAGGCGCTTTTTCCAACCAGATCGACACGCCGGCCGGTATCCTCTTCGATGACCGATATGCCGGGAAGGTCGAGCGCTTGCACTTTATCGGCCTGATCGTGCGGAATCTTGCGCGCGATCCACACGAACTGCAGGCGGCGATCGTGCAGCAGATCGGCAGTGGCTTTGTCGATCTTTCCAAAAATTCGCTGCAACTGCGCTATCGTTTGATTCGCGTCGCCCAGATCGTGCGGTACTGCGTACACGCTCTCCGACGGCAGCGAGCGCACCAGCACGTTGCCGTCACGGTCGAGGATACTGCCGCGGCGCGCGAAAACTTCGATCGTATCGCTGCGCTGCGCAAGCGCTTGCTTTGCATACACCGGTCCTTTTAAGAACTGAACGTCGAAAAGTCGCCACGTTAGAAATACCGCCATGGCAAGCAAAGCATAAAATAGGAATTTCGCCCGCCGGGGCCCGACGCGCGAGAAGGTGCGCTTGTGCAACGACCTTACTTCGCGCCGAACAGACTCGCCAGGCCCGCCAGCAGCGCCAGGCGCGACCGATCCGGTAAGCGCGCGGGCGATGGAAGCGTGACAATCGCAAACTGCTGCGGATCCTGCATGCCCAGGCGCGCAGCAACTCCGGCGAGACGATCGTCGGAACGCAGCGCGGCAAGACGATCGTCAAGGCGCGCCGTTTCGGCTTGCAGGCTCGCGCGTTCGCGCTGCGCCTTGGCCACAGAGTAACTCAAACTGGTCATCCGCGCGGTCAGCATGACGTACACCATAACGAGCGCGAGAGACACCGCAAGGACGCCGCAAAAGCGTACCAGGCCGATGTAGCGTGCGCGTTCCTTGCGCGAAATCCGCCGATGGGTCGCATTTTTTGCCGTTCGCGCATTGCGGATGCGCGGCTGGCTCGCACTATTGCTTTGAGTTTTTCTTGGAGCGGCGAGCATTAACTGACCTTCCGTTGAGCAGCGCGCAGTTTGGCGCTGCGCGCGCGAGGATTACGTCCTATTTCCGCATCGTCCGCACCCAGCGGCTTGCGCGTAAGCGCCTCGAGCCGCTGGTCTTCGCGAAATTTATGCTTGACGATGCGATCCTCGAGTGAATGAAAACTGATGACGACGATGCGCCCGGCTTCGCGCAGTCGATCGACGGCCACGTCGAGACTGTCCCGCAGTGAGTCGAGCTCGTCGTTGACCGCGATGCGCAGCGCTTGGAAGACGCGCGTCGCGGGATGAATTCGTTCGCGCTGGCCTTTGCGATGAAGCAAACCGCTGACCATCTGCCCGAACTCGAGCGTACTCTTGGGAAGCGAGCCGGCGGCGCGCCGTGCGACGATGACGCGTGCAATCTTGCGTGCGGCGCGCTCCTGGCCGTAGTGGAAGAAAATGTCGGCAAGCTCCGTTTCGCTTGCGCTCATCAAGACGTCGTACGCGCTGTACCCGCGTCGCGTATCCATTCGCATATCGAGCGGGGCCGATTCGCGGAAGGAAAATCCGCGGGATGGGTCATCAAATTGCATCGACGATACCCCCAAGTCGTAAAGGACGCCGTCCACCTGGTCGATCCCCAGCTGGTCCAGCGCCGTTCCAAGCTCGCGGAAGTTGGAAGGCACGAAGGTAAAAGCGGAGCCGGAAATGGCCGCCGCACGCGCTTGCGCTTGCGGATCGGCATCGAACGCAATGAGCCGGCCGCCCGACAAGCGCTCCAAAATCCCACGGCTGTGGCCGCCCGCGCCGAAGGTCGCATCGACATAGATCCCATCCGGCCGGATCGCCAAGTAGTTCAGCGCCTGTTCGTACAGGACCGGAATATGTTGCTCCATCCGTCCACTCCGGCATCAGTACAGCCCCAGCTCAGCCATGAATTCCGCGACCTCGCCTTCCGGCGTCGCGTGCTCTCCGTACCGCTCCCCGGCCCAGACCTCCACGCGCGTAAACGAGCCGACCGAAACGATGTCCCGATCGATGCTCGCATACGCCCGGAGCGCTCCGGGAATGAGCAGCCGCCCCTGTGAGTCGCACGCGACCTCCTCGGTATGGGCGAAAACGTGCCGGACGAAGCGGCGGTAAGCGTTGTCCTTGCGAGGAGCGGCCTCGAGCCGGTTGCAGAACTCCGCCCAGGCCGGCTCGGGATACAATGCCAAGCACGGATCGGGCGGGGCTATAGTAAGAATGAAGCCGGTGCCAAGCCGCTCGCGGAACCGCGCGGGCACGATGAGACGGCCCTTGTCGTCAAGGGCATGCTCGACCGAACCCGTAAAGCGCGGCAAGTCCGCGTGCAAGTCGTCCTCCCTCGGTCACCACTTTGCACCACTTTGCACCACTATACGCCCCGCGCGAGGCACATGCAAGCGCGGTCGGTATCGCCTTTCTGAGACTTCCTAGTGACATCAGTGCCAAACTGTCGGCAGTAGGACAAATTTGGACGAACGAAGGCGCGGCGGCCTCCAGAACCCAATGCCTGGCGTGCGCACCGGGGGCCGGGGTCGGGATACAGTGGCTGAATTGTCAGACTTGCCGGACGTGGGAGTCTGAAAGCGCACTATCGGGGCAGACGAGATTCATTGGTAGGTGCCTGCGCTTCAGCCTGAATGGCGTGCCGTTGCAGTGATCCCGCTGGACGCATCCGGCTGCGACCACCGCGCGGCGCCTTAAAGACCCGAGATGTTACAGGTGTTTCTCAGGTCCTCGCATGTTGAATTCGCTTGGCATCTACAGCTTCCTAAAACCGTGATTAGTCCACAGCGTTGCAATTGAACTCGTCGGACACTGTAGCAACAGCAAATCCGCCGCCCGAGAGAGCGCAACGTAGCATACGTTGGACTCTTCTTCGCTGCACTGGTCTACGTCGAGCCAAATGGTATGCTGTGCCTCATTTGCAATAAGCAACACAGCGCGTATTGTCTCACCCTTTACCTGATGGATTACCGTTGTACGAATATCGGGACGTTCAAATGACAAAAACATCTTTGCCGTGCCAGTGGTGGGGATGTTATGTTTACTACTGAACCCCGAAAACGACGTGTTCATCTGAAGGTTGCGCTTATCCAAATAGTCCGAGAGCGCGATCTTCAGCCGCTCGCTCCATTCAGCTGGAGTCTCAGACGCAGACGGTTCAGGAAATGCCGAATGCCGTAAGAAGCCCCATGACACTGCACGCCGCTCGGCTTCCGCAAGTTCTTGCCAGGTTTCGTTGTCAACGGCGACCCTAAGCACGCGAACTACTGTATCGCTGCCAACTGAGCGCAGCGTATTTGGGAATAACACGCCACTTCTCCAGCGACGAATTGGGAATCAGGTCCGACAGATCGCTGTAGCCCCAAGCGATAATAGGGGCTTGCTCCAGAGGGATGCCGAATTGTCCCAAGCGCGTTCGAAACCGCTTCACAGCATGAAGGACATCGCCAGTAACAATGAATGCACCGTGTGAGGGGTTGAGAGATTTGCGTTTCGTCCTTATGTTGCGATTGAAGCGGCTATTTAGAACGGCGACGATGTCCTCGATGCTGCGAAATGTCTCATCAAGTTCAAACTTTCGCTTGCCAGTGTCAATTAGTCTTTGAAGAATACGGCGCGCAGGCTAGGTTTGGATAACGGTAATTCAGATGCTGCGTATTGCAAACTATCTTCGTGGAATAGAAAGGTACTTGAAGGAAGTCTCACGGAAAATGACGGCCGACGAATCGGTTAGGTATTACCGCATTGCATCATCTCCGGTATCATAATTTGTCCGCTGCCTAATCCGCTGTGCCGTGAGTTATTACCCTCACGCACGGCGCCTACGGCTATGTTTGTTTCGGTCGGCGAGTGCCGTGAGACGCCGCGGTTTACGTGGCGTAGTCGCTGAGCGTAACGACCCGCTTTGGCGATTTACCGGCCCACGCGCCGTCATTTGTCACGATCACTGCGACGCCGCTTGCGATCGCCGTGCCTATGATGAGCGCGTCCGGGGGTTTGAGGCCGGTTTTGGCGCGAACGCTCGCCGCCGCGGCGGCCGAAGGGAAATCGAGCGGCACACGATCAGGTTCGGAAAGCGCGTCAAGAAATCGACAAGGTCGTTCGCGCCGCGGCCGGCACGTTCAGGCCCCACCAACATTTCCATGACGCTCACCATGCCGATCCGTGCCTGATTGCGTCCAGAACGCACCCAGTCGTCGATTATTAATGTTGCGGCGTCCGTAATTGCTTGACCGCCTTCGAGATACGCAATCAACACGTTGGTATCGAGCAGAATCGATTCATCCCTGGGAATCGCGCGCTCAAGCGCAACCGCGTCTACTCCCAATCGGCACGCTCGCCCTTAACGTACTGGTGCGCATCACCGTAGATACCGCGCAACGCACTCGCATACGATCGCCGCACAGGCCGAAGCGTGGCGGATTGCTGGGTGACCTGAATGATAATTGTGTCACCTTCATGCAGGCCGAGCAGGTCGGCGGCCTCGCTAGGGAGCGTCAGCTGATTGCGCTTTCGGAGAACAGCCTCGACTTCCACCTTAATCTGTTTCTGAAAGTTACTCTCATACCGATAGTATATCATATTTCGGACGAACCGGAGCGAATTCGGACTACGCCGCCCGTTGGCAGATGAGCAGACGGTTTTAGGAAAACCGATTGTATTGACAACTTCGATATAGCGTTTAATATTGAAACATGTCAATGCAGCGATGCTGCCCCTCCGAAGGACTTCCACGCACCGATTTCACCGACGCCGCCGTTCTGCTCAAGGCGATCGCCGATCCACATCGACTGACGATCGTGGCCTCGCTGGCGCGCGCAGACGGCGAGATTTGCGTCTGCGAATTCACCGAAGGGCTTCCGCTCAACCAGCCGACGGTTTCACACCATTTGCGCATCCTGCGCGAGGCGGGTTTGGTGACGTGCGAGCGCCGCGGTACGTGGGTCTACTACCGTCTTGCGCCGGATGCGCAGCAGCGGTTGCACGATGCCCTCCATCTCGCGTTGCCCGAGAAAGTGAACGCATGAAAACGCACCTGAATCTTGCCGCCTCCGATCTGAACAAGAGCGTCGCGTTTTACCGCACGCTGCTGAACAGCGAACCCGCAAAGCATCTGCGCGACTACGCGCTGTTCGTCACCGAAAACCCCGCATTGGAACTTGCGCTTGACTTGAATCCGGATGCAAAACCGGCGAGAGACGCACATTTCGGCGTCGTCGTGGATTCTGCGCAGATGCCGTCGATACGGCGATCCGACGGCTGCAGTCTGCGAACATCGAAACGCAAATCGAGCGCGAAGAGACGTGCTGTTACGCTAAGCAGACCAAAGTGTGGGCGACGGATCCCGACGGCCGCCGCTGGGAAGTGTACACCGTGCACGAAGAAACGCAGGAGCGCGACGATCCGGACGCGTCCTGCTGCTCGTCCGATGACGGCGCGCGCACCTGCTGTCCGCGATGAGCACATTGCCACGGCTCTTGTTTATCTGCATTCGGAACAGTGCACGCAGCCAAATGGCGCAGGCGTTTGCACATGCGCAATGCGCGGGCTTCCTGCGCGCCGAGAGCGCGGGACTTGAGCCGGGCGAAATCAACCCGCTTGCGATAGCGGCAATGCGCGAAGTCGGCATAGACATATCGCGCAACCCGACCCGGAGCGCCTTCGATCTCTTTACATCGGGCGCGATCTATTCGTATGTGATTACGGTCTGCGATCAGGCCGGCGGCGAGAAGTGTCCGATTTTTCCCGGTGTGGTCGAACGCCTTCATTGGGATATCGCCGATCCGGCTGCATTAACCGGCACGTGGGAAGAACGCCTGGCCGGCACACGCCTAATTCGCGAATCGATACGACGCACATGTCGACGCGTTCTGTGAGGATGTATGTCCCTCGCTAAGCGTGCCGTAACCGAGGCGCTCGGCACCGGCATACTTCTTGCCGCCGTCGTGGGCTCGGGCATCATGGCGCAGCGGCTCGCGGGCGGAAACACCGCGCTCGCGCTGCTCGCGAACTCAATAGCCACCGGCGCCGTTCTCATGTGCCTTATCGGCGCGCTCGGCCCAATCTCCGGAGCGCACTTCAATCCGGCGGTTTCGCTCGCGGACGCGATGTGTTCCGGCCTGCCCTGGAGGGAAGTTCCCGTGTACACGACGGCGCAGATTGCGGGCGGCCTGTTCGGCGTAGCGAGCGCGAATGCGATGTTCGGGCTGCCGCTTTTGTTTGTTTCGCATCGCATACGAACGGTCCGCCGCAGATCTTCGCGGAGTTCGTCGCCACGTTCGGGTTACTCATCATCATTTGGGGATGCGTGCGGTTTGGTTCAACACTTACGCCGTTTGCGGTCGGTGGCTATATCGCCGGCGCGTATTGGTTTACGTCCTCGACGTCGTTTGCCAATCCGGCCGTTACGATCGCTCGCTGCTTTTCCGACACATTTGCCGGAATCCGGCCGTTCGACGCGCTCCCTTCATTTGTGCGCAGTTTGCCGGTGCTATTGCCGCGACAGCACTCTTTGCATGGATTACGCCGGTTTCTAAGCGCGAGGCGCAGGCCGTTCTGGCTCCCCATGAAGGATCTGCGGGTCGCGCCTGAGCGGACTTCAGAATTTTCATGTTTGCTGCATAGCGTCGCGGCATGAAACTTCCGTTCCGCGTCCTTCTGGGGCCTCCATCATCGCTTCGATCGGTATCGCGTCGGCGGCTGCGCCGAAGTCATTCACACTTGAGATGAAATCCCTACGCTCACGCAACTTGACGACGGCGTCAAGGTCGTCATCGCCCTCAAAAACGGCACACCGGACGCACAGCCGACCCACATCCATCTCGGCCCGTGCGGCAACGACACGGCACTCGAGCACCCGCTGGCGAGCACCGTGGACGGCAAATCCACGAGCGTCGTGCCCGGTATCACCATAGCGCAGCTGTTGAAGACGCCTCACTCCATCAACGTACAATAAGAGCACAAGCGACTTAGCAACCTACGTTTCCTGTGCAACGGTCACTGCGCCGTCGTAACGCAAAAGCGCGCGCCGGTGACTTCACTGGTTCGATTTTGCTAAGCAGGCGTTGAGCGCGTTGTAGTAATTGTTTTCGGCGCTCTGCTGCTTTTGCTGCGCTTCGTTTCTGCGCGCCGCGCCGAAGACCGCACCGAACCCTGCGCCGATGGCCGCTCCCCTCCCCGAATCGCCGCCACCCATTCCGCCAATCAACGCGCCGCCGATCGCTCCTCCGGCCGCGCCGCGCAGCGGCGCCGTTTGAGCTTTCTGTTGCTGCTGCGCGGTCGGAGCACCGTAATAGCCGCTTTGCTGCTGTGCGATGAGCATGCATGTGTCATACGTGTTCGTAGCCTGCGCGCTCGTTTGCGCGAGAAGTATCACGAACAGCAGCATGTCAAAAGGCCTTTATGTCGACGGACTGCATCGCTGAGAGCATCGTTTGCGACGGGTTTGTTTTGCATTCGCTCATGAGGTGCTCGGTTGCAACCTTGAGCACGCCGGTCTTGAAGCTGGTGACGTTGGATTTCGCCGCGGCGTATCCCCAGTAGAACATGACGACCGCCGCCCTATCGAGCGGATTCGCTTTGATGAGGTCGGAGCACTTGACCTTCGCGATATCGATTCGGGCGGGAGCAGGCGGCTCCGTCGGTATCGGTGCGGCAGCTCCAAGGCTGAATATGGCCGCGGCAAGCACGGCCAGGCCCCGAATAAAAGCACTCATGGGACAACGGTACCAGCCGCCGTCCCATTTCACTATCCCGACAGTGCAGATTTATAGGCGGCTATTGCGCGGACCCGGGCTGATGCATGATCGACGATCGGATTCGGATACTGGGCACCGATCTCGATGCTCAGGCTCTTCTGCAAGATCGGCGGCATCTTCCACGGCGCGTGAATGAAGGCGGCCGGGACGGCTTGAAGCTCCGGAAGCATGTCGCTTAATGAACGCGCCGTCCGGATCGAACCGCTCGCTTTGCAGCACCGGATTGAAAATGCGAAAGTACGGCGCGGCGTCGGTACCGGTCGAGGCGGCCCATTGCCAGCCGCCGTTGTTTTCCGCGAGGTCGGCATCCGCGAGGTGCTGCTCGAAGTAGCGCTCGCCTTTGCGCCAATCGATGAGCAGATGTTTACTCAGGAATGAGGCAACGATCATGCGCAGCCGGTTATGCATCCATCCGTACGAGTTGAGTTGCCGCATTGCCGCGTCGACGAGTGGGTAGCCGGTTTTTCCTCCGCACCAGGCCTCGAAGTTCGCCCCCGGGGCATTCCAAGAAAGCCGGGCCGCGGACGCTATGAACGGCTCGCCGTCAACATGCGGAAACTGCTTGAGGATCATCTGATAAAAATCGCGCCACACGAGCTGCGATATCCATGTTTCGATTCCCGCGCGCGCCGTAGCGCTGCCTTGCAGTTTCGCTCGGCAAACGCGGCCTCGACGCACGTCCGTACGCCGATCGTGCCCGGCGCGCAATTGCGGAGATAGATATGAGGTTCCGCGGATCGCAGGGAAAATTGCGATCGCGTTCATAGCGCTCCGCAGCTCCGCCCTCGAGAAATTCGGCGAGACGTTCGCGAGCAAGTGCTTCCGAAGCGCGCGGGTAATTGCCGGTTTTAGCAAAGCCGTATTGCTGTAGATCGGGAACCGGAGCGGTGAGCGCCGATGTCCGCTGCGCGCATGAGCTTATCCTGAATCGCCGTCTGCGAGGGAATCGGCAGCCTGGGTGCCAGCGCGCGTTGATCCAGCCAGCGCCGCTTGTACGGGGTGAACACGCGGTAGGGCGCGCCTTCGTGCGTGCAAACCTCGTTTGCACCGAAGTAGACGTGATCGAGTGAACTCTCGACCGCGAGACCGCGCTCTCTCAGCCTTCGGGACACGGCGATGTCACGGGCAATCGCAGGCGGGCTCGTAATCTTCATTATAGAAAAGCGCCTTCGCACCGAGGCGATCAGCGAGTAGCACGAGCTCCATCCGCAAATTCTCCCTGAAGGACGGCGAGATCGCTGCCTCGCCTCTGAAGATCCGCGCGAAGCGCGCTCAAGGCATCGAAAAACACGGAGACGAGCGGCAGCGCCGATGCGCTCGCTTGCAAGCAGACTGCGGGCTTAAGACGAATGCCAAGCACACGCGCTTGCTAAGGGAGCATGCTTTGTATAGCGCCTGGTTGTCCGCCAGTCGCAAATCGCGACGCAGCCAAACGATGGTGACCGGGTATCTATCTGATATGGAACTCGCAATTATCACAGCGCGACCTTACCCCGGCAGTGCGACTCTCCCGTCGGCTTGGAGAGCGAATACAGCAGGCGGCGGCATGAGCGGGCAGCGCCGGGCAGCCGTTCATTGCTGGCGGCGCATCAAGAAAGCGGGTACTATCTATTTGAGGGGGCATTTATGACGACGATAGAACGCCCGGTTCGCACAATCAGCGGGCGCAGTTGGTATTTCGCTTCGGACGCATCGCTTGTTACACGCCAGCGTGCTCGTGGGAGATCCGCGATTCCGAATCCTCCGAGGGCTGCGCATCGCCACGCAGCTTGCGTGTCTGCGTCATCCGCGCCTGAGCGCACTGCTGCGATTCCGCTGGCACTTTACGCGAACGCGGAGTTCCTGGAGCCGGGCTTAAGCAGCGCAAGAAACATCAGGGGCCGGTGCATGCACCGGCCCCTTTTGCTTGGGTCGCGGGTTTTTCGGCCGCGCCTATAGCGCGTTCGCGAGCGACCAACCCTTGGGTGCGCCGATACCCGTTACCAAATCGTAGCCCGCAACAGCGCTATACGCACCGTTGGTGCCCGAGGTGACGTCCGTGTAATCGGTGTAACCACTGCTGCTGAAGACACTATATAGCGTCGGGTTGATGAATCCGAAGTGCGTGCTGTGCAGCTGATTTACTTCAGCCATGAACGCGACGAACTCCGGCGAGGACCACGATGTGCCGTCGACTTCGAGCCATCCGCCTTGGCTTGCGGCGTAAACCGCAACGCCCACGCCGGGAAGCGAGACATCAGGCTGGTTTCGTCCGGACGTGTTGACGCCGGAGATCCCCGACTGATAGACTCGGCAGCGCGAAGACGGTCGAGACGCCGCCGCCGGACTGGAAGCCGTTGCCCGAGTCGCTGCCCGCCGTGATGCTGGTGAGCGCCCCGGTTGAACCGTTGCTTGTGAAATTCACGGCTCCGACCGAGACGAAGTACGGACCGCCGGCCGGCGCGCTCACACCCTTGGAGCCGCTGCATTCGTTGCTGCCCGAATCGCCGCTCGATGCCGAGAAGGTCATGCCCTTGGCGGCCGCCTGCTGCGCGATCGAATTGGTCGCGTTGGCAAACGACGTGTCAGCCGATTCGCATCCTCCGAACGAGGAGTTCACAACGGTTGCCAGTCCATCGGAAACGGCTTGATTGTATCCGTCCTCGATGTGCTGATCGCTGAGATCGGGGAAGTCATAGACTCGGATGTTCGCACCGGGCGCAAGCCCGGAGATCGTTTCGACGTCGAGCGCCGTTTCGACGTAATCGCTGCTGGAAGCATTGCCTCCGCCGTCGACGGCAACGTTCGTGATCGAACCGGTTTGCGTTACGCCGGCAGTGCTCAGATACGTCTTGACGTCATTCGTCGTAATCGGTGTGTCGATTTCGACGGCGATCGTTTGTCCCGAACCGTTACAGCCGTGCTGCACGGGATAATCGAAGGCCTTTGCAACTCCCGTTGCCAGCCAGCCGTGTGAACCGCTCAGCGGACCTGCGAGCGCGGCCGTCCCGCTGCACCCGGCAACCGGAGTCGATGTCGGAACCGGCGTCGGCGTTGGAATCGGTGTTGACGTCGGAGCCGGTGTTGGACTGCTCGACGGTTTCGGTGTCGGCGTCGGTGCGCTCGTCGGCGTTGCAGTCGGCGCAGGCGTCGGCGTCGGCGTGCCGCCGCCCGAAAGACTGACGTCGTCCACATACTGCCACGTGTACGTATAGGGATAGCCGTCGCCGTGCACGCCGAAATATAAATAATATGTTTTTCCGGCGTAGGCGCTCAGGTTGAAGCTCTTCTGTACCCAAGCCGCATTGTTGGTGACGGTTTTATAGAGGCTGACGACGCGCGTGCCGCTGGAATTGAGAAGATCGCCTTCTTGCCACGCATACCGCGCGTTCGCCTCGTCTGATTGCTGGTACACCCAAACGGTTAAAACTCCGCTGGCCGGAATTGTCACTTGCTGGCAGACACCGGTGTCGCCGTTTGGTTCGCCCGAACCCGAGTTCGTCGAACCGCTGCGTTCGGAATACGTGCCGCTGTGCGGATGGCTGGTCGAGACGGTGGCGTTAATGTTGCCGCATTGAATCCATCCGCTGTTGATCGCGCCGGTCTCAAATCCGGGATTCGTGACGATATTGGCCGCCATTGTGCGGATCGGCTGCGCTGAGAAACCCGGTACGCTTATCTGAGAGCCTACAGCCTGGCGAGTTCCCGAGCCCGCATCGTCCTGCGGATGCGCGATAATCAAATTGTTGAGCGAGATATCCTTGATGTACGCCGAAATACTCGCCGGCAGGGTCGGCGCCTTCACGTTCATGAAGCGCCGGCCAAACCGGCCTTGCGTGACGCTATGCAACTCCGTATTGAAGAAGCGCTCGACCGATGCACTGGGCGCGGTCGCATCGACGATCGTGCGGTTGGCAAATCGTCCGGTAATAGTGAAGCCCGCTTGACGCAGCGCATCGAGGACTGCGGTTTCCTGCTGCGGCGTGGGCGCATAATAACTGTTGAATTGCTGGGTCGTGAGGTAGTGATGGTACATCGGTGAGGTCCGATCGGCTTGTTGTGCGACGAGACTGATCGAGCTCTGCCTGATGGTTATATGCAAGCGTGATAGCGACTCTAACGGGCGCCGTTGCTCCCAAGCGTCCGCCATCGGAAACCGAGAAAATTCCGGATGGATGGGGAACCGCGCCGATCGCGGTGCGAGCCTGGCTCGCGGGTGAACTTGCCGTTTCCGATTGAGGTCCCGCGGCGCCGCCCGATGTGGGCGGAACGGAGGAATGGCCTCCGCACGCAGTGAGCGTAATTCCCATGCAGAGAACCGACGCCACCACTCTCAAGGATGTTCGCATAGGACTCCTTAGCAAAAAAAGTGCAGCGAGAAAAAAGAGATTCGCGCGGTGCCCTCCAGCAACGCACGTACTGATACATTAGGACTTTTGTAGCCGCTCGTCTAGCCAAACGTTCAACAGAACGAGCGTCTGTTTTGGATATTACAATTTGCGTATGACGACCGAATCATCATGATGCGACGTGCTTATCTCACCGTGCTCAAACGTTACAGGATTCTCGCCGGTGCGAGCGTCCGCCGGATCGGCAAGCCGACCGCGAGCCTGAGCCGAAAGTCAGTCCGTGTTAGGATCCCGCCCGCCGCCTCGCGCGAACGCAGGCGGGGATGCTACCCTACCAGAAAAGGCGATTTTGCGATGAGGACCGTGCTCGGGGTACTTATGCTCTTGGGCTTGCTCTACGGATGCAGTGGGGCGGGCTATTTGCCGTATGCCCCGCATGCTCTATCGCCCTCCGATCTGCAGATGCTCGTGAGTTCGGCGTCGACCCGTAACGACGTGGATCCCGGCCTGGTGAACGCCGTGGTCATGGCGGAGTCGGCCGGCGACCCCTCTGCCATCAGTACCGCCGGAGCGCAGGGGCTCATGCAGCTGATGCCCGGCACCTCTGCAGGGTGCGGCATCGAGAATCCGTTCGATCCCTCTCAGAACGTCGATTGCGGAACGAGATATCTTCACGGACTGCTTGCACGTTATGACAACAACGTCGAGCTCGCGGTGGCCGCGTATAACGCGGGTCCCGGCGCGGTCGACGCATATCATGGCGTGCCGCCCTACGCGGAAACGCGCGCTTACGTCTCGCGCGTCTTGACCGCCTACCGGAACTACTAGACGCAGGCCAAGCGCATGGCCTCCGTACCCGGAGCCCGCACGGCGCCCGTCGGCATCCTACGTCAACTCCGCCTGCCGATTCTGGACTCGTACATTCTGGGCGAGTACCTCGGGCCCGTTCGTCTTTGCGTTTCTGGCGTTTTTCCTATTCTGGGCGTTCGACATCTTTTTCTTGGCCGCCAAATACGTCCTCACGCAGAACGCGCCGTTCTTTTTGGTCATGCGGTTCATCATCTTCCGCATACCGCAATCGATTCCGATGGCGTTTCCGTTTGCGGCACTCTTCGCCACGCTGTGGGGCGTGGGCAGATTGGAAGCGGACAACGAAATCAACGCCATTCGCACATCGGGCGTCTCGCTCTGGCGCTTCTGCCTTACGCCGTTCTTATTCGGCTTTTGCGCGTTCTTGCTGGCCTGGGGAATGAACGAGTACGTTGCCCCGAAATCGGTCGACCTCTCGACGCGCACCTTTTACCAGATTATCTACCATACGGCCGCACTCCCGATTGAGCCCCAGTTCTTTCGTAAGGACCCCGACACGGGAAATGTGTTTTTTATAAGCCAGGTCTTACCTGACGGTAAGACAATGGCTGGTGTGCAGATCTTCAAACCGGGCCGAAACGGCTATTGGAACGAAACGATTCAAGCCCAGACGGCGCGGGTCGACGGCGCGACGCTGGTGCTCAAAAACGCCGTCCTCACCTACTACAACCAGACCGGGTACGAGACATCGCAAACAACCACGCCCGAATTTCGCATCGGCTTGCCGCTCGCTGAGAGCGCCGCGCAGTTCATGAGTACGGCGAACACCGACGCCTGGACCATGAACTCCAAGCAGCTCTCCGCGCAGGTGAGCGCGCTCAAAGCACAAGGCGTCGGTGGGGAGGCCGTCGGCAACCTGGAGTTCAACCTTGCGAACAAACTCGCGTTCCCGTTCGCGTCGTTCGTTGCGGTTTTGCTCGCACTGCCGATGGCGATCAAGTTCGGGAAAAAGGGGCGCGCCATGGGAATGGCGCTGGCGGTTATTGCGTTCTTCGTGTATTACGTTATGACGGAAGCAGCTTCGGCGTTCGGCAGCACCGGACGTATCGATCCGTATCTGGCCTCATGGCTGCCGAACATCGTGTTCGGTGTGGCCGGTTTGACGCTGCTCTGGAGCGCAGAGCGCTAACCGGTGGCGCCCGCCGGCCGTTCGTGCGCGTGGCGCGCGCTCACGTGTTTGTTCGCTTTCGTCGGCGGGATCGTGCTTCCGCAAAACGCGAGCGCTCAGACCTTTGACGATCCGCAGTCGGAGCGCGCGATGGCACTGCTCAACGGGCAGAGCTGCGCCGTGGCTCTCCAGGACCAAGTCGCGCAAAATCCGGCCTCGCCCACGCCTTCGCCCTCGCCTACACCAACCGGCATTCCCGGCCGGGTAGGCGGCGCCGGCGGGCTGTACGCAACGCCGTTCCCGACCTCATCTCCGGTGACGCCGCCGCCCGTTCCCACGCCGACGCCGGTTTCAACCGCCAGCGCCGGGACCGGTGTTTTTGGTGCGCCCCTCGGAGACGCCGTCGATCGCGCCCAAGCCGGAGCAAAGCCCGCAGCCCTCGCCGACGCCGACCGGGGTGCCGACGCTGCGTCCGGGTTACGTTGCCGTCCTCGCGGATAAAGTGACCGGCAGCGACAAACCGGGCGTTCCCGGCGACGCGACCGGTAACGTGCACATTTTCTACCAGGACGAAGTGCTGGTGGGCGATCGCGCGCACTACGACGGCGTGCGCACGATTACGGTCACGGGTAATCCGTACATCGTGAACAGCAATAAAGACACCGTCTTGTATGCCGATCGAATCACGTTCGATACCGTCGCACAGAAGGCCGCACTCTTCAAGGGGCGCGGCCAGAGTACGCAAGGCGTCGAACGCGGCCTGGTTTTCTATGGCGCGCAAGATATGCGCACCGATCAGCACGGCGTAGCTCACGGGAACTATGCAACGGTCACGACCTGCCAGCGCTCGCGCTCGGGATACCACGTAACCGGAAAGACCATCGACGTCGATCCGGGCGATAAGATCGTTATTTCCAAAGCCGTGCTGTGGCTTGGAGCGGCTGCCGTGTTCTTCCTTCCGCGCTTGGTCATTCCGCTGCGCACGGTAAGCGATGAGCGGCAGCGGCCGCAATTCTTTCCCGAACTGGGCTACAACTCCGTGCAAGGCTATTACGTTAGGTCGCGCCTGAGTTTCGGACGCGATCAATATTACTATGGCTATTACACGATAGAGTTTTACACCAAGCAAGGCGCGACACTCGGCTATAACGGCACGATCAGCAAGAAGAACGGCCGCCGCACGACGAACATCGCCGTCCAGCGCATCGAGAGCCATCTGCCGCCCGCGCCGAGCGTCAATTACAACTTTGCGCTCCAGGACACCGAGAACTTCTCGCAGACGCTGCACGGGAATCTGCAGTACAGCTACCAAAGCGTCTACGGTCCGTACACGAACTTTCCAACGACGCAGTCGCTGAACCTGCAGGTTTCGCACACGGCTTTGAACGACTCGCAAACCTATCAGTATTCACGGCAGAGCACCGCGCTGCAAGGATCGAACGACAGCTTCGGCTTTACCGACACGCGCCAGCTCGGTCCGACGCTGCAGAACAACTTCACGGCAAATATCAGCCGCACCTCGACGACGATCGGTACCTTCATCTCCAACTCGACCGCGACCGTCAACGATCTTCTGCACTGGAGTACGAACGCCGCCGACTATCAACTGACCTTCGACAAGACCTACGCACAAACGCCGTTCAGCGTGAACAAGGAACCGGAATTACAGGTAACCCCGCGGGTGTTTCTCTCGCATTTTATCTTTCCGATCGCGCCGACTCTGACCGTCGGCATGTACAACGAACCGCAAACACCCGAAACGACCTCGCGCGCCGACCTCGGCCTGAACATGGGTCCCGCGCTCTACAACATCCTGGGCAGCCAGTTCAGCGCAAACATCCAAGTGCATCAGTACGCGTACGGCACGGGCGATCTCAAGGCGAGCATCATGCAACAAGCAGCGCTCACATCGCAGATCGGAACGCACGTCAACAACGTCATTTCCTACAATGAAGGGAACTTCAACGGCCCGGGAGCCGTGCCGTTCTCGACGATCGACTTGCAAACCAGCTCGAACTTCAAGAATGCGACGGACTCGATCCGGTTTTACAACGACGACGTCTACAACCTATCGCTGAACTTCTCGACGGCGTTCAACGGAATGGCGCAGCCGGTTTCATATCGACTGGTCACGCGACCTTCGTCACGGTCGTACGTAACGCTCACCGGCGCGTTCGTTCCGGGTCCGGGCCAAGGCTTTCTCCCGACCAACCTTCAGCTCTCAACGCCGTTCGGCAACGGCGCATTCGTGCAATTTCAGGGTGACATAGACTGGAAGACCGGCGATCGGATCGAGAACAAGAGCATCTATTACAGCCGCATCATCGGTGATTGTTACCAGATCGCGCTCAGCTACAACGAGAATTCGCGCGAGCTCGACGCGACGATCAACATCCTGGCGTTTCCCTCGCACGCCGCGACCTTCGGATTGACCAACCGCGGTTCGCTGATTCCGACCAGCTTCAACGGCTACCCGTAAGGAATCAGGGAACGTCACATTGCGGGTGGCCGCACTCGCAGGTGTCCGCTTCCATGCCGTTCTCCTCGGATTCCCGGCACGTCTGACTGCAGTATTGCTCGGTCTCGATCTCGGCAGTCAGCGTGCAGCTGCATAGGTCGTGTGCGCATTCAATCGTCTCGTGCATGCCGGCGCTCTTACCCCGCTTACGGGACGTTCACCACGACGCCTCCCGTGATTTGCGAGCCTTGGCTGGGCGCCTGAGGGACGGCAGGCGGTAAGCCTTGCGTCCACGTCTTATTCACCGAGCCGCTCACGTCGAATTGGAAGCTGAACGTCGTGTCGGTTACGCCGAAGCTGGGTGCGGATATGACTTGGCCGGGCGGAATGCCGGTCGGCGATGCGACGAGCCAGTTGACGTACCAGGTATTCGCAACGCAGGGCGAACTCGGTGAGGCGGAAGCGGTGGGGCTAGCCGTCGGCGAGCCGCTCGGGGTCGGCGATGGCGAGGGTGTCGCCGTCGGCGCAGCACTGGGCGTGGGCGTTGCCGAGCAATACGGCGTTATAAAGATACGCCGGTTGATCGTCACGCAGAATGTCGTCTGCGTCCCGCAGTTGGGAATCACGATGAGGTCTTGCGGAAGGATGGCCGTAATTGCGACAGGGAGTCTTCAACGGCCCGTTCGCTCCCTGCGTGCTCACGAATTGCCAGAGCTGAGCCTGAATCGGGCCGTTCGCGTTGGGTTGGAACACGTAGATTGCGAACGAGTAGTTGAGCCAATTCTGGGCCTGATTGCCGTTGATGGCATAGGGCTCGACGCCCGTGCCGCTCGTGTTGAAGGCAAGGACGTACACGTTGTTGACGAAATCCGCCGGACCTTGTGTCGAAAATTGTACCTGCATCTGACCGGAGGACAGACCCGTCGGCGAGTTTGTCCGATCGGGCGTCACTTGGCGGCCGCATGAGGCCAGCGTGAGCGCAACCGCACAGACCGCGAAGATGAGTTTGCGTAACATCGGCACCTCCGTGCGCGCGCCGGAACTGGCTGTTTGTTTGATCAGCGCGGTAGCGCTTTCGTTTGCGTTTCCCAAAGCCTCGCAGGCATGGCTTGCGCCGCTGGGGGCGGCGGGCCTGTTCTGGGCTTGGCAACGCCTATCCTGGAAACGCGCGTTCCTTACCGGATGGTTCGCCGGGACGATCTTTTTCGCGATCGGCTTCTCGTGGTTCACCTACACCGTCGGCAGCGACCTAGGCCCGCTTGCATTCGCGATTGTGTTGGTACCGGCCGCGCTCGACGGGCTTGCGTTCGGCGCTGCCGCGATCTTCCTGCGGGCGGCACTGCGGTACGTCCCGGTCTGGATCGCGCCGCTGTGCGGTGCGGCGGCATTCACCGTCTTCGAGTGGCTTCGATCGATCGGCGTGACGGGCGTGCCGTTCGCGCAGATCGGATACACCCAAACCGGTTCGCCGCTCGGACTATTTGCGGCCTATATCGGCTGCTATGGCGTTACCTTCATCGTGATGCTGCTGGGCGCATACATCGCGCACGCGATCGCGGCTCGCCGGCCGGCGGCGCTCGCATGCGTCGTGCTGCTCGTCGCGATCGCGTGGTTCGTCTGCTATCAGGCGTGGCCGGCGCGGCACGCCGCCGCGCCCACGATGCGCGTTGCCGCCGTTCAGGGAAATATCGCGCAGTCGATCAAGTGGGATCCGCAGACGCTGCCGCGCAGCGTGCGGCGATACGTATCGCTCACCAGCGTGCTCGCGCCGTTTCACCCGGCGCTCGTCATTTGGCCGGAGACCGTGATTACGACCGACCTGAACGACGCACCGTACTACTGGAACTGGGGAGCGGCAACAGCCCAGCAAAGCAAGGAACTGCGGCAAATGCTATCGAGCGACACGACATTGCGCGCGCAATTCGGAGCACTTGCAAGAAAACTGCACACAACGCTCTCGGTGGGAAGCCTCGATCGGCATTACGGTCCGGAAGGCCTCAAAGAATATAACGCGCTCTACACGTTCGCACCCAGCGGATTGCTGATAGACGTGTACGATAAGCGGCAGCTCGTACCGTTCGCCGAGTCGCTCCCGGCGCCGGCGATCTTCTCGCGGCTGCCCTACGCCAACCTGATCGGCCGTTTCGGTCATGGCCGGATCGATGCCGTCGTACCGGCAGGTTCAATGCGATTTGCTCCGCTGATCTGTTGGGAATCGGCATTTTCCGATCTGGTGCACGCACAGATTCAAAACGGCGCGCAGTTTTTGGTGATTCCGACGGACGATGCGTGGTTCGGACCAACATCCGGGACATACCAGCATGCGCAGATTGCGCAAATGCGGGCAATCGAGTCGGGTGAGTGGGTCGTGCAAGCTGCGTCCACCGGCATCAGCGGTATCATCGCGCCCGACGGGACGTGGACCGAGCACACCCGACTCAATCGTCAAGCGGTCCTTGCAGGCAGCATCGGTATGCCCCCGGGATCGGTATTCGCGCGTATTGGGCCGAATCCGGTCATGTACACGTTGATCGCCTTATACATTCTGATCGTTGGTTTTGGGATCGCATTTCGCGCACGGGAGTCGCGCGCATGAGACGATGGAACTGGCGGGCGATAGCACTGCTTGCGATCGCGGCACTTGTTGTGTGGTTTATTGCAGGTGTCGTGCTCGCCGGGCGCGAGCCCAGCTCCTCCACCGCCCAATTCTCAACCGCTCACGTTGCGCGGCGGCCGTGTATCGGGTAATCGCATCAGCACGCGATCGTGGACGTTCGATTACCAAAACGCGCAGATGTCGCCCGACGGTACCATTGCAACCGTGGACGGCGTGCGGCATGGGGTGTTGTACAAGAAGGGCAAGCCGTACCTGAGCATTGCGGCCGAGCACGTTTCTCTCAATACGCAAACCTTCGATTTTACCGCCACGGGCGACGTGCATATCGAGCAGCTCAATACCAAGGACAAAGTCCACCGATCGTTCGATACCGATTTGGTGCAGTGGACCAATGTAACGAAGATGCTGCTGCTCTCGCATCCCTCGATCTTCCGCACGGGCGATCAAGTCTTGAGAGTCAGCACCATCACGGTGAACTTCAACACCAACGATATTCACATGGGTAAAATCAAAGGCTCCGTGCAGGCGCCGACTCCGTGATCGAGATCGTCAAAGGCGACATCACTCGCATCATCGCCGACGCAATCGTGAACGCGGCGAATTCGGCGCTGGCAGGCGGAGGGGGCGTCGACGGAGCGATTCATCGAGCCGGCGGGCCGTCGATTCTGCAAGAATGCCGCCGCATCGGGAAATGCCCGACCGGCCAAGCCGTTATTACGGGCGCAGGTAACCTGGGCGCGAAGTATGTGATTCATGCGGTTGCGCCGATCTACCGCGGGAACGCCGACGATGCACGGCTGCTTGGCGCCGCATATCGGAGCGCGCTCGCTCTGGGCGAATCGTACGGCCTGGCAAGCATCGCGTTCCCCTCGCTGGGAACGGGCGCATACGGATATCCAATCGAGCAGGCGGCACCGATCGCGCTGAGCGCCATTGCCGAGCACCTGAAAGGCGCTCGTTCTCTGCTGCAGAGTTATCATCGTGCTGTTCAGTGAGGAGGACTACAGGGTCTATGAGCGCTTGCTGCCTCGCGTATCTGCCCTGAGGGGCGAGGCTACACACCGATGCTCGGCTGCCCGGCGGACCGCTGAGAAAGCCTAATTCGACCGCCGAATACCCGATTATCGGCGGTTATTGAGGGCTAAAAGCCGCACAAGCCCTTTTTAGGACTCCTCGTCCTTCTCAGGCTCCGCATTGCCGAGCTGTTTTTTCGCTTCGGCGATGAGTTTTTTGACTTTCTGACCGCCCTTGTGCCCGATCTCCTCGTAGAAATCGGCTCCGTATTTTTCCTTAACGACCTTGCCGCCTTTTTGCCCGATTGACTCGTAGAATTCGACACCGTGCCGCTGACGGGTTGCTTGCCCGCCCTTGCGCCCGATCTCTTCGTAAAAGCCCGAGCCGTACCGGTCTCGAACGGTGTTTCCACCCTTCTTTCCGGCCTCGCGCACAGACATTTCGCCACCCGGCTGCTTGTCGTCAGGCTCGCCTTTGGTGGGTTTCGCCATTAGTTACCCCGGTGGATCTTGGAAAAGTGTATTAGGACGTCTTGCGTTTAAGCTTCTGGCCGCCTTTTTGGCCAATGACCTCGTAAAATGAGGGCCCATACTTTTCCTTGGTCGCCTCCCCACCTTTGCGGCCAATGGCTTCATAGAACTCCGTCCCGTATTTGGCCTTAACGCGCTCACCCCCGCGCTTGCCTGCTTCGCGAACGGTCATTCCGCCTCCGGGACCTTGGGTTTGTTCTTGCGTTGCCATACCGGTTTCGACACCTCGAAGTGAGAAAGTTCAGTGCACTAAATACCCACTCGACCGCCTGTTAAACGAAGCAGCAGACAGGACTATCGCTCGGTGATATCGACGGCTCTTCATAATGCGACCATAATAGACGGCACCGGACGGCCTGCGTACGTCACCGATCTCGGGATTGTCGGCGAACGCATTGCTTTGCTGGGCGACTTGAGTGAACGCGATGCAGCCCGGCACGTCAACTGCGCCGGATTGACGCTCGCGCCGGGGTTCATAGACGTTCATTCCCATTCGGACGAGCTTTGGCTCGCACTTCCGCGCTGCGACGGCAAAATTTTTCAAGGCGTGACCACCGAAATAGGCGGGAATTGCGGCGCCTCGGTAGCTCCGCTGCATGGGCCCGCGCTCGAGCGCGTGCAGCGCAGCGCAAAACACGTCGGCCTGGACGTAACATGGCAAAGCCTCGACGAGTTCTTTTCTCTGGTCGAAAAAAACGGCGTCGCGCTCAACGTTGCTACGCTCGTAGGTCTGGGCACGACGCGCCAAGCGGTCTGCGGTGACTCCGAGCGGCGACTGGAACGCACGGAACTCGCCGCGCAGGCGCGAATCGTGCGCGAAACCTGCGAACAAGGCGCACTCGGCATCTCCAGTGGCCTGATCTACCCGCCGTCAATGTACGCCGACGTTGATGAACTCAGCGCCATGGCGATCGCTGCCGGGGATGCGAATGCGCCGCTGCTATGCATCGCACGTGCGCGACGAAGGCCGAGAATGCAATTGAGGCCATTGAAGAAGCGCTAGAAGTTGGACGGCGCGCGCAGGTTACCGTGCAATGCTCTCATCATAAAGCCTCGGGCAAGAGCAATTGGGGCAAGGTACATCAAACGCTCGCGCTCATCGATGCGGCGCGCACGCGCGGGCTCGATGCATATTGCGACGTCTATCCATACATCGCGAGTTGGACGGAACTCGCGTCGATTTTACCGGCGCGCTCGCGCTTCGGCGGCGTCCCGGAGACGCTCGACCGCCTGGCCGATCCGCAAGAATCCGCTACAGTAGCACTTTATCTACAGATGAAACATGACGGCACATGGAAGGACATGTTGATTACCGAGGTTTCATCTGAAAAGAACGCACATCTTGCGGGTATGCGCATGGACGAAATCGCTCGCAGGTGGGACGTATCGCCGCCCCAGGCGGCAATCCGGCTGCTCTTGGAAGAACAACTGGACGTCAACGCTGTTTTTTTCAAGATGAACGAAGACGATGTCGCCAGCGTGTTGTCGGCGGATTTTTGCTGCATCGGCAGCGACGCGTCCATTCGCGCGCTGCACGGGCCGACCGCTCGAGGTGTTCCGCACCCGCGCACCTTCGGCACGTTTCCCCGGGTATTCCGCCGCTTTGTACGCCAGCGGGCGACGCTGGATATCGTCGATGCGGTCCGGCGGATGACCTCGCTCCCCGCATCGATCTTCGGCCTGCGGGATCGCGGCACGATCGATATCGGGAAGTTCGCGGACATCGTCGTGTTCGATCGTGACACCCTTCGCGATACCGCCACGTACAAACGGCCATACAGCTTCCCCGAAGGTATGGAGCACGTGTTTGTGAACGGCCTTCCGGTCGTGCTGCATGGCGCGTTTACCGATCTGCGGCCGGGACGCGTTCTGCGCGCAGGCGGCTAACCGGCGGGTTCGTCCGGCAGTTTCGGTGCTGAGAATTGCCCGTTCCACTGCATCGAGGTCTGCTCCAAATGCGGTCGATGAGGGGCCTCGCGAGCCGGGTCCACCGAGATGACGCCTGAGAAATCACCCATTGTCACGTACGGACTCACATACGCGTGCAGCTCCTGCGCAGCTCTGCGGCCGGCCGGATGCGGCACTAGGACGGCCGCTAGGAGAACGACTGCTACGAAACGGTACTTGCGTGGTTTACAGTCGAGCATGTTTGACCCATTGGGGCGCGTTGGAATACTCCAGTATCAGGTAAAGCTAGAGGAGTTAGTCCATTGGCATAGCTTGATCGGGGCTGGTTTAACAACCGGCCCTTTCACGCCGGCTGGGCCGTGCTCGAAACGAGAATCTCGTAAATCCGCTGCGTCTGTTCGCGCAAGTGAGCAAGGTCACCGTCGTTTTCGATCACGTACGTGGCACGCGCTCGTGCCTCATTCGGATCGATCTGGGAAGCAATCCGAGCGCGAATTTGCGACTCGTTCAAGTGATCGCGCAGTGTGACGCGTTCGAAACGCAGGGGGTCGGGCGCCACAATGAGGATGGTCGCATCGACCCGCTCCTCGTATCCGGTTTCGAAGAGCAGCGGGACGACGTGCACGATGATCTGGCCCGGTTTTGCATATCGATCGGCCTCGTCGGCCAACCTGCGAACGTGCGGATGTACGATTGCGTTGAGCCGCTCACGCGCGCCGGGATCCGCAAAGACGATCTGCGCCAAGGCAGCCCGATCGAGGCAGTCGTCGCGCACGACCGAGGGCCACGCGCGAGCAACCTGAAACAAACCGTCGCTTCCGGGCGCGACCGCCTCTCGCGCGAGTTTGTCGGTGTCGACGATGTACGCCCCAAGCGATTGGAGCGCCCGCGCCACCTCGCTTTTGCCCGAGCCGATGCCCCCTGTCAATCCTACGCGCATATGTATATATAAGGTAAAAGAAAAGAGAGCCTGGCTTCGACGCTCGGGCTCTCTTTACTCTTAGCGGAAGAGCGGTTACTCGCCAGGAAGCTCCGGCTCAGCGATTGGGGCAGCCACCAAGCCCGTTTCCTCATCGATCGCGTACTTCTCGATCTCTTCAAGCGGAACGTCGGCGACGTGTTGGATGGACGCCGTGATGCGGCGAGTTCCGTGATTGATCGTGAGCAGCGTAACCTCGACTTCCTGACCGGGGCTGAACTGCGTGTTCGGGTCGAACTCGCCCTTGGGGACCATTGCCAGAACGCCCGGAACGATCTCCACCAGCAGGTAGTTCGGCGTAACCTTTACGATCTGAGCGCTAAGCTTATTCGTCTCGTACAGCTTGTCCGCGTGTTCGTCCCACGGATCGGGCAACGCGTGCTTGAGCGACAGGCTTACTTTCTTCGCTTCAGGATCGAACTTCATGATCTCTACGTTGACGACATCGCCGATCTTGACGACTTCGGACGGGTGCTTGATGCGCGCGTAGCTCGAGCTCGCTGTTGTGAATCAAGCCGTCGATACCGCCGAGATCAACGAATGCACCGAACTCCGCCAAGCGCACGACCACGCCTTCGCGTATTTGTCCTACCTCGAGCGTACCAAGCAGCTCCTGCTTCTTGGCGTTGAGCTCTTCTTCGAGAACCAGACGCTGCGAGAGCACGACGCGATGCCGCTTGTGATCGAGATCGATCACTTTCAGGCGAAGTCTCTTCCCAACGAGTTCGTCGAGATTGCCGACGGGCTGACGGCGGATCTGCGATGCCGGAACAAAGCCGCGCATGCCGAGATCGACGAGCACACCGCCTTTGACGACCTGCGTCACGGTCGCCTCGATAACTTCGTCGTTATCGTGCGCTTCGATGACTTTTTCCCAGGTCTTGAGCGCGCGAGCGCGGCGCTCGGAAAGAAAGAGCGTGCCGTCCTGATCGTCGATGCGATGGATCATAACTTCCAGCGTGTCGCCGACCTTTAATTCTTTAGGTTCGATTGCAAGCGAGAGCTCGCGGAAAGGCAACACCCCCTCGGATTTACCGCCGATGTCGACCAGCAGTTCGTCCTGGTATTTGGCCACGATGGTGCCGTTGAGCACCTGTCCTTCGTCAAGGACCTTGAGGGATTCTTCGTAGAGGCGCTGCTCGAGTGCGAGCTGGTCCTCTTCTTCGTGTTGCACCGGAGCGATATCAGTCGTAGAGATTGTTATTAATTACCTTTCGTTAAATTTGACGATGCACGTTGCACATCGTCCGGCATTCCACGCCCCATTTTGCGGGGCGGGAGGTTGTATTTACTTTTGACAGGTCGGACAGGACCACGTTCCGCGCTGGGCGATAACCGTACGAACCACCTTGCCGCCGCAACGCAAGCAAGAACGGCCCGCCCGTCCATAGACCGAAAGTGCGTTTTGAAATCCGCCCTTCAGCCCTTCGGCATCAACGTAATCGTCAACGCTGCTGCCGCGCATATTGATAGCGCGTTCGAGAACGCTGACGATCGCATGATGCAACCGGCGAACCGCCGGTTTGCTCAGCCTTCCCGCTGGTGTGCCGGGACGAATCCGGGCCTCCCACAACGCTTCACAGGCATAGATGTTGCCGACACCCGCGATGCGCCGCTGATCGAGCAGAAACGCCTTAATCGGCGTTGTCCGCCCCGACAGCATAGCGATAAAGCGTTCCGGAGTAAAGTCCCCGGAAAGGGGTTCGGGCCCCAGGCCCGAGTCCCAGGCCTCCCCGGCTTCAACCAAGCGCATCCTGCCGAATTGGCGCACGTCGGCAAACGACAAACGGGTCTTGTTGCTCAGCCCCAACTCCACATAGGTGTACGGATACGCGGGGTCGCCCGCTGCCTGTAGAACCAAGCGCCCGGTCATGCGCAGGCTCGTAACCAGTGCGCGCCCCGATCGAAGAGTAAAACACGGCATATTTGCCGCGCCGCCCGACGGCGATAATTCGCTCGCCCCGGACTGCCTGCTCGAAGACCAAACCCGGCGGCGCCACCGCCATCTTTTTCAGCGATACCCGTGCTCGTGAAATGGTTTTGCCGCAGAGCGCTTGCAAGCCGCGGACGATCGTCTCGACTTCAGGGAGTTCGGGCACCGGGCAATCCGCCGACGTGTGCGCCGGGGACCAATCCATCTTGCTCCGCCTCGCCGGAAGCAAGCTCGATCACGTACTTGGCCTGACCCTGCTCGAGTGGAATCTGGTTGTCCGGCAGCGAGAGCGGAACCACGGGGACCTTCGAGTAGACTTCGCGCACGACGCCCTGATCGGAAATGAAGACCATGTCGAGCGGGATGAGTGTATCTTTCATCCAGAACGCCACCTTGGCATCAGCGTCAAAGACAAAAACCATTCCGGTATGACGCGCGAGATGCGTTACGCCCATCAAGCCGCGCTCACGCTGTTCCTCGGTGTGAGCGATTTGCACGCGCAGTTTGGCCGCGGGCGCCCGCAGCGTAACCGCCGGCAGCGACTGCGCAGTTGGGACGGGCGCGGGACTCGATAGACCTATCGCAAGCAGCAGGGCGCTAAACATCATCCATCTTTTCCACGTCGTACCAGTTTTTGCCGACCTTGACCGTTGCCGCGAGCGGAACGCTCAATTGCACGACGTTCTCCATCTCGCCGCGTACGAGGCGCGCGACTTCATGCAGCTGCGAGCGGCGTACCTCGAAGATCAATTCGTCATGTATCTGCAGCAGCATACGCGCGTCGAGATCCTCGCGTGATAGTCCCGCGTCGATGCGAACCATAGCCAGCTTCATGATATCGGCGGCGCTGCCTTGTAGAGGCGCATTGGTCGCTTCCCGTTCTGCAGCGGAGCGCAGCATATAATTGCTCGAACGAAGCGCGGGCATATAGCGGCGACGGCCCAGAAGCGTCGTGACGTATCCGTCTTCCCGTCCTTTCCCGATCACGCTCTCGATGTAAGCGCGCACCTTTGGAAAGCGGGCGAAATATGCTTGCGTCATCGCCTTGGCTTCGGGACGGCCGATTTCCAAACGCTGCGCTAAACCAAAGTCGGACATACCGTAGAGCAGCCCGAAGTTGACCGATTTTGCCATGCGGCGCTGGTTACCGTCCACAACCGCATCCGGACCCAAGCTGAAGATCTGACGTGCCGTAAAGTCGTGAATGTCTTGATCCTGCGCAAACGCACGTCGCATCGCTTCGTCGCCCGAAAGATGTGCCATCAGCCGCAGTTCAATTTGGCTGTAATCCGCGGCCAGCAGGACGTAGTCGCCGGCCGGCGCTACGAATGCGCGGCGTATGCGCCGTCCAAGATCGCTGCGCACCGGAATGTTTTGAAGGTTCGGATTGGTCGAGCTCAAGCGACCGGTCGCGGTCGCGGTTTGATTGAAGATCGTTCGTAGCCGGCCGTCGTGTTTGTCCGTAACCGAGGGAATGACGTCGATGTACGTATTCTTGAGCTTGGTGACTTCTCGGTACTCGAGCACGCGCGCGCAGATGGGATACTCACGCGAGAGACCTTGCAAGATCTCGACACCGGTCGCCCAGCCCGTCTTCGTTTTCTTACCGCCGGGGATGCAGAGCTTGCCGAACAGGATGTTGCCAAGCTGCATGGGAGACCCGATATTGAACTGCTCGCCAGCGAAATCATAGATCGCTCGCTGCAAGCGTTCCGCGGCGGTGTCGATCTCCTTTGCGAGAACGCCCAGCTCTTTCGGATCGATGAGCACGCCGGTCCACTCCATCTTCGCCAGAACGGGCGCCAGCGGCACTTCTACGTTTTCGTACAGTGCGAGCTGCTCGCGTGCATGCAGATCTTCGCGCTCTTTCTTCGCGAGCGCAAGTACGGCGTCGGCATGCGCGGCGACGTCCTCGCCAACCGAAACGCCGAGCAATTCCGCAGCCGCTTCTTCGAGTTGCCCGAAGGTACGCGAAGGGTTGAGCAAATGTGCGCCAATCATCGTGTCGTCGGCAAAGACCCGGGGTGCGAATCCGCGATCGTGCAGAAGCCGCACGACGTTCTTCACGTCATGCGCCGCCAGCCGCTGTCCGCCGAGCCATACCTTCTCGAAGGCCGATTTGACGGGTTCATGCGCCAAGGCCGCGGCTGTAAAGCCTAAGCCCGTGCCCGTTTGTGCGCTCACGCCGATCTCGCCGTCGGCTCGGGTAGCAAACGCGAGGGTTTGCGCGGTCGCCAGTTGCTCGATTTCGCGAGCGAGCTCTTTGAATTCGGGCGGGTCGGTCGCGGCAACGTAGGATCGGTACCGGCCTTTGATACGCTCGCGCGTTTCGATCAGCGGCATCTCGAGGGGCACGTCGAGTTTGCCGAGCAGCGTCTTGAATTCGAGATCGCTGTAAAGGCGGTACAATTCGTCATTTCCCGCCGGCGTGTACTGCGCTTGCTGCCAATCCAGCGCGATATCCAGGTTCTTTCGTCGCTACCGAGACGTCGCGGCAGGTCTGCGCCTGGGCTCCGTATTCTTCAATGAGTTTTTGAAGTTTAGGCGATCCCGCGAGCGACGGATCAGCAACGAGCGCGTCGAGCGATCCTGCGGCTTTGATGAGTTTGATCGCCGTTTTTTCCCCGACACCCGGAATACCGGGCAGGTTATCCGACGGATCGCCTTTGAGTCCGCGGTAGTCGGGCAACTGCGCGGGCAAAAGGCCGTCGTACCGCTCTTGGACCGCCGGAATGTCGTAACGCCCAAGGTCTGTTATACCGCGCCGCGTCATCAGAATCGTCGTCTTGCGATCGACCAGCTGAAACAGATCCGTATCGCCGGTAACGATCACCGTTTCTTGCCCTGCGTCCTCGGCCTGCCGCGCGAGGGTTGCGATAATGTCGTCGGCCTCCTCGCCCTCGATCTCGACAATCGGTATGCGATTCACATCCAAGATACGGCGAACGAGCGCGAATTGCGGACGCAGATCGTCGGGCATCTGATCTCGCTGCGCTTTGTACTGCTGATAGAGCGCGACACGGTGCGCCGGCATGCCTTTGTCGAACGCCGCGATGATGTGCGAGGGTGATTCGTCGGCGACGATCTTGTTGAGCATCTGTGTAAAACCGTAGGCCGCATTGATCGCAACACCGCGGGTCGTCGTCAAAGGAGGCAACGCGAAAAACGCACGATACACCAGGCCATACGTATCGAGCAGCATGAGCTTGCTTTGAAGCGGCGCCTCGACCTGGTCCCGTCCGCGTGAGGTCCGTGAGCGTCGCCTGAATCTGTCTTGTTTTCATCGCACCAGTAAATCGCTCGATGCAGCTGTTACGCGGCCGTCGTCGTCGACCTTGAGCAGTGAGAGTACGTATTTGCCCGGGAGCGCAGGGACGGGTACCGTGACGGAATCGCCGGACGCGCGATCGACCTTCCAGTACAACGAAGCGGTGTCGGCTTGCGTCATCGTCAAATCGGCCGGCGGCGCGCTCCGGCGTGCAAAGGTTTGGATCACCGCGTGATCGCCGGTCGAGTCGACCCACGGGTGCCAGGACGCTCCGCCTACGGCGCTGTCTTGCGTTGCCGTGGTTCCGATAGCAAGCAGATCGGGCGCACTGGCAAACAGCGCAGAGCCTGTTGGAATGCCTTTTGTAATGCGCACGAAGACGGTGCCCGCGCCGGGCAGCACATCTTCGATCCTGACGGTCGCAGTCGCACCCGGATCGTATGCCGTGCGATCGAGTGAGAGCTGAGCGCCCAGCGGCCTGCCCGGCGCGTCGACCAGCAGCGGTACGCTGTCCCACTGGAGTGCGCCGTCGCGCACAAACGCCGCGCCAATCGCAAGCACGCCCGGCGCGTCGCCGATTCGTACGCTCGTTTCCGCATGTCCGTCGCGAACGCTAACGATATGCGCTTGCGTTCCGGTAGCACTCTCGAGCGAGATCAATGCGCTGCCCGTGGCGCCGGCGAGAAATGCATCGACGTGGGCCTGCTGCCCCGCGGAGTAGCGCTTGCGATCGAGCGTGATACCGATGTTCGTGCTGGCCTGCGCGCTCTGCGTCTGCATGGTCTGCGGTTCCACTTGTACCTGTGCCGCATCCATGGCGCGATCGCCGTCCACGGTGGCGGCCACGATCAAGTTGGAACCGACCTGCGGGGCGGTAAACGATCCGTGCGCGAATCCGCGTTCGTCGAGCGCGAGCGTCTGTTCTTGCACGGATGAACCGTGCACGAGCTGCACGCGCACACCGATCTGCGCAGGTTTGCCCGTCGCGACGTCGTTCGCGTGGACGTCGAACGATGCGGGCGTACCGCTGCCGATATCGTCGCGATCGAGCTGCACGCGAAGCGTAACCCGCGAAGTCGGCACGACGATCCGCGTGTCGGCGGTTGCGCCGCCGGATGAGGCGCGGACGCCGTACGTGGACGCAAGGCCGTCGGTCGGCCGAGGAATCTGGAAGAGTGCGCGCCCGTCCTGGCCGGTCGTGACGCGGGTCACGTACCACTGCGTGACACCCCACGGCGTCAGGGGAGCCTCACCGACGTAAACGTGCGGTGAACGGATGATGCTCGCGGTAACGAGTACGCCCGCTGCCGGCATTCCCGCGCGCGAAGCGCGCACGAGCACGGGGACATCTGTATCCGCATCACAATTTCCCTCGCATTGGGGTGTAATCGAGAGCGAAAGTCCGCCCGCATTTGCATCGACGTGCACGTCGGTACCCGCCGTCGCGCCGTTCACCGTCGCCATTACCGTGTATTCACCGGCGGCACTGCTTTGCGGCACATGAATAGGTGCATCAAAAGCACCGGCTGCATCGAGCGCCACTGAGGTTTGTGCGGCAACGCCGAAGGAAGAACGTAGCGCTATCGATACAGTTCCGCTGCTTGCTCGAAGGCGGCCGCCGCTGCGCGAACGCGCAAAACCGACGACCTGCAGATCTTCACCTGCATGTACGACGGCCGACCCGGTCTTCACGCCGACGATGGTCGAGGGCAGCGGCGCTTGCGGTAAAAACGAGAGAAAGGCCACTGAGCCGCCCCACTGCGCCATTGCAAAGACCGGACGCGGGCGATCGCGCCACACGATAAGGCCGTTGCGATCGGTAAGACGATCGCGAAAGCGGCTGTCCACGATAAATGAGACGCGCATGCGTCCGAGCGGCGCGGCCCGATCCCAAGTCGACGCCGTACAGAGCGATGGCCGACGGTGTTTCCTTTGTAAGCAGACCGATACGCGTGCGATTGATCCACACCTGTTCGCCGACGTCATTGCGGCTGGCTTGCGACCACGAAGAATCCTTCGCGCGCTCCCAGCGGCACGCTCACGTCGTTGCTTTGAAATCGATACCCGCCCGCAGGCTGATACTGCCAGCGCGCGATGGCCTTGAGCTTGCGTGTATCGATCGGTCGCGGCCGCGTCGTGGAACCCGCGCTGATAACGTCGGCGGGGTCGACTTGGTAGACGGAAAAATTGACCGGCGCGCTCGTATACGTGTCCAGCCGGACAGTCGTCGGCTTCCACGGCACGTTCGCGTCTCGCGCGTATAGCGCGAAATAGGCGTCCAGGCGGTGATAATCCAAAAGCGGGCGAGCTGCGCGGGCGGGAAGCGCTGGGGCAATAAGCGCTAGCGCGAGCCCGAATAGCAAGAATCGGGAACGGCGATGCATCGGTAGGTGGCGCTTCGCCCAGGCCGCGGCGGCGGCCTTGCGGGCAGGAGGGCATGCGTGAGGGGCGGCGTATCGGGTGCGGGTGGACGAGCAGATCAACCAAGGCACCTCGCTCGAGGTACATTGCCGCTTCTGCGGCAATCCGCAGCGCGAGGGCTCGCAGGGCGAGGGCACGCAGCGCGAGGAGCGCAGCGATCATTATCAGGTTCTCGCGGCGTGCGCGCAGTGCGGGAACGAATTCGTCGCAATCTCACGTAACTAAGGTCGTCATGTACGCCTCTTTTCAACAGGCACGCCGTCTCGCGGCCGTCGCCTTCCTGATCTTCCTGGCGCCGCTGTGCGCAGCCGCAGCCACGCCCAAACCGGCCCCCACGCCGCAGCCCTTGCCGACACCAAAACTTCCAAGCAAACCGTTGCATGTCAAATTCGTGGTCGAAGTCAACAGCCGCGGTCAAGTCGTACGCGTCGAACACGGCACACTCTGCGAGAACGAAGCGTTCAACACGATGACGCTCGGCAATGCGATGCAGATGTGGATTCGCCATCCCGACGGAAGCGCGCAGACCGGACTTTACAGCGTCGCGTACGACTACGATCCGCGCTCGCACGCCGTCTGCGCGCGTGCCCACGCTCATCAAGCCGGGCGGCAACTGGGCCAACAAACCCGGAGTGGCAACGCTGATCATGCAGGACGCTGCGCGCGAAGTGCAAGAGGCCGAAGCGCGCATTCGCGCCGACGATGCCAAAGCGCGCGCGCAAAGCGCGAAGCATCTCCCCGATATCAATGCGGCCGTCAAACGCGCAATGGTCACACCCACGCCGCGGCCGTAAGTGACGGGTCGATGCGCTATGTGAGCTTTCACGATGGACCGCACGTGCGGCCCGGACTTCTTGAGGACGATCGGATCACCGCAATCGCGTGTGATATCGATGCTGGACTACATCGCACTCGAGCCCGGGCAGCGAGCGCAGCATCATACCTCACTCACATTCGCTTTGGACGATGTACGCCTAGCGGCACCCGTACGCCCGCGCAAAAACGTGTACTGTGTCGGTCGAAACTATCTCGAACACGCAAAGGAGGGCGCGCGTGCGTCCGGCCGGGAGCTCAAACTCCCCGACGTCCCTACATTCTTTTCCAAAGCACCGACGGCGATCGCCGATCCCGAGGAGCGTTTGCAATTCCAGTCGAGTGTGTCGCAAGAATATGACTGGGAGGGCGAACTTGCCGTCGTCATCGGGCGTCGCACAAAAGACGTTACCGAGGAACTGGCGATGGCTTCGGTTTTCGGCTACGCCTGTTTGAACGATATCACCGCTCGCGATTTACAGCGGGCGCATCGGACAATGGCTCAAGGGAAAAAGCCTTGACGGCAGCTGTCCGATCGGGCCGTGGATCGTCGGCGACGATGAAATACCGGATCCGCACCGGCTGCAACTGAGCACGCGCGTGAACGGCGTGAAGAAACAAGAATCAAACACCGGCCAGATGATTTTTCGCATTCCGCGTCTGATTGCGCAACTCAGTCGCGGCTTGACGCTGGAACCCGGCGACGTGATTGCGACAGGCACGCCGGACGGGGTTGGTTTTGCACGCACGCCTCCCGAGTTCTTCCGCAACGGCGATATTGTCGAGGTGGCGATCCAGAAAATCGGCACACTGCGAAACGCAATCTTTATTACCTGACCTTTTCTCCGATAAACGTCGCAGGGTTCATTCTAAAGGCAGCTGAACGACGCGGACATGAACCTCGCGGTACCACGTGAAACCGGAGAGAACGAAACGCGCGTCGCGCTCGTCCCGGAAACGGTGGCCAGGCTCGTTAAGGCGGGCGTCACCGTGAAAGTCGCACGCGGCGCGGGTGAACGCGCCGCATTTCCCGACTCTGCGTTTGCTCAGGCCGGTGCCATGATTGTCGAGGAGCCGGCCGCGCTGCTTTCCGACGCCGATCTCGTCGTGACGGTGGGCCGTCCACAGGAATCGGCGCTGCTCGCAATTCCCAAGCGCGCGGTGCTCCTGGGATTACTCGGCGCCGCTCGGCGATCCGGAGTACGTCCGGCGGCTGGCGGACCTGGGCATCACCGCACTCTCGATGGACGCCATACCGCGCATCACACGCGCGCAAAGCATGGACGTGCTGAGCTCGCAGAGCAATATCGCAGGATACAAGGCCGTCCTGCTCGCCGCTCTTGCTCTGCCCAAGTTCTTTCCGATGCTCACAACCGCAGCCGGGACGATTCCGCCGGCAAAGGTGTTGATTCTGGGCGCGGGTGTTGCCGGGCTCCAGGCGATCGCGACGGCACGGCGGCTTGGCGCCGTCGTTAGCGCCTACGATACGCGCGCAGTCGTCAAAGAACAGGTACAAAGCCTGGGTGCGACATTCTTAGAGATCGATCTGGGCGTCGACGCGCAGGCAGCCGGGGGCTATGCAAAAGAGCTGACGCCGGAGCAGATCGAGAAGCAGCGTACATTCATGGTCGAGGCCATCGGCGCCTCGGACGTCGTGATTACAACGGCGCTGGTACCGGGCCGTCCCGCGCCCGTACTCATCACACAAGAAGCGGTGCAGGCGATGCGCCCCGGAGCCGTCATCGTCGATCTTGCGGCCGAAGCGGGTGGAAACTGCGCGCTAACCAAGCGAAATGAGACCGTCATTTCTCCGGGCGGCGTGCAGATCATCGGGACGACGAACTTGCCCGCGACGATGCCCTATCATGCATCGCAGCTTTACTCGCGCAATGTGCAAGCGTTGCTTGCGCTGCTGATTAAGGACGGAGCGCTCAATCTTGATATGAGCGACGAGATCACGGCCGGGACCACGATCGTGCACGAAGGCAAGATCGTCCACAAGCCGACGATCGACGCACTGAGCACGGGAGCTGTCTAGTGGCTGAACTGACCGAATTCTTCGGACTGCTGATCGTTTTCATCCTGGCAATCTTCATCGGCTTCGAAGTGATCTCGAAGGTGCCGACGACGCTGCACACGCCGCTGATGTCCGCAACGAACGCCATTCACGGCGTCGTGCTGGTGGGCGCGATCATCGTCACGGCCCAGCTCTGAGCCCCGCGCACGGGCTGGCGACCCCGCTTCTAACGATCCTGGCCATCATCGCAGTTACGCTGGGAACCATCAACGTCGTCGGCGGCTTCGCGGTAACCGAACGAATGCTGCAGATGTTCAAGCGCCGTGATACGATGAAAAAGTGAGCGCGCTCATCGGCGCGACTCTTCTGCATCTGGCGGAGATCGCCGCCATCGTGCTCTTCATTCTGGGATTGCGTTTCCTCAGTTCGCCGGCAACTGCGCGTTTTGGCAATAGGCTCGCCGCCGCAGGCATGCTCATCGCGCTCATTGCCGTTCTGGCTTCCAGTTCGCTTGTGGGCTGGTGGGCTATTTTGATCGGAATCGTTGCGGGAACGGTGATTGGCCTGGTCTCGGCACTCAAAGTCAAGATGACGGCGATGCCGCAAATGGTCGCGCTGTTCAACGGCGCCGGCGGCGGTGCTGCGGCGTGCGTCTCGACCACTGCGTACTTGCTGTGGGAGCGCGCGCACAACTACGCGGTCCCGATGGATCCGGTAACCTCTGTTTCGCTCGTCGTCAGCGCCATCATCGGCGCGATCAGCGCCGCCGGATCGGTGATCGCGTTCTTGAAACTCCAAGAACTGATGACAGGACGTCCGGTCACCTACACCGGTCAGCAATTCGTCAACGGTCTGGTCGCAATCGGCATCGTCGGTTTGGCATTTTGGGTGATGATTACGCTGGGTATCGAGCCGACCTGGGCATACGGTGTGATGCTCGGGCTGGCATTCTTGCTGGGCGTACTCTTCGTCTTACCAATCGGCGGCGCCGACATGCCCGTTGTCATTTCGCTGCTCAACTCGTTCACTGGTCTGGCCGTCGCGATTACCGGATTCGAGCTGCGCTACGATACGCTCATCGTTGCCGGTACGCTGGTCGGCGCGAGCGGTACACTGCTCACGATTCTCATGAGCAAAGCCATGAATCGATCGATCACCAACGTGCTGTTCGGTGCGTTCGGCGCCGGCGGCGGAATGGACGTGAGCACGTCTGCGGGCGGTGCAACGCAGCAGGTCCGCGCCACAACGGCGGACGACGTTGCGGTCATGCTCGCCTACGCGCATCAAGTGGTCGTCGTACCCGGATACGGAATGGCCGTTGCGCAGGCGCAGCACAGCGTGCGCGAGCTGGCCGACCAGCTCGAGAAAAAGGGCGTGACGGTCAAGTACGCGATTCATCCGGTTGCCGGGCGAATGCCCGGACACATGAATGTGCTGCTTGCCGAAGCTAACGTTCCCTACAATCAGCTGTACGACATGGACGACATCAATCCAGAATTCGGGCGTACCGACGTTGCGCTGATTATCGGCGCCAACGACGTCACCAACCCGGCTGCACGCAGCGTCTCGACTCGCCGATTTACGGCATGCCGATCCTCGACGTCGATAAAGCCTCGAACGTCGTCGTTCTCAAGCGTTCGATGCGTTCAGGTTTTGCGGGCATCGAAAACCCGCTCTATGAGGATCCGAAAACCGCGATGCTCTTCGGCGATGCAAAGGCAAGCGTCGACGGACTAGTTGCGGCGGTGAAAGCACTCTAGCCGCTCTTGAGCGCACGAGTCTCGTACGCCGCCGGGCAAGCTTCGCGAAAACGCGTACCGCGCTCGAGTCACTCCCAAGTGGATCTCGCGCCCGATCGCGATCCGGTCGCAACGATTCGCACAGAAAACCTGACCCGCATCCAACAACTCGTTCCGCTTCGAACCGAACGCATGTCGCGCTCGCCCTTTGCATTCTTTCGCGGCACGGCTGCGATCATGGCTGCGGATACTGCGCGAACTCCGGCGAGCGGTGCGCTCGTTCAGGCATGCGGCGACTGCCATCTGGCAAATTTCGGACTGTTCGGAACGCCCGAACGCAACGTCATCTTCGACCTCAACGACTTCGACGAGACACTCCCGGCACCGTGGGAGTGGGACGTCAAGCGGCTGGCGACGAGCGCCGTTTTGGCCGGGCTGGAAGCGGGCGCGCCGGACAAACTCGCGCGGGAAATCGCACTCAAGACGGTGCAATCGTACCGCCTGACCATGCGAGGGCTCATGACGGCCTCGCCGCTTCAAATCTGGTTCATGCGCGTGGATGCGCAAGTGTTCTTGTCGGTGCTCGACCCGGCGCAGGCGCGCTCCATCGAACGCAAACAGCGGGAGGCCGCCGAGAGGGGCGAACACGTACCGCCGGCGTTCGTCGCGGGCAGCAGCGGAAAACTGCGCTTCGTCGAGGATCCCCCGGTGTTGCATCATCTGCCCCACAACGACCCGCTCCGCGGACGCGCGCGAGAGGCTATGCGTAAGTACACGCAGACACTACGTGACGACACCCGTATACTCTTCAACCGCTATCACCTGCGCGATGCCGCTCTGCGTGTGGTAGGCATCGGCAGCGTCGGGACGCACTGCGCGATCGTTCTCTTTCAAGCCGGACCGAACGACGCACTCATTCTACAGCTGAAGCAGGCCGGCGCTTCCGTTCTCGAGCCCTTCGCGGGTTCTAGCGGCTATGAGAACCATGGCCAGCGCGTCGCAGCCGGACAACGGATCATGCAGGCCGCAAGCGACTTGTTTTTGGGATGGCTCCGGATTGAAGGCGGGCAAGACTACGTCGTGCGGCGCTTCCGGGATCGCAAAGCGAACGCAAATTTGGAGCGTCTGCGACTGCGCGAGCTCGCGCAATATGCCTCGCTGTGCGGTCAAACACTTGCTCTGGCACACGCCCGTTCGGGCGATCCGGCGTTCATCTCCGGGTATCTGGGCCGAAAAGACGTCTTCGATATTGCCGTTGCCGACTTTGCCGTACAATACGCTGCGTACGCGCAACGCGACTACACCCGATTTTTGCGTGCGATGTAGATAAAAAAAGAACATGCGTGCAATCGTTTTCCTCCTCGTGAGTATCGTGCTGGCTTCGTGTACCGGCGCCGGCTTTTCATCGGGTCCGCATGAGGCCCACGTCCTGCGGATCGCCGATTTGGCAAATCCCGATTCGCTCAATCCCCTGCTCGCGCACGATCAGGAAACGATCGGCTACGACCTGCTCTTCGTTCAAACGCTCATCGGCCTGGACGAACACAATCGGCTGGTGCCGTTGCTGCTGACCAGCCATTCCGTCTCGCGCAAACGGTGGTATCTCGGCTGACGGTACGCGCATCACGTATCATCTGCGTCACGGCATCCGGTTCGCAGACGGCGTCGAGCTAACGTCCAAGGACGTCGACTTCACGTATCGAGCGATCCTCGACTCGCGTAATAATGTGCTTTCACAGGATGCCTACCGGCGTATTGCATCGCTCGACACGCCGGATCGATACACCGTCCTCGTACGCTTGAGACGCCCGTGGAACGCGGCCGTCAGCGATCTGTTCTCGCAGTCCGACTTCGCATTCGGCATTCTGCCGGCGCATGCGTTTTCAAGCACGCTGCTCTCGCATGCGGCCTGGGAGGATCGGGCGTTCGGAACCGGGCCCTTCCGCGTGACACAGTGGAGGCGCGGCGACCGTGTGATCTTGACGGCGAACCCGTACTTCTCGCCCAGGCCGAAACTGAAGCGCATCGAGCTGATCATGATCCCCGATGGAAACACGGCATTCGTCGCACTTCGTACGCACGACGTCGACATCGCCGATCTCGCGACGCCGCAGATGCGCGAACAAGCACGATCGACGCCCGGCATCCGCATCCTTCGGACACCGCTTGAACGGCACCGAATGGATCAGCATTCTGACCAGCGCCGGGCCCACCTCGCAGGTACGTGTGCGGCGGGCGATTGCGTACGCATTGGATATGTCGGCTATTCGTAAAACCTTTGGAGGCGACTACCCGCAGGCCGGGTCGTTTCTACCGCCTGTCATGGCGCGCTGGTATAACCCGTTACCGGCGTACCCGCACGATCTGCAGCGCGCCCGGGCGCTCTTGGGCGCGGCGCCAATCGATGCCGACATGGTCATTCCTTCGGAGGACCCGCTTTGGTCGCGCATCGCAACCATCGTGCAGCAAGAGCTGGCGCCGGCCGGTATTCGCGTCTCGATCAAAAAGTACCCGACCGCGCTGTTCAATGCGCCCGATGGACCGATTCGCAATGCCCGCTTCACGCTCGCAATCGACGGCTGGCTCGGCGGCGCGGATCCGGAGCAATCGATCATCTTTACCTGTTCGCAAACAGGAATGAACGGCGATAACATTTCGCGCTACTGCAATCCAACGTTCGAGGCGTTGTTTGCAGATCAGGCCGTTACGCCTTCACTGATGCGGCGCCGAGACGACTTTCTGCGGATGCAACGTCTGATTCACGACGCGTTGCCGGTAGCGCCGCTCTACTATCTGACCTGGTTTGACGGCGTTTCCTCGCGCGTCGACGGCTTCGCTCGCAACATGCTGCAATACCCCGTCTCACCCGAACGCTGGGACACGCGCTAGTTCCTGAACGCGCGACCGCCCATCGTGCGCTCGTATGCGTCACGCGAAGCGAGCGCAAGCAGCAGCAGTACGATTGGGAGCGCGATATCCCCGAACCAAAGCACCAAGCCCGCATTGCCCGGCGAGTAGTTGTGCTGCGTCATCATGAGATGAATGTGCTGCGCGGCCGCACCGAACGAGAAGATCGCATAGATCAGCGTCGCTGCGAGTCTGGTATCGTATCCGCGCCACAGCGAGAGCAAAGCCACGACTGCCAGGCCAAGCTCGGCCCAGGCCAGCTCCCACTCGAAAGGACTGGGCCGCCAGCCGATGAGCGGCGCAGTGAATGCGGGCAGATACGCGTGAAAATACCAAGCGTCGATGAAACCCAGACCGATGCAATAAAAGAGGACCTCGCCCCAAAGCGTATAGGAAAACGTGACGACTTCGTGGCGCGCGGTCGCCTTTCGCACCTTCGCTATTGCCGTGCATATCGCGACGATCAGCAGCGGTATTTGAATATTGCCCAGTATAAAACTGATAATATCCCGGATCACCATGCGCCGGGAGTTCGCGCATGGGGAAGCTTACTCCGTTGCCGCAACCGCCAAACGCGCGCCGAGGCGCTCGGCCTCCAGCGGCGGCGCGAAGTAGAACCCTTGCAGTTCGTCGCATCCAAGCGCTCGCAGCGAACTCGAGCTGCCGGTGCGTCTCGACCCCTTCGGCAACCACGCGCATATGCAGAGCCTTTCCGAGCGCCGCTACGGCAGAAGAGATCGCTTCGTCAAAAGCATCCACACCAATTTCACCGACGAACGACCGATCGATCTTGAGCGCGGTAACCGGAAAGTGTTTAAGGTAGCTCAGCGAGTTATATCCCGTACCAAAATCGTCGATTGCAATACCCGCGCCCAGTTCCCGTATGCGGGAAAGAACGGTCGCGGCCCATTCCAGATCCCGAACCAGCGTCGTTTCGGCGATCTCCAAGTCGACGGCCTCAGGCGAGAGATTCGCCGTGCGCAGAGCACCCGCGAGCACACGCGGAAAATTCGTACGCAGCAGCTGGCGCGCGGAGACATTTACGCTTAGCCGCAGCGGCAGACCAAAGTGCTCGCGCCAGCTCGCCACCTGGGTCGCAGCCTCGCGAATCACCCACTCGCCGATGACCTTTACGTACTCGCTGTCTTCGATTGCATCCAGAAACGAGGCCGGAGAAAGCAAACCTCGCGAGGGATGCTGCCAGCGCAACAAGGCTTCCACACCGACGATTTGCAGAGTCCGTGCGTGCACGATGGGCTGGTAGTGAATCCGAAACTCGGTATCGCGCAGCGCTCGTGGAAGGTCGACTTCGAGTTGTACGCGGCGCACGGTCGATGCAAGTGAAGTTCCGTGGTAGCGCCGCACCGTATTGCGGCCGCGCTGCTTTGCATCGTACATCGCCGAATCCGCGTCCTTGAGGAGCTCATCTTCAGTGAGTGCGTCGTCGGGATACGCTGCGATACCAATGCTGGCGGTAATCGCGTGGTCCCCGTCTCGCAGGCGGAACGGTGCTCTGAACACCGCGCGAACTTTGTTTATGGCGGTCTCGAGGTCGTCTTCGGTATGGATTTCGGTGAGCAGGATGACGAACTCGTCGCCGCCGGTTCGAGCAACGGTGTCCGTAGCGCGAACGGCGTTACGCAGCCGCTGCGCGACTTCGGCCAGAAGGACGTCACCTTCGGCATGTCCCAGAGAATCGTTAATGCGCTTGAAGGCGTCGAGATCGATGAACAGGACGTAGAGTTTATTCTGTTCTCGACGTGACGATGCAATCGCGTAGCCGAGTCTATCGCGCAGCAGCGAGCGGTTCGGCAAGCCCGTGAGCGAGTCGTGGTAGGCCAGCAGTTCAACGGTGCGCTGTGCTTCGACGCGCGCCGTGATGTCGAGAATCGTGCCCGTGCACCGCAGCGGCTTGCCGTCGCGCGAACATTCAACGTGACCTCGCGAGCGAACATGTCGCACGCTTCCATCCATCCGCACGAGATCGTGGTCGAAATCGTATGCGCCGCACGTATGAAGTACGCGCTCCTGTTCCGCCTGCAGCATGCGAAACTCGTTCGGCTGAAAGTGCCGTTCGAAGTCGCTAAAATGCATCAGATCCTTTGAGTACGGAATGCCGAGCAAACGCGCCATCTCAGCCGATATCCGTACGCGGCCGCTGGCTATGTCCAGTGTCCAGCTTCCGACCTCCGCTACCTGCTGCGCATCATCGAGCGCCTTGCGCTCGGCTTCGAGTTCCTTTTCCAAACTTCGGCGGCGTGTGATGTCCATTCCGGCGCCCACCACTCCGACGATGCTTCCCTGCCGGCTGCGCAGCGGCGCAACGTGCGCGGTGAAGTAACGGCCTTCCCACTCAGCTTCGAACGACGTCGATTTTCCTTTAAGCGCGGCGCGCACGTGCTCGATGATCGCCGGCCCGCTGCTGTGCGCGAAGTACTCTTGCGCCGGCGTACCGATGAGTCCCGTTATCGCGCGCGCGTCGAAGCCAAGATGTTCGAGCACGCGGCCGCGAATCGCAGTGAAGCGCAAATCACGATCGACCGCAACGACGAACGCCGGCAGACACCGCAAGATGAGATCCAAAAACTCGACTGGCTCATCGGGCTGTGGGCGTCGAATGTCCATCGTTCGCTAAGCATACGCCCGGAATATCGAATATCTATCGAATGGTCTATGGGAAAAATGTCTCAGGGTTTGGGCGCGCGCACGATCCAGCGTGCGGCATTCCACGTCGGAAGGAACGCATTAGGCTGAAAGCCGCTCAGTTGCTTGCGATACGCGTAGAGATAATCGGCATTGAAAAGGTACACGATCGGTACGTCCGAGGCAACGATGCGCGCGATGCGGATGTATGCGCTGCGCCGCAGGCGCTGTGAGGAGTGCGATAGGGCTTGTTGCTCGAGTCGATCGACGGTTGCGTTGCAATACCGCATGTAGTTCGATGGCCCGCGGCATGCAAGCACCGCTGAGTCATCCGGATCCGATCCCATCGTAAAGGGCACGTACGCCAGGTCGAATTGCCCACTCGCGAGTGTCCCGCCCCGGGACGAGGGCAAAAACAGCTGCGCATTGCTCACCGATTTTACCTCGACCGCGATGCCTCTGGCTCGAAGCTCGGCCTGTACCGCCGTTGCAACGCGAACGCCGGTCATCGACTCCGGAAACTGCACGTACACGAGCGAGAGTGATGTGCCATTTTTCTCGCGCATGCCGCTCGCACCGCGACGCCATCCGGCAGCATCGAGCAGCGCATCCGCGCGCGCCGGATCGTACCCGGGTTCCTGGACGGAGCGATCGTAGGCCCATGAGAACTGCGGCTGAATTTGATTGGTCACGGGATAACGGCCAAGCGTGATCTTTCTGCTGATGCCGGCGCGGTCGATGGCCATGGCAAGCGCGCGCCGTACGCGAACGTCATTCAGCGGCGGATGTGAAAGATTGAGTACCAGGCCTGCTACTACCGCCGTCGACACGGTTGAGAAGGCAATGTCCCGCGCCCCCGCGAGCGTTGCTTGCTGCACCGGCGCGATCAGGTTCCAGTCGAGCTGCCCCGATCGCAACATCACAAGATTGGTCTGCGGATCGGGAATGACGCGGATATTCAACGCCGGGGTCTTGGGAGCTCCGCGCCAGTAGGTCGGATTTGCGCGATAGAGCAGCGACTCACCGCGCCGCCACGATACAAACGTATATGGGCCGTCGCCGACCGTGGGCGCGGCATTGAATGCGGCCTGCGCGAGCGGCGCTTGCAATTCGAGCACGTGCTTGGGCAGGACGAACTGCGGGCGAAATCCGTACGAGAAGTACGTAGTGACTGCCGGCGCCCATGCGTGTTTAAGATGAAAAACGACGGTGTGCGCATCCCTGGCGAATGCCCGATCGATGAGATCGTATCCCTCGTGAGAGGGTACCGGATTTCTCGGATCGAGGATTGCGTGAAGGGTCCAGATGACGTCCCCGGCAGTGACGGGAACGCCGTCGCTCCAGCGAACCTGCGGGCGCAAATGATAGGTTATCGTGCGCTCGTCGGCGGAAAGATCGCCGTTTTCGACGCTCGGAATTCTGGTAATGAGTTCGGGTACGAGCCGCCCGCGCGCATCGAGATCGATAAAAGGCTCAAAAGCTAAGCGGGCGACTTGTTGCTCGACCGAAGCAGAATCCTGATGGAGAAAGAGCGGATTGAGATTCGCCGGATCGGCCGCCAGGTCGAAGGCGACCGGACGGCCGCCTCCGGCGCCTTCGAATGTCTGCCGGCGCGCGTTCGAGCAGCCGCTCAGCAGCATGGTGAGAATTAGAAAAGCCGCCGCGCATCGCATTAAAGAGGCTGGTTCGCCGCCTGCGGGCGCGCTCTTGGCGAGAAGCTCTTGCCCGAATAAATCTATGGTGGTATAGTCTCAAGACCGAAATTTATTCGGGATTATGGAAAAACGGTCGAATATCGTAGTCGATTCCAGCGATCTTGACGAGCTGGATCTCAGGCTCCTGGACGCGTTGCAGCGCAACGCGCGCTCTACCTTTGCGGATTTGGGATCGGTCATCGGTCTCAAAGCACCCGCCGTGCACGATCGCGTCAAGCGGTTGGAGAGCAAAGGATACGTTCGCGGCTACGCGGCGCAGCTCGACAGCAAGCTCCTGGGCCTGGAACTGGTTGCATTCGTCAGCTGTTACACGACTCCCGATTGCCGTTACGACGCGTTCACGCAAACGCTCGCGAATATGCCCGAAGTTCTCGAGGTACACAGCGTTGCGGGTGAAGAGACGTACGTACTCAAGGTCATGACGCGTTCTACCGGTCACCTCGACGACTTGCTTGCGCGCCTGAAATCAATTCCCGGTATGGCACGTACAAAGACGACGATCGTGCTCTCTACCCCCTTTGAACGCGGAGGCATTTCCGTCCAATAATGGTGCTCGATCCACAGCTTCATCCGTTAGGCACGCACCGGGTGATCGAACCGGCAGGCGCTATGCCGCAAAATGCGCGCAAACTCGACAATACGCCGGTAGCGTTCGAGAACGAGATCCTATGCGACGTCGAAACTCTGAACATCGACTCGGCATCATTCAAGCAAATTCGCGATCTCTGCGAAGGCGATGCGCAGCGCATCGGCAATCACATCGCGCAGACCGTCCGGGAACGCGGAAAACAGCACAACCCGGTCACGGGAAGCGGCGGCATGTTCATCGGACACGTCTTGAAGATCGGTGAAACGCTGCGCAACAAGATCGATCTTCAAGCCGGCGACCGCATCGCCTCACTGGTCTCTCTTACACTGACCCCCCTCTATATTGAGTCCGTCACCCATGTGGACGTCGAAACCGGGCGCGTTTGGATTCGTGGAAAAGCAATATTGTTCGCTTCCGGCTTGTGGGCAAAATTGCCCGGGGATATCGACGATGCGGTCGCACTCGCAGTGCTCGACGTCGCCGGCGCGCCGGCACAAGTTCGCCGGATGACCAAACCGGGAATGACCGTCGTCGTTATCGGCGCCGACGGAAAGTCCGGCATGCTCGCATGCGCGCAAGCGAAGATCCACGCCGGATCGGAAGGCCGGGTCATCGGCGTTGGGCCGGATGCTCGTACCGAGGCCGCAGCGCTGCTCGTGCGTGCGGGATTGGTCGACGCGTTCCTTGAGGCTGACGCCCGCAACACGCTGGACATCTCACACAAAGTGAGCCAAATTGCTCCGGACCTCGCCGACCTCGTGATCAACTGCGTGAATGTGGAAGGAACCGAACTGGGCTCCATTCTTTGCGCAAAGGATGAAGGCGTGGTCTACTTCTTTTCAATGTCCACCTCGTTCACGGCAGCTGCACTGGGTGCCGAGGGCGTTGGCAAAGACGTAACCATGATCGTCGGCAACGGGTACGCCAAGGGTCATGCAAACATTGCGCTGCAGACGCTGCGCGAGCATCCGGAAATCTATACGTACTTCACCCAGAGATATGCGGAGTCACGACAATGATTGAGATCGTCAAACAAAAGCCGCCGGTCAGCCCCCGGACGCTGGAATATAAAAACCTCAAGCAGGGCGAGTTCTGGCATCATATTCCCGCCTACCGGGACATTGACGAGTCCACGTTTCTCGATCACCTGTGGCAGCAGAAGCACGCGGTCAAGACTCCGGAAGAGCTTCTCGAAACGATCAAGGATCTGGCCTCCGCGCAGTTTATTGCCGACGCCCAAGCCGGGTTTGCGCGCGCACCGATGGCCGTTCGCGTATCGCCGTACGCACTCTCGCTCATCGACTGGAACGATCCGTACGAAGATCCGATCCGGCGTCAATTCATTCCGGTCGCGAGCACGCTGCTGCCGGACCACCCTCGGCTAACGCTCGATTCGCTGCACGAACAAGACGACTCGCCGGTTCCGGGGCTGGTACACCGCTACGTGGATAAGGCGCTCTTTCTACCGCTCAACACCTGTCCGGTATACTGCCGGTTCTGTACGCGGTCGTACGCAATCGGACCCGACACGGAAAGCGTCGACAAAATGACGCTGGCGAAAACGGCCAAGCAGTGGGAAGACGCCTTCAAGTATATCGCGCAGCGCCCCGAGCTCGAAGACATCGTCATTTCGGGAGGCGATACCTACCAACTTCCGCCCAAGAGCCTGGCACTGATCGGAAACGCTCTGCTGGACATTCCGCACGTCCGGCGCATGCGCTTTGCCACGAAAGGGCCGGCGATCATGCCGATGAAGATCATCACGCACACGGAATGGCTCGATGCGCTTACGTCAATCGTTGAGCGCGGCCGGACTCTGGGCAAGGACGTGGTGCTCCACACGCACTTCAACACCGCCGCTGAAATTACGTGGATCACCGAAAAAGCGATGTCGATGCTCTTTGAACGCGGCATCTTTACCCGGAACCAGTCCGTGCTCATCCGCGGTGTGAACGACACCGGCGAGGGCATGCAGCTGCTGGTCAAACGCCTGGGCCACATCAACGTGCACGCCTATTACGTATATATGCACGACATGGTCAAGGGAGTCGAGGAGCTGCGCACCACGATTCAAACTGCAACGGATATCGAAAAATTCGTGCGCGGCAGCACCGCGGGATTCAACTCGCCGACGTTCGTGTGCGACGCGCCCGGCGGCGGAGGCAAGCGCGATGTGCACAGTTACGAATACTACGATCGTGAGAACGGCATCACCGTGTACGCGGCGCCGAGCGTCAAACCAGGCAAGGCATTTCTGTACTTCGATCCAATCGACAAGCTTTCGGCGGAGGCGCAGGCGCGCTGGGCCGTACGGGAAATCCAAGAGCAGATGATCCATCAAGCACTCAAGAACGCGGGCGCCCGCGACGAACAATTGGTTCTAGCGTAGGATCGCTTATTTACACGGCTGCCCCGTGCGTGGGACGACCGGATATTCTCGTTGCCCGCATACGAACCGGGCCACGGGGCCGCAGCGTGATGATCGGTTCGATTTCGATATCTTCTTTATGCGCTAAGCTCGAAGCGGTAGCGTGCAGCCAGACTCGCGAGCTCGATCCGCGCCTCGGTCCAAGCGAATTGGTCGCCGATACACTTGCGCGAGCCGCCGCCGAAGGGGTAGTAGGAAAATGACGCGGGGACTTCCCCACGCAGCCACCGCGCCGGGTCGAAACATTCAGGTTGTTCGAAAAACAGCGCGGAGCGATGCATGACGAGCTGGCTCATGAGAACTGTTGCTCCCTTGCGAATTCGCCATCCGCACACCTCGAGGTCGCGCAGCGTGTCGCGCCCCAGAATCCAAGCCGGCGGATACAGCCGCAAGCTCTCACTAAGTACCGCATCGAGATACGACGACTCTGAATCCTCGCTCAGATCCTCGCGAAGACGGATGGCAACCTTCGGGTTTTTTGCCAGCAAATACCAGGTCCACGTCAACGCATTTGCCGTTGTTTCGTGGCCTGCCACGAAGAGCGTCATGACTTCGTCGCGCACCTGTGCATCATCCAGACCTTCGCCGGACTCTGCGTCGCGCGAGGCGAGCAGCATCGAGAGCGCATCACCGCGATCCTCGCCGCTTTGGCGGCGGCGGGCAATCAGATCCAGCACGATCTCGTCGAGCACACCACGCGCACGACGAAAGCGCGGCATCGGTCCAATGGGCAGCCTGCGCCGAAGTGCACCGAGCGGGCCGAGCACGCTGGGAAAGACCATTACGACTTCGCTGAGTGCGGCGCCGACGCGATCCGCTTCTTCGCCGGCATCCGCACCGAAGAGCGTTTTGGAGGCAATGCGCAGCGTCAGCTGCATCATTTCCGCGTGCATGTCGAAAATGCCGGGCGGAGGCTGCCAGGCTTGCGCGTACTCGCGCATCGTTTCCGCATACGCGGCGATTCGCTGCTTGTGGAATGCGGGTTGCACGATGCGCCGCATGCGCCGGTGCAGGGGTTCCTCGCTGGTGACCAGTCCCTGCCCGAGCAGTGCGCGCATCGCGCGCGTGCCCTCCGACTTAACCAAGTTATGCTGGTTTGTAACGAGCAGTTCTTTAATCGCTGCCGGATCGTTGACGAAGTAGAAGTTGCGCCACGGTACGCGAAAGTTCACGACCGGTCCATATTCGCGTGTTACTTCGAACAGAAACGTCGGAAACGCACGCAGCGGGGTTCCCCGCAACCGGCGATACGTTTGCAACATCCCCGGTCCCGGCGGCTCCCGCATGCTCTCGTCAGCCCCCGGCTTTCTTGACGGCACGGCCTTGCGCTTGGAAGAACGCGACGATCTTCTCGCGATGATCGCCCTGAATCTCGACGACGCCGTTTTTTGCCGTGCCGCCGGTCCCGCACAATCGCTTGAGCGCTTTGGATATCTCGGCGAGGTCGCGTTCCGGAAGACCGGTCACGATGCAGACCACGCTTGCGCGACGGCGCTCGCGCATCACACGCACGACGCCGTCATCGGGAACCCGGTTCTTCACGGGCGTGCGCTTTCGGCAGGCGCGCGCACTCGCCCCGCCAAACGCGGCCGCATGATCGAGCGGCGCTTGGCCGTGTTCTGCGGCGCACACACCGGGAGCGGCTCCGGCTACATCGAGATCGCAACCCAAGTTGCGCGCAGAATCGTGCGCGCAAACATCGGCATCGTGTACGGAGGCGGCCGGGTCGGACTCATGGGAGTGATCGCCGATGCGGCACTGCAGGCAGGCGGCGAGGTGATCGGTGTAATTCCGGCGCTCGCTGGCGAGCGAAGAGATCGCGCACGGCGGACTGTCACACTTGCACGTCGTGGGCAGCATGCACGAGCGCAAAGCACTCATGGCCGATCTGAGCGACGGATTCATGGCGCTCCCCGGCGGATTCGGCACGATGGACGAGTTTTGTGAGATTTTGACGTGGGCGCAGCTCGCATATTCACGCTAAGCCCGTTGGACTGCTCAATTGCCAGGGGTACTACGACGAGCTGCTGGCGCTGTTCGACAAGATGGTCGCGCAGGGATTCGTCACGCAAAACAATCGAGCGCTCGTGCGATCCGCCAGAACGATCGACGAACTCCTCGATCTGATGTTTCCGAAAACAATCCCGCGATGAAACCAGGAGAGAACGAACGCGTAGCGGCTAGCGGGCTCGAAAGGCGATCGTCTTGCCGATGAGGCCGCGCAACGCCGCGGCTTCCTGCGCGGAAGCGATGTAGTTCTGCAGCGTGCCGTCTGCCAAGCGCACCGTGACGCGCGTACCGCTCACGGACGTGACCGTAGCGTACCGGACCTGCGGGCGTGCGGCAGCGGCATGCGTGTTCCACTTGATAACGATGCTCGCCGTCGTCGTAGACGGCGGCAACGCGGGTACGGGCACCATGCCATCATTTACCCCTTACGCTTGTCCGCTACACGCTTGAGGACCGCCATCGCATTGAGCGCTTTGGGGAACCCGATATAGGGGATCAGGGTCATCACCGCCTCGACGATCTCACTTTGCGTCAATCCCGCGTTGAAGGCTCCGTGCATGTGGGTCTCGAGCTGAGCATCGCAACCGCCCATGGTGGCCAGCGAGGAGATCGCGATCAACTCGCGATGCTTGAGGTCGCCCTCCCGGGCGTAGATTTCGCCGAACGCAAACTCGATCAAGTACCGCGTAAAATCCGGTGCCAGGTCGTCATAGGCGGCGATGAGGTTGTCGGCAACTTTCTCGCCGTCAACACTGCGCAGCAATCTCTCGCCGCGCTCGTACTTCTCGCTCACGTACTACTCGGTGAGCGCCTCTTTGAGAAGCCGCTCTTGCTCGGCCGTATGTGCGCCTGGATAGCCTTCCGACGGCGACGCGCGGTACGGGCGGCCGACATAATCGATCTCCAGTTTGTCCCGCTGCCGTTCGATGAGACGCCGGCGCACATACGCTCGCGCGCCCATATTCTTCGGCTCTTCCTGAACCCACACGAGCTTTTTGAGATTCGGATACGTCGCGATGATATCGTTGATCTCCGTGTACGGCAGCGGGGAAAGCAGCTCGATGCGCACGATCGCCGTCTTCGAACGCTGTGCGAACAGCTCGTGGGCGACGAGATCGTAATAGATTTTGCCCGTGCACAGAATCATGCGCTCGATCCGGCTCTTGTCCCCGGCGTTCGGATCGTCGATTACCGGATGGAATCTTCCGGTGGCCATTTCGCTCAAACTCGCTCCCGCGACGTCCTGACGAAGCAGCGACTTCGGCGTCATGATGACCAGCGGGACGGGCTGCGGCATCGTCGCCTGCTGGCGCAGCAGGTGGAAGTAGTTTGAAGCGTTCGAGAGGTTTGCAACACGCAGATTACCCTCGGCCGCAAGCTGCAGGAAGCGTTCGAGCCGGGCGCTCGAGTGTTCCGGTCCCATGCCTTCGTAGCCATGCGGCAACAGCAGCGTCAAGCGCGCGGTTTGGCCCCATTTCGCTTGTCCGGCGGCGATGAACTGGTCGATGATGATCTGCGCGCCATTGTTGAAATCGCCGAACTGCGCCTCCCAGAGGACGAGCGCATTTGGAACCGATGCGCTATAACCGTACTCGAATCCCAGGCAGGCGTACTCCGAGAGCGGGCTATTGTGAATCTCGAACGATGCCTTCGCACCGCGCAGATGCTGCAGCGGCGTGTATTCTGCCCCCGTTTGCGGATCGTGCACGACATCATGGCGGTGACTGAACGTACCTCGCTCGGTATCTTGCCCGGTGATACGAACCGGGATGCCCTCACTCAGCAGCGAGGCAAACGCAAGCGATTCCGCCATTCCCCAGTCCATCGTCCCGCGCTCGTGGATGATCGCTTTGCGGCGGTCGAACTGGGTTTGCAGTTTCCGGTTGATCGTGAAGCCTTCCGGCACCGTGACGAGCTCGTCGCTCCACGCGAGCAGATCGTCGCTCGAAACCTTCACGATCGGCGCGGAATGCGTGCCGTTGTGCGCGAGCTTTGCCAGCATGCCCGCGATATTGTGTTTGCCTTTGACCGAGCGATGCGCTTCCTGCAGACGCGCCGTCGCCTCGGTGACGAGCTCGTCGGCTTGCTCCTTGCTCAGCACGCCCTGGGCCACCAGCTTGTTCGCGAAGAGCTCGCGCGAACTGGGGTGGGTTTTGATACGCTCGTACATCTCCGGCTGCGTATACGCCGGCTCGTCTTGTTCGTTGTGTCCGAAGCGGCGGTATCCGATCAAGCTCCAGCACGACGTCGCGCTGAAACTGCTTACGAAATTCGAATGCCAAATGGGCGGCCCACACGCACGCATCGATATCATCCGCGTTGACGTGAATGATCGGCACGTCGAAGCCCTTGGCCAAATCGGACGCGTATCGTGTCGAGCGGCTATCGCGCGGATCCGTCGTGAACCCGACTTGATTGTTCGCAATGATGTGAATCGTGCCGCCCGGTTTTATAACCGGGAAGCGACTGCAGGTTGAAAACCTCGGCGACGATACCTTGTCCCATGAACGCCGAATCGCCGTGGATCAGAATCGGCGCTGCTTTTTTGATGTCTTGTTCCGGTATCGGGTGCGAATGATCGGTCTGCAGAGCACGAGCCGTTCCTTCGACGACCGGGTCGACCGCTTCCAAATGGCTCGGATTGTTGGCAAGCGTGACGCGAATACTCGTACCGTCCGCACACTGGTACGTGCCCGTCGCACCGTGATGGTACTTCACGTCACCGGTTACGTCGTCATCGGCACCGACTTCGCCGCGCTCGTGCGCCGCCTCGAACTCGGAAAGAATTTCTTCGTATGGAAGATTCACGGCGTGCGCGATCGTGGCAAGCCGTCCGCGGTGCGCCATGCCGATCACCGCATTGGAGGTTCCGTCACTCGCCAGCAGCTCGAGCAGCTCTTCGAGCATCGGCACCATGCTGTCCAGGCCTTCACCCGAGAATGTTTTCTGCCCCAGAAACGTCTTGCGCAGATAGCGCTCAAAAACTTCCACTCGCGTTAGGCGCGCGAGCAGCTCTATCTGGCGTTGCTGCGAGAGCGGCGTTTTATGCTTGCCGGACTCGATGACGTCGCGCAGCCATTCCCGCTGCTGCGTGTTGGAAATGTGTTCGACTTCGTATGCGATCGTCGAAGCGTACGTCTCGCGCAAGCGCGGCAAAACCTCGGCGAGCGTGTTCCCCGGTACTTTGACCCGCAGAACCGATGCCGGTATCGCAGACTGCAGCGCCGGCGTGAGTCCCCAATTCGCAGCCTCGAGCGACGGATCGCCGATCGGTCGCGTGCCGAGCGGATCGAGATGCGCAGCCAAATGTCCGTGCGTTCGATACGCCGCGACAACGGCCATACCCGCGGCAACCGCGCGCAACATGTCGTCGGAGGGCGCCGGCGCGGCTTGTCCGCTTTGCACTTTGGCACTCTCCGGCTGCGGCACGGCTGCGGCTGTGAGCGAGAGCGATGCGAAGACCGTTTCGTAAAAGGCGTCCTTGCCTTGCAGCAGTTCATCGACGCGTTTGAGGTACTCACCGGACTGCGCGCCTTGAATCACGCGATGATCGTAGGTCGAGGTCATCTGCATGATCTTGCCGACGCCGATCGATTTGAGCGAAGACTCACTTGCGCTCGAGAATCCGGGCGGATATCCGATCGCGCCCGCCGCGATGATCGCGCCCTGTCCGGCCATCAGCCGCGGAACCGATGCCGCAGTGCCGATCCCGCCCGGATTGGTCAGCGTGAACGACGCGCCTTGGAGTTCGTCGGCGGTGAGTTTGTTCTCGCGTGCTCGTGCGACCAGCTCCTCGTATTTCAAGCGAAATTGCACGAAGTCGAGCGACTCGGCGTCTTTGATGACCGGAACGATCAGAAATCTCGATCCATCCTTGCGTTCGGCATCGACCGCCAGCCCTAAATGCACGCCCGGCTCGACGCGCAGCGGTTTGCCGTCCTCGCGGCGGAAAGAGTACGTGATGAACGGCAACTCGCGCGCGGCTCGTACGAGCGCATAGGCGATCATGTGCGTGAATGAAATTTTCTCGGAGCGGCCCGCGGCTTTTATCGCCGCATTGAGCTCTTTGCGGCGCGCATCGAGCACGTCGACCGCAAGCGTGCGAAAACTGGTCGCCGTCGGAATCGAAAGACTCTGCTCCATGTAGCCCGTGAGCGCAGCCGCGGGACCTTTGAGCTGCGTTAGCTTCGTTTCCGGCGGGAGCGGCGGCAGCGCGGGCTGAGCGCCCGCGGGAGCGGCAGCGTTCTTCGGCAGGCTGGGAGCCTGCGAAGACACGTCGCTGCGCAGCACCAGGCCTTGCGGCCCGCTCCCTTTCACGCGCTTCAGATCGATCTCCAGTTTGCGCGCGAGTCTGCGAGCTTGCGGTGTCGCCAAATCCAATCCCGAGCCGTTTGGAAGAACCTTCTCGCCGGCAGGAACAGGCGCGCTCGCGATCTTTGGCGGAGCCGACTTCACCCCGTTCGCTTTGGCGGGGATACTCGGTGCAGCGCTTGCATCGATCTCGGCAAGCGGCGCGCCCACCGCAACCGTCGTGCCTTCCGAAGCAACGATTTTCGTGATGACCCCGCTTGCGCTGGCGGGAACTTCGACGTCTACTTTATCGGTGGTCACGTTGACGATTGGATCGCCTTGCGCGACAACATCGCCGACGCGCTTTTGCCACTCGAGGATCGTTCCTTCAGCGACCGATTCGCCCATCTCCGGCAGCGTGACGACGACGAGGGCCTCACCCGGCGCGCTCGACCGCGCGTCCTGGGTCCCGGCGGTCGTATCGATCTCGGCGAGGACCGCGCCGACGACGACGGTCGTGCCCTCACCCGCGAAGATATTCTTGATCACGCCTGACGCCGATGCGGGAACCTCCACGTCCACCTTGTCGGTCGTGACTTCGACGAGCGGATCGCCCTGCGCGATGTAGTCACCGACCTTCTTGCGCCATTCGACGATGGAGCCCTCGGTGACGGACTCGCCCATTTCAGGCAGGGTGACTTGAACCAACGTATCGGGCACTGCGCGCGCTACTCCCTAAAAAGACCCGGAGGGCTGCTTTTACAGAATTCCCCGGTATCCTCATCTTAGCCCGGCAAGTCCTGACCTCCAATGACGGTTAGCGGAAAGATTTATGTCCTCGAAGGCATGAATACCGAGCCATGGAACTTGCGCAACTCGAATACTTACGGGTCCTGGCCCGTACTCAGCACGTCACCCAGGCAGCCGAGGAGCTCGGAATCACCCAACCGGCTCTCAGCCGCGCCGTCGCTCGCCTGGAACGGGACCTGGGGGTATCGCTCTTCGACCATCGGGGACGCTCGATAAAGATCAATCGATATGGCGAGGCGTTCCTGCGCCATGCCGACCGCGCTCTGGGCTCGCTCGAAGCGGGTCGCCGCGAGCTGGTGGATCTTGCGGACCGGGAAGGCGGAGTCATTGCGTTCGGATTTGCCCATGCGCTCGGCCCGCGAGTCGTTCCTGATCTTATCGCAAGCTTTCGCAGGCAGCATCCGCGGGCTCGTTTTCAACTCTTGCAAAACGCTTCGCACATCATTCTGGACGAGCTGCAGCAGGGCGAAGTGGACCTTGCACTCGTCTCGCCGATACCGCCAGCCGGCGATCGGATCGAATCGATCGAGCTCGGGCTGGAAGAGTTGCTGCTGTGCGTTCCGTTCGACCATCGTCTGGCCAAACGCCGGACCGTGCGCCTTGCCGAACTTCGTGAGGATACGTTCGTTTGTCTGCGCCAAGGATATGGATTGCGCACACTCACCGATCAGTTTTGCGCGCAAGCCGGTTTTTCACCGAAGATCGCGTTCGAAGGCGAAGAGATCTCGACGCTTCGCGGCCTGGTCACCGTCGGTTTGGGCGTCGCGATCATTCCGGCTGCGAGTTTGCCGGGCGAGGCGACGCCGCAGCTGCGTATTACCGAACCCGTCTGCCGTCGCAGCATCGGCCTGATGTGGGAGCCGGCCCGGTACCAGCCGCAGCTCGCGCAGCAGTTTCGTCATCACATCGTCGCAAGCTTTCGCAAGGGGGCGTCCGCGCCTTAGGCGGGAGCACGTTTCACGAGAGATGCGTGGCATGCGCGATGAGCAGGCTGCTCATCGCGATGAGCGCCCAAAGAATAAATCCGAGTGCCAGGGGACGCGCGCCGGCGGCACGGATCGCTGCAGCGTTCACGCTCAGCCCAACGCCTGTGAGCGCGACGACGATCAGAAACAGCGCGAGTTGTGTGAGCGGTGCGTGCGCCGGTGCCGGAATGAGCCCCAGCGTGTTGACCACCGCAGCCGCCAAGAACCATACGATGAACCAAGGTATGATGTTTTTCCAATCGACGACGGTGCGGCCGCCGCGCGCAGCCCAAACTCGCTTCCCCGCATAGAAGAGCACCAGCGGAATGATGAGGGTCGTGCGCGTGAGCTTCACGATAACGGCTTCGTTGCCGGCGGCATGTCCGTATACGTATCCGGCCGCGACCACCGAAGAGGTATCGTTGATAGCGGTTCCGGCCCATAAACCGAACGCGTGCTGCGAGAGCGCGAGCAGATGCCCGATCCACGGAAACGTCAACACGGCGGCGATGTTGAAAAGAAACACCGTGGAGATAGCGTAGGCGACTTCGGTGTCGCTTACGTCGATAACGCTCGAGAGCGCTGCGATAGCAGAGCCGCCGCAAATCGTCGTGCCCACGCCGAGCAGCCTTCGCAAATCGCGATCGATACCGAGCATGGCGCCAAAAACATAGGCGCCCCCGAGTGTGATGACCGCGGTCCCCAGCATGAGCGGCAGCGAATGCAGTCCGCGGCCGACGACCTGCGCGAGCTGCAGATTCGCACCGAGTAAAACGATCGAAACCTGCAGCAGCGTTCGGCTTGCGAATTTAATTCCGGGGACCAGCGATGCGGCGGGCCGCCGCAGCAGCGCGATCAGCGCGCCGATGACGATACCGAAGACGGGGCCGCCGACGATCGGCACGAGATTGCCCAGACCGTAGGCCGCGAGTGCGATTGCCGCGCACAGTAAAATACCCCGAATCACGTGCGCAGCGTTACGTGTTTAGAAATAGCCGGCCGGCTGCTCGGGAAACTGCACCGCGCGCGAGCGTTTGAATTGCGGCCGCTCGTGGCTGAGTACGAACGCAGCCACGTCGTACGCGTCCCGGTCGGAAAGCGATCCCGGTGCATTCTGCGGCATATTGTAACGCACGAAGCCGGCCATCGTCGGTATCCGGTGCATTCCCGCGCCGCTGTTAAACGAGAGCGGTCCCCATAACGGCGGATAGATCGTGCCGCGGCCCTCGCCGCGGGTTCCATGACAGGACGAGCACTGGGCCGAGAAAATTGCGCTGCCGTGCTTCATATCCACCGGCTTCGGCGGTGTGATTGAGGCAAGACGCGTCGCCGGATCCGGCGCCGCGCCGATCTTGGCGCCGCGCGAAAGGAAGGTGATGTATGCGACCATTGCTTCCATCTCACGGCTCTGGTACGGCGGAGGCCGGCCGTTCATGCTGTACAGGAAACACTCCGCTAATCGATCTTGAAGCGAGATGATGCGCTTGGCGCGCTTGTTCCATTGTGGAAACTGCGCAGCGATGCCCACGAACGATCCGCCGCGCGCCTTTGTCCCGGCGTTGACGTGACACGCGGAGCAATCCATATTCGCCGTGATATACGGGCGCAGATGCTGACGCGTGTGTACGATGAGCGTGCGGCCGTACTCGACCATGTCGCGCATCGGCCCTTGCGGCAAATCCGAAACGGCACGCGCCGTTTGCCCGCCGGCGTTTTGCTCCGGCGCGGATTTCGAACCGTTGCAGCCGCCCAGTGCTAACGCAAGAATACCGGCGGCAGCGAACGTCAGCAGAAGCTTCATAGCGTGAGCGTGATGTACGAGTAGTGAAAGCGCTGCTGCAACACGGCAATCGTGGCAACCATCGACGGCACGACGTGCGTGCCCGGAATCAAATGCGTGAGGATGTCGTCGGCGACGCTTGAAGCGCTCATGCCGGCCGGCGCACTCCCGCCCTTTACCAGCGCGCGCGCCTGCTCTTCCACGGCCGTATGGCACGTCAAGAACACGACGCCGCGGCTTTGGAGCGTTTCGATCGACGTATCTTGGTACATGCTTGCAGCGTCATCCGCGTCGTCGGTCGTGCTCAGAGCCTGGGCAGGCTTCAAGAACACGTTGCTCGCGACGGCATTTCCTTTCGCGTCGGTCAACTTGTAAAAGTCGCCGATCTTGTACTTTGTCCAGATGTCATCCGAATAGGTGAACGCACTGGACGGGCCGTGCGGACAGAATGCGATCGCGATCCGATTGGCCGCGTAGCCGTAGCCGAAGTGCAGGCCGTTGAGCGAGTTCTTGATATTGTTGAAGATTGCCGGCTTGAATGCGACGGCTTCCAACATTTGCCGGACGTCGGCCGGTTTACCCACGAGCTGCGCGAACTCGGCTTCGTTGAAATCAGTGCTGCGCTCGACCAGGTGCGAGCCGCCCGGCACGGTTTGCGCCGAAAGCGCGCTCGTCTGCGCAAGTGCGGCGAACGTTGTGGAGGCGGCCAGGAACGTGCTGCGGTTCATGCGATTGCTCCTTTGTTTTTCCGGCAGGGAGCGGACCCCGCCGGGCGGCACTCTCCTTACAAGGAGGGCAGCGATGATTAAACGCGGCGCGTTCGTAGGCCTTGCAGCGGGTGCTGCAGTTACTGCAACCGTATCCGGTGCGCTCAGCCAAACCGAGAGCGTTGCCGAAGATGACCCGGCAATTACGGTTTCAAAGGTCGAACTCAAACTGCCCGATGCCGGCATACCGGCCTACGCGGCGCAGCCGCGTGACGCAAGCGCGACCACGCCCGGCATCGTCGTCGTCATGCACATCTGGGGCGTGGACACGTCGATTCGCGAAATCGTACGAGGTTTTGCCAAGTCGGGATTTGCGGCGATTTCTCCGGACTTATACGCGCGTGCGGGCGCGCCGAGCGGCGACGGCGAGAAAGACTATACGAAGTTCGTTCCGTTCGCCCAAAAGCTGCCTCCGGCACAGGTCGACGGCGACCTGCGCGCAGCTGCGCAGTGGCTGCGCTCGCAGCATCCGCAAGGAAAGGTGGGTGTTACCGGCTTTTGTATGGGAGGCGCGATCGCGCTGCGCCAGGCCGTCGATTCCCCCGACGTCTTCTCCGCCGACGCCGTCTGGTACGGCAAACCATCCGGTATCGATCCGGCTAAGGTCCACATGCCCATTCTGGGCAGCTACGGCCAAAATGACCAGAGCATTCCGCCGGCCTCGGTGGAGGCGTTCAGCGAAGCGCTGCAGCCTCCTCACGACATCGTGATATATCCCGGAGCCGCGCATGCATTCTTCGACCGCACACGGCCTTCGTTCGTCCAGGCGGCTGCGACCGACTCGTGGCAACGGACGCTCGCATTCTTTACCAAGTATCTGAAGAGTTAACGCGAATACAGCATCTATGCTCGCAACTTGGGTGATTCTCGCGCTCCTTTTCGGCCTGAGTGCAGGTGCGGCCGGTACGTGGCTCATCATGCGCGCGCTCGCGCACGCGCGCAGCGCGGACATTGCGGCAATCGCCGACCGGCTCAAGAACGAGTTGCATGAAACGAATGCGCGAATCGCCGAGACGCAGCGCGAATCGTTTCTTGCGCTCGCAAGCGAACGATTCTCCGCAGTCGTCTCACCCGTCCAGCAGAAGCTCACCGAGTTCGATGAACTGGTCAAGTCCATTGAGATGCAGCGTGTGGGCGCGTACGAGGGACTCAAGGAACAAATCACCGGCCTGATCGAGCGCAGCGGCAAAATGGAGACGGCCGCCACGCAGCTGAGTTCGGCGCTGCGAAATCCAAGCACGCGGGGAAAATGGGGCGAGTTTCAATTACGGCGTGTCGTCGAGCTGGCCGGCATGCAACCGTACTGCGATTACGACGAGCAGCAGACGTTCGACACGGGCGAGGATCGCGGAAGACCCGATATGACGGTCGCGCTTTCGGGAGACGCGAAGATCTTCGTCGATGCAAAAGTTCCGCTGAATGCATATTTGGATGCGATCGATGCGGTTGACGAAACGATCCGCCGCGAACGCTTTCGCGCGCATGCCGCGGCATTCAAATCGCACGTTGATGCGCTCGCTCGCAAGAATTACCAGCGCGCCGGGGGATCGGCGGACTTCGTGGTCATGTTCGTTCCGGGCGAGGCGTTCCTGAGCGCGGCGTGCATCGAGAATCCCGATCTCATCGAGTACGGCGCCGCGAAAAACGTATACATCTCAAGCCCGCTCACGCTGATCGCGCTGTTACGTTCGTATGCCGGCGGCTGGCAGCAGCGAGCGCAGGACGAGAACGCCAAGAAGATTGCCGAGGCGGCTCGCGTGCTCTACGATCGCATGCGCAGTCTTCGTGGGACACTTCTCGGCAATCGGGGCGAATTTGCAAAAAGCCAACGACGCGTACAACAAAGCCGTCGGATCGATGGAAAGCCGCGTACTGCCGCAGGGGCGCAGAATCAAAGAACTCGCCTCACTGCCGGACGCCGACTTGACCGAGCTGCAGGCGATCGAGACGGCACCGCGCGAGATCACCGCGCTCGACGCGGAGCCTGCCTTCGATAAGACTCGGACGAACGCCAGACCGCGAGCGAATCAAGCAAAACTTTTTTCGGACGACACGGTCGCGTAAACGCGGGCGTCGCGCCTGCAGTTTTGGGATTGCGGCTCCGCGATGCGCTCTTGTTATCGTAAAGTACCAAAATGCGCAAAAGGACGGACGGAATGAAGATAAGGATTGTTGTCCCGCTGGCCGCTGCCGCGATGCTTGCACTGTCCGCGCTCGCGGGCGCGCAAACCACCCGGCCGGCCGCGGTAACGGCTATCGACACGGACTGCTCGGCGATTCACGATGCCGTAATGGCACTCAAACCCGTTCACCTTGCGTTGGTGAAAAGCACGTGGAAGGTGCTCTCGGATGCCGACTATGCTGTGGCCGAGCAAACGAAGGCATCGGTAACGCTGGTCGACGCATGGAATCAAGGCGGAAATTACGCGTGGATCCATGCGCACTCTTTTGACGCGAAAGGCAATCAAACCGCGACCCAGCTGTGCTTCCGTCAAGCGGACGGTTCGCTCGAGCGAGCGCGCCAGGCAAAGACCGTGGACGACTTGGACGCGGCGTCGGCTCAGCAAGCGTACTTCTCGAGCGATGGAACGTTGATTCAGAAAACCGAGCTCTTCGAGGTCAACGATCCGGCCATTGCCAAGAAAGTCTCCGATCTCCCGTTTTACAAGCAGCTTCCATAGCGTCATCGACGCTGCGTAACATGCGGCTCGCGCGATAACGCGCGAGCCGTCGAGCAGCACGAACGCTTGCACGGCCGGAACATCGGCTAGAAAAAGTTCCGCCGTATCGCCGTTCACGTGCAGCACGCCCAAAGGGCGCACGACGCCGTGCAGCTGCGCTCCGAGTGCAAGCGGCCGGCGCGTTTGAGCCAGAACATAGACCCACGGCGCTCCGCGCGCATAGAGGATCTTCGCTTTGGGTGAATCCGGCTGCAGCGGCGTGAACGGCGAATGCGCGAAATGACTCGAGACCATCGCCCGTATCGCGGATTGCCTATCGGCATCGAATCCCCGCGTGTCGCGGCCGCCTATCCACAGACCGAGCGAGGGCAGAAGCCCGACGATGAAGGCGGCGGCCACGAGCGGCATCCAGCGTCGCGACGGCCTCGAATCGCGCGCGAGGCTGGCATGCACTCGACGATCCAACTGGCTCGAAGGCGCGCGCTCGCTGACGAGCTGCGCGACGGCGCCTTCCGCTTCACCTAGGCGCTGCGCACAGTCGCGGCAGGACCGTGCATGCGCGTCAACCGCCGCAAGTTCGGCTTCCTCGAGCGACCCAAGTGCGTAGAGCTCCGCGAGATCGTCGATGTGCTCGGATGAACTCATACGGTTTCACCTTGCATTGCGAAGTACGCGCGCAACGCGCGCAAGCTGCTGGAAATGCGGCTCTTGATCGTTCCCACGGGTTGCTTGAGCCGCTCGGCGATTTGTTCGTGTGTAAGGCCCTGCATATATGCTAGTTCCATGGTCTCTTGCTGCGCTGCAGGCAATGACTGGAGCGCCGCAGCAACTCGGGTTCGCTCGACGATCGCGTCATCGGCTGCCGGTTCGGATACGTGCGGATCGAATTCCCTTCGCTCGATCTGGGACCGATTGCGCTGCTTTCGCAGGCGCGAGAGAGCTTCGTTCCTTACGCACACGACCAGAAATGCCGGCAGTGCGCCACGCGCGCTCGTGTACGTGTGCCCACGTTGCCAGAGCCGAACAAGAACGTCGTGAACGCAGTCCTCCGCGTCCTGTGAATCTTGCAAGACGCTGTACGCGGCGCCGTTGAGCTTGGCGCGATAGAGCTGGTACGCTTGTTCGAAGGCCCACGCCTCGTGGGCGACAAAGCCCGATTCCAGGCTATCCGAGCGTGCGATCACCGATGGCCGCGGTACCATTGGCGTGGAGTTCGACTTGGCGGTACCCAATCGCTTGTAGAAGTCCGGCATGCGGCAACGTGAGCGGCCCCGGCTTTGGCGCTTTTCCAGGCGCCGGCTGGGGATAAGCCGTGGCATTCGCGCTCGCGAACGTAATCGTGCCCTCCTGATACCGGACAACCTGGTGAATGTGTCCGTTCAGTACGGTGACGTGATCGAATCGCCGCAGCATTGAAAGGGCCTTTGCGCCGTCCTGGGTCGTCCAGCCCCACTGCGGATAGAGCGCATATAACGGCACGTGCGTAAAGACGACGATAGGCGTCCCGTTCTTTTGCGCGCGCAGATCCTGCTCGAGCCACGTGAGCTGATCCGTTCCGAGCAGGCCCATGTTCTCAAAGTCGAAGACGTTGATGAGCACGACGTAATGCACGCCGGCGCGATCCCACGATCGCCACGTCGAACGTTTGTCGTCCGCGGGAAAAACATCGAAGAAACGCTGATGGTCGCTGCCGATGAAGTCGTGTTCTCCAGGTAGCACGACGAGCGGAGCGCGCAGCGTGGAGAGAATGTCCTTAGCCGTCGTAAACTGCTCGGGTTTTGAAAGATGCGTGACATCGCCCGTGTGGACGACGAAGGCCGGCTGCTGCGGGAGCGCGTTGATCGCGGCAACAGCCGCGCGCAGCGTCCCCTCAACGTCAGGGTTCGCCGCCTGGTGAAAGCCGATGTGGCTGTCGCTGATCTGCACGAAGTTCACATCGCCGCCTTCGGTTTGGCCCAGCGCCGAACCCATGAAAAGCCCGCTTGCCGTCAGCGTGTATGCGATGCCCGTGCCGGTCCACGCAACGTGCTCGAGAAAAGCGCCGCGCTTCATTTTGTACCGCCGCCGGCCGGAACAACGACGATCTTGCCGGTCATGTACGGGTGCAGCGAACAGAAATACGCATACGTGCCCGGTTTTGGTAAACCGGTAGGTCCAAGCGTCGCCCGTATCGAGGCCGCCCGAATCAAACGCCTTGTCGCGCGAGGTGACCGTGTGCGCTTCCTGGTCACGATTGACGAAGCGCACCGACTCCCCGGCGGTAATCGTCAGAGTGGCCGGTTTGAACAGAAATTGGTCGATGGTCACGGTCGCGGCGCCGTGCGGAGCGCTCGCCAGCGCCGCGGCTAGAATGAGTTGTATCATGCCCCTTGTATGCGCAAGGGGCATGGTTTAGTTCACCCTATGGAGACTTCTGCTGGCTCTCGTAGGTCTTGAGCACGGTAAGCGCGTTCTCCACGTGCTGCTGCGGATGCGAGAGGTCGGTCAGCGTCGCCAGGATCTTTCCGTCGGGCGCGATCACATACGAGGTGCGGTTGGCGTACGTGGGGGCCTCGGGGAGCACGGCGTCATATTGCTTGGCAACCGTGAGCGACGGATCCGCCGCGACGGGGAACTTGCTGCGACACTCGCTGACCGAGAATTTATTGAGCGTGTCGATCGTATCGTGCGAAACGCCGATGACCGTGGCATGAAGTGCCTTGAACTGGTCCATGGCGTCGGCAAACGTGTGCGCCTCGATTGTGCACCCTTTGGTAAAGGCTGCGGGATAGAAATACAACACGACCGGCCCTTGCTTGAGCGCGTCCGCGAGATCGAATGAATAGTCTTTTCCGCCGAGCGAGGCCTGGGCTTTGAACTCCGGAGCGCTTTGGCCCACGTTCAGCGCGGCAAGGGCGGGTGCGGTGAGCGGCCGCGGCAAGCACCGCTACGGTGACCAGACGAGGCAACATAGAAATCCTCCAGAATGGGCTCGCTCCTGATTTCCGAGTAGGTTCACGGGAGAAGAGACGTGCGCCTTCGGGGAAAAACAGGGCCATGGCTGACTGGTCGTCCTACTTCGCCCGCATGGAAGGCTCCCCGATCTCGATTGCCGTCGATCTCGATTTGCGCGATCTGGTGCCGCTGAGCGAGAAACCGGCCGCCTATACGGTTGCCGTAGCCTTGCGCGATCCAGACGAGCATGGAATGACGGGTCAGGGTGAGTACCGGGCTCTCCAGCAGATAGAGGAAGAACTGGCGGCGACGCTTGCGCCGCACGGCATCATCGAGGTCGGCCGCGTAACCGGGCGCGGGATGCGGACCTTCCACTATTACGGGCCGCCTTTGGAAAACGCGGCAGAGCTCGTCGGCGATGTCATGAACTTTCACGCCGAGTACACGTACCGCGCGCTTGCGGCCGAGGATCCTTCGTGGACGATCTATACGTCGTATCTGTATCCGGACGAGAATCAACTCGCCTTCGCGAATGACATGAAAGCCCTTCAGGCGCTGCTCAATGCCGGCGACGATTTCGAACTTCCGCGTCCAATCGAACACACGATTACGTTCGATGATACAGAAAAGCGCGACGTATTCGCGCGTGCAATGGCGGATCACGGCTACGACATCGCGATCGACAATCAGCCCGGTCAAGGCGGTTCGCTGCAGCAAACGCGACACGATCGACCCATTCAAGATCACCGAGATGCGCACGGCGCTCACGACGTTAGCGGAAGAGTTCGGCGGCTTCTACACCGGTTGGGCCACCGTCGTTCAGCATAGTGTTTGAAAAGGCGCTGCGGCCGAGCCTCCGCGCCCCCACTTCAATGGGGCCCCCTGTGAATCATGGATGAAAGCAAATGCTCCGTTACGACGGAGCAATTTGTTTGTTTGAAAGGGCTCCAGCCGACTTTCTGCAGGGTTATAGGCCGAGCATGCGGGCGATGACCATGCGCTGGACTTCGTTCGTGCCTTCGCCGATTTCGTTGATTTTTTGATCGCGATACATGCGGGAGACCGGGTATTCGTCCATGAAACCGTAGCCGCCGTGGATCTGCACGGCTTCGTTGACCGCGCGACGCGAGACCTCGCCCGAGTACAGCTTGGCCAGACTCGCGCTTTGGGAGAAATCGCGCCCTTGATCTTTTTCCCAGGCGGCGCGCATGACCATGAGTTCCGCGTGCTCGATTTCGCACAGCATGTCGACGATTTTGAATTGAATAGCCTGGAACTTGCTTATGGGGCTGCCGAACGCAATCCGTTCTTTAGAATATTTGAGAGCCTCGTCGTAGGCGCCGCGCGCAAGACCAACCGAGAGCGCGGCGACGGAGATGCGGCCGCCGTCGAGTATCGTCAAGAAGTTCTTGAGTCCGTCACCGCGCTTACCCAGCACATTTCCCTGCGGGACTTGCGCATCGACGAACGAGAGTTCGCGCGTGTCGGAAGCGCGCCAGCCCATCTTGCGATATTTCTTGCTGCGTGCGAAGCCGGGCGTATTCTTGGTCGACGATTAAATTTGTGATCTCCGGTTTGCCGTCCGAACGCGTTCCGGTGGCCGCCGTGATGGTGGTGCCGCCGCTGATATCGGTGCCGCTGTTCGTGATGAACGCTTTTGTGCCGTTTACGACCCATGTACCGCCCTTCAGAACGGCTTTTGTCTGGACGTTTCCGGCATCGCTGCCCGCTCCGGGCTCGGTCAGGCCGAAGCCCCAGAGCATCGTTCCCTGCGCCAGCGGCACCAGATACTTTTGTTTTTGTTCCTCGGTGCCGAAGAGATAAAAGGGAGTTGCCCCAAGCGAGACGTTCGCGGCCATCGTGATTGCGGTGGATGCATCGATGCGCGCGAGTTCCATCACGGCAAGTGCATAGCTCACCGTGTCGGCGCCCGCTCCGCCGTACTGCTCGGGGAAGGGCAAGCCCATCAAACCGATCTCGGCCATTTCCTTGACGAGGTCGTACGGGAAGGCTTCCTCGCGGTCCATCTCTTCGGCCCGCGGCGCAACGCGTTCAACGGCGAACTCACGGACGGTCCGGCGGATGGCCTTCTGTTCATCTGATAAGTCAAAATTCATACTTGCCGGAGGTATCCGCCCCGGCGCTCTGAAAAACCCTCTTGCAGCAATGATCTCATTACGCGGCGTTTCACTCGTGTATCCGAATGGAGTCCGCGCCATCGACGGGATCGATCTCGAAATCGGCAAAGGCGACTTCGTCTTCCTCGTCGGCCACTCCGGAACGGGAAAATCCAGCCTCCTGCGTCTGCTCTACCGTGAGATGACGCCCACGGCCGGCGACATAACCGTCGACGGCATCCGTGTCGACCGTCTCAAGCACGGTCGTATTCCGGCTTTGCGCCGCCATTTAGGCGTCGTATTTCAAGATTACAAGCTCCTCACGGACAAGACCGTGTGGGAGAACGTGGCCTTTGCGCTCCAGGTCACGGGGGCGCACACGAGCGACGTCATGCGGCAGGTCCCGCGATGCCTGGATATGGTGGGGCTCTCGCACAAGAGCCGCATGTACCCGGGGGACTCTCCGGCGGCGAACAACAGCGCACGGCGATCGCGCGCGCGCTCGTCAATAATCCGAAGCTTTTGCTCTGCGACGAGCCCACGGGCAACCTGGACCCGCAGAACACGACCGAGATCATGGAATTGCTCGGGCGCATCAACCTCAAAGGCACGACGGTCGTTGTGGCAACCCACAACCAAGCCGTCGTCGATCGCATGCGCCGCCGGGTCGTCCGGCTCGAGAATGGACGCGTTACTACCGACGAAGAGCGAGGCTATTATTTCCTTGGACTGGGGCAAGATCAAATTCTTTCTGGGTGAGGTTCTTCGCAACTTCACTCGGAATGCGAGCATGCAGCTCACGGCGATCGGGACCGTCGCGGTGACGATCATCTTGCTCGGCGTGTTCCTGTACGTGCGAGCGAGCCTGGCGCATATCGGCAGCGATATGCTCAGCCAAATCACCGCGTCGGTATTCATGAACTCGGACGCGTCGACCGCGCAAGTCGAAGCCGTGCGCACGGCTCTGGCTAAGGACGAACGCATCAGCACGGCGCAGTTCGTCTCCAAGGCGCAGGGATTGCGAGAACTCAGAGAACGGATGAAGGGTCAGATCGACCTGCAGATTCTCACGGAGAATCCGCTGCCGGATACGTTCCGCGTGCGCGCGCGGCATCCCGAAGAGGTGCCGGCCATCGCACATTCGATCGGGAAGCTGAAAGGCGTGCACGAGGTCGAGTATCAGCAAGACGTCGTCGCGCGTTTACTGCAGGTCGCCGAAGTCGCGCGAAAAGTAGGTGTGGCCGTCATCGTCCTGTTCGTCTTGGTTGCCGGAATCATTATCTCGAATACGATCCGTCTTACCGTATTCGCGCGCCGGCGTGAAATCTCGATTATGCAGCTCGTCGGCGCGACGAACATGTACATTCGGATGCCGTTTATCTGCGAGGGCCTGCTCGACGGGATACTTGGTGCGGCGATTGCCGTCGGGCTGCTGACCATCGCGCGCGCATCGCTGCTTCCAAAGCTCACCGCGGCACTTCCTTGGATTCAAGTGAATGCCGTGCAGGTTGATCTCTCCTCGCTGGTGCTGCAACTACTCGCAGTCGGCGGCGCGGTAGGGATCATCGCTTCGTGGATTTCGGTCGGACGTTACCTGCGCACGTAGAGCACGAACTCCTAGACGAGCTCGTTGCCGCAAAGCGCCTCATCGACACGTTCACGCATCTGGTGGCCGAAGGCTTGGTTCAGGTTGACGAACGCTATCGTATCGTGCGCTTTAATCCCGCGGCCGAACGCATTCTGGGATACTCCGCAATCAGCGTCATCGGTACCGACGCTCACGCGATGCTCCATGAATCGAACGCGAGCGATCCGTTCACGACACAGCCTGCGCCGGAACCGCAAGCGCAGTCTGCTGGTCCTACGCGACACGCTCGGCCATCCCGTGCGCGTTCGCGCCCGCAGCACGGCGATGATGCGCGATGGCGAGCCCGAGGGTTGGCTGCTGAGCTTCCACACGGCACGGCGCGTCGATGAGATCGAACAACTCAAGAGCGAACTGGTCAGCACCGTTTCGCACGAGCTCAAGACGCCGCTCTCCGCGATCAAAGCCTACACCGCGACGCTGCGTGAAAATCCAGCCCTCTACGAATCGCGCCGCGACGAGTTCTTGGCCGTCGTCGAGCAGCAGGCCGACCGTCTCTCACGTTTGGTGGACGATATGCTGCTGGTCTCGCGCGTCGAATCCGAGCAGCTCCTGCGACGCCGCGTGCGGCTCCCGCTGGAACGCGTCATCGAAGACGCGGTGAGCGAGATTCCGGTGAATCCGGTGGATCATCCGATCGAGCGGCGCGTGGCCGGCGTGCAGGTTTCCGGCGATCCCGATCGTTTGCGCGACGTGCTGCGCAATCTGGTAGAAAACGCGATCAAGTACTCTCCGCAGGGCGGCGCCGTAACGATAAGCGGCACGGAAGTCGAAGGGCACACCGAGATCGCGGTGCGCGATAGGGGCGTCGGTATTTCCGAGGAGCACCTGCCCTATATCTTCGATCGCTTTTATCGTGTCGAATCCGATGCCACCTCGAGTGCCGGCGGCAGCGGGCTCGGTCTTTACATCGTCAATGCGTTGGTACGCGCGCACGGAGGCACGATAGACGTGCGCAGTCAGCCCGGGGAGGGAACGACATTTACATTGAGGCTGCCGCTGCGGTGAAGCGCATGGACGAAGGCAACGGCAAAAGCATCCTGGTCGTGGACGACGATCGGAATCTGCGCAAGATCATTCAAACGAACCTCGAGCTGGCGGGCTATGACGTAAGCAGCGCGGCAAGCGGCGATGAAGCGCTGCGAATATTGGACGGCATGCAGCCGGATCTGGTCGTACTCGACGTCATGATGCCGGCGATGGATGGGTACGAGGTGGCGCGGCGTATACGCCGGCATCCCTCAAACACGCACGTGCCGATCATCATGTTGACGGCCAAGGGCGAGGTCGAGGATAAGATCGCGGGCTTTGATGCGGGCGCAGACGACTACATGACCAAACCGTTTGGGCCGCAAGAGCTGCTGGCGCGCGTCAAGGCAAAAATCCGCCGGGTCGAGGTTGATGCCTCACTCTCGCCGCTTACGCGGTTACCCGGTAACCTCGCAATCGAAGCGGAGCTGCGCAGGCGCATCGAAGCTGCGGAACCCTTCTCCGTGCTCTATTTGGATCTCGATAATTTCAAGGCGTTCAACGACGTCTACGGCTTTACGCACGGTGATGAAGCGATTCAACTGGTTGCATCCACGGCCGTCGATTTGGTTCGGCGCCGCGGCACGCCCGCGGACTTCGTCGGTCACATCGGCGGGGATGACTTCATCATCGTCACGCTGCCGGATCGTGCCGAAGAGATCGCGCGTGAAATCATCGACACCTTCGATCGCGATATTCGCAAGCTCTATAATGCGAATGACCTGCGCCAAGGATACATCGAAACGCGAGACCGGCGCGGCACGCTCAATCGCTTCCCGATCATGTCGCTCTCGCTCGCGATCGTTTCCAACGAGCTGCGCAAACTGGAGAATTACGCTCAGATCGGTGAGGCTGCCGCGGAACTCAAGCGGTACGCCAAGTCGATCGGCGGTTCCGTCTATGTGAAGGATAAACGACGCAAGTGATTCGTAAAGCCGTGACGGCGTTGCTGCTCTTGAGCCTGGTCCCCGCATCGGCATTGCCCTCGAGCATCAACTCACGTATCGATGCGCAGCGCCGCAAAACTGAGGCGATCCACGCGCAGCTGCATGAGAAACGCACCGAGTTGCACACCGCCACGGTGCGGGTCGGTAATCTGCAAACGGCCTTGGATGCAACGAATGCGGCGATCTCGCAGGTAAACTCCCATCTGGACGACTTGGCGGCACAGGAACGCAGCACGCAGCGCAAGCTCTGGTGGAACACCATCCAGCTCGAGCGCCGCGCGCAAGACGCTCAAATTGCACGACGACCTGCTCAAGCGTCGTCTGGTCGACATTTACGAGCACGGTGATCTGGGTTACTTGAGCGTGCTCCTGGCCTCGCGTTCGTTCAGTGATTTCGTCGAGCGCTGGGAAGATCTGCGTTTGCTTATCGCCGCCAATCAGCGCGCGGTGCACGATCGCAAGGCGGCCGAACAAAAAGTCGGTTCCGCGCAGTCCAGTTTGGAATCGACACAAGCGGCTTTGCAAAGCCAGCAGCAGGCGCAGCAGCGCGCCCACAACCAGCTCGATACGCTCGCCGACGAGCGGCGCAATTTGGTTGCCGTTGCGGACGACCAGCGCCGGCACATTGCAAGCGAAGTCGCGGAGATCGAGGATCTCTCCGCCACCGAAGAAGCGAATCTCGAAGCGCTCATTAGGCAGCGTCAAGCCGAGCTGGAGGCTGCGCGCGAAGCGGCTCGCCGGGCCGCCGGTATCGTTGGCCCGGAGACCGCCCCGGGCGTGCTTTCCTGGCCGGTTTCCGGGACAATCACCTCGCCGTTCGGCTATCGGCGCAATCCGTTCGGCGGGGGCATGGAGTTTCATCAAGGCCTGGACATCGCAGCTCCGATGGGAACGACCGTGCAGGCGGCCGCCGGCGGCACGATAATCTCGGCCGGCTGGTACGGCGGGTACGGGAACTACATTCTGATCGACCACGGAGGCGGTATGGCAACCGGCTACGGTCATCTCTCGCAAATATTTGTTTCGAGCGGTCAGCAAGTTCAAAAGGGGCAAGCGATCGGTGCGGTCGGTTCGACCGGCATGTCCACGGGCCCTCACTTGCACTTCGAGGTGCGTATAAACGGCAAGCCTACCGACCCTGCCGCGTATTTGCATTGAATTTAGACTGGCTTAAGGGGCGGTATGGTATGATGCGAAACCGGCCACCCCGCAGATGGGTACTAACGGGGTAATCCGTGTACGCCGAAGGAAGGACGCCTTTTCCGTAGTGTCAGCCACAGTTCGTGCCTTATTCGCCACGCTCTTGGTCGCCGTCGTCGCGTTCGGCGGCGCGCTCTATATTGGATATCATCGCGGTTTGAGCGCGGCCGAGAACCGTGCGGATGCGTCGGGCAGGATTGCCTCGCTGGATCTGCGCGATCTCTTTGGGCCGCAAGTGGTCGACGAGCAGCTCGTGGGTCTGGCGTTCCGGCAAGTCGAGCGCGTCTATTATCGTCCGGTCGACGCTCAGACGCTGATCGACGGCGAGCGCAGCGGTCTGCTCACGTACATCCGCGACTACGCGCGAGCCAAGCACGTAAAGATAGATCCGTCTTTGCCCGCCGTGAAAGCCAGCGATGACCAAGCGCAGGAGCTGCGTTCGCTCGATCATCAGCTCGCGTACGCGCAGGATCACTACGCCCAATATCTGGGAAGCACCGGCCGAAACGATCTGACGCAAGCAGCGCTTTCCGGCATGCTCGGATCGCTGGGCGATCCATATACGGTGTATCTCTCGCCGGATCAGATTCGTCAGCTGAACGAGCAACTCGACGGTGGAAATTTCGGCGGAATCGGCGTCTTCATCTATCAACTGAAGAACGGCCAAGTCATTCTGCAACCGATCGACGGGCTACCCGCGGCGCGATCGGGAATGAAGGGGAACGAAGTCGTCGAGACCATCGACGGAACGGCGATCTCGGGGCTCTCACTCGACAGAGTGGAGCGCATGATCCGCGGTGCCCAGGGCACGACGGTTACGATTACGACGCACCCGTACAATAAAGCGCTTGTCGCGCATTCATACAGTATCACGCGCGAGATCATTCACGTACCAACCGTTCACGCGAAGATAGAGAAACGGATACGATTACATCCGGCTCTCAGACTTCGGCGAGACCTCTGCGGACGAACTGCGTAAGGCGTTTCTGGATGGGAAAGCGCACGGCGTCAAAGGGTATATCCTCGACCTGCGCGACAATGGAGGCGGCCTGCTCGACGCGGCGGTGAACATTTCGAGTTTCTTTATCCCGCAAGGCGTCGTCGTTACAGAGATCAACCGCGATGGTAAGCGAGACCGGCAATATGCAACCGGTAACACGCTCTCCGGCGTTGCGCCGCTGGCAATACTGGTCAACGGCTACACGGCCAGCGCTTCGGAGATCACCTCCGGCGCGCTCCAAGATTATAAGATTGCAAGGCTGATCGGGACGAAAACATTCGGCAAGGGCGTCGTTCAAGGTATCTTCTCGATGCCCAACGGCGGCGCGCTCAAGATCACAACCGAACGGTATGTTACTCCGTCCGGACGGGATATTCAGCACAAGGGCATCGCACCCGATATCCTGGTTTCGCAGAGTCCCGACGTCGAACTCATCGACACGCCTCGCGATAAACAATTACTCGCCGCTAAGGCATACTTAGACCATCTCAAACGTTAGGTAGATATGAATCGCCCTTCACAAGTTTCAGCACTCCGACTCTTCGCTTGCGCCGCTGCTGCCGCAATCGCTCTAGCCGCCGCGCAGCTGCCCTCGGCCGGTTCGGCCGCGGCCCCGGCAAGCATCTCGCCGCTCGACGCGACCGAGATCCAGTTCAGTTACGAGAAGCTGCGCGCCGACTTCTATAAGAAGACCGACCCCAAACCATCGTCGACGGCGCGAAAGGCGAGCTCGAGCGCGAGTTGCACACGGCCGGTGTGCAATCCGACCTGCCGCCGATCTTCGCTGACGACAATTCAGGCCGCACCGCAAAGGCAGTCGGTCATGAGGTCGACGTCGCATCTCGGCTTGCGCGCGGAAAGATGAGCACGCATTTACTGGCTTACGCAGCGATCGCGGGCATGCTCAATTCCGTGCACGACAAGTACACGGTATTCCTCTCGCCCAAGGATTATGCCGCTTTGAACGAGGGGCTGGACGGCGGTTCTTTTGCCGGTACCGGCATCGTCATTCAGGTTGACGACAATACGAAGCTCATCGACGTGAGCAACGTGGTTCCCGACGGACCCGCCGATAAAGCCGGCGTCCACCAAGACGACACCATAACCGCGATTGACGGCCAGGCGACCAAGAACATGACCCTGCAACAGGCCTCTTCACATTTGCGCGGTAAAGCGGGCACCGTCGTGCAGCTGACGATTATGCGCGATGGAAAGCCGCTCCCGGCGGCAATTCCCGTCACGCGGGCGCAGATTCACGAACTCTCCGTTTACGAAAAGATGCTGCCGAACAAGATCGGCTACGTCGAGCTGACCGTGTTCGGACGCGACACCGGGGCCGAGCTCGCCCGTGCGCTCGATCGTCTCCAACAGCAAGGCGCTCGCGCGATCATCATGGATCTGCGTGACAACGGGGGCGGATACTTAGAAGCTGCGCTCGACGTGAGCTCGAAATTCATCGCGAGCGGCCCGATCGTTTCGGTCGAGTCACGCGCATCCAACGTGACTACTTATGAAGCCGAAGATACGGCGATTCCGCCGATGCCGCTGGCCGTGCTGGTCAACGGTCACACCGCATCCGCCTCTGAAATCACCTCAGGCGCGATTCAAGACAGCGGCGTCGGAGCGATCATCGGCACGCGCACGTTCGGGAAGGGCGTGGTTCAAGAGATCCTGCCGATGCCCGACGGCTCGGCGATCAAGATCACCGATGCGCGTTATCTCACGCCGCATAACCGCGACATAAATCATCTCGGGATTACGCCGGACATCGTCGTCGACGAGAACAAGAGCGCGCGGTACGGCGATCCCACACACGACACGCAGCTCACTCGCGCATTGCAATATCTAAACGATCGAATCGCACATAGCGACGGCAGCGGCGCGACGAGCACGCAGTAACAAGAAAAAATCCCCCGCGAGCGCGGGGGATTTTTGTTTACCAGAACAGCGCGGCCTCTATTTCCGCGAACGACTCGAAGGGCGTAAACGCCACCGCTTGCGCACGCAGAAAACGCTCCAGTGCCCCGACCCGATCGAGCAAAGCGGCGATCGGCGACGAGCGATGCTTCAAAATCGGAGATGCCGTCACCGATGTACACAATCGTTTCGCCGGGCACGCGCGCCGATGTTATCGTTGCAGCCTTATCGTGACCAAGATCCGAGTCGTCACGGAATTCCATGCTCCAACCCTGCGCGCCCGGACGTGCACCGTTTGAAATCAGCGGTACGTGCGAGAGCCCGTTGCGCGCCAAGGGCCCGTTCTATGAGCGGCCCCAGGCCGGAGCTGAGAATCGTGACGGGCACGCCCTTACGCTCGCAGCCTGCCACGAACGAGGTAAAGGCCGGATCGATTTTGATCGTGCGAACCAAAACCTCGTCGGCCTCGTCGAGCGTGCAGCGCAGCAATGCCGCTTGAGCAGCGAGCGACTGACGGAATGTCAGGGCTTTGGTTTCTAGTTGCGACTCAAAGTGCTCCCAGACACGCGTGCCGGCAAAGCCTTTGACGAGTACGTCAAAGGTATCGACATCCGTAATCGTGCCGTCGTAGTCGACGAAGACGCGCACTAGCTCTTTTTCTTGCGTGTACTCGTCTTAGCCGTGCTCGTTTTGCGGGCCGTCGTCGAGGCGGCCGCCTTCTTACGCGTTGCGGTTTTTGGTTTTGCTTTGGCCGGTGCGGCGATCTTGACGGCGGAATCTGCCTTCTTGGGCGCGCGCTTGACCTTGCTTTCCGCCGGTGCAGCTTTGGCCGCCGTTGCCGCCTGAGCCGGCTTCTTGCGGGCGGGTTTGGTTTTCGCAGGCGCTTGCGCCGCGGGCAGCGCTTTGGTAGGCGTCGCCGTGAGCTCACCACCCCTGGTTGTAGTCGTTTGTGTGACTGCCGTGCGGCGAGGACGCCGGGCGGGCTTGGTCGGCTTTGCGCCCTCCGCAGGGGCGCGCAGATGCGGCGGCGGCGCTTCGACTGCCGGCGGCTGAACCTTGCGGTTCCAGGGCGCGATGGCCCGTACCGGCTCGCGAGGAGCGGTCTCGCCCGTTGGTTCGGCGCTTCCGTCGGCGGCGACGCGAAAAATATGGCGATCCGGTACGGATTGCACAACCCCTGCAGGCGCGGCTGCGACTTGGTCGGCGCCGGGTACACCGGCGCGGCCATGCCTGCGGCGACGGCGGCGGCGACGACGGTGCCCGCCCTCGCCCTCGGGAACCTGAACGGGACCGGCTTCCGCGGGCTCCGGTTCGCTTTCGGCCTGAACCTCGGCGCTGTGCGCAGGTATTCCGGCCTGCGCGGCCTGGATGAACTCCTCGGAACGGCCGCCGCGCCCACGTCGACGACGGCGGCGACGCCGATGACGTCCCTCGCCTTCGTGAACCTCGCCTTGGGAGATGACGATTGCCTCGGGCGCATGCTCGCCCTTCACTTCGGCGACGACCGCTTTGTCGGCGCGCTCCTCTTCTTCGGTGATCGTCGTTATGCCGATAGGCGGTCGAGCCAGCGAGAACTTGGCGGCTTCCTCCGCAAGCTCGCGAAGTTGTTGGGTCTGGTCGGCGGCACTGAGCTCGCGCCGGCCCCTGCCGCCGCGGCGGCGCTTCTTTTTTTCAGCCGGTGCCGCCGCGCTCGAAAGCTCGGCAAGCGCCGAATCCTCGGCGACGTCGATAAGCTTGATGCGCGCGGTCTGACCGGACATACTCGCGGCATTCTCGACCTCAATGATGCGCGCGTCAATGACGGCGGCGGCTGACGATGCGTTCGGCAAACGGCCCGCAAGCAATTCCACTTCGTGCTCGTCGCCGACGCGCAGCGCGCCGTTGGTGCTTACTTCGGCGACATTGCGCAGGCGTACTTTTTCAGGATGCACGAGCGGATCGACTCGCACGTGAATCGTTGCTCCGATTTCATCGCGCAGCTCCTTGACCTCGTCCTCGTACCAGAATTCGAGCTGTGCGGCGACGGTCGGCGCCGTCTCGATCAACAGTTGCTGATGGTCCGTATGCTGATGCGCGCGAATCTTGCGAAGGGTATCGATTGCAACGGACTGCGCCGACATGACGCTGCCAAGACCGGCACATGTCGGACAGCTCGCCGCGCAGCTGCGAACCGAGATCTTTGCCGACACGCTTACGGGTAAACTCGAGCAGCCCCAGATTGCTGAAGGACTGAATCGTGGCTCGCGTGCGGTCGCGGCGCAAACCTGTTTCCAGCGTTTGAATCACTTTATTGCGCGACGCTTCCGAATTCATATCGATAAAGTCGCAGACGATAATTCCGCCGATATCACGCAAGCGCACCTGACGCGCGACCTCCGATGCCGCCTCGACGTTCGTCTTTACGATTGTATCTTCGAGGTTCTTGCCGCCGGTAAATTTGCCGGAATTCACGTCGATGACGGTAAGCGCCTCCGTCGTCTCGATCACGATCGACCCGCCGGAAGGCAGATTGATCTTCGGCTTCATCAGTTTCTGCAGCTCCTCATCGATCTTGTAATCTTTGAAGAGCGAACGCCCCGAATTGTAATATTCGACGCGATCGAGATATTGCGGGCCGAGCAGCTGCAGGAAGCTGCAGACCTTTTTATATTCTTCCTCGTTGTCGATGAAAACGCGGTCGACGTCGGCGGTGATGAAGTCTCGCGCCGCCTTGTATACAAGGTTCATATCTTTGTGCAGCAGGCGAGGGGGAAGGAGCACGTTTATACGATTCAAGGATGCCGTGCCACATGCGAATGAGCACGCCGAGATCCGCGATGAGTTCGGCCTCGCTTACGCCCGCGGCAGCGGTGCGCACGACGGTTGCCATACCTTCAGGCCGAATGCGCTTCATGATCGCCTTGAGGCGGTTCCGTTCTTCCGCGGAATCGATCTTGCGCGAAACCCCGCTATACTTGCCGGTCGGCATCAGAATGAGATAGCGGCCCGGCAGTGAGATGTTCGTGCTGATTCTGGCGCCTTTGAGGCCACGCGGTTCTTTGACGATCTGTACCAGAACATCGTCTCCGCGGTTGACCTTCTCGCTGATCGTCCAGCCGCTGCGGCCCTGCGTGATCTCGACGTCGCCGATGTTCAGCGGCGTCTTGTTGATGTCGTCGACGTACAGAAACGCGTTTCTGCCCAGGCCGATATCGACAAAGCTTGCGCCCATGCCCGGCAATACGTTTTGAACTTTACCTTTGAAGATCGAGCCGATGACCTTTTCTTCGCGCTCGATGTAGATTTCCGAGAGGACGTTGTCCTCAAGAATGGCGACCCGGTTCTCCCAGGGGTCGCTCGAGATTAAAATCTCGGTTGACAATCAGCTACCTAGCCTTTAGTAATCGAGGCGCCTTGGTCAGCCGTCGAACTCCTCCGCGATTGCGACCCGCATCCGGTTCCGAAACGAACCTCCTGCGATCGCCATCGAGCGGGCACTCTAGCGAGCTTCCGGCGCTCTGGAAAAAAACTCTAAAAAAACCTTTTCGAACCGGCGCTGCCACATAACGCGAGGGCCGCCTTCCGGTTACGGCTCTCGTTCCCCCCGCCGCTGGGTCGAACCTCTTGCGCTAACAGCACCCTGACGAAGCGGTAACAATCGCTCGCGCAGAACCAGCCGCGTGTATGTTTCCGCGATCGGTACGGCGGAGCGCAGACTTTCAACCAACCGAACCAGGTCCGCTTGGTCCGCGCACGCAACGCGCAGAGCATAGTCAAAATTTCCGGTGGTCAGAAGTGCCTCGACGATACCCGGAATACCCTCGAGCGCTCGCTCGAAGGCGTCCGCGGAGGTGTCCGCCCGCAGTTTCACGTCGACGTAGGCAGCAAGCGTCTGCCCGAGCGCCGCGCGGTCCACGACCGCCCGATAGCCGGCGATGACTCCGGCCCGTTCCAAGCGGCGAACCCGCTCGGCTACCGCGTTGGCGCTTAAACTGACGCGGTCGGAAAGATCGGTGAACGAGATCCTGCCATCGCGTTGCAATTCGCCGAGTATTTCTCTGTCAGTCGCGTCCATTGTTGTGTTTTATCTCAAGTACTGGTCTTGTGGAAGCATTATTCTGTGTGATCTTCTCCAATTCCCGTGCTATTATTTTTTTAATAACTACCAGGCCGTAATCGAGGATGTGCCTTCATGAACCGTTTGCGTGCGCTCTTAGCCTGCTGCTGCATGCTCGCACCCTTGCCGGGATTTGCCCAAAGCAATTCTGGCGCCGCCTTCACGACGGCTGCGCGAGGAGCGCTCTTGGACGGAATCTCGACCGCCTTAGGCGACTACATTTTTCCGCAGGTCGCGCAGCGAGTGCGAGCGAGACTTGCGGCGGATCGGCCACGGCTCACGGCGATCTCCGATCCGCAGCAATTTGCCGATGCCGTGAGCGACGATCTGCATCAAGCCGGGAACGACCGACACCTCAATCTGGTGTATTCGGCGGATGAAATGGCGCCCGGATCAGGATCCCACGCCGGCCGAGATCACGCACGATAACCGGCTTACCGTTCTGCACAATGCGGGCGTTCGCGGTGCGCAGTGGTTGCCCGGAAATATCGGATACATCCGAATCTCGGGTTTTCCCGGTGACACACCGGGGGTTCGGCAGGCGATCGATGCCGCGATGGCCAGGCGTTGCAAATACTGACGCTTTGATCATCGATCTGCGCAAGAACGGCGGCGGCGATCCCGACTCGCTCGATTATTGGATGGGATACTTCTTCGCAACCTCGACCGAGCTCACGTCAATTCGCTGGACAACGCCCAAACCGCACGTCGATCGACAATTCAGTGCGGCGCAGATCGGCGGCGATCGATATCTCAAACCGATCTACGTTCTTACCAGCTCGCACACATTCTCTTGTGCCGAACAATTCACGTACGATCTCAAAGCCCTGCACCGTGCGACGATCGTCGGCGAAGTGACCGGCGGCGGTGCCAACCCCGGCGATTTTCGCCGATTGAGCGACCACTTCGCCGTCTTCATTCCGACGGGTCAAGCCTACAATCCATATACGAAAACGAATTGGGAACACACCGGAATCATGCCGGACGTTCGCACGTCGAGCGCGCAGGCGCTCGTAAGCGCTTACACGATCGCACTCAAAAGCGACACCGACAACTTCGATACGCTGGTGTACGAGCGCGCCGAGATCCTCAAGAATCCGGCCGGCGTGCTCAGTTCGATCTTCTCGCCTTAGTACGCGGGCGGCGTATACACGTTGAAAGTGACAGCCGGGCGCTGCGCACGGTTTTCGAAGCGATGCGCGACGCCCTTGCCGACGATGACCGAGTCACCGGCTTTCATTAGGAACCGGCGATCTCCGACCTCGGCATGGAGCTCTCCCTCGACCAGATAGAGCACTTGCTCGCTGCCGCCGTGTTCGTTCTCTTTCGGTCCGCTCGCCTCGCCGGAGGCAAGCGTCATCCACGCCGTCTGCGATGCTTGACTCGTATCTATGACGGAAAACTTCATGGACTGTATCGTTCCCACATGGAGCAACCGATAGACCTCGCGGCTTTTTGTGCGACTCCCGATATCGACGCGCAGGCGAGCCGGCGGATGCGGTAAAAGCACACGAAAATCGCTCACGTCGAATTGCGGCATGCCCGCAATCTCGAGTTCTCTGAGCAGCGGCGCTCGTGCCAGCGGGGCAAGGTCGCGCACGCGCGTGATTCCTCGAAGGATGACCGCGCGCAGGGCGGCGTTGCGCGAGAGGTCGGGCAGCGCGTCCAGCCGCATATCGCGCAGGCAAAGTTTGGCCAATGCCGGCAGTTCCGGCGATCTGTTCGAGACTGCGCAGCGCAATGCGCGATCGTCAGATCCGCGAGGACCTCGCGGCAAGCAAGTGCGCCCAGGTCCATCGCCGGCACGTCGATGAGCGCGAGTGCGGTCAGATGCGAGCACGCTGCGACCGCTCGCAGGTCGGTGTGTCGTCCGCGCACTTCGATCTCGCATAGATCCGGAAGTGACGAGAGCGTGGGCAGGGTCGCAGGGCGATCGAGCGGGCCGACGCGAAGGCGACCGCAGCTCCGCAGCGCTTCGAGTGCGCCCGTACCTTCCAGCCTGCCCGTTTGGATTGTGAGCGCGCGCAGCGCCTGAAAAGCAGCAAGGGATCGCAGATCGAATGGCCGCGTGGAAAAGCCGTGCACGCGGATTTCGACGTCCGGATAGCATTCGATAAATTGCGCGAGATGCTGCAGATCATCCGCAGAGAGCGGCTCGCTGAATTGCACGCGCCCCCCGCGAGCCAGGACGTCCAGCGCATTCGGATCGAATCCTGTGTGCACTTCGTAGACTGCGAACGGAGCACCGGGCGGAATACCGCAAAGGCGCTCGCGCAGCAGCGTCTCCAGTTCCCAAGCGCTCGCAAAACGTGAGTCCGGTAGAGCCTGCGCTGCGGCTTGGTCAATCCTTTCCCGTTGCACGACCTGCATGGTGTCCGAATCATAGGTGTCTTTCGTCCACGTTCGTCCGAAGGCGCCGCGCGCCGAGAACTGCGGGAATGGCCACGCCCGCCGGTCGAACGGCACGGACGTGGCGATAACGCTCCAGCGCGCGTCTTCCAGCGGTGCACCGCCAAAAAGCGCACATACCTCGGTCTGCGAGGCGCGCAGGCACTTGAGCTGCGCATGCACCGGCGGCACGGCCCGCCGGCGCCGCGAAGAAGTACCCGAATAGCCGCGAACGGCACGCTCGCGCGATGATTCCGATTGCGTCAACGTTTGCATCGAGCGGTACGCGAATCCAATCGCCCTCTTTATATCGCCGCTTCACGTGAACAAGTCGTTTCGAGTAAGTTCAGGACGGCGCAGCGGACAGCGGTTCGACGCGTTGCACGGCGTGGTGACCGAAGCACTCATCTTTTTGGGCGAGCTGGACCCGGACGAAATCGGCGATGCGCTCGAGGACGCAACGCATTATGAACCGACACCACTCGCGCAATTCGACGAGATGCTAGGCGCTCTTGCGATCCCATATGCGGAATACACGTTCGTCGACGTGGGCGCGGGCATGGGCCGTGTCGTGCTGCTTGCGAGCAGCAGGCCGTTCAAGCAAATCCTCGGCGTCGAAGTCTCACCTGCGTTGTGCCAGACCGCGCGCGAGAACGTGGTTCGCTGGCGCCGGCGGCATTCCGATCTCGCCTGCAAGGATATTCGCGTTGCCTGCAAAGACGCCGCGTCACTCAGATTTCCGCCGGGCAATCTCGTGTTTTATTTGTACAACCCGTTCGGTGAGTCGACGCTGCGCCGGCTGGTCGACCGCATCGCAGCAGAGTGCACGGAACAAGCATTCATCGTGTACCACACGCCGGTTCATCGCGCGGTACTCGACGAGCACACCGCGTTCTGCCTGGCCACCGACCTCAAGTACGCCCGTATCTACGCGTTTCCCAGCATTCCGCGATCTTTTTGCCCGTAAATATTCAACAGGACGCCGAGCGCAGCGAAGTTCGTGATTATCGCCGATCCGCCATACGACATGAACGGCAGCGGAATGCCGGTAATCGGCATAATCCCAATGGTCATACCGACGTTCACGATGATGTGGAATGCGAACATGCCGACGATCCCGGCCGCAAGCAAAAATCCGAAACGGTCACGCGCCGCAAGCATCGCCTGAATGCCTCCATACAGCAACACGACATAGCACCCGATCATCGCGATCGCGCCCAGAAATCCGAGCTCCTCGGCGACAACGGTAAATATGAAATCGCGCGAGTGTTCCGGCACGAAGTTGAGCTGCGTCTGCGTGCCGTGATGCAGCCCGCGACCAAACCATTCGCCGCTGCCGACTGCTATTTTCGACTGGTTCAAATTATAGCCGGCGCCCTGCGGATCGGCGCCGGGCTGTAGGAATACCAATAGGCGCGCCTTTTGAAACGGCTTCAAAATAAAATTCGTGCCCACCGTGAACGCAGCCGTCGCTACGACGCCGACAGCGTAGATCAGAAAATACTGCAGCTTCTCGAGACCAAAGAACAGCTGCGTCGAGAGGATTGAAAGGAGTACGAGCGTCGTACCCAAGTCGGGCTGCTTAACGATGAGCAGCGCCGGAATGCCGACCGCAACCAGGGGCCTTGCAAGGTCTTCGATTCGCGCAAACGGCCACTTGCACAGTCCCCACGCGATGAAGATCGCCAAAATCAGTTTCGCCGGTTCCGAAGGCTGAAACGTTCCAAGCGGCCCAAGCGAGATCCAGCGCTGCGCGCCGAGCGCGTTGTGACCGCCCTTGAGCACGAACGCCAGGATCAGCAGGTTCGCGCCGTAGAGCCACGGCGCCCACCGCTGAAAATTGCGATAGTCGATTCGCGAGAACAGATACATCACGGCAACGCCTACGATCGCGTAGAAGATCTGTTTCTTATATTCCGAGGAAGCATCGCTGTTGTGCAAATCGGCCGACTGAATTGCGATGATGCCGAACAGCGTTAATACTGCCGCCGCGGCGATCAAAAACCAGTTGACGTTGCGCAGATAACGCCGCGTCTCGTACGGAAGCGCAAGTGTGGCCATCTGGTTCCAGTTATCGGCCGCGGCGCCCCAATGCCCCTCTCAGGCGAGCGAACGTGCTCGCTCGGTGGACTAGGTAGCGGGAGCTGCGGCGGAAGACGGGGCAGCCTGTTGCTGCGCCTGCTGCTGACCTGCGTTCGATTTCTTGCGGCGCCTGCGGGGTCGCTGCCCGTTTTGCGGCTTCGGGCCGGCCGGCGCCGTGTCCGGCGCTTCCGAGGCGCCGCTCGTGGCTCCGGCATTACGGTTGACGCCGGTGATCGGGATATTGGCGAGCATGGCCAGCGCGTTGTCCTGATTCTCGAAATGCACGTCGATCTTCTCGCGATCGACTTCGACGTAACGCGAGATGACGTCGACCAGATCCCGCTTCATCGACTCGATCATCTCGGGTGCAAGGGAGAGGTGGTCGGACATCAGCACCAGCCGAAGCCGCTCTTTTGCGGTCGCGCCCGAGGGCTGCCGCCCGAAAATTCGATTGAGGAACTCGATCATCGTTTTAGCGGCGACCTCCCAAGAGCGATCCGAGCTTGGACAAAAGTGACTCCTTATACTCGACCGTCGGCGCAGGCACGTCTTCGCCCGCAACGCGTGCGGCGATCGCATGGTATGCGGCGGCGGTCCGTGAATCGTCGCGCAGCGCGAGCGGCTCCCCTTTGTTGGTCGAGACGATGACGTCCGGCTCATCGGCAAGAACGCCGAGCAGCGGCAAGCGCAGAATCGAGTTGACGTCGTCCACCGAGAGCATCTTGCCCTTTTTCACAAGCTGCGGACGGACGCGATTGATCACGCAGCTGCGGCGAGAATCTATTTCCTAGCAGGCCTACGACGCGGTCGACGTCCCGGACCGCCGAAACCTCGGGAGTGCAGACCACGATGGCTTCCTGCGCGCCCGCTACTGCATTCTGAAAGCCCTTTTCAATGCCGGCCGGGCAATCGATGAGCACGTACTCGAACCGCTCGCGCAGCCTGAGTATGAGTGCACACATCTTATCCGTGTCGACCTCGTCTTTTTCTCGCGACTGGGCCGCGGCGAGTAAGCTCAGCGTCGAGCAATGCTTGTCGCGAACGAGGGCCTCTTCCAGGCTGATCTTGTCTTCGAGCACGTCCAGAACGTGGAACTTCACGCGGCTCTCCAGGCCCATGACGATATCCAAGTTACGCAGTCCGACGTCGGCATCGACGAGCGCTACGGTATGTCCGCGACGAGCCAGCGCCGTACCCAGGTTCGCGGTCGTCGTGGTCTTACCGACCCCGCCTTTCCCGGAGGTGATGACGATAGCCCGTCCCAGCGTTGCCGCCGCGGCGCCCGGCTGCGCCTGGCTTTCACCGTGCGCATCGTCGTACGGCTGTTGAAGAACGTGCATGCTTAGCCTGCTTTCAGCGCCCCGATGAGGCGTCCAAAGAATCCGGTGCTCTCGAGATTGGTAAACGCAACCAGCTCGCCTTCGAGCCGGCGCGCAATCTTGTCATAAATCGGGCGAAGACGCCGCGTCTCATCGAGCACGATCGGTTCACCTTTGTTAGTCGTGTCGATGACCTCTTCGTCGTCGGGCACGATGCCGAGCAATTCCGCCGAGAGAATCTCGCACACGTCGTCGACCGAGAGCATATCGCCCGTGCGGACCATCTCCGGACGGATGCGATTGATGATCAGACGCACAGGCATCGAACGCTCCGCCAACTTGCCGATCACGCGATCGGCGTCGCGAATGGAGCTGACCTCCGGCGTCGTCACGACGATCGCTTCGTCCGCGCCCGCGACGGCGTTGCGAAATCCGCCTTCGATGCCGGCGGGACAGTCGATGAGCACGTAATCAGCCAAATCCGCGAGATCGGCGGTGACCTTGGCCATCTGTTCCTGGCTTACCGCGTCTTTGTCGCGCGTTTGCGCGGCCGGAAGAATTGAGAGAGACTCAAAGCGCTTATCTTTGATGAGCGCCTGGCGCAGCTGGCACCTGCCCTCGACGACCTCGACCAAGTCGAAGACGATCCGCTTCTCCAATCCCAAGACGAGATCCAAATTTCGCAGACCGATATCCGCATCGACGAGAATCACGCGATGCCCGCGCTTGGCAAGCGCAGCGCCGACGTTCACCGTGGTCGTCGTCTTTCCGACGCCGCCCTTGCCGGAGGTAAATACGATCCTACGTGCGCTCACTGCAGTGTGTTCTCCCTTAAAAAGATCACGATGCGATCGTTTTTGATACACGCCACTTCGGGTTGTATCGGCGTTTGATTGCGATCTCCCGCGTCGGCGGCAATAAACGTTGCGATGCGCAGCTGCGTCGGCGCGAGCTCGATCGCGTAGACGCGAGCGTTGATATCACCGTGAGCACCGGCGTGCGCGACGCCGCGAAGGGCGCCAAACACGACGATGTCGCCGCTTGCGACGAGCTTCCGCGCCCGGATTGACATCGCCGATCACGACGATGTGGCCCAAATTGTGCAGCGATTGTCCGCCGCGAAGCGTGCCCGTGTGATAAAGCGTCGCCGGCTCCGATTCAATATGCAGCGCCCCGGCCGGCGGTGCCGCAGCCCGGCGCTTGGCCTGCTCGTTGAATACGACCCGCCGCACGCTTGCTTCCCCGCGTGAGCGCCGGCCGGCGATATCGGCGCGGGCTCCGGCAAAGTCGGCCGCGAGCGAACGCGCGGCGTCCGAGAGCTGAACCTCGCGTTTCGGGCGCAGGGCGCGCCGCCTGGCAAGCTCCTCGCCCCCATCGTCGCCCGGCGCGTACTTCAAGCCGAACGCCGAAGCCAGCAGCTCGAGATCCGGGCCGCCGGACAGTGCATCCAATGCGATTCCGTGGTCGTTCAGAATACTGCGCAAGCGGGCGAGCTGTTCTTCCGACAGACTCGCCCCACCTAACGCGGCGGTCGCGGGCGTCCCGCTGTAAAACCCGGGACGCTCATCGAGCTTGCCTTGCAGTTCGGCGAGGGCATCCTCGAAATCACGTCCTCCCAGAGCAATTTCCAGACCCAAGCCTTTACCGCGTAACACCGCCATTACCGCGCGGGTTCGACGGCCGCCGGGGCTCGCAACTTCACCCTCCACAGTCCCCTCACAAGTTCTTGTGTTTATCCACAGAGAGTACACATGAGCCGTTACCGCCCGGTATGGTGACAAAAGGTAGCCTAAAGGGCGACAATGGTAACGCAGGAAGGCTCCCCTGCGTTCTTGGAGTGCCATTCTGCAACATCGACCCGCCCCCACGGGTAGAGGAAGTCATTGCCATGCTTGCTCGCATCATACCGCTCGCAGTCATCGTTTCATTGATCGGTGCCGTATGCCCGTCACCGGCGATGGCGATGAGCACCGAAACGGAAGTCGCGATCGGACGCCAATACGATCAGCAGATCGTCCAGGGCAGCGTCATTGAAACCGACCCCCTGCTCAATCAGTGGGTGCAGACGCGTTTCGAATAAGCTCTGGGCCGAGACGGCTCGTAAAGATGTTCCGTACAACGTCAAGATCATCGACGACAACGAGATCAACGCGTTCTCGACGCTCGGCGGGTACGTGTACGTGCAGACCGGACTGCTCGATTTCGTGCAATCGGATGACGAGCTGGCCGGCGTGATCGGTCACGAAACCGGCCACATCGAGCGCCGGCACACCGTGACGATGCAGACGAAGGCGCAGATCCTCGGGCTGCTCTTGGGCGTGGCCTCGCATGTTCTCGCCGTTCATTTACAATTTCGGAAACATTCTGCAAGCAGGCGCGTTGGCGAAGATGGAACGCGGCAACGAGTTGCAGGCGGATCGCTACGGCTTGCTGCTGATGTCACGTGCCGGCTACGATCCCGAAGCGATGCTCACGATGCAGGAGCATCTGGGCGCTCTCGACGGCGAGCACAACGATTTGGTCACGAAGTACTTTCAGGATCACCCGGGTTCTTCCAATCGCGTCTCGCATCTTGCTGGGCTATCCCGAACTCGATCCGACCAAGACGAACGCGCAAGAGCACCTGGTATGGGCGCTCCACGATCTGGACGAGGCCCGCTACAACGTCTCGAGCATCGAACTGAACCAGATTCTCAAAACGGATCCGAATAACCAGCAAGCGCTGCTGGCGCTGGGCCAGGCGCAGCTCGCGCTCGGCCTGACCAGCAAGAGCCAGCAGACGCTGGGAGAGCTCTCACAAAGCAGCTCCCCACAAGTCAAAGCCGCCGCGCAGGCCCGCATCGAAGCGCTGCGCGCCATGGAAGTGCACCGCGTCGATCTGACGCATCCCAACCTGGGATCGCTCAACCAAAAGATGCAGGACGCACTCGACGTGCAGACGCAGGCCATCGCGCAAATCGGTTCGCGTCACGACGAAGGGCACAGCCAACTCAAGTCGCTGCAGCAGCGCCTCGATACGATCGGATACGAACTGCCCGACTTTAGCCGAATCGAGATCAAGCACGGCTCGCGTCTGGAAGCAATCGAGAAGAATCTGACTGCCATGGCTCGTTCGGTGAACAGCGCGCTGGCAGATGCCAGCAACGCGATCGACAACGTCGGTTCGGTCGATATCAAGACCAACAAACCCAGCGGGCTGCTCAAAGAAAACGGCGACATTCTAAGCGAAATGCAGGCGCCGCTCAAACTCAATCCGATTCCATCGGATTCCATCGAGATCTTCCCCTCGTATCCGCAGATGTTCTCGGAGCTCACCTCGGCGGACGGCGACATGGTACGAGCCGTTGATGCCGGACGTGCATCGGCGATGCAGCTCGACGAGGGCCTGGGTGATCTCGACGCTTTCGTCAAGCGGCTCCAGCAAGTGCAGTTGAATTACTTCAACGACATCTCGCAAATGGACTACGATGCGCTCGCACCGTACATGGAAAAGGCGAAAACTTCTCTCGATCAGGCGGCCGTATCCGCATCGCAGGCGGCGCAGCTCGTACAACATGGCACGCTCGCGGCAACTCTCCGCTCGCATCACGCTGCTCGGCGTGGGCACATCGCCGCAGCGCTACTCGACGCTCCAAAAGGCGATCAACGTTCGTTGGAACATCGACGATCTGAGCTATATCGACATGCTGCATGACGACGTAACGCCCGGTGAACTGACGGCGGCCTCGATCATTGCGGCGGACACGCACACGACGCCGCAGGCGATCATCCGCGAAGCCCACGAATCGCACCGCGGCATCGTCGACGTGGCAAATGCAAAAGGCATGCACGCACAAGCACTCGAGATCTTCATGGGTCTCATCTGGCTGGATTACACGGATAACCCGGAAAACGAAGCACATCCGGAAGGGCAGACGCGCCGGCAAAGCACCCAGCCGGACGCATAGAAGGATACATGGCAGCGGCAACCGGCGACATCCTGCGGCTCGTTCGAAAGGGCATCGACGTTCGAACGGTGCACGCGAGTACGCGCAAACCGTTTCGGTTCTATTTGTGCGGCGATCCGGGGCTGGTCGCCGACATGCGGGGCTTTCTGCTTTCCGGACACCCGGACGACACGGTCCCGCCCGGTGCCGCAGCCTGCTTGGAGACGATCGTTTCGGGCATCGCGCCGCCGGCCATCGCCTCCGAAGCGCGCGTCGTACTGTTTCTTGGACGCGGCGGTGACGTTTCGGGCTCAACGATGGCTCCGCTGCGCGCGCTCAACCTGCCGATCATCGCGATAACGGTCGACGAACTCGCACAGGCTTCGGGTCCCGCGACGGCGCCTGCGCGCGGAGCGTTCGCAGAATATACCGTAAATGCAATCTCGCGCGAGGCACTGCGCGGACGCGTTCTTCCCCATATCGTCGAATGTTCCAAGGGCGTCGAGATCGCAGTTGGACGCTGTCTACCGGCAATGCGTGAAGCGGTTGCGGCCAAGCTCACGCGCGATGCGGCAAACAATGCGCTCAAAGTTGCACTCGCAAGCGCGGTCGTCGATCATATTCCCGTCGTCGGCTTGGTCATGGGCGTTTTTGCCTCGGCCGGCGACATGGTGGCGATCACCGGAATACAGATGATGCTTTTACTGCACGTCGAGGCGGCATATGGAAAAGATCCCGACATGCAGCGACTGTGGCAATTGCTGCCCGTCATCGGCGGCGGTTTCGGCTGGCGTTCGCTGGCTCGCGAACTTTCCGGGTTCATACCGGTCGCGGGAATCGCAATAAAAGGGGCGATCGCCTACGCAGGCACGATCGTCGTCGGCGAGGGCGTCACGTTCTACTACGAGCAGGGACGCCACATGAGTTCAGGTCAAGCCAAATCGATCTACGAGACCACGAAGAAAGAGGCGCTCTCGTTCGCGCGCGACTTTTTGAGCCGAATCACGAAGCGCTAAGATTCGGCTAGGCGCGTCAATAACTCGTCATCGGTCAAACGCTGCAAATCGTACGAGACCCGCGGCCGCACTTGCGCGGCGATGCGTGCGGCGATTTGTGCGCGAACGGCCGGAGCCAACGCGTCGCGCCGTCGCAACGAATTGATCGATGATCGCGTGTTCGCTCTGCGTCAACATCATCGATCGCGGCGCGTCGTTCGAGGCGGCAACCAGCATCGCCAGCTCGGCTATCGGTGAATCGCGCACCACGATCGTGCCCGCCGCCATATCGCCCAGGCGCTTATTTTCCGGGGAGACCACGCACGCAATCGCGCTGATCGCATAAAACCCCAGTGCCAGCTCGCCGATACGGATCAGATTGCGGATCACCGAGCTCGTGAAATCGAGCGGATACCCGCCGTCTCGCACGACTCGAAGGCCCATCAGCGCTTTACCGGGCGTGCGCCCATTCCAAAATGCCTCGAAAAGAATAAAGTATCCGAAGAAGACGATGAAAACGAGCGCACTGACGATGGCAATTGCAAATGATTCGGCGACCTTGGTTGTCGGTGCCGCAATTCCACGCACAGGCCCTGTTCCGGCGGAGAGCATCGTGAGCCCCCAAACGATCGCCGCGAAAATAACGCCTTGAATGAGCATGTCGATCACCAGCGCCAAAAACCGGCTGCCGATCCCCGCCAATTCGTACGAGAACGCGATACTCTCGGGTGTTTGAACGCTCAGCGTGCGGTCCATTCTAAAAGGCGCTTCGGTTGGAACGGCGCTGCGGCCTGGCCTCCGCGCCCCCCGCTGCGCGGGGCCCCCGGGCCGCAATGGCGCGTAAGGCCAGTGCTAAATCGAAGCCTCCCCGTGGGCGCCGCCGAGATTGGTAGAGTCGAGTGTGTGGGTCATTGGCAAACCGTAGCCTCAGACCGCGGATTCTTGGGCTGCGAGGTTAGGCCGGTCGTAGTTTCGAGGGCGGGGCGGGGATTGGCAGAACTCGGGGCGGGTGGATCAGCGTTCGTTTGTGCGGCGGCGGGGGGGTGCTTGGGAGCGGCTTGAGCTGTTGCTTGCGCGGGGGCGTGGGCTGCGGCGGCTTGATGCAGATGAATTGTTCGAACTGGGGCGATTGTATCGCTGGGTGACCTCGGATCTCGCGTATGCGCAGGGGCACCGTTTTGATGCGCAGCTGCTGCATTATCTCAATCGCTTGACGGCGCGTGCGCATGCGCACGTGTACGGTACGACGGTCGAATCCGGCCGGGCTCGTATCGCCCGCTTCTTTACGCACACGTTTCCTCGAGAATGCCGCGCTTCATGGCCGTACATCGGCGTCTGTATCGCGCTCACGGTCCTTTGGGCGTCCGTCGCGTACGGCATCGTGCAGCACAACCCCGCGGATGCAAATGCGTTGCTGCCCGAGTGGCTCGTACCCGCGCACATCACCAAGAGCTTGCACGATTCGAATTTCGCGTTCGGTCCGGAGCGATCGGCCGAGATGTCATCGTTCATCATCACCAACAATATCCGGGTCGCGATCCTCACGTTCGCCGCGGGGATCGTCACGCTGGGCGTTCTCACGATCTATCTGATCGTGTTCAACGCCCTGATGCTCGGGGCGCTCGGCGCCCTCTATGCGCAGGCCGGCTTCGGTCCTGATTTCTGGGCAACCGTCGCACCGCACGGGTTCATCGAACTGACCGCGATACAGATCGCCGGCGGCGCCGGATTGCTCATCGCCGCGGGCGTTCTGCTTCCGGGCAGGCTGCGCCGCCGCGATGCAATCGTTGCGAGCGGCCGGCGCGCCGGCGTGCTGATCGGCGGCGTCGTCGCGATGCTCTGCCTCGCCGGCCTGATCGAAGGCTTTTTCTCACCGCGCCGCTTCGGAATCGACGTTCGCGCCGCGGTCGGCATAATAACCGCGATCGCGCTCACATTGTATTTTACCTTTGCCGGGCGCGCAGCAGATGCGCCGCGCTGAATGTCTCACTTTTTGATTGTTCCGGGCACTTACACCGGTGCATGGAAAACAATGAAAAAGGCTTTACCCTCACCGAACTGCTGATCGCCTTGGCCGTGGTGGCCGTGCTGGGCGTGCTCTTAATCCGCGTCATCTCCCTGGGACTGAATGCGATTACCATTCAAACCCAGCGCGACGCCGAACACGCCGCCGTCGACCGCCTCGCCGACCGCTGGCGCGCCGAGGAAGACTCGGCTTGGGCGATCTTCACACCCGAGCACCGACGTTGACGGGCTGCCCAACGACGACGGTCACGAACTGGATTTCTTCACCCGCGACGGTGCGAACCAATCGTACTTCTGGGCCTACAACTACGACGCCGCAAGCAAAACGCTCACGCGCTACCTGTACAGTCAGCCGGGCGGCACCGCGGTCTTCGATGAGGCCTACACCGGCATCACCAAATTCTACGCACACACCTACCCGGTGACCGCGCTGCAGGATAAGAGCAGCAAGATCTATTGTCCGCTCTACGATAACGCGCAGTTGGTCCCCGGCGCCGTGCGCTTCTACGGTCCCAGCCATCCCGACATCGCCGGCGGCAATCAAATCACCTACGTGCGCCTGGAGGCGCCCACCAACGTCGAGGACATGCAACTCACGACGGCAACGGCGCCCAGCGGTTTTACCGTGGTGCTGCAGTACACGCCCAATCCCTCGCCGTCTGCCTCGCCCACACCACGGTGGGCCCATCACCGCAAGTCTCCGCGCACAACGCGCTGAGCGCATGGCCGCCGGCCGTGGAGTTGCCGCTCAAAGGGCAGGCGCTGCAAACGGCATCGCTGCCGCCACCGCACGACACGGCGTTTTATCTGAACCGGCTTCTGGGCGGCGGCATGGCGTACGCGGACGCGACACCGTGTGCGGTCGATCAGGGACGCGCGTTCACCGATGCAACATTTTCGCGAGTTGCTAACGAACGCAACCACACCGGCAGGCGTGCTGCCTTCAGGCGTAACCGGCTACACCGATGCGGGCGGCTGCATCTTCATGAAAAGCAGCATCTTCACCAGCGGTACACCAAACGTTGCCCTTTACGAGCCTGGATATACGGGGATACTTCAGCAAGGGAGAGGCAGTTGCGAGGACGCTATTGCATTTCCGGCACAATATCCCGGCGAGTGGCCAAGGACCACAACTCCAGCTTGTTGCTGAAGGGATCTGCACCGATCGATCAATGCTCGGTAACCTGGTCCGACCAAAGCACCACGCCGCAAACGACGAGTACCGCGTTCCGAGTGCTGGGCGAAGAGACGGTAACATTTTCGGATATCGTGCATTGCGGCAGACAAAAGGTCGGGGCGGATTTCAACTACACGTGCACGCATGTGCAGCACGTGACGGCCGATTCCGAGTGCTATGCGAACGCCACGTGGATCGACAAGGATACGGCGTCGCCGGACTCATCGGCCGGTGCAAATCGATACCGTTATGTCACCGCCTATGTACGGGACGGACGCCTGGACGGCCGAGTTCAAGAAATACATCGGCACGGGAAACCGGTACGAAAGCGGACCCACGTACGTGACGAGCGGCTGTCCAGGCGGTTAAAGAGTCTAAAGCCAATTCGGAACGTTCGGATCGATGAATAGGCGCGGGTCAACCGGGAATAGACTCGCGCCATACGCCGAGTGACTTGAACCAGCCTGATATGGCAGATATGAGCCCGCGAACCACAGGGCTCCTGGCGAAAAGGCCCATACGTTCTGAAATATAAATGCGTCAGAAACCATGTCCGAACAGCTTGACCCGCCGCTCACCGCCTCATTTCCCGTCGTTAGGAATCCAAATGGGTTTCTAGGATCTGCGTCTCCGATGTACGGCTGTGAATGACTGATTCACGGTCGCGCGTACATTTTCAGTGAGCCATTCGTCGATTACCGGTTTGGGTAGGCCGCGCTGCGTGCGTTGCTGGTCGTAGTCGTTGATACAGGGCAATTCGTGCACTTGATCGATCGTTACGAGGCGATAATTGCCGCTTGTTTCAACGGGCGCGGGCGTGATGCCCGGAATCGGCGGCATCGTCGGTGCCGCAAGGACGCTTTGTCCGTAGAGTAAGGCCTTGTCGTGAATGGTCGGACGCGTCGTATCGGTGTTGTCGTCTGAACCGATGACCAGCAGATACGTGCCGTTCGGCGCGCTGATCGTGAAGTGGCCGTGCGCGTCGGTCGTCGTAGTGAGTATCGGTGTGGGCGAGGGACCGGGCACGATATCGGGCGGCGGCGTGAAATGCGGCGCACTTCCCGTGATCGGTCCGCTTCCCCAGTGCCACGGGTCCAGCCGCACCGCAACGCCTGCGAGCGGCGCACCCGACGGGTCGTCGACCAGCGTTCCGGTGGCGCGCGTGTTGGCCGGATCCGACGTAACGGACGGCTTGGGCTCGGGCGTCGAGCCGCCGCTGCCGCCTCCACATGCCGCTACGAGCGATGCGGCCGCAATACAGAACGTGACGGGGATGACGATGTTTTTCAAGTCTGTTCTCCTTCACCGGAGAACAGTGCCCAGCTCGGGTCCAAAGTGAGACATGCTGCCGCCGGCCGCCACCGGCGCTCAGGCTTTACAGCGAGCCGCGCTGCTTGATTTGCAGATACTGATCGATGAGTGCGCTGGTCAGGTCTTGGGCCGGCACGTCGATGACGCGCACGCCCAGGCGCGTGAGGACCGCCGCGGCACTTCGACGTTCGTCGCGAAGCTCGAGCGCAACACCGGTGGAATAGGCATCCATAGCGGTAACCGGTTCGCGCTCCAGCGTCTTATCGATAGCAGCGTCATTCATAAAAGCACACACGACCAAATGGCGGCGGCAAAGCGTTCCGATCTGCGCGAGAACCGAGCTTTGGGCCACCGGGTCGACCATATCCGTGAAAAAGAGCACCAGACTGCGCTTATGTACGTGCGTGCGTACATATGCAAATGCGCGATCGTAATCCGACTCCTCGAAGCGCGGCTGCAGGTCATGCAGCGTTTCGGCGATGCGCGCCGGCGAACGGCCGCTGGGCCTGGGCGCGAACGCACGTAAAATCTCACCGGCAAACGCGATAACGCCGACCTTATCATTGGCGAGCGACGCCACCGACGCGACCGAAAGCGCTGCGGTGACCGCGTAGTCGAACTTTCGCTGCTCGCCCGCGCGCGCGGTCATCAGCCTGCCTGCGTCGAGCACGATCATTACATTTTGACTGCGCTCGACTTCGTATTGCGCGACCATCATCTTGCCGCGCCGGGCCGTCGCCTTCCAGTTGACGGAGCGGAACGGATCGCCCGCGCGTCCATTCGCGAACGCTCTCGACCTCCGTGCCCGCTCCGCGCAAACGCATCCGCCGCAGGCCCGCTTCGATGAGACGGTTGCGCGCATGCAGCGCTCCATACCGTTCGACGGCAGAGAGATCGGGGAAGACACGAACCTGCGAGCGTTCGCGAAGCCATATGCGCCGGCGCAACAGACCAATCGAATTTTCAATGGTGACGTACAGCCGCTCGAGCGTATCCGTCCCGCGCGCAACCGGTGTTACCGGCCGTTCGAGTTTGGTTCGGCTGCGCGCCGGTATCGCGGCTTGCAGTTCGTCGACATCGAAGCGCAGCAAGGGCACCGGACCCTCCACGATGCGCACGACGACCGCGCGAGACGATTCGTTGCGTACATCATAGGCGATGGCAGCGCTGCGCCGCAGCGAAAACGGCTCGGGGGCTACGCGCTCGATCCGTACGCTCGTGCGCGCGGGACCGACTGCAGCATCGGCCGCCAGCGCCAGCACGAACGCCGCGCCGGCGAGGATCGCGACCCACCAAAACGGCGCAAGAGCCGCGCCTGCGGCACACAGCAGCGCGATAACCGCAAGCGCCCAGTACGCGCGCGGCGCAAACCAGATTGGGATCCGAAGGCGTTCATGAAGTTTCACGCGGCACCGCGACCGATTGCAGAATCTCCGCTAGAACCGCTGCTGCGCGAACGCCGTCGATTTCGGCTTGCGGCGCGACGATGATGCGGTGCGGCAGCACCATCGGTGCGACCAGTTTGACGTCGTCGGGCGTCGCATAGTCCCGCGCGTCAATCGCCGCCGCCGCTTGCGATGCAACCAGAAGCGAAACCCCGGCGCGTGGGCTAGCTCCCAGCGAGAGTCGCGGGTGCGCTCGTGTAGCCTCAATCACGTCGAGCACATAGCGCTGCACCGCGCTCGAAACGTGCACGCGGCGCACTTCCTCCTGCACGTGCACGATCTCGGCAGGTTCGGTTACCGGTTCCACGGCGGCCGGCTCGATGGCGCGCGCATCGAACCCGGACGCCACGCGTGCCAGCAATTCGAGCTCCTGCTCTCGCTGCGGATACGTCGACTCGATCTTCAGCAAGAACCGATCCAGCTGCGCTTCCGGCAGGGGATACGTTCCTTCGTACTCGATCGGATTCTGCGTTGCGCAAACGAAGAACGGCTGCGGCAGCTGCAGCGGCGTTCCATCTATCGTCACACGCGCCTCCTCCATAGCCTCCAGGAGCGCGGACTGCGTTTTGGGCGGCGTGCGATTGATTTCATCGGCGAGTAAAACGTTGGTCAGAATCGGTCCCGGGCGGATCGAGAATTGCGCGGTTTGCGGATTGAAGATCGTGGTCCCAATCAGGTCCGCGGGCAGCAGATCGGGGGTGAACTGCACGCGACGGTACTCTGCGCGAACCAGCGAGGCCAGCGCGCGCACCGCCAACGTCTTACCGGTGCCCGGAACACCTTCGATAAGCGCATGACCGCGCGAGAACAGGGCGACGAGAAGCCCAAATGTGGTCGTTTCACCACCGACGATGATCTTTTCCATTGCCTGCTGAACGCGCTGCGAAAGCTCCGAGGCCGAAGTCGTTACCATCCGTATTCCTTTCGCACTCTGGCGAAGAGCCGGCCTGCCGCAAGCACGTCCCGTGTACGTGGCCCGGAGAGCGATTCCAACGATCCGACGCGATCGAGCAGATCCCGAGCTCGTTCATCCGAGGATGCTCGCGTGCGAAGGATGCCCTGCATCTGCGCGCACAACCGTTGGACCACGGCTCGCTGAGCTCCGCCCGCCTCCAGCATGCGCGCGAGCGACGTGATATACTCACCGGAATCACGGGCGTCCGCCGAATCAGGAATATTCGGTGGAGCGAACGGCAAATTTGCGCCGACGATCGCGACGAGCAGCGTTGCGCTCGCAATGAGGATCGCCGCGCGCATCGGCAGGGGCAAAACCTGCCAGAAATTCTTGCCGTTCGCATACCCGTATATGCGCTCGTCGAACATCACGGTGCCGCCGGAGAGCAGCGTGTACGCGAACTGCGCGTTCGCTCGCTGCGCGAGATGCTCGTTGTCGAACACGCTTGGGGTCGAGATGAAGAGTATCGTCCCCTTGCCGCGCCGGTACGCCAAGGCGACCGCGCGATCTCGTATGCGCAGCAGCGTTTTTCGGCCGTTTTCGCATGACGCGTGCGTGCCCTGCGAAAAATTCCCGGCTACGATTATCGCTGCGGGCCGCAGCCCGCAACCGGCGGTCGCGAGCGCACCCGACGCCGGTCTTAGCGGGGGAATGCCAAAGCGACCGGCGGCCAAAGACGCTGAAGACCCGAACACCGCGAGCGTCCCTCCGTCATGAACCCACGCTTCGAGCGCAGCCGCCTGCGCCTGCGTACCGGCGGCACGAACGAGCGCGTCATCACCGGCTAGCACGAGAATCCCTTTGCGCGAGAACAGCTGCGAGATCGTATCCCCGTAGCGTGTGACCTGCAGACCCTCGCGAGAAAGCAGATCGTAGACGGCCGCATATCCGCGCGGACCCGTGTCGTACGTCGAAGGCACGGAAACCTGCTGCTCGACGAGCGAGGCCTTCAGCAAGACAAGGACGATCAGAACCACGATTGCCGCCGCGGCCGCGGCAACGTCGGCAAGACGGCGGCTATGCGGCATCGGCCTGCGCAGGCACGAGATCGATGTAGGCCTGATGCGCGCAGTCCCAAAGCGCCGGCGTCACGGGAGCTTCGGCATAAACGGCGGAGGTGAAGATGCGCGCGATCGTGTCGAAGGGCTCGGCGAACCGTGACGCGCGCGATCGCACTTCACGGCGGTACTCGTTAACGGTAAGGCTCGGTTCATCGTGTACGATGCCCTGCAGATCGAGCGCCGCAACCGATGAACGAAACAACAGCGTTATGGCGGTTGCGTAAGAGCCTTGTGCCGCATGCCGCAGACTTTGCGCATACAGCGTTCGAGCGCTCACGTGCGGAGGGATCGCGTGTACGGACGCGGCCGCTGCGCTTTCTCGAACGGCACGCGCGATCAGGCGAACGGCCGTGACAATCACGACGCACGCAGCAAGCGCGAGGATGATATCACCCGCGGCAACGCTCGTCTTCGAACCAATATGAACGTGCTGAGCGAACGCCTGAACCAGCTGGTTCCAGCGCTCCTCCCAGCCAGGCGATAACGGTGTCCCACCATGTTTTGCGCGGCAGCGGCATGACATGGACCCGGAAGCGCGATTCGGAAAGGATTGCACGAGCGAGCGCGTGCGGATCGATCGGCGCCTGCTGCACATGGAGGGCCGGCAGCGCCTGCGCCCTCATCACTACGGCTGCGCTTGGAGTTGGTCGATGGCGGCTTGCATGTCCAAGCCTTCGCGGCGGATCCGCACGTCAAAATAATAGACGGCAATCAACACGCCGATAAAGCCGGTCGTCGCGAGCGAAATGACGCCTTGGAGAATCGTCTCGAGCACGGGCTGATGCAGAAAAGCCTCGATCAAACTGTTCAGCACCGCAACCACGATGAGCAGGCCGATCTGAACAGCCAAAAACGCCAAACACACAAGCGTCGCTTTGCCGATTTCGCGCCGGTTGAACACGCGCGCAAAGCCGCTCGATATCGCCTGGCCGAACGGCGCCTGCTCGATACCGATCGCATCAAACGCGAGCGCAATCGAAACGTAGCACAGCAGCAAAAATAAAATGTACGCGATACCCAGCGCAGCCGCCAGAACAATCATGATCACACCCAGCGGTACGCTGACACGAACGAGTAGAAACGCCGCGACGAATGCCAGGCCGATCGCGATCGCACCCGCAAAGGCTGCAACGGCGAAGATCACGAGTTGGAAAACGGCGGTTACGAGGATGCTCACGGTGTGACGAAATGCAACGGCATACGCCTCGCGCCAGCCTGCGCTTTGGCCATCATAGATGCGGCCCAGTGCACTGGCCATGGCCACATACATGAACGGCGTGACGAAGATCGAGATCAGGATGAGGACCAGGAACCACAGACCGAACGGGCCCGTTGCCGCAGGAGTACGCTGCGGATGTTGAACCTGAGCCAGTATCTGCGTGAGCGCACCCGAATTTTGCACCGTGACGAAATAATCGACGATCGTGACCGGCACGACGAGAAACGCAGAGATGATCACGAACAGGGGGAAATTGCGCACGTACAGCGTGACGGCACGGTCGAAGATCTCTCCGATTCCGAGCGGCCGCAGCTGCAACCGGTTCCAGCGTTTGATTCATGCCGTTGTGTACGTGAAAGTCTCGCCGATGCCCACAATTTCGTAGTTCTTGAGGATTCTGTGGGCTTCCTATGGTAGGTTTGGGTCATGGATGGCCTGGGTGAACTGGCGGCAATTTGGCGATACCCGGTAAAGAGCTTGTCCGCCGAGTCGCTGGAAAGCTCGCGTATTGAACCCGATGGACTGCCGGGTGACAGAAGCAGCGCGCTGTTCGTGGAGTCGGGCCACGCGCGTATCGGCAAGACCTATCGCGGCAAAGAGCACAACCTGCTGCACACGACGCAAGAGGTCGCGGATGCAATCGGCTTTGCCGCAGAACGGGGCGTCGTTGTAACACCCCAGGCAATTCCGGGAACGCGGTATTTCGACGCCGCGCCGGTTTCGCTGCTCTTCGATCGTTGGATTGCGCAGGTGGAACGTGGGCTCGGCATGGCTCTGGATCCACGCCGATGGCGGCCTAATCTGTATGCGCGTGCGTCGCGCGACTTCGATTATAGCGAATCGCAGCTCGTCGATCGCGTTATCGAAGTGGGAGAGGTCGCACTACGAGTACGCGAGCCTATCGAACGCTGCGTAACCACGACCTACGATATTCCGACGGGCGAGCCGAATAACGAGGTCCTGCGCTATGTCGCCGTGCATCGCGGCAATCTTATGGGCGTTTATTGCGAGGTTGAATTGGCGGGAACGGTTCGGGCCGGCGACCCCTTGCGTTTGCGTGCGCGCTGAACGTCGCGAACGACCTCTTCGAGGGCGTCGACGTAGTCCAAAAAACGATCGCGCCCTTCGCGTGTAATCCGCACGATCGTCTGCGGCCGGCCTTTCCCGGTGATACGGCGCGTTTCCACGACGCCGAGCTCGGCAAGGGAGTGGAGATGCCGGTTCAGATTGCCGTCGGTGAGATCGCACACTTCCTGCAGCTGCGTGAACGAGAGACCGTCCGCGTTGGCAACCAGCGCGCTGCAGATAGCCAGACGGCCGCGCTCGTGAAAGACGCGATCGAGCGCGCTATACGCGAACGGCTTCTCGTTCATGCCCGCACCGCACGCTCGCGCATCGTCCAATATCCGATGGCAATCTGCCCTGCCCCAAATCCAGCCGGCAGCACCCACCAGCCGAGTGCGACCGCGGGCGGCATGAAAAACAGAACGATACCAAACAGCAGGAATGCCCCGGCGATAGGAACCACCGCGCGCGGCACCATCGTGCGCGATGCAAAAAGGCCGACGCCGTAGCAGCCGTACCAAACGCCCGGGAGCAGCGCAAAGAGGTTGCCGCGCAGTAACGCACATGAAAGCAGGGCGCCCAGTACAAGCGCAGGCAGAATAGACCAGCCCACGGTGACAGTCTGCCAGCGATCGCGCGCAGTAGCATCGTTGACGTACCAATGCGCAATCGCTCCATAGTTGACCAGCACCGATGCGGCACAACATGCGAACCACAGCGCAAAATACAGGTGCCCTTGATGTACCGTCTGCACGCTGGGAATGAGCAGCGCCTGCAACAGCCCGGCAACCAGCGCAAACACGCCCGAGGTGATCGCGGCAATACCGGAATAGCCTTTGAAACGCTGGACGTGACCGAGCCGTTCGCGAACCTCCGCGATATCGGCCAGTGCACGCTCGAGATCCCGCATCGTTATTTACTTTGTATCACAAAGTCCGGTTCGTGTACAGGTGTTCACAACGTGCGGCGCCCCTCGATAGCCTTTGGCCAGCGTTACCTCGTCGGCATAATCCAAATCTCCGCCGATCGGCAGCCCATATGCAAGGCGCGTGACGATCGTCCCCAAGGGGGTCAGCAAGCGCGAGAGGTACAGTGCGGTTGCTTCGCCTTCGGCATTGGGATTGGTCGCGATGATGATTTCGTGAGGCGACTCTGCGCCGATTCGATCGACAAGTTCTTTTACGCGCAGTTGAGCGGGACCGACGCCGTCCATCGGCGAGATGAGGCCGCCCAAAACGTGGTAACGCCCTTTATACGCCGACGTTCGTTCGAGCGCGTAGATATCTTTAGCTTCGGCAACCACGCATATCATTTTGTTCTCGCGCCGCTGGTCACCACAGATCGGACACGGATCTTGTTCGGTGATCGAAAAGCATATCGAACACATTCGTACGCGATCTTTGACCGCGAGAATTGCTTCGGCGAGCGCATGCGCTTCATTGCGAGGACGATTCAGCAAATAGAAAACCAAGCGCGCAGCCGTTTTCGGCCCCACGGTTGGGAGCTTGCTGAATTCATTGATCAGGGTTTGAACCGGACCGGCGAGCGAACTGGGGTTGGGCACGTTGCGGCGTTACATGAGACCGGGGATTTTCATCCCGCCGGTGAGCCGGCCCATGCGGCTCTGCGTCGTGTCCTCGACCTTTTTGAGCGCGTCGTTGAACGCGACGACAAGCAAGTCTTCGAGCGTTTCGATATCGTCGGGATCCACTGCCGCCGCGGCAACCTTCACGCTCTTGACGCGGTGATCGCAGGTCATCTCGACCTGAACGCTCTCGCCTGAGGCAACGCCGGTTACGACGGTCGTCGCGAGCTCGTCCTGTGCACGCGCCATCTCTTGCTGCATCTTGCGCATTTGCGCCATGAGTTGTGCCTGATTCATCGTTATTTTATTCGCTCGTTCAGATAAGAAAAGAGTTCGTCGGGGTTGTCATTCGACGGGCTGCGCATCGTTTCTGCTCCGTCTTGCAGGCTGGCCGCGGTGCGTGCCGCGCCTCCGCCTCTCGGACGCGCCGGCGCCGCCGCCCCCGCCACAAACGTAACGTGCAACGAAACACCCAGCGCTTCACTCACGGCCGTCTGCACGAGCTTCGCGTTGTCCTTGAGCACGTCGGCGGAGAGTGCATTCGGAACCTTGACGATAAGCGTATTTGCTTCGATGGCGTCGGGCATCGCCCGGCGCAGCTCACCGCGCAGCGATTGCTTCTCGCTCTCGACCTTCATCAGAATCGATTCCCAGGCCGCGCGCACTTTCTGGATCGTAACGGGCGCGCCGGCTTTGGGCGCGGGTTCGGAGGGCGGTTGCGGTTGCAGCGGCGGCATGCGGTCCCTCCGCCTTGGTCTGCTCTCGCTCGGTCTGCTCTCGCTCGGCCGGTACGGCCGTGCGAAATCCTGGGAGCCGGGATCCCCTCTTCCAGCGCGCTCACTCGCGCGGAAATCGCGTCCAGACGTCGTATCCTCGGATGCAAGAACGTAGCGCAGCAGCGCGGTTTCCAGTTCGAGGCGAGGATGGCCGGACGATCGCGCGGTGGCCAGCGCTTCGGTGAGCAGGCGCAGCGCGCGGATGATCTGCGTTTGGGTAAATTGCTCGCCGCGATCGACCGCCCGCGCAGCGTCCTCCGGCGCGAGATCGCGTGCGAGCAGCTCACCGTCGATACGCCCGACGAGCAGATTGCGAAACTCGGCGATCAAGCTGCGAATCAGCACCTGCATATCGGTGCCCGAATCGCTCGCATCGTCGACACTCTTGAGCACGGCGCCGGCGTCGCGCGCGATGAGGTGATCGAGCAGCGCGCCGGCGTAGTTCCGGCCGGTCGCGCCGAAGGCCAGATCGATCGTTTGCGCCGTGATCTCGCCGTCGGCAAATGCCGCGGCCTGTTCGAGCATCGTGAGCGCGTCGCGCAGACCCCCGTCGGCGCGGTAGGCGATAGCGGAGAGCGCGGCGTGGTCGATGGCGATGCCTTCAGCCGCGGCGATTTCGCGCATCCGTTCGATCATGACCGGTATGGCGATGCGCCGGAACGCGTAACGCTGGCATCGCGAGAGAATTGTGACCGGCAGTTTCTCGGGCTCGGTCGTCGCTAAAATGAATACGACGTGCGAGGGCGGCTCTTCGAGCGTCTTCAGGAATGCGTTGGCGCCCTCTTTGGTGAGCATATGCGCCTCGTCGATGATGTACACTTTCATGCGCATCGTCGAAGGCGCGAACTTCACGGCGTCACGCAGCGCGCGAATCTCGTCTATCCCGCGGTTGCTCGCGGCATCGATCTCCAGTACGTCAAGGGCGGTTCCCGTTAGAATCGCGCGACAATTCTCGCACGTGTTGTCCGGCGTGGCCGTCGGTCCGTTTACACAATCGATGCACCGTGCCAGAATTTTTGCGGCCGACGTCTTTCCGGATCCGCGCGGGCCCGAAAACAAGTAGGCGTGGGCGAGTTTGCCGGATTCCAGAGCACTCGTAAGCGTGCGGACGACGGCATCCTGTCCAACGAGGTCGGCAAAGGTCTTGGGACGCCATGTGCGATACAGGGACACTCCGGGTAGTTACCTTTCGGCGTTTCGGCGTGCCTGCCGGGGGGTATATCAGCTCGTGCGCGCTTCTTTGATTTTCTTACACAAAGGGGCGAGTATACGTGTCCCAGGCGGGATTTCCGTGCGAGGTTAGCGTCGTGGATCTGCGGACTGCACTTCGTGAGAAGTTCGGTTTCGAATCATTTCAACCGGGTCAGGAAGAAGTGGTTCTACGCGTCATCGACGGTCAGGATACGCTGGCCATACTGGCGACCGGTGCCGGTAAAAGTCTGACCTACCAGCTGCCTGCCTTGCTGTTAACCGGAACGACGGTCGTCGTCAGCCCGCTCATCGCACTGATGAAGGACCAAATCGACATGCTGCGCGAGCTCGGTATCACCGATGTGGTTGCGCTCAACTCGACGCTTTCCGAAGATCAAGAAGCGGCAGCACGGCAGCGAATCCGCACAGGAAGCATCAAGATCGTCTTCGTCACGCCCGAGAAGCTCGAGGACGAGGCCTTCATGGCGCTGCTCTCGCTCATCCAGGTTCCGCTTTTCGTGGTCGACGAAGCGCATTGCATCAGTCAATGGGGACACGATTTTCGTCCTGCATACTTGGCGCTCGGCCATGTGATCGCTCGTTTGAATCATCCGACGGTGCTGGCGCTCACGGCCACCGCGACGCCTGCCGTGCGCGAGGACATTCTGCACCAGCTCGGGATTCCGAACGTCAAGCCGATCGTCAAGGGATTCGACCGTCCGAATTTGATCTATGACGTCCGCCGCGCCGAAAAAGAATCCGACAAGCTCAAAATTCTGAGATACCTGTTCACCGGCGACGAGCTGGAAGGGACCGGCATCATCTACACCGCGACGATCAAAAATGCGCTCGAGGTGCAGAAATACTTACAGGAGCAGCTGGACATTCCGGCCGCGGTCTATCATTCCAAATTGCAAAAACAGGACCGTACGTCGGTGCACGAGTTGTTCATGGACGAGCACATTCGTGCCGTCGTCGCGACAAACGCGTTCGGTCTGGGCATCGACAAGCCGAACATCCGCTTCGTCGTGCACTACGATTTGCCCGGTTCGGTCGAAGCGTATACGCAGGAAGCCGGCCGCTCCGGACGTGACGGCTTGCCCTCACGCTGTACCCTCATCTATCGCATGAGCGACACGCGCGTGCAGAACTACTTTTTGACCGGAAAGTATCCCGATATCGAGGAGGTACAGAAGGTCTTCGGCACGCTGGAGATCTTCGGAGCGCAAGAGGGCGGCGTATCGATGACGGATCTGCGCAAGATTCTCCAATTGCCGCTCACCAAACTCAAAGTAATTTTGGCGCTCCTCAAGAAGGGCGGGTTTATCGAGGCGGCCGGACGCTCGAAGTACTCGCTTACCGAAGCCGCGCGCAAGAATCGTGACCTGGTTCTCAACCTCGCTAGTTACGAGACGAAAAAGTCGTACGATCAAAGTAAACTGGCGATGATGCTGCAGTACGCCGAGACCAATGCCTGTCGCCGCCGCTTCATCCTGAACTATTTCGGCGAGGATTACGAAACCGCGAATTGCGGGGCGTGCGACAACTGTCTGCGCGCAGCCATACATCCCCCGGCGCTCGACCGTGTGGTACCGGGCGCGTCCGGCTACCGCATTGCGGATATCGTATTTCATCCCAAGTTTGGACAGGGCACAGTCGAGCGCGCCGAAAAAGACTTGGTCACCGTGCTGTTTCCAAGTGTCGGCTATAAAACGCTGCTTGCCTCGGCCGTGAGCCGCAACGAGGCCAAAATCGCCTAGTTGAAGCGAACGCTGTTCTGGGGCGCCGTCTTGACGGCGGGTTGTTTGGTCGCGCCGTTTGCGCGCATTTACGCGCAGGTGAATCCACCTGCGCCCATTTTTACCAATCCCCCGCCGACGCCGGCAGCCAGCCTCTCACCTGCACCGGGCGGACTTCCCACGCCGATCGCTCCTCCCAGCGGACCGGTTCCCTCGCCCTCGCTTACACCCACGCCGACGCCGCCCCCGATCGTCGTGCAGCCGCAAGCCGCTCAAATCCCGGTTGGCGCGCAGCAGTCGATACGCGTCGGCTCGGTTCTCGGGCAGATAACCGTCAAGGTTGCAGATCCCGCAATCGTTGACGCAATCATCGATCAGCAGGCGCTCACCATCACGCTCACCGGGAAGGCACCGGGCGCCACGTCGATGCTCATCACGGATCAGCGCGGCGTGAGCGCTTCGGTTCCGGTTCGGGTCGCGTATCTTGCCGGCAGCGTTGCGCCGAGCACGTCAATCAGCATCACCGGAGACCCGGCTGGTGCCGACTTCGTCAAACAAGCCGCGCTCAAAGCCGCGCTGGCGGCTGTCCAGTCGCGGCCCGGTGCGCAGGTCGTCGCCACGGCGGACGAGATCACCTACAACGGATCGCTTGCCCAGGACGACATCGCCACAATCACCGTACCGGTCCTCATCCAAGGCGAGCAATACTTTACCGTCGATTCGTCAACGAGAGTGCGAGTCGAGAACGTCGCGGTGCCGAAAATCGTGCCGGATTCGCTCATGGTGAGCGACTACCCGGAACGGCTCACGGAGAACGGCTTGCTGTTCGCATCCGATCTCAAACGCAGCCAGCCCTCGCGCTTTTTATACTTTCATTACAATCCGCCGGGACAACCCGATCGGCGCATCGTGCTGCGTGCACAGAATACCTCGCCCGAACCGGCCACCGTGCAGTTCATCAGCGGACAGGGCGGCCCCGACCCTAACGAGATGCTCACGGGGCACGTCGCGACCTACAAGTTCCTGCGCAACCTCGTACAAAACCAGGGCCAAGTGATCGTAATTCCGGCAAACGGTACGCTCAATCTGGTCGAGCAGCTGCTCCCCGCGAAGATGGTGGTCTGCAACTTGCTGCAGTCTGCGCGTCCTGAGCGGTAACACCGTGCATCTGACGCTCTTTGCGCAAGACGCAAGCAGCTCGCCGGATGAGTCACTTGCGACGACTGCGCTGCTTTCCGGCGATCATCCGCACGCCCGCGGAATTTACTACATTCCCGAGTTTCACGATAGCCGCTTGTGGAATGTCAACGATGAGTATCTCGAACTTTCGATCGGTCAGATTCCCGTGCCGAATTCTCTTGTCGGACAAGCGCTGGCAGGCGACTACGGCGTGCTCCAAACCTTCGTCGTCAAGGTCCAGAACCCGACGGCGCAACCGCAAGCAATTGCTATATACGAGAATCCGCGCGGCGGACGAGCAACCGGCACATACTTGATCGACGGTGTGCTCGTTCAATCGCATCAAGTGCCGCCGTTCTCGCGCTACAAGGTTCGCCAGTATGTCGTACCGGCTCGCGGATTCGTACGCATTACGATCGCGACGATACCGGATAGCGGCTCCAGTTATCCGCTGCGGCTCGTCTTCGCGCCCGATGACGGAAGCGTGGCGCCCGGTGCACCGGGTTCACCGATCTTCTAGCGCCGACTCATAGACGCGCACCATCGATTGCGCGCTTGCGCTCCACGCAAATCTGGCGATTGCATGCGCACGCTGCGCTTGGGCGCGTACGTCCGCGCGCGCAGGGTCGTTTAGGATCTCCCGGATCGCCCGCTCCCAGGCCGCTTCGTCGTCTGCTGCAGCGATAGGCGCGCTCGCCTCGACAACCTCGGGAAGCGAAGCCCGGTCGGAGACGACGAGCGGGAACGCCCGAGCAGAGCGCCTGCGCGGCCGCGTATCCGAATCCCTCGTAACGCGAAGGGACCGCAACGAGCGCGCAGGTCGCATACAGCCGCAGCAGTTCGTCGCGCTCAACATATCCTCGAAACTCGAGACGATGACCGACATCCAGACTGCGCGGCTAATTGCTCGCACGCGTCGCGATACGGCGTGAATGGGCCGACTGAAACCACGCGCACGTCGTCGAGCGAGGGAAGCGCGCGAATCAATATCTCGAGATTTTTGCGCTGCTCCACAGTTCCGGGAACCAGAATCGTGCGCCCGTCGGATTTCGCGCGCTCGAGCGAACAAAAATCCTGAGCGACTCCCGGGTACACGACGTGAACGCGCCGCGCGTACTCGCTCCCGAGCACACCAAGCAGCTCGGTTCGCGAAAACACCGAATCCACTGCGATTGCGCGGGCATGCTTGTATCGGGATAACGCAAATCTTCCGAAATAATACCGCGCATACGGACGCGTATGGCGCTGCACTTTCAGCCACGCAACGTCGTGGACGGTAACAACGACCGGCAGCGCGCTGCGCAGCGGCATCGTTCCCGATGCGCAGTGCAGGAGGCCGGCGCGGCTCGCTCGGGCCCGTGCGGGTAAGAGCGCCTGATCCCAAACGACCCGGCGATCGAAGCGCCAAGGATCCATCCTTGGTTCGCTCAGTTCGATCACGTCGACGCCGCAAGCCCGCAGCGCCGGAGCCAGACCCCGCACGTACTCCCCGATTCCTGTGGCCGTACCGAGCGCGAGCTGTGAGTCGAGGGCAACCCTCATTGATGTTCGAGCAGCGTTTGCAACGTTCCGAGGGCGTGCGAATTCGGGTTTAGCGCGCGAGCACGCGACGCATCCCGCTGCGCGGCCGCGCGGTCGCCGAAGCGAAGCGCAACCATTCCCGCCCCGGCGTACGCATCGGCGCTTCTCGGATCCACGTTTATCGCGCTGCGAAAATCGTTACGCGCCTCCGAGTTCAGATGCAGGACATAGGCTTGAAAACCGGCTGAAATCAGGTATTTGCTCGAAATCGGCGAGAGCGCGGCCGCACGACGGAAATTCGTCATCGCGAGCTGCGCACGATTCCACTCGATGGCAAGAACGCCCAATTGCCAGTAGGATGCCGCAACCGCATCAGGGTGCAGTCCGCCTTCCTGCAACCGGCGGTTTAGACGCGTTTCCAGCGCGTACGCCGAGGCAGGTTGGAGCGCACGCGCAAGCTGATGCACCTGGCTCTCGATTGAGAGAATGTCGCCTGCTTTCACGAATAACTGCTGCGCCGTGCGCTCGTCGCCGCGGGCCTGCGCGATGCGCCCCAGCAGCTCGCTGCGGTTCGACGAGGCCGGTAAACGCCTCGCGTACGATTGCGCGAGCATCAGATCGCCGCGCGCGAGCGCCGCGCGCGTCAGCATGTCGTCGACATAGGGAGCCGGTGCCACACGTGAGATAGCGCGATAGATCGCAGCGCCGCTCTCGAGCGGTACGCGCGCCGGAAGAGAATATGCCGCGCCGGCAACGGCGAAGATCGCATCCGAAGCAAGCTGGACTGCGGCCAGCGCGATCAGCAATGCTGCCGCGACCACCGCAAGAACGGCAGTCACTTCGCCGCGATGGGGGGTATCGGTCAGAATTTCACCGTGAAGTTGAGGTCGGCGCGCGTCTGCGTGAGGTTGTAGTTGGGCGAAAACGCGTCGTTGTACCGGTACTGCCTGGCCGAAAGCGTGATCGCGCTGGACGTGTTGGGCAATTGATACGTTACGTTGCCCAGATACGTGTCTTTGCTCGCATCGAAACCTGGAAGCAGTGTGCTGCCGTAGTCGCCTTGATAGTTGGAACGATCGTACTGCAGCCCGACGGTAAGATGACGATTGACGGGGACGGCGACCTGCGCGCCGACGCTTTGCGCCACGACGTCGGTCAAACCGAAGTACGAGAGACCCGCCTGAGCGTCGAGGTCCAGCGGAACGTACGGAAACATGGCGGCGGTCGCATTATTTACGTGCTCGATGCTGCTCGAGAGTCCTACCTTGACGGCGCTGTTTCCGGCGCGCACGTTGAAGTCCGCTCCGGCGGTCAAACTCTGCGCGGCGGCCGTTGCTTCGCTCGTCGATGGACAGGCAGCGCCCTCGTCGGCTGTGCCGCAAACCTGCATCGCATGGAAGGCCGTATCAAAATGCATCTTGCCGACGCGTCCCGGAACCGCCACATTGGCATCGACGATGCTCGTGGACGGCGCGTAGGAGACGTACGATCCGAAGTGCGCGGGCTGCTCCTGCGGGGCCGAGACCGCCGGCGGAGCGGTACGAATGGCGACCGCACCAAACGTTGCTCGCGAAGGCTGCATTGGAGGGCGCATTCAGCTGGACGTCGGCGAGATGCGGCGCGGGTGCCTGCACCTGGCTTGACGGAGTATACGCGGCCCGGACGTGGGCAATGGCCAGATTTACGTTGGCAAAACCCGTTCCGTGCGGAGCGAACGTGCTCTCGTCATCGCGCAGCGCCACCTGAGCGTCGGGGGCATTGTCGACGTTGAACACGACAACCTCGATGGGTGACATCGAATGCGTCGCGGGCGTCAAGGCGGCAAAGAGCGATTCGGCGTTCGGGTTGAACATGCGCGCCGGCTCGAGGCGTGCGATACCCCAGCCGGGACCACTTGGAGGCGCCGCGCTCGCCTGCACGCCAACAAACAGTGCTACAAGCACTGCCGAAGCGGCGACGCGAGCGAACAAGGTCATATTGCCTCCGTACCCGTTTTCGGGGGTACTTCTTACTATCGGTTAAAAACCGAGCGGTTTCAATACTTCAAAGCGCACTTATCCTCCCAGGACGATGTGCCGCCTCGCGATGAGTAATGCGGCATAGTCATCGATAGGTCTAGGAGGCAGCCTGGAGGCCCAGCGGCACCCATCGCCGCCAGCCTTTGGGAGGGTAGTCGGCAAAGTACAGCGCCCTGGCACGGTAGGTCGTATCCGTCTCGTCGATGAGGTGGACCGGAACCCCCAAGCCGCCCAAGCGAGCCGGCAAGTACGCTTGCGTTGGTACCGGCGCCCAGAGCGACGGCCCGAATCGGATGTGCCTGCAGCAGCGGCGCCAAGCCGCTGCATGAGACTATCGATCGGCTCGATACCCAGAGCAAGCGCGGCCGATTGCGCGTCGCGGGCGATCGCCCAGCCGACCTTGCGGGTGCCCGGGTCTATCCCCAGCACGGTCTCGTTCACTGAGAGGGGACCTTCTGGAGCGTCACGACGATAGGCACCCCGAAGTTGTGCGTATAGATATCTTGCTCCGCGAAGGCCGCCATGATATAGGAGCCGCTGCCGGTTGCGAGCATGCGCTGCATCTCGGCCGGGTTGGGGAATGTCCGCCGAACGGTCACGTTGCCCGCGAAGTTCGCCGGCATACCGCGCTGCAGCACCATATTCCGGGGTACGGCGCCGCGCTGCATTTCGAGCAGAGCCACCAGCGCCGTGGCGTTCTTGCCGGCGGGAATCGGCCCGAGCGTTGCGATAGGCTCACCCGCCTTGGCCAGCAATCGATCGGGCACGGCGGTTAGTCGCAAAGTGTATCGAATCGTTCGGATACAGATTTTGATCGGCGGTAACGATAAGCAGCACGTCATTTTGCGAGGTCCAGGCATCCATCTGCGGGCTGTCCGCCAACGAGTTCACGATGCCCTCAACATTTGAAGGCGGTGAGAACTTCTTTAAATTGAACGGCGGGCGCGTGTACTCTCGATTCAGATTTGCGACCGTTTGCTTGTAGAAATTCTGAACGAGGTCCTTGCGCAATCCGGCCGGCGAATTCATCGGGATACGTCCGACCGAAGGCCCCATCAGCTCGCCCAAATTCACAACGACGGGCGAGTTCGTGACCTTTTGTTCCAGCTCGTTCGCTCGCGCTTGCGCCTTCGCAATCTCCGCGTTAATCTCGCTGAGCCGGAAGAACGCCGTCTGGACTTGATTCGATGCAAAAATCGCCACGAGCGTAATAACCAGAGCGATGAGCATCCCCGTACCGACCGCGATGATCGTCGATGTGTAGCGCGGACGGATATTGAACAGCGTGAGCCGCTTTCGGCCGACTTGGTGCCCCACACGATCGCCGATGTACGCGATCACACCCGCCAGTACGACGATGAAGACGACGATCCCAACCCCGCGCAGGAGGCTGACGATGTGCATGCGCGCCTACACCATCGCCGCGCGGTACAACGCGCCGTGCACCGATGGCCGTGAAGATCAAATTCGGCGTCCACGCGGCCAGCGCGGCCAGCGGCAATATCGCCTCGCCGATGTACGAGAAAAACGTCAAGACGATGTAGTAGATGAAGACGATGAGAACGGCCAGACCGAATCCCAGGCTCGTACTGCCGCTCCCGCGCATCGAGCGGATACCATACGGAACCGCAATGAGCGTGAAAACAAAGCAGGCAAACGGCGTCGCGAGCTTCTCTTGATAGACCATCGTGTATTTGCGCAATTCACTGGTCGAGAGCTGTCCGCTGCGAATGATCCGCGCAATCTGCGATCGGTTCATGTCCTCCGGATTGTTGTTGGCGATCCTCTTGACGATATCGGTTGGCTTCTCTCCAAGCGCAACCTGCAGCGACGGCGTGTTCGAGGCGGTGACGGTTTCACCGCCCGACTCGAAGCGATAGATGCGCGCGTTGTCCAGCGTCCACTGATCCGCCGAAAATATGGCACGGTCGGCAAATACGATCTGCGTTGGGGTATCGGTACGGTCGTACTGGACCAGCGTTACGCCGAGCAAGGCCTGGCAATCCTGCGCACACGCACGCGCAAAGGTCATCTGACTGCCTCCTCCGGGCAGCGGCGCTGAAACGTTGAAGCTGGTTGCGAACGCACTGGTTCTGTCGATGATCGTGTTTTGAATGATGTTGACTTGCTCACGGGCATACGGAACGACGCGTTCCTGCAGCGCAAGCGTCACAACCGAAGCGACGATCCCCGCCAGCAGCAAGGGCGCCACGATGCGCACGAACGTTATCCCGCCCGCTTTCATCGCCGTTAATCTCGCTCTCACCGCTCAAGCGCTGGATTGCGAGCAGCGTACCCAGAAGCATCGCCATCGGTATTGCGAGTACGACGATCGGCGGCAGGCCCCAAAGGAACGCCTCCACCGCGGCCCACAGCGGCGCGTGCGTCTCGGAAACGATGCGTCCGATGTTGATGAGTTGCGTCGCGGCAAAAATGAGCGTGAACGCGGAGAGACCGAATAAAAATGGGCCGGACAGCTCGCTGAGCATGTAGCGGTCCAGAATCTTCAAATGGGGCAGCGTCAAAGGCGAAACCCTTCGCCCAAATAAAACTGCCGCGCGATCGGGCTTTCCAGAACGTCGTGTGCGGTCCCGGAAACCTCGATCCGCCCGTTGTTCATAATATAGGCGCGATCGACGATCGCGAGCGTTTCACGGACTTGGTGATCGGTTATCAGCACGCCTAGCCCGCGGTCGCGCAATTGCCGGATCATCGATTGAATGTCGGCGACCGCGATCGGATCGATTCCGGTAAACGGCTCGTCAAGCAGCAGGAAGGCCGGGTCGGTCGCCAGCGCGCGCGCGATCTCAACGCGACGGCGCTCGCCGCCGGAAAGACTGTCGCTGCGCGCGTTGATGAATTTGAGCAATCCGAACTCTTCGAGCAGCGGCGGTAAACGCTCTTCTTGCTCGCCCCTGGGCACGCCGTGCATCTCCCAGATCAGACGGATGTTATCGCCCACCGAGAGCTTTCTGAAGATCGAATTTTCTTGCGCGAGATATCCGATGCCGCGCCGCGATCGCATATACATCGGCGCGCCGGCCAAATCGATCTCGTCCTGCCCGACGTCGATGAGCACCGTGCCCCCGTCGGGCTTGACCAAGCCCACGACCATGTAAAACGTCGTGGTTTTTCCGGCGCCGTTGGGGCCGAGCAATCCGACGATCTCGCCCGTGCGCACTTCGGCGTTTACGCCGTTGACCACCGCGCGCTCTCCGTACCGTTTGACCAAGCCGCGCAACTTAATCTCGGTCGGAAGGGTGCTGCTCGCGCCATTCGTGCGGGCCATTTATTTCATCACCATCTGCGTGAGTTTGATGTCCGAAGTGAAAGTATTTCCGGTGAGGACCTGCTGCTGTCCGCCTTGCATGCCGGTGATCCGCACGTTGCCTTGTCCATGAAGCAGCCCCGTTTTCTGGTCGTACGTCAGGCGATCGCACGTTAGATCCAAGCCGGTACTCGTTTTGGCATGCACGCCGCCGGAGAGAATTACCTGCTTGCCCGTCTCTACCGAAGCGCGCGGTGCCTTCGCCGTCATCCTCGTACCGTCTTTATCATAAAAGGTTACCGTCGGTTCCTGAACTTGCGCTTGGGTCATGTTTTGGGCCGACTTGGTCGTATACGAAGGCGCAACGAGCCGGTACACCCGTTGCCCCGATCGCTCGTTTATCTCGTTGATGACGACCGGATTGCCGGCCGTACCGTGACCGGTGATCTGCAGCGCCGGCAATCCGCTGGGAGTCGGCGAGGGCGTCGCCGGCCCCGCGGCGTGCTCCGGCTGCGGATTGCAAGCCGCGAGGATTATCACAGCCGCCAGCCACGCTCGTCTCAATTACGCCTCCCCAAGGCCGTTGGCCGCGCTCGCCAAAGCAAGTGCCATCGACGGCAGCCAGAGCCCGAAGATCACCACGCTCACCGTATCGATCAGGCCTTGCACCCATGTACCCGCGAGTCCCGCTGCCACTGCGAGCGCGATGGCCACGTGCGAAGGATTCGCGCGGACAAGCCGCTCGCGCAGCGCGAGGGCAAACGTCCACCACGCGCAGATAACCGCGATCGGTACCGATCAGCACCCGTTTCGGCAAACACGGTAAGCAAGAAACTATGCGCGTGGTACGCTTGCAAATCTCCGTCGGGCAGCCGAACGAGCGGATAGATCCGGGCAAAATCGAACGGGCCCACGCCCGTGAGCGGAAAACGCCGTGCGATTTCGAGACCGGCCTGCCAGATCGACAAGCGCGTGAAGTTTTCAGCCGGATTGTGATGCACGTTAAAAACCAAGAGCACTGCGGCCAAACCCGCCAGCAGAATGAGCGGCGCGTACCGGCGGCGCACGCTGCCGCCGAAAAAGGCGTAAAATGCGATCGCGGCGGCCAATCCCATCCATCCGGTTCGAGAAAACGTGAGGATAAACGCTATCGCGCCCGACGCCGAGCGCACACCACGCCGTCACGCGCATGCGCGGATCGCGGGCTGTACGCGCGACCACGAATGCTATCGGAAGAAAGACGATGAGATAGCCGGCAAGCTCGCCCGGAAGGATGAATGTTCCGATTGCGCGTCCGTGCGCGATTGCGTATTGCATTGCGGGACGCCGCGCGAGGACCATGACGATCGCCGCAAGCGATGCGAGTCCACCCGAGAGCAAGTAACTCCAAAAGATCGCGCGGCTTACTCCGGGTTGCGTATAGTATCTCAAGAGCGCGAGATGCCAAAGCAGCCCCATACCAAGGATTCCGATGAACACGATCCCGGCGGACGGATCGAATCCAAGAAGGGCCGACAAGAAAGCAGCGCCTATCCATACAAGCAGCGTAACTAACGTGGGCGGGCGCTGCCGTGGCGGGCGCAGCACCATGATCAGCGCGTAGACCGAGAGGACGGCCATGCATGCAATCAGCGCGATCGTGACACCGTTCGAGAGCAACGAGACGCCCGGAACCGTCACCGCGGTCAGCGTAATAAATGAAGGGAAGAGCGGCAGCACGGCATACGGAATCGCGAGCGCGGCAGGCATGAGTTTGCTCAACTGCACAGGCGCGCGACTTCCCGGGCGATCTCCGCTTGCTCCGCCCGGCGGCCCCATCCGCTCCCGGCCGATACGTCCCATCTGCTCGCGCCGGTTCGGATCGTCGAGGAGCTGTTCGACGGTGTGCGCGGCGGCGTGCACATCGCCGTGCACAACGAGCAATGCGCCGTCCAGTAATCCTATCTGCCGTTTCCGATACCACGCGTGCGGTTTGTGAATGCTCAAACGCGACGACCGGAATGCCTGCAGCCGCTGCGGCTTCATTCGCCGTTCCGGCCTGACCGAGCACGAGGGCCGTCCCCGCGAGCATTGCCCCGATCGGGCCACGCCACGCGCGCACGACTTCTCGACCGTCGAGCGAAAACGCGTATGGTGTTTGCGGTTCATCGCGCGGCTCGACGTGCCAGCCTTGCTGCTGCAAACCCGAGGCCATTCGCCGGCCATCCAGATCCGGCGCAACTGAAAGCAGCGCGCCGAGCCGGCGTTTGGAGCCGGCAAGTTCTCGTACGACATTGCAAAGTCTGATTGCATCGTCGTATGCGGATTCCCGGCTTCCCGGAAAAATTGCCAGACGCGGCTCGAATGCAGCGTCTGCCGCCGCAGCCGACTCCGGCATATTCAGATCGACGATGACGTTTGCGGCTTGCGCGGCAATTCCGTGATCGTGCAACGACTGCGCCGTCGGAGCGTCGCGAACAAATACGGCACGTGCACGTGCCATGACGCGCTCTTCCAGAGATCCATAGGGCGCGACGTACACGCTCTTGGCCGTCCCGACGAATATCGTCGCGGCAGCACGCGCACGGAGCGCCATGTACAACGCAAATACGTCGCCCACCGCCACTGCGACGCGATACGTGTGCGCGACCCCGCGCAAAAATCGCAGCTGCGCGAGGGTGTGGCCCAGTCAGACCTGCCTGCAGGTCACGCAGAATGTTCCGCACGTTTCCCATGGCGATCAAACCGCCGCTGGGCATGCTGCGGCGCGGACCAACCTCGCGCATTCGCGACGATCCGCGCTCACCGCTGCCTGCTCGGAGCGCGCCCACGAGTGCGAGATGATCGCAAGCGATCGTCGACGGAAGCTCAGCGGCGATGCGATCGGCGATCGCCACTTCGCCGTGACCGTTGGACACGAACAGCACAGCCTCGCCTGCGTTCATTGCGGCAGCAATGGGACGAGCTCAAAGTCGCGCACACGCCAGCGACGTCCCGTCGAATTGCAGATCGGTGCGCGAGACGAACTTGCCGTACGGCCCGGCGTGCACGATCGGAACGCCGCCCACCACTGCCGGCTCGTGCAACGTGTCGTGACTGTGGCCGCCGAGCAGGAGACTGATTCGCGGCACCGCCTGCGCGAGTTTGCGATCCAGCGAAAGGCCGAGGTGCGAGAGCACGATCAGCGGTTCGTCCGCAGGCAGGGCGCTCGCAGCCTCGTTTACGACCGCGATCGGATCCAAGAAACGCCAGCCGAAGATCCGCTCCCACGGACTGCCGATCGGGTACTGCATGATGAGCAGTCCGAGCAGATGCACCGGCACGCCGTCATACTCGATCGTATGCGCGCGTAAGAAACGGCAAATCCCGGTTTTTCGTGTCGACCAAATTACTGCAGACAACCGGGTGCTGCATGTGCGCGATACGCGAGCGCACGCAGCCAAACAGATAGTGAAACTCGCGATTTCCTATGGCCTGCGCGTCATAGCCGGCACGATCGATCTCGGCAATGATTGGCTCGCTGCGATGATAGACGGTTTGACTTCCGCGAAGGCTGTCGCCGCAATCGAAGAGTAAACCCGGTGCTTGCTCGCGCATCGCTCGCAAGGGCGCTGCAATTCCCCCGTGATTGTGCAGATCCGAGGTATGATAGATCCGCATCGTCTATGCTGCGCCTCGCGCAAGCTGCACGGCGAATGCGGCGCACCGATTCAATGCGTCGGGCGGCCCCAGCGCTTCACGCAGCCGTGAGAATTCGGCATACTGACCGCTCGGGTCAACCAGCAGCTCGTCCATCGCCTGCGCGAGCGCCGCCGGCGTCGCCGCACCTTGCAAGAACTCGGGTACGATCTCGCGTTCCAGCACAAGATTCGGAATGGTAATAAATCGCCCCGAATAGACGCGGCGGGCGTGTTTTTCCAGCGTGGGCGCGATGATGTAGAGTGCAACCGCAGGCACGCCGGATAGCGCGCATTCCAGAACGGCCGTGCCTGAGGAAACCCATGCAGCATCGGCCTGCGCCGATCGCATCGTGAACGCCGCGCACGCATGTGATGTCGCTCAGCCGCTCTCGCGCGGCAGCCTGCTTCAAGGTTCGCTCCGACTGCGCATCCGCCGCGCCGGCAATCGCGCGCAGCGCGGGCCGCTTGCCTTTCAACTCTTTATACGCGGCAAGCAGCACCGGTACATGATAACGCAGTTCGGTGCCGCGGCTGCCGGGAAGCAGCGCGACTACGCCGCCGCCCGCCGGGGGTACCGGTCGTGGTTCGCGCATGGAATACAGCGCCGCAAGCGGATGCCCGAAGTACGCAATCGGCAATTCCAGCGATTGATAAAAATTGCGCTGATGTTCGAAGGCCGTAAGCGGCATCGCGACGGCGGCGACTTCGCGAGCGGTACGTTCGCGATCCAGCCACGTTGCCGGCGGGAAAACGTCGAGGATCGGACCGCGATATCCAATAGATCGAAGGCGGCGAGCCAGGCGCAGATTGAACGCGCCGAAATCCACGAGAACGACCAAGTCCGGCTTCGTTTCCTTGATGTGCGCGGCCGTCACGAGCATCGTGTAGAGCAGTTTTGGGATGCGCGGAATCGCAGCCAGCGGACCCATGCTGGCCCAGCCGGTGTGATCGCGCCACAGCGTGAAATTACTTGCCCGCATGCGAGCTGCACCGATGCCCTCGAACTGCGCATCCGGATCGACGTTTTTGATCGCTTGTGCCAGAACGGTTGCTGCCAGTTCGCCCGAGGCTTCCCCCGATGAAAGAAAGTAACGCATCGCTTAAGAACGTGCCTTTGCGCTATTTCAGGAGAATGCCTCGTTGGGATTCACCTTGCAGGAACTCAAGCATATGGCGGCCCGATTCGGTGTTGACTTCTCCGCGCATCGTTTCAATGGCATCCGTGAGCTTCATCTTGGTGCCGTTGAGGATCTTGTACAGCCGCTTGATCTCCGCGCGTTCTTCATCGCTGAAGTTTGCGCGGCGCAGACCCACGCTGTTCAAACCGTACGGAGTTGCCGGGTTGCCTTCGACCAAAAAGAACGGCGGCACGTCGCGTGTTACCTTTGAGTCGCCTCCGATAAACGCATAGCGCCCGACACGCACGAATTGGTGCAAACCCGCCATGCCCGCGATGGAAGCATTGTCCTCGATGACGCAATGACCCGCGAGCTGCGCCAGATTACTCATCGTGATGCCGCTGCCCAGGATGCAGTTGTGAGCAATGTGCACGTACGCGAGAAGCAGGCAATCGTCGCCCACCGCGGTGACCTGATCTTCACCGGTCGCCCGCTGAATACTCACGTACTCTCGAATGATCGTTCGGTTTCCGATGCGCGTGTATGCACGCTCGCCGACATACTTCTTATCCTGCGATGCGGCCCCGATGGTCGCGAACGGATAGATCTGGCAATCTTCGCCGATGCTCGTCCAGCCGTTGACGACCACGTGCGCCTGCAGCACCGTGCCGCGCCCAATCGAGACGTTCTCGCCTACCACGCAGTACGGACCAACCTCGACTCCGCGATCCAGCCTCGCGTTCGGATGAACGATCGACGTGGGATGGATCATGCGCGCATTATGCGTGCAGCACCGTCGCGTCGTAACCGAACAATCGCGGGTCGGAGGCTATCGAAAACATCAGCTCGGCTGAGACGACGAATTGATCGTCGACTTTACCTTCCGCATGCACCCAGCCGATGTTGCGCTTATGCTTGGTAAGCGTGACTTCCATCGAAAAGCGGTCGCCGGGAACGACCGGCCGGCGGAACTTAGCGGCGTCGATTCCCGCCAAGTACGGCGTCTTACGGGAGAATTCGCCCGGTTCGAGCACGACGCAGCCGCCCAGCTGTGCGAGCGCTTCGATCATGTAGACACCCGGCAAGAGCGGATTGCCCGGAAAGTGTCCGTTGAAGACGGGTTCGGTAGCCGTGACGTTTTTATAGCCGACGGCGCGCACGCCCGGTTCCAAACACGTGATTCGATCGACGAGCAGAATCGGGTAGCGGTGCGGCAAGATCTCCATGATCTGCCGTATGTCGAGTTCCGCCATTTACTGAACGCTCGCCGAGGGAAGCCTGCCGCGCATTCGGCTGCGCAAATGTGCGGTTGCGATGCAATGCAGCTTGTGTCCGCTCTTGAGTGCGATGATCTCGCACTGCGGCCACGCGCCCAGCAGAGCGAAATCGCCGATCAGATCGAGGACCTTATGCCGAACGGGCTCGTTCGGCCACCGCATATCCTGCATCGGCCCGTCCGGCGCGAAGACCAACGCGTTCTCGAGCGTGCCGCCGCGTGCGAGACCTCGCTCGAGCAGCGCTTCAACCTCGTGGAGGTAGCCGAACGTACGAGCCGCCGCGATCTCGCGGCTGAAGACCTCGGGATTCATCTCGCTATCGAAATACTGCGTTCCTATCGGCGGTTCGAAGTCGGCAAGAAATCGCACGCGGAACTGCGAGCTCGGAAGAATGATGACTGCGCGGTCGCCGTCGCGCACGAACTCGGGCGCATGCGGCACGAATCGATTGCGAACTTCGTTCTGCGTGATCGTGCCGGTGGCGGCGATTGCATCGACGAAACGCTTCGAGCTCCCGTCGGCGACGGGAATCTCCGGTCCATCGACGCGGATCTCGGCATTCGCAATACCCATGCCGAATAGCGCGGCGAGCAAATGCTCGATTGTGGAGACGGTTATGCCGTTCTTACCAATGACGGTGGCGCGAGCCGTCTCTACGACGTACTCGGCAAGAGCCGGAATCTCGATACCGCCTGCAATAAATCGAAGGCCGCTTCCGGGGACGGCGGGACGGACCTCGACGCGGCACGCGAGGCCGGTATGCAGACCAACGCCTTCGAAGCTGAAACGGTCCCGCAGCGTCGTTTGGTAGTCCATCATCGCAGCGAGGACGTCTCGTACCTACGGATTTTTCTGCTTCTTCTCGAGTGCCTCGACACGGGCAACCAGCTTAGGCAGGTTACGAACCATGACCTCTCGGCGCAGGTCCTCCTGGTGCGGACGTGCCGGATTCCCGCTCACGAACGCGTCGTCTGGAAGGTTGCCCCACACTTTGCTATTCCCGGCGATCGTCACGCGTGAGCCGACGGTGATATGTCCCCTGAAACCGGCTTGACCGCCAACAAGGACGTAGTCACCGATGATCGTGGTGCCGGCAAGGCCTGTCAGTGCGGCGATGGCCGTATGCCGCCCAATCCGGCAGTTGTGTCCGATCTGGCAAAGATTGTCGATCTTTGTGCCCTCACCGATGTGCGTACTGCCGGTCTGCGCACGATCGATGCACGTATTCGCGCCGATCTCGACGTCATCGCCCAGCACGACGTTGCCGATCTGCGGAATTCGCTCAAAGCGTCCATCCAGTAAGACGTAGCCGAACCCGTCACTGCCGATTGTCGCGCCCGGGTGAAGGATGACCCGCTTTCCAACGACGCACCCATCCATGACGCGAGATTGCGGATGTAGCAGCGATTCTTCGCCGATCTCCGCATCTTCGCCGACATATGCGCCGGCCTCGATCACCGATCTGTCGCCGATACGAGCCCGCGCACCGATCAGAGCATTGGCTCCGATGTAAACGTCGGCTCCGATATGCGCGCTCGGGTCTACGGCTGCGCCGGGACCGCGCGCCGGGCCGCGTTTTCGCTCGCGGTCGAACGTGCGCAGAATCTGCATGAGCGCGACGCGCGCGCTCGGTACGACAATCAGCGGTTTCGCGGAATCTGCCGGCGCAAGATCCTGATCGACCAGCACGGCGGCGGCACGCGAGGCGATGGCGGCCTGCACATAGGCCGGCGTGGTCGCGAAGGTCAGCGCATCGGGACCCGCATCGTCGATAGCCGCAATTCGCGAGATGACTAGGTTCGGATTACCTCGCGGCGTGCCTCCCACTCGCTGCGCCAGCTGCAGCCAGCGTGCCGAGCTCTCCCGAATTCATGCCGCGCTTACGGCGAGGGCGAGGGCGAAGCGCTTTCCGTAATGCCCATCGCCTTCTCGACGTCGGGGGTAATGTCGATCCCGCCGTACCCGACGAACTCGCGCGTCACGACGAGTTTAAGATTCTTTTGCTGCGCGACTTTTGCGGCCGCATCTTTTATCTGGCCGACCAGCTGCTGCGAAATCGCCGAGTATTTCGCCTGCATCAGCGCAACTTGCCGCTGCTTTTGCGCGGGCGAACCCCTTCCTGACTGGACGGCACGTTCGTCCGCCAGCATTTGATTGTTCGCATTCTCGTACTGCGGCCAATTTGCTGTGATGCGCTGAACATCGATGAGGCCAACGGGACTGGTACCCGCTCCGCAGCCGGCAAGCAGTGCCGCGCTAAGCGCGGCCGATATCATTATGTGTTTCTTCACTGATGTAAGCTCTCGATGTCCTTTTCGACGTCATTTGTGAGATCGATCCCGCCCCCGGCGGCTTCGATGTTCATGAATACGACTTGTAGTCCGCGCTTTGCGGCAACTTGGCCGGCGTCGCGCTTGATCTGGCCGACCATTTTGTTATAGAGATCGTCGCGCTGGTGCTGAAGGTCACCCAGCTGCTTTCCGGCTGCGCCCGAGGCGGCGCCGTCCGCGCCGTGCAGCGCGGCGTACTGCGCGTCCAGGTCGGCCTTTGGTTTGCTGATACTCCTGGATTGTCTTTTGCGCATCCGCCTGAAACGCGGATTTGTACTGTTTGTCGATCTGAGCCAGCTTATCTCGTGTAGCGGCCGGCAAATTTGAGGGGATCGGCGCCGGTTGCAAGCCCTGCATTTGCGAGGCGATCAGTTGTGAGACCTCGTTATGCCGCTGCGCGAGCTTCGCCCTGGTCTGCTCGTGAATTTTTTGTGCCTGAGAAGCGAGCTGTGTTTGCATTTGACCGCGCAAGCGCTTGCAGATAGGCCGTGAGCGTTTGCTGATCGCTCTTGCGGCGTGCGTCCACGACCGCCGCTTCCTGCTGATCGATCGCCGAGAGCTGATCGCGATACTGTTTACGCTGCGCATCCGAAAGAGCGAGGTTGTTCAATTTCATCCGCAAGTCGAGACGCTTTGATGCATCCTGCTGCGAGAGCTCCAAACTTAATTGCGACTCCTGCTCCTGCATCTGCGTTGCTCGTTGCCGATACGCTTGGTCGGCGCGCGCGCTCAGCTGCTGCTGCAAATTTCGAACCGCAGCGCTGTCTTGCGCAATCACGCTGCTTTGATAGGCTTGGTAGTCCGCGTTGGCCTGCGCGGCAGTCTGTCTTGCTTGCTGCGCTGAGACATTTTGCATCTGCGTAACCGGCTGCGTTCCATTCGTGCCCGCACCCGACGCGCCCAGCGCCGCGCGTATCGCGGCCTGCTCGCGCTGCAGATACGATTGCTGCTTTTGGTGCAAGATCGAGTTGGCGCGCGTCTGCGCCTGCACCAGCTCGCGATTGAGCTCGCGTGTCTGCTGCGCGATCTGTGCTTGCGTATGCGGAATTGCCGGCCCGAGCGATTTGAGCCCGAGCGCATCGATGGCGTCCTGGATTTGCGAGAGACTGCGGGTAGAGCGGATGCTTCTTGAGCACCTCGTCAACGCGAACGTACCCGATACCGCGCACGTTGGGATCGTCGGCGCGCGGTCCCGTGCATCCCGCTACGGCCAAAACAGCAAACGTCAACGAAACGAGCTTACTTGAGCGCATTCTGGACATCCTGCGTGATGTCCGAGCCTCCATAGATGACGTCCGAACGATCGACGACGAGGATTAAATGCTTCTGCTGAGCGACCTTCGCCATCGCATCCCGCGTCTGATCGACGAGCGGTTTCAGCATTTTGTCCTGCTGGGTGCTCAAATTCTTCTGATATCCCTGGAAGATCGTTTGCTGTTGCTGCGGATTGTTCTTGGCGGCCTGCATCTGCTTGAGCGCCTGCGAGCGCTGATCGGTGGCATACTTCAAGAAAGCATCGTTGGCGTCTTTGATCTTGGGTACTTGATCGATCTGGCTCTGATCGACAAAGCCGACGTCGGCAGGCGGCGGTGTCGCGGACGGCGGAACGACCGCGCCCGGACCGTTCACCAAATCGACGACGTTCTTGGTGATGTCGACGCCGCCGTAGACAACGATTCGCTTGTCGACGATCACCGAAAGGTGCTGGCTCGAACTGACTTGCGCGATCGCCGCCTGTGCGCGTCCGAAGAGCGGCCCGAGGACCTGGCGTTGCTTATTGAGGAACCGTTGCTGAAAATCGCCGGCGATCCGCTGGCGGTCGTTATCGCTGCGAGCACGTTTCATCTGCGCCGCAAACTGCGAGTCGAGCTGCGATTTATATTGGGCGACTTGCTGGTTGGCCTGCTGGAACTGCGGCAGTGAACCGATGGCGGCCTGATCGACAAAGCCGACGTCGGTTAAGTCCGCGCCGAGCGCAGCGGGACCGGCCGCGAATGTCACAATTGCGGCCGCAGCAAGGAACGGTATCATTTTCCGAATGTTCATGAATCCTTTAGGAACTGTCCTTAGAAGCTTTGGCCGATGCCGAAGCTGGTGTGCGTGCCATTGGAACCTTTGGCGAAGTCGATACGAATCGTGTGCAGCCCGAGCTGAGGAACGTCGAAGCGCAGACCGACTCCGTAGTCGCCGCGCCAGGACCAATCACCCGGATATCCGATGATGCGATCCGTGTACGGGTCAAGCGTTGGAATGGCTCCGCGGATGACGTACGCGCCCTCGTCGACGAAGAATGCCAGGCCGAATTTTCTATCAGCCGTCAACGGTTTGCGCAGCTCGATTTGTCCGAGCGCCGTGTCCGTTCCGTAAAAGACCGAATCATAGCCTCTTAACTGCTGATCGGAAAATGTGTAGAGGTTGCTGGGCGGAATCGCGCCCGTCGATCCGCGCACCTGCGCGTGAAAGCCCAGCGTGGAATCCTTGAGCACCGGGAAAAACTTCACGGCGTCCAGCGTCGTCTGCGTGAACTGGAAATTCGATCCGAAACCGGGTGCCGAGATCGTTTCAGCCAGCGAGAACGTTTGTCCGCGCCGGGGGTTGAAGATGTCATCGAGCGTCGCGGCCGGATTGGACGCAAGGCCGAGCGTGACCGTGTTTAGCGTATACGGCACACCCGTGTCGATGTTTGCGATCGACGTCGCGACGATTCCGAAGCTGCCCGTGTTGTTGGTCAAATTGTTGAACGGTCCGGGGGTCGGCGCCACGACGATGTTCGGCTGCGTCGTCTGGAAGAAATACGGTGAAGGCACCGTCGTGCTGTTGATGACGCGTTGCGCACCGACGCCGACCGTGGCGGTTACGTAGTCGGTCAGCCGGCGGCCGACTTGCAGGGTCGCGCCGGTCGCTTGCGCGCTGCTCGTGGAGACGACGCCGTTTACGACTGCGCGTTGCTGCTGGGCAGAAGCGTGACGGGAATCGGAACGGACGTTTGCCCGGGTGCCGGCGACGGTATGGCGGATGCGCCTACCGCCGTCGTGTAGACGGGATAAAAATATGTCTGCTGGTTTCCGAAAATCGTAGCGCCGAAGCTGTACTTCTGCGATTGCTTGGTGTTGCCGACGTATGGGACCGTCAACTGCGACTTGTTCGACCGAAGTGCGTGCACCGCGCTCAAACTGCACCGAAACGCCGTTGCCCGTGCCGTGCAAATTCGTGTCGGAGTATCCGATCGTTCCGTATAAGCCCTGCCCGGTCAGGCCGCCCGAATAGCCGGCGCCGACCGATGCCGAGGCCGTCTTTTGCTCCGTGACGATCCAGTCGAGAACGACGCAGCCCGGATCCTTTTTAGCCATTTCTTCGGGACACGGCTTCGGGTTGACGTCGACCTTGGAGAAGAAGCCGGTGTTGTTCAGCCGTTCGAGGTCGCGCTGCACGCCGTTCTTACTCAGGATCATGCCGGGACGCTCGTACAACTCGCGCCGAACGACCTGATCTTTGGTTTTTGTATTGCCGGTTATTTGCACCAAGCCGACGCGCGCTACGTAAATATCGGTCTTCACCTTCGCGGTGCCCGCTTTAAGGTCGATCGACGTCGGGTCGATCCCTTCGTCGAAATCGCCGACCAGCAAGCTGTACTTGTCGTAGAGTTTCTGGATGGCTTGCCCGTCTTGGTTGCTCATCTGCTCGGAGAACTCTTGGCCGGCTTTCGCCGCGAGTACGGGCAGAATTACGGTTGGCGGAAGCAGCGCATCGCCGCCGATCTCGACTCCCGAGATGACCAGCCCTTCCTGGACGTCGATCGTCAGGGAGCCGGTCTTGGGATCGATGCTCAAGTTCTTGACGTGAGAGGCCAGCTGACCGCCGTAGCCGATACGGTCGTAGTACGAATTGATCTTCAGAAAGTCTTCACGCAGCGTGCCCGTGTTGAGCACCTGGCCCACGGACGTGTCCATCAGCGCAAGCAGCGTGTCCCCCGGGACATGCGTGTTGCCGCTGAAAGAGGATCTTCGTGATGACCGGATTCTCGATAACCCGATAGGTGATCGCGACCCCTTCCGGCCGCTGCCGTATGAGCGGCGCGGCTTGATCGGCAAAATATCCCAGGGAGAAAATACGTTGAAGATCGCCTTGCACAATCTGCGGATCGTACGAAACACCCGGGCGTGCTTGAACAACGGACATAATGGTCTGCGTTGGGACATGGATGTTTCCGGAAACGTCGACCGAAACAATCTTCGGTGCGGATGCTGCGCCCGATGCCGGTGAGAGCATCATGACGCAAGCAAGTGCGAGCACGAGGCCCACGCACCGGTGGAGCGCGCCCCGCGCACGCCAGAGGCTTGAGGTCATCAAAAAATCTTTCCTATTGAGAGCTCGATCGTTCCAACGCTCGTGACGTTAGCACTGTAACGCGGCCGCAGCGCGCGCCGTTTCGACCCGCACCGCCTGTTCGCGAAGGCGCCCCCAGACCCTTGCATGCCGGGGGGACCATTTCAGCGGAATAGCGCGCCGTACGCAGCCGGACAAACGCGACTAGAACAATCTTTGAAACAGGAAGGTGAACCCGTTCTGTCCCTGCAGGGCCTGACCGGCGCTCGCGCGCGGATTGCTCGAGAGCGTTTGGTTTGCTGCCTGAAAGAGCGGCGTCGGGCCTTGCTGGACGAACATCGTGAACTGGGAGGACGTATATGCGTTCGGCTGATAGGCGAAGCCGAACGTCTGACGGATGGGCAGCGTGAACGTCGTTCCGTACAAAGCGTAAAAGTTGGTGGCAAGCAAGCGGCGAAGGTTCACGCCCAAACTCCCGGTGTAGTCGACCGTTAGATTCACGTCTGAGAGACCGAGCGTATTGCTGAGCGCTGACTCCACCGGCGCCAAAATGCCGCTGCTAAACTGAGCATTGAGAATGTTGAAGGCCTCCTGCCCGATGGTTAGTGTGCCGTTTTCGCGGCGCACGAGGATGTTGGGGAGAACGGCACCGGTTCCGGGCACGGGTGCACCGGCCAGCTGCCCTGCAGGCAGGATAACGCCCGTATCTGTGAACTGGATGGGGCCCACTAGGCCGCCGAGCGGCAAGAGGAGCGCAATAATTTGTTGGTCCGTGTAGCCGGTCGGATTCGATTGAAATGCGATCTTCGGGTTGGTCACTTGACCCGTTACCGTTGCCGTGATGTCGGCTGAACCCGTCGGGTTGCGCGCCAGTGTTGGGATCGGGATTGGTAACGTGCGTCGTAGCGACGGCGTAGACGTCGGGAATCACGCCGTTTGCCGGGCTGAACGTCACCCGCCCGGTCTGTACCTTGAAAAGATGATCGATGTAGACCAGCGTGCCGCCGGTGGAGTTGAACTGGCCTGAGAGCGTCGGGCTTAGTAGCGTGCCCGACAGATGCGCATCGCCTTCCCCGGAGATATCAAGGCCGAAGATACCGACGCCGCCGCCGCGGACGCGAACATTGCGGCCCGCCGTGATGTTCAGATCGAACGCGAGATTGAAAGGCGGCCCGGAACTCTGTCCCGGCGGTCCGCCGCCGAATTTCAGAAATGCGGCGAAAGGCATGACGGCGTCCGTCACCGTGGCCTTCCCTTTGAGCAAGGCGAGCTGCCCGGGCGTGCGCTGCAGGCTTAGCGCGGAGGTGAACGTGCCGCTCCCGTACTGCGGCATATCAATCTGGGCGCCGCGCGTGGTAAGCTGCGATGGCATAGCCGAGCGGACCGCCTTGCAACCCGCGCCCCAGGTCGATTGAACCCGAGCCCGCCAGCCGCCCGCTTCCCATCCGTGCCTGCAAGCGATCCAACGTCGCGTGCGAACCCGCAAAGGTGATCTGTGCGATCGTCTGCGTGATCGGTGTGATCTCCAAGTTGCTGCTGTAACTGCCGCCGCTTGCAGCCAACTGTCCGAAGATCTGCGGTCTGCGAACGGTCCCCGATATGCCGAGGTGCCCGCTCACGGTTCCGCTCAGTTTGGTGCCGTTGCCCAGGAACGGCGCGAATGTCGCAAGGTCGACCTGGTCGGCACTCAGATCCATCGAAATCGGTGCAGCGAGCGGCCCGAACGCAAACGGCTGCAACTGCAGCGGGAGCGATCCGGCGATCGTTGCGCTTCCGCTCGGGAATGTGAACTCGGCGTTGCGTACGACCAGATCTTGGCGGTGCAACTGGAGTTGCCCGATAAACGAGGGGATCTTTATCCCGAACGCGTCCACGTTGCTCGCGTCGATGCCCGCCGCAAAGGTTGGTGATTTAAACGTTCCGCCGATCGAGATCGTCGACTCGATCCGTCCGCTCAAATCGAGGTGCCTTTTTGAGATCTGTGCGATGAGCCGCGGCATATCGTCCGTAATCGCATGCACCTGCAACTGAATCGGCGCGGTCGGCGTGATCCCAAAGCTGCCGCTTCCGCTGGCTTGCAGCGCAGGCAGCGCGAATACCAGATTCGATACGACGATGCGATCGTCCGCGGTGCTGTGGGCGGAAACTTGCGCGGTTTCGATCGGCACCGGGCCAATCGTGCCGTCGTGAATCGCAGCATTGCCCGAGACCGTGATGTGCGGATACTCGCCCTTGACGGCGGCGTCCGCGTTGACTCGGCCGGTGAGCGGAACTGCGCAAACCCAAGCGCGGGCAGCCATGTCGTAAGGTCCAGATCCGCAAGCGTCCCGGTGATATTGTACCGGGAACCCGTCACGATTTGCGCCAGATTCGAGCTGGATTCAAATCCGATGCTGCCGGAGGCGCGCAGACGGCCGTGCTCACCGCCTATGGCAACACTACCCTGCGCAATGCTGCTCAGACTGGTCCACTTCGCCACCGTGTCGCCGATCGGCAGGCTCCGATAGCGAAAGCCGTGCAGGTTAAGATCGCCCGAGGTAAACGTGAGGTGGTCGAAATGCGAGAACGCCAGTGAAACGTATCCGCTTCCATCCAGCGTATCGCCGGTATCGAAGTAGTCGTTGAAGTCCGACAGATCCGCGCGCGGAGCGCGGATTGCGACGGCAACCTCATTCTTTGCGAGCGTTGCCGAGAAGTGAGCAACGGTCGTTCCGACGGTTACGCCCGCGTCGCGAACCGCTGCGCCTTGCCGGCTGACCGAGATCTGCGCGGCCGCATCCCGGAAGCCTAGCCCATTTATTTCACCAACCGGTACGCCCACGGAACCGTCGATGCGAGGGTTGGTGCCGCTGCCGCTGACGCGAACCTCGCCCTCGAAACTGCCCTGTGCATGATAGCGTGACAGATTCGCAAGTCGCGCCATCGGCGCGATCTCTCCGATGGGCACGTTCGCAGTAATGTCATAGCCGGGTGCGCGCGCCGTCAGGTCGCTCACGCTGCCCTCGAGACGCGCAAACGTTCCTCCCACTCGGGCAATCGCATTGTGGACGTGCATTGCGTCCGCTGCAATCGAGATTTCCGCGCTCGTGTCGAACGGGCCGTATCCTGCCGCGCTGCCCGCAGTCAGCACGACTCCCGCATCGAGGTTCGGAATACTGCCGCCCGGCGCAACCGCGCCCACCGCGCGCAGCGATCCCGCGCTGATCGGCACGCCGAGCCCGTGCAGGTCGCCGGCGTTGAGCTGCGTCGTCGCAAGGGCCAACCGGCCGCGCCCGGATTTCGGCGCCGTCGCGATCGAACCGGCGGCTACCACCGTGCCGCCCGCGGCCTGCGCTTGCGCGGAATAGACTCGCAGTAAGCCGTTCTGAAACGACATGGTGCCGGTTATCGCCGAGATCGGAATGCCGTGAATGCTGGCGTCGCGCAGCTGCGCGTTTTGCGCTTGCACGAAGATCTTGCCCTTCGAGAGCGCAATCGCCATGCCGCCGCGCACGCTTCCGCGAGCAGGAAAATCACCCAAGAACATATGCAGCCCTTGGAACGTCCCGTCGATATTGTCCGCGCGCGACGATGAGATCGGGTCCGAACGTGCCGCCACCCGCGAAGGATCCCCATGGCCCCGCGGCGTGCACGCCGCTCAAACGCGAAGCTGCGAACGGCCCGGCGAATTGCGCCGTGATCGCATCGAATGGGACACCGGCAATGTTCGCCGGGCCGATCGATGCGGAACCGCCGATCACCGTATTGTGCGCAGAGCCCGTGCCGGCCATTTCGGCTTCGACGATGTGCGCGTCGATTTGCGGCAATTGCGGAACGTTCGCACCGGGTAGCGCAAGCGGGACCGGCTGACGCAAGCGCACATTACGAAGCGAAGCCCAGAATGCGCTGCCGCCGTGCGGACGATCGAGCGAGAATCCCGCGACCAGCGAGCCGCCGGATGGCGTTCGTATCGCAATTGGGCCGAACGTTCCAACCCCATACCGATCGAGATTGTAGAAACCGCTTACATTGCGCGCATCCCGCAGCGAGACCATGTATCCGCGCACATCGACCTTGAGATCGGTTCCGTGAACGAGCGCCTCGACCAGGATCGGCTGATCGTTCACAAGAGCGCTCAGATACGGTAACCGCCGTGAGGGTCCGATCGCGTGAAGCGTAAGCACGCTGTTCACCTGTTTGGCCAGGTGCAGATTTCCTTGGACGTGCAGATGAATGCCGCTATAGAGCGCATGAAACGGTAAGACGATGAGATTGTTCTTATACAAGGCAACGCTTCCGCGCGGGTTATCCAAAGGCACCGCGCCATAGTTGAAACGCGTTCCGTCAAAGGCGATCACGAGCACCGGATCGTCGATGCTGCCCTCAATAAGCGCGTGGATGTGCACGCCGCCGAAGATCGGCAGGCCCGCGGCGATGTGCATCACGTCCTTGAGGTTGCGCAGATCGCCCCGCCCCTCGACGCCCAAGCGAAACTGCGGTGAACGAAAGTCGAAGATGCCTCCGGCACAGGTGATCGCAAGGTGTCCGACCCTCGCCGTCAGCCGGCGCGCTGCAAAGCCCGAATCGAACAGCGTAATGCGGCCGCTCAGATGGCTGATCGGCGAGTCCAGGCTTTTTACGAAGATTTGGCCGCCGTCCAGATAACCGCTTCCCGACATGTGATAGGCGGGGCTCGCGCCGGGCGCAAGGTTAAATGCCCACATGTGCATGTCCATATTCCGTACGGTGCCGCCAAGGATATGCGCAGCCGGCGAGTTGATGAAATAGTTGCCGATCGCCGCTATTGGAATCGCGCGTTACGCTGATGTGGTGAAGCGCGTATCCGCGCCGGTAGTCGATCGTACCCGCCATTCGAAATGGTTGCGGCCCTGCATCCTCGAGCCGGCCGGTTACCAGGTACTTGGTAACGTTGACCGTGTTGATCGCAGACGTCGGCATCGATGCCGTCGACTCCCTGCCGGCGGCTTTCTTTATAATACCGGTATTCGTCGATCAGCGTTGCCGACGCGTCGCGAACGCGGACCGTGAAGTCGACCGGTACGGGATTCGGGGCCTGCGGAAGGTCCGCTGACGGTTTTGGGGATCGCGATGTTGTACGTACCGTTTTCGTGATGCACGATCGTGAGCTGCGGCCGGTCGATGGTGATGGCGTGCAATCCAAAGCGATGCTTGCTGCCGGGCAGCAAATCGCGCGGGTCGTAGTAGATATCGATGCGTCGAGCGTCAAGCACCGGTTCGCCGCCGCGCGTTACGTGGACGTCGACCAGCGCACCGTGACGCGCCTCAAGCCGCAGATCGCCGACGTGCACCGAGTACCCGGTGGCCAACCTGACGATGTTCGAAAGCATAAAACGGGCAGCGCCGTTGTGGAACACAACCACCAGTACCACCACGATGACCACGAGCGCCGCCAGCGCCGCGCCCAAGCCTTTGCGCAATCGTCCCCTCCGTCCGGCCCTTTATACCCCCAACGATGAATAAAGCCCCTGCGTCGCAAACGCAGGGGCTTCGCGTAACACGTCTCCAGTCTCGTCGTGGAGGCAACACTTTAGGTATCCAGTCTCTTCACCGACTTGGCGAAATCGAAGATGTATTGTTTGCGCGGCTCGACTTTGTCGCCCATGAGATCCGTAAAGATCTGCTCGGCTTCGACTGCATCCTCTACCGTGATCTGCTTGAGCCGCCGGTTGCCCACTTCCATCGTCGTCTCGGCAAGCTGCTCGGCATCCATCTCGCCGAGGCCCTTGTACTGCTGTACGACGTAATCTTTGCCGTCCTCGCCGATAATCGATTTGAGTTCGGCATCGCTGAACGCGTACCACTGCTTTTTCCCCTTGCGGATTCCGAAGAGCGGGGGCTGAGCGATATACACGAAGCCGTCTTCGACCAGCGGCTTCATCTGCCGGTAGAAGAACGTGAGCAGCAGCGTACGAATGTGCGATCCATCGACGTCCGCATCGGTCATGATTATGATCTTGTGATAGCGCAGCTTTTGCGCATCAAATTCATCGCCGAAACCGGTGCCGAATGCCGTGATCATCGTGCGGATCTCTTCGTTTGAGAGGACCTTGTCCAGGCGCGCCTTCTCGACGTTCAGGATCTTGCCGCGCAAGGGCAAGAATCGCTTGCGTGTTCGGATCGCGACCGCCTTTGGCCGTGCCGCCGGCCGAGTCGCCCTCGACCAGAAAGATCTCGCTTTCGGCCGGGTTCGTGTTCTTACAGTCGACGAGCTTGCCGGGCAGGCCCGAACCCTCGAGCGCGTTCTTGCGCCGCGAGAGGTCGCGCGCCTTTTTTGCCGCCTCTCGTGCGCGCTGTGACTGCATACATTTGTCGATGATCGACCGCGCGATACTTCGGGTTCTCTTCGAAAAAGAACTCCAGCCGCTCGTTCACCAGGCTGTACACGATATTGCGCACGCTGGCATTGCCGAGCTTCGTCTTGGTTTGCCCTTCGAATTGCGGCTCGGCCAGTTTAACGGAGACGACGGCCGTAAGGCCCTCCATGCAGTCGTCCGTCGACAAATTGCTGTCGGACTCTTTGAGCATCCCGCGCTTCTTCGCATAGCCGTTGACGGCATTGCTTATTGCCGTACGAAAACCGGTCAAATGCATGCCGCCTTCGATCGTGTTGATGTTGTTGGCGTATGAAGAGATGATCTCGGAATACGTATCCGTCCACTGCATCGCGACCTCGACTTCGACTTTGTCGCGTTCGTTGTGCGTGGAGATGATCGGATGGAGCGGGTCTTTCTTCTCGTTGAGCCACTCGACGAAGCGAAACGATGCCGCCTTCGAATTTAAACGTGCGTTCGCGCAGCTGCTCGCCGCGCTCGTCGCGCAGCGTCGATGGAGAGCCCGCGGTTGAGAAATGCCAGCTCGCGCAGACGCTTGGCCAGCACGTCCCAGTGGAAATCCAAGACCTCGAATACCTCGGGGTCGGGTTTGAACCACTGGTACGTTCCGGTGTCGTCGGGATCGTTGGTCTTGCCGATTTTCTTGAGTTTCTGCGACGGTGAGACCGCGCTCGAACTTGCATCTCATAAATGTTGCCGTCGCGTTTGACGCGCGTCGTCATCTCCGAGGATAGCGCATTGACGACCGAGATGCCGACGCCGTGCAGACCGCCTGAGACCTTGTAGCCGCCTTTGCCGAACTTGCCGCCCGCGTGCAGGATCGTCATGATGACTTCGACCGCCGGCATCCTTTCTTCGGCGTGCACGTCGACCGGGATGCCGCGCCCGTCGTCTTCAACCGAACACGCGCCGTCCTTGTAGAGAACGACGCTGGATGTTGCGCGCATATTCCGCAAGCGCTTCGTCAACCGCGTTGTCGACCGCTTCGTAGACGAGCTGATGCAAACCGCGTTCAGCGGTATTGCCGATATACATGCCCGGGCGTTTGCGAACCGCTTCGAGGCCTTTGAGGACTTCGATCTGCTCGGCGCTATAATTGTCTGCCATTTATTTTCTAATTGTTCTCGCTGCCGTAAAAGATGTCGTGTAACTCATCACCCAGCAAATCACGCACGACGGCCGGCGCAATGCGTTCGGGATCCAGTTGGCTCTTGAGTAATACGTACGAACTCGCGATCATGCGATCGCGCGCCGTAGCCTGCGAGCCGCCCGTGCGCCGGATGCGTTCGAGTGCATCCTTCCAGCGCCGCAGCAGTCGCAGCCGGACCGCTTCATACTCTTGCAGCGTGAGATCCACGACCAGGGGTGCGATGCCCGCATAACCCAGCCACGGCGCCTCAAAGAGCAGCCGCGCCACGCGCGCATCGCGCTCTTGCACTGCGCATTTTCGCACGGTGCGCAAACCGACCCCGCGGACGGATGAACCCGTACGCCGCATCGAGTGCATTCTTTCCACCCGGCTCGCTCTTTGGCCCGCTGAACGGCCGTAACATCGCCCTGAAACCGTTCAAAAGCCGCCTGCAGCGAGTCTGTGGCTTCGCGCGCCTCTCCGGCAGATTTTCGCAGCGGCCGCCGCTTGCGCGGCGCGAGGACGTTCGCAGCGCTCAGTGCGCCCGACGCGAAAACGTAAGCGGGCAAGCGTTATACCCGGTGCGGCGCTGCAGCACGCTCGATGATCGGCTCGCTCAAGAACGCCAGCTGCTGGCTCCAGGCGCTCGACCGCGTTATGACCAGCAAGCGTCATCGTGGGTGATCTCGATCGGGTCTGCGAGTTGGCGGCAACGTCTTTCCCAACGATTGCGACCCACTCGGCCCGCACTATAGACACGGGATCCTCGACGATGGATGCGCCGGGTTCCCACGACGCAAGCGCACGGCTCAGAGGCTTCACAGCGGCCTCACGGCGGCGCTTTCAATTTCGTACAGGCGCGCCGGCGGCAGACGCATCGGGCAAATGCGTTGCGGTTATGAAGGCTTGCTCGAAATCTCCGATACCCGCGAGGAAAGCCTTCGCGCGGTCCGGATCGAGCTCGGACAGTACGTCATCGAGCAACAGCAAGGGCGCCTCGCCGGACCGTTCGTGCATGACGCTATATTCGGCGACCTTGAGCGCAAGTACCGCCGTGCGCTGCTGCCCTTGCGATCCGTAGGCGGCAAGCGAACGTCCGTCAAGCAAGAGCTCGAGATCGTCGCGATGCGGACCCGACCAAGGTCATTCTGCCGCAGCCGCTCTTGAGCCGCGCAGCTGCTGCAGCTGCGCCGCAAATGCGCCGGCGACGGCGTCGTGCGTGGGCACCTCGAACGTCACGTTCGGCTGATACCGGACGTCAAGGTTTTCGCTGCCGCTCCACTGTGCGTGCGCGCGGGCGGCGGCCGTCGTAAGCACGTGCAACGAACTGGGCGCGCGCAAGCATGATTTCCGTCCTGCCGCAATGAGCGTCTCATTGTAGATCGCCAAGAGCTGCGGATCCGGCTCACCGCGCGGCGCGCAGCAACGCGCCTTTTTGCGAGAGCGCTTTTTGATACCGCGCCAGCTCGTGGTAATAGGTCTGTTGTTCTTGAGCGAGCGCGATATTCATGAACGCCCGGCGCCCGCCGGGAGGTCCGTCGACGAGCTGCAAATCGGCGGGCACGAACGTAACGACGCGCACGCTGCCCAAAAACTTGGCGTAACGCACGCTGCGTCCGTTGATCGCATACATTTTGCGCGTGCCGCGCTGCGTTGCCGTAACCGTGCAGCCCAGGCGAATCGTGCCCGCGCGCACTGGGCCTCGCCTGAGATACTCGCTATCTCAAACGCGTCGCGAATCAGATCGCGCTCCCGCGAGGTCCGGAAAGATTTGCCCGTTCCCAGCAGCGAGATCGCTTCGAGCAAATTGCTCTTGCCCTGGGCATTGCGCCCGATGAACACGTTCAGACCTGGCGCCGGCTCGAGATCCAGACTGTCCGTAATTACGCACGTTGGAGAGGTGTAGCGAACTCAGTTTCACTGCGGCGTCGGACCGGCTGAATCGCTAGGAGTTGCAACGGCGGCTCGCGGCCGCCGTTACAACAGTACATAGCCCCAACGCGTGCTTATTGACGCAGCGGCATGAGCACGTAGAGCTGCTGACCGCCCTCGGGCGGCTCCACCGGGCGAATTGCCGCCGGCGAGAGCGGCCCTAGAAACTCGAGCACCGTTTGTGCCGAGTCGACGTGGTTGAGAATCTCGACCAAGTAGCGCGCGTTGAATGCTATCGTCAGGTCTTCGCCTTGCTGTTCGACCTCGAGTTCTTCGTAGGCATTTCCGGAAACGTCCGAACTTGCGGTGACGATCAGCGTTTGGTTGGAAACCGCGAGTTTGACCATACTTGCGCGATCGCCCGCGACCAGTTCCGCGCGCCGCAAACTGCTGATCAACGCGCCGGTGTTGACCGTAATCGAGCGGTCGAACTTTGCGGGGATAACCTGTCCGTAGTTCGGGTACTGCCCGTCGACCAGCCGGACGACGATCGAGGTATCACCTGAGCCGAACATCAACTGGTTGCTCTGCGCGCCGAGCGCGGTGATTTCAACGCTTTCCGCCGACCCCAGATTACGCGCGGCCTCCGCCAGCGCACGCGAAGGTACGATGTATTTCTCGGTTCCGGAGATACCGCTCTCGAGCGTGGTTTGATAGCGCGCAAGCCGGTATCCGTCGGTCGCGACCATCGTCAGCGAGTCGCCTTCGATTTCGAGCAGCGTGCCCATCAAGACCGCGCCGCGAGCCTCTTCGCTCGACGCGGCAAAGATCGTCGCGTTCACGCCTTCGCGAAAACGCTTGCTCGCGATTTTGAACTGCTGCCCGCGCTGCGCGCTTGGCAGCGGCGGATACTCATCTGCGGGCAAAGCATGGAAGTCATAGTTGCTGCGCTCGCACTTGATGCTGGCGCGCGTCGGCGTTCCCGTCAGTTCCAGCAGGCCGGCCTGCAAGTTGCCCAAGTAACTGCTAAAGAGTTTGGCGGGTACGGTGACGCTGCCGCCCTCGCTCACCTCGGCCGGAAAGGCATGCTGCAGCGTGAGCTCGAGATCGGTCGCACGAACCGCGATCTTGCCCTCTTCGGCCGTCAGCAAGACATTCGAAAGGATCGGAACGGTGGTATGCGCGTTGACGACCTTGCTTGCGGCGCCGACCGCGCCCGAGATGTCTTTGGTGTTACAGGTAAACTTCACGGTTTGTCCACTTCGTCTTTCGTCTCGTCGTCGCTCTTTTAATTAATAAGTCCTAACCGTATTAGTAGTAAGGCGGTGCATTCTGCGAACAACCGCCGATTCTCTGGTTTTTTCGCGGGTTTCCGCCTAGCATAAGTTGTGCATGACCCCCGGGCAGTACTGCACATCTCCACGGCAGGCCGCCCGAGATCAGTTATCCACCCGTACGCACGTGCCCTGTGCAGCGAAGCGTGCATAATATGGAAGACGCCGTCGCGAAACGAAACGGCCCAGGGAATGCCCCGGGCCGGTGAAAATCGTTGCCGGCGGTGTGCTAATCGTTTTGGCAAAGTGCGACGAGTGAACGAATCTTGTTGCGGTACGCCTCGTCGCGCTGCATCTGTTCCTTGACCTTGTCGCGAGCGTACATGACCGTCGTATGGTCTTTCTTGTTGAATTCCCGGGCGATGTGCGGCAGCGAGCAGTCCGTGAGTTCCGTGCAGACGTACATCGCGATTTGGCGCGGCGCCGCAACGCGTTGATCGCGGCGGTGGTTGTCGAGTTCCTTGACCGTCAGCCCGTGGGCCTTGGCGATCTTTTCTTTGATCGAGGCGATCGTCACGCGGCGCAGCGGAGCTTGCGCGACGGCGTTCTTGAGAACTTCGGCTGCAAGATCAACCGTAATCGGCGACTTCGTCAACGAGGAAAACGCAACGACTCGGATGAGCGCGCCCTCGAGTTCGCGGATATTTGAGGGGATGACTTTAGCAATAAACGAGGTCACTTCATCGGGCACGGGGATCTTTTCAGACTCGGCCTTTTTTCGCAGAATCGCTTCGCGCGTTTCCAGATCCGGCGGTTGAATATCGGTCAGCAATCCCCATTCGAACCGTGAGCGCAAACGATTTTCGAGCGTTTGAATCTCTTTGGGCGGCCGGTCACTGGAGATGACGAGTTGGCGTCCCGATTCGTGTAAGGCGTTGAACGTATGGAAGAACTCTTCTTGCGTGCCTTCTTTGCCCTCGAGAAATTGGATGTCGTCGATGAGCAGCACGTCAACCTGCCGGTATTTGTTGCGGAATTCGACGGTTTTGTTGTTTTGAACGGCGATGATGAACTCGTTGGTGAATTTCTCGCTCGATACGTACACGACGTTCGCGTCGGGATTGTCCTGCAGAACGCGATGGCCGATAGCGTGCATGAGATGGGTCTTGCCCAGCCCCACGCCGCCGTACAGGAACAGCGGATTATACGCGCGGGCCGGTGCCGCGGCGACCGCCTGCGCGGCCGCATGGGCGAACCGGTTTGAATTGCCGATGACGAATTCTTCGAAGGTATAGCGCGAATTCAGGTTGCCCGGCCGGAATTCGCCGGAGGTCCGAAGGGGCGCGCCCGTTTGACCGATACCGGGGGCGCCGGCCGGAGCCACGGCCTCGGCGGCCTCGGTCTGGACGGTGAACTGCAGTCTGCATGCCCGCGCCGAAGATCTCGCCCAGCACCTCGACGATCTGTCCCTTGAGCCGGTTCTCAACCCAATCACGCGCAAAGTTGTTTTGAACGGAGACGAGCAACTCGTTGCCGGTCAAAGAAACCAGGCGAAGGTTCTTGATCCACATTTCAAAGATTGGCTTGGAGAACTTGCGCTCCAGCGCCGTTAATGCGGATTGCCAAAGTTCGTTTGAGATGTCCGGGTTGCCAACCGCAAGCGCCATCCTTAGTCCTCGTGTTTTCGACAAAGCTTCGAGCCCGTGCCGCTACAAAAGTCGGCGGCCGAGTCCGAGTATGGAGGCTCGGGTATTGTCTTAATCAGGCGCCTATCCTGCGGATTTTGGTTACTTTTTTATCCACTTATCCACAGGTGAAAAACTCTCGTATTTACGGGGAAATCCGCATGATTTCGATCGTTGGATCGACCCTCTTGACAACTCCGGAATTGCCCGTGAAACCAGGCGTTTGCGGCCAACACGAGCGGCCCCCGGCAGTAGGGTTTCCACAAGGTTGTCCACACGTGTGGATACCCTTTGATTCTTCACCCCGGCTTAAGGGAGCGACATGCCGTGAAATTTTTCCGAGTTTCCAAACACCACGAGAGAGATTGCCTGGGTAAGCTCTCTCGGGGCCGTCCGCTGAGAGGCTGACGTGTCCAATTCGTCAACGCCCAGGGCTATACACCAATTTGCCATCTTGGGACGCAAGTGCGCCAACCACTCACTGTGGCAAATGTCAGCATAACTGCCATTTAATTTAGCGCAGCCGATAACGCGCGCCTTCGCCCATTCTTCCGGCGCGTGCCCAAACGGAATGAGATCGTCCTCGCAGTCAATTTGGTCCAATTCCTCCTTCATTTTTGCCATCTGGGCAATTGGCACGCGAAAGCGTGCAAGCGTCTCTATGAAGCACCCAAACTCGGATGAAGATGCATAGAGCACATGGTAGACCGCCTGCGGATCGTCGTACCGATTTTGTTTGGCAAGGAGCGAGCGCTCAGACAATTGCCACGGGTCGGGCCGCAAGGCGACACGATAAACATCTCCTTTAGGCTGTTTGTGTGGTAGCAATTTTATCCGCCCATCACATAGGCTCGTGCTGCATTAAGAACGTCCACGCCATCCTTCTCGTCAACTGCGCCCTCACGTAAGAGCATCGACGGAACGCGGTCTTGCAGCTCTGGATTGAGTCCGATTAGCCACGCCTGAATTGTGCGAGCACTCTCCCCGGCATCTTGGAGCAATTTAGCGATACGAAACGCCAGACGCAGGCGAGCTTCGATATCTGAACGATCAGGTGGTGTCCCACCGATCCAGGATTCTAAAGTACGCGGGTCCCTGCGTGAGGCTATGTAAAGTGTGAGTTTTTTCCCAATTAGTGATACTAGAGCGGCGACGATCTCTTCGAAATCGAGGCTTATCGACGCACGATAAGCGCCTACCTCCGTGTTCCGGCGATACGTTTTTACGGACACATCACCCCCCTTTCTCCCCCTTTAGCGTATACCAAATGTTAACATACCGGGCACCTTAACGCAACTTGACTGCAGTTAAAATGCGCTTACAATGCGACTATATTGACAATGCTTGAGCGGTCAGGCATAATGTCGGTATGAACCGTTTCCGCTTGAGGAAAGAGTCCGAGCCCTCTCCGCCCTGTGCGAATGCAACTCCATCCGGGAACCTGCCGCATGACGGGTGTGGCAAAAGGGACGGTCCTGCGGCTCCTGGCTGAGGTCGGTGATGCCTGCATGGCCTACCACGACGAAACGGTTCGTAACCTGACCTGCGTTCGCGTCCAATGCGACGAGATATGGTCCTTCTGCCACGCGAAAGAGCGGAACATCCCGCTCCGCAAAAAGCGCAGCGGCATTGGCGATATTTGGACCTGGGTCGGAATCGACTCCGATACCAAGTTAGTTATCAGCCACATTTGCGGCGACAGAACGCCACGTTTTGCGAAGCGCTTTGCAAATGACCTCGCGGAGCGTATTTCACGAACATAAGAGCCTTCGAGCCATACGTCGCTCTCTGCGTAGAGCAGAAACTCGTGATCGAGACCGCCCGAAACCCTGGCGGAAACACGACGGTAACGGGAAATTGTCCAGACGGCGAACGGCACCCCGTCGCCGAAGTCACGCGGGATAGCGAATCCCTGTTCTTCTTCGGATGGGTATGCATCATTATCAGCACGATCTGGCAGGTTTGGATTGCTACCCACCCCGCCAGCCCGCTGGGCTTAATTAAAAGGGACCCACTACCAGCGACCCAGGCGGCTTGACGCTGGCAGAGCGCTGGTCCTATACTAAGTGGCTGTGCGCCGCCACGGGCCTGCGAGCTCGTCGATGGGCGGCGCTTTTCAACCTAGGAGAACGAGATCACCATGAAGCGGACCTACCAGCCGCATAACCGGCGCCGCAAGCGCGTTCACGGCTTCCTTGAACGAATGTCCTCCAAGAACGGCCGGCGCGTCATCAATTCGCGCCGGAAAAAAGGCCGCAAGCGCCTGACGGTCTGATGCGCCGCTTCGCCAGCCTGCGGAGCAGGGGGGACTTCGCCCGTCTGCGCGCCCGCGGCCGGCGCGTGGCTACGGCCAATTTCACGATTTTTCGATCGGATGCGGGAGCTGCCGACAGCCGCCCGCTCGTCGGTATCTCGGTTTCCAAGAGTGTGGGCACCGCGGTCGTGCGCAACCGCATACGCCGCCGCGTGGCGAGCTGCATCCAAGAGCACCTGCCGCAAGCCGCCCGCATGCGCCTGCTCGTCGTCGCGCGCCCGAGCGCCGCTGGCGCCACCTACGCTGCCTTGTGCGCAGAAGTAAGCAGGGCTATTACATGACGCGCGTGCCGGCACTGTTTGTGCTCCGAGTGTACAAGCGCCTGATCTCGCCGCTGCTGCCCCGCGCCTGCCGTTTTTATCCAAGTTGTTCGGAGTACGCGATGCAAGCAATCGCGAAACACGGGATTCTGCGCGGCGGTATCATGGCCGCAAGACGACTCATCAAATGCAACCCCCTGCATCCGGGCGGATTCGATCCCGTTCCTGAAAGGTAGATTTTGCACGTTCTGCTTGCCACGTCGTGGCTCGACCCCTTCACGCACCTGGTCGCGTTCATCATCGGCTCCATCGATTCCGTATTGCACAATCGCGGATGGAGTCTGGTCGCGTTTGCGCTGCTGCTCAAAGTGATCACGTGGCCGCTGAACGTCAAGCAGTTCACGGCGATGGTCAAAATGCAGCAAATCGCGCCGCAAATCAAACGGATGCAAGAGAAATACGGCAAGAGCGATCCGCAGCGCTATCAGCAAGAAACGATGGAGCTGTATAAGAAAAACGGCGCCAATCCGCTTGCCGGCTGCTGGCCGATGCTCGTGCAGTGGCCGTTCATTGCGGCCGTCTATTACGCGGTTACGCTCAAGGAGTACCGGCCGCTGTATGAAGGCCAGCACTGGATGTGGATTGGCTCGGCGTTCTCACAACATCTTCCCGCGCTGCACCTTTTCAAATGGAACTCACCCGTTCTGGCGACGAGCCTGACGGCACCCGATCTCGTGCTGCTGATCGGCTACATGATCTCGATGTATTTCTTCTCACGCTACGGCACGATGCCGTCAACGGATCCGCAGCAGGCGCAGACCCAAAAAATGATGGCGATCGTCTCGCCAATCATGCTCGGTTACATGGGCTTTCAGTTCAAGTGGCCGGCGGCGATGGTATTATACTGGGTCGCCTACAACATCTTCAACATGGCGCAGCAGTTCTATCTGCTCAAACGCTACCATCAGCCGCTCTCCGTGCTCGACAACGAACACGTGATTACAGATATTCCCGACGAACCCAAACCCATGAAAGCGATCGCGCCGAACGGCGCCGCCAAGAAACCGCAGGACGCCGGTTCGCCGAAGAATTCCGCAAAGAAAAAGAAAGGCGCAAGAAGATAAGCGATGTTCGAAGACGACTTCGAATTAGAAGAGCAGCCCAGCGACATTCGCGATCGCGATATTCCTGGACGCGGGGGTAGCCGCGTACTGCGCGGACCGGACAGCCGTCGCCGGAGAGACGAGCGCGAGCGGCACGGCGGCGGCACCGCATACGCCGCGCGAGCGCATAAAACATGAAATGCCCGAGATTGCAAAGCCGGCGCGCGATCTTCTCGAGGAGATTCTCTCGCGCATGGGTGTCCCGCACGCGGAAATCGACTACGTTCCACGTCCCGAGGGCGAGTATTTCGAGGTCAATGGTCCCGACTTGGCGATGCTGATCGGGCGTCATGGAAATACGCTGGAGGCGCTGAACCTGGTCTTCAACAACATCCTCAACGCCGGCGTTCGCAGCAATCGCAGATATTACACGATCGATGCCGAGGGCTATCGCGCGCGGCGAGCCGATCAACTCAAGAGCCTGGCGCTCATGACGCTCGAACGCACGATTCGCGAGAAAAAGCCGCAGCGGCTCGAACCGATGCTGCCTTCAGAGCGCAAGATCGTTCATCTTGCGCTGGCGGACAATCCGTACGTGCGCACCGAATCTGAAGGTGTCGAGCCGGAACGGTGCGTGGTCGTCTTTCCGAAGTAAATGGATGCGGATGACACGATCGCTGCGATAGCGACGCCTCCCGGCAAAGGGGCGATCGCGATCGTGCGAGTGTCGGGAGCAAAGGCGCATGCGCTGGCAACGCGCCTTTTTCATTCACAAGAGCCGCTCAAGCCGCGAATAGCGACGTACGGTACGATCGTCGACGAGGACGGAAAGCCGATCGATCGCGGGCTCGCGGTTCTTGCCGTGGCTCCGCACAGCTACACCGGCGAGGATACACATCGAGCTTCAGGTGCACGGCTCGCCCATTATCGCTCGCGAGGTCATGCGTGCGATACTGGCATGCGGAGCGCGCCATGCCGGTGCCGGTGAGTTTACGCGCCGGGCGTTCCTGAACGGCAAGTTGGATTTGCATGCGGCGGCAGCCGTAGCGGATCTCATCGATGCTGAAACGCGGTCGGCCGCGCGAGCCGCGCTGGCGAATCTGGGCGGCGGCCTTGCACAACACGTGCGCGCACTGCGTTCAAGCCTTTCGGTGATATTGGAAGAGCTTGCGGCCGCGGTCGATTTCCCGGACGAGGTGGCGGATCCCGACCCGCAGTTGCTGCGCGAGCGGCTGGACCGCCTTTGCTGCGAACTGCGCGATATGCAGCATGACGCCGAAATCGGCAGGCTCGTGCGCGAAGGGGTGCCCGTCGCGATAGTCGGACCACCGAACGCCGGCAAATCCTCGTTGTTGAACGCGCTGCTCGGCGAGGAACGCGCACTTGTTTCCGAGATTGCCGGCACGACGCGCGATACGATCGAAGAATCGATCACCGTGAATGGCGTGCACGTGCGCCTCATCGATACCGCGGGGATTCGCGAACACGCCGATCGGCTGGAGGCCGCCGGCATCGAGCGCACGCAGCGTGCGTTGCAAGGCGCGCGTCTCGCGCTCGTCGTTTTGGACGGCTCGCAGCAACTCGGTGCGGAGTCGCGTGCGATCTTATCGCAGACGAACGATCGTACGCGGGTGGTTTTTGCAAATAAGGCCGACCTTGGGAATGCCGGCGCTCTTGAGCTCGACGGTGTTGCGCACCTAACCGGAAGCGTGCACGATCACCGCACTCTCCAAGCGATTCGTTCTGCCCTCGCGCGCGCTGTTTGGGGCGACGAGCAGCCGGATCTCCAGCGTCCACACCTTGCCTCTATCCAGGAGTTGGACGCGGTTGCACAAGCGCTCGACGCGCTCGTTTTGGCGCAAAAGACGCTGGTCGAGGGCGATCCGAGCGATTTGATCGTCGGCGAACTGCAACGCGCATTCGCCGCGCTGGGGCGTCTGACCGGCGATGCCGCAAACGAGGAGCTGATCGATGCGATCTTCGCGCGTTTTTGCATCGGAAAGTAGTATACTGGCCGCAAGAACTGCTTTAGAACGTAGGTCCGTTATGCTTCACGTACTGGCTCGGAATTGGTGGGCGTTCGCCCTACGCGGTGTGAGTAGCGATTATTTTTGGGATCTTCGCTTTCGTCGATCCCGGCGCGACGCTGTTCGCACTGATCATCGTCTTCGGCGCATATGCGCTCGTGGACGGAATATTGGCCATCATCGCGGCCGTTCGCGCGGCCCAGTCCCACGAACGCTGGGGCCAGTTGCTGCTCGTAGGCATCTGCGACATTATCATTGCCGCCGCCGTCTGGTTCTATCCGGGTCTGGCTGCGCTGGGCCTGTTGTACCTCATCGCTTTTTGGGCGTTCGCCACGGGAGTGCTGGAGTTAATAGCGGCTTTCGAGCTGCGAAAGCAACTGCCGGGTGAGTGGTGGTGGGTCCTAGCAGGCGTCGTCTCGATCGTATTCGGCGCGCTTTTGCTGTGGCACCCGGCGGCGGGGGCGCTCGCAGTCCTTTGGTTGATCGGCTCTTACGCCATCGTGTTCGGCGTCATGCTTTTGGGACTGGCTTTCCGGCTTCGGGGACACCTGGAACACGGCAAGGCGGCTCCGGCGAGTGAGCTCTTCCCCGGTTTGGCCGGACTGCTACAATAAGGCGTTGTGACCCATCCCCAGCAGCCCGATGACGCGGGCGTCATCGTCGTCGGCGGCGGCCATGCGGGCCTCGAGGCGGCGCTCGCTTGCGCGCGTCTGGGCGTACCGACGATGCTGGTCACCGGAGATCCGGACCGCATTTGCACGCTTCCGTGCAATCCTTCGATCGGCGGCAGCGCTAAAGGCCAGCTGGTGCGCGAGATTGACGCGCTTGGCGGTGCGATGGGGCGAATCATCGACAGGTGCTCGGTGCATGCGCGTTTCTTGAACGAATCCAAGGGTCCGGCAGTGCGCGCGCTGCGCGCGCAAGCGGATAAGCCTGCGTACGCGCGTATCGCAATCGACGCACTGCGTTCCGCCTTCAATCTGCAGATCGTGCGCGGTCTTGTCGAGCATCTGATCGTGAGCGCGCATGAAGTGCGTGGTGTCGTGTGCGCGGACGGATCGCATTACTACGCGCGCCGCGTCATTCTTGCAACCGGAACGTTCCTGGGCGGAAAAACATTTCGCGGAGACGTCGTGCAGCGTGAAGGCCGCTTCGGCGAAGCGCCCGCGCTCGGACTTTCAAAGGCACTGCGCGATCTGGGCTTTCCGACTAAACGTCTCAAGACGGGAACACCGCCTCGAATCGATCGCGCGACCGTCAATAAAGAAGCCATGCACATGCAGGCGCCCAGCGCGGAGCCGCTTCTGTTTTCGTACAGCAGCGAATCGCGGTTCGCAGGCCCGCAATTGCCGTGTTATATCACTGAAACGAATGAACGTACACATCTCCTGGTGCGTGAGAACCTGCATCGGTCGCCGCTCTACGGGCTCGATCTCATCGAAGGAATCGGCCCGCGGTATTGCCCATCGATCGAAGATAAAGTCATCAAATTTGCGCACAATCCGACGCACCAAATCTTCATCGAGCCGGAAGGTTGGGATGAGCCGACATGGTACGTCGGCGGTTTTTCCACCTCGCTCCCGGCCGAGGTGCAGATCGAAATGCTGCATACGCTGCCCGGGCTGGAAGACGTCGTGATGCTGCGCGCGGGATATGCCGTTGAGTACGATATGGTTCCGCCAACAGAACTTCGCGACACGCTTGAAACACGTCGGATCGACGGCTTGTATCACTGCGGACAGATCAACGGAACCTCAGGCTACGAAGAGGCGGCCGCGCAAGGTTTGATTGCCGGAATCAATGCGGCGAGCGCCGCGCTGGGAAATGAGCCGTTGCGCTTAAAGCGCAGCGAGGCATACATCGGCGTCATGATCGACGATCTGGTGAACAAAGGCGTTGACGAACCCTATCGCATGCTTACCTCGCGCGCTGAACATCGCATCATTTTGCGTCACGATAATGCCGACGTGCGCCTAACTCCGCGCGCTCGCTCAATCGGGCTGATTACCGACGAGGATTGGGAGCAATTCGAACTCCGCAGAACGCAAATCCGCCAGGGCATCGAGTTCGTTAAGTCCACGAGCATCGGCGTACGGGAATTATGCGGCCAAGAATTCAGCGGCGGAGCGCGATTAGCCGACGTACTGCGGCGACCGGCTTTGCAGTTTGCGGACATTGCGCACGCCGTGCCGGGCATGCCTTCTGCCATCGGCGAGCGGGTGGCGATAGAAGTAAAGTTTGAGGGATACGTGCGTCGCGAAGAGCTGGCGATCGAAAAAGCCGCGAAAAATCAAGAAGTGCCTATCCCCAGTCATTTCAGGTACGATGCCATCTCAGCGCTATCGCGCGAAGCACGGGAGAAATTGGCCAAGCAGCAGCCCCGAACGCTTGGCGCTGCCGGGCGAATCCCCGGCGTAACGCCTTCGGACGTCGCTGTGCTGAGTTTATACGTGCAGCGCCCCGCGTGAGCCGTAAGCGGTAGATGGCGGATCGCGAGAAATTGCTCGAGTTGCTGGTCGCGGCCGGCATCGACCGTTCCCTTGTCGGCCGGCTTGCGCATTTTGGCGCCTTGCTCTTGGAAACGAACCGGCACTTCAATGTCAGTGGCGCTAATACGCCGGAGGCGCTCGCTCCGCACATCGAGGACAGCCTCCTCATCGCCACGTACGTGCATTCGCCACTGATTGATATTGGCTCAGGCGGCGGGCTGCCCGCCGTCCCCGTTGCGATCGCGACGGGCTCGCACATCACGATGGTCGAGTCCACGACAAAAAAGGCCGCATTTCTCGAATCGCTCTTGGGGCAATTGGCCTTGAGGGCAGGTCGTGCCCGAGCGGGCGGAGCTTGCCGCGCCGGCATACTGATCTTCGCGAACGATTTTCGTGCGCGACGGCACGAGCCGTTTCGACCCTTCCCGACGGTCCTGGAGTTGACGCTCCCGTTCCTGGCTGTCGGCGGCGTCGCCGTGCTTCAGCGGGGGCGGCTCGACGAAAGCGAGCGCAACGCTGCATCCGATGCAGCCGGAATGCTGGGAGGCGAAATTACCGACGAGATCCGGGTCCCAGGCGACCGCCGTATTTTACTCGTTCGAAAGACATCTTTGCACTTCCGAGCGATTCCCTCGACGAACCGGAGTGCCGGAAAAGCGCCCGCTTTGCCTGTAGCGGATGTTCCCCGTGGAACAGTAAGGTATCGTACAGATGGCGTTCCACGTAGAACGTTTTACCGGGCGGCCAAAAGGAAGGCATCCAGGACGCCGTCGCCCGCCGGCAGCCCCTCCTCAAGAAGTTCGGGATGCCACTGGACAGCAAGCACAAAGGCCGTTCTCATCTCGTCGACGGTGCTCGAGGGCCTCGACCGTGCCATCCGGCGCGCGCGCAGCGATGGTCAAGTTCTGAGCAACCCGGTCAACTGCTTGATGATGCGAGCTGATTTGCGCTTATTTCCGTCGCTGCAGCAATTCCAGCGAGGCGGCTTCCCGGTTCAATTTTAACGGGATGGTAGCAGCGCGGCGTGGCGCGATGGAGAGGATTTCGCTCGCCTAAATCGGGGAGCAGCGTGCCTCCGTGGAACACGTTCAGTAGTTGGGCTCCACGGCAAATTGCAAGCAAGGGCAGAGGTTTTTCGACAATCTGCACAAGCATTGACCATTCGGCGAGATCGCGCGCGGCGTTCGAGTGACACAGGCCCGCTGACTCCGAGCGTCCATATCGATACGGTTCGACGTCCTCGCCGCCCGTCAGGCAGAACCCGTCCAGGTCTGCCATAGCCTCCAGCCGAATGGGGCGGTTTTCTCCCGCCAGCCAAACGATGCTCAGAGATACGCCGAGTGCCTGAGCCCGCCGCAGCAAAGCGTGCTCGTAGGCGTCATATTCCGCCGCCGCGCCATGCCAGCTCAATCCGATTCTGGTCATGCGCGCTGCATTCAATCGCGGCGTGGGCGAAGCATTTCGGACGCAGGCACGGCGTCAGTGCCCAGCAATATGCGTTTTACTGGTGGCGAGCGCAGCCGAAAATGGCAAGGCAGCGGGGTTCTTTCGCGCGAAATCGCGCTTGAAATACATGTACGAGCCGCTCGCACCCGACCGCGCCCTTACGGCAGCGCTGCCGCCAGGCTCGCTGTTCGCCGTCGGCGGCCGCGTTCGCGACGAGCTTCGACGCGAAATCGAAGGCGCGCGGGTCGCACTCAAGGACTTGGATTATGTCGTCACCGGCATCTCGGGACCGGATCTCCAAGAACGCCTGAAATCGCTGGGCCGGGTCGACCTGGTGGGCGCCTCCTTTGCGGTATTCAAAGTAACGCTCGAAGGCCGCACCGTCGATGTCGCGCTTCCGCGGCGCGAGCGTTCCGTCGGCGTCGGGCACCGCGATTTTCAGGTCGAGAGCGGCCCGATGATTCCGCTGCAAGACGATCTCTCACGACGCGATTTTCGAATGAATATGATCGCGCGCGCAATTCCTTCGGGCGATCTCGTCGATCCTTACGGCGGCCAGGCCGACATTCGCGCAAGACGCGTCGATATTCTGTCCGCCGATACGTTCGAAGAAGATCCGCTTCGCATGCTGCGCGCAGCGCAGTTTGCCGCGCGCTTTGACTACGAGCTCACGCGCCAAACAATTGAGGCCATGCGAGCCGCGGCCTCCCTCGTGCAGAGCGTCTCAGCCGAGCGAATCGCCCTGGAATTGAATAAGCTTCTCGTGCAATCGCCGCGGCCGTCAATCGGCTTTGAGATTCTGCGTAAAACCGGTGTTTTGCAGCGAATTTGGCCGGAATTACTCGAAGGCGTCGGCGTAGAGCAAAACGAGTGGCACGCTTTTGAAGTGTACCGGCATAACCTCGAATCGATGGACGCGGTGCCGCCGGGTGATCTCATCTTGCGCCTGGCCGCGCTGCTGCACGACGTCGGAAAACCTCGGACCAAGGATGGCGCGCACTTCTACCGGCACGAGCAGGTCGGAGCCGACATGACACGCGAGATGCTTGGACGCTTGCGTTTCTCTAGCGAGGTCCGTCAAACAGCCGAGCACTTGGTTCGGCAGCACATGTACGTTTCGGATCCCGACCTCTCCGAGGCTGCGATTCGTCGATTTATCCGCCGCATCGGTCCTCACAACTTGGATCGTCAGTTTGCCTTGCGGGCTGCGGATATTACCGGCAGCGGGTTACCAAAACGTGACGATTCGAACGAGCGTTTTCAAGCACGGGTGTACGCCGAACTCGCGCGGCGCCCCCCGTTTACGATCAAAGACTTGCATATCGAAGGTGACGCCGTGATCGACGTGATGGTGAGAAGGGGGCTTGTACCGCCGGGTTTTCGCGGCGACAAGCGCGTGGGCGATGCACTGCACTACCTGTTCGAGCAGGTCACGGAGCAACCCGAGCGCAATGAGCCGAACACGCTTATCGAGTCTGCTCGAGCAGTATTTTGGGGGTTCCTGACTCTGTCGCGAATCATGGCGCTCGTCAATCAAAAAGGCGGCGTCGGAAAGAGCACAACCACGGTAAATTTGGGTGCGGCACTCGCCGTGCTCGGAAAAACCGTGCTCGTCGTCGATCTCGATCCGCAAGGCAACACCACCACGGGGCTGGGAACGAACAAATCGGAGCTCAAGCGCGACGTCTACGATCTGCTCATGCATCACGCGGCGATCGACGAGGTGTTGCGTCCGACGGAAATCGACAATCTGCACCTCATTCCCGCAACGATCAATCTGGCCGGCGCGGAGATAGAGCTGGTCTCGGCGCTCTCGCGTGAGAATCGTCTCAAAGGCGTGCTCGAGCCGATAGCACGCAACTACGATTTTGTGCTCATTGATTGCCCGCCCTCGCTGGGATTGCTCACCATAAATGCCCTTACGGCGGCGGAAGAAGCGATTATTCCGGTTCAGGCGGAGTATTACGCTCTGGAAGGTCTCTCGCAACTCACGAACGTCGTGCGGCGCGTCCAGGACGCACTCAATCCGCAGCTGCACGTAAGCGGTGTGCTCGTAACGATGTTTGACGGCCGCACAAAGCTGGCGACGGAAGTGCTCGAAGAGCTCAACGCCTACTTCCCGCGGCAGATGTTCAAGACGCAGATTCCGCGTAACATTCGCCTCTCGGAGGCGCCCTCGTTCGGCAAGCCGGTCATTCTATTCGATCTGAAGTCGCGGGGCGCGCAGGCGTATATGTCGCTTGCCAAAGAGATGCTCGATGCGGCGCAAGCCGCTGCGCCCGTGGCGCAAGCGCAGTGAGCACCGCACCCAAGCGGGGGCTCGGCCGCGGACTCGGCGCACTCTTGGGTGATGGGCCCATACCGACGGCACCGGCTCTTCCGTCCGGAGAAATCATCCGGCAGATTCCGGTCGATCGGGTTCGCCCAAACCCTCACCAGCCGCGAAAGCATTTCGACCCCGCCACGCTGGAGGAGCTCAAAGCGTCGATCTCCGAGCACGGCGTGCTTGTGCCGGTGCTCGTGCGAGAGCGCGGCGAGGGTTACGAGATTATCGCAGGGGAGCGCCGCTGGCGCGCCTGCGCGGCACTGCACGCTCAGAGCATGCCGGCGATCGTGCGTCCGAGCTCCGATCTGCAGAGCCTCGAAGTTGCAATAATCGAGAATCTGCAGCGCGAGAACCTCAACCCGCTCGAAGAGGCCGCGGGCATGGCGCAGCTCATCGAAGCGCATGATTTCACCCAGGAGCAGGTTGCGCAGCGGCTCGGCAAGGCGCGCCCGTCGGTTGCCAACGCGCTGCGCTTGCTGACGCTGCCCGAACCGATTAAAGCGATGATTGCCGAGGGCCGCGTGAGCGCCGGCCACGCGAAAGCGCTGCTGAGCGCGCCCGAGTCCGCGCGGCTCGAGCTGGCGAATCGCGTCGCGCGCGAGGGCCTCTCGGTGCGCGTGCTGGAGAAGATTGTCGCCGCCCTGACGGCGCCGCCCGCGCCGAAGGCCGTCGCGCCGCGCGCACTTTCACCGGAAGACCGCGAGTTTGAGTCGCGATTACGCGTGCTCGTCGGTGCGGGCGTCGCGCTGCGCCGCAGCGGGCGCGGCGGCAGCATCGAGATCAAGTTCACGAGCGAGCCGGAACTCATCCGCATCGCCGAGATCCTGCTGGGCGAGTAACGATGGCCGGCGTGCAGCGCATCATTGCACTGCTGATGGCGGCCGCGATGGTGTTCATTTTTCTGGTTCCGCTGGGCATGGCGCGTCACGACTATCGCATCGTTGCAATCGTCATCACCATATTTGCTTTATATCTTGCGGTGAATGCGTGGATCTTCGTTCGGATGCGCCGGCGCTCTTAAACGGTATTTACGCGATCGTCAATGAGGGCGAGCCCGATCCGGTTGAGCTCACGCGAGCGATTCTGGCGGCCGGCGTGCACGTCATACAGTATCGTGCGAAGAGCGGCATCGTTCCCGCTCACGCGTACGCAATTCGAGAACTCACACGAGCGCGCGACGCGCTGTTCATTCTGAATGACGAGTGGCGGGCAGTTGAAACATACGATGCGGACGGCGTCCATGTCGGGCCGCAGGATGCGGCATTGCATCAGATCGGTCAGGTTCGAACAGCGTTGCCGGGCCGCGTGATTGGCGTTTCGTGCGGAACGCAAGCCGAAGCCCGAGCAGCGCAAGCCGGCGGCGCGGATTACATCGGCGTGGGATCGGTCTTTGCGACGAGCTCGAAAGCCTGATGCGGGGCCGCCGATTGGAATTGCAGGCTTGTCTCGCGTCGCGCGCGCCACGCGGCTGCCGGTCGTGGCTATCGGCGGTATCACTCTGCGAATCGATTGCAGAAGTGCGGGCTACGGGCGTCGCGATGGCTGCCGTGATTTCCGCCATTTCCGGCGCGCTCGACGCGCACGCCGCCGCCGCTTCGCTGGTGCGCGAATGGAACAACGCATGATCGCCTCGATCGGGACGACGCATCCGTGGAACATCGCCGGCGTCGGCTTGGATGCGCGCGTCGCGGCGGAATACGGCTTGCCGCACGCAATGGCGGTAGCCGCCGTCACGGCGCAGGACGCGCTGGGCCTGCACGATGTACATGTGGTTTCGCCGGAAAGCGTGCGAGCACAATTGGCAAGTTTGCCTCGCGGGCGCGTCGGCATTTCGCATCGGTGCGCTCGTCTCCGCAGAAAATGTGCGGATCGTCGCTGAGTTCGTGCGTGGAGCTCGCCGTGCCGGTGGTCGTGGATCCCGTCGTGCGCGTGACGCTCGGCGGCGAGCTTCGCGCAGATGCCGGCCTCGATGCAGCACTTCGGGACGAACTACTGACGCTTCCGGTGGTCGTCACTCCGAACTTGGATGAAGCCTCGAGTCTGCTCGCTACGGACGTGAGCGATATCGAATCAATGCGGTCCGCCGCCCGGGCCCTGATCGCTCGCGGCGCGCGCGCGGCGCTGGTCAAGGGCGGCCACCTGCATGGCGATCCGGTCGATGTGCTGGCGACCGAGAGAGGCATTCGGACGTATACCGGCGGGCGCGTTGCGGGAAGCATGCGCGGCTGCGGCTGCACGTTGGCGGCGGCGCTTGCGTGCGAGCTTGCTTTGGGTCGCGATTTGGAGAGCGCGGTCGACTCCGCTCGCACGTACGTGCGCGCAAAGATCGCCGCCGGCACGATGCGCGGCGGGTTGCAGGTTGCATTCTGAGATACGTGCAAATCCGCCCGTTCGCATGACGACGAACAGCTCGACAGCCAAACGCGCTCGCGTGATGTCCGGTATGCGGTCGACCGGCAAGCTGCACATCGGCCATTACTTCGGCGTGCTCACGCAATGGGTGCGGTACTGCGAGACGGCCGACGCATATTTTGAAATTGCGGATCTGCATGCATACACGACGGGCTTTAGCAACCCGCAAGCCATTCGCGACGCGCGCAACGACATGGTCCTCGACTGGCTCGCCGCGGGCGTCGATCCGGCGCAATCGACGTTTTTCTTGCAATCGGGCATTCCGGAAATCTCGGAGTTACAGGTGCTGCTCGGAATGATCACGCCGATTTCGTGGCTCGAGCGCGTTCCCACATTCAAAGGACAGATCGAACAGTTGGGCCAGGAAATCGCGACGTACGGATTTCTCGGTTATCCGCTTTTGCAGCTGTGCGACGTCGCGGCTTTTCGCGGTGAAGAGGTTCCGGTCGGGCGCGATCAGGTCGCGCATCTGGAGTTCGGCCGCGAGGTCGTGCGCCGTTTCAACTATCTATACGGCCAAGGCGAACACGTGCTGGTCGAGCCGAAAGCCATGCTCGTGGAAGGCGGCGCGGAAGTTCCGGGTACGGACGGCCGCAAGATGAGCAAATCCTATAATAATGCCATTTTGCTTGCCGATGATGAGGCGACGACGGCGAAAAAAGTGAGCAGCATGATTACGGATCCGCAGAAGATTCGGCGCAACGATCCCGGTCATCCCGAGATATGTCCGGTCTTCGCACTTTGGAATCTCGTCAAACCGCAGCACGTACCGCTGGTAGAACGCGATTGCCGCTCCGGTGCGCTTGGCTGCGTGCAGGATAAGACGGATTTTGCGCAGGCGCTCAACGCGTATTTGAAACCGATTCGCGAGCGCCGCGCGATGTTTGCCGGTGATATCGGGCAGGTAGAATCGATTATCGAGCAGGGCACCGCGCGCGCCCGAGAGGTTGCTATACAAACGCTCACCGACGTGCGCCGGGCAATGCGCTTGCTATAAGCCGATGCGTGCCGCTTGCTGGGCGGCACGCCGTTCTGTGCAATAATGGGAGCATGAATACTTCAGCGAGGGCGGCAACCGCTGGTTGATCGCCATCGCGGGCATTATCGTCATGATTTGCCTTGGTACGGTGTACTCGTGGAGTCTCTTCACCAATCCCCTCATTGCCGGCTTCGGCTGGTCAACGCAAGACGCCACGCTGCCGTTCGAAGCGGCGATATTTTTTCTGGGCGTCGGCGCGGTCATCGGCGGCCGCTGGCAAGACCGCGTGGGTCCTCGAACCGTCACCATCGTAGGAGTCGTGATGTGGGGTTTGGGTGTACTGCTCGCGGGCCTTCTCACGCCCGCCCTGGGCAAATGGTGGATGTTCCTGACCTACGGACTCATCGGCGGACTCGGGATGGGTATCGGTTACGTTACGCCGGTCGCGATGGTTACCAAATGGTTCCCGGATCGCCGAGGCCTAGGCAGCGGCATGGTCGTGATGGGCTTCGGTCTGGGCGCTTTCATCTATAATCAGATCGTTACGCGCATTCCGGCGTTCGCCTCGGCGGCCCATGCCGGCACCAGGTACACCACGGCCAAAGCGGCCGCGATCAAGGCGGGAACGGTATTCGATCCGTCGCGGTTCGCCTTGACTGCCGATCAGGTGCACGCCGTCATGATGACCTTCATGATCTCGGGTATCGTGTTCATCGTCGTCGGCGGTTTGTGCGCGCTGGTGCTGCGCAACCCGCACGAAGGTTACACGGTGCCGGGAGCGGTTGCGGCAGCTTCGTCCGCGGGGAAGCAATACGCCCCGGTGAGGTGCTGGGGACGCTGCAGTTCTATGGCCTCTGGATACTTCTTTTTCTGAACGTCACCGCCGGAATTCTCATCATCTCGAATGCCGTCCCGATCTATATCGAGCTGACCGGCGCGTCGGCGGCAGCGGCGGGGCTGATCTATGGCTACGTCGCCGTTTGTAACGGGCTTGGGCGCTTCTTCTGGGGATGGGTTTCGGACCACCTCGGGCGCAACATGACCTACACGGTGATGTACCTGATCCAGGTGGTGATTTTCGTGCTGCTCGCGCGCACACACTCATTTACCGCGGTCGCGCTCGAATTCGCAGTCGTGTTGCTGTGCTACGGCGGAGGTTTCGGCGTCATGCCGTCCTTCAACGCCGATTACTTCGGCACAAAGTTCCTGGGACAGAACTACGGCATGATTCTCACCGCCTGGGGTGTTGCGGGCATTGTCGGTCCGTTCATTGCCGCCACGGTGAAGGATCGCACGGGAGCGTTTGCCGGCGCGCTCGTTCCGGTGGCGATCATGCTCCTCATCGCAGCGGCGATTCCGTTCTTCATAAAGAAGCCGGAGCTCGAGGTTGCAACGCAAACATAAGGAGTTCTATGAAAACCACGCGGCAAACAATCGATCTGACGCAGGTTTTGGCGCGCGCAAGTGACGAGGTTTCGCAGCGCGTCGGCCCGCTCCCGAATGTATCGTCGAAGCGCACGCAAGAACTCGGCTCACGCATAAAGCATGCGAAGGCCGTGCCCAGCGTGTGTCCGTATTGCGCGGTCGGGTGCGGAACGCTCGCATACGTTGACGAGCGCGGAAAGCTGCTCGACGTCGAGGGGAATCCGAATAGCCCCATCTCCGGCGGTCATCTTTGCCCAAAGGGTTCGGCCATCTTCGGATTGACCGTCAACAGCGCTCGTTGGACGACGATGAAATATCGCGCACCGTACAGCAGCGTCTGGGAAGATCGTCCGCTGGAGTGGGCAATGGACCGCATTGCCAATCTCGTCAAGGAGACGCGCGAGAAAACGTTTGTGCGGGAGCGCGACGGCAAGCGCGTAAATCACACGCTCGGAATTGCCACGCTGGGCGGCGCGACGTTCGGCATCGAGGAGAACTATCTGCTCGGCAAGCTCATGCATAGTCTGGGCGTCGTTTCGATAGAGAACCAGGCTCGAATATGACATAGCTCGACGGTGCCTGGTCTAGGCACCTCGTTCGGCCGCGGCGGCGCAACAACGTTCTTGCGAGACTTGCAGAACGCCGATTGTATTTTGATCGAGGGCAGCAATTTTGCGGAGGCTCATCCGGTGGGTTTCCGTTTCGTCATGAAAGCCAAAGAGCGCGGCGCAACGATCATCCACGTCGATCCGAGATTCACCCGAACCTCGGCGCTCGCCGATCTGTTCGCGCCGATCCGCAGCGGCACCGATATCGCGTTTCTGGGCGGCATCATCAATTGGGTACTGACGAACGAGCGGTACTTCAAAGAATACGTCGTGAGCTACACCAATGCGTCGAGTATCGTCAGCGAAGAATTCAAAGACACCGAAGATCTCGACGGCTTCTTCTCGGGATTTCACGGTCAGGACTCCGGCGCCTCGCAGATGTCGCACATGGGTTCGGCCGGCGGCCGCGAATCCGCCGGCGGCTACGACTCGAGCAGCTGGCAGTTGGAGAAGGATGACGACGGAGCGTTCAAGCGGGACGAGAGCCTGCAGCATCCGCGATGCGTGTTTCAGATTCTTAAGCGCCATTTCTCGCGCTACACGCCCGAAATGGTCGAACGCATCTGCGGAACGCCGCAACATCTGTTTTTGAAGATCTGCGAAGCGCTTGCAAAGAATAGCGGACGCGAACGTACGACGGCGTTTGCGTACGCAGTCGGCTGGACGCAGCATACGATCGGCGTGCAGTACATTCGCACGGCCGCGATCCTGCAATTGCTGCTGGGAAACATCGGACGGCCGGGCGGGGGAATCATGGCGCTTCGCGGGCACGCGAACATTCAAGGGGCGACGGACGTCGCAACGCTGTACGACCTGTTTCCCGGGTATCTGCCGGTCCCGTCGATCGCGCGCGACGAGCAGACGCTGGCGGCGTACTTGAAGACGAACACAAAGCCGACGGGCTGGTGGGCAAATCTTCCAAAGTACTTTATCTCGCAGCTAAAGGCGTTCTACGGCGCGGCCGCGACGAAAGAGAACGATTTCTGCTATGAATACTTGCCGCAGCTGACGGGCGATCATTCGACGATTCCGACGATTTTTGCGATGAAAGACGGGCTGGTTAACGGCTACTTCGTCATCGGCCAAAATCCAGCGACCTCGGGGCAGAATACGGAACTCATTGCTGCCGCGATGGATCGCCTGGAATGGTTCGTAAACGTCGATTCATACGAGAACGAAACGTCCTCGTTCTGGAAACGCGAGGGTGCCGATCCTTCGCAGATAGCCACGGAATGCTTCTTCATCCCCGCCGCTACGATCTTGGAAAAAGAAGGCACCGTCACCAATACGAACCGGTTGCTGCAATTTCACGAAAAAGCGATCGAGCCCGCGGAGCAGAGCGTGAGCGATGCCTGGTTTTTCTATCAGCTCGGGAAGCGGCTCAAAGCGCTTTACGCTGATTCAACGGATCCGAAGGATCGCCCGATTCTCGACATGACCTGGGATTACGATTATCACCGCGGCCCGCGCAGACACAAAGGCGAACCCTCGGTACATCGCATCATGCAGGAAATCAACGGATTTCACATCGAGAGCGGCGATCAGCTGACGGGCTTTGCCGAGTGCAAAGATGATGGCAGTACCGCATGCGGATGCTGGATTTATTCAGGCGTCCACCCGCACAAAGACACGCATCGCGCGCGTAATCGCATTGCCGACGATTATACCTCGCTGGAGTGGGGCTTTTCTTGGCCCGCCAACCGGCGGCTGCTTTACAATCGTGCCTCCGCCGATCCGGATGGAAAGCCGTGGAGCGAGCGCAAGAAATACGTTTGGTGGGATGAACGCAAGGGCGAATGGACGGGGCACGACGTTCCGGACTTTCCAAAGAACAAAGCGCCGAACACACCGGCGACCGGCGAGTTCGGGATGGATGCGCACTCAGGGTCCGAACCGTTCATCATGCAGCTCGACGGGCGCGGCCAGCTCTTTGTGGCTTCCGGTCTCAAGGACGGTCCGCTTCCGGCGCACTATGAGCCGCTGGCCTCGGTGATTGCAAACCAGCTCTACAAACAGCAGAACAGCCCGACGCTGCGCGAGTGGAAACGGCGGGACAACCCTTACAACGGCGCGATCAATCCGCGTACCCGTATGTTTTGACGACGTACCGCATCACGGAGCTCTCCGGCGTCTACACGCGTTACGTTCCGTGGCTCGCGGAGTTGCAGCCCGAAGCCTTTTGTGAGATCGATCCGGATCTCGCGGTCGAAAAAGGAATTCACAACGGTGCGTACGTGACGCTGACCACGGCGATCGGCGAAATCGAAGCTCGTGCGCTGGTCAGCGGCCGCATGAAGCCGCTGCGAATCGGCCCTTCGAGGCAGGGACAGCGCGTTCATCAAATCGGGTTGCCGTATCTGTATGGAAACTTCGGATTCACCAGAGGCGACACGTCCGGGGACTTGATTGCGCTGGCAATGGATCCCAACGTCTCGATTCACGAGGCAAAGACGCTCACATGCGACATTCGTCCAGGCCGGCGGGCGCGCCGCGGCGCCACCCTGCAAGATCGCGCGGTGCCGCCGAATCAGCGCACGCCCGAGGGTCAGCCGACATCTCACGGAAAGGACTCGCGTGGCTAACGGCTTCTTCACCGATACGACACTCTGCATCGGCTGCAAGGCGTGCGAAGTGGCATGCAAGCAGTGGAACGAGCTTCCGTCGGACGGTTTTGAATTCACGGGCATGTCGTACGACAATACGTCCGCGCTTTCGGGAACGACGTGGCGTCACGTCGCCTTTGTCGAGAACGTACAGATCGATCCCGAAGGGCGTATCCGACCGATGGTCGATGATGAGCGATGTATGCAAGCATTGCACGCATGCGGGCTGCCTGGAGGCGTGTCCGACGGGCGCGATCATCCGCAACGAATTCGGCGCGGTTTTCATTCAGCCCGACGTATGCAACGGATGCGGCTATTGCGTGCCCTCATGCCCATTCGGCGTCGTGGACGTCATCGGAGCCCTCAATACGGACGGTGCATACAGCACGGCGACGTTGCGCGAAGATCGGCTGGAATCGGGCAGACTGCCGTGCAAGCGCGCGGCGGCGTTGCAGGTAAATGCACGCTCTGTTACGACCGCCAGCGTGACGGGTTCGTTCCGGCGTGCGCGAAGGCGTGTCCGACCGAGTCAATTGCGTTCGGTAACGTCGAGGAGCTTAAAACGCGCGCTCGCAAGCGCGTCGCCGTGTTGCAGGAGCGCGGCGTGCCGGCATCGCTCTACGGAGTCGACTCGACGAGTTCCGTCGGCGATCTCAACGCTTTCTTTCTCTTGACCGACCGGCCTGAGGCCTACAATCTGCCCTCGCGTCCGGTACTTCCGTCCACGCGCCAGCCCGCGGGGTACGGCGCGGCCGCACTTACCGCGTTTACGCTGTTTGCATTCGGCCTGGCGATCTTCGGAAAGAAGGGATGACGTACTTCGATCGCCCTCTGCTCAAAAAGCCGCACTGGGAGTGGGAAGTCGTCACGTATTTGTTTCTGGGCGGCGTCATGGGCGGCAGCGGAATCCTGGCGGCTCTTTCGCGGCGCTCGGGAGACGAGCCGCTGCAGCGCTCGAGCCGGTATATCTCGGCTGCGCTCTGCGTTGCCGCTCCCGCGGTGCTCATCTCGCATCTCGGACGTCCCGAGCGGTTTCTCAACATGATGCGCGTCGTGAAATTCAAGTCGCCGATGTCGATGGGCGTATGGGGTCTGGTCGGTTATGGTGCGTTCGCCTCGTTCAATCTGCTTGCGCCTACGTGGGTAACGGTCGCGCTGCAGGCATTGTTCGGCGCGTTCACCACAGGATATACCGGCGTACTGCTCAGCGCGACGGCGATTCCGCTGTGGGGAAAGGGCAAGTATCACATTCCGGCGATGAGCGTCTGCTCGGCGGTGGCGGGCGCGTGCGCGCTCAACTCGATCGTGCTGTGCGCCGATCGGAACGGCGGACCGTCGCAGCGAAAGCTCGAGCGCATGGAGGCCTTCGCATCGGTTTTGGAACTTGCGATCGTCGCGCACTTTCGGAGTTATGCGGGCGATACGGGAAAGCCGATGTTCGAGGGCCGTACCGGGGAGCGGCTGCGCACATGGTCGATCGGAGCAGGGATCGCCGCGCCGCTGCTGCTCAACGCCGTCTCGATACTTACTCGCAAGCATACAAAGCGTCCCGCGCTGTTTCGCACGCTGCTCGCCGGGCGCTCTAACGCTGGCGGGCGGTTATGTCTTGCGAGCCGCGCTGATCGAAAGCGGCAAAGCATCCGCGGACGATCCGCATCAGGCATTCGTCCAACCGGAATGACCGCGCACCGCAGGGCTTCCAGGCCGCCCTACGCAAGTGATGCGCATGATCCGCGCTTTGATTATCGCGGCGTGTCTTGCCGTGTCTCCCGTTTTCGCGCTGCCCTCGAACGCGGCGCCCCAGCCGCTGGCCGCGCATCTGCAAGCTATCGTTCGCGCGCCTGGAAATGCGCACGCGTCGTTCGGTATCGCCGTCTACGATCTCGATTCGGGCCGCTTCCTCTACGGGATGAACGAGAATCGCTACTTTCTTGCTGCTTCGACGACCAAACTGTTGACCGAGGGCACGACGCTTTCGCTTCTCGGCGGCGACTATCGCTTTCGCACGAGCGTCTACCGAACCGGCCCCATTGATAAAAGCGGTACGCTGCACGGCGATCTGGTCATGCTCGCGGGCGGCGATCCAAACCTATCCGGACGCATACGTCCGGACGGCACGCTTGCGTTTGAAAACGAGGATCATTCGTACGACGGCAGTCCCGATACGAAAGCGGTTCCGGGAGATCCGCTGCTGGTACTGCACGACTTCGCGCAGCAGATCGCACAGCACGGAATAAAACACGTGAGCGGCCGCGTCCTGGTCGATGACACGCTCTATACGGCGGGTTTTCCCGAGCCGGGTACGGGGGCCGTCGTCTCGCCGATCATGGTAAATGACAATATCGTCGACGTTACCGTCACGCCCGGTGCGAAAATCGGAGATCCGACGACGTTTACGGTTTCACCGCAAACTGCGTATGTTAATTTCGTCAACCGCTCGACGACCGCGCAAGCGGGCACGGATCGCTCGATAACCCTAAAAGATGCCGATACGGGCTCAGGCGGCGACTAAAACCGTCACGATTGGCGGAAGCTTGCCGCAAGGGTCGCCCTCGATACTCTACGCATACGATGTTCCATCGCCGCGCCGCTTTGCGGAGATGGCGTTAACGGATGAACTGCGGGGAGCCGGAATCGACGTCGAACAGAGTTCGACCGAGCCGCCTCTGGATCACAACGCACTCGCTCCCGCGTACACGATCGGTAATCTGGTTGCGACGCATCTGTCCGCTCCGCTTTCGGAAGACGTGAAAGTTACTTTGAAAGTCAGCGACAATCTTCACGCCGACACGATGCCGTTCTTGTGGGCGCACGGCGATCTCGCGCAAGGCTTCGCGCTGGAACGGGCGTTTTTAGCGCGCGGCGGTCTGAACTCCGCCGATATCGTTCAAAATGACGGCCTGGGCGGCGATGCGTTCATCCAGCCGGCTTTTATGGTGCGCTATCTGGCATATCTGCACCGGCAACCCTTTTTCAATACACTCGTATCCTCGCTGCCGGTTTTGGGCGAGGATGGAACGTTGTTCAACATCGAGGAGCACTCGCCGGCAGCAGGCAAGGTTTTTGCGAAGACAGGGACCTGGGGTTCGGGCGATATGCTCAACGATCGAAGCATGATCACGGCCAAGGGTCTTGCCGGGATACGTGACTACGCGCAGCGGCCGTCACGTCGCGTTTTGCTTCTATCTCAATAACCTGGCCGTTCCTCACGGTCAGGATGCTGCTCACGCTGCCGGGGAGATTCTCGGCCGTCTCGCGACGGCAACGTACCTGTACGTAAAGTAACTTACTTTGCCGGCTGCGTTTCTTCAAGCAGCTGACGCAGATACTCGCCCCAAACACGCGGCAGCGTGTGCGTGCCGTGTCCGCGCGTCTGCGGACCGATTGGGATGAGGATGAAGCGCCCTCGTTTGACGTTCGTGATCTCGCGCTGCATGATGTTGAGCTCCGGCGGATTGATCTGATCATCGGCGGAGTTTATCGCGAACAAGCGGGCTTGAATGCGTTCGAGCTGCGGCTCAGGATTATAATCATGCGAAGCGCGGATTGCATAGAGCAAGTCATTGGCGTCCAGATGGCCTGCACCGGGCACAATGTGCGTAAGATAGTAGGTGTCGGCCGCTCCACCGGTGGGCATGATGCGCTGGTCGTAGACCGGCGCACTGCCGGCCAACCACAAGATGTCTTCGGCTTCGCGCAGCGCCCGCTTCGGTTCGATTGCGTAGGCGCCGTTCTCGTATGCCGGGTCCCGCGTGATGGCGCCGGCGATCATGTCGCGCCACACGCGATTACGGCCGGAAATTTGAATCGGCAGGCTTGCGAGCGGCATCAGCGCGTCCATCATCGAGGGATACATCTCGCCCCACATCCACGTTTGCATCCCGCCCATCGAGGTCCCCATCACCAGCCGCAGATGGTTGACGTGCAAACCGGAACTCACCAATTCATGAACGGCGCGAACCATATCGTGATAACCGTAGTGCGGGAAACGGGCGCCCAAACCGTCGCTGGGTTTGCTGGATCCGCCGTGCCCGATACCGTCCGGAATAATGATGAAGTAGTTGCGCGCGTCGAGCAGGCCGCCCGCGGAAAACAGCACGCCCGCAAAACGAGCGTTCAGAAACTGCTTGGCCGACCCTCCGGTCCCGTGCATGACGAGCACGGCATTGGTCGTGTTGCCGGAAGCATCGACGCGGGGCTTTCCGAACGTCACGTAATGCATGCGCAGACGCGCGAGCGTCTCTCCGTCGCCGAATTGGAATCCGCGAATGATGTAGGCTCCGCAGTGGGCCGTAGGATACGGCGCCGCCGTCGCGCGGAGCGCACCGCCGCCGGCGGCCAGGAGCAATAGAAATACAAAAGCCCGCATCATGCGGGCTTTTGACTGCGGCGGCGCGTGCCCCTATTTAAATTGTGGGATGCAGCGAGCCATCTGCTGCAGCGCGTAGTCGATATCCTCGACGGACGCGGCATACGAGAACCGAAGATGCCCTTTGCCTGCCGCGCCGAATCCCGAGCCGCCAAGACACGCAACGCCGCCCTCTTGGAGCAAGTACGATGCGAGCGCCTTGTCGTCGCTCGTGACCTGCTTGACGTTGGGAAATGCGTAAAATGCGCCTTCGGGCATCGTGCACGAAACCCCGGGGATCGCGTTCAGCCCGTTCACCAAACGATCGCGCCGCTGCCGGAATGTTTCGTTCATGCGCTGCACGGGTTCGTCCGGGCCGAGCAGCGCCGCGATTCCGGCATGCTGCACGAACACCGGAATGCACGAGAACGTGTTGTTATTGAAGAGCGTGACGGTTTTGGCGAGCTGCGGCGCCATGATGGCATAGCCCAGACGCCAACCCGTCATCGCGTAGGCTTTTGAGAAACCATCGACGATGATCGTGCGTTCCCGCATGCCGGGGATCGTCGCAATCGAGATGAACTCGCTATCGTAAAAGTTGCGGCTATAGATCTCGTCGGCGATCACCAGAAATTCGTGCTTCGCAGCCATCTGCGCGATGCGCTCCAGATCTCCCCTGGTGAGCACGCCGCCGGTCGGATTGTGCGGCGAATTGATCATGATCGCACGCGTTTTGTCGGAAACCCGGCGCTCGAGCTCGTCGAGGTCCATGCGCCAGTTCTTTTCTTCATGCAGCGGAATCGGCGTGACCTTCGCCCCGAGATAGTTCGCGCAGGATGCATAGGCCGGGTAGGCGGGATCGAAGTAGATGAATTCGTCGCCGGGATTGAGGATGGAGCTCAGGATATTCCAGATGATCGGCTTTGCACCGGGCGCGACGACGACGTTTTCGGCTTTGAACGGCTCGATGCCCCGGAACTTGGCGGCGTAATCCGCGATGACGTCGCGCAGATCCAGAATGCCGGCCGACGGCGAATAGTGCGTGTTGTTTTCCCGGATCGAGTTGATGCCCGCCTCTTTGATGTGGGACGGCGTATCGAAATCCGGCTCGCCGATCTCCATGTGCACCACGCGCTTGCCCTCGCGCTTCCAGCGCACGGGCGCGGGCCAGCACTTCAAATGCACTCTCGGATCCGAGGCGCGAGACGGCGTCTGCAATGCGATCGACTTTCGTTGCGAGCATCGAATGTAAAACCTTTCACTTGGTTCCGACTTTAGTCAAGGGGCCGATTGGCCTACGGCGAAGTCTCGCGAAAATTATGCGCACTCTTACAGACGTATTCACGCCGGGAGCACCGACCATATCCGAGGGACTTCGAACCCTCGCCGTTTCGCCCGATCGCGAGTTGGAACCTGGGATGACGGTACGTGCAGCGTTCACGTTTCGCAACCAGGGCGGCGCGCCCGCGACCGGCGTGCGCGTGCGTTTCAACGTACCCGAAGGCTTGGTGTATCTGGTCGGCAGCGGTCAGCTCGACGGGACCGAACTCGACGACGAGCACGGTAACTCGCCGCTCCTTGCACGTGCCGGCGCCGACATCGGTGACGTAGCCCCCGGCGAAGAACGCCGGATCGACATCGCGTACAGCGTCGCCGGGGCGATTGAGAATGGATCGACGGTCGAGTTACAGGCTGCCGTTGCGGCCTTCGAGCTCTCGCCTGTCGGCTCGAATATCGTGCGCTTGGTTGCGCGCAGCCGCCCGGATCTCGAGAACGCGCTCACGGGCATCGCGATCGAGTCGCGCGCGCACGAGCCGCGAGCCGGCGGTGAAGCGACGATCACGATTCGCGTGCACAATGCAGGCGAGTCGAGTGCGCACGACGTCGTCGTCGTCGCGCCGATTCCCGAGCACGCGACCTACATTCCAAATACGGCGCGCGTCAACGGCCGCGAGTTTGAGCGCGAGCTGCTCGCCGCATTCGATCGCGTGCATGCGCCCGTGATCGCGCCAACGCTTCCGGCCAGCGCGACCGCGAGTTTGCAATACCGCATCCGCATCGACGATCCGCTGGCTGACGGCAGTACGATTTCTGCTCGCGCCCAGATTGCCTCGCAAGAAACCGCAGCCTTCGAGCTCGAGCCCGCGGCGCTCACCGTGCGTGCGCAAGCCGATTTCGATGACGAGCGCACTTCGTTCACGATAGAACCCAGCTCCGATGTCGCGCCGGGTTCGCGTATCACGCTTCGCGTGAACGCGTACAACGGTGGAACGACGCTCGCCCAGAATGTCAGCATCGTGCTGAGCTTGCCTGACGGGTTGATTCCGGTGCGCGGCAGCGTCCTGGTCGATGGACATCCGCTGCGCGAACGCAAGAGCAGCGCGTTAACGTACGAGCTGGGATCGCTTCCGGCCCGCGAGAGTTTGGAGTTCGTAACGCAAGCCGTGGTCGCGTCTCCGTTACCTGACGCAGCGCAGCTGCCCGTTCACGCAAGAGTGCGCTGGGAGAGCGGCGAGCGCGGCTTCGAGCGGGTCGTCTCGGTCGCTTCGCGCCCGCATCTGAGCGTGCGTCGCAATCGCATCGAGCGCTCGGGACCGCTGCTGGTTCATCCCTCCGATGAGTGCGAGGCGAGCGTGACGCTCAGCTAATGAAGGCAGCGCCGCCGCAAACGACGCGGTCCTCCATGTACATGTCGATCCGGCGCTCGACGATGTTCGCGTGTTCGACAAGTCCACGAGGCTGGATCTGGCGAATGACGCGGTCGAGATTGGCGCAATCGAGCCGTACGGCACGCGCAAGCTTACGGTGCGTGCGCGCGTGCGCACACCCTACGCGGATCGCGCCGAGATTCGACTTGGCGCAAGCCTGCACACGCAGGAACTCGCGGAGACGCAACTCGGCGAAGCACTCTGGCGTGTCGATTCCCACCCCGCTTTTTCCGCTTACAGTTCGGGCCTGAGCCTGATACAAGATGATGTATTCCGTCCCAATCAGCTGGTCGACGTGTTTGTGCGGCTTCGCAACGAAGGCACGGACGTCGCGCAGAACGTGCGCCTGCGCCTGTACGTTTCGCCCGAAGCGCGCCTCGAAAGCGTTGAGGGTGCAACGCGCGAGCGCTCGACCCTGATGTTCGGTGAGATTGCGCCGGGCGCGACCGCGGAGGCTCGCCTGGGCGTGCGGCTGCTGCGCAGCCTTGCCAAAGCGTATCCCGTTTCTCTGGATGCGGTTCTCAGCGCCGACGCGATGCTGCCGGTGCAGCTGCCGCCGCTGAGTATCGTTACGACTGCCGAGCCGAACTTCGGCATCGGGACGCTTCGCAGCGAACCCGAGGAGCTCGTCGATGCCGGAGAAGAGATCGAGTTCATCCTGCACGTCCGCAATAGCGGTGACGGTCCCGCGCGCCGGGCGCGCATTACCATCGATGCGCTCGACTCGCTGATCTACGTTCCGAATACCACGAGCGTGAACGATCTGCCGGTTCGTGATGCGGGTGCTCGATCGCCGCTGATGCACGAACGCGGTCTGGTGATGAGCGACGTCGATCCCGGCGTTGAAGCCACGATTCGCTGGCGCGAAGTCGTCAACAACGGTGCAGCTTCCGGCGAAGCGCTCACACGAGTTGCGCGCATCGCATACGACGGCGACCGCACCGACGAGATTGCCGCGCACGAGATCAAGGTGCGTTGCGCACCGGCCTTTGCCAATTCGATTTCGGGACTGCCCTTCGGTCTGGACGGGATGCTCGGCCCATCGTTCGGCGTTCACCAGCGTGCGCTGACCGGCAGCGATTTCGTCGAACTTCCGCCCGCCACGCCCGTTGCGCGTCCGGCCGAGATCGCCCAGCGGGCCGTGCTCTCGCTCGCGACTGCCGGCGGCAGCAATGGAGAAGCGCACCTTTCGAGTGCGCACGGCGTGCAATTGCTGCTCGCATTCGATCGCGATCGGTTGGATCGCACGCTGCGTTTCCTGAGTGAAGCGCGCTTCACGGGGTTGGTCACACATCTCTTTGCGATCCGCGCATTCTTTCCCGATACGGCGGGGCCCAGCGCGGAGCACGCATTGCACGAAGTCAGGGAAACGCTGCGTGAGACGCTGGACCGGTTGTTCATCAAGTTGCGAATGCCCAGTTACGTGATCGCGCCGCGCGACCTGGAAAGTGCGGCGTCACGCGCCGCACTGGAAGCGTTGCTCGGCACGCTCACATCCGACGAACCGGGACCGGAACTTGCGGGGTCGGTGGTTTTGCAGGGCGCTTGCGACGAGGAAGAACTACGCGCGCTGCGCGATCATTTGACGGAAGCGGCGCTTTCAACCGCACTGCCGTGGGCAACGCTCGCGCGCCTGGTCGCGGCGCAGGGCGACGCATTGCAGAACTACCGCACGATGCTCGTCGCGGCGTTGGACGAGTTGACCTCGGCGGATGAGACGGCGTTTATCGATGCACTGCAGCGCCGGCCATATCCCGTCCTCGACGCGGCCCTGGATGTCGTGCGCGCGCAATTGGCCAATATCCGCACATGACCGGCATTTTGGTCGTTTTAGGCGTCCTGCTCGTTATCGGGCTGTGCCTGGGTTTGTACGCCTGGTTCGCGCCCCGCGCGCCGCAGGTCGAACCTTCCGCGCCGCGCCGCGCGAACCGTGGCACGGCACGACCGATTGGACGAAGGAGGCCGGCGCCGAATTCGGCGGTCTGAACGAGGGCGCGCGGTGCGATTTGATCTTTGCCGTGACCGATCTCAACGATGAACGCTCGCACCAGTTGCTCGTGCACGCGCTCGACGATCCTTCGGACGCGGTCGCGCTGGCGGCGGCGCACGCGCTGGAGAAACGCGGATCGACCGACACCGTGACCGACTACGTGCGCGAGCATCCGGGCGAACGCGCGCAGCGCATCCAGCAAACGCTCGCGTTGCTGCACTAGCGTGCTAGGTCGCCCCGGCGCGCATAGGGAACATCTTCAACCGTGGCAGCACCCTTAGACGCCAGCGCGCTGACCGGAGTCTTCGCTCCCGGCTCTCCGCCCCTTATGGAGACGCTGCGGACGCTTGTTGTCACGCCGCGTCGTACCGTCACGCCGGGCGAAGTTATTCGCGTCGAGTTTGCGTTCTCGAACCTGGGTGGTGCCGCGGCAACCGGAGTTCGCGTGCGGTTTGCAAATCCGTCAGGCGCCGCCTACGTCGAAGGGAGCGATACCGTCGACGATGCTCCGCTGGGAAGAGAAACATTCGTTGCGAACGGCGGAGCACCGCTCGGCGATCTCGCACCGAACACACAGCATCGTGTTGCATGCAGTTTTCGCGTGAACGAGCGCATCGAGGATGGATCGGAGCTGCGCTTTCAAGCCGCGCTGATCACCGATCAGACGCCGGTCGTTGCATCGAACGCCGAGCGGCTTCTGGTTCGCAGCGAACCGATTCTCGCGAACACATCGACATTTGTGACGATTGCCGCCGGCGAACATCCCAAGCCCGGCGATCTCGTCACCGTGCGCGCGAGCATCACGAATACCGGCTCGTCCAGCGCAAACGAGGTTCTCGCGTTTTTGCCGGTCCCTGCGAATACACGCTACATACCCCGCAGCGCGCGAGTAGGCGGTCGCGCGATGCTCGAGGGCGGTGACGAGCCGTTCGATTACGGATCGGAGCGCGCGGTCGCGCCACGGCTCGCGCCGGGACAAACCATCGAGATCGAGTACCAAGCGACGATCGAATCGCCGCTGAGCGACGGCGCACGCATCAAGGTTATCGGATCGATCTCGTCGCGAGAGGTCGGCGAGTTCGACGTGCAATCTTCGGAGATCGTCGTTTCATCGCCGCCGCATTTCGCAAACGAGGAAAGCGGCCTGACGGTTTTTTGCGATGACATCGTCTCGCCTGGCACGCGCATTCCCATGACGGTGCGTGCGCTCAACGATGGAACCGGAGACGCGCAGAACGTTTCGATCGGCATCGAGTTACCGCCGGGCATTGCGTATACGCCGGGATCGGCGCATCTTGACGGACAGCCGGTTAGCGACGAAACGTTTGCCGGCGGCTCGTTCTCGCTGGGAACACTGGCTGCCGGGCGCGCCGTCGATGCCGGAATTGCGGGCATCGTCGTGATGCAAGACGTCGAGGATCTGCCGATTAGCGGCGACGTTGCGCTGGAAGGGTCCCGCAAACGGCCCCGGCGCAGGCCGAACGCCGTTTTACCCGCACGCTGCGCGTTCGGGTCGCCTCGCGCTTCACGCGCGCCCGCAACTATATCGAGATCGATCGCGGTGTCGTGCAAGCTCGAGAAGACATCACGTTCACGGTCCACGTCTTCAACGATGGAACCGCGCCGGAGCCGGACGTGCAGCTGCGTGTGATTCCCGGGGCATTCCTGGAGAACATTCGCATCGCCGAGTCGCTCGAAGAACCGGTGCCGTACAGCGAGCAGTTCATGCTCGGGATCGTGCAGCCGCACGCGGAACGTACGTTCACCGTTCAAGCACGCGTCGCCTCACCCGTGCCCGACCGCGCGCAGATAACCTTGGGAGCCGTGCTCGAATTTGCGTCGGGCACGTTCGATTTGGGTGTCGCAACGGTGGTCGTGCGTTCACGCGCGCATGTACGCGCGCAGGCATGCACCTGGATGCGCGAACAATCCGATGCGCTTCGCCCGGGGCAAACGCAAGAACTGGCGATTCGTTTTACGAACGACGGCGCGGACGTACTGCGCGACGCCAGGCTCGATCTCGTATTGCCGGCGGAGCTGGTTTTGGAGCGCGCCCAGAATGCGCGGCGCGACGGAAATGCGCTGGTCTTCGGAGAGGTCGCCGCCGAGACGACCCATGAAGCGCGCGTCGCGATACGTTTGGTGCGCGCACCGCGGCGCGATAGGATATTGGCCCTCGAAGGAACGCTGAGCGGGCGCGGCATCAGTCCCGTTCGATTCGATCCGCTCGAAATACCGACGCTCGCGCAGTCCGATTTTGCGCCTGATGCACAGCTTCGGGCCAACCCGGCGCAGAGTATCAAGGCCGGCGAGCGCGTTGCATACGAAGTGTATCTGCGAAACTCCGGAGACGGAATAGCCGATCACCTCGTGCTGCGCGCCGTGCCGTCGAACCTCGCCGTGTACGTGCCCGGGAGCACGCAGCTCAACGGCGTCATGATCCCCGACGATCTGGGAACCTCGCAGCTCTGGTCGCAGCGCGGGCTCGCATTGACCGACGTGAATCCGGGCGTCGAGCTGCGCGCACGATGGGAGATGCTGATCATCTCGCCGATCACCGCCGGCACGTCGATCGACGCCCGTGTCGTTGTCGAATGGGACGGGGATCGCTCGACCGCGCTTGCCGCGCCGAGTCTGCGCGTCATTTCGGCGCCCTCGCTCGAAGCCGGCGCGGGGGGTACACCGATATCCGTGGCGCATCTCACGCCGCCCGCTCTGGAAACGCCGGAGCCCGACGCGATCGTCCCCGCATCTATTCCGCATCCGGAGCCCGAATCCGAACCGGAGCGCCGAGCCCGAGTCCGGGCAACCGATGCCTGGAGCGGATCTTGTCGTTCCGCAGTACCAGCCTGCACTGATTATGCCCGAACCGCTTGCCGCCGCTTCCGAACCTGCGGAAGCGTGGCTCGAAGCGACGTTCACGGAACCGGTGATCGAAGCGCCCGGTGCGGAGCATACCGTACATGGGCCGCAGGAAGAGCCGGTCGACGAACGTGAGCCCTCCGATGAAGAGGCTGCCGCAGCGCCGACACTCTACGTCGACTTCACGCACGAGCAGATCGCGCAGACGATCAGAGCGCTTGAGAAAGGCGATGCGGGCGGATTGGTACCGCACATCGTCGCAATCGGCGCGCTTCTTCCAAACTCGCTCGCGGGCGCCGATGCGCGAACCGCTCAGACCGTTGAGAACGGCGTGCGCGCGATCCGCGCACCGCTCGAGCGTTTCTTCGTGCGGCTGCGCATGCCGCGCTTAACGATTACCGCAAAGGATCTCGAGGATAGGGACAGCCGGTTCGCATTGCGCGCGTTGGCCGAAGCGGTTATTGAGGCGCCGCCGCTCTCGCTCGGTGAGCGTCCCGCGGGAGCCGTACGCTTTAGCGGGACGGTTGATACGGTCGCCCTGCGAAATCGCCTTCCGGAGCTTGAATCGGCGCCGCTCGGCTCGGTTGTGCCGTGGATTCTCTATACGCAGCTGTTGGGAACGAGCGTCGAATACGATCCGTCCGCGAGTTCGCCGCGGGGTATGGGTCGCAGCGACGTGCTCGGCTTGTATCGTGCAGAGCTCGCCAAGGTGTTCAGCGTTCTTGAAACGCTGCCGATGCCGGAGTTCCATCGCGTGCTGACCTCGAGCGTGAATCGTACGCTCGACGATGCATTGGGCGCGGTCCTCGACGCGTTACGCGCGAGCGCATATAGCCTCCCCTAAAGCAGCAGACAGCAATGTCGTCGCTCAGCTGGGATGTCGCGATTGCTCTGGTCTTCGTGGTCGGCTTACTGCTCTTCGGCATCGGTTCAGCGATGCTTCGCTCCGTGCCCCGCGCGTCGCGCAAGGCCGGCCCGCTCTGGCCACAACTCATCGACGAATCGCTGGAGAGCGCGGACAAACGGCTGCGGCTGGACATGATCGAGCGTTTGAGCATCGTGCGCACGAGCTGGAGCCGCGATGTGCTCCAGCGCGCGCGCAGTGAAGAAGTCGATCCGGAGGTACTATCCGCGATCGAGGGTGCTCTGCGTGCGTAACATTTTTTGACAAAAACCGAGCTACGGTTTCTTGTTGAAGTATTCGACCATGATTTCGCGCGCGATTGGTGCGGCAACTTGCGCGCCGTATCCGCCGGAGCGATCGACGAAGACGGCCATAGCGATCTTCGCATGATTTGCCGGCGCGTAAGCGACGAACCACGTCGTATTCGGACCGGATCCCCCGGCTGTTTCTGCTGTTCCGGTTTTACCGCCGAACGGTAACCCGTCGATCGCAAGCCCGTACGCCGTTCCCCATGGTCTGCGTGACCTGATCCATGCCTTCACGCATGGCCTTGAAGGCTTCTTGCGTGACCGGTACGCGGCGAACGATCTGCGGCGTAAATTTCTTGATGACGTGCCCGTTCAGATCCCGAATTTCATCGACTATTTGCGGCTTGTAGAGCGTACCGCCGTTCACGACGGCCGACTCGACGTTTGCCATTTGGAGCGGCGTTGCTTGGAGCGCGCCCTGGCCGATAGCCAGGCTGCAGACATCGGAAGGTTCGAGCGGCACGCCGGCGACCTTGAGCATCCACGCGTTGGTCGGATAGTTCCCCTCAAATTCGCCGGGCAGATCGATGCCGGTCTTTTTACCGATCCCGTAGTACTGCGCGAACTTGCGGAGGCGATCGTTTCCGAGGCGATAGCCCATTTGGTAGAAATAGCCGTCGGACGAAGCCGCCAGCGCGTGAACGAACTGAGTGTTTCCAAGACCTCCGGACGCGATGTCTCGAAATTCTGCGCCGTAACAGTTCCACGCGCCGCTGTCGTAGACGGTTTCATTCACCTTGACCACACCGGATGTAATCGCCGCCGTACCGGTGATCATCTTGAACGTCGATCCCGTCGGTGTGGCCGCTTCGATGGCGCGGTTGAAAAGCGGCTGGGACGAATCGAGCAAGTAGTAGGCGACTTTTTTATTGTCGTCGGACGCGAAGGCGTTCGGATCGAAGTTTGGATAGCTTGCCATTGCGCGGACCTTGCCCGTCCAAGGATCGAGGATGACGACCGCGCCGCTCACCTCGCGTTTTCCGCCGGTCCAACTGCGGATGCCCTTCGCGAGTGCGCGTTCGGTGATTGCCTGCAGCCGCCAATCGATGTTCAAAACCAAACTGTCGCCCGGAACCGGCTGCTTGGCGGGAAGCTTGATACTGGGCACAACTTGGTTTTGCGAGTCCACCACGATGCGCTGGCCGCCGGGCTGCCCGCGCAGGAACTTGTCGTATTCGTACTCGATGCCGTCTTTGCCGACGACGTCGTTCATCGAATAGCCCTGGCCGCGCAGGCGTTTGTATTCGTCGGACGTTATCTGGCCGACATAACCGAAGATAGCCGAGCCGAAACCGCCGAACGGATAATTACGAACTGCTTCGACTTCGAGGTCGACGCCGGGAAGATCGTTGAGAATCTCGGAGAGCCGTCCGACCTTCGCGATCGGAAGATCGGTGGCGAGCATGACCGGACCGTAGGGTTCGTACACCTGTACTTCGTCGAAATTCTTGTAGTTCACACCGTGGTGATGCAGCAGCGTATCATTCAACTTCTCGACCGGAATACCGATCGTCTGCGCGATCGTACGCAACTCGCCGTCGATGTCTTTGACCTCCGAGGGCACGAGCGCCACGAAGAACGAGGGGCGACTGCGAACGATCACTTTGCCGGTACGGTCGTATATGATGCCGCGCGGAGCGGCGACGGGAATGAGACGCACCTGGTTGGCTTGCGCCGCGGAGCGATAGTCTTGTCCGCTGACGAGCTGCACCTGCACTAAACGCACGACGAGCGCGATGAGCGCGAGCACGAACATCAGAATGAAGAACCCGATACGCCAGGGAGAGTACTCCCATCGCGCGGGCCTGCGCTGATACCCGGGTTTCATCGGGATCGACGTTCGTCCAGGCGCCCGTCCTCAAAACGCCGTGCTATCATCATGGCGACGATCACGAACAGCGCGTTCAAGAGCGCCTCCCAAACCGCTTGATGCAAGTGCAGGCGCGCATATCCGGCCGGATACGCCATCCAGATCGCCATCGCAACCCAAAAGATCAGGCGCTGCAGCAGCGTTGCGGCGAAAACGACGCCCGCCGTGACCGGAATCGAATCGGCAAAGAACCAGCGCGAGAGTGCGCTTGCGAAAACGGCCGTGAACGTGGTGGCGATCATCCACGATGCGCCCGTTTGTGCGCCGATTGCATCCTCGCACGCGCCCGCGATGAGTCCGAATATCGCGGCACGCAGGAAGTCGGCCCGCAGCCCATACCAGACCACGACCACGAGCACCATGCTGAGCTGACCGCCGCGCAGCGTGAAATAGTGAGCGACCTCGCTCTGGAGCAATAGCGCAACGATCAGTAAGAGTGCCGGGACCCACCATTCGGGTCCGGCGAACGGCACGTCGCCTGGACCGGTTCGCGTGTTTACGCGAACGCCGGTCGGTTCATTGTTTCGGAACAACGATAACGCGTTCGAGACTTGAGAAATCCGCTGCGGGTTTGATCACGGCGGTTTGATAGAGGCTGGAGTCGCTGCGTTCGATCTTTACGATCGTTCCGATCAACGCCCCGGAATGGAACGAGCGCGCCTCGCCGGTCACCACGCGGTCCCCGACGCGAAGCTGCGCGTCCTGTGAAACGTAGTCGAGCCGTACGCTGGTTTGGTTCCCGCGGGCGACACCCCAATACCGGCCGCGCTGGACGAGCGCCGGTATCGTGCTCGTAAAATCGGTGATGAGCGTGACTTTACTGGCAAACGGCCCCGCCTCGACCACTCTGCCGACGACACCGCCGGCGGCCAAGACGCCGTCGTCGCGGTTCACCCCGCTGCGCGTACCCTTGTCGATGGTCACCGTCTGAATTCCATTCTCGGGCGGGAATCCGATGATACGTGCTTGGACGGCGCGCGGGTATTCCTCCAGGCGCGGAGCGATCGCCACCTGCTGCCGGTATGCGGCGACCTCTTCGTTCAGGCGCGAATTCTCTTGTTCGAGCGCAAGGTTGCGCGTGCGCAGTTCGGCGTTGTCGTGCGCGAGGGAGGGTAGACCGGCGATTGCTTGTCCGCTGCCCGCAACCGCACCCACGACTGCGGATATAAGTTCTTGCGCGCCGGCGGCCACGGAGGTGACCGTCGTCGAAAGCGGTGAGGGGTTGCCGGCACGGGCAGCGCTTACTTGCACGAGGGCGACCAAGGCCGACACGATGATCACGCTGATCAACGCGAACAGTCTTCGCTCGTCCCGATATGTAAAAATAGCTCTGACTCCGTGGACCTACATCGGCATGCCGCCCGTTGTATTCGTTATCGGCAACTCGAATCCCAACCGGTGCAGGGTCCTTGCGAAACGGGCCAGCGGAAAGCCCATCACGGTGTAAAAATCGCCTTCGACCCGCTCTACCAGGGTCGCGCCGTACCCTTGGATGCCGTACGCGCCGGCTTTATCCATCGGTTCGCCGCTGGCAACGTACGCGTCGATCTCTTCATCGCTCAGCGGAAAAAATGTAACGAACGTACTCTCGCAGTGTTCGATTGGCGCACTGCGATCGGGGAGTGCGAGCGAGAATGCCGTATGCACCAGATGCGTGCGGCCGGAAAGATCGTGCAGCATGCCCGCCGCATCGGCTGCATCGCGCGGTTTGTTGTATGCTTCATTGTCGACGTCGACGACCGTATCCGCGGCCACGACGATTTGATCGGCGGCGCGAGGCCGAACCTGAGCACACTTGTTGCGCGCATGCACGATCGCAAGATCGCGCGGCATCAAGTGCGGATGCGGCGGTTCTTCATAGTTGCTGGGCATCACGTTTACGACAAGGCCGAGCGAGCGCAGCAACTCGAGCCGCCGCGGCGACGCGCTGGCGAGCACGATACTATTGATACGTTTGCCCATGTACGCTGATGAATCCCCAGATGTGCCGTCCGCGCGGATCGCGATGCGTCCAATGAATGACGTCATCGTCACACTCGAATTGACCTTGCAACTCTATCCGATCGGAGTGCTGCGAAGCGGAATGAGGCCGGTGATGTCCACGTTATCTTCAACGCGCGTCGGTCGTCCCGTCCCGGCGAAGCGAACCAAGAAACCTTCATGCGCTCCATTTTGCGAGCGGCGTATGCCTAACACGCGCGTGACCACACCGCTGTCGTGCATCTCCACATAACGCGCACCGCGGCTGCACGCGTCCATTGCCTGCCCGGCCGTTAGCGGCTGCTGCCGCGCAGCCGCTCAGCCAGATCACGCCGGCTGCTGCGGCGCTATTGATTCTGAAATCCATACAACCGCTGCGCCACGATATATTGCCACACCGCTTCGGGCACCAGATACCGTACGGATCGACCCTGCGAGAGCAATGTGCGAACAAGGCTCGCACTCTCCAGCATTTCCGGCAAATTCAGTGTTTTCACGCGCGAGCGCATCGCAATCGGAACCGCGGCCAGTACGCGCGAGACCGCTTGCGCGCTCGTTCCGGCCCGGGGTGCAATAACAAAGGACTCGAGCGATTCCAGCACTTCTTCGAAGCGCACCCATGCATTGCTGGCCAGCGAATCGGCACCGGTGATGAAGGTGAGCGACGCGCCGGCATATTTCGCGCTAATGCGCGGCAGTAAGTCCGCCGTGAAGCCCGAGGCATCGGACACCAGGTCCGCATCGTCCAGTGCAAAATGCGGATTGGAGTCGATCGCACCCAAGATCATCGCGCAGCGATGCTCGGGCGATGCTTCCGGTTTGCCGCGGTAGTGAGCATTGTTCGTCGGTACGAAAAGCACGCGGTCGAGTTGCTCCATCAGACGCGCCGATTCAGCAACGAACAGATGCACGTTGTGAACGGGATCGAACGTTCCCCCAAAAATTCCTAGTCGCATAGTTGTTTCAATTGTAGGTGAACTCGAACGCCCCTATGCGCACGGTGTCGCCTTCCATCGCGCCCATCTCGCGGAGTTTTTTGTCGACACCCATCTTCGCGAGAATCTGTTCGAATCGGGCGAGTCCTTCGTCGGAATCGAAATTCGTCATCGCGGCAAGCCGTTCTACCCGCTCACCGGAAATGATGAACGTTTCATCCTTCTTCTGAATCATAAAAGGCTCGCTGGGTTTGAGTACGATATGCATGGGCTCCGGCGTGACCAGTTCGGGAAGTGGGGCTTGCTGAATTGCCTGCCACGTCGTGTAGACGAGCTCTTGAATGCCGGCACCCGTTGCCGAACTGATCCCGTGAACGTTCGGAAACAGCGAGCGCATCTCGCTCAAGCGATCCTGTGCATCGGGAAGATCGAGCTTGGAGACGACGAGCAGCGTCGGCTTACCCGACAATGCCTGGTTCCATGCCTGCGAGCTCGCGCTCGATCACGGCTTTGTCGGCCAGCATCTCGTCTAAGGGTTTGGCGCCGTCCATCAGATGAACGAGCACGCGAGTCCGCTCGACGTGGCGCAAGAACTGGTCGCCCAAACCCGCGCCCGAATGCGCGCCCTCGATCAGTCCGGGAACATCGACCATGACGAATGATTCTTCGTCGGAAACACGCACCACGCCAAGCTGCGGTTCGAGCGTTGTAAACGGATAGTCGGCGATCTTCGGTCGCGCGGCGGATACAACCGAGAGGAGCGTCGACTTCCCGGCGTTGGGCAGGCCGACAATCCCGCAGTCGGCGAGCAAGCCGCAGCTCAAGCCGCAGGCTGAAACGCTCGCCCGGCTCGCCCTTTTCGGCGAAACGGGGCGCCTGGCGGGTCGAGGTCGCAAAGTGTTGATTTCCCAGCCCCCCGCGGCCGCCCTTGGCGACCATCAGCCGTTCGCCGGGCGCCTGAAGATCGGCGAGAAAGCCCTCGGGCTCTCCCTCGAGAGCGCGATAGACCAGCGTACCGACGGGCACGGGGACGATCAGGTCTTCGCCGCTGCGGCCCGATTTGTTCGAGGTGCCTCCCGGCTTACCGGATTCGGCAGAGAACTGCCGCTTGAATCGAAACTCGACCAGCGTGGAAAGCTCGGGCGTCGCTTCGAGATAGACACTTCCCCCGTGGCCTCCGTCGCCGCCAGCCGGCCCCCCTTTGGGTACGTATTTCTCGCGACGCCAGGCAACCAGGCCGTCCCCGCCGCTGCCGGCTGCGATCTCGATTGCCGCTTCGTCTATGAATTGCACTGCCCTGATGTTTCTTTAGAAAAGCAAAGAGGACCCGGAGGCCCTCTTACAACCTTTTATCGAGCGGTTCTTACGCGGCTGCCGGACGCACGTGGACGTGCTTGCGGTTGCGGTGCGTGGCGAACTCGACGGTGCCGCTGCTCAGAGCGAACAACGTGTGGTCCTTTCCGATGCCCACGTTCTCACCGGGGTAGAACCGGGTGCCCCGCTGGCGGACGATGATGTTGCCGGCAAGGACCACCTGGCCGCCGAACTTCTTCACGCCCAGGCGCTGCGCATTCGAATCACGGCCGTTCCGCGTGGACCCGGCGCCCTTCTTGGACGCAAAAAGTTGAAGATCGAAAAGGAACATAGCCGCGATACTATAGCAAAGGCGCCCAGGGCGCGTCAAATGCGCCGGCCTATCCGATGCTCGTGGCAAAGAAGACCTTGCCGCTCCAGAATCCGTACGCGGTAATGGTCCGGCCGACGTAGAGGTTCTGGGCCGCGCCGTGATTGAGCGCCTGCTGATCGTCGATGGTAATGGTCGCGAAAAGGCCCCGCATAATCGTCACGCGGCTACCGTCGATCGACGTAATGATGCCTTGAACGCTGGCGTTTGCGCTGGTGGGATAGCCGCTCGTGCCTTCGTGAAAGCTGGTCGAGCCCCCGTGGTGGACGTAGCCCTCGCTCATGTAGCCCTCGCCCTGCGCGGAATTTCCGTCTGCTTCGGGGACGCCGTCCGCTTGCGCTACGAACATATTATCGCTCCAGTAGCCCCGGAGTTCGTAATGGCCGCCGACCTGCAGCCCTCTGCCCGCAGCAACCAGACTGCTTTGGTTCAGGGTGACCGTATTGCCGTTGTCCTGGCGAAATTGCGCGAGATCGCCGTTGAGCGCGACCGCGGTACCGGAGATCGTCGACTGATTCGCACGGTGATGCGAATGATGCGCTGCCCTGGTGTTTGTACGGCGGCTCCTGAGCCATCGAGCGACTATGCTCGGTTGCGGCAAAACTCGTTCCGGCAAGAACTACCGCTAAGAGTGCGCTGCCCAGCTTGTGCATGCTGCTCCGTCTCCGGTCGCATCAAAAAAATGACGTGGCCTGCTCTGTAGAAACGAGACTTGCGGACACCCGGTTCCCGATGCCGCCGGTTCTTCGCAAAAGGGTCCCGCTTGGACCCGCCGTAACTGAGGGACGTTTTGGATGCTTCGACTCTTCGCGTACCGGCTAAGCGCCGAGTGGTGGTTACCGGTCTGGGTGCGGTGACGCCCCTTGGAAACAACAAGGACGAATTCTGGCGCAGGCTCATCGCAGGAGAGAGCGGGGTCGGGCCGATCACGGCCTTCGACGCCGCGGACTTCTCGACGCGATTCGCAGCTGAAGTCAAAGATTTCGATCCGGAAGCCCTGATCGGCAAACGCGACGCAAAACGGATGGACCGTTTCTCGCAGTTCGCACTGGTTGCAGCGCGCGAGGCAATTGAAGATTCCGGCTTGGATCTTTCGGAGCCCGGATTACTCGAGATCAGCGGCGCCATTATCGCCACGGGTATCGGGGGAATTCTGACGTTTTGGCAGAGTTCGGAGAAAGCGAATCGTGACGGTACCTGGACGAAGGTCACGCCGTTCTTTATTCCGATGCTCATGGCCAATGCGGCGTCGGCGCAGATCTCGATGGCGTACGGTTTGCGCGGACCGTTGTTCGCGGTCTCGAGCGCCTGCGCGAGCGGTAACGATGCCGTCGTCACCGCTTACAATTATGTAGCGATGGGCGACACGCCGGTGATGGTTACCGGTGGGAGCGAGGCGACGATTTCGCCGCTCGCAGTCGGCGGTTTTTGCTCGATGAAAGCAATGTCCACGCGCAATGACGACGTCCAACGGGCGAGCCGGCCGTTCGATAAAGAGCGGGACGGGTTCGTGCTCGGTGAGGGCGCCGGCATTCTCGTGCTCGAGGATCTCGAACACGCCAAAGCCCGAGGCGCTCGCATCTATTGCGAGATCTACGGTTACGGGCAATCGGCGGACGCGTACAACTTGGTTGCGCCCGATCCCGACAGCAGGGGCGTCGAGCTCGCGCTGCAGCGCGCAATTTCGAATGCCCGTATTAAGCCCGAAGAGATCGATTACATCAATGCGCACGGCACCTCGACGCCGCAGGGCGACGCTGCCGAATCGCAGGCAATTATGCGAATTCTTGGAGCCGACACGAGCGTGGCGGTCAGCTCGACCAAGTCGATGCACGGCCATGCGCTTGGGGCGGCCGGCGGCATCGAAGGTGTTGCCACGGCCCTGAGCGTGCATGACGATCTCATGCCGCCGACGATTAACTACGAGGTGCCGGACCCCGAATGCCCACTGGACTACGTACCAAATGTCGCACGCAAAGCAACGGTAAACGTGGCACTTTCGAATTCGTTTGGTTTCGGCGGCCACAACAGCGTTCTCGTCTTCGGCAAGCTACGCGGCTAGCGCCCCATGGCCGGTGAACAGAGGCGGCGGCGTTTGCGCGCGCTCCTCGATCTCGCAGACGTTCGCGCCGAAGCGCTCGATCGGTTCGAGGCGGCGTTCGTGCACGAGAGCGCAGCCAAGGAACTCCAAATTCTCTCAAATGAACGTCTGGAGTTTTTAGGCGATGCCGTGCTCGGTCTTGAGGTCGCGCGATGGCTGTACGCGACGTATCCGGACGAGAAAGAAGGGACTCTCGCCAAGCGAAAAGCGGCGATCGTCAGTGATTCAGCGATCGCGCTGACCGCTCGGCGTCTGGGCTTCGGCGAGCTCGTGCAGCTGGGCGTGGGCGAACGCTCGCACGGCGGCAGCGAACGCACCTCGATCCTCGCGGATGCCTTCGAGGCGTTCATCGCCGTGCTGTTCTTAGAACATGGCTTCGAGAGCGCGCAGCGTTTCATCGAACGCGAACATGTCGCGAACGTCGATCACGAGAACGCGGCGCTCGCAGATCCGAAAACGCAGCTGCAGGAGCTGACGCAGGCGCGATTGGCGTGCACGCCGGTCTATCGCGAGCGCGGGGAAGGACCCGCGCACCTGCGTATTTTCACCTCTACGGTAACAGTTAACGGAGAGACGCTCGGAACGGGGACCGGGCCGTCGAAGAAAGCCGCGCAGCAGAACGCTGCAGCCCAAGCCCTTATCCTCCTCCAGGAACGCTTGCATGCACCTTAAGCGCATTAAGACTTTTGGCTTCAAGACCTTCGCCGAGCCGACCACGCTCGACTTCGGCGCAGGTATCACCGCGGTCGTCGGCCCGAACGGTTCGGGGAAATCCAACCTTATCGATGCATTCCGCTGGGTGCTCGGCGAGCAGAGCAGCAAGAGCCTTCGCTCAGGCAAGATGGAAGACGTCATTTTCGCCGGCAACGAGAAGCGAAAACCGCTCGGTTTGGCGGAGGTTTCAATCACCTTCGACAACGGCGATCGCAAGCTCCCAATCGATTTCACCGAAGTCGAAATCACGCGGCGGGCCTATCGAGCCGGAGAAATCGAATACTACATCAACCGCAATCAGTGCCGGCTGCGCGATATTCTCGACCTGCTCATGGGCACCGGTCTTGGGCCGGGTTCGTATTCGATTGTGTCGCAGGGACAGATCGACGCGATCCTCACAAGCAAGCCGGTGGACCGCCGCGCGCTCTTCGAGGAAACCGCCGGCATCAATAAGTTTCTCGCACGCAAGAATGAGTCGATGCGACGCCTCGAGCAGACCGAACAGAACGCGATCCGTATCAACGATTTGATTGCCGAGCTGCAGCGGCGCATCCCCGAGCTCGATACCCAGGTTCGCCGTGCAAAACGGTACCGTAAACTCAGCGCGCGCGTGCGCGATCTGGAGATACTCTCGTACATTCGCGCCGGCGCCTCGCGCAGGCAAGAACGCGAAGCGCTCAAACGCGAACTCGAACGCAACGAGGAGCTGCGCAGCGCAGCCGCGGGCAAAGCCGCATCGCTCGGCGCACAACTTGCACAGACGCGCACGCGCGCCTATCAGCACGAGCTGCAGCTCGAAGAATACCGCACGCAGGCACAGAACCTGCGTGGCGAACTCGCGCGTGTTGAAGCGGACTACGCCGCAGCGATCGCGCGCCGTGAAGCGCTCGAAGCGCAAAATACCCAGACTTCGCAAGATGCGCAGCGCGTGCACCACGAGCGCGAGCAGCTGGATGAGGCCATCGGCCGTCTCGAATCACAGATTGCTCCGTTGCAGGGCGAGCTCGAGACCGCGCGCGATCAGGAGTTGCAGGCCCAGCGTGCGCTCGCGCATGCCCGCGGAGAGCTCGATGCGATATTTACGCAGCTGCGCGAGGTCGAAGCAGGCGCTTCGGCGCTGGCAGCACGCAAAGCCGAACGGCGAGTCCAGGGAGAGAACGCACGCGCCGAGGCCGAGCGCCTTGAGCGAGAGTCCGGCGCAGCTCGCACCCGCATGGAGGAGCTGGAGATCGCTTCGGGCGCTGCGGCTCACCGGTTCACCGAGCGCGACGCGCATCTAGCGCGTTTGGAAACACAGCTGCTTGATTTGCGCGGCCGCGTCGAAGACGGCGAACGGGCCGCCTCGCGCGGCGCAGGCAGAACTCTCGCAAGCGATCACCGCTCATCGTGAGTATTCGAGCGAAGTGGCCGCAGCGCAATCGCGTTTGCACACGATCGAGGAGCTCGAAAACTCGCTCGAAGGCCACGTACCGGGAACACGCGCGGTCGTCGAGGCCTGGCACCGCGGCGAGGTGCGCGGTATCGAAGGAATCGTTTCCAATCTCATAACGACCGACGAGCAGTTCGCCCGGGCGATGGATATCGCGTTCGGAGCTCGCCTCTCAAACATCATCACGGCGACCTCGGAAGACGCCGAGCGTGCAATCGACTTTCTCAATATGAAAGAACTCGGCCGCGCAACGTTCTTGCCGCTCGACACGCTGCAGAACCGGACCGGCAGGGAGCTCACGCAAGAGCTCCGCGACGTGCGAGGCGTCATCGCGTACGCGCATATGCTCATTCGCACGCAGCCGCAGTACGAGTCTATCGTGCGTTTTCTGGTCGGCAGCGTCCTGGTCGTCGACACGCTGCAGACCGGCATTCATCTCGTACGTAATCGGGGTCTGCGCGATACGATCGTCACGCTCTCCGGCGAGCAAATCGCGGGCGGCGGCGCGATCACGGGCGGCCGCTACCAGCGCGAAAAGTCGATCCTCTCCCGGCGCGTGCAAGCGCAAACATTGCGCGAACAGCTCAGTGAAATGCATGCGCGGCTTGCTCGGCTCGAGGCCGGCGTACACCAGGCCACGCGCATAAGCGAAAATGCGATCCGCTCACGTGACCAAGCCAAAGAAGCGCTGCAGTCCGCCGAGGTCATGCTGACCGAAGTACGTGGTGAAATGGCCGGAGCCGGCGCCGACATCGAGCGCATGCAGAGCGAATTCGAAGCCGCTCGAATCCACCTGGAGGATTTGCAGCATCAGGCGGTTCGCGCACGCGAACGGGAACGGCAGCTCGAAGTCGCGCAGCCCGAGGAGACGCGCAGCGATGAGGATCGGGTCCGCCTGGAGGGTGCGCTCGCGAAGTCTCGTGAGCATATCGCGCAGGCGGAAGCCGCGCAGAGCGAGGTAAGCGCTCGCGCCGGTAACATGCGAGAGCGTTTCGCAGCGCTGTCCGCCGAACGAGAGGGCGCGAAAGCCCGGCTTGGCATTCTCGATCAAGACAGTGAGCGAGCACAAGCGGCGCGGGAGCAGATGGTCTGCGAGATTTCAAATCTGACGGCGCAAACGCAGCGCTCGGCGGAACATTTGGAAACCCTGCGAGCGCGGGTAACGCAGTCGGATTCCGCATTCGAGAACGCACGCCGGCAGCGCGAAACGCTCACCGACGAGGTAACGCGTTTGGAATCCGCCGTGCGCTCCGCGGAGCTCGAAGAACGCGAGGCTCAGGCGGGCGGCGAACGCCATCGCACGCGCCTTGCCGAGATCGAGGCCGAACTTGGAATGCTGGTCTCGCAGTTCGCACAGAATCCGGCGACCGAGCAGGAGTGTCGCGACGTCGAGGAGCGCTACAAAGAAGAACCCGACGCGGCTGCCGAGGATCTCGCGCGGCTTCGCGAAGACTTGGCGCGCCTCTCGAACGTTAACTTGAACGCGGAAGCGGATCGCGAAGAGCTTGCGCAGCGCGAGACCTTCCTGCGAGAGCAGCTCGACGATCTCTCGAGGGCGCGCGAGACGCTGTTGCAGTCGATTCGCGAGATCGAGCTTCAGACACAGGCGAAATTCAACGAAACCTTCGAGCAAGTCGCGGCAGCGTTCTCCGAGATGTACGCACGGCTGTTCACCGGCGGCGAGGCCAGGATGTGGCAAACCAATCCCGGAGAATCTCTCGGAAACCGGCATTGAAATTTCGGTGCAGCCTCCCGGCAAGAAGGCGATGCCGCTGCCTTCGCTCTCGGGCGGCGAGCGCGCAATGACGGCGGCAGCATTGATCTTTGCGCTCATCAAAGTGCGTCCTTCGCCGTTCTATCTGCTGGACGAGGTCGACGCGGCGCTGGACGACGCGAACGTCGAACGATTCTCGCGCATGGTTCGCGACCTCGCCGGTGACTCGCAGATGATCATCGTGACGCACAACAAGCAAACGATGGAACTGGCCGATCGCATGTACGGCATCACGATGGGCGAGGCGGGCGTGAGTTCGATCATCTCGGCGGAGCTGACGGAGAAAGAGCGCGAGCGGGAGCCCGCGATTGCCTGACGCAGCGCTCTTCTCGCTTTCCGATAAGACGGGCGCTGCCCAGATAGCCAAAGCGCTGGTTGAGCGCGGAACGGTGATCTACGCCACCGGCGGGACGCGCGCGTTTCTCGCCGAGCAAGGCATCGAAGCTCGCGACGTCGGCGATCTCACGGGGTTCCCCTCGCTCTTCGATGGACGGGTGAAAACACTTCACCCCAAGGTGTTCGGAGCGATCCTATACGATCGCGACAATCCCGGCCACCAGGATCAAGCGCGCATCTACAACATCCACGATTTGAGGGTGCTGGTCGTGAATCTGTATCCTTTTGAGGCAACCGTGGCGCGGGACGGCACGACGCTCTCCGAAGCTATCGAGCAGATCGACATCGGCGGCGTCTCGCTGCTGCGCGCCGCAGCAAAGAACTTTGCTCATGTAACGATCTTGAGCCATCCCTCGCAGTACGATTCGTTTCTCCAGGCGCTTCCAAACGGCGGTTTGGATGACCCCTCGCGGCGCCGTCTGGCGATAGCCGCGTTCGAACGTACCGCCGAGTATGATGCCGCTATCGCACATTACCTGGCTACCAAGGGTGAGGTGCTGCCCAGCGAACTGCCCGGGGCGCTCACGCTGACGCTGCCGCTCGCGCAGCCGCTGCGGTATGGCGAGAATCCACAGATGCGTGCGGCATTCTATTTGGACAGTCCGCAGACGCTGCCCGAACAGCTGCACGGAAAAGCGCTCTCGTACAACAATTTGCTCGATTTGGACGCGACGCTGCGGCTGCTCTCGCGGGCACCGTTAGGTGCGAGATTTGGTTCTGAGCACGAGCGTTTCGTGCGTGCCGCGATCGTCAAGCACACCGTGCCCTGTGGTGTTGCGCAACGATCGAGCGTAGCAAAAGCGGTGTCCGATGCGCTTGAAGCAGATCCCGTTTCCGCGTACGGCGGCATCATTGCCGTGGATGCGCCGGTCGACCTGGAAGCGGCACAGACGCTTTCCGCATTTTTTCTGGAGATCGTGGCCGCGCCCGCGTTTGACGACAATGCCCTGAGCGTTCTCAAGAAAAGAAAAAACCTGCGGATCATGCGGTACGCTGCCGGTGTACCGGATCTCTTACAGCGCGAACTGCAACTTCGCAGTGCGCTCGGCGGCGTGCTCGCCGAAGAAGAGGATCGCAGTTTTGCCCGCGAGTCGTGGAAGGTTGTGAGTCTGCGTGAACCTTTGCCGCAAGAATGGCATGACTTGGCATTTGCATGGGATGTGGTCCGGCACGTCAAGAGCAACGGCGTCGTCATCGCCAAGCAAGGTGCTACGCGCGGGATTTGCGCAGGCCAGACCAATCGCGTCAGTGCGGTCGAGATAGCCGGCCGGCGGGCCGGCGAATACGCCGCGGGCGCGGCCTGCGCAAGCGACGGCTTTTTCCCCTTTCCGGACGGGCTGGAAGCGGCGGCTCAGGCAGGGTGCACGGCAATTATCGCTCCGAGCGGATCGGTGCGCGACGCGAACGTGATCGAAGCGGCAAATCGCCTCGGGGTCTCGCTGGTTTTTTCGACACATCGCTACTTTCTGCACTAACGGGTATAGTGAGGTCATGCCTCGCTTTTTGCATACCTCGATTTTCGTGAACGACATGCAGCAGTCGATCGAGTTTTACACTAAAGCGCTTGGTCTTAAGCTGCTCGACGGTCCGCACCATTATCCCGGAAATGCCGATATGGCGTTCGTAGGTGAGAATTGGGACGCATACATCGAACTGGTGTATGACCTGGAAGATCATCCGCCGTACGATATCGGCAACCGTTACGAACATTTGGCCATTGAAGTCGAGGGCGAACTCGAATCGTACGTCGCCGCCCTAAAAGACAAAGGCGTAAAAATCCTCAAAGACGTGAAGCGCTCGCCGAGCGGAACACGTGCAATTGCTTTTGTCGAGGATCCGAACGGAGTTCCGGTCGAACTGCTCGAACCGCGGCGCGCGCAGAACCTTTCGTAAGCGCGCTACCGGTACACGAACGGATCGATCGGCGGCGAAACCGTTCGCAGCGAGCCGGTTCGCAAAAGCAATCCGTCCGGTGATTGCACGAGCGTTCCGCTCGCGTGTACCCACCCATGTAGAGCCGGTGTGCCGTGGGCAAGCCGGATGACGATCGGCGCGGCGTCCGCACGGCAACACGTGATTGCGTAGCGCACGAGCGTCGTGACGCCTCCTGTCTGCGTGACTATGCCGGTGAAATCGATCGCTTCACCCGCAAACGTATCGGCAAGTGAGGTTTCCGTTGCGTGATATTGCGGCGGCGGCGCGGATAGAACCGCACCCGCAAGCATGACCGCGGGAGCGATCCGCAGCCGTCCATGCCGATGCGTACGGTATGTATAAGCAAGTCCCACGCACGCCGAGTGCGCACGCCCACAATGTGGCCGCGATGCGCGGATTCACGAGGCCCGCCCCTGCGTGCGCGGCAACGATCCCGCATGCGAGCGCCGTCATCGCGTAGCCGAGCGTATCGTGCTGCGGATCGACGTGCGTCGAGCGAAGCCACGTGCGAAAATCGAAAATCCCCGCAACGCAGAGAAATCCCGCGGCTGCCGCCGGGTGCACGGCACGCAGCGGCGCGGCAAGAGCGGCGGCGCCGATGCCGCAAGGCGCGGCCACAAATCCCAAGATCGCCGCAGCGGCGAACGCTTCGAGCGCCGGCACGCGAGCGACTCGCGCGAACATCGGAGCAAACATCGTCGCAAGCGCAGCGAGTATCGCAAGCGGGGTCAGAGCGGAAAACTGCTCGAGGACGGAATCATCCGGATGCGCACATGAATCTTTGAGCGAAGCGAGGCGATCGACGGCAATTGCCGCCGCAAGGCGTACACCCGCAACGAGCGGACCGAAAAGCAACGCTGTCGCAATTGCAGCCGGCACAGAACGCGCGGACGGTCCCGAACCACATCCACAGCCCAGGTACGGGACCATCCGCGAGCTCCACCGCAGCGGTACGCGGACGAGCAGCGCTGCGGCGAGTATGAACGGCACGCTTTCCACGAACGTTGAGGCGCACGTGACGAGCAGCGCCGTGATCACATGATGTCCATCACATCCGACGCGTGCCGTGTCAAGGCCCGAGAAGGGAGATCCGGCTGCCTTCTAGATCACCCCAGACGTATGTCCTCGAAGATCACGGCGCCGCGCGGGACGCAAGATTTCGCCCCGCCTCTGACCGAACGCTGGCAGGAGCTCGAATCGCGTATCCACGCGCTCGCCCGCCGCTACGGCTATGGCGAGATTCGCACGCCGGTGTTCGAGTCGACGGAGCTTTTTATACGCGGCGTCGGTGAGATCACCGATATCGTCGAAAAAGAGATGTACACGTTCCAAGACAAGGGCGGCCGCTTGATGACGCTGCGGCCCGAGTGGACGGCACCGGTCGTGCGAGCTGCATTGCAGCACAATCTTTTTGGAACGGGTCCGCGGCGGCTGTACTATATCGGGCCGATCTTCCGTTACGAGCGGCCGCAAGCCGGACGGTTCCGGCAATCCCATCAATTCGGTCTGGAGTGCACGGGGTATGACGGTCCCGAGGCGGACGTCGAAGTGATGGCGCTGGCGATGCATCTCTTTCGTTCGTACGGCGTATCCGTGACGCTCAACCTCAATTCGATCGGGGATCGGATCTGCCGTCCGAAGTACCGGCAAGCGCTGCTCGATCATTTTCGACCGCATCTCGCGAGCCTGAGCCAGGATTCGCAGCGTCGTCTCGAGCGCAATCCGCTGCGCCTGCTCGACAGCAAGTCACCCGAGGATCAACCGTTTCTTGATTCGGCGCCTTCGTTCGATCAGTATCTGTGCGATGCGTGCCGCGCGCACTTCGAATCAGTCAAACGTTATCTCGAGCACCTCGCCGTTCCATACGTGGTGAATCCGCGGATCGTGCGCGGCTTGGATTATTACACGCGCACCGTCTTTGAATTCGTTTCGGATGCGCTTGGTGCTCAGAGCACGGTATGCGCCGGCGGACGCTACGACGACTTGATCGAATCGCTCGGCGGTCCCAGCGTGCCTGCGGTCGGCTTCGCCCTTGGACTCGAGCGCTTACTGATGGCTATTGAAGCCGCGCAACCGCCGGGCGATCCCGAGCGCGCCGGCATCCAAGTCATCGCGCTGGGCGAGCAGGCCCGCGAGGTGCTCGTCACCCTCTCGGCACTCCTGCGTTACTCGCTGTCCATTCCGATATTCATGGATTACGACGATCGCAAGCTGATCGCGCAGCTCAAGATTGCCGACCGCAACGCCGCCCGATTTGCGCTGATCGTGGGAAGCGACGAGCTCGCAGCGGGCCAAGCCGTCCTGCGCGATCTCTCGGACCGGATCGACCACAAGGTTCCTCTGGGAAAAGACCTGGTGCCCACACTCGTGGAAATGGTGGAAAAATGAGAAAAACCACACCACCCATCTCCCCGGCGCCCACGCCACCCATCTCCCCGGCGCCCACGGGGAGTCGTTGGTTAAGCAATATCTCTACGCGCCATGAGGTAATGGGGGCCCCACGCGAACGCGTGGGGGGTGCGGATAGCGACCAGCATGGGAGCATGTCGTTCCACACAGGATGTGCAATAGGAACGAGCACAGGGCGAAGCACCTTTAAAATGGACGAATCGCAGACGATCAACGACTTGCTCGATATCATGCACGAGCACGACCTTGACGCGCTGAAGGTCAAAGTTGGTGAGAGGATTTTCGAACTCGTGCGACGCGAGGGCGGCGTCACGGTCATGCCCTCCGGCGCGCCGCCGGCGCCGGGCGCCGGGGCCGGCACGGTCGCCGCACCGAATACGCCGCAGGCCTCGGCGAACGCCAAAAAAGTAACGGCTCCGCTGGTCGGCGTCTTCTATCGATCGCCTTCTCCGGATGCCGAACCGTTCGTGAAACCGGGCGATCGCGTTGAACCCGGCCAGGTGCTCTGCATCCTGGAGGCGATGAAGCTCTTCAACGAGATTACCAGCGACTACGCGGGCGTGATCGCGCGCATCATTCCGGAGAACGGCGAACTGGTATCAATGGGTCAGGAGATGTTTTGGATAGAACCATAGATGTGAAGGGGCGGCGCGGTTTCGCCGAGCTGCTCGAAGATCGCCGAGGAATGCTGGAGGCGCCGCACTACCGCGCTCAATGCGAGGCAATCGCCGATGCGATCGTCAAAGCCTTGCGCCGCGGCAATAAAGTGCTGTGGATGGGCAACGGCGGGAGCGCCGCGCAAGCACAGCATATGGCCGCCGAGCTGAGCGGACGATTCTTACGCGAGCGCCCGGGACTAGCAAGCGAAGCACTCACGGTCAACACCTCGACGCTTACGGCGGTCGGGAACGATTATGGGTTCGATCATATCTTCCGGCGGCAAGTCGAGGCATTTGCCCAGGCGGGCGACGTCGTGATCGGCATGACGACCAGCGGTACGTCGAAAAACATCGTCCTCGCACTCGAAGAGGCCAGACGCCGTGAAGCCGTTACGGTCGCGTTTACCGGCAACGGCGGCGGAGCCGTTGCGGCAATCTCGGATCTGGTGCTGCTTGGGCCCAGCGGTTACTCGGCGATCGTGCAAGAGGTGCACGAAACGATGGCGCACATCGTTTGCGATCTGGTCGAGCAGCGTATTATTTTCGAGACGTGATGCGATGCAGATGCTAGCCCCGACGGATGCGCGCGCGCTCTTCGAACGTATGCGCCGGCGCCGCATTCTCGTGGTCGGGGACGTCATGGTCGACGAGTGGATCTGGGGCTCGGTCACGCGCATCTCGCCTGAGGCTCCCGTACCGGTCGTCGCGGTGACGGATCATTCGTTTACGCTCGGCGGAGCGGGCAACGTTGCGAACAATCTGCACGCATTGCATGCGCAGGTGGATTTCGCCGCAGCGATCGGCACCGATCCGTTTGCGCATTACGTTTCGGACTTGCTGGGCGGCGAGGGCATCTCTGCGGAGGGACTGATCCGCATCACCGATCGCCCGACGACTCGTAAGACGCGCGTGGTCGCGCACAATCAGCAGGTGGTTCGAGCTGATTGGGAGTCCACGGCCGCGCTGAGCCGGAGCGACGGCGCACGCGTTCGCGACATCGTGCGATCGTATTCCGAACATGCGGACGCGGTCGTCCTGAGCGACTACGGCAAGGGCTTACTCTCGCGCGAAATTGTTGAGGCCGCTTGCGTATGTCCCATCGTCGTCGCCGACCCAAAGCCGCAAAATTTGCCGCTGTTTGCCGGTGTAACGTGTGTTGCGCCCAATGTGCACGAGGCCTGCGAAGCGACCGGCGTTTCCATTACGGATGACGCATCGCTCGAGCTTGCAGGGTCACGGCTTTTGCAGATGCTGGACTGCCGCTACGTCGTGATCACGCGCGGCGAGCACGGGATGTCGCTCTTCAGCCGCGATGGGCAGCGCCTGCACATCCCATCCGTCGCGCGAACCGTATTCGACGTCAGCGGTGCCGGCGATACGGTCGTGGCCGTTCTTTCGCTGGCACTTTCGGCAGGTGCGAGTATCGAGCTTGCGATGCAGCTCGCGAACTATGCCGCCGGCGCAGTCGTCGGGAAGCTGGGGACCGCGACGGCATCGGCCGACGAAATTCTTGCGCTGGTCGAGCATGCTGTTTGAAAACGGCGCCCAGGCCGCGCAGTGGCGGGAGCAGCTGCGCGATCGTGGTCAACGCGTCGTCTTCACCAATGGCGTGTTCGACGTTTTGCACGCCGGGCACGTATCCTACCTTGCGTGGGCTCGGGAGCAAGGCGATGCATTGATCGTCGGTTTGAATACCGACGACTCCGTGCGGCGAATCAAAGGGCCCAGCCGCCCAATCGTGCCTTTCGCCGATCGCGCGTGCGTTCTGAATGCGTTGCGCAGTGTCGACGCGGTCGTCGGCTTCTCCGAACGTACGCCCGAGACCGTACTGGATGCGATTAAGCCCGACGTGCACGTCAAGAGCGCCCAATATCACGAAGAGGAATTACCCGAACGTGAAGTCGTGCTGCGCAACGGCGGCGTCATACGACTCGCCCCGCACCGCAGCGGCATGAGTACGACCGATACGATCGCCAGAATCGTAGCCAGATATTGCGCGGGCGGCTAGCGCCGCTTCTTGCACCATGGGCATGCGTCTTGCGATCACGTGCAACGGTCCGGGAGAAACCGCGGGATGGCTGCGTCCCTTGCTGCACGAGGTGTACGTGCAGGCGCCGGACGCAAGCGTTTCGATTTTTTATGTTCCGGACGATTATGCGACCGGCGAGGAATCCGCTGTGGCGCGCGAGCTCTTTCCGCAAGCCCGCGTGTTCGATCCGAAGGCGTACGTGAAGGTTGCGCTCGGTGCCCGGATGGAGCGGAGTTCCGAAAGACTCCGACGCGGTGCTGTATCTAGGCGGCGACCTTATGCACGCGGCGCGGCTGCACAAACGAATGGGCGGTGCGCTCGCGACGTACAAGTTCTCCCGAGCGCGTTATGCGCGCGAGACCGCTCGGGCGTTTGCAGTCGACCAACATAACGTCGAGCAGCTGGCGCGCTGCGGTGTTCCGGACGAACGGATCTTCTCGCGTCGGCAATCTGGCCATCGACGGCGCGTTGATGGAGGCTGCGATGAACCCTGAGCCGGGTTCACCATCCGACGGAATTCTCATCATGCCGGGATCCCGGCGTTACGAGGTGCGGCACCTGGTTCCGTTCTTCTTTACCGCAGCGCTCGAAATGCGACGCCTCGATCCGGCGATTCCGATCGCGTTCGGCATCTCACCGTTCACCCGTCTCCAAGCCGTGCGCTCTGCCGTCGAGGCCGGCGGCGATCCGCGAGTGTTCTCGCGGCGCGGGACGCTGGTTGAAGAAGGCGGCCAGACCTTTCTGTATTCAACCGAGCGGAATGTCCGATTTCCTATCGTTCGTCATGCGCTTGCAGCAGCCAAAATCGCCAGGCTCGTGCTCACGATTCCCGGTACCAAGGTCATCGAACTGGCGGCAATCGGCAAACCCGTGATTTCCTGCACGCCGCTCAATGCCCCGGAGCTGGCCGCGATAAACGGGCCGCTCACATATTTGGATCGCATTCCGCTCATCGGCGTGCCGGCTAAACGCGCCGTTGCGACGGCGTATTCGCGGCGTTTTCGATATCACACACAACCGAACATCGACGTACAGGAGGAGATCGTGCGCGAGTTGCACGGAACCCTTACACCCGGCCGCGTTGCACGCATCACCCTGGAGCTCGCAAGCGATTCCCAGTGGCTTGCACGAACAGCGCAAGCGCTTGGCGGTCTCTACCGCGAACACGCCGGCGCCGCGCAGCGGATGGCGGCCGGCATACTCGCACTTCAGACGTGCGCGGGATAATTACGCATGCGAATGTCCGTGATCATTGCCACCAAAGACCGAGCCGAGTATCTGGATCGGGCGCTTCAATCTCTCGGCACGCAGATCGGCGCACCCTCCTTCGAAGTGATCGTCGTCGACAACGGCTCGACCGACGCGACGCCGCACGTGGTCGAACATGCTCGCGAGAGTCAGACGTATGAGATCACCTACGTCTATGAAGAGCGTCCGAATCGCGGCGCTGCCCGCAACCGCGGTATCGCCGTGGCTCAAGGGCATCTGCTCGTCTTCTGCGATGACGACGTGTATGCGCCGCCCTCGTTTCTGGGAGCGCACGATGCAGCTCATACCGTGAGCAACCTGGTCGTAAACGGTCCGATTCTCAACGTACCTTCCTATCACGAACGTCCCAAACCGGCGCTGGTGAATTTCTCCCGAGCCTTCTTGTGCACGTGTAACGCGTCGGTTCCCAGAGTTGCGGTCGATGCGGTCGGCGGATTTGACGAACAGTTTCACCTGTACGGATGGGAAGATACGGACCTTGGCGTGCGGCTGCGCGAACACGGCATGCGTTGGCGGTTCGCATGGGACGCGTATATCTGGCACATCAAACCGCCGCATGATGCAACGCTCGAGTCCGAACTGCAGAAATCGATCGAGAAAGCACGAATGGCGGCGCGGTTCGTTGCAAAGAATTCGAGCGCGCGGGTTCGATCGGCTACCGGCGCTCACCCGGTAAACTTGGCCCGCGCAAAGGCATTGGAACGGCTCCTGCCCTGGTTTGCGGGCGTGGCGCAGGACCAGCGTTTTCCGCAGGTGATGCGGTCGTTTGCACGCGCGCGACTGCTGGATGGTGCGTATACCGTGGAACTGGCGCGCGCTCTCGATGGCTAGAGCGCTCCTGTATTGCGCGGGCGGAGGCATCGGCGATTCATTGGTGGCCTCGGTCCTCGCACGCGCACTTCGCGAGCGCTTTGACGTGGTCGATGCTCTAACGCTCGAATCGCACGCTTCGACATTGCAACGAGTGCCGGATTTGGATGCGGTGCTGATCGATGCAGGTGAAGACGAACGCGCGCTCGCGCAAACGATCGCGGCGCGCGGCTATGATGCCGCCGTCGTAACGTGGGCTACGCCCCGTACTGCGCGCGTGCCGCAGATTGCGGGAATTCCCGTGCGTGTCGGCCAAGCGCGCAGGCTCTATTCGTGGCGGTTCACGCAGCGGGTAACGGTACGAAGCGAGCAGGGCGACCTCACCTCGCACTGGTCGCAGATCTTGCTCGACTACGCGCGCGCGCTCGGTTGCGATACCTCCGACACGTTTCCGCGGATGCAAACCACCGATGCCGACCGCGAGCAAGCGCAAGCGCTCCTTCAAACGATTGCGCCCGGTGATCGACCCTTTGCGATTGTCCACTCGACGAACGCCGTCGCGCCGCAACGCGGGATCTGGCCGACCGGCGGCTGGGCTCGACTCGTACAGGAGATCGCCCACCGCTTTGGGATAACGGTCCTGCTGAGCGGGGCGCGCGAGGATCGTGAGATCGTGGACGCTATCGCGGCGCAGAGCGGTGGTATCTCGATCGCAGGTCGCACGAGTATCGGAAGTTTCGCTGCGTTGGCGCAGCGCGCTCGCCTGTTTACGGGCATTACGACGGGTTCGATGCACGTTGCCGCCGCCGTCGGGACGCCGACCGTCGGGATCTTTCCATTTCAAACCGACACGCCCGAGCGCTGGGCGCCGCTGGGCTTACGAACGGCGATCGTGCGCGCGAGCTATCCCTGCAGGCCCGGCGAACGCAAGGAAACGTGTCCTGACTACGCGTGTATCGCCAACCTGGACGTGCCGCGCATCATTGCGGCGGCGCAGTCGCTGCTGGCCGAGCGCGAGGCCGAACGCACGCCATAGTAGAAACTGCCCGCCCCATGAGAGCGACGATTCAGCTCTGCACGTACAACCGCGCGCAGCTGCTGGAGCGCGTGCTGGACGCGTGTTTCGAACAGACCGTGCCGCCCGATACATACGAAGTCGTTCTGGTCAACGACGGCTCAACCGATCGGACGCCGGAGGTCATCGCCCGAGCCCAGCAGCGGGCGACCTGCCCATTCACGGTCATCAATCAGCCGAACTCGGGCCTTGCGAAAGGGCGAAACGCCGGGATCGCACGCGCGAGCGGCGAGCGCATCATCTTCATCGACGACGATGTGCTTGCCGCTGCCGAATTTCGTGCAAGAGCATTTGCGCTCGCATGACATGCACTCCGCTGGCGATCGTCCGCGGCGGCGCGATCAACGTTGAGAATCTCGACGACTTGCCGCCGCCCGTGTGGTCGCTCAAAGACTACAGCGGTAACTTCTTCTGGACGACCAACGTCTCCGTTCCGTTAAAAACGATCCGCGCGATCGGGGGCTTCAACGAGAGCTTTGCCGAGTACGGATGGGAAGATATCGACGTCGGATTGCGCCTGCGCTTTGCGAGCGTTCGCGCGGTCTTCAACCGGTATGCGCTCGTCTTTCACTTCAAGCCGCGCCCCCGCAGCAGCGATCTGGAGAAGATGATTCGCCAAGCCCGGGCGCAGGCGCGAACCGCCGTGCAGCTTGCGCGTCTGCATCCGCATTGGCGCACCTATCTTGCAACCGGCGACAACCCCGTGCAGCGCGCGATCCATCGATGGCTTCGGGGTATCGATGCGGCAAGGACCTACCGAACCGCGCTGGGCGACATCTGCGGTCGATCGCGCGCTCTCGAACCGGGAACTGCGAGCGGCGCGCAGGCTTTGCAGCGCTGCATATTTTGAAGAGTTGGAACATGCACATTCTGCTCTCGCGAACGGATAGAATCGGCGACCTGATCCTTTCGACGGCAGCGATTGCTACCGTGCGTGCATCGTTTCCCGGCGCGCGCATCACGATGGTGTGCAGCCCCTACAACCGAATCGTGATGGAACGTAATACGGACGTCGATGAGATCGTCGACCTGGAGTCCGATGCCAACCCGGCGCAACTCGGCGCCGCATATCGCGGCGCGGTGAATATTGCAATTGCGCTTGCGCCGCGCATTCAGGATCTGGCTCTGGTCGGCGGCACGCGAGCCGGGATCCGGGTCGGGTATACGTACGTCCGTCGCTACGTCGCGCGTCTAACATCGCGATTATACGTCAATCGCGTCATGATTTCGGAGGCGGATCCGAATCTGTCGGAGCGTAATCCGCATCGTCACGTCCGCCACGAGGTCAATCAACTGATCGACCTCGTCGCGCTGGCCGGCGCGAGGAACAGAGTGGAACAATTGCGATTGGACGTGACCGCAGGAGGATCGCGCGTCAATCGCCTACTTGCCGAGCGAACCGATCGTCCTGCATCTGGGGCTTCGCTGGTTTCTCGAAGGCAGCACGCTGGCCTCAACGATGGATCTGATTCGCGATCTGCACCGTTTCGGCATCCCGGTGGTCGTCACGTATGCACCGGAATGCGAGCACTACGTGCACGCAATCTCGGACGCTCGCGCGGCCGACGTGGTGCTGGGAGGACTGCCGTTCCATCGCTGGGCCGCCGTCTTTGAGCGGGCTCGGGTGGTCGTCACCGTGGATACAGGTGCGACACATGTCGCAAGTGCGGTGCGCAGGCCCACCGTCGTCGCTTTCGAACATCGGTACTTCCGGTTGAACTCGCAGGAATGGGCGCCCTACGGCGTTCCATGCAAGCTGGTCAGAAAGCCGGGCGATGAAACGCCCGAATCGCTCGCGCGGTTTCGTGGCGAGATACTCGATTCCGTTGCACAATTATTGCATGCTTGAACTCTCCGTCGTCATACCGACCTATAACCGGCTCGATACGCTCGTGCAGGTGATTCCCTCGCTCCTCGATCAGAGCGTGGCTGACGATGCGTACGAGCTGCTGATCTGCGACTCGAATTCGAGCGACGGTACCGCCGAGTACTTGGCGCAGGTTCATTTGCAGCATCCGCGCGTGCGCCATCTGCCGGGCGCCTATACCGGACGGGCGATGGCTCGAAATGCCGGAATTGCGCAGGCCCAAGGGGATGTGGTGCTCTTCAACGACTCGGATATCATCGCGGATCCGGGCCTGCTCGAAGCGCATCTGCGGCATCATCGATCCAGGCGCAAGATCGCGGTCGTCGGGTGGGAAGTGCAAGTCACCTCGCTGGCCGACTATGAGTACAAGCGCGACCATGTCGACGAGCGCGGCTCCCTTCATCCCGCTTCGCGCAAGCGATTGAGCTGGCTGTATTTCCTGACCGGCAACGCGTCCGTTCGCCGCGAGGATTTGCTCGAGGTCGGGTGTTTTGACCAAAGTTTTACCGGCTACGGTCACGAGGATCTCGAACTCGGCTACCGGCTGCAGCGCGCCGGCATCGACATTCTGTACGAACCGGGCGCCGTCAACTACCACTGTCAAGACGTGCCGCACGAGGATCAGGTCGAGAAAATGAAACTCGCGGGCCGCTCGACCGTGCGCTTCTATCGCAAGCATCCGGATCTTCGCGGTCATGGCGAATCTGGGCATGACGCCGATTTCGCTCGGCGTGCACAGCGCGCTCACAAAAATGCCCTGGGTGCTGGGTTACTTCGATAGACGTGCGGCGACGCTCCAAATTTGCGCGAAGCCTGCTTCAACAGTATTATTACGTTTCCGGGATCAAAAACGCATTAGGAGATAAACAAGGTGCCTAGTCTGGTCCTCAAACGCTCATGCGGTGCGCTTCGCTCCACCGACGTCGACAACGCGGCGGAATTGAGCGGCTGGGTGAACCGGCGTCGCGACCACGGCGGACTCATCTTTGTCGATCTTCGCGACCGCGACGGCATTACGCAGATCGTCTTCGATCCGCAGAACGCGTCGTTCAAAGACGCCGAGCATCTTCGCCACGAGGATGTCGTTCGCGTGCGCGGACCGGTACGCATGCGCCCTCCCGGAACCGAGAATCCGAGGCTGCCGACCGGTGAGGTGGAAGTCGGCGTCGACGAGCTCGAGGTGATAAGCCGGTCGCTCGTTCCGCCCTTCCCGATCAACTCCGATGACGACGTCGACGAGAATCTGCGTCTGGAGTACCGTTATCTCGACCTTCGCCGTCCGCGTCTGCAGCGTAACATCGCAGTTCGCCACAAAATCGTCAAAGCGATGCGCGATTACTTTGACGAACGCGGATTTCTGGAGATCGAAACGCCGATGCTCATCAAGTCCACGCCCGAAGGGGCGCGCGACTATTTGGTGCCAAGCCGGTTGTTCAACGGTGATTTCTTCGCCCTGCCGCAATCGCCGCAAATTCTGAAGCAGATTTTGATGATCGCGGGTTTCGGGCGCTACATGCAAATTGCGCGGTGCATGCGCGATGAGGATCTTCGCGCCGATCGGCAGCCGGAATTTACGCAAATCGACGTGGAAATGTCGTTCGCGACTCAGGACGAGGTACTCGAACTGATGGAATCGTGCATGCGGTACGTATGGCAGCGCGTGCTGGATGTCGATCTGCCGGCTTTCCCGCGTTTCACCCACGCGCAGGTGCTGGAGCGTTTCGGCAGCGACAAACCGGACTTGCGGTTCGACCTGGATCTGCAAAACGTCAACGATGTCTTCGCCGGCACCGAATTCGTTGTTTTCAAATCCGTCTTGGAGAGCGCAGGTGCGCTTGTCGCACTGCGCTATCCGTGCGGTGCAGCGCTGTCGCGACGTGATTTCGACGCGCTTACCGAGTTTGCCAAACAAAACGGCGCAAAGGGCATGGTTTGGATTGCGCTCGGCGCGGACGGCGCAAAGAGCTCGGCGTCCAAATTCATCGATGCCGCACAGATCGCGAAATTGTGCGAGCGAACGCAGGCACAAACGGGCGACGCGATCTTGCTCTTTGCCGATGCCCGCGATCTCGCACTGTCGGTCGCGGGCAAGATGCGAAACGAAATCGGCGAGCGCTGCGGCTTTCGCGACCCGGCGAAATTTGCGTTTGCATGGGTCACGGACTTCCCGCTCTTCGAGGTCGACGAGGAGACGGGCCGCCCCGCACCGGCGCACCACCCGTTTACTGCTCCGGGCGAGGGGCAGTGGGATCTTATCGAGAGCGATCCGCTCAAGATGCGCGCGCAGCACTACGACATGGTTCTCAACGGCTACGAGCTGGGAAGCGGTTCGATTCGTATTCACAAACCCGAGTTTCAACGCCGCATTTTTCAGATGCTCGGGATGACGCCCGGAGCAGATCGAGGAGCGTTTTGGGTTTTTCATCCGGGCACTCGACTACGGCGCGCCGCCGCACGGCGGTATGGCACTTGGGATCGATCGCATCACGATGCTTGCGGTCGGCGAGACGAATATTCGGGACGTCATCGCGTTTCCGAAGAACCAGCTTGCGCGCGACGTGATGATGGATGCGCCCTCGGCCGTACCCGGATCGCCTGCTGCGGGATTTGGGGCTGTCGATAAAGGGTGGATCCGCGCCGGATCCGGATCGGGCGTAAAGATTTCGATCGCTCATTCCGCCGATATGAGGCGCCGATACAACAGACAGATGCATCGTATCCGAATTTTCGCGGCGAGCCTGGCTTTGGCGGCCGTCGTCGCCGTCTTCGCATTCCCGCACGATCGCGCGGCTGCCGAGCAGTCGTGCGGCGAAACCACGTACAATCAGGACGGGGTCGTCTATCACGTGCTGTTCGCAAAGAACGGCGCCGTTCAGCAGTTCGAGCTGGTCCAGTCCTCGCACAACGTCGAGCAAGACCACGACGCGCTCAAAGCGCTCGAGTCCAAATACGGACCGGCGGGCGTCAACGCTCCGCCGCTGCAGATTCTCAGCTTCCGCCCGGCACCCGGCGGCATGATGATCCCGGACAAAGCCGTCGATTCGTGCGGCCGCACGACCCGCTTCAAGTAGACGTCCAGCAGATCTCGCGCGCGCGTGAAAATCCGGTCGAACATGACCGCGGTGAGCTTTCCGGTATTCGTGTTCTGACGGCTTGGGTGGAAAGACGCGATCACGGTTATGCTGCGCGATCCCGATCGCGCAGCGATCTCGGTACCGTGGCCGAAGCGCCATCGTTTGGGCTCCGGCACAAACCCGCAAGCGGCAAGGGCGTCCATCGCGGCTTTCGTGCCGATAGCCCCCAGACCCACGATCACGCGCAGCCGCTTTAGCGCAGCGATCTCCTCACGCAAGAACGAAAAACAGCGCCGAAGCTGAGTGGGCGTCGGTTTGTTCTGCGGCGGCGCGCATCGCAGCGCTGCCGTGATGATGCAGTCGTGCAGCACCAGCCCGTCGCCGGTTGCCAGCGCCGAGGGCTGACTGGCAAACCCGGCGCGATGCAGCGCCGGATAGAGAAAATCTCCGGAGGCATCGCCCGTGAACATGCGGCCCGTGCGATTGCTGCCGTGCGCGCCCGGTGCAAGACCCACGAGCGCGACTCGCGCGGCGGGATCGCCGAAGGCCGGAACGGGTTTTCCCCAATAGTTCCAATCGCGATATGCCCGTTTCTTTTCGACTGCGACCTGCCGGCAATACGTACGCAGCTCCGGACATTTCGTGCAGCCCACCACCGCGCGCTCGATCGTCTCGATTGTTCTCCCGGTCATCCGCGGCTGCATTCGCCTCGTCTTTGCGAAAGCATACCCCTCGCCGGCGTTTAGCGTAAATCGGGGAAGCCGACGTATGCGAGCGCCGCGTATGTCACGATGCCTGCTGCGGTCGAGAGATTGATGCTGCGTACGGTGCCGCTTTTCTGCGGAATGCGAAGAGCATGATCGGGGTTCGCGTCGATGAGCTCTTGCGGCAAGCCTTTGGTTTCCTTACCGAAGACGAGCACGTCGCCCGGTGTAAACGCCGCATCGGTGTAGAGGCGCCGCGCGCGGGTTGAGAGGTACCAGCGCTGCAGGTGCGCGGTCGCCTCTAAGAATGAATCGAGTGAGGGATGAAGCGCGATGGCCAGGTGCTCCCAATAATCCAAACCGGCTCGCTTGAGTTCGCGGTCGTCGATGCGAAATCCGAGCGGCTGCACGAGATGCAGCTGGCAGCCGGTTGCGGCGCACAAGCGCGCCACGTTTCCGGTATTCGGCGGAATCTGTGGTTCGACCAGCGCGATATGCATGGGCACGTCGTCGCGCACGAGAGCGCTGACCCGGTCTTGCGGCTGCATGAGCGCGGCTCTCTATGAGTTCACGATGGAAATAAAATCGAGCCCCACCGGAGCAACGGCGTACGCGACGCCGTTGTTGCGCTGCCAAATGCGTTCGATTGCCGCGCGCGGATACACGACGCGCAAAGCCGGGGCGGCGGGATCGTTGATCGCGCAGTCGCCGTTCGTCGTGAATCCGCATAGGACGACCAGGTGTCCGTCGGAGTGTTCCACGGGAGCTCCCGGCAGCTCGTCCCCGCTCCAACTGTAAGAGATTGCAATCGGAATTCCCGCTTCGATCATGCGCTGCGCATGTTCCAGGTTTCGCAGATATACGACCGCGGCACGAAGCCCGAGACTGCCGCTGAACGCAACATTGAACGACCAGTTTCCCGTTCCGTTGTAGGCACGGTCGAAGACGGCGCGCGCCGTGGACGGGACGTCGTAATCCAGGCCATGATACGCGTTGAGCATTGAGAGCGCGGTCGGACTGCACCATCCGCGTTCGCCTTCGATGACAAATTGCGAACGAGCGGGCACGTCGAGAATGCGCGCTTGTCCAAGATACGGCAGCGAGGGCTGCGCGCGAACGGTGCTTGCGAACGCGATGGCCTTGAACTCGACGTCCGGTGCGCGCACTTCGATGCCGTCGAACGGCTGCGTGCTCGTTATGACGTCGACGTCGACGCGTACGTCTTCGTGCTGGGGGCTGTGGGAGAGGCGCCCTTGCGCGCTCCATTCCACATGCTGCAGCCACGGCGTCGCGGCTGTGTGCGCGCGCAGCAGCCGGAACGCGATGCTGCCGGACTCATTGAACGAATTCCAGCTGAGGACGCCTTCTCTGGCCGGCTCAAACGTCAGCGTCGTGAGATTCTCGACGCCGGTTCGCAGCGCAAGCATTCAGATCTGCCATTCCCAAGCGTTCCAGGTGTCCTGAATGAATGCGGCCGGCCTGAAATTTTTCAGGTCGCTGTTTGTCGCGGTGTACTGGTTCTCCCAATAGAAAAATTGCGCGGGCACGAGTTGATGAATGCGCTCTTCCTCTTTTTGGTAATACGCTTTTCGCTTTACGAGGTCGAATGTCGAATTTGCAAGCTCGGACGTGCGGTTGACGATCGGGTCGTTCAGCCAGACCGTATTTGCTCCATTGGGTGGAATGAACTTTCCGTTCCAGAGCCCGCGATTGTCCGGATCGGGCCCGTTCGTTTCGATACTGAGCTCGAGGTCGTATTTGCCTTGATAGAGCGGGCCGTCTTGCGCGAACAGCAGACTCGTCGGGTAATTGCGAATTTCAACGTCGATACCGAACGGGCGCAGCTGGCTCTGGATCTGAACCTCCGCCTGTTGGTTCTCTTGCTTTTCGGTGTTGGTCGAGATCGTGATGTGCATCGCGAGGTCGCCCTTGTGCAGAACACCGTCGGGACCCATTGACCAGCCCGCTTGCGCCAGCAGCTGCCGGGCATTTTGCGGGTCGTAGGGAAACGGCGGAATGTTCGGCGCCGCCCACAGTTTGGGATACACATCGCTGACGGCCAGGATATTGTAGCCGTGGTAGATCGTGTCGTTGATCCGCTTCCAGTCGATCGCTTCCACGAGTGCCAGGCGCACGCGCGGATCGCGCAATTGCGGCCGGCTGGTATTGATTCCGAGATGGCGCCAATTCGCGATGAGCTTCTTGCTGACGGTGATGCCCTTGACCTGTGGGAGCAGCGCGATATGATTCTCATCCACTCCCACGTACACGTCGACCTCGTGGGTCTGTAATTGCTCGAAAAGCGTCGTCACGTTCGGGATGATCTTCCAGACGATCTTCTTTATCTTCGGAACGCCGCGAAAATAGTAGGGGTTTGGCCCAAAGACTAAAGAGGCTCCGTGATTCCACTGCTGCAGGACGTAGGGGCCGCTCGAAATCGGATGCCCGTTAAAAGCCGCGCGGTTGATATCCGGCAACTTCGCGAGTACGTGCGCCGGTAACGGCGGATATGCCGAGCCGCCTGCAACGCCGAACAAGCCGAGGATCGATGCGTCGACCTTGTTCAAATGGACGATGAGCGTATAGTCGTCCGGCGTTTGCACCGACGCAATCTCATCCCAACCGTAGCGCATCTTGGTGTTGTTCGCCGGATTCATGACGGCGTGGTAGGTGAAAAGCCAGTCTTTTACCGTAAGTGGCGCTCCATCCGACCAGCGCACGCCTTTACGCATGTGGAATGTGAGCGTCTTTCCGTCTTTACTGATGCCGCCGTTCTGGTAGGACGGCACTTGCGTCGCGAGATCGGGAATATAGTTCCCGTTGTCGTCGTATCGCAGCCACGACGAGTAGATAAGGCCGGCGACCTGGTCCGTCGCGTCGGTGTGCGCAAACATCGGATTGAGATTATCCGGCTCGTCCGCATTCCCGATGCGCAGCGTTCCGGGAACCGTCCACGGGTTATGACCGCCGCCTGCCGCAGCGCCGCCGGTTTTTGTGCATGCACTAAGGACCAGCGTGCACGCAAGCGCGAGTGCGATACCGCGCGCGAAGATCATGCCGTTACTCCCGGGGAGAGCGGATCGCGTTTTCGCATCTGCGGAAGAATCGCGTTCCAGAGTGCGTGCGGTCCAAAGCGTACGACATCGTCGGCGGGTAAGCCCGTTTCACTTCGTGCGCGCGCGATCTCTTGGCGCGCGCGATCGTCGGTGAGGCCGCCCGTGTTGAGCGCGATACCGATTACGCTTGCGGGCTTGACCGTTGCGCAAATCCCTTCATAGATTTCGATGCAGCTCCTTGTACGAAAGTATCGGCGTATTGAACACTTCAATTTCCGTGCGTTTCGGATCGACGACCAGAACCAGCGCATCGGGCGCCGCTCCGAACATCAAGCCCAGCGTGACGGGTGCGTATGCCGGATGATTGATACCGCCTTGCCCTTCGACCAGAATGTAGTCCGGGTTGCGGCGCGCCGCCTCGAGGACGATCTGTTCGCTTGCCCCGGTAATAAAATCCGAGATGACGCGGTCGACCGCGATGCCCCAGCCGGCGATCATGATTCCGGTCTGGCCGGTCGGCACGAATTCTGCGCGCTCTCCGCTTCTGGCCGCCGCACGCGCCAGCTCCAGCATCACCGTCATCTTCCCGACCGAACAGTCATTTCCGACTGCAAGCACGATCGGCGCGCGCACATCGTACACCTCGCCGGTGAAGAGCGGCACATCCGGAGGCTTGCGCACGTCCCAAATGCGCGTGTCGTATAAACGAGCTGCGGCGGCAAACTCCGGAATCCTCACCGATCATATCGTGCAAGCCGCTCACGATCTCAAGGCCGCCGCTGATTGCCGCCAGCACCTCCGCGCGCCAATCCGGCGGGAGCTTTCCGCCTTTTGGAGCGGTTCCGATGAGCAGTGAGGTTGGCCCGTACGCAAAGCTTTCGGAAACGCTTGCGACGATCGGCGCGTCATTTTGCAGGTGTGCAAGGACCTCGCGAACGGTGCGTCCGGCACAGGCCGGGTCGACAACGGCCACGATCTCGTCGCTTCCGTAGGCGATGACGCCGTGCGCGGTCTTTGCGCCTCCCGCGAACTCGCCGGGCGCTAAAATGACATAGCGCCGCTTAGGCAACGTGCGTTTTCTCGCGAACGCCCAAGCCTGCACCATCCGGCAAAACGATCTTGCCGGCATCGTAGGTAATGCCGGTAAACGGATCGTCTTTGGTGAGGAACGGTCCGTCAATGTCGGCCCAATCGACCATCGGTGAGATCTGAGCGGCGGCCGTCGCGGAGATCTGGCTCTCGACCATGCATCCAAGCATGATTTTCATGCCGAGCGCGCGTGCCGTGTGAATCATCTTTATTGCGCCGCGGATTCCGCCGGTCTTCGCCAGCTTGACGTTGATGCCGTCGACGCATCCGTACAGCTTCGGCAAATCGTTTGCCGTCATCGAATCTTCGTCCGTGACGATTGGGATACGTGCGTGTTCGCGGACGTGGCGCAGCTGCTCCGGGTGACCCGCCGGGATCGGCTGTTCGCAGAACTCGATATCGAATCGCTCGAGCTCGCCGAGTACCTTGACGGCCTGCTCGGCGCTCCATCCTTCGTTTGCGTCGATGCGAATCGTACCGGTGTATTTCGAGCGGATCATCTCGATCGTTTCAACTTCCTGTTTCACGCTGCCCGCGCCGAGCTTGACCTTCATGACAGGATGATCGCCCAGCTCGGCGACTTTGCGCATCGTCGTCTGGGGATCGCTGATACCGATTGTAAACGAGGTAAGCGGCGTGGCGCGCGGATCCAACCCAAGCAGCCGATAGAGCGGCTTCCCGCAGTCTTTCGCAATCAGATCGTGAAGCGCGATATCCAGACCACATCGAGCCGCAGGCGGAATGTGTTCGTCCAGGAGCTCGTCGAGCAAATACGGATCGTTTGTGCGCAGCGGATGCTCGCGATAGTAGGCCAGGACGCTTTCAACCGATTCATCGTATCGCGCAATCGGGACGCTCTCGCCCAGGCCCTCCAGTCCGTTCCAGTCGAGTCTAAAAACGGCGGTCTGCGCCGATTCCTCGGTTCCGCGAGCAATCGTGAACGGATGGACGAGCGGAAGCTCGAGCGTTTTTATTGTGAGAAATAAGGGCATGCCGGGGGTTTCCAACCGTGCAAGCACGGCTCCTCGACCCGGGATGCCAATTTACTGGTCTTCAGCCTGCGCGGTTGTGTCCCGGCTGATTGCAGAATCCGCCGTGCCCAGGTCGGTAAGCGGATCTCCGTCGGCGGTCCGCTCGCCGCGCTCGCGTTCTTCTTCTTCCAGCGTGCGGCCGCCGTAATCGCTCGGATGGCCGATCAATCGTTCTCGCGGCTTTTCACTCATGTTCCAATCAACCTCGTGCTACAACGTGGAGCGGACGGCCTCCAGCGCTTTGGTGATTCGACGTGCGCGTGTCTGCGGCGCTCGCGTTCGTTGCGCTCATCGCTCCAAGCAAGTCCGGAAGGATGCTCGCTGCTCGTTTCAATCTTGCGCGCTCGTTCCTACTGCTGAGCGTTGCCTTAAAAACCGCCTCCATGCGTGTTAATAGAACGCTTTTGGTTGGTCTGTCAAGACTTGACCGCGGTGATACAGTTAGGAGCGTCGACTGCGCATAGCGCGCACGGCACCATAGGTGCTGGACCAACGAGATAACCTAGGGAGCATCGACTCCGGTCACGACAGTACGGCTTGGCTCATTGTGGCTGCCGGACTGGCGCCCGGGCCGCACCCACCTGCGAGAAAGCAGGTTCGGACCCTCGTGCTGAAGACGCTACGTGCGGTCGGCGACCTTTCTTAAATGGAGAGCCCTTCGGCGATGGCTTGCTCTTGCGGCAGCGATTGCCCGCGCTCCAGCAGCTCGTTTAACCGATCAACTCCCAGCGCGCTTTGCAGGCTTGCAATGACCGCCGCATATTCACGCAATTCCGTGTCCTCGCGCGGCAGTGATGTATTGAACGCGCCATTCGTAAAGCCAAGCAGCAGCGCCCCTCGCTCGACGTCGCCTCGCAGCGCCGCAATTGCGGCTAAATGCTGCAGCGAACACGCGATCAGGACGGGAAGTTGAACGTCCGCAGCTTTGCGCAGTGCTTCGTTCGCGAGGATGTGCGCCTCGTCGATCTCGCCTGCCGCGATCAGGTACGAGGCAAGATTCGTCAGTGTAAAACACAGCGAATTGATGTCCCGGCGATTGCGGTCTAGTGCCAGGACTTCACGTCCGACTCCGATCGCGCGATCGGTGTTGCCAACGTGGAACTCACACTCGGCGGAATTCACGAGCACAACGCTCACTTGCCGGTCATCACCTTGCGAGCGCGCGGCCGAAAGCACCTGCATATAGCGCTGCCTTGCGAGTCTGAATGTTGCCTTGCCAAAGTGCGTTGCGCGCGAGTGCGGAAATTGCATAGCTCGCCCATCGCTGGTCCGCACCGGTGCGAAAGAACGCGAGTGCCGTATCGAGCTCCTTGTCGGCTTCGGCATAGTTTCCCAGCCTGAGCAGCGCTTCGGCATGGCTCACCGTCGCGCGCATCGCCGCAGCACGATCGCCGAGCTCTTCATACGTCCGAATGGCGTGCGCGGCGGAGTCGAGCATTGCCGTCCACGAGTGAAAGCTCGTGGTCGCGTGCCCAAACCATAGCAGCGCGACGACGTGGGGCTCGAGCAATTCATGCAGGGCGAGAGCGGCTTCGATGTAGCGCCGTCCTTCCGTGGACGTTCCGAGCTCGAACCAATACGGCCAGAGCGCAGCCGCAAGACCTGCGCCGGTCACCACGTCGTGTTTCTCGGCGAGTGCCCAGTCGAGCGCAGGCTCTGAAATTGTCGATCTCGGCATCCAGCAACGGAAGCCAGGTGCGCGTCGGGGTCGTGCTCCAGGTCTTTTCCGCTCGCGCAGCAAGGTCGAGAAAATACTGCGCGTGTCTCGCGCGCAAACGTTCGCGTTCGCCGCTGTTCTCCAACTTCTCCGCGGCGTACTGGCGAGTTGATTCCAGCAGACGGTATCGCAACTTTGAGGACCCTGATGCAGCGTGGATTTCCGCGACGACCAGGGACTTGTCGACGAGCGAGGTCAGCAAATCGAGGATGTCCCAGGATTGCAGATCGTCGCCCGCACACGCCGCGGTTGCTGCATCGAGCGTAAAGCCGCCGGCGAACACCGCGACGCGCCGCAAGAGCGCCTGTTCCTGCGGCGTGAGCAGGTCGAAGCTCCAGTCGATGAGCGCGCGCATGGTTTGCTGGCGAGGCAGCGCGGTTCTGCTGCCGCCGGTCAGAATTCGAAATCGCTCATCCAGTCGCGCGAACAGCTCGTCCACGTCCACAGCTCGTACGCGTGCAGCGGCGAGCTCTGATGGCGAGCGCGATGCCGTCGAGCCTCCGGCAAATTTTCGTGACGGCGGTCGTATTCGCCGCGCTCAATTCAAAAGAATCGGTTGCCGCACGCGCACGATCCACAAAAAGCGCGATTGCGGCGGCTTCATTCAGCGAGGCCACGCGATGGACGACCTCACCAGCGATCTTTAGCGCTTCACGACTGGTTGCAAGCACGTGAATCTTCGAGCAGCCGCGCAAGATTTTCTCGATGATATCGGCAGCCGGATCGACCAAATGCTCGCAGTTGTCGACAATAAGGAGCGCGTGCTTTGGGCGCAAGGCCGCAAGCAGTGCATCGAGTAGAGGACGGTCACCCGTCGCTTGGACGCCGAAAAGCGGCGCCAAGCTCGTTTACGATAAGCGTGCCGTCCGAAAGCGGAGCGAGTTCGATGAACCAGACTCCGTCTTCAAAATGATCGAGCAGATCGGCGCCGACCTGCAAAGCAAGCCGTGTCTTTCCGACGCCTCCGGTTCCCACGAGCGTTGCAAGGCGGTGTGCGTCGATCAGCACCTTGATCGCTTCGATTTCGTCGTCGCGCCCAACGAACGAGGTAAGCTGCAGCGGAAGGTTGTTGGGCAGTGCGTCGAGCGAGCGCAGCGTGAAAAACTTTTGCGGTAAATCGGGTGCCGTAAGCTGGTACACTTGCTCGGGCTGCGCGAGATCCTTGAGCCGGTGCGATCCGAGATCGCGCAGCCCGGTCTGCGCCGGCACTCCACCTTGTGCGAGGTCCGACGCGGCGCCCGAGACGAGCACTTGGCCGCCATACCCGATCGCGAGCAGCCTTGCAATACGGTTTACGCTTGGGCCGTAATAGTCACCGTTATGTTCATCGGCATGCCCGACGTGCACCGCCATGCGGACTTTCAGCCCGTCGACCGCGGAGAAATCTTCCTGGATGAGCGCTCGCTGCGCATCGCGAGCGGCCGCGATTGCTTGGGGCGCGGTGCGGAAAACCGCGCAAAACGCGTCGCCCATACGCTTGAACGTATGACCGTCGTGCGCCTCGATAGCCTGCTCGAGAATTGCGTCGTGGCGCTCGATCGCGGCCGCCATCGCGGCGCGATGCGCTTCCCAGCGCTGCGTGCTGCCTTCGATGTCGGTAAACAAAAAGGCGACGGTACCGCTTGGTAGTAAGCGTGCATCCGCCTGAGCTTTTGTGTTTTCGAGCATTTATTCTACGCCTCGGGCCACGAGCCGGCCGTCCGCCTTGCGTTCGGCTTGGTACCCTGCGCTTACTGCCCTGCCGCTCGCCAGGCGCGCATGGCGCCTAAAGCCGATTCGGGAGTGGCCGTCCCCCGGGCATCGTCGAGGGCAAGAAACCCTCGATAACCCGAGAGCATGCGCGCGGCCGGCTGCAACGATTCAGCGCTCGATTGAGTGATCTCGCGCCAAACCAGAACGGTCCTTGCAAGGATCTCCTCGGGCTGACTCCCGGCGTCGAGTGTCTCAAAATCCGGCCCATACCGCAGCCAGGCCGAGTCGGCTTCCTTCGAAACCCGTTTCATGTCGTGCGTACTCGCGGCAAATGTGTGCGGTGCATTTCGCAGTGCAATCGTGATATTGAGCCGCTTGGCATGTGAGGTTGCCGCGGCCCAAGAGTGCCTGAACCTCGCTCCAACTCAGCGAGGTTTCCCGCGGAAGCGGCGCCGCGAGCAGCGGTGCACCGAGCGCGAGCGCAATCTCCAGACTTTGCTCCATGCGCGCTCCATCGCCGCCGAAGAAGCCGTCGTGGCTCACCGCAGTCACCGTCAGGCCTACGTCCGTGGCCATCTTCTTGACTTGGGCGAGGTAGTCGGTATCGAAGCGCGGAAAATGCCGCACGTCAAAAACGACGCCGTCAGCCGCGATCTCGTGTGCGCACAGGTCGATCCATTCCAATTGCGTGAGATCACCGCTTGCAAAGCGTTGGTCGAACGCCGTACTCGAGCACGCCAGCTTCATCGAGAAGTCGTTTCGTTCTTTCAGTCGCTCGGCCTTGCTGCAGGGCTTAGCCGTTTAACGTATGGAAGGCGCTCCTATGGTAATCGCCGTCGCCGCCGATCACGCAGGCTTCGAAGTAAAAGATCGCATTGCGCAGATGCTGCGCAGTCAAGGTCACACCGTTCTCGACTACGGCACCTGCGACGAGACGCCCGTGGACTATCCGCAATTCGGCTATGTCGTCGGCGCAGCGGTCGCATCGGGCCAAGCGGAGCGCGGAATCGTCGTGTGCGGATCGAGCTTGGGTATCGCGATGGCCGCGAACAAGGTGCCGGGCGTGCGCTGCGCCGCAGTGTTCGAGCCGCTCATGACCGAACTTGCGCGCCAGCATAACGACGCCAACGTCATTGCCATCTCGCGAACGGCTGACCGGATGGGAGATGATCGAGCGGCTCGTATCGGTTTTTCTAACGACCGATCATTTGGGCGGGCGGCACATCTATCGCGTGCAGCAGCTGTTCGAATATGGCGACGAACAGCGCGCGCGCACGCTCAAGGCAATCGAGGCCGGTGCGGTTACCGATGCAAAAACGCCGGAAGACTTGGTCAATGCCCCGGTATGAAACACGCTTACTTTAAACTCGTGGTGGTATTGTAATGGAGATTTTGACTCCCACTAACATCGAAGCCCAAGATCCGGACGTCTTCAAAGCGATTCGAGACGAGGACCGGCGTCAGCGGGAAAACCTGGAGCTGCATCGCGTCCGAAAACTATGCGAGCAAAGCCGTTCGTGAAGCGATGGGCTGCGTGATGACGAACAAATATGCTGAAGGGTATCCCGGAAAACGTTACTACGGCGGCTGCGAATACGTCGACGTTGCTGAGAATCTCGCGATCGATCGTCTCAAGCAACTATTCAAAGCGGATCACGCAAACGTTCAAGTCCATGCGGGCGCGCAGGCCAACATGGCCGTGTTCATGGCGGTTCTTTCGCCTGGTGACTCGGTGCTGGGAATGTCGCTCGCGCACGGCGGCCATCTCACGCACGGCACGAAGGTGAGTTTCAGCGGCAAATTGTACAACGCGCTGGCCTACGGCGTACGCAAAGACAGCGAGCTCATCGACTACGATGAAGTGCGCAGCCTCGCGCGCGAGCACCGGCCGAAGATGATCATCGCCGGCGCGAGCGCGTACCCGCGCACGATGGACTACGCGCCGTTCCGCGAGATCGCCGACGAAATCGGCGCCGTCTTGATGGTCGACATGGCGCACATCGCAGGACTTGTGGCAACGGATCTCCACCCCTCGCCCGTCCCGTTTTCCGATTTTGTGACGTCGACCACGCACAAGACGCTGCGCGGTCCGCGCGGCGGTCTCGTCCTTTCAACCGCGAAATGGGCGCAGGCGTTGGACAAGTCGGTGTTTCCGGGTATACAAGGCGGCCCGTTCATGCACATGATCGCGGCAAAAGCCGTCGCGTTCGGCGAAGCGCTCGCACCCTCGTTCAAGACCTACCAGCAGCAGGTCGTGAACAATGCCCAGGCTATGGCGGACGAGTTTACGCGAAGCGGCCTTCGGCTGGTCGCCGGCGGGACGGACACGCACCTGATGCTCGTTGACGTTTCGGTCAAAGGTCTTACCGGAAAAGCGACCGAGGCATATCTGGACGAGATCGGCATCACCGTCAACAAGAATGCGATACCGTACGATCAGCAAAAGCCGATGGTCGCCAGCGGTATCCGCATCGGAACGCCGGCCATCACGACCAGAGGATTCGGCGAGGACGAATGCCGCGAGGTTGCGCGCATCATGTGCGAAGGACTGGCCGACATTTCAGAGCGCGCGAAAATCGAACAGCTTCGCTCCCGCGTCCACGAGCTCACCGGCCGCTTCGACGTCCCCTAAACCGTAAGGCCCAGGTCTATTTCAATGCGCCGTTTGCGGAGTGAACGAGCGCGATGAGATGAGCACGGGTCACTTGGTCGTGTGGAGAGCGCTGCGCGACCTGCGCGTCATGCGCGATACGCTCGAGTTCGACGCGCGCAAGCGACTGCGCGTCGGGCGGAGTTCCCTTGGCGGCCTTGTTCGCAAGCTCGCTCAATCGCTGCGCGTACGCGAATTGCAGGTTACGCCGTACGAGCGGTATATCGCGCGATGCCAGGTTGGCGTAGATACCCGCGTGCAACCAGTCGAAGAGATCGGCGATGGACATCGTCGGTCCGGTGGATTCGCTGGGATTTTCGTCGATGCGCTGCAGCACCAGCGGTTGGAACAGGTAATTCACGACCTGCATTTGCGCGGCAGTTGATGCGCTCGATCAGCGGGTAATCGTGGCGCTCGCGGCGGGTCGTACGCCCATACGGGCAGATTGCCGTAGCCTTCCCAGCCCGTGTAGCCGTACCCCGACCATTCGGCGTAGGTGAGGTTCTGCAAAATGCCGGGCGCGACGTCGAACGCCGATGGGCTCAGCAAATACCGGTCGATCAGATCGAACGCGCGCTTTTCTTGCGCGAGCGGGACGGGTACGATCGGCGGCTGCGCTCCGGCATCACCGCGATGAGCGCGCGAGAGATACTGGCCGCCGATAAAGTGCGACGCCGTCGACGAACATCCCAAATACCCGCGCAGGATTCCGCTAAACGCTTGCGATTCCTCATCGTACGAATGTCCGGCCGCGGGCCACAAACGATTGAGGGAATCGAAGCTGGTCGCGGTTCATTTCCATTTGAACCCGGCACCAGCCCAGCGGATCGTTCGTCAAATCGCCTTGCTCGACGCGCGGATCGGCCGCATGACCGTCAGACCATGAAACGTCTTCATCGGAGGCGTACCGGTCGAACGGATTCGACCATGCAGCGGCCCAGCGCTGGAGCGTAGGCACTTCGTCCTGCGGCGTGCGAGCCTGCGGAATATGCGCGTACCCATATTTGATAGCGTAGTAGTCGTACGGTCCGAGCGTCGTTTGAAAATACTCGCCTTGATTGGTGCCGCGCGGCCACAGATTGAGCGGAGCATACTCCATGACGGATGAAGCGATACCGTACTTATCCGTAAAGGCAATGCTCTGCAGCTGCGCCGCGGTATAGGCCATCGAACCGATAAAGTTGTGCTGCAGGCCCATGTTGTGTCCCATCTCGTGTACCAGCGCCGAGAAGACCGAGTCGTGAATGAATTTTGCCGGAACGGGATCGGTCGTGCGGCCATACCTGATGGGGTCAACGCGGAATCGCCAATTGTAGTAGGGAGCCGGTGCCTTCGCCGGCTGAAACGATCACGCCGGTGCGAATCTCTTCGCCCGTGCGCGGGTCGAATAATGTTTGTGAATCCGCGCCGAAAGCCGGCTGCGCTTCATTCAGCCAGCGGATGACGCTGTATCGGAAGTCGTCGGGATCCCAATTCGGATCGTCCGGCTGCGGCCGCACTTGCACCGCATCGAGGATGCCGATCCGTTTGAACGCGTCGTTCCAGGCTAGACACGCGTCGGTAATTGCCTGCCGGTATTGCGGCGGAATCGTGTTGCTCAGATACATGACCATCGGATGCCGCGCGCGCGAGGGCCGGGCGGGATCTTCCGGGTCGAAATTCCAGCGAATCAGATAGCGCATCAGCCGCTCGGCACGGCGATCGTTCGCAAAATCGAGATAGATGTCGTCGTAGATACCCACGCGATCGTCGGCCAGCCGCGGACGGTAGTCGTCTTGCGGGAGCTGGATGAAGTTGTAGACGACGCGTATGCGTAGCCGGCGTGCATCCGGCGCCGTATCGATCACGTGTTTGGCGTCGGTCGACCAGGTTTGCGCGACGGTGATAACGTCGTTTTGCGGAAATGCCTTGACCGCATCGACGTACGAGAGCGACGAATCCAAGTGGTAGGTCTGATCGGGCGGTAGGCCTTCATCTATCACGTTGCGCAGATCGAGCTCGTCGCTAAGGAGCGAGGAGATATCGAAGATGATATGTCCGCTAGCCGGGTCCTGCGCGGCGATGTCTCCGATTCCAACCACCGAATCGGGGAAGTTCCATTCATTCGCGAGCTCGCTGGACGGAGAACCCGGCGCGGTCGCATACCAATTGGGCCAAAGCACGACGATCTGGTCGCCGCGCCGCTCGAAACGGACGAGTTCGGTGGGCAAATAGTCCGTGTCACCCCACCAAACGCGGACTCTGCGCGATCCCGTTACCGGGTACGATCGTCTCCATGTAATCCTTGTCCAGCTGTGACGGAGCGAGTTCCAGGTACGTTTTTCCGCCCTTTTGCCAAATGGTAAAGAGCCCGTGAACGGCTTGTGCGCCGCTGGTAAACGTCGCGAACGCGCCGGGATCTGCGGCGCGCGCATTAGACGTGCAAAAAAGCGAGAGCGCGGCGAAGAAAAATGCCGCGGCAGCAAGACGGCTATTCATGCGAAAGGCTTCGGGCGCGGGTAGCCCAAACACTTCCGGCCAGCGCTATGGCACGGCATGAGAATCTGCTCGTCGTCGATCATCCCGCGGTCGCGGATCGCCTTGCGCGTCTGCGCGATCGCGATACACCCACGCCGGTCTTCCGCAAGCTGATCGAAGAGCTCGGCGCATTTCTCGCCTATGAGGCTACCCGCGAGCTTCCGCTGCGTGAAGAGCCGGTAACCACGCCGATTACGGAAACGCTCGCCAAGCGGATAGCAACTCGCCCGGTCGTTGCTCCGATCCTGCGCGCGGGATTGGGCCTGCTTCCCGGGTTTCTGGATGTGATCGACGATGCGGTCGTCGCGCATCTCGGCTTTTACCGCGATCCGCAAACGCTTCAACCGGTTCCGTACTATGCGAACGTTCCGGACGACCTCTCAAAGCGCCACGTCTTCATCCTGGATCCGATGCTGGCGACCGGAAATTCCGGAGCTGCGGCGATCGATGCGCTCGCCTCACGCGGTGCTTCGCAAGTAACGTTCGTTAGTCTCATCGCAGCGCCCGAGGGTGTGCGCACGATACATGCGGCGCATCCAACCGTGCGAATCGTGACCGGCGCGCTCGATGAGCGCTTGAATGACCACGGATACATCGTGCCCGGTCTTGGCGATGCGGGAGATCGGATGTTCGGCAGTACGAGCTCGGTGCCCGTGGCCGTGCGTCCCAGGCAGTAAAGCATAAGGAGTTCTCATCCGAGCCTTGTCGAAGGTTGCAGCATGCGTCCGGGTTGGGATGAATATTTTATGCAGATTGCGCGAACGGTCGCCACGCGGGCGACCTGCCCGCGAGCTTCGGTCGGTGCGGTGATCGTGCGCGAACACCGTATTTTGACGACCGGCTACAACGGCTCACCGCGCGGCGTGGCGCATTGCAGCGAAGTCGGCTGCACGCTGGTCAACGATCACTGTATGCGAGCAACCCACGCCGAAGCCAACGCGATCGTGCAGGCGGCGCTGCACGGCGTAAGCATCAGCGGCTCGATTGCCTATTGCACGCATCAGCCGTGCGTGAACTGTTCAAAGCTGTTGATCAGCGCAGGCATTCGCAAAATCGTGTTCGAGGTTGCATATCCCGACCCCATCGCACAGGAGCTGCTTTCCGAAGCGGGCGTAGCGCTCGTACCCTTTGCAACGCTGGAAGGTGCCCGCGCTCTGTGAATGGTCCCGCCTACCTTTTTATTGCCGGGTTCGTCCTAGCGGGTCTCGCTTCGGTGCTGCTCACCCCGTTCGTGATACGGCTCGCGCATCACGTCGGCATGATCGACGAGGTGGACGAGCGCCGCATGCACGAGGTACCCAAGCCGCGTATCGGCGGTGTCGCGGTATTCTTCGGTTTCGCGTTCGCGCTCTTTGCCGTGCTCGGCGTCGCGCTCACGCACGTCCACGGGTTCTTCCCCATCGATCCGCACGAATCATCGGTCGATCAGCTGCACGACCAGCTCGGATGCCGCGCACAATTTAGTCGGTCTCATCTTCGGCAGCATGTTGATTTTGGGCGTAGGTCTATGGGACGACATCATGGGCATGCGGCCGCGCCTGAAAGTTCGCGGCACAGATCGTCGTTGCCATTATTTCAATGGTCTATGGGTTTCACATCGGGTTCATCCACCATCCGTTCTCGCATCGATGTGGACGACTACATCTACTTTCCTTGGTGGGTCAGCTACCCGCTCACACTGCTTTGGTACGTCGGGATGATGAACGCCATCAACTTCATCGACGGCCTCGACGGCTTGCTCACCGGCTTTTCGGCTATCTCGTGCCTCTTTTTGTTCGCGATCGCGCTGACCAAAGGCGATCCGGTGGTCGCAATGGTCATGGTTGCCCTGGCCGGCGCGGCATTGGGCTTTCTACCGTATAATTTCAATCCCGCGCGCATCATTTTGGGAGATACCGGCTCGCTTTTCATCGGCTACGTCTTTGCCACGGTATCGATCATCGGTGCAAGCAAAACCGCCATTGCCGTGGGCCTGCTCGCGCCGCTGGTCGTGCTTGCGCTTCCAATTCTCGATACGGCCGCCGCGATCTATCGCCGGGCGCGCTCGGGCAAGAGGATTACCGAAGCCGATCGCGGCCACTTTCATCATCAGCTGATCTTCCGTTATGGCCTGAACGTGCGCCAAGCCGTCCTGCTGATCTATGCGATCTGCATTGTGCTAGGTGCCGTTGCGCTGTTTTTGGCCGGCGGTTTTCACGTGCTTGGAAGAGCGGCCTAACGTGCAGCCGCTCAGCGTCATGTCGGTTTTCGGAACGCGCCCGGATACAATCAAGATGGCCCCGGTGGTGCATTCGCTTGCGCGGAATTCGCAAATCCGCAGCACGGTGTGCGTCACCGCGCAGCACCGCGAGATGCTCGACGATTTGCTGGCGCTCTTTGAGATCCGGCCCGACTTCGATCTGAATATCATGACGCCCGATCAAACGCTAACGGATATCACGACGCGCGTGCTGATCGGCATGGAAGGCGTACTCAAGTCGGTGCAGCCGGACGTCGTGCTCGTGCATGGCGATACGACGACATCCACCGCCGCGGCGCTGGCGGCATTCTATCAGCAGATTCCGGTCGGACACGTGGAGGCCGGACTGCGAACCAGCGACCCGTGGCTGCCCTTTCCGGAGGAAATGAACCGGCGGCTCACCGGCACGATTGCACGATATCATTTCGCACCGACGCCGCTTTCACGCGAACATTTGGTCCGCGAACACGTGCCGCCCGGCGATATCATCGTGACGGGCAACACGGTCATCGACGCGTTCATGGAAACGGCGAATCGCAGCGATCTGCGCAGACCGCCCGGCTGGGATCGGCTCGATCCGACACGTCCGATCATCGTCGTCACGGCGCACCGGCGCGAAAATCATCCCTTCATGCGCGAGATGTGCGAGGCGATGCGCGCGATCGTTCATCTTCCGCAGCATCCGCAGATCCTTTGGCCGGTGCATCCGTCCCCGCGTGTGCGGCCGCTTGCATACTCTATCCTCGGAAACGAATCGGGCGTCGTGCTCGACGATCCGCTCGACTACGCGGAGATGGTCGCGGCCGTGCGCGATTGCACGTTCGTGCTCACCGATTCCGGAGGGATTCAAGAAGAGGCGCCGTGCCTGGGCAAGCCGGTCCTGGTGATGCGCGAAGAAACCGAGCGTCCGGAAGGCGTTCAGGCGGGAACGCTCGAGCTGGTGGGTCACGATCGCGATCGTATCGTGCAAGCTGCCGGGCGGCTGCTCGAAGACCGCGCGCTATTTTGAAACGATGGCGCGCGCGGTTAATCCGTACGGCGACGGGCGTGCCGCCGATCGTATCGCCGCCTGGCTGCTTGCGCGCTTACGCGGCGGCACGTATCCCACCCCGTTCGAAGCGCCGCGTGTCGTGAAAGGGCTGGCTCCCCTGCTCGCGGCCGGATCGACGTTCGCCGTTACGGTCGTCGTGGGTCTGCTTGCCGGAGTTTGGCTCGACCATCGGCTTGGGACCTCGTACTGGGTGCTCGTTCTTTTTTTTGCCGGCTTCGTGCTGGGAATCTACGGCGCGTGGCGCTTGGTTTCGCGCGCGCTTTCACCGTGAGCAACGGCGAGGACGAAAGGGAGGAAACCCCGGGCCGCCGTACTTACAGCCCCGCCGATGAGGCGGCCGATTTTGCGTTCTACCATCGGCTTCGCCGTGTGGCGATCGGTGGAACGCTGGTTGCGGTCGCGTTCGCGGCCATTCCCCTTGCTGCATGGAACCCTTGGTTCGCCATCGCTCTTGCAGCCGGCGGAGGGGCCGGAATCGCAAACACGATCCTTTCCATGCATGGCAACGAGCGGCTCCTGGACCGCCGCAGCGTCGCCGCATTCGTCATAAGTAGTTTTATTCGAATCGGCCTGTTCGGTATAGTGCCAGTGATACTGGCGGTGCGGGTACCGTCCGTATGGACGTTGGGTTGGTACTTCATCGGGTTTTTCACGCCGCTCGCACTCTCGGGAATACTGACTATCCTGCGAGAGCGCAGCGGCTAATTTGGTGCCTGATACATCAGTGGGGCGCACGTGCAAGAAAAGATAGGCGAACATTTTTTGTGGCGGTGGCCCGTGCTCGGCGCGGTTCACTCCGACACGATCGTCACGACGTGGATCGTCATGGCGATTTCGCTTGTTTTTTTTGCCTGGGTCGGTGCGAGCTACCGCTCGGCACGCGTCTCGAAGCGCCAAACCGTCATCGAGGGCGTCATCAACTATATCGCCGATCTTGCAACGAGCGTGCTGGGCGAGAAGGGCGAGCCGTTCGTCCCGTTTTTCATCGCGCTCTTCCTTTTTATTTTCCTCCTGAACCAATTCGGCTTCTTGCCCCTCAAAGCGCTCGGCCTTCCGTTCGGCGGATCTCCGACGGCCGACCTCAATACGACCGCCGCCTACGCGCTGATGGTGTTCATCCTGATTCAGGTAGTCGGATTCAGGCAAAAGGGCGTGAAGTATCCGCTGCACGTTTTCAAGCCGTTCGCCGCGCTCGCGCCCATCAATATCCTTGAAGAACTCGCGCGTCCGGCTACGCTGGCGGCGCGGCTGTTCTTCAACATTTTCGTCGGCGAGCTGCTCTTCATCATCATTGCCTCGATCATCACCGCAAAGGTCATGATCGGGCCGGTCAATCTGTCGCTCGCCGTAACGATTATTCCGTTCTTCATACAATTCTTCAACTTTTTCGTCGGCACGGTGCAAGCGTTTTTGTTCACGCTCCTGGCAATCGTCTATCTCTCGCTGGCGGTTGCCGAAGACCACTAAAATTTACTCACATAGCCCCGAGGGGGTGGCGCGCAGCGCAAAGCGCGGAGCGCCTGTTAGGACAGAAAGGTACGTTCTTGAGTTCTGAAGCGTTAGTTGCTGCGTTCACCCTGCTCGCGTTCGGTATTATTATTTCGGGCGTCGCGCTGGGTTCGGCCATCGGCGACGGAAACGTTGCCTCCAAGGCCGTTGAGTCGATCGCGCGTCAGCCCGAGGCGCGCCCCAATATCCTAACGTTCATGTTCCTGGGCGTCGGCGTTTTGGAAGCGTTTCCGATCATCGCGCTCGGCTTGGCGTTCTACGTATTGCTCGTCGTCGCCAACGTACCGGGTCTGCTCAAGACCCTGCACCCGTAAGGAAACCGCAGGCCCATGTTTCTGAAGCTCGACGGAACGTTTGTCGTACAGCTGATCAATTTCGTGATTTTCTTTGCGATCTTGAACTTCGTGTTTATTCGTCCCGTCAGCAAAGCGATCGTCAAGCGCCGTGAGTACATCAACAGCGTGACGAACGACTACGATCGCTATCAGGCGGAGGCGTCGTCGCTTCGTACGCAGGCCGAAAGCATTCGGGCTGCCGCGCGGCGCGAGGCTGAGGCTGCGCTTTCGAAGGCTCGAGCGGAGGCCTCGAACCAGGCTGCTGCGCTCTCGACGCAATACAACCAAGAGGTTGCGCGGACGGTCGAAGATGCGAATCGCACGGTGGCGAGCGAGCTGCTCGCGGCACGATCCGGCGAAGGTCAAATCGTCCGCGATCTCGCCGACCTTATGGTCGACCGTACGCTCACGGAGGCGGCGTCGTGAATTACGAAGCCATAGCGGAATACAGCCAGATCGCCTCCGCGGTGTTGTTCTTCGCGGCGATGATCTGGATTTGGTTCCGGTTTATTCAGCCCGCCGTTCTGAGCGCGCAGGAAAACGCGAACGCGCAAATTGCCGAAGCTGAGCGTCATCGTGACGATGCCAAAGCCGTGCTCGATTCGCTGCAGGGTGAAGTGGCCGCGGCGCAGCGCGATGCGGCGGCAATCAAAGATCGCTGCGTTGCCCAAGCCCGCACCGAAAGCGAAGCGATCTTGCGCGAAGCGCGCGATGCCGGGCGAGCGGTCCGTGCGAAATGCGCAAGGCGAACTCCAGCGCGCTCGGCTGGCTGCGCGCGAGAAGCTGCGCGACGATCTGTTGAATCAGGCACTGACGGCGGCACGCGCGCAGGCGGCGCAGCGCATCGATCGGACCGACCAATTCGAAGCTCGTTGCCTCATTTGTATCCTCGCTCGTTCAGACGGGCGCATTCCGCGCAGGCGACGGTAGGTGAGCATGGCTAACGAGCGGGTCGCACGGCGCTACGCGGTCGCGATTTTTCAGCTCGCCTCCGAGCAAGCAGGCGGTCGATGCTGCCGGTAACGATCTGCAGGCTCTTGCAAAGGCGCTTTACGATGACGCCGCAGCCAAGAGTTTTTTCCTCTCGCCGGTGATCGATCGCAAAGAAAAAGAGCGGATCCTGCAGTCCACGTTTGCGGGTAAGGTCCACGAGATTGCGCTGAATGCGTTGCTGCTGCTGGTTCGCAAACGGCGCGAATCACTGCTCGCGGAAATCGCTCGGCAATACGGCGCCCTGCAAATGCAGGCGCGAGGTGCGCAGCCGCTGACGATCACCTCGGCAAAGGAACTCTCGTACGAGGAACTTCGCGCGATGGTTGGCCGCTTGGAAACAACGTACGAGAAGAAGTTCGAAGTTACGCAACGCGTCGACCCTTCACTCATCGGCGGCGTCCGCATCATGATGGGCGATCGCCGGATCGACGGCTCGATCGAGGGCCGCCTGCAAGAACTCTCGCGAACGCTGTTCGCAAAAACGTAAAATCGGAAGCTAGACTGGAGCGCCTCTTAAAACCATGATTAATGCAGACGAAATCGCCGGTATCCTCAAGCAGCAGATTGCGACCTTCAAGACCGGGGTCCAGGAGGATCAGGTAGGGACGGTTATTGAGGTCGGTGCGAATCTGGCTCGCGTCTACGGCATGCAGGGCGTGCGCGCATCCGAACTGGTCGAGTTTCCGAACGGCATGCAAGGCGTCGCGCTCAACCTCGAAGAGGACAACGTCGGCGTGGTCATCATGGGCGATGACAAGGATATCAAGGAAGGCGACAAGGTGCGCCGCACCGGGCGAATCGCCTCCGTTCCGGTCGGCGAGGCCCTGCTCGGCCGAGTCGTCGATCCGCTCGGTAATCCGGTCGACGGCAAGGGCGCAATCGAAACGCACAAGTACCGCACGATCGAGAACGTTGCGCCGAGCGTCGTTCAGCGCCAGCCCGTAAAACAGCCGCTCTTCACCGGCATTCGAGCGATCGACGCGCTGATTCCGATCGGCAAAGGTCAGCGCGAGCTCGATTATCGGGGACCGGAGCACCGGCAAAACGGCGATTGCGATCGACACGATCATCAATCAAAAAGGGAAGAACGTCTTCTGCATCTATGTTGCGATCGGTCAAAAGAACTCGACGGTCGCGGCACTTGGCGCAGATCCTCGAACAGAAGGGCGCGATGGAGTACACGACCATCGTCGTCGTGGGTCCCTCGGAAGCCGCTGCCCTGCGCTGGATCGCTCCGTTCGCCGGCGCGGCAATGGGCGAAGAACTGATGTACGGCGGCAAAGACGTGCTGATTATTTATCGATGATCTCACCAAGCACGCGCAGTCGTACCGCGAGATGTCGCTGCTGCTGCGCCGTCCGCCGGGCCGCGAAGCCTATCCGGGCGACGTCTTCTTCCTGCACTCCCGTTTGCTCGAGCGCGCGGCCAAACTCTCCGACGAACTCGGCGGCGGGTCGATGACCGCTTTACCGATCATCGAAACGCAGGCGGGTGACTTCTCGGCGTACATTCCAACAAACGTCATCTCGATCACCGACGGCCAGATCTACCTCACGCCGCAGCTGTTCTTCCAAGGAATCCGCCCGGCGGTCGACGTCGGTCTTTCGGTTTCGCGCGTCGGCGGTTCCGCCCAAACCAAAGCGATGAAGAGCGTAGCCGGACCGCTCAAGCTCGAGCTCGCTCAGTACCGCGATCTCGCCGCCTTCGCCAAACTCTCAAGCGATTTGGACAAAGCCACGCAAAATCAATTGCTGCGAGGCGAGAAACTGACCGAGCTGCTCAAGCAGCCGCAGTACCAGCCGATGGGCAACGAGGATCAGGTTGCAATCATCTATGGCGCGACCAAGGGATATGTCAACGATATCCCGACCCCGCGTCTGCAAGAATGGTCGCGCGGCTTCATCGCGTTCTTACACGACAAACATGCAGATATTCCGCAGGCGATCGCGCAGAGCAATCAGCTCGCGGACGATACAAAACAAAAACTCGAAGCGGCTCTCGCGGAATTCAACAAGAGCTTCTAGCGCATGCCGTCGGTTAGAGACCTTCGCGACCGGATTCGGTCGATGAAGAACACGCAACAAATCACCAAGGCGATGAAGCAAGTCGCCGCGGCCAAGATCCGTCGTGCCGAGCAGGCGCGCAAGCAAGCGCGTCCATACGCCGACACGCTGGGCGAGATGCTGCGCGATCTGATGGCGAGCGCTGGGAGCATCGATCATCCCTTTACCAAACCGGGCCGCGCGGGAGCGCCGTCGGGCGTAATCCTGATGACGGCCGACAAGGGGCTAGCCGGCGCGTTCAATTCGAACATCACGCGTGCCGCCGAGCTCTACCGTAAGGATGCCGCAAACGCCGAGTTCTATACGGTCGGCACCAAGGCGCGAAATGCCGTGCGACGCTGGGGAATGAGCGATCGGCCGACGTGGCTGCTCAACTCACCCTCGAAGCTGGATACGGCGCGTGAAGTAGCGCACCGCGTGAGCGATGATTTCGTGGCGGGCAAGATCGGCGACATCACGTTGATTTCGGCGAAGCTCGTTTCGATGATGACGCAGCGGCCCGAGACGCGCCGCTTGGTGCCCATCGTTGCAAGCGAGATTACCGGCGATGTACCGCGCTCAGGGCCAAGAGGGGCCGTCGAGTTTTCGCCATCGCCCGAAGCCGTGCTCTCGCGATTGCTTCCGAAATACCTGGAGTTCACGATCTTCTCGGCAATGCTGGAAACCGACGCCGCATTCTATGCCGCGCAGCTGCTTGCCATGAACAACGCGACCGAGAACGCGGGCAAGCTCATCGACGAGCTCACCATTCAAATGAACAATGCACGCCAAGCTGCGATCACCAAGGAACTCTTGGAGATCGTCGCGGGCGCAGAAGCCTTGACGGGCTCGTGACGCGTCACTTTAGGATCGAAAAGGAAAGTTAAGCAATATGGCTGCCACCGGTAAAGTCGTCCAAGTTTTAGGAAACGTCGTCGACGTGGAGTTTACGGCGGACACGCTGCCCAAGATCAACGATGCGCTGACCGTGCGCGTGAACGAAGAGCATGCTTCTTCGAACGGTCACGCGTCCGTTCAAGATGGGATCGAGCTGGGCGGCACGGCGATGCAGGTGCGCGATCTCGTACTGGAAGTTCAGGACGAACTCGGCAATAATCAGGTTCGCTGTTTGGCGATGGGATCGACGGACGGTTTGACGCGCGGAGCCGCGGTGACCTCGACCGGCGGCCCGATTCGCGTTCCCGTCGGTGAGGGTACGCTGGGACGTATCTTCAATGTGCTAGGCAAGACCATCGATACGGATGAGCCCGTTAAAGCCGCGGCGGAATGGCCGATTCATCGTCCCTCGCCGGAGTTTAAGGCACAAGACCCGACGCCGAAGATCTTCGAGACCGGCATCAAGGTCATCGATCTGATGGCGCCGTACACGCGCGGCGGCAAAGTCGGACTGTTCGGAGGTGCGGGTGTCGGAAAGACCGTTCTCATTCAAGAACTGATCCGCAATATCGCATACGTGCACAAAGGCTTCTCGGTATTCACGGGCGTCGGCGAGCGAACGCGCGAAGGAAATGACCTTTGGCTCGAGATGAAAGAGTCCGGCGTTCTCGCGAACACGACCCTGGTGTTCGGTCAGATGGACGAGCCGCCGGGCGTGCGTTTCCGTATCGCGCAGACCGGGCGTCACGATGGCCGAATACTTCCGCGACGAGCTGGGTTCGGACGTGTTGCTCTTTATGGATAACATCTTCCGCTATCTGCAGGCGGGCTCCGAAGTTTCCGCGTTGATGGGCCGCATGCCCTCAGCCGTCGGATACCAGCCGACGCTCGCGACCGACATGGGTTCGCTCGAAGAGCGCATTACATCCACGCATAAGGGATCGATCACGTCCGTGCAAGCCGTGTACGTTCCCGCCGACGACTATACCGATCCGGCAGTGGCAGTAACGTTTGCGCACTTGGATGCGACCACGGCGCTCTCACGACCGATCTCCGAGCTGGGGATTTATCCCGCGGTCGATCCGCTCGCTTCGAGCTCGCGTATTTTGGATCCGCAGATCGTCGGTGAGGAGCACTATCGCGTTGCGCGCGGCGTGCAGGAAACGCTGCAGCGCTACAAAGATCTCCAGGACATCATCGCGATTCTGGGCGTTGAAGAGCTTTCGGAAGAAGATAAAACGGTCGTTGCACGCGCCCGCCGCATGCAGCGCATGTTCTCGCAACCGTTCTTCGTGGCCGAACAGTTCACGGGTACACCGGGCAAATACGTCAAGCTTCAGCGACACGATCGCCGCGTTCAAAGAGATCCTGGAGGGCAAGGTCGACAATCTGCCTGAGCAAGCGTTCTTCTACGCGGGCGGTATCGACGACGTGAAGGCGGCCGCCGAGCGCCTAGGCGCGGCCGTCTAGCGATGGCAACCGTTCCGTTCAAGCTGATCACGCCGGCAAAGACGATCTTCGAAGGCGACGCCGAGCTGGTGATTGCGGTAACAACTGAGGGCGAGGAAGGCATACTCGCTCATCATGCACCGTTCTTGAGCGCGCTCAAGCCGGGCGTCCTGCGCGCCAACGTCATCGAAAATGGCGGCGCGCGACGCTTGGAACTGGCGACCAGTGAGGGATTTGTGCAGGCGCTGCCGGATCGCGTGACGGTGCTTGTCGACGACGCGCTTTCGTTCGAAGAAGTCGACGTCGCCGCGGCGCGGGCACAGCTCGCGGAAGCGAGCGAGCGTCAAAAGAGCGCAGCGGAGCCGCAGGTCTTTGCGCGCGAACAGGCGATCATCGACTTTGCAAACGCCAAGCTGCGTCTGACCGGACACCACTAAGCGCCCGGCGAACACCACCTCGTGCGGCGCGCACCCGGTTGGACCATTCTTGCAATGACGGCGCTTGAGCTCAGCGGCTCTGGCGCTCGTTTCACGTTTGCTTTCGCCGCCCGGCGAGAAGCGTGAGCCGCGGCGCCCAAGCGCTGCGGCAACGCCGAAGAGCGAAACGACGACGGCGCCCTCCGCGCAACGATCGGCCGATCCCGGCGATTTTGTCACCGAGTCCGCAGACGAGGCTGCGCGGTACTATCGGGCTGCCGACGATCGAGGCGAGGTGCTGGCGGCATTCTACGGCGACGGCCGCGTACGCTTGGCTGACCGGGAACACCGGTTTGCCGGCATGGTGAGCAACAGCCGGGCGGATTTGCTGGAGATTGACGACAACACGTGGAGCGAGCTGCTCGTGCGCGAATCGCCGGAGGGCCGATTGCAATTGGAACTGCGCGGCGGTCCATTCGACGCGCGCGTGCTCACCTGTGAAGCGGTACGCGAAATACGAGAGGCTCAAACCGGCTCATGACAACGCTCGATCGGCTCGAAACAACGTTGCGTGTGCGCGGAGGCGCGCCGCTCGAAGGCAGCGTTCGCACGCAAGGGGCGAAGAATGCCGCGCTGCCGATTATGGCGGCGGCGCTACTCGCCAAGGGAAAAGTCACGCTCAAGCGCGTGCCGCGCATTACCGACGTTTCGGTGATGTGGTCGCTGCTCGAAGCGCTCGGAGCGCGCCTGCGTCATGAAATCGACGGCGCGGTCACGATCGATACCAGTAACGTCGCTTCGCATCGCGCGCCGTATACGCTCGTGCGAAAGCTCAATGCAAGTTTCGACATCGTCGGGCCGCTGCTGGGGCGTTTTGGGCGCGCGGAGGTGCCGTTGCCCGGCGGCTGCATTTTGGGAACGCGCGCGACGGATATGCACGAGCAAGCATTTGTGGCGCTCGGATGCGAGGTCAAGAACGCGCACGGATATCTGATCGCGACGGCAAAGCAGCGACGGCTGCACGGCGCCGACGTCGAATTTCGCATGCCCAGCGTGGGTGCAACGAAAAATGCGATGTTGGCAGCGGTGCTTGCCGAGGGCACGACAACGCTTCGCAATGTTGCGATGGAACCCGAGGTCGCCGACTTGGCAGCGTTTCTCGTCGCAATGGGCGCGCGCATCAGCGGTACGGGAACGGATACGATCGTCATCGAGGGTGTAAACGAGTTGCATGGCGTCGAGTATGAAATCATTCCGGATCGTATTGTTGCGGGCACGCTGCTTCTTTCGGGCGCTGCGACGCGCGGAGACGTTACCGTAACCCAATGCAATCCGCAGCATCTGCACGCGCTCGTGCTTAAACTTCAGGAATGCGGTGCCGTGGTGACGAGCGGAGACACCTGGCTGCGCGTGCAGGCGGATAGCATTACCGGCGGCACCGAGATTTTGACTGCGCCGTACCCGGGATTCCCGACCGATCTTCAGCCTCAGATGATTTCGTTCTTGTGCACGGCGCCGGGCACGAGCGTCGTTGAGGAATCGATTTTCAACGCGCGATTCTCATATGTGAATGAACTGGCGCGCATGGGCGCCGAGGTTCGTGTTTCAATGGAAAGCAATACCGCCGTGGTAAAAGGCGGAGTTCCGCTCTCGGGTGCGCCGGTGGAAGCACCGGATATTCGCGCGGGCGCTGCACTGGTCGTAGCCGGTCTTGCTGCGCAGGGCGAAACCGAGATAATCGGTCTCGAGTACATCGACCGCGGCCACGAGCGTCTCGAAGAGATGCTTTCGGCGCTCGGCGGTCAAGTACAGCGAGCAAGCGGCATCACCCCGCTGGTTGAACCCAACGGAGTTTTCGAAACGAGCGCGTATCCTACGACGCGGGCACGGACTGCCGAAGAGTAATATCAGTGGGCTTTTCTGCTATTTATCCGACCGGGAGCTTTTAAGTTGGACATTGGGATCGATCTGGGCACGGCCAACGTGCTCGTGCACGTAAAGGGGAAGGGCATCGTATTGCGCGAGCCGTCCGTTGTGGCAAAGGATATGAACAACGGCCGAACGCTGGCCGTCGGTGAAGAAGCGCGGCAGATGCTCGGCAAGACGCCGGCGCACATCCAGGCGATCCGACCGCTTCGCGACGGCGTTATCGCCGACTTCGAAGTCACCGAAGCGATGCTCAGACTACTTCATCAAGAAAGTCATGCGCGATCGCTCGTGGCTTTCTTCGCTTTTCAAGCCCAAGCCCAACGTCGTCATTTGCGTTCCTGCTGAGATCACGAGCGTTGAGGAACGGGCGGTCAAGGATGCCGCCAAGCTCGCCGGCGCAAAACACGTTGAAATCATCGAAGAGCCGATGGCCGCCGCAATCGGCGCGGGTCTGCCGATCGATGGTCCCTCGGGCAGCATGGTCGTCGACATCGGCGGCGGAACGACCGACGTGGCCGTCATATCGCTGGGCGGAATCGTCGTGTCTCAGTCGTTGCGCGTCGCAGGTAACAAACTCGATGAAGCAATCATTCGCTACATCCGGCGCGTATACAATTTAATGATCGGCGAGCGGACGGCGGAAGAGATCAAAATCAAGATCGGTTCCGCATACCGGCTCGAATCCGAACTCGCGATGGAGATCCGCGGCCGCGATCTCATCAACGGCTTGCCGAAAACCGTGAAGATTACGAGCGAGGAGATCCGTGAAGCCCTCTCCGAACCCGTGGGTTCGATTGTGGAAGCCGTTAAGTCGGTTCTCGAGAAAACGCCGCCGGAACTTGCTGCCGACATCATCGATCGCGGGGTCATTCTCACCGGCGGCGGAGCACTGCTTCGCGGTCTGGACAAGCTGCTGGCTGAAGTCTGCGGCATTCCGGTGATCATCGCCGACGATCCGCTCTCGTGCGTAGCGCTCGGCACGGGAATGCGAGTCCGAATCTAAAGAGAACCCGCGCGAGCGTTCCGCTTGCGATGGAGGCGGCGTGAAGCGCGCGGGGTATGAACCGCTTTAGTGAAAGTCTCCAATATAATCGACGCGCGCAAGGAACCACACGCTCGTGTGGTTGAGGAAGTGGCAAGCGTCGTCTTCGGCGGCGGGATCGTGATCTTTCCGACTGATACGGTGTACGGCATCGGCTGCGATCCATACGATCCGGCCGCCATCGCCAGAATTTACGAGGCAAAGGAGCGAGCATCGACCAAGCCGCTCTCCCTGCACTTGGCATCGGTGGCCGAGTTTTTGGAGTATGCCGAAGGTTACCGCGAGGTTACCGGTTTTGCGCGCCGGCTCATGCCCGGACCCGTGACCCTCATCATCCCAAAGCCGCCCTTCGTCGAACCCGCCGTGAGCGCCGGTTTGAACACGCTCGGCTTTCGCGTTCCCGACGATTCCCTATGCCTGAAACTGATGGAGCGCTGCGGCCCGCTGGCCGCCACGAGCGCGAATACGAGCGGGGAACGGGCCTATTATGGAGCCGGCGATTGGGAAAGCCTGCCCCCGGCGGATCTGCTCGTCGAGAACGGGCCGACTAAACACCGGCGGGATTCGACCGTTATCGACATGACGGGAGCGCAGGCCGTGGTTCTTCGCGAAGGAGTTATTTCGGTTGAGCGGCTAACCGAGTTGTTCGGACCGGCCGTTCGCCCGGTACTCTCGATTCGAAAGACGCCATGAAACGACAGACCCTGCTCATACTTGCAATACTTCTGATCACGAGCACGCAAGGAACGTTGGGAGCTGCTCCCAAACCGGCGAAGCCGCCGGTTCCGGCGGGCGGCACCGGCTTTTCATTTTCCGACTGGCACGTCGCGACGGATCAGCTCGATGCGAACTGGCAAAACGGCGATTTCAATACGCCGGGCCATGTGGTGTTGACACGCCCCGGCAGCGACATCGAAGCCGACCGTGCGAAGGGAAACTTCAAACAGCACCAGGCGAACCTCAACGGGCATGTCGTGCTGCACGACAAGAACGGCGTTCTGACGAACTTCGCGGGACAAACCGGATCGCACGCGCCGGCAACGCTCACCTGCGACAATCTGCAGATCGACGGGAAGACCAAGACGTACGTCGCCACCGGCAGCGTGCATTTTATTCAAGGCGCGAGCGAGGTTCATTCCAACCGGGCGGTTATGAACGGCCTCACGCACGACATTCACCTGTACGGCAACGTGCAGCTCACGCAATGATACGGCTCGTCCCCGCGGCACTGTTGATCGCGGCTGTCGCTTCGAACGCGCATCCATCGTCCAAACCGGTCGTGCCGGCCGGTGTCGCCACCAAGGTCGGTGAATGGAATCTGCAAACCAGCCAGCTCAGCGCTAACCTCGCCAGCGGTGCCTTTTCGGCGCCGGATCACGTGACGCTGACACGTGCCGACGGATCGGTCATTCAGGCGGATCGCGCAACGGGAAATTACAAGCAGCGGCAGGCAGCGCTTTTCGGACACGTCAGCGTGCACGATACCAGCGGAACCTTTGGGCTCCAAAGCGCGCAAACGCCGAACTCGACGCAGCCGCGCGGCCCGGCAACCCTGACGTCGGACGAATTGCATGTGGACGACGGCTCGCACTTGTATGACGCAAGCGGAAACGTGCATTACGAACAGGGCGTCACAACGGTCGATGCGCAAACGGCACACTTGAATGATGCGACGCACCAGCTGGATCTAAACGGCAAAGTGCACGTCGTGCGCGCCGACCAAACGCTGGACGCAGAACACGCCTCGTATAATACGCTCAGCGGTGACGGGACGGCCGAAAACAACGTGACGGTCCAGTTTCCCGGCGTCACGCCGTCGATCGCGACGCCAAAGCCGATCGTCATCAAGAAACCGAAGATTCCGTAGTGGAGCCCTCGCTGTTTCCGACGGCACCCGGATCGCCGCAACCGCTGGCCGCGCGCATGCGCCCGCGCACGCTGGACGAATTCGTCGGCCAGGAGCATATCGTGGGCCCCGGTCACGCGCTTCGTCGCGCCATCGAAAGCGATCACGTGCCCTCGATGATCCTGTGGGGCCCGCCCGGCACCGGCAAAACGACCCTTGCCGAGATCATTGCGCGCATGACCGGAGCGCACTTCAGCGCACTCTCGGCGGTCAGCGCGGGCGTTGCGGACCTACGCAGAGTCGTCGCAGATGCCCAGCATCGCCGGTCGCTCGGTTTACCGACGCCGGTTCTTTTTATCGACGAAATTCATCGCTTCAACAAAGCGCAGCAAGACGCGGTGCTGCCGTACGTCGAGAACGGAACGGTCACGCTCATCGGCGCGACGACGGAGAACCCTTCGTTCGAAGTTATCTCTGCGCTCTTGTCTCGCTCTCGCGTGTTCATGCTCAAGTCGCTGAGCGACGAAGACGTCGGTATACTCATCGATCGCGCGCTTGACGACCGCGAGCGGGGCCTGGGTCAGATGAAGGTTCATCTGGAGCCCGCTGCCCGCTCTGCTCTGATTACATTGTCGAACGGCGATGCAAGAAGCGCGCTGGGGACCCTCGAGTTTGCTGCGACGGCTACCCCTGCGGACGAGTCGGGAGTGCATACGATCTCCGCAAACGTGATCGCGGATGCGATGCAGCGCCGCGCGGTCGCCTACGACAAAGGCGGCGATCTGCACTACGACATTATCAGCGCATACATAAAGAGCATTCGGGGCAGCGATCCCGATGCGGCAATGTATTGGCTTGCGCGGATGATCGACGGCGGCGAGGATCCGCTTTTCATTGCGCGACGCCTGGTCATCCTGGCGTCCGAGGATGTGGGGCTTGCGGATTCACGCGCGCTTCCGATTGCCGTAGCCGTACAACAGGCCGTGCACTTTGTCGGCATGCCCGAAGGCTTCTTTGCTCTTGCACACGGTACGCTCTATTTGGCTACCGCACCCAAAAGCAACAGCGTGGGCCGCACGTATAGTGCTGCGATGCACGATGTCGAAGAGACCCGCAACGATCCCGTGCCGCTCCACCTGCGCAATGCGCCGACCGGACTCATGAAAGAGTTAGGATATGGCCGCGGCTATGAGTACGCGCATGAAAGTAACGAATATCACAAACATAGCGGCGACTTGCCGCCCTCGAAGCGGCTGCAGGCATATCTTCCGGAGAATCTTGCGCGATCGCGCCTATTATGAACCCGGCACGCAAGGCGAGGAGCATCGTCTGCTGAGTTGGGTCAGGCAGCGCAACGAACCGCAAAAGATCCGCCGATCCGCCGTCTTCTTCATAATCGAAGTCGTCACGATGCAACGTGAACCATGCGCAGCCGGCACGCTGGGCGCCATAATAAAAAAAGAGCGGCCCGGTGTTACCCGGACCGCCTTCCCGTTGCTACTTCTCGGAGTGTGCAATGGAGACTTCGCACAACCAAATACTACGGGTCCTATCTGAGAATGTGCTGTGACGCGAATCTATTTGGATCACGCCGCTACCACGCCCGTGCGGCCCGAAGTCTTGGAAGCGATGCTCGAGGGCTATTCGCAGACCGGGTACAACGCCAGTTCGGTTCATAGCGAAGGGCGCGCGGCTCGCGCCGCTCTCGATAACGCGAGAGCGCGCCTGGCGCAGACGCTTGGTGTCAAGGCCAAAGAGTTGATTTTCACCGCCGGGGGTTCGGAAGCCGATAACCTGGCGATCATCGGGTTTGCGCGCGCCCATCGCGAGCGCGGGCGGCATCTCGTTTCCACCGTCGTCGAGCACCATGCGATCCTGCATGCGCTCGCCGCCTTGCAAGAAGAGGGCTTCGAGGTCACGCTGCTGCCGGTCGATGCGGACGGGCGCCTCGATTCGTCAAGGTTCGAAGCTGCACTGCGGCCCGATACGCTTCTGGCTTCGGTGATGTACGTCAACAATGAGATTGGAACCGTGCAACCGATCGATGAACTTGCGCGTGCCGCTCACGCCCACGGTGCTGCCTTTCACACCGATGCCGTGCAGGCCGCCGCATATTTGCCGCTCGAGGTGAACACGCTTGGGGTGGATATGCTCTCTCTTGCCGCGCACAAGTTCTACGGTCCAAAAGGCGTAGGAGCCTTGTATGTGCGCGAGGGTACGTCTATCGCACCCATTATCCACGGCGGGAGTCAGGAATTTTCCAAGCGCGCCGGGACCGAGAATGTGGCCGGAATCCTGGGAATGGCCCGGGCCCTCGAACTTGCCGCCGCCGAGCAGGAGGAAGCCGGCACGCGCGTGCGCACGCTTCGCGATCGTTTCGAGCGGCAGGTGGGCGCGCGCATTTCCGGCACTCGCGTGAACGGCGCAGGGGCGCCGCGCGCTCCACACATCTCAAATCTGAGTTTTCTCGGCGTGACCTCGGAGCAGTTGCTGATGCGCCTCGACCTCGACGGGATCTCCGTTTCGGCTGGGAGCGCTTGCGCGTCAGGTGCCATCGAGCCGAGCCACGTCGTTGCTGCGCTCGGATTGCCGCAGACCTGGATGAGCGGCGTGATCCGATTTTCACTGGGGCGGTCAACCACGCAGGCACAGATCGATCGCGCCGCGCAGGTACTACAGCGAGCAATCGAGGACTTGCGCTCGATCTCTGAAGTCCCCGCGTGATGCCTTTCAACCAAATCGGGGAATAGTTGGTTCACGTGCGGGCAGTTGTTTCCGACGGAGGTAGGGGCTTGAGCACAGGCTTTGAATATTGGTCTGCCTTTCTCGATGTCGGAGTAGGCGTCGGGGTCTTTATTGCGGGCTTGGGAATTTTTCTCTCGATGACCGCTCTGGCGCGCACGCTGCGACGCCTGGAACGGACTCTGGACGGTGTCGACGAACAAGTCGCCGCGCTCGGCAAACCCGTAAGTGAAACGCTCGTCCACGTCGGAGGCATTGCCGACACCGCGGATCGCACGATCGCGCGCCTGTCCGTTGTCATCGGTTCCCTCGAGCAGGTTGCGGGCGCGCTCTCGAGCCTGGCGACCCTCACGCGCAGCGCGCTTTCACCGGCTGTGGTCAACGTGGGCGCGACGATCGGGGGAATCAGCGCGGGCCTGCGCCGTCTAGTGACCGGTGATAAAGAGACTGGAGAAAATGCATGAACGATTCCAAGAGCGAGCAAGACGCCGGCGGTAAGAGCGGAGGCGGCGGTTTCTTTGCCGGATTCATCTTCGGCGCCGTCGCGGGAGGTGTTCTCGCCTACCTGATAACGCAGGAGGAAGCGCGGGATGCAATCGTGGGCAGAGCGCGTGAGGCAAGCAACTTCGCAATGGACGCGACCGGCGATCTGCGCGGCAAGGTCACGGATGCCGCAACGTCGCTTCAGTCCAATGCCGCTGATTTATACGCGCGCGGAAAGACCGTCGTGGATAATGCGCGGACCAACATCAACGCTGCAGTCGACGAAGGACAAACGACTGCGGAGCAAGTGCGCGACGACCTGTCGCGCCAGTCACCATCGACATCTCAATTTTCGGACTCGTAGGGAGCAAGTGTGGATATTAAAGTGAACGTTCGTGAGGCACAAGGCGATACGTACGTCGTTGATTTAAACGGTGAAATCGACGTGTACACGTCTCCGAAGGTCAAGGATGCCATCGGGGATCTCATCGACAAAGGCCATTACAATCTGGTAATCAACTTGGAAAAGGTGCGATATATCGACTCAACCGGCTTGGGCGTGCTCATCGGCGGTCTCAAACGGGTGCGGGAGCACGGCGGCACCGTCAACCTTGTCTGCACCAACCCGCAGATCAAAAAGATCTTTGACATCACGGGTCTTGTCAAAATATTTGGCATCTTCGACGATGAAGATGCCGCGATGAAAGCATTAGTGTGAACCAGCCCGTCGCCCACCACGATCGCTCGCTCGGCATCGTGGAGCTTCGTATCCCGAGCAAAGCCGAATGGGTCGCGGTCGCGCGCCTAGCCGTAGCCGCGGTGGCGAACCGTTTAAACTTTTCGATCGAAGACATTGAAGATGTGAAACTCGCCGTCGCCGAAGCATGCACGAACTGCATTCAACATGCGCACGGCAGCGATCAGATCGAGATCATGTGTGAAACCGAACCCGATGCGCTCACGGTGCGCGTGCGGGATTATGGGCACGGTACGCGCCCCGAGACAATTCAGTCGCGCCGTGTCGACGAACCTCGCGTCGGCGGCCTAGGCGTCTTTCTGATTCGTTCGCTTATGGATACGGTCGAATACGACGTACACCCCGAACGCGGCACGAATCTCGTGATGACCAAAAAAGTAACGAACTAGTGCATCAACACGCGGAAGACGAGCGCTGGGATCGACAGAAAACCCGCGAAGCGTTCGCGCGCTTTGCGGACTCGAAGAAACGCCCAGGGGACCCGGACTACGAGCGCTTGCGCAGCGAACTGGTCGTCGCCCACCTGAACCTTGTGCGCTATCTTGCCGTGAAGTTTGCCAATCGCGGAGAGTCTTTGGACGATCTCATCCAGGTGGGAACGGTCGGTCTTCTCAAGGCAATCGATCGCTTCGATCTCGATCGCGGCGTTGAGTTCACGACGTACGCCACGCCGACGATCGTTGGTGAGATCAAGCGGTATTTTCGAGACAAGGGTTGGGCCGTCAAAGTTCCACGCCGCCTGCAGGAGCTCAACTTGGCCGTTAACCGGGCCATCGAAAAGTTGTCCGTAAAAGTGGGGCGCAGCCCGACCGTCGCCGAGCTGGCCGAGCATCTGAATGCATCCGAAGAGGACATCCTCGAAGCGCAGGAACTGGGACAAGCCTACAACTTGCTCTCGCTCGATACCGAACTTTCCGGTGAGGGAGACAAGAAGTCTCAGACGCTGCAGGACTACATCGGTCAAACGGACGCGGGCTTGGCGCTGCTGGAAGACAAGGCAAATCTGGAGCGAGCGTTCGAGGTGCTCACCGGGCGAGAGCGCGTGATACTGTACCTGCGCTTTTACGAGAGCGTCTCGCAGACGGAGATTGCCAAACGCCTGAACGTCTCGCAAATGCACGTCTCGCGGCTTCAGCAAAAGGCCCTCGAGAAGCTGCGCCACGTCCTGCAGGAGTAGGTGCCGCGCGCCGTAAGGCCAAGTAACAACCACATCCCATGAGAAGCCAAGAACTGCGCTCAGCCTTCGTCGAGTTTTTTACTTCACGGGGCCATAAACACGTCCCGTCCGCGAGCCTTATCCCGGACGCCATGTCGACCACGCTCTTTACCATTGCGGGTATGGAGCAATTCGTGCCGGCTTTCTTGGGCGATGAGCCGCCGCCGGCCCAAAACGTGGTCACGGTGCAGCGCTGCTTGCGCGTTGCGGGCGCCAAGAGCGACATCGAAAACGTCGGCCGTACCGGCCGGCACGGAACGCTCCTGGAAATGCTCGGAAATTTCAGTTTCGGCGGCTACTACAAACGTGAAGCGATCCGCTATGCATGGGAGTTCTTTACCGAACGGCTCAAGATCGACCCGGCGCGGTTGGCGGTTACGATTCATACCTCGGACGACGAGGCGGAAGCGATTTGGCGCACCGAAATCGGCGTTCCGGCCGATCGTATCACACGGTTCGATGAAGATAATTTTTGGACGATGGGACCGACCGGGCCCTGTGGACCTTGCAGCGAGATTTTCTATGATACGGGCGCGGAGAATGCACTCGGCCCGGACGATGACGGGCCCAACAAAGGCAATCGCTTCGTCGAGCTCGGGAACGTCGTCTTCCAACAATACAACCGCGGCGCCGACGGCAAACTCGTGGAGCTGCCGCGCAAACAGATCGATACCGGTTTGGGATTCGACCGCATACTCGCCGTAGTCAACGGCAAAGCGTCGATGTACGAAACGGATCTCTTCACCGATCTCATCGATGCGCAGCCGCCGGTCGGACAAACCACGCTCGGCGCCAAGGATCAGCTCGAACGGCGCAATATCATCGCCGACCACGTGCGTGCCGTCACGTTTCTCATCAACGACGGCGTTTATCCGAGTAACACCGACCGTGGATACGTCCTGCGATTCCTGATCCGGCGGGCGATTCGCAACGGACGTCTGCTCGACTACCCGAATGGATTTCTCACCGAACTTGTGCCCGCCGTCGTGAAATCGCTCGAGTCCGGATATCCCGAACTTCGCTCGAACATCTCGCGTATTCAGAGCGCACTTCGTACGGAGGAACAGACCTTCGATCGAACGCTCGAGCGCGGCATGAACATGCTCGACGAACATTTGGCGCAGGTCGATAAAGGCGGCATGCTAAGCGGGCAGGACGTGTTCGTGCTGCACGACACGTACGGTTTTCCGGTCGAACTCACGCGCGAGATCGCCGGCGAACGCGGCGTTGCGATCGATCATGCCGGATTCGAGCAGGCAATGAAGCAGCAGCGCGATCGAGCGCGTCGTGACGCTGCGGCAAAGCGCTCGATCGTCACCCTCGCCGAGCTGCCCGCGACCAAAAGCGAATTCCTGGGATACGAGGGCCTTGAAGCGGATGCCACAATCGTGGCGATCCTCAAGGACAACCAGCTCGTGCAGGATGCTCACGAGGGCGAAGACGCGCAGATTATCCTCGATCGCACCTCGTTCTACGCGGAGAAAGGCGGCCAGATAGGCGATCGCGGCGTGCTGATCGTTCGAACGGACGCAGAACAAGCTGTGCAGAGTCAATTCGACGTGCGTGACACGCAGATGCAAGGTGAGGCAATCGTTCATCACGGTACGGTCGTATGCGGTACGCTGCGGGTGGGCGACGTGCTGCGTACGCAGGTCTCTGCGGACTGGCGCCGCGAGATCCGCCGTCACCACACGTCGGCGCATTTGCTGCAGCGCGCGCTCAAAGACGTGCTCGGCGAGGATACGGCGCAAGCCGGCTCATGGGTGGGCATCGATCGTATGCGTTTCGACTTCCGCTCCTCCCTAGGTGCGCTCACGGCGGAACAAAAACGCGAGATCGCGCGGCGCGTAAACGAGATGATCCGGGATGATACGCCGCTCGAAACGCGCGTTCTGCCGATCGAAGAGGCCAAGGCGTCCGGAGCGATCATGATGTTCGGCGAAAAGTACGGGGATCGCGTTCGCGTCGTCACCGCCGGTCCCTCGGTGGAGTTTTGCGGCGGCACGCACTCGCACTCGACCGGCGAACTTGGACTCTTCGTAATATTGAGCGAGTTTTCAATCGGCTCGGGAGTTCGTCGAATCGAGTCTTGCGTTTCGCGCGCGGCCGAGGAGTACACGCAGCGCCAGCAGGAACTCGTCTCGGATCTCGCTTCGTCGCTTGCAACTGCGCCCGACGAACTTGGGGATCGCATCTCGAAGCTGCAGCGGGACGTCAAGGATCTGCAGAACGAGCTCGGTGAGTTCAAGGCACGTCTTGCAGCGGCGGACGCGCAGAGTTACGTTGATTCCGCTGAGCGTACCGGCGAGAAGACGTTCGTCGGTGCGGTCGTGCACGAGGCAAGCGCGGAATCGCTGCGGCATTTGAGCAGCGCGATCAGGCAGCGTCTGCGCAGCGGCGTCATTGCGCTCGCGGGCGTGGACGACGGTAGCGTAAACCTGCTCGTCAGTGCCAGTGAGGACATGGTCAAAGCCGGTGTCCACGCCGGTAACCTGGTCAAGCTCGCAGCGCCGCTCGTCGATGGGCGCGGCGGCGGACAACCCGCGCAGGCGCAAGGCGGCGGAAAGAAACCGCAGGGCGCGCCCGAGGCGGTTCGTGCGATCCGCGAAGCGGTTTTGGGCACGTGAGGCGACTGGCCGCCGTAAGTGCCCTCGTCCTGGCCTGCTTTTCGAATGCGGTTTCTCCGGCCGCGAGCAGGGCGATCGACTCGCAGGCGGTTTTGGATCGGTACGCGGCGCGTCTGCTCCGCGAAGAAGGCCCCAAGGTCCTTATTTTCTCGTATACGGTCTCGCAGGCCGGTCCACGCAATATCGAGCAAGCGCACCGGGTGTATCGCAGCGGCGATCTCGTGCGCGATGAAACCCTGATGGTCGACGGCGTCCGGCAGAAAAGCAGCATTCGGATCGCGCGTTACCGCAACAGATACACGCTGGATAATCTGGCTCCGCGCATGACGCAATATGCGTTCCTTTTCGTTCGCCCGGTTGGTACGGCGAACGCAGTTCAGTACATGTATCGCGCCGTTCCGCTCAGTGCCGGAGGCGGCTTCGTCGTCGATACCATCACGATCGACGGGCGCACGTTTCTTCCGGTTCTCATCCGTTTTCATGCCGTATCGGCCGCTCTAAAGGGTAGCGGTTCGGTGGCATTCGTTAAAGCGGGGAAGTACTGGGTGCCGGCCTCGGCAAGCGTCGAGGCGTACATCAAAGGCAAGCCGGCCCGCGAACGCATCACGTTTAGCAACTATCAATTTCCAGCGAGTTTGCCGACATCGACATTCCAGTCGCCGCGTCCGCTTCCGACGCCGGTCGTTCCGTCGTACTAGGATCGCGCGGCTTTGCCCGGCTTGCGGGATGGCTTGCATGGGCCGTACCGCTGGGTGTGTATGCTGCCTCACTGAGCGGCGCAGTCGGCTTCTGGGATACCGGCGAGGCGCAAGTCGTCCCCTGGATCTTCGGTATCATGCACGCCACGGGTTTTCCCGCATTTACCATTCTTGCCGGAATTTTTGCGCACGTGTTTGCCATAGGTTCGGTTGCGTGGCGCATTACGTTGTTCAGTGCGCTGGCAATGAGCGGCACGGCGTGGCTCGTGTCGCGTATCGTTATCGAAATGGACGGCGATCCGTGGATCGCGACGGCCGCTGCGTGGACGTTTGCTTTCGGAAGCGTCGCGTGGACACGAGGTACGCGTGCCGAGGTGCACGCACTCGCCGCGTTCTTCGCGATTGCGGCCGTTTGTGCAATGATTCGATGGTATCGCAAGAAAGATCCGCGGGCGCTCATCGTTTCCGGCCTTGCTTGGGGGCTGGGGATCGCCACCCATCCGATCGACGGATTATTACTGCCCGCAATGATCGTGCTGATCGCCGCGAGCGTTCGCGACCTGCAAGCGCGTATCGCTGCGGCCGCCGTTGCCGCGCTCTTGTTCGGAATCGCCTGGTATGCATATCTTCCGGCAAGAAGTGCCGTCGTGACGACGGCGCGCTTGGATCCCACCCGCGCACTGGGCATTCCGCCCGGTCAAGCATTTTGGGATAACAATCATCCTTCGTCATGGAGCGGTTTTCTCAAGGAGGTCGGCGGTACGGAGTTCGATGTGGCGGGCAGCACCGTGCGCGGCATGCTCACCGTGCAGCCCTATGCACAGCGCACACCGGATTACCTCGTAACGCTGCTCACCGAGCTTTCGCCGATCGGTCTGCTGCTCGCCGCCGGCGGGTTGTACGCGCTGGCGCGTCGCGACCCGATACTCGCTCTCGCCCTGGCTGCCGCATTTGCCGTACCGACGGCATTCGGGCTCACGTACACGATCGAAGCTGATGCACAACGCTACTACCTGATCGGGTATGCAATTGCAGCGGTCCTTGCCGGGTACGGCGCAGCGCGGGTCGTGCACGCGTTGCCCGAACTGCGCCGTCCCGCACTGCTCCTCATCTTCGCGGCCGGCCTAAGCCTGATCGTTGTAAACCGGCATACGTTCGAGCAGCGGCACGACTCCGGGGCGCAGGCGGTAATCGACACGGTAATCAAGAAGACGCCGCGAGATGCGGTGCTTATTTCGCCGTGGCTCTTTGCCACGCCGCTCGCGTACGGCGCATACGTTGAACACCGGCTGGACGACCGAATCGTGGAGTCCGCATGGTTAGCGCAGGACGCATCGCGCGTCCCGGGGTGGACGCGAACGCGTCCGGTGTACGTAGTGGGGACGCTATACGGGGACGTGACCGGATTTCGGGCCGTCAAAATAAGCGGTTCTCCGGATCTCTACCACATAGTGCGATCGCCGCTCTTGCCGCCCTTATCGTTACCCTCGTCGTCTCGCATTTTCGATCCACTCCATACAACAACTACGTCTTGCTCGCGGACGCGTTCGTGCACGGCCATGCCTGGATTACCTGGCCGGGCGCATACATCGATGCCTTAGCCTATCGCGGACAGCACTACGTCATCGAGGGGCCGCTTCCGGCGGTCTTCCTTATTCCGTGGACTGCTCTTGCGGGGACCAGCGTAAACCAAACGCTTCTTGCGGCGCTGCTTGCCGCGATTGCCGTCGGTGCGGCCTGGAAGCTCGGCGAGCGCTTCGAGCTGCCGTCCGCTGCAAACATCTGGTTGTGCGCGTTCTTGCTCGCAGGTACCGATTTGCTGTGGTGCGCGATGCTGGGCGATGTCTGGTTCATCGCTCACGTGAGCGCCGTCTGCTTCACGATGCTTGCACTGGTCGAACTCTTTGGACGCCGCCGCGCTTGGCTCATCGCGGTTTGGGCGATCTGCGCAGCAGAATCGCGCTTTACCCTGATCCTTGCGTTACCGGTGTATGCCGCACTCATCGCACGCGATCCGGATCGCAAGGCGATCTCCTGGGCCGGCTTCGGCGCGGTCGTTGCGGCCGCCGCCGCGTTATGGGTGTTGTACAACAAAGCTCGGTGGGGAACGCTCACCGACATCGGATACACGACATGGTATCACCAGGACCAGGCCGGTCTCCCATCGGGATCACCGTTCCGCCTGCAGTATTTCGGATACGAATTCTCGTCGTTCTTTCATTCAACTTCCGCAATTCGCGAACGCGTTTCCGTGGATCCGTCCCACGTTCTCCGGCGTTGCGCTCACCTGGACGAGCCCGGCGCTCATCTTCGCGCTGTGGGCGCGGCGCCCGCTCACCGTCGTGGCCGCTGTTATGGGTGCTGGCCATTTTGACGGCCATACCGAATTTTCTGTATTACGTAAATGGTTTCGCACAGTACGGAATGCGTCATGCGCTTGATTTTATTCCATTTTTATACGTACTGATGCTGCTGGCGGCGCGCGAGCGCCTACCCGCGTGGAGCAAAGCGCTCATCGTATACTCTTGTGCTGCAAACCTGTACGGCGTGTGGTACTGGAACATGTTTGTTCGTCAAGCGAACTAAGAACGCCGGCCTTATTCAGCGCGTGAGTGCTTCGTATGCTCCGCGCAGGTCGTCTGCGGTACGAGCGGGCGCGGCGCACGTTCCTTCGCGGCAAACGTATGCGGCCGGATGCAGCGCAGGGTCGAAGCCGCGCCGCTTCAAGCTGCGGATATCATCCGGATCGATCGTCCCGACGCAAAGCATCGCCTCCGGCAGATTGTGTGCGGCTTCTCGCAGATCGGCGGTCTCACGCTCGGTGCCGACAAGCAATACGCAAGCGGATGCGCTCAGGTATCGCCGCAAAGCACGAGCATACGCCGCGCCAAAGAGGCCGGCGCGCTCGTACGTGCGCGCGTAAAGCAGCAGCGTGCGCTGCGCGCAGTCGCGGTAACGCGGCTCATCGTCAAGTACGGACAAGCGCACGTAGCACTCTGCCAGAAGCGAATTATCGGGGAGCGGCCGATCGCGAATCGTCAGGTTTCCAAGGCCTTGTTCGCGCGGCCGCATGATCGTAGAACCCGCCGTCCGGGGCGCCCAAGTGTTCCTCGATAGCCGCCGCCAGCTCACGAGCGCGGTGCAGGAAGCGCGGTTTTCCGCCGTACTCGTGCGCATCGAGAAGCGCACGCAGGTAGGCGGCTTGATCCGTGAGCAGTCCGCGCACGTTCGGGGATCCGCCGGGCGCGATGAAGTGAAAGAGCAGGCCGTCCGTATCGCGCATGCGGTCGTGCAGCGCGTCCAGCGTCATTTCTCCTTGAGCGGCAAGCTCGTCATCATCAAGGGCGGCAGCGGCAAGGAGAAACGTCCCGGCCATTGCAGCGGTCCAGTTCGAATATGACGTTCGATCGACGTACGGTGCTTGACGTTGCCGGCGTTCTTCGAGCGGCAAGGCGTAATACTCCTCATCCGCATCCTGGCTGCCGGCAAAAAATGAAGAGTGCGGATCGCGCAGCACGCTTCGAACGTACGTGAGGGCCGAGGTCAGTATTCCACGAAAGCGCTCGTTGCGGGTATAGTGCGCAAGGCCGGAGAGAACGCGCAGCAGTCCGGCGTGATCTTCCGTCATCTTCTCAAAATGCGGAACCGACCAGTCGCGTGTGGTCGAATAACGGAAGAAGCCGCCTTCGGCGTGATCGTACATGCCGCTGCCGGCCATCCCGAGCAGCGTATGCGCGAGCATATCATAGTACCGTTGCTCGCCGCTCGCGCGATATTCGTTCAGCAGCATTTCAAGAACGTCGACCATCGGAAACTTCGGAGCTTCTCCGAATCCTCCGTACTCGGGTCGTAGCTTTCCTCGACGTCCCGCAGCACGCGTTGAATCATTTCCTCCGAGAGCGAGCCGGTATCCGCGATTTCATATGCCTGCTTGCGAGATCGAATCTCGAGCGAGCGCGCTTCGATCTCGGCGCGATGCTCTTTGTAGAACGTCGCGACGCGGTCGAGGGCGGCCTGCATCTGTTCCGGCGGCAGATAGGTCGCGCCGGCGAGCAGTGCGCCGTCAGGCGAGAGGAATGCCGTCGTGGGCCACCCGCCCTGATTGTACCGGGCGTTGATATCGGGCCGCTGGTCGTTATCGACGCGGACCGGCACGTATCGTTCGTTGATCAGATCGATAATCGCCGGCTGCGAGTATGACGTCTCGTCCATGACGTGACACCAGTGGCACCAGACCGCGGAGATCGCCAGCAGAATCGGCTTGTCTTCCTGCTGTGCCCGTTCGAATGCGGACACGCTCCAATCGCTCCACCGAATCTCGTTTGCACGATTCGGCCGGGGTGAGAAGTGAAACTGCGTCTGGGGATCCTGATGCGCGGTCATGATGTGTACCTTAGCGAGGGCAGGCGGTATCACCGCTCTTCATCGGAGAAACCGCGAGCGAACGACGAGAAGTAAAATATGACGACGAGGACGTAGACAGCAAGCAACGGCACTGTCGGTAGCGGCGGCCACAAGACGGCCGCGCCGAACGCGCAAGCAAAAAGTCAGGCTCGCGAGCGCATAGCGCCGGTGCGTCGAGCGGCTCATCCCGTACACGTCGGAAGCGTAGAAATTGACGGTTTCGCGCAAACTGCGCCGCCATGCGAACTGCGCAGTAAACAGTGCGAGAACCAGGCCCAGCGCCCCCCACATGGCGAGCTCTTTCGCTGTGCATGTGTGGACGCTTGCCGTCTGTGGGTATAACGGCGGCACCTCTTCGAAAAGGAGTAAGAAGGAACAATGGCTGACGGTCCGGTTGTCATACAGGAACGTGATTCAGGTGGAGGCGCGGCAGCGCTGGGCATCGTGATCGTCGTTTTAGTTGCTATTTTGATTGCAATGTTCGTCTGGCACCCGTGGACTGCAAGGAACGGCAGTACCACGAGCACGACGAATTCCAGCAGTACTTCCTCGCAAACAAGCGGGGGCGGAGGATACTAAGGCATGGCTGGTCTCCTTTGGGCGATCATCGTTATTCTGTTCATTATTTGGCTGCTCGGCTTTACGCTCTGGCATGTGGGTGCGATCATTCACATCGTGATCGTCATTGCGGTAATTCTACTTATCGTCAACCTGCTGACCGGCCGAGGGGCGCGCTTATAGAAAATCACGCGGTATACTAACCGCAGAATGCCGACACGTAAGAGCGGAGCGAGCCGGGCAACGAAAGAAGCCGGCTCGCTCCAGCGCTACCACAAGAAGCGCGATTTTAAAGAGACGCCCGAACCGCGCGGCGCCCGTACAAAGAGCGGCGCGCGGTTGCGCTTTGTCATTCAGAAGCACCGCGCCACGCGATTGCATTACGATTTCCGTCTGGAAGCCGACGGCGTCCTGAAGTCGTGGGCGATTCCCAAAGGCCCTTCGCTCGATCCGAAGGAGCGGCGGCTGGCGATGCACGTCGAGGATCATCCGATGGACTATCGCACGTTCGAGGGAGTCATCCCGAAGGGCAACTACGGCGCCGGCGAGGTGATCGTGTGGGACGAGGGCACCTACGAACTGGCCGAAGGCGACGATCCCGCTCACGAGATCGGCAACGGGAAAATCAAGTTCATCATGCACGGCAAAAAGATGCACGGCGAGTTCACGCTCGTTCGGATCAAAGGCCGAAGCGGTGAGAGCGGCGATCCCTGGCTGCTCATCAAGGATCACGATGAGTACGTCGATCCGAAATACAGCGTCGAGAAGGACAATGCATCCGTGAAGACCGGGCGCACCGTTGAATCCTATGCAAAGGATCCGAATGCGCCGCATTGGATTTCGAGCAAAAAAAAGTCCGCATCGTGCGCAAAAGACCTGCAGAAAAAAAAGCCGTAGGCCGCGCTAAGCGGGATAAGGTTCCGGTTATAAAAACGCCGATGCTCGCCACGCTCGTGGACGAGCCGTTCGACGATGACGATTGGCTCTTCGAGATAAAATGGGACGGATATCGAGCGCTGTGCACCGTACACGAGAATGGAAAAATGGAACTCGTCTCGCGCAACGGACTGGATTTTCTACAGAAATTTCCGCAGATGGAGGCGCTGCAAAGCGCTTGGACGACGTTGCCGGTGGTCGTGGACGGCGAGATCGTCAGCCTGGACTCAGAGGGCCGCTCGTCGTTTCAGCGGCTGCAGGAATCACTCACGAGTCTGCGCTCAAAAGGCAAATCAAAAAAGACGGCGGATCTCACGTTTGCAGCTTTCGATATTCTCTACGCGGACGGTCGCGATCTGCGCAAGACGCCGCTCGAAGATCGTAAGGCTATTTTAGAGCGTTCGATCGCCGATGCGGACGTGGTGATGTATTCCAAACACGTCGTCGGGAAGGGCTGCGCGTTGTTCGGACAAGCGCAGCGCAAACATTTGGAGGGCATCATCGGCAAACGTCGCGATTCCCTCTATATAGAGCGCCGCACGCGCGACTGGGTCAAAATTAAAGCGCAGCTCGAGCAGGAATGCGTCATCGGCGGGTTCACCGAACCGCGCGGAAGCCGCACCGGTTTCGGATCGCTGCTGCTCGGATTGTATCAGGGCGGACAAGCTGCACTACGTGGGACACGCGGGAACCGGATTCAATACGAAAATGCTCGTGCAACTCACCAAAGATCTCAAGAGCATCGAACGCAAAACCTCGCCGTTCGTGAACGAGGTCGAAGCGAATACCCGTGCGCATTGGGTCGAACCAAAGATGGTCGCGCAAATTCGTTTCACCGAATGGACGCGCGAGGGTTACATGCGGCAGCCCGCATTCTTAGGGTTGCGACTCGATAAGGATCCGAAAGAGCTGCGTACGCGAACGGCCGCTCGATACGGACGAGGTCGCATAGTGGCATCGACGAAACATGAGATCAAGGTCGGCGGCCGCAGCATGACGCTCTCGAATTTGGACAAGGTCTTATGGCCGCGTGACGGCTACACGAAGGGCGATCTGATCGGGTACTACCGAAGCGTTGCCAAATGGCTTGTTCCGCATCTTGCGGATCGGCCGCTCACGCTGCAGCGCTGGCCGGACGGCATCGATCACCAGTCCTTTTTCGAAAAGCAGGCGCCGCGTTTCAAGCCGGAGTGGATTCCCACCGTTTCATTGGCCGCCGACGAACGGTCGCGCGAGGTTGCATACATGCTGTGCAATGACGAGGCCACGCTGGTATGGTGCGCAAACCTTGCGTCGATCGTGCTGCATACGTGGTACTCGCACGTGCCCACGACGGATACGCCGGACTATGCGCTGTTCGATCTCGATACATGCGAGCAGACGACGATGAAAACGCTCGCCTCCGTCGCGCTCGCGTTTCGGGATGTGCTGGCGGAAATCGGACTTGCGGCGCTGGTAAAAACGTCCGGCGGCTCGGGCCTGCACGTCGTCATACCGCTCAAGCCGGGATACGACTACGATATGGTGCGGCAGTTTGCCGAAATTGTGGCACGTCACGTCGGCGGCCTGCTGCCGGCGCTCACGACGCTGGAGCGCACCGTTTCGAAGCGGCCGAAGACCAGCGTGTATTTGGACTATGTACAGGTCGGGCGAGGCAAGACCGTCGTGCCGCCGTACGTCGTGCGCGCACGCGATTCGGCGCCCGTATCGATGCCGCTTGATTGGTCCGAAATAGAGACGCTGGAAAAGAAGCGGATGACGCCCGAGCGCGCCGTCGCCCAATGGACCATTGCCAACGCGCGCAAGCGGCTGGAGGCGGAAGGCGACTTGTGGTCGGGACGCGCCTGGAAGGAAGCGCGCCTGGAGCCCGCGATTCGCAAGGCGCAGCGCGCTTGGGTTACCTAGCCAATCTAGCGCGGTAGGGTATACTTGAAGCTCCGCGATGTGTTCGCAGCGGGCCTCTCGGATAGGCTCGAAAGGAGAAACATAGGCACTCATGGCTCACGCGATATGGTCGGGGTCGATTAATTTCGGGCTGGTAACGATCCCCGTAAAACTCTTCACGGCGGTGCGCACGAACGACCTCTCGTTCAATATGCTGCATGCCAAAGACGAGGGGCGTATAAAATACGAGCGCATCTGCTCGGTTGACAACAAACCGGTGCCCTGGGACGAGATCGTCAAGGGTTACGAATATGAGAAAGGCGAGTACGTCATTCTCACCGACGAGGATTTCAAGAAAGTTAACCCTGAGGCGACCCAAAGCGTCGACATCTTGGAGTTTGTCGAACTCGACAAGATCGATCCGATGTATTTCGACAAGCCATACTATCTCGAACCAACCAAACAGGGCCGCCACGCATATGCCTTATTGCGCGAAGCCTTGGCAAAAGCAGGCAAGGTTGCGATTGCGCGCGTGGTTATCCGGACGAAGGAAACGATCGCGGCGGTCAAACCGAGCGGTGACGCGCTGGTGCTCGAGATCATGCATTGGGCGGATGAACTCGTCGAACAATCCGATCTCGATTTTCCGGGCGATATCAGCCTGCCCGAACCCGAGATGAAGATGGCCAAGATGCTCATCGATTCGATGAGCGTCGATGAGTTTGAAGCCGACAAGTTCACCAATCGCTATCATGATGAGATGATGGCGATGATCGAGGCGCGTGCCGCCGGCAAAGAAGTACCTCGCCCCAAAAAGGCGCCGGCGCGTGCGAAGGTGGTCAATCTCATGGATGTCTTGCAGCAGAGTCTGGAAGAAAGCAAGAAACAGCGCAGTGCCGCACCCAAACGAGCGGCGCATCGCGCTGCACCCGAGCGCGGCGGCCGCAAAAAGAAAAGCGCTTAGTCTGCTGCGGCGACGGCTTCGGAGGACGCGGTGCGCAGCGCATCGCGTCTTCCGCTTTGTATGCCCATGACAAACGCGATAATAGCGAATACCAGCGACCACGCGCCGGCCCACGCTGAGCCCAGGCCGCCCAGGAATTCCGTTGATACCGGCGGCGCGACGATTCCCGCGAACGCGTCAAGCGATGAGGTGACGCTGAGCACGGTTCCTTGCCGGCGGCCGTCGGCGGCAGAGCTGATGAGCGCGGTAAGGCCCGTGTTGCCGAAGGCCATGCCGACGCTGAAGAAAATCATGACCGCGATAAGCGTCCAAACGGAATGCACGATCGGAACGCATCCGAATCCGATGACCAGCGCGCCGATTCCCAGCGTCGACATCGTGCGATCGCCGAAGCGCTCGGACACGCGCCCGACAACGATTGCGTTTACAAAGGCGTTCACGACGGAGAATCCGGCAAAGAAGTACGACGTCTGCGTAAAGGTAAAATGCAGCTGGTGCCCCAGGAACAATGCCATGACGCCGAACCAGCCGTACAGCGTGAGCGAGAGCGCGAGCTTTTGCCACAGCTTCGGCGAAAGCTGTCTGTTGCGGAACGTGCGCACGATCTCGCCCAGGCCTACCGCGGCTTCCGTCCCTTTGTGGCGGGACTCGGGAAGTGCGAAGATCGTGACGATGAGCGTAACGAGTTGAAGCGCCGCAGCGAGATAGAGCGGGACCGCGTAGCCGTATTTGGGCTGGAGCGTGCCGGCAATCGCCGGACCAATCGTGAACGCGGAGGCGAACGTCGCCCCGATGTATCCGAAGGCGCGCGCGCGATCTTTGGGCTCTACCAGATCCGCCACGTACGCTTGCGTAACGCCGATGTTTCCGCCTGAAACGCCCTCGAGTATGCGCGCGGTAAAAACCCAAATGATGCTCGGAGCCCAACCCAGCATCGCCCATCCTATCGTGGCGCCGATCTGACTGACGATCAGCACGCCTTTGCGGCCGATCCGATCCGACAGGTTACCCCAAAGCGGGCCCGACACGAGCTGGCAAAACGAGAATACCGAGAACAGCGCACCGACGACGACCGGAGACGCACCGAAATGCGTCACGTAATACGGCAACAGCGGAATCAGCATGCTGAATCCGAGGATGTCGATAAACGTGATACCCAGGATCGGTGCGAGGCGTCGAATCATGCTGCTTCTATAGGTAATACCAGGGGCTGCAACCGTTCGCTCTTTCGAACGATCGTCAAACGATAGCTGCGCCGCAGATCGATCAGCGTGAGTCGTCGATGCAGGTCGTCAATGCCGCGCACATGTTCGTCTTCGAACGCAACCAGAACGTCGCCTTCGCGAACCCCCGCGGTATCGGCCGGACTGCCGGATTCGACCGACGTGATGAGAATGCCGCGAGAATCCGTCAGCTCGTGCATGCGGACCAGCCGGCGCGGGATCTCGATGTCTTGCCCGGCAACGCCCAGATACCCGCGTTTGACGCGGCCGTCGCGCATCAAAATGGCACCGATATGCTTGGCCGTATTTACCGCGATCGCAAAACAGATGCCCTGTCCCGGGAAGACGGCCGTGTTCACGCCGACGACGGCGCCGTCCGCGGTCACGAGCGGCCCGCCCGAATTTCCCGGGTTGAGCGCCGCGTCCGTTTGAATGACGTTGTCGATGAGCCGCCCGGACTGCGCCCGCAAGGAGCGGCCCAGTGCGCTCACCACACCGGCGGTCACCGTGTATTGCAGTCCGTAGGGGTTGCCGACCGCGACGACCAGTTGACCGGGCCGCAGGCGCGCCGAGTCCCCGAGCTGGGCCGGGACGAGCTCCGGCGCGTCGATGCGAACGACGGCTAGGTCCGTGTGCTCGTCTTCCCCGACCAGGTGCGCGGGCATCTCTCGCCCGTCGAGCAGAGAGACCATAATGCGTTCGGCATCGCGCACGACGTGGCTATTGGTGAGCACGAAACCGTCGGGCGTGAAGATGAAGCCGGAGCCGTTTCCGCCGCGGCGGCCCGTGCGCACCTCGATGGCGACAACCGACGGGCTTACCGTTTCGGCGGCATGAGTAACCGCCTCGGAGTACGCGTCGAGCGGCGGAAGAGCCGTTTCGGCGGCTATCAGGCGTAAGGATACAGACATGGTGGCACCACAAACCCCCGCGGCCGTGATTTAGGTTTCAGGAAAGGGCTAGGGGTCATTGCCGCGAATCGGGGTCGGTCGGTTCGTGCCCGGATGGCGGAATTGGTAGACGCGCTGGTTTCAGGTATCAGTGGCCGCAAGGCCGTGGGGGTTCGAGTCCCTTTCCGGGCAGTAGATCGAACGATATCGACGCTACTAGGCCGTGCCTTCATCGATTAGGTCTGCAAGCATGGATCGCGCAATCGATCGAAAGCGGGTTGGCGTCTCCGTAGGTGCGCGCGACGAGCATGGCTCCTTCCAATGCTCCCAGCAGCAGACGAGCGCGCTCTTTGGGCGATTCTCGAAATCCGATCGTGCCGGCTCTGCGGCCCGAATCGAGTACGGTCGTTAGCCAACGCTCGTTCACATCGAAGAATTTCCTGAGCTCGCCCTGCATCGCTTCCGGAAGCGTGGAGAACTCTGCGGCAAACATACCGCACAAACACATCCGGTCATCGACGAGAACGTCACCGTACAGTTTGGCGTAGCGCCGCAGCTGCTCATTCGCGTGCGGGCTTCCCTGCGTAATCGCGCGCAGGGCGCTCTCAAAAGCGGTGCGATACCGAACGAGGAGCGCCTGTCCAAGCTCGGCCTTCGAAGAAAAGTGGTAGTGGAGGCTCGCTTTGCTTACAAGCAGTCTTCTCCGAAATGTCGGCATAGCTGAATCCATTGAATCCGCGTCGTTGCGCCAGATTCTGGGCGATATCGAGAATTTTCTCCGCGGTGGGCGCCGTCTCGCTAGGCTCGCGATTCTTTTTCAGGGGTCCTGCTTTCTCAAACAATTGACTTTCTACCTACTAGTAGGTAGAATATCAAATACACACGGTATGTTTCAATCTCTTTTCTCGCAGTTCCCCGTGAGAATAGGATGCGCTTATGTTTGGCCTCGAGCAGAGAACGGAACACAAAACATTCAATACGCCGGACGAGGTTCGCGAATTTCCTAACGGCCGAGCCGAAATACTAACGATCGGCAGTTCCGAAGTCGGCCGGCTGATATTTCAACCGGGATGGCGATGGTCGACCGACGTTAAGCCGCTGGCAAAAACCGCCAGTCTGTCAGGCGCCGCACTTTCAGTATCATGTCTCGGGCAGGCTTGCGATCCGCATGGACGACGGTACGGAGTTCATCGCGGAGCCGGGCGACGTCACATCACTTCCGGTAGGGCATGATGCTTGGGTCGTCGGCAGTGAGCCCGTCGTCGTCGTTGATTGGTTTGGTGCGACGAGCTACGCGAAGAAAACATAAACTCCCACCCCAACAAGCGCGCGCCCGCATTCCTGGCTTTAGGAGGGAGGAAAGTCCGTCGGAGGGCATCTTCTGCGCGAGTGAACGATCAACCGCGGCTCGTGCGCATTACGACCCGCATGCATCAGACCGTCGATTACGGCAAACACAAAGGCAGCCAGCCTGTTCGGGTGTCCAAACGCGCCGTGGTTGCGGAGATCACGGGTGAATCGAACGCGCGCGAGCAGCTGACGGCCGCAGGTCTTCCGCGCGACGGCGCGCCTCCGATCGCGTGGGCCCGTTTCTTACATAGCAGCGTACCCGTGCTCCGGCGCGACGGCTGGAATTTTGAAGTCGATTCAAGCGTAAACGATCTCGTTCTTGACGCGAGCTCGGCGCACGCAATTTGGGATATGCGCTTAGAGTCGCGCGCGCACGATTGGTTCGACGTGGACATGGGCGTGCAGATAGACGGGCATCGCGTACCGCTGCTGCCGCTCATCGTCGACGTGCTGCGCGGGATGCAAGGAGGGGTCATCCCGCAAGGCGGCCTCGCATATGCCGCGGCGGGCGATCGCGTGGTCGTTCTTCCGGTCGAACGCATTCGCAACGTCCTGCAAACGCTCGTGGAGCTCCATGACGATCCGCATCTCACCGCGCGCGGACGACTAACGCTCAGCCGGTTATCGGCGCTCGAGATCGCCAAGAGGCGTTGACGATGTTCGCGCCGCGGGCGAGCGCGCCGTTGCGCTTCGCTCATTTGCGCAGAGGCTTGCTGCGTTCGAAGCCGTCGCGCAGGTTCCAGTGCCGCAGACCTTGCAAGCAGCGCTTCGCGGCTATCAGAAGGAAGGCTACTACTGGCTGCAATTCTTACGCGAATTCGGCTGCGGCGGCATTCTGGCCGACGACATGGGTCTGGGTAAGAGCATTCAAGCCATCACGCACATTCTGCGCGAGAAAGAGTACCGGTTCTCGCAGGATGCTGCATCGAAACCGTGCCTGCTCGTGGTGCCCACGAGCCTGGTCCCAAATTGGCTCGCGGAGATCGAACGATTCGCCCCGTCATTGCGCGTGCTTACGCTGCATGGTGCAAAGCGGCATTTGCGGCACCCGCAGCTCGTTCACAGTGACGTCGTGATCACCACGTATGCTCTGCTCGCCCGCGACGAGTTCTTTTTGAAGCAAGATTGGCATATCGCTATTCTTGACGAAGCGCAAGCGATCAAGAATCCACAATCGAAGATTGCGCGAACCGCGCGCAAATTGTCCGCCCTTCAGCGAATCTGCCTTACCGGCACGCCGATGGAAAACCACCTGGGCGAGCTATGGTCGCTCTTCGATTTCGTGATGCCGCATGCGCTGTACGACCAGCGGCGTTTTGCGCGCCTTTTTCGAACACCGATAGAGAAAGAGGATTCACAGGAACGGCGCGAGGCGCTCGCGCGCCGCATACGTCCGTTTATTCTGCGCCGTACGAAAGGCGACGTCGCGCTGCAGTTGCCGGACAAGACCGAGATCGTCGAACGCGTCGAGCTGGGCGAGGACCAGCGCGATCTCTACGAGTCGGTGCGCTTAGCGGTACACGAAGAGGTTCGTCGCGAGATCGAGCGGCTCGGTATGGCGCGCAGCCGGATAGCGGTGCTCGACGCACTCCTCAAACTGCGCCAGGTCTGCTGCGATCCGCGTCTGGTGAAACTTCAGAGCGCGGCGCACGTGCACTCCAGCGCGAAGCTCGCATGGCTCACCGAGACGCTCGTGCAGCTTTGCGGATGAGGGGCGGCGCACGCTGGTCTTCTCGCAATTCACCAGCATGATCGATCTCATCAAACTCGAATTGCAGCGCGCCGGCATTTCGTACGTCGAACTCGTCGGCTCAACCGTCGATCGCGCGACGCCCGTGCGCCGCTTTCAAACCGGCGAGGTACCGGTTTTTCTGATCAGTCTGCGCGCGGGTGGAACCGGCCTCAATCTGACCGCCGCCGACACGGTGATTCACTACGATCCCTGGTGGAACCCCGCCGTCGAGCAACAGGCCACGGATCGTGCGCACCGTATCGGCCAAGACAAACCGGTCTTCGTCTATAAATTGATCGCAGCCGGAACGGTCGAGGAGAAGATCCTCGAGCTTCAATCCCGCAAGGCCGATCTTGCCGACAGGCTATTCACAACAGCCGGCGCGAGCACCATCGATCTGCGCGCCGAGGACCTGAGCGAACTCTTCGCTCCGCTCGTCTCCTGAGCGCCATAGCCATACAAGCGCTTGGTTGCGGCGTGCGAGCCTGCTCGCGACGCGAAACTTTGCACGTCGCATCGCGGTCTCAATAGATCGCGTAAAGAAGGCTTTCTTTTTGGGCTCAGACTTGCTTTTATAAAGTTAACTTGTTATAGTAGAGTCAATCCGAGGCGCTACGACAGGCGCCTCCAACCAAAGAGAAACACAACGATGTTCGCAACAACTTCGCACCCGTATTTGTTACAAGTCGCCGCACTCTGGTTCTCGTTCCTACCAGCGGCTTTCGTGCTGTTCCTGATCGCAGGCGCGCAATTTGAGCACGTGCGCCGTCGCGGGATGAAAAGCGTGCGTCAACCATCGGCTGATGCCGTACGACTGCTCTCGACGCCGAAGCCCCGGTTCGCCGCGCGCGCTCGCGGTGAGTATCACTCGACACGGTGGGCTGCATAGATGAACAAACAATTCCGCGCCAAGCTCCGGAAGTCGCCGGCCAAAGGCGGCTGGACGTACGTCGTCATGCCCGATTCGGTTGAATACTTCGGCACCCGAGGACTGGTAAAAATCCGCGGCACAATCGACGGCCACCCATTCCGCAGTTCATTTATGGCACTGGGCGACGGCACGCACAAGCTGCCCGTAAGAGCCGACATCAGGAAGAAAATCGGCAAGGACGAAGGCGAAAGCGTAACGGTTCGCTTAGAAGAACGGATCTCTCGCTAGAGCCGTTTCCCGACCTCCCAATGATGGCCGAACGGAATGCCCTCCGGCAACTCGGAACTTCATGCAGAATGAGCGCCGGGCATGTCATACTAAGGCGGTGAAGCGTGCGGTATTGGCCGCGGTCATCGTGCTGGGCGCCTGCAGCGGAAGCGGCGGGAACGCCGGGGCGCCGCCCATTATTGCGCCGAGCAGCTCGCCTACGGCGGCGCCTCCGCTGCTGGCTAACGTGCAGCGCATCAGCGCCGATCCATTCACCAATTCCTCGAGCCAACACGCAACGCAGCTCGAACCATCCGCCGCGTCATCGGGCCAAACGATCGTCGCGGCGTTTCAGACCGGACGGTTCTTTACGTTCGGCTCGTCCGACATTGGTTTTGCGACCTCGCTCAACGCCGGCTTGAGCTGGCAGACCGGAACGCTGCCGGCAATAACGCATTACACATTACCGGCCGGACCGTTCGATAGCGTGAGCGATCCGGCGGTCGCATACGACGCCGCGCATGCGACGTGGCTGATCGCCTCGCTGCCGATTCTCTTTAGCGGCAACGATGTGCCGGGAGATCTGGTGTCACGCTCTCAAGATGGATTGACGTGGAGCGCACCGGTCGATGTGACCGCCTCGAACGAAACGACGAACGACAAGAGCTGGATAACATGCGACGATCATCCGGCCAGCCCGTTTTACGGCCATTGTTACGTCGAATGGGACAGTTTCGAAGGAAACGGTCTGATCTTCATGAGTGTTTCGAGCGACGGAGGCAAAACGTGGGGCCCGCCTGCGAGTCCGGGCACGAGCGCGGGCGGCCTGGGCGGCCAGCCGGTGGTGCAGCCTAGCGGTACGGTCATCGTACCCATCGACGATCTGAACGAGCAGAACGTGCTTGCGTTCAATTCACGCAACGGCGGCACAACGTGGACGACCCCGGTACTCGTCTCCGCAATCGCGGACCATCAGGATGCCGCAAACCTTCGCAGTTTTCCGCTGATTTCCGCGGCGATCGACGCAGCGGGTACCGTCTATACCGTCTGGCAGGATTGCCGCTTTCGCGCGGGATGCGCGTCGAACGATCTCGTGATGAGTACCTCGAGCGACGGAACCACGTGGAGCCCTCCGGCGCGGATTCCAATCGATGCTGTTAGCAGCAGCGTCGATCATTTCTTGCCGGGCATCGGCGTTGAAGATTCAACCAGCGGAAACTCCGCCCAACTCGGGCTGACGTACTATTCCTACGCGAATACGAGTTGCACGGCCGCCGAATTGTCAGCTCTTCGCGAACTTCATTGCCTCGTCCGACGGCGGCGCGACGTGGGGCGCGCCGCAGCAGCTCGCAGGTCCGATGAACGTAGGCTGGATTGCGCAAACACAAGACGGCGCGATGGTGGGCGATTATATGGCGAGCACGTTTGCATCCGGACGTCCGGTCGCGCTCGTCGCGCTCGCCGATCCCTCGATGGGCGGTGTCTTCGACGAAGCCATGTATGTCCCCAAGAACGGCATCATCACGTTAAAATCCGTTGTACGCCGAAGTTCCAAGGGCGAACGGCCGGTGCCGGGATTCCACTCCGATCATCCGCCCAGGCACGTCCGTCCGTAACTGCTGTTAGGTCACCAGTTTGCGGCCTTGCGGACCTGCGATGCCGTCTTGTTCAGATCGGCAAGCAGCTCGGGCGCGACAATCGCAAACGGCGTGGTCCCATATGAGAGCAGCCGGTCGTTGAAGTCGAGCATCGAAGCGCGCGATCCCATCCGCAACATGTACTGCGCCTGCAGATCGTCGAGTTGCAGCCGTCCGACGGTATAGGCGATAACATAACCCGGCTGCAGTGCGATTCCCGCAACCTCGGCATCCGCTGCATCCTTCGTGAATCCCGTTTGCTGTGCGAAGTAGTCGGCGGCGCGCCGGTAGGACCACTCCCCGGTTGCGAGCTTGGGATCGACGATGGCGCGTGCTCCGCGAACGCGTTCCCAGCGTGCGACGTACAGACGGCCGTCGAGGTCGTCTCCATACAAGCCAAGGCGCACGAACATCTCCTCGCCGTAGAACGCCCAGCCTTCTGCAAAAACGCTGCTGTCTTGAATACGTTTGATGAAATCGGGATTGCGCTTCGCAATCGAGAGTGCAGGAAATGGCCGGGCATCGCCTCGTGCGCTGCCGTCGACCAGATACGATCGCGATCGAAATCCTCATTCATGTCCAGCCGCGCGGCCGCATCTTGAAGCGACTTGGGCGGCGTGATGAAGTAGTAGCCGGTTGTGTCGGCGGAAAAGAGACGCGGCGGATTCATCGAGGCGCCGGGTGAAACGGGTTGAAGAAACGTCGGCGTTTCAACAACGTCGATCGTTCCCAGCCAATCCGGAACGGTGACGATCTGATGGTCGCTCACATACTTGCGCAGATCGGCGATGCGCTCGCGGTAGTATTGAATGAGCGCCGGACCACCCGGTGCAAGGCCGCCGCCTGTTTGCGGACCGAACGGCGTTCCGCGTTCCTTTTCGAGTGCCGTGAGCCAGGCTTCTTCAGCCCATCCGTGCGCGAGCTCGGTTGCACCGAACGCCTCTACCTGCTGTGCATCGTACGGCAAAAGCTGTTCCTCGCGCAGCATGGTATTGTATGCCGCTTGCCCGATAGCGAAGTTCTCCGGCCAAGAGCCGACGTGGGCGCTAATGTAGCGCTGCGTTTGCGCGATCGTTGCAAGAGTCGCGTCGCGCGCTTTCCGGAATCGCGCAAGATCAGCAGGGGCCAGCTGCGAGGTTGCGGCTTGCGTCAACGCGCCGTTGAAGAAGCCGGACACGCCGGCGAGTTGCTCGTTGCCGATGACGCCTTGCAAGTGCCCCGGATTGGTCACGAGCGTTTGCGCCGCAAGAATATACGCCGGAGTCTTTGGAGAGGCGCTGTATGATGTCGTTCCAGGCTTTCGTGACGTCGGCTGATCCGGCTCCGCTGCGTCCGGCGATCGGAAGATGTTGGAACTGCGTGAAGATCGCCCCGACCACGGCTTGCGCCGGTGCCGAATAGTCTTTCCGATCGAAGCGATAGACGAGCAGCGAGTTGAGCTGCCCATCGATCTGCGCCGTAAGCAGCTTGGCGTCGTCCCGATCGACGAGCGAGAGCGATGCGCTCGGCGGGGCTATTTCGCGTACTTGCCGCTTCCAGGAACGCAGCAGGCGAATGTCTTCATCGCGCATCGCTTGCGTGGGCGATTCCAGATCGCCGTCGTGTCCCTTAATCCCAAGAGCGGTTGCCTGCATCGGATGACGCTGCGCCATCGTGTAGATCATTTGCACGCCTATGCTCGTCAGACGCTGATGTATGCTGGACTGAGCCAGGCCGGGCCGCACCGTGAATGCGACGAGCGCGGCAACGAGCAAAAGGATGAAACGACGCATGATGAGAGCACCTCCGCGGCCGTCCTTTCGCTTGTGAAATCTCCGTTGCCTCGCCGGGGATGCGCGAGCGGGTGCGCGAACCGGGGCCAAGCCCATGCGCGCGCTGCTCGTGATCAATGAAAAATCCCGCCTAGGCTTGCGAGACGGCGACCTGGTTCGTCGAACGCTCTCCGATTTAGGTGTGGAGTGCGAGCGAGATCCAGGCGTAAAGAACGTCGATGCGGTGATCGCTGCCGGCGGCGACGGGACGGTAGTCGGTACGATCCCTACTGCCATTGCACGCGGCATTCCGCTAGGAATCGTACCGCTGGGTACGTTCAACGATCTTGCACGTGCGCTTGGTGTGCCGCTCGACGTGCATGAGGCATGCGCCGCAATTCTACGAGGGAAAACGCGCAAGATCGACGTCGGTCGCGTTAACGGCGCCTATTTCGTAAATGAAGCCAGCGTGGGGCTTTCGACACGTATCGCACGCAAGCAGACGCCCGAGGTCAAGCAACGCTTCGGAGCAGTTGCGATTATCTCGACGACACTTCGCAGCTTACGGCAGACTCGTCCGTTCCGCGTGCATCTGCAGTTCGATGGTCGCACCGAGCAGTTTTCTACCATTCAGCTCACCGTCGCGAACAGTGCCCGCTTCGGCGGCGTGTTCCACCGGCCGGATGCATCGCTCGACGATGGCTGGCTCGATCTGTACAGCGTCGAGGTCAAGAGCTGGCTTGCAGGCATTGGGTGTGGTTCGCAAGATCATCAAAGGCGATCCGAGCAGCGGAGAGGGCCTTCGCACGCGGCGTTCAACATCATTTACCGTCCGTACGCGTCACGCCCACCATGTCGCCGCCGACGGTGAGCCCGCCGGCATGACGCCCGCCGTCTTTGATGTTCTTCCCCGCGCGCTGGACGTCTTCGTAGAATAGGAGCTCTTGTGCAATATCGCACCCTTGGACATTCGGGACTAAAACTTTCGGTCGTAGGTTTGGGTTCTTGGTTGACCTACGGAGGGAACGTCAGCGCGGACGTTGCACGCGCGTGCGTCTTACGCGCATGGGAACACGGCGTGAACTTCATCGATACCGCCAACGTGTATGCGCATGGAGGCGCTGAGACCGTGCTCGGTCCGGTTCTGAAAGAGCTCAATCGCGACGCGCTCGTGCTGGCGACCAAAGTCTATTTTCCGATGGGTGATTCACCAAACGAACGCGGGCTCTCTCGCAAGCATATACACGACCAGCTGCATCATTCTTTGCAGCGCCTGCAGCTGGATTACATCGATCTCTATCAGTGTCATCGTTACGACCTTACGACTCCGCTCGAAGAAACGTGCGAGATGATGAACGATCTCGTGCGCGCCGGGAAGATTTTATATTGGGGCGTTTCGGAATGGAATGCCGATCAGATCGCAGCGGCCGTGTCGCTATGCCGCGTTCGCGGATGGGCGGCGCCGATTAGCAATCAGCCGCAATACAGTGCCCTCTGGCGCAGAATCGAGGCTCGGGTGCTGCCTACCTGTGAGCAGTACGGATTAGGAAACGTCGTCTGGTCGCCTTTGGCGATGGGAATCTTGAGCGGAAAATATACGGATGCCAAACACCCGCCCGCGGGTACGCGGGCAGCGAGCGCTAACGCGGACATGATGGAAGATTATTTCACGCAGCCGGTCCTGGACGCCGTGCAGCGGCTCAAACCGATTGCGGAGAGAGCGGGGTGCTCGCTCTCGCAGCTCTGCCTTGCGTGGTGCTTGCGGCAGCCGGCGGTAACAAGCGTTATCGTTGGAGCCACCAAACTCGCTCATGTTGACGACAACGTGGCTGCCGGGGATCTCGATCTCGATTCCGCGCTCTTTGAAGAAATGAACCGGATCCTGGAACCGGTGCTTCCGAACGAACCGTATCTGAGCTGATCGAAATATTCAGAAGCTCTTGATAAAATTTGGGCCGGCGATGGTGGAGACATCGCCGGCCCTTCTTGCTGCACTCTACGAGGTAGGAGTCGAATGGGCAGCGCCGGTGGAGGACGGCTTTACCCATTTTCCATCCCGCACGTCTATCATGCGGGATGAAACTTTAAAATTTCATTAATTCCAGTTTTTCAACATTGCGCCGAGACTGTTCACTCGCGGTCCCCATCCGCTAAATGCGGCGGTATCGGGTCCGTTTGCCATGACATTCCGTAATGTGATCGTCGGGCGGGCATCTTCAGTTTTCGGCGGCTCGGGTTTTGCCTGCGCGTTCGCAGCGGGTTTCATAGTAATCCTTATCGTTTAGCGAGGAACGCGCTCCGGCGTTCCATTCGTACTCTACACCCTCCTATACACCGCACCTACAACTTTTGTTTCATGCGACTTTTTCAGATCATCTTGGCGCTCGAATCGTGTGACGGTTCGGCGCAATTTCGTGACCAATTATGTTATGGAATTCTCAAGTCCCAGCTTCACTTCCGAAACGAAATAGGTACTTTATGATGACGCGATCGAGCGTGTACGAAGAAGCGGGCGTGCCGAAATTCACAAAAAGTTCATCTCCGTTGCGGAATTTGCGGTGATAGGCGGCAGCCAAGTTATTTCCCGGAAGCGCGAATCCGCCCGTGCCATTGATGCCGCGCAGCGAGATCGTGATATTGGAGTCCGCTCCCAAAAGGGCGCCCACCGAGATACGGCGCAGCCACTGCGAGTTGGTCAGGCCGCTGGCGATGCCCCGTTCGACCGTGCCGTCGTACTCCAGACCCAGTGAGAGCAGGTGGCCGATCGGACGAGAGGTTGAGATCGTATACAGTTGGACGAAATCCGGGCCGTTGTCGTCCGTTCCGAGCATGCCGTAGCCGAAACGCCCGAAACTCACCGAGGCATCTATCGGTGCCGGCGTGCCGTCCCGGTAGCCAATCGGAATCACGAACAGGTTGAACGTGTCCGTCCGGCCGCAGAGGTACGCGGGGTACCCGGTAAAATACGAGCGCGGGAGTGCCGGATCACCGCACGTCGTCGACAGCGCGGCCGGGTCGGCGAGCGAATAGTTCCGAAGCTCGCCTATCGTCGGTCCCAGGCCGTTAATCGAGAAGCCGTCTCGCAGCGTGGCGTTGAGTCCGGCAAACGAGTCGGCCTGGTGCACCGCACCGGACTCATCGACGTATCGATCGGCTGATACCGTGAACTGGTAATTTTTGACGAACGGCGTCGAGCCGCCGACCCATGCGTATCCCGAAGGCCCGCGAACGTCCGAGTCGGCGGTGAACCCGTCGATCGGATTGTAATTCGGCGATAGCTCCTGATAGCCGAAATTGACCTCGTAGTTCGGCTTATGGACGTCGATGAAGCCGTTCGTGTTATGCGCCGCGCCTTGCGGAACCCACGAGCCGTACTCCCACGCTTGGTCGAGTCCCCATACGAAACCGGTCTTCAGGTTGCGCCCCGCGGCACCATATTCGTTCGTCGTGTCATCGCCGTAAATGCTGTGATGTGCGATCACGCCGTCGGCCCAATACAGAAACGTGCGATCCTGAAGCGCGTGCTTATAGCCATACGCCGTATCGTTGAACGTATTATCCGTCGTCTGATCGAAGCCGGCGAAATTGAGCACGCCGAATGATTGATCGCCGAACGTTCCTTCGAGCTTTTCTCCGCGGTTGAACGGACCGATGTCAGGAGAATAAAAGACAATGTCAGGATTTAGTTGGAACCCACTCGCATTGATATACGCCGCACCTTGCGAAAAGAACGGCCGGTACTCGGTGAGTTGGCGCCTGAATTCCTGAGGAGCGATCGTTTGCTGGTCGATTTCGACGTTTGAGAAATCGGGATTCAGCGTGCCGACGAAGTTGATCGTCGAAGTGACCGGATAGGTCAAATCGAGTCCGGTTGGACGCCCGCTCTCCGGTAGAAACGTCCCGTTGGCTTGCTCGTAGAGATCGCGGTCCGACCCCATACTTCCGAGCGCGTACACTTCGAGCCGCGGCTTGGGATGCGATGCGCTCAGCATGCCGTTTGTGACGTGGATGCCGTTCCATGCGGCAAAGTACCGCGTGTCGGTGAAGTTGGGCCAGCCGTTGCCGACGGGGGCGTCCTGCATCAGGCCGTTGTAGGCCCACGTATAGTGTTCGCCGACCGAGGCGACGTTGCGAATGAAGTTGATCCGCCAACGTTTGCGGATTTCCCGCGTGTATGCGCATCACGTTGAGCGGGATGATGAGCACCGCGGTCCACTCGGTGCCGTTGACCGCGGCCGCCGCGCTCCATGCCGGCTTGTACCGGCTGTTCTCATTGGCTTGCTCGTAGCGTATGCCGCGCGGGGTGGTCTCGAAATAATAGGACTGCGTGCCGACGCCGCTCGTGTCGATACCAACGCCGACGAAATCGTCCGTCCCGAAGCCCACATCGTTGGTTGTTTGGGTCGCGATGATCGGCGTGCCGGCCTGCTCCGAACGGAACGCCACGTACACGTTGTGATCGTCATACAGCATCCACACGGAGGTTTGATGCGCCGCTCGCCTCTGGGTCGTAAGGCAGCGGAAACCGCCTGGCGCCGCTAGGGCGCCTGCCTTCCAAGCAGGGTCCGAGAGCGAGGGATCCAGTTTCAAGGGGTGCGGCGCGTGCGCGGCGGCCAGCACCGTGTCCACGGTCACGGCTCCAAGCGCGGCTCCGTTGACACATAACAGACTTATGGCCAGTAGAAGAGGATAGGCGAACGTGCGCATCCGACTGCCAGTATAAAGGCAAGGCGGTGGCGTGAATCTTGAGAATTCCATCAAATCGGGTTCACGAAGTAAGGGAGCATCATGATAGTCTACCGGTTCGGTCCGTTCCGGCTCGAAAAAGAGCAGTTATTGCTCTCATTGGAGGACACGCCTCTGGCGCTCGGACCCAAAGTGGTCGAAACGCTCCTTGCACTCGTCGAGCATCCGGGCGAGGTACTCGGCAAAGCGGAGTTGCTCGATCGAATCTGGCCTGAAGGTTTTGTCGAAGAGGCCAACCTCGCGCAAAACATCTACGTGATTCGCAAGACGCTTCGCGCGTATTGGGAGCGTAACGTCATCGAAACGGTACCGCGCCGTGGATACCGATTTTTGGGCGAGGCGACGGTCGAACGCCGGCAAGACGCGCACGCGGCGCAGCCTGCGGAGGTGACTCCTCCGTCGCGCGCTCGCGGGCGCTTCGCGTTCGCGGCCGCAATCGCCGCCGTTCTCGCCGTCGCGGTTGGTGCGGGCGTCGTTCAGGTGGCCGCCCAATCGCACACGCAAGCGGCGGCTACGCAAGGACTTTCGCCGGTCGGCACGCGCTTGTACGCAATGGGCAAGTTCTATTGGAATCAGCGCAGTGCGGCTTCGGTCGCCAAGAGTGTCCGGTACTTCAGGGCCGTTATACACAGCGATCCGCGCGATTCACGCGGTTATGCGGGCCTTGCCTCATCATACGCAATCGAGGGCGATTACGGTTTCGGCTCGCTCTCAAAAAAGGCCGCGCTCGATCGCGCCGCCGGGTACGCGCGTGAGGCCCTATCGATCGACGCGCGATCCGCGGAGGCGAATGCGGTACTGGGCCTGGTCGACGTCGACAATGGAAAGATGGCGCAAGGCGCATCGGAGTACCGCCGCGCTCTCGCGCTGGATCCGTCGTACGCGCCCGCGCATCAATGGTACGGCATCTCGCTGCTCATGAAGGGTAAGATCGCGCAAGCGTACGACGAATTGCAGAAGGCCGCCAATCTCGATCCCGAATCGGTCGCCGCAACCGATTGGCTCTCGCAAGTCGCATTTATCGCGCGCCGTTACAAGGACGCGATCTCGTACGGCCATCAGGCGCTGGACCTCTCGCCGCAGCGCTATGGAGCGTATGAAACTATCGGGATGGCGATACGAGGCACTCGGCAACTATCATGCGGCGATCGCCTCATACGAGAAATATGGAAGCACCTGCGGTTACTGCCGCTTCGATGCAGCGGCGCTTCTGGCGCGCGTCTATGCGCTTGCACACGACGATGCGCGAGCGCAGCAGCAACTGCAGCAGGCGCAGCGGGGCGTAGCACTCGGGCAGATCTCGCCCGAGAATCTGGTTGCCGCGTTGATCGCCATGGGCCGCAAGAATGATGCATTCGCCATGCTTCGCAAAGCGAAATCGTCCGAACCGGCCGCCATGCTCGCGATCGATCCGCGGATGGATGCGCTGCGCAAGGACGCGCGCTTCCGGCAATACACGCAGGGTCCCGGCTAGCGCGTGCCGCGCCTGCCGGCGCTCGATCCGGAAAAGGCCGGCGGCGCTCACGACACACTGCTCCGTACGATCGCAGCGCAGCCGGAGCTTGCGCGCAGCGTCCGCGAGCATAGCGATGCGGTCATGCAAGACGCGCGAGTTCCCGCGCTCACCAAAGAATTGTGCGCCGCAATGGTCGCGGGTTTGAACTTCTGCCGCCCCTCATTGGTTGCTCATCGCGGGCGCGCGCGCAAGCTCGGCGCCGATGCAGCGATGCTTACCGATCTATGGGACTATGCGCGCAGCGATCGCTTCACGCCGCCGCAGCGAGCAGCTCTTGCCGCGGCTGTGGCGCTCACCCGCGAAGCGCGCGGCTTGCCGGATGCGGTTTGGAGCGAACTGCGCGCACATTATGATGACGGGCAGATCGTCGAGCTCCTTTGCGTGATCGGCCTTGCCAATTATCTCGATCGCGTGAGCAACGCCGTTCAAACGGATGTCGGCCGCGAGCCCTAGCAGCTGGGTTACGACGCGGTTGCGCGATCCAGTATGCGCTCGGTCTTGATGATCCGGGTCCCCGAGAGCTTGTCATGCAGGTAGACGCGCGAGAACGGACTCATGGGGATGATGATCCAGCTGAGTACCAGCCCGAGTGTGTAGCGCCAAAGGCTTTGCGGGATCCCCGGCTTGTGGAATGCCGTCGTGACGACCTTGAGACCGATGACCATCATTCCCGGCGTTTGCCCGGCCAAGCCCACGAGCAGTCCGAAGTAAAGACAGATTTCGACGGGCAGGAGCGAGCCGGCCATCATTTTACGAACGTTATCCCAGCTGAGCGCCGCATTCTTACCGAAGGTGATGCCCGCTTCATGAACGCCGATTCCCCCCAGGGTAAAGACGTCGTCGGAGTCGCGCACCTGCTGCGATGCGGGAGCGCTGACCGTCGTGTGTCCCTTGTTGACGCTTACGTTGACGACGGGATGTGCGGAAACGCCGACGATCGTCGTGACCAGCGCCTGCACGATGATCCAATCGATGACAAAAGCGCTCACTCGCCGCCACCAGCCTGCGCAGTCGCGCGCAGAGACCACGGAACCGCGCGCCTCCTGCGTGCGCAAGGGCTGCTCGTTGCTCTCGCGGACGAAACGCTCCTCGTGGACGCGAAAGAGCTCGGTTGAAAAGAATGTCCGCATTGCATCGATCCGCCGCGTTGCATACGGCATCGATCCCAGCCATTCGCCTAGGCGCAGGACCGAATCGGCATTTACCTCGCGCGACTGCTCGGCAAACACGAGATAGTCGATCTTACGTCCAAAACCGTGAAACGAGGCGATGATGATTGCCCGCATCGCCGCATCGAGCGATCCGCAGCAGAGCAGCCCGATTCGATCGCACGTCAATTCGGCTTTGCGCAGCCACGCGCCGAAGACCAGCGAAACGATCGCGTTCTCGTTTCCGTTCACGCTGAGAAGCGAAGTAAAACGCGCATGGCCCGGAGGCGATGTGCCCAAGTTCACGCCCAACCATGAATGTCAGTTCGTCGTCTTTAAAATGCTCGATCCAGTTGCTGGAGATGACGAGCGAGTACGGATCGCCCAAACCAACCGTGACGAGTGGGACAAAGACGTCATCGCGTACGAACACCAGCGGCATCGGCAGATCGAGCGCTGCGGCACAGCGCTTGACGATCGCGAACACGCGCGGGTACTGCGCTTCGTGGATGCGCACACTGCTTCCAACCAAGCGCCCGCGCGAGAGCGTGACGTAGACCATGGCGATGACCAGCAGCACCGCAATCTGCGAGGGATGAATCTGTTCGCGCAGGACAAATCCGATTGCCGCCGCCGCGGGAAAAGCAAACAGCAGGGTGAGGAAGAACGCTAGCCGTTCACCGCTGTAGGTAAGGGAGAGTGGGCCTCGGAAGAGGTCGCGCATGCTATTTTGATGCCTCGCCCGCCGTTTCGCTTCACGATGTACATTTCCCGGTCGGCGATGTCGACCAGCGCACGCGCGGTGACGCCGCATTCCGGGTAGATCGCGGCGCCGATGCTCACACCCACGCGGCAATCGATGCCGCCGCCGATGGTGAATGGCCTCTCGAAGCTTTTGAGGATCTTGCGCGCGGTGTAGTGCGCATCGTCGCGGTCTCCCAGTTCGTCGAGAACGACGACGAACTCATCCCCGCTCATGCGCGCAACCGTGTCGCTCGCGCGTACGTGATGGGAGAGACGTTCGCCAATCGCCTCCAGAATCTCATCGCCGGCGCCGTGACCGTAGGTGTCGTTGATGCGCTTGAAGTCGTCGACGTCGAGAAAGAGTACCGCGCAGCTGGAACCACCGCGCTGTGCGCGTGAAAGCGATGCGTGCAGGCGCTGTTCGAGCAGCGTCCGGTTCGGTAACTTACTGACGGGATCGTAATGGGCTAGATGCGCGAGCCGCGCTTCGGTCGCTTTGCGGTCCGTGATATCGAGGATGCTGCCGACTTGAGCGCAGACCAATGCCCTCGTTATCGTAGACGACGTGTGCCTGTTCTTGTACGTAACGCGTCGTACCATCGGCGCGAACGATTCGATGATCGCAGCGGTATCCTGTTCCCGCAATCTCGCCCTCGCGCACAACGCAGGCGACGGCATCCATATCTTCAGGATGGTCGTAGCCGCGCAAATTTCCGACGCCCTGGCGGCTTTCGATGCCGAGGATCTCGTACAATCCGGCCGACCAGAGCGTCGCGCCGGTTTTGAGGTCGGTCCGCCACGTGCCGAAGCCGCAGACGCGCTCGACCTCTTCGAGGGCCTCGAGCTGCCATTCCGATTGTCCATCGCCCACACCCGGCTTCGCGAGTCCACCCACCCCGGTGATCTCACCAGACAAATCGTAGAGCGGTTCGAGGCTCACCCGTACCGGCATGCCCGCGCGTTCGGTGTCGAAGGCCATGCGATCGCCTTCGAGCACCCACTGATGCGCGACGAGCATGACGCCGAACTGGTCATCCTCTTGCCAGAGTTCGCTTACATGGACCCGGGAGGGCGTGCCGTTCGGGAAGAGTAGGTCGCGCAGCCGAGCCGATAGCGACGTGATCTGCAGATCCCGGTTGGTCGTCCAAAGCAGGTCGCCGTTCGTCATAGCCTCCATTTCCATGTAAGTCGAACTCTGCAGGGATCGTAGCCCGCGCAAGGTCATGAGCGCATCCGTGAAAACCCCTATTTGTGGAGGCTGGAAGCGTATCCGACCGCGGCGGCTGACTACTCTGCAATACAGGGATAGCGCCCGGAAGGTCGGGCGAGTACCATAAGGGGACTATGCTACAGACGCACGTTCGGCGCGCTTGCGCGCCCTTAATGCTCATGGCGGGCCTGGTATGCTTTGCGGCACTCCCCGCTCCCGCGCAGAATACGGGTGGAACGATGGGGGTCGCAGGGGCGCCTCACGCCTCGTCACTCGTTCACGTTAGCTCCTGCAATCCCAAACTCAACGTCCAGCAAAGCGGAGGGCTTTGTCGGGTATGCTCCCGGCTTCTATCGACCGGGTTATTGGGGAGACGCGTACGGCGCGCGCTATTACTCACCCCCCGTTACGACCACGAGCCCGGAACTCGGCATCGATTATAAGAACATCTCCCCGAAAACGATGACCTACGATCGAGTTTGGCCTGGTTGCCAACGGGATTCTCAAGGCCGAGGTTCACGACGTCGGCACGTTCTCGACCGGGCGCAGAGATAAAACACAAGTTCGGGATCAGTGCGAATGTCTTCCCGATTGGAACCGGCCTGCCGCAATGCGTTCCGCTCCGGATCACCTTTGCGGACGGCACGAAGTGGAGAAATCCGCGTCTTCCTCCTAAGAATACACAGATCTACTATCATCCATAGGTTTGCCAAAGGGCTTTCTTACTAGAAAAGAGCCTGCGGCACCGCGATGCTCGTTTATGCGAACACCTGGCTCGTCGGTCTGGTTATGGTCGTTCTGGTCATACTGGTCGGCGAGCTTGGGTTTCGCGTCGCGAAAAGACGCGACGGCCAGTTCATTGATGAAACGTCCCTCGGCATTATCCAGGCGGCTGCATTTACACTGGTGGCCCTGTTGCTGGGGTTCTCGTTTTCATTAGCACTATCCCGATACGACTCGCGACGCGCGCAAACGGTGAGCGAAGCCAACGCGATCGGCACGCTCTTGCTGCGCGTGCAATTACTCGATCCGGCAGATCGGCCCGTCATGCAGCGGTATATTGCAAGTTACGCGACCGCGCGGTTGCAATTTGCCCGGGCAGGAATCGACCGGAACGCGCAGATTCCGCAGCAGAAGAAAAGTGACGCCTTACAGCGTCAAATGTGGGCACTGGCAATGTCCGCAGCAGCGCGCGATCGCCGCTCGACGCTTACACCGCTCTTCGTTCAGTCGTTAAACGATACGATCGACATGAGCGGCGAACAAGCGGCCGCATTGAACGCGCACATTCCGGACCTGGTGTTGTACATTCTGATCATCGTTATTCTCATTGCCGCAGGGCTGCTTGGGTTCAGCCTGGGGAAAAGCGGCAAAAAGACCTACATACCCGTTTCCATGCTGGGAATTATCCTAGCGCTCGTTGTCGCGACGATTCTCGATCTGGATCGTCCGCAGCGGGGATTCATTCGTGTCGATCTCACCCCTCTGCAGCAAGTGCAGAGTGCGGCCGCCGCCCAAGTGCCGTAGCTGCGGTTTACCGGCTGCGCGAAGCGGCCATTGTCTCCGAAGGTGTGCGGCCGAACATTCGCTTGTAGTCCGCGCTGAAGTGTCCCATGTGCCAAAATCCGAAATCTGCCGCGACGTCGAAAATCCGCGTTTCGTGTTGCGCCGCCATCAGCGCGCGACGCACGGCATTCAGACGGCGGATCTTCATATAGGTTATGGGAGCCAGTCCAAATGAATCTTTGAACGAGTAGATCGTGCTTCGCATCCGGCAGTGAAGATTTGTGCAAACTTGCTCTAGCGTCAGCGGCTCCTCGACGTTGTCCCACATATAGCGTTCCACGCGCTGCGCAAGCGAGAAACGCCGGTTCCGGCGCTTGCTATCGATCCCGGCAGCGGCTGCAGCATCGAGCGTTTGCCAAATGCGCAGGGCGAGCTTCATCTCGATGGGTTGCCGGTCCAGTCCGCTTTGCGCTTGGATGACCTCGGATGCGCACTGGGAGAGCAGCTCGAAAGGCGCGCCCCGCGCGGGCACAATGGAGGCCGACCCCGCCAGACCGCGCAGGAGCGTATACCGCTGTGAGGGCGTCATCCGGTTCAGCGGAACGTCGAGCCAGATGAAGTGCGCCGGCGCAAGCGTGCTCAGATGCAGATCCGTTGCGCTGGCAATGAGCATTTCCCCGGGGGACCACAAGCGCCCGTGTTCCAGTACCGTCTGCGCACTCCTGATAAAGCCGATCAGAATCCGATTGGGCGGCACCACTTTGCGAATCTGAACTCCGCAATTACATGCTTGCTCGAAAACATGTACTCCGCCGATCTTGGTTGAACAAACGGTGCCGCGAAATCGCCCTGAACTGAGCTGCATACACTGGGCCGGCTGCAGGAGCGTCTCGATTTCACTTACATCCGAAACGCTGGTCATACGCACGTGTACGCGCGACGAGGGAGCGAGTCGCCGGTGCACGATATTTTCGACCGGCCGTTCATCCGTGAGAGCGTTTGGGAAGGTCATTGCAAACCTCTTACTGCGCTGCCGAATCAGGGACGAAGACTAACTGGAAAGGGTGAGAAGATAGTTAATATGCTCTTCGTACTAATACGTACTACTAAGTACGTAGCAGGAAAGTGTGGTCGCTGATTGTTTTTCGCAAGGCCAGTCTAGCACGGTAAAACAGTCGTTGATATCCCGATCTGCTGATTTTCAGGCCCAAACGGATAGAGCTGCATTATTGGGATAGCACGGGTGATTGCTCCCGACTATAGTACGGACATGAAGCGCGAGGCTTGGTTTGCTGCGGTAGGGCTCGCGCTCACGCCGTTTCTCGATGCCGCAGCAACGCGCGCCGATCCGCGTACAACGACGACGCCCGTTTCGGTCCAGGAACTAGATACGAACGTAACGTTGGATTCGAGAAGGGTTTGGGAAGCCGAGCTCGATCTCGAGAACCGTACGCAAGGTATTCCCGGTGTATTCGGGCCTTTTGCCGTTCTGCAGCAACAGCGCGAAACGATTTGGCTGCATCACGCACAGACTAAGGCACTACGGTGGTCGATCGGTTATGCCGCTATTCTGCGCGAGGCCATTCCGCAGGTCGGCGCGCGCAGTTATTTCGAGAATCGATATTACGCGCGCGTGCGTATGACGCAGCCGAACGGCGCAGACGCTCACTACGAGGAGATTTGGCTGCAAGTTCGCGATTTCCCCGACAATAGCGGCGCGCCATTGTTGTTCCCCGGAATCCGTTTGCGATATGGCCAGCAGTATCGGCTGGGTCGCGGAGCGGATCATTCCCTCGAAGCGTACGAAGAGCTCTCATTTAAGTTCGCGCCCGCTTCGTTCAGCACGACGGCCGTCGATCATCTGCGCTTCAATATCGTGTATTCGTTTCCAATCGAACCGGGTATGGCGCTGCAGGCCGGCGTGCGGCTTCAAGACGCCGCGGGGTCTTCACGCGGCACATACAATTTTAGTTACGGACCGGTGTTTGTCTTGAAATACCGGCCTTGATCGCAAAAGCGCGCTTGGCGCCTTTTGCCGGATTCGGATAGGAACGGGCGGTTCGACCCTCTAGAATGGGGGCATGGCTAAGGCAGCTGCTACCCCGGCGCACGTAACGCCCGTTAGTCCCGTCACGCTCTTTTTAAAGTTTCTGGTGATTGGCTCCGTCAGCTTCGGCGGAGGAATCGTCGCCTATTTGCGGCGGATGCTCGTCGATCAAACGAAGTGGTTGACTGCCGACGAATTTCTCGGTGCGCTCGAACTCAGCCAGACGTTGCCCGGCACAAACAGCGTCAATATGAGCGTGCTGGTCGGCGATCGTTTCGGCGGTTGGGTGGGCGCCGCCGCGGCGTTTCTGGGTCTGGTCCTCCCGGGTGCGGTTCTTGCCATGCTGCTTGCCGCCGGATCGGAATCCGGCAAGCATAATCCGATTGCGCACGCAGCGCTCGACGGCGTGACCGCATGCGCGGTCGGGATCCTTTTAGCGATAACGCTGCGAACCGGAAAAAAGCAGTTTCTTACGTTTCCGGACATCCTGCTTCTGGCGATCACGTTCGTCGCGATGAGCTTCTTGAAGCTTCCGCTGCTCTTTATCGTCATCATTATGGGCGCAATCGCAATTTACGTCCACAGACCGCGGGGCAATGCGCATGAATGAGATGAAAGTGTTAGGGACCATTGCGGCCGTCTTCGGTTACTTGTCGATTCAAGCCGTGGGCGGCGGCCCCGCCGTTCTGCCCGAGATGCAGAGGCAGGTTGTCGACACCCTTCATCTGTCCTCGGCTCAGTTCGTTCAGGCGTACGGTCTTGGACAGCTGGTACCCGGCCCGAATATGCTGCTGGTCGTCGTGCTCGGCTACCGGGTCGCCGGATGGATCGGAGCACTTGTCGCCCTGTTCGCGTTCTTCATACCGATGTCGATTGTCGTCGTGCTCGTCGGCCGCTGGATCGTGCACCTCGAACCTTCGCCCTGGAAGCTCGCGGTGCGCGACGGCCTCGCGCCGGTCACGATCGGACTGATGGCCTCGGGCGCATACGCAATGGGGCGCGCCGCCACGACCACCATGCCGACAATCATTATTGCCCTCGTCGTTATGGGGCTTATGCTGGCCACGAAAATCAACCCAATATGGCTGGTACTGGCCGCCGCGCTCGCCGGGGCTTTCGTGCTCCGGCCGTAACCCAGAGATGGTCCCTGAGGCCCAAAAAATCTTTTTGCCGAGGCGCTTGACATCTTGTACCGTTATGTTATTGTACTAGTGTACTAGTACAACAGCAGATTGGTACTAGTCAGGAAAGCCGAGGTTAATATCGTGACCATCCGTCTGAATCGTCAAGTCCCCTCCACCCTAACCGAACAGCGCCGTCCCTCGTTCCCGCTCGAGCAGCAGTCGAGCAGCCTCTTCCTGGGCTGGGGTCCGAAAATCTAAGCGAGCGGCCGAACGATGCCTGCAGTGCTTACGGTCGACACGCGAAGTGGTGTTCCGATCTATCTCCAAATCATCGAGCAGATTAAGCGGTCCGTGGCAATCGGCGTGCTCGCTCCGGGCGAGCAGCTCCCCACGGTAAAACAACTGGCTGTGGATCTCACGATCAACCCGAACACCGTAGCGCGTGCCTATCGCGAACTGGAGCGCGATGAGGTCATTGAAACAGCACCCGGTCGCGGATCGTTCGTTCGCGGAAACGGCGTCGCTCAGTCCTCCGCTCATGCCGCCGCGAGCGACGTGGGCGCCGAAGCCCTGATGCAGTCGGTTCGCGAAGCAAAATCCGTCGGTTTGACTTCCGCCCAAGTTCGAGCACTGTTTGAGGCCGCGCTCTCGCGGTGGTTCCCGGAGGAAGCATGAGCATTACAATCGAGCATCTTACAAAATCGTACGGCAAGTCCGTCGCGGTCGACGATGTGAGCATCGATATTCCGAGCGGTTCGGTCTTCGGACTGCTTGGACCGAATGGGGCCGGCAAAACGACGACATTCAAATGCCTGCTCGGCCTCGCGACGCCTACGTCCGGCACATTTCTTTTTGACGGTAAGCCGCTTACGCCCAAAACGTTTGAGCAGCTTGCGTACGTGCCCGAACGCAGCGTTCTCTATGATTGGATGACCGGCGCTCAGCACTTGGAAATGCAAAAGCGCGCGTTCGCGCGGCACAACGAGAAGCGTGCAACGGAGCTCGATGGAGTTGTTCTCACTCGACCCTCGCAAACGAGTGCGCGCGATGTCAAAGGGCATGCGTACGGCTCTCGCCGTTGTCATGGCGTTCGCGATGGACCCGGAGATCATGGTGCTGGATGAACCAACCAGCGGGCTCGACCCGGTCAATCAGCGGTCCGTTCTCAAACTGATTATCGATGCTTCCGCCCAAGGCAAGACAATCGTGCTGTCCTCGCATCAGATCGGCCAAGTCGAGCGCGCTGCGGATCACATCGCGGTGCTGCAGAACGGCAAAGTCGTTCTGAGCGGCGCGGTCGATGACTTGAAGGCCGGCTCGAAGATCGTCGAGGGCATCTTCGCGTCCGACGCGATAGCGCTCAACGGCCTGAGCAGCGACGCGCGTATCATGCGCGTCGAAAAAACCGGGCCGGATCGTCCGCTTGACCGTGAACGCCGGCGGCGAAGCGCTCGCGCAACAGCTCAGCTCGATGGGTGCGCAGAGCGTGCGCATCGTCGATCTCAATCTCGAAGACATCTTTTTAAACGCCGTCGACGCGGGCCAAGATGCCAGCGTCGTGGAGAGTGCTTGATGTACTACTTCGTTGAAATCTTGCGTGCGAAGGGCGCACTGCGCCTGGCTCTGATACTCCTGGGCATCCTTTTGCTCACGGCGATCATTCTGCGGATTGCGGTGCACGGTCCGACCGTGGACGACCTGGCCTCGAAGATCGAGCATTCGCCTACGGCCCACGTCACGACGCAAACTCTGCCGGGCGGGTCCGTCCGCGAGATCGTCGACGATCCGCAGAGGCAAACGCACGCGGTGATAACGCGCAGCGCCGGATCGATACGTATGGACATTCGCGAGCCCATGTCGCGTCGCAATGAGCAGCGTGGGAACGTCTCCATGGGCAGCATTACCGAGAACGAAGACGACCATGGCGGCATCGCGCACGTGACCATCGATTATAAATCCGGCCATACGTTCGACTGGGGCATCCTCTTTCTTGCATCCATTCCGATGGGCCTCATCATTGCAACGGTCTTGGCCGGACCGCTCGCGAAAGAAAACGACGGTCACTTGGAGCTCGCCTGGACGAAGCCGGTTTCGCGGGAGCAGTATGCCGTCGCCGCGATCGGCGTCGACATGGTGACGATCGTCATCTCGCAACTGCTCACCATCGCTGGTGATCCTGCTGGGGGCTTTGCTCTTCATGGTCCCACGTTTTTCCCTGGGTTCTCCGATTCTCTGGCTTTTCGCGCTGCTTGCTCCGATTGCGTGGTATTCGCTCCTCACGATGTGCAGCGCATCAATCAAACGAGGCCCGGGGATGGTCATTGGCCTGGGGTGGGTCTTTGGATTCCTCGTACCGGCACTTGCGCAGGGGCTTGCGGGCGCCGCCCCCTATAATTCGGTCGCCGCGGGCTTCTACGCAGTCTTTCATACGATTTCGTATCTGGATCCGCTCGCATATCTGTCGTTCAACAACCAACATAGCGGCATGGTACACGCATTCGGCATATCCGCGTCGGTTGCGGCCGCCATCTTCGCCGTACTTACTATCGGTTACACCGCACTATCGGTGCTGCAATGGCGCCGCGTGGAGGCTTAACTCATGGAACTCTTCGGTGCCAAATTCTCTATCGCTCTGGGCTCATGGAAACTGCGATTCGTTCTCATGCTCGAGGATGCAGATGACGTTGCCGTGAGCGCGCATCACGCGCACGCCCAGCCGCCGCATCATCTCAAAGAACGAACGGCGTGGCGTGCGACGGCGCGATGAACTTGAACTTCCCACCGGCGATCGAGTAGAAATATACGATCGGATCGATGGGATCGCCGGTGGGCGCGAATTGGAACGGGCCCACCAGCGTGTTATATAATGAGACCGATTGCAGCGAGCTCATTGCGGTAAGGCGGTTCGTGGCGCCCGTGCGGCGCACGGCCGACATGATGATCTGTGCGGACGCATATCCAAATGCCGAGAGCGAGGTTACCGGATAGCGCGACTGAAAGTCGCTCGAGCTGCGCGATGATGTCCGGCGCGAGATCGAGCGGCGGCATCGACGTCGAGATAAATCCGCCGGCAAATGCATCGGGATAATCGTGCAGGATGCTCTGGCTGTAAAAACCTTGCGACGCTCCGAATGTTCCGGTAAAACCGGCCGCGCGCAGCGCCGGTACGAGCGGCCCCATCGCGCTGCTCGAGCCGCATAGGTAAAGGAAATCCGGCTTCTTTGCGACGATCTCCTTGGCCGCGCCTGCATAGTTCGGCTTGTCCTGCGCGAATAAGTATATCAGTGAGTTCAAGCCGCTCGGCTTGGACTGGTTTAGGAATCCCTGCGCGACGTCGGCGCCGTAGTCACCGTCCTGCGTTACCGCAATCGCAAGCGCCGGCTTGTGACGCTTGGCGACGAACTGCGCGGCGAGATTGCCCTCGAGCGAGTCTTTCGTCGGCAAACGCCATACATTTCGATATCCGCGAGCGGTGACGCTGTCGGCCGTAGAGCCCGGCACGACGAGCGCCATTTGCGTGTTCTGATACGTGTTCAGCGCCGCGGCGATCAGCGGACCATCGAAACCGCCTACCATAGCGATGACGGTCGGATCGGCCGCCGCGAACTGTACGTTGACGATCATCTGCGCCAGCGCGTCCATGTCGTCGAACGTACGCATCGCAAATGCGGTGCCGAACGTGCCTCCAAAGCGGTTCGTGTAGTCGATGGCCGCCTGAACGCCGTTTGCTATTTCACGTCCGGCCGCCCCTCGGTCGCCGGAAAGCGGCACGTTGACGCCGATGTTCAGCTGCTGCTGATATTGCCGGGGAAATATCTGCGCTCGCGCCGGTTCGGTAACCGCGGCTGTGCCGGCGGCGCATGCGCCGGAAAGTAAGAACAAGCGTCGTTTCATGTGCTATTTCAACGCAAACCCGGCGATGGTCGTCACCAGAAAGAGCACCGAAAAGGTCATATTTGCGACGAACACCCGCTCGTTGAGCACGAACAAATTCGACGATTTATCGAAAAGACGGTCTTCGTACATCGCAAGAGCAAGAGCAGCCGCGACGCCCAAAGCATACGGCCACGCCGGCCGGGCCAAGACGCCGGCGAGTGCGAGCATGACGGCCATCCAAACGTGCAGAGCGATTGGAAGCACGCGGCCGCTGCGTTCGCCGAAACGGGCCGGCAACGAACGAATGCCTTGCTCGCGGTCGACGTGAAGGTCCATGAGCGCGTAAATGATGTCGAATCCCGCGACCCATACGGTAACCGCACCGAAAAGGAGCAAAGCCGGCCAGGTAATCGTTCCGGCTACGCCGATGAACGCACCCAGCGGCGCAAGCGCGTCGACGGCGCCAAGCACGAAATGCGTCAGCCACGTGAACCGTTTGCAGAGCGGATAGACGAGCACGCCCAACGCGGCAATCGGAAGCAGCTTCACGCAAAGCGGATTGAGCTGCCATGCTGCGATGACGAGCAAAACGATACCAAGAGCGCACGCCCATAGCATGGCATTCGGTGTGATGCTTCCGGTCGCGAGCGCGCGTCGGGCGGTGCGCGGATTGCGCGCGTCGATCTCGCGATCGAGGTAACGATTTGCCGCCATCGCCGCCGTGCGCGCTCCGAAAACGGCGAGCGTGATCCACACGAGCTGCAGCACCGAAGGCTGCCCTGCGAAGATCGCGCCCACATACGCAAAAGGCAGCGCAAAGAGCGTATGCTCGATCCGAATTTCTTTCAGAAAGACTCGCGCGGATACCATTTTTAAGAGAATAGCCGACGCAGCGCCTGCGGACCTTGTCCGGACCAGGGATCGGGTTGAAGGCTGCGTCCGATACGCTCGAGACCGTATTCTTTCCAGCGCTCGCTAACGAGCTTGCGCGTGTCTCCGATCCATGATCATCTCCGGCGGCCACGTGCGCGTGTAACCTTCCGCTGCAGACTTACGCGTCGCATCGACTCCGAGCTTCACGCCCAGGGCGGGCGTATACGAACCGTGATCGAGATCGTCGACCGGTCCGGGCATCATGACGATGTCGTGTTGCGGGTCCAAGTTGTTGAGGACGAACCAGGCCACCGCGCGCGGGTCTTGTACGTCGATGTCGTCATCGACGATAACCAGCACGCGCGTGAGCATCATCATATGGCCCAGGCCCCAAAGCGCATTCATGACCTTCTTGGCCTGACCGGGATATGATTTCTTGATCGAGACGATGGCAAGATTGTGAAAGCCGCCTTCGACCGGCAAATTCATGTCGACGACCTCCGGCACGACCATTTGCAGCAGCGGCAGAAAGATGCGTTCCGTCGCCTTCCCGAGCCATGCATCTTCCATCGGCGGTTTCCCGACAACCGTCGCAGCGTAGATCGGCTCGCGGCGATGCGTGATGCATTGCACGTGAAACGTCGGATACTGGTCCGCAAGGCTGTATACGCCGGTATGATCGCCGAAGGGCCCTTCGGTGCGCAGATCCGTATTGTCGACATAACCTTCCAAAACGAACTCGGCATCCGCCGGCACTTTGAGGTCGATCGTGCGGCAGCGTACGAGCTTGACCGGTTTGCCGCGCAATAAGCCCGCGAATAAGAATTCGTCGACGACCGGCGGCAACGGCGCGGTGGCGGCGTACGTGAGCACCGGGTCGGCGCCGACTGCAACGGCAACGGGCACGCGTTCGCCCCATGCCTGCGCGTGCGCGCGCCCTTGCTTATGACGCTGCCAATGCATTCCGGTTTCACGGGCGCCATACACTTGCATGCGATACATCCCGACGTTGGCGCGACCGGTTTTTGGATCTTTGGTGATCACGAGCGGCAAGAGTGATGAATGGGCCGGCATCGAGCGGCCAGGTCGTGAGCACCGGAAGCCGCGTCAGATCGGGGTGCTCCATCACGACGTCTTGGCAGACTGCCCGTGCTCACCGTTTTGGGAATTGCGGACGCAAGCGGCGCCAGCGAAAGCAATTTGCTTACGCGATCTACCGCCGATTCCGGAATCGAGAGATCGAGCATCGATCTGATTCGTGAGGCGGCGTCATCGAGCGAGCTCGAACCGAGTGCCAGTGCCATGCGTGATTGCGTGCCGAATTGGTTGGTCAGCACCGGAAAACGCGAATTCTTAACGTTCGTAAAGAGCAGCGCCGGGCCGCCCGCTTTGACCACGCGGTCGCTAATTTCACTGATTTCCAGATGCGGATCGACCGGTACTTCGATACGGTGAAGCTCTCCGGCCCGATCGAGCGCGTCCACAAACGCGCGCAACGAATCGAATGCCATCCCCCGGTCCTTTGTGAAAATGTCATCGCGAGCCTGTCGGGCGTCCCGAACATGGTCGAAACATATACTATGAGAGTCGTTGTATTCGCCGCGGTACTTACCGCGTTGCTCGCCGGCA
>CAVZQG010000013.1:0-78195 GCA_963777365.1 Vulcanimicrobiota bacterium
AAACCTACATCTCCTATTTGCGCTCGAAGATCGCCGCACCGCACTGCGAATCGGTGATCGCGACCATACGCGGCGCGGGCTACGCGCTTCGCGCGCGGTAGCATGACCTCGCTGCGCGTTCGTCTCATCGCCGGTACGTGAGCGTCGGCGCATTTATCGTGCTGATCATCTCACTGCTGGCAGCAACGGCAACAATCGAAGGCGCATCCTACGAATCCCGGCAAGTGATCAGCCAGGTTAAATACCCGAGCTCGTCGCCCGGTATCGCGCTTCACAAGGCACGATGGCCGGCGCCTCCGGATATTTGCAAGAGCGGCTGCGAGGCCTGGCGTGATCGTGCGACTCTCGCCGCGACGCGGACTGCGCGAACCGCGCCCGTTGCCGCCGCGCGGAATTCCACCGCATTTTGGACCTCCGCCCGGTACATCGATATTCGAGCGGCTTCTGGCGATGGAAGATAAAGCCGATCACGGCGAGTTCCAGAGGCGGCCAAGCGATTATTTTCTGTGGACAATCCGCGAAGCATGCGCGGGCTGTTTGGCCGGCTGGGGATTTCCGGCGTGCTGGCGATCGTCGTGCTCGTGGCCGCGTGGCGCATCGCCGTCGTCGTAGCCGAGCACACGCTTGCGCCGCTCCTGCGCACGACTGCGGCCCTCAACCGTTTCGCAGCGGGCGACTTTACTCCGGCCTCGGTCAGCACGGACGACCGCAATCCGAACTGGGCAGCTGCGCTACGCATATAATCGCGCGGTCGAACAAATAACGCGCGCGTTCGGAGAGCGCGCGAAAACCGAGGCTGAAATGCGGCAATTCGTAGCCGACGCGGGACACCAGCTGCGCACGCCGCTGACCGTCGTCATGGGCTACCTCAGCGGAATGGTGAATCGCGCGAACTCCATACCGCAACGCACAGACCTATACCACGATGCTCGGTCAAGCCCGCCGCATGAAAACGTTGATCGACGATCTCATCACACTGGCTCGCTTGGAAGACCGATAATACGGCACTGCAATGGATCTCGTAGACATGAACGAGGTCTGTGCGCGCCTGCCGTGAAATTTGCGACTGGGATTCGTGGGAACGCAGCCGCATCCGCGTTCGCACGTCAAGAGTCCGCGTACGTCTACGCGCACGAAGAGCAGACATCGCCGGCGGGATCTGCACACTAGTGGATAACGCACTCAAATATGCCCCGGGGGGCAACGTGGAAATCACGGTCGCTCGCGGACGCCGGCACTTCGTGATTTCGATCGGCGACCGCGGGCCGGGCATGACCGGCGAAGATTTGGCAAGCGCCTACGACCGGTTTTATCGCGGGTCCGCCTCGGAGGGTGTGGAAGGCACGGGCCTGGGCCTTCCCATCGCGCGAAAGAGCGTCGAGCGCGCCGGCGGCGCGATGTTGCTCTGTAACCGCAGCGGCGGCGGGCTCCTCTGTACGATTCGCCTCACCGCCGCTGCCTATCAGGCGTCAGTTACAGTTTGATCTGCGCCTGTAGGTAGAGGAACGGGAAATATCCGCCGACGCTGTTGTTGAACTTCGGCAGGTAGTCTGCTGTTGCCAGGGATATGCGGAGACGCCGTAGTTGGCACGCGCATCGGTCGGGCTCGTTCCGTTGAAGAAATTCGAAACGTAGTATCCGCCCGTTGTCGTCCCGTTGTTGGCGAAATATCCGCAGTTGTATTGGCTCGGCGAGTATACGCCTTGTCCACGGTTCGCTCGAACCGCCAAAGCACGTATGCCAGATGTCGGCCGCGGTGAGTGGCAGCGTGACCGCGGCGAAACGTCGTACTCGACTTGCAGATTCAGCATCGTGATGTTCGGCTCGTTGTATTGCCCGGGTTTGGCGAACGTTGCCCGTTTGTGGATTGGGGACGTACAAGTAGCCGTATACCGGTGCCGCACCCACGTTGGTCATCTGCCGTGAAGTCGCAGGTTCTGGGCGGTCGGCGAGCCTGCGGCCACTACGCCCGTCGTCGCTTGATTAGCGCCGCAGACGCGCGGATCCTCACCGATGATGTCGTAGGGGCTTCCGTACTGGGCACCGGCTTGGAACTGCATACTTGGTGTAATCGCATACTTTCCGTGCCGGTAGTTCAGGACGAGATTCGTGACGTACGGCGAGTTGAACCAGGTGCTGTTCGTGGGGTTCAGACCGCCGCCCGCCAGCGCCGTGACGCCTTGCGGATACCATCCATTCGGCGGAAGCAGCGCATTTGCGTCGACCGGGTTCATGTTGTAGTAGGGATTGGTAACAGAGCTTGCTGCGCACGCCGGATCGGGCTGATTCACGCCGCCGACGACATGGTCGTGCTGTAGCACTGCGCGCCGCCGCCGGCCTTGGTCATCGCATTGAAGTTGTTGACCGCGATCTGCTCTTGCTGAATCTGGCTCGAGCCAAAAGCGGCTGGAACTTGACTTGCGAATTGGTATACGTGAACGTCACAAGCCCGAGAAACCATCGCGGTTGAAGTCGCCGTAGTTGAACTGCGTTTCAACGCCATAATTGCGTGCAAGCCCGACCGGGATCTGCGTCACGAAGCCGGCGCCGATAAAGGACTGCTGTTCCCAATTCGAGGTTCACCGTAGAACGGCGTAGATCTTGAAGCTATCGGCGTTCCGTGGAGGCGTTTTTCGAGAGAGAGATCGTACTGCGCCGATGTCTGTCCCGTAATTGGGTGGAACGGCGAGAACGTTCCCAGATTCAAGAAATTGCCCCACAGATTGGCGGCGCTTCCGCCGCGATAGAGAACTCGACCGCTGCCGAGAGCGGCGGCTCGGCGAAGCGTCCGGCGGAGAAACGCCAAACCGTGTCGGGATTTTGCGTGTACGTTCCGGAGATACGCGGCTCCCAGTACTTCAGCGTGTAATTATTGGGAACGTTCAGCGTGAATGCGGGAACGCCGGCCGTTTGACCGTTCGGATGGAAATAACCGGCTCCGCATGTCGGCTCAAGGACGATTGGTGCGGGCGGGAAGACGCCCGGTCCGAGCGGCAGCGTTTGTACGGTCGCCGTCGATGGGCTATAGCACGCGTAGTTCTGTACGATCTGCGAGTAGAACGGATTCTGTCCCACATCCGCCGGTGCGAGATTGTACGTGAACTGGTCGAAACGAATGCTGGCGTTGATCGTCAACCGATACGCTTGGACGCCATTGGTCCTGCAGCGATCCCGAATAGAAGTCCGGGATAACGCTGTTGAACGTGCCGCTTCGCATTGCCGTCATACAGGCTTCCCCAGTACGCGCCGGAAGCCGCTGCATTCGTCGGGATTCCCGGCACGGATCCGGTTGCCGCAACATGTCCGGCGCTGCTCTGATACGGCTTGGATGCCCTGGTCGCTCGTGACACCGCACGGAACCGCCACACCCGGCCCATACGCCACGCCTTGATACGTACCGTGTCGAGGTGGCGTTGTAGCACGAATAGGTGCCGTTATTGCTGGAGATGAGTCCGATCGGGGTCGATGCACCGCCCAAGAAACCGGTATTATTGGACCGGTTGACGTTGGCGTGCGTGTAGTTGGCGGTGAATTGCAGCAGATTCTTGTCGTTGATTTGGTTGAAATACTGCAGCATCGAACCGGCCGTGTGGGTGATCAGGTCGTAGTCGGGCGAGACCGGAGCAAAGCCGGAAAGATACGTAAACGAGGAGATCTCTCCGTTCTGCGTCCAGTCGGAAAAAAACGTATACCCCATCAATCGCACGAACGACTTACTGTTGATCGGATGCGTCCACTGTGCTTTGACGATCCCCGTATCGTTGTTGTCAGATCGTTCTGCTCGGACGGCAATCGGTGACCCGGCGCACGATTCGTTGAGCTGTTGGGCTGAAATACGTCTGCGGCGTAGTCCGGCCGACGTTCGTACCGAACGGCACGTTATACGACCACGGATCCGTGTACGTAGGGAAATTGGGTTCGGCACCCGGCCGCCGGCGATAGCCACACCGCTGGCACCCGAACGCCGGCCGCAACATTCCGGTCGGTGTCGGCGGGCAGTACGGAAAACCCGTCATCGCGACCATAAAACCGTTGATGCCGCCCGGGCCCGATTGCGTGAACGGTTGATCGTTGAAGTACTCTTTGAGCGCCGAGGCACTCCACATCAACTGCAGATCGTCCCGCTGGCCGTCGTGCCGCGGAAGCCCGAAGTGCAGATTGACGATGTTCTCGCGGTCGCTAATGTAGTTGTTGTTGCCGTAAATGAGATCCATTTGCGGCAGACACCCTGCGGCGGCAGCGCCGGATCGGTAGACGCCGAGATCTCGGGTCGCACGGCATTCAGCACGCCTTCTCCCGTAAACGTGAAGTTCGTTGCCGACGAATCCGTATTCGCCGTACGGGAACCCGTATAGTTAAACTGCGCGCCGTCGTTATTATCGATGAAGCGCGCAGCCTGGTCGTATCCGCTCAGACCCACATAGTAACTGAAGTTCCGATTCGGCGTCGAGCCGCCGGCCTCGATGCGGGCTTGATGATAGAACGCTTCGGATCCGATTCCGCCGGAGAACATTCCGTATCCGGGATACGTGCCCGTTTTGATGACCTGGTTGATGAAACCCGAGGTGCCGGTGGACGAAATACTCGCCGGTCCGCCGCCCGTGTACACCTGGAGTTCTTGCAAGCCCAGATTCGACGCGGTCGATGCCGTGTAGTTATCGAATGCGCGGTTTACCGGAATGCCGTCGTATTCGAAGCCCGTGAAGAACGGGTTGTTTCCGCGAACGACGACGGACTGATTCCAGCCCATGCCGCCGGTTCCCACAACCAATCCGGGAACGGATGCAATAGCCGAATAGGCATTGTCGAGATTTCCGCCGCCGCCGAGCGCTGCGCTCTTTTCCATCTGCGCCGGCGTGACGTTATAGATGTCGCCGCCGACACCGGACTTAACCAGACTCGACGCGGCTTGCGTGCGCACCGAGGCGATGTCTTGAAGCGACTTGGGCATGGTGATCGATGCCGTCTGCACCTGATCGGCAAACACCGTAATCCCCGTCACGGACGTTTCCTGGTAGTTTTCCTTGGCGGCTCCGAGCGTATACGTGTCCGGCGCCAGCGACAAAAAAGTCGAAGTGCCCCGTAGAGTCGGTGCTCGTCGAGATCACCTCGGACGGAGAGGTTGCGGTTACCTTAGCCGAGGCAACCGGAACTCCGTCGGTATCGCGAACGTAGCCCGTAATGCCGCCCGTCGTGCCTGCCAGTGCCCATGTTTCCTGGCAGAGCATTGCGACGAGAAGGATCACGGCGACGAACGCATGCCGAACCGAAAGTCTTGGCATGGTTCCTCCTAATAATTCACGCACCTATGCGCGCAATTATGAATGTACGTGGAGGCGCGAGCGGCCCGTCGCGCACATTCGGACGGTTTTTAGTATGATCGGACACGTTTGTCGCAGGCCGTCACACAAGGCGTGGCGCTGCGCGTTTATAGCGGCGATGAAATGGGCCTGTGTGCCGGCGGCGCTCGCTGACGCTGGCGCTTGCGCCGGCCCCGGCGATGCAGAGCTTTGCCGGTGCGACGGGATGGATTAATAGTTCGCCGCTAACGCCCGCGGATCTGCGAGGAAAAGTCGTCCTTGTCGACTTCTGGGAATACACGTGCATCAACTGCTTGCGCACGCTGCCGTATCTTCGCGGTGGAATCGCCGTTATGCGAATGACGGATTCATGATCGTAGGCGTGCATACGCCCGAATTCAAATTCTCGGGGCAAAGTTCGAACGTGGCGGCCGCGAGCAAGCGATTGGGCGTGACGTGGCCGGTGGCGCTGGATGACGATCACGCGATTTGGGATCGGTATCAGAATCGGATTTGGCCGCATGAGTTTTTGTACGATCAAAATGGACGTCTCGTTGAAAGCGTCGAGGGCGAAGGAAATTATCCGCAAACCGAAGCGAAGATTCAAGAGCTTCTGAAAAAGCAAAGATCCCTCACTGCACGTGCCTGCGGTGATGGCGTTGCTGCCGCAAGACAGTCTACGATAAGCCCGGAGCGGTTTGCTATCCGCATACGCCGGAGATCTTGGTCAGAGCCGGAGACGGGGGAACAATCGCCAACGTCAGCACGTTCATGGATCCGTCAAGCGACAACAATCTCTCCGATCCCGGCAATCACCGCGACGGCGCGATCTACCTTCAGGGTTTTTGGCGGCTGGCGCCGCAAGCGGGTGGTCTCGTCCGGCGGTGACGGATATGCCGCGCTAAATTACCGAGCCATTCAAGTGGTGTCCGTCATGATGCCCTCTGACGCCGGATCGACACGCGTCGGCGTGATGCAAGACGGGAAACCGGTAGCAGCGCAGGATGCCGGCGCCGACATCCATTATGATTCGCACGGAAACTCCTACGTGCAGGTCGATGCGCCGCGTGAATACGACCTGGTGATGAACAAGCATTACGCACCTCACGAGCTTCGCCTGGAGCCGGGCGGTGCGGGGCTAGGAATTTATAGTTTCGACTTTGAGTCTTGCGAGGCGGGAACGGACAAGTAGCGCACCTCGCCGGGAGTCATTCCCAGCACACGCCGCATGCAGCGCGCCATGTGACTCTGGTCCGCGAAACCCATGCGCAGCGCAACGTCGCTGGCCGGTTTGCCCGCAAGCAGTTGGGAAACGGCGCTCTGCACACGCCGCTGCACAACATATTGGTGCACCGGGACGCCCATCGATTCTTTGAACAGTGCCTTGAAATGCGACGCGCTTACGCCCGCGATCGCCGCCAATTCGGCCAGCGCGAGATTTTGCTCCAGATTGTCGCTCACGTAATCCAAAACGATCTGAAGCTGGCTCTTTGACAAACCGCGCCTGGTCCTGGGAGCGATAGCCGGCGCATAGCGCCGCAGCAAATGTACGGCCAGCGCCATGCCCAAACTGTCCGCGTACAGCCGGTGCGAGCGCTCCCCTTCCTCGAGCTCGGCGGCAATGGCCCAGCAGATGTGCTGCATATGCACGTCGGTAACCTGTAACTGCGGCACGAATCGCGACCCGGTCGGGATTCACGCCCATGCCTTGCGCCGCTTCTCGAATGAGCGAAGGACTCACGCTGATACTCAGTGTTGAGGTGGGACCGTCGTCTTCCCAGCGCACGCCGCAACCAAGCGGAACGATATCAATATCGCCCGGCGCCTGCAGTCTGCGGTAAATTTTTCCGTCGCAACGGCAGATCGCGCGAACGACGCGCCCGATCGTCATACTGACGTGATGATGCGCGCTCGGCGTCACCTCCATCGTGCCGCCGAACGTGTCGAAAATCCTGGCCTCGAATCCGGACCAGGAGCGTCCTTCGCTCGAAGATTTGAGCGCGTGCAGCATATCGCTCATCCACGTGCATAACAATTATGCATGCCGTGCGTGTGACGGAGGCGCGATGCTTTTTACTGGCGGCGCAGCGCGATGACGGCCGCCCGATCGCGAGTCATGATAAAGACTTCGACACGATCGGCATCGGTGAAATCGGCCGTGTATGCTCCCGCTCGTGCCGCACGGCGCGGATCGCGCGCGCATTTCCCGCCTTGATCTCGACGTCCTGAGCATCGAGCGGATGGCCCGTTGCGGCATCGGCCAAATTCAGCGAAAGCGTTCGGCTGTGCGGGGAGAACGGACCCTGCGCCACGCTGCCTTTCACGATCAAGTTCCCGGCTACTTCCGTAAAGTTTTGCGCCGAGGAACAACCGCTCAGCAGCAGCGCGATGACCGCCGCACCATATCCCTTCTTCACCGGTCCATGCTAGCGCCCCAACCTTATAAAACGCTTAACGCCGCGGCACCGGCGTCTAAGGGGTATCCCAGCACCCGTCTGTACGATAAGCGCATGAAGTGGGAGACGAACTTCTCGGTCGAGCCTTGCGTTGCGCGTATTTGCGGAGACGTCGATGTGACATGCCTTACGCAGCTGACCGAATTAGAAAACGCACTGATCGAACCGGCGCGTGTCGTGATCGACGTTGAAGATCTGCGCTATGCCGACACGAGTTTTTTACGATTCCTATTGCGCCTGCGCACGCACGAAAATAAGCGTGAGCGCGGGTCGGTCAGGCTCGTGCACGTGCATCAGCGGCTACACCGGCTGCTTGAAATCACCGGTTTGATTCGCGTTTTCACGTACGGAGACGTCCCGGCGCCCAACCCGCTCGCGCCCCAAGCCTCCTAAGAGCGCCGGTTCGCGCCGAAGGCGCTAGGCGTCGATAGGCCTTTCGGGTCTGAAAGCGGGCCCGCAGGGCGGTCGGCAGCCCCGCAGAGGAAGCGATATAATCGCTTCCTATAATGCTGATCGTGCGGCCACAGGATCTCGAGGTGCTTGCTACGGCACCCGGCGGTATCGAGGAACACGCCGGCGAGTTCGTTCTGCACGTCGAGATTGCCGGGATCAGTATGCGCCTGCGCTTCGACGATACCAAGCTGTGCAGTCAATTTGCCGCTCGCTATCGGGAGCACGTGCAGCCCGGCGGCGATGCAGCAATCGTATATTCGTGTTCGCGGATTGGGGACTCGTACTACTTCTGGTCCTCGGCGATTCCAACTGCGTGGCGTTGGCCCGGATCGCTGCCGCTGCAGGCCCTCGTGCTACTGGTCGATGCGACCGCAATGGCGTCGCTCGTGCGTTCCGATCAGACGCTGCTTTCGTTTCATGCCGCGGCGCTGGACTCCCCGTTCGGAGCGGTGGGAATCGTCGGTGAGTCGACTGCCGGAAAAACGACCACGACGCTGGCGTGCGCGCGCGCGGGCATGAGCGTTTTTTCCGATGAGCGGCTGCTCGTGCGCGGAAATACGGTGTTACCGTTTCTACGCGCGTTCAATATTCGTCCGCACGGTCGCGCATTACTCGAGGCCGATGATGCAGCCGATGAATTCGCGGCCGTGATGGCACAGCAACCGCGCGAGCTCGATTGGACGGATGTCTCACCGTACGAAGTCATCCCGGGACTGCGCAGACCGCAGCCTGCTGCGCTGCGCGCGCTCTTTCTTCTTCAAGGCGTGAGCGATCGTGCGAGCGTAACCGAACTCGGTCAGGCGCAGATCATGCGCGTTCTGATGGCGTCGGCCGACTGCTGCGCGAGTTCGCGACTGGAGCGGGCCGCGCGGGTTCGAGCACTGATTGCCGGCGTAGGAATATTCGGACTCACGCTCGGTACACCGGCCGACTCCGCCGCACTCATACGATCCACGATCCGGGAGAAGTTCTCGCATGCAGCCTGAGTACATGCGTCTTCGCGAGGTGGCTGGAGCGCTCGCACGGGGTGACGATCCGCGGCCGGTCCTGCGCGGGCTGCGGTGCGAGGCGTTCGTTCGATTGGCGAATGCGCACAAGATCTCGGGGCTGCTCTACGAGAAGCTCGCGATGCCGCTCGATCCGGAAATGTCGCTCGTGCGTGCCCAATTGCGCCGGACAGCGATCGGGATCGCACTGCGAAACGAACGCTTACGCGATCAGATAGGCTCGCTCGTCACGACGCTGAATGGCGCCGGTATCACGCCCACGCTTTTGAAAGGCGCCGCGCGAATTTGGACCGCGCAGCCGGGATGGCGCGCGCATCCGTCGATCGATCTCGACATACTGGTCGACCCCGACCAGATCGAACGCGCTCGCGAAGCGCTGATTTGCGCGGGATATCGCGACGGGGTGCCGCACGCGTTGGCCTCGTTCTATCGCACGCATCACCACGCGGCCCCGCTTATTAGAGAAGGCGGCGTTCCGGTCGAGATTCACCGGGCTCTGGGTCCGCCGCAGTTCTTCTCGATCGATCTAACGCAGCGCGGATTGGCCTCGCACCTGGTTTCGGCGCCGGTGCGCGGCATGCGCGCGAACATCCTGGATATCCAAGCCGCCGCGCTGCACCTTGCCGTTCACGGCGTACCTTATGCGGCGCTTCGCGATCTGTACCTGCTCGCAGCGGCCCTGGGGTCGATGAGTATGCCGCAGCGAGCAGCGCTGCGCGCTCAAGCGGATGCCGAACGCAAAGAACGTGTCCGTTTAGCCGCCGTGCTCTATCAAGCGGCTGCGCTGGCTCGCGTACCGTGGCCTGCGCAAGACTGCGTCGTCCGCTGCGCCCAGTGGTCGGTACAGCGCGAACAGATTCCGGCATGGCAGCAATCGCGCTCGCAGTGCGCGGATGCGGCGCTTTCTTGCGCGTCCGGCGCGCCGGCACGTTTTATCGCGCACGCGCTTCCGCCGCCGGCGGGGCAGCCCATGCCGCGTTTGGTTTTGCTGCACCCTTTGCGCGTCGCCTCCCGGCTCGCCGTCGGCGCCGCACTGCTCGCGCGTTACGGCATGTGGGAACACATACGGCGGACAAGCCGGCAGCATCTACGCGATCTGGTACGGTCGAATGAAGCATTCTACCGGCTCGTCAGTGCGGCGCGATGGCGGTATGGCCCGTGGCGCACACAGGCGTTGCCGCCGCAAACCGCTATCGCGCTCGAGCGGTATCCGGAACTTCGCACCTTTGTGCGCGATATTCGACGCGCGGCACGACTGCGTTGGAGCGCCCGGGCGCGCCGTCACGCGTTTGCAAACGCACTGACCACGCTTGTGCGCAGTCCCTTTCTGCTAGCCTATGTGAACGGCGAGCTGGAGCGTGTCGCAAAAGGTGAGTCGCTGGGTCGCCTGAATGAGTACGAGCAACGTCTCACGCTTCTGCAACTGCCCGAGTACGTGTTAAGCGTATCGTTCATCAATGTGCGACGCGCCTCACGCGAGATCGCCTCGACCGCCTGCAATGCTTGCTTTGCGCCGCTGCACGGGGACGTGCGGCTGGCACGATACCGCGTACCGCAAGAACTGCGGCGCGGGCTCTTCAGCCGCAGCGCCAAGCTCGAAGCACTCGGTGAGATGAATCTATCCGCACGGCAAGCAACGGAGTTGACACGGGCGAGTCAAGCGTACGCTCTACGCTCGGATCACCCTGATATCGTCGGAATCATGTTTGAGGAACGGGCTCGCGAAGCGCTGGTTTGGCGCTTCGATCCGGACTCGCTGTCCTGCGTCGGCGTTACGCCGAGCGACGTGAAGATCACTCGGCTCAAGGAAACGCTGCGGTTTATCGAATCGATGAACATTCGCGATGCGGCGCCGTACGTGCGATCGCTGGCAACGCACACGTCGCACTTTCTGCGCTGGGCGGCGATCTCGACCCTGTACCGTTTGGATCGGCCTGCCGCGATGCCGCTGCTGCGGCGTGCAAAGCGCGATCCACACCCGCACGTGCGCCGTGCCGCCGCCGTCCTGCTGAATGAAAGGCCGTCCGATGGCGTTAACGCTTGAAGCACCCAGCCACGAGCAGATAACGCTCGAGCAATTCGTCGAATACGTCGAACGCAATGTCGACGTCGAGGATTTCGACCAGCTTTGCGGGCTGGCGCCCACCTTCGCAAGCCTGCTGAATAATCCTCATCTGATCACGAACGTCATCGCGCGAGAATTGCAGCGCTGGCGCGACTTTCAGGATGGCAACGCGTACGTCGGTACGACGCTTATGCTGGCTTCGTCACGCAAGTTCTTCATCCGCGCAAACATGTGGGTGCCGGTTGGCGGGGACAACGGTACCTATGGCGTGACGCATGACCACAACTTCTCGTTCCTTACGGGCGGTTATGCGGGCGCGGGATACACGACCGAGATCTATCGCCTTGAAAACGGCTTTGCCGCAAAATCGCCGGGCGATCGGGTGGACCTGGAATTCCAGGAGCGCACGACGTTGCCGCGCGGAAAGATCATGGTCTACGACGCTGCGCGCGACGTCCATCGACAGAATCGGCCGCAGGAGTTTTCGATCAGCATCAATGTGATGGTGCCCAAGGAAATACGACTGCGCCCGCAATTCTACTACGATCTCAAGCGAAGCACGGTCACCGGCTGCAGCGTATGCGGAGGAGGGCCGGTCGCTCGCGCTTTTCAAGCTCGCGCAATTCGTTGCGGACGAGCAAACCAAACTGTTGCTGGCCGACATCGGAGCGGGTTCGGCCAACCAACACGTGCGCACTGCCGCAAGGCAGGCGCTCGAAGCGCTCCCTACTCACTCATGTAAAGCAAGCAGTAAGGAGGTACACATTGGAGAACGCACCGTACGAGGCCCCCGAGGTCATCTCGTTCGTCCGCTTGGCCTGCAACCTCACGTGCGAGCGCATCCACATCATGCGTCCCATCGCACAAGCGCAACACCTTGGCTGCCGCCCGATTCAAAACATGAACCTTTCCGTGCACGCGATCGTGCACGAGCACCTCGTCACCCGAATCCTGAAATTCAAGCGACTCAATAGCGAGCGCGTTTGCGGGCTTCTCCATTAGAGCTGCGTCGTTTCGTTGCCTCGCATCGCCATTCCGCCCTTCGCGCACTTCAGGCTTTTTTCATGAGTCTACGGGCACTATTGCAATGCGGTTCGCCGCGGCGCGGCAACGCTGAGCTGCGATATGCCGCATGCTTTTATTTTCTCCGGGATTAATCGATGTGCAAGAGCACCTGACCGATCGCGACCTTTTATGGAACGGCGAGCGCGGGGCCGGTGGAATCTCATGGATCGATCGCAGCCGGATGGGCCCGCTGCGAGGCGTGATCGATGCCGCCGACGAGAGCGGCCGGCGTAACGCGTACATGCACACCATCCACACGAGGGTTCTCGCTAGGGTATTGTCGCGCACTCCGGTCCTGCGGCGCGCGCTGGATTTCGGCTGCGGAACGGGCCGTTTTCTACAAACGATTTCGGAACATTGTCCGCAAGTGTATGCGATCGATAAGGAGCCCTCGATGGTTGCGGCTTCTCGCGAATACAGCGGCCGCTTTGCAGCGAAGATCGAGTGCTGCAGTCCGGAGCGGACGCCGTTTGCATCGAATTTCTTCGATTTTGTTCTTTGCGCGTTCGTCTTATGCGTGACGACCACCGAGCTGTTCGATACATCGCTTGCGGAGATCGCCCGCATTTGCAACCCCGGCGGATCGCTGCTGCTGATGGAGCAGGTCACGAGCCGGCGGGGGCTTACGCTTAGCCGCTATTGCTCGGCACTTCGAACGGCCGGATTTGAAGTTGTGCGGGCGTACCCGATCCGTTCCGGCGCATCGCGCTTTACGGCATTGGTTACGGCGCGGTCTTGGATTCCGGCTTCGCTTTTCTGCGGCGCTCGCGGCATTCGAGATCGCTCGAACCGCAAGCCACGTCCGGCCTCCCGGACCCACGTCGTATTCGGAGTACGCGATTCTGGCGCGACGGCGGTAGGCTTAAGCGAAAAAACGCGGCATGGGATCGAGACCCGGCTGCGAAGGATCCCGTATGAAAAGACTGTGGTTAGCCGCCGCAGCGGCGGCCTTATTCCTACCCGGCGTCGCCGCCGCGGCCGGCAGTCCGGCCGGTGCCGCGACCAAGATCGTCGTTATCCACGCCGCGTCGATGCAGAGCACGCAAAGCCTGAGCGGCAGCTGCTTCGCAAGTTCGATCGCTTCCCGGCGTTCGGACGCCTATCGCTGCATGACGGGCAACAGCATTCACGATCCATGTTTTTCCGTTGACGCTAAAACGGTCGCCTGCCCGACGAATCCGGGCGCGGATTCCGGTGTACGTATCACCCTGACCAAGCCGCTTCCAACCGCCAATACCGGCAACGGACGTAGCGCCTGGATGATGCGTCTTGCCGGTGGAACGACCTGCAACATGGGAACCGGAACCGTCATTCCGGATTATCCGTTCTACTGCACCGGAAATCTGGTGTGCGCCGCACCCGCCGCAGGCGATGGGTACGCACGCGGTCTACGTGCAGTGCGGAAAGCCGAAGAACGCCATGAGCGTCATCGAAGCCGGACGCAAATTCGTCGCGATCATGTACGAATAGCAGAATGCGTTAGGCGCGGCAAGCCTATGAAACGGAAAGCAGCTCGCGTCTGGATCCGGGCAAAATGATACCGGTGAGTTGAAGAGGATCGTACGTACCGATCTGCGCGATCTCCGGCTCGTCACCGGCGCGGCGCGATGCGCGCAGCGCCTCAATTGCCTCGGGAAGCGCAAATTGCTCGCCGACGAATCCGCTGACGAAGCGGCCGCCCCGAATCTCGCCGCGCGCCTCCAAACGCCGCAGCGCCTGTAACAGTTCACGCCACGGCGGCGCGAGGCTTTCCCGTGCGATCACATCTCGAAAGACGACACCCCAGCGCGCGAGCAAACGCCGCGCGAATCTCTCGGCATCGATGTGCTGCGTCATCGATGCGAGCTGCGTCCATCGTCCGCTGGAGGATCGCGGACGAGCGCGTAAACCCTTCTCGCCCAGCCGGCGCTTTGCATCGATGAGCGAACGCAGCGCATCGAATCCGTCGGCGGTTATCAGGCCCGCCGCAACGAGTTGCCACAATGCTTCTTCCACTTCCGCCGGCAGACGTTTGGTCGCGCGTACGATATCGCCGAAAAATGGTGCGCCCCGGCGTTCGATTTCCGCAAGCACTTCGCGCGCGGCGTGCGAGAGCCCACTCGATCCGACGTCACTGCGCACGATGAGCTCCTCGGCGTCTTCTCGCCGGAAGATCGAGATCGGCGCGAGTTTGGTGGGCCGGATGCGCCGCGTTTGCTCTTCCTGCTCGGTGTTCAGGGCCGGATGCGGCGCAAGACGCCCCCACATCACTTCGCCCGAGTAACAAAGTTTGTCGAGATATTCGGGCCGGTAGCCGGCGATACGGGCGGGGAAAATTTGGCTTTCCCAAGCCGCCGCCGGTATCTCGTACCCTTCGAGCTGACGAATGATCTGAAGCGTTCCGTCGACGCCGTGCAGGCGCGATGCGGGCGCAACGTGTTGCCAGCGCTGCAAGAAGCGATGGTACTGCGCGGCCGTTACGGGTTCGATCTCGCGTCGAAGCTGTCCGATAGTCCGCCGGTGAATTCGCGCGAGCACCCGGCGGTTGCACCATTCTTCGGTATCGGCCGCGGAACCGGCCGCGCAGCAGCTGCCCTTGCGTTTCCAAGCGAATCAACGCCGTTTCGATCAGCGCATAATCCACGCCGAAGCGCTGCGCTAATTCGCCGGACGTAAGCGGTCCGCTCGATTCCAGCCAGCCTCGAAGGATCTCGGCGAACGCCTCTTCCTGACTTCCCGGCAGGTCGGTCTGCGGTACCGCAGCGATGTCAGGATCGATGGTTGATTCCGGATATGCCAAGCGCGCGAGATCCAATCGTTCGGCGCTGGTCCAAAAGCGCATGTCACCGAATCGGAGCAGCGTTGCGCGCTTCTGTGCGGCAAGTTCGTCGAACCACTGACTCCACGCCGGCTCGGGCGGCAGCACGATCAGCGTTAAGAGCGCGTCGTGCAGCTCGTCGGCGTCACGCGCGACCGGCCAGGACTCCTGCGCAACCTCGGCAATCACGGCCGCATCGAGAATCCCGGCACCGTCGAGGTCGTCGCGAATCGTGCGCCGCAGCTGGACCGCGCGCGTGCGCCGTTCTTCCAGCGGCGCGTCGTCCAAAAATGCGTACGGATTCGCGTTCAAAATCTCGTGACAGAACGGCGAGGGCTCCGGCGTGTCCACCGCGGCGGTGCGAATCGCGCCGCTTTCGACGCGCTGCAAAATCGCGATGAGTCCGTCCAAATCCATCGCTTCATGCAGACAGTTTCCAATCGTCTCGCGCACCAGTACGTGATCGGGAATGCGAATCGGACCGGTCAAATTTTCCGCGCAAGCCGCTTGGTCGGGAAAACAGGATGCGAGCAGATCGTCCGCCCGCATGCGCTGTAGCTGCGGCGGAACCTTGCGGCCATTGCGCATGCGCAGGATTGCAAGCGCGCGGGTTGCGTTCCAGCGCCAGCGAGCGGCGAACATCGGTGCGGCTAACAGGGCCTGGGTCAGCGTGTATTCGACGCTCGCCGTTTTCACGTATTCAAAGACGATTTCGAGCGGAAACGCGTGCTGATCGGTAAGCGAGAGCACGAGGCCGTTATCCGTGGCCGCAGCCTGGAGTTCGATGTTGAACGAGCGGCAGAATTTCTTGCGCAGCGCAAGTCCCCACGCACGATTTATGCGCGCGCCGAAGGGCGTATGCAGGATGAGCTGCATGCCGCCGCCCTCGTCGAAGAATCGCTCGGCGACGATCGTACGATCCGTCGGGACGACGCCCAGAATCTTCTTGCCCGCGCGCACGTACGCGACGGCCTGCTCGGCGCCGGCACGGTCCAGACCGCAAAGGCTCATCAGCAGGTCGTGTGCGGCCGCATCATCGCGTTCGTCGATGTCCGCGCGCAAAGCGGATACCTCGTGCGAGAGCTCGATCGTGCGTCCCGGCCCCTCACCATTCCAAAACGGAACCGTCGGCGCCGCCCCATGTGCGTCCTCGACGCGCACGGTGCCCGGCTCGACTCGCCGAATGCGCCACGAGTTCGTACCGAGCAAGAACACGTCGCCGGCTAAGCTTTCCACGGCGAAATCTTCGTCCAGCGTGCCGATGATTTGCCCTTCGGGCTCGGCTACCACGTTGTAGTTGGCGGTCTCGGGAATCGCGCCGCCCGACGTGATTGCGGCCATCCGGGCCCCGCGACGCGCGCGCACGCGTCCGTTGACGCGATCGAGATGCACGTATGCGCCGCTGCGGCCGCGCGAGTGCGCGACGCCGTCGGCGAGCATGGTCATGACGTCGTCGAAATCCTTGCGCTCGAGATCGCGGTACGGATACGCGCTGCGCATCAGCGCGTACAGCTCATCGACGTCCCACTCCTGGGTTGCGGTCGTCGCCACGATCTGCTGCGCGAGGATGTCGAGCGGCGCGGTCGGAATCGTGAGCGCGTCGATGCTCCCCGAGCGCAGCGCTCGCACCAGAGCCGCACATTCAATCAGTTCGTCGCGCGTTACTGCAAAAAGACGGCCTTCGGGTTTTGCTCCGACCCAGTGCCCGGAACGGCCGATACGCTGAAGCGCGACCGCAATCGATCGCGGCGATCCGAGTTGCACGACCAAATCGATCGTGCCGATATCGATGCCCAGTTCGAGCGAAGCCGTCGCGACAACCGCACGCAGCTCGCCGTTCTTCAGGCGATGCTCCGCCTCGAAACGCTTCTCTTTCGAAAGGCTGCCGTGATGCGGCATCACGATGCCCTCGCCCAACCGCTCGGTGAGCGCGAACGCAACACGTTCGCTCATCCGCCGCGTTCCAACGAAGATCAGCGTGGTGCGATGTGCACGGATGTGATCCGCTACGCGATCGTAGATCTCGCCCCACATCTCGGTACTTGCGACCGGCCCGAGCTCGTCACTCGGCACCTCCACCGCGATGCCCATCTCACGGCGGCTGCCGACATCGACGATCCGGGCCGCCGGACTCAGAAACCGCGAGACGTCCTCGAGCGGGCGCACCGTGGCGGACAGGCCGATGCGCTGCGGTTTACGTCCGCTGTGCGCCTGCACGAGATGCTCGAGCCGTGCGAGCGTCAAGGCAAGATGCGATCCGCGCTTATCAGCCGCCATGGCATGAATCTCGTCGACGATGACCGTGGATACATGCGTGAACAGCGCGCGCGATTTCTCCGCGGTAAGCAGAATAAATAGCGATTCGGGCGTGGTCACGAGCACGTGGGGCGGCCGGCGAAGCATCCGCGCACGTTCGGCTTGCGTCGTGTCGCCCGTGCGCACCGCCGTACGGATTGGCGAAAGCGGGATGTCGTGCGCAGCGGCCAGCGAGAGCATCTCGCCCAGCGGCGCCTCCAGGTTTTTTCGAACGTCGTTCGTGAGCGCCTTGAGCGGCGAGACGTACACGACGAGCGTTTGATCGGGCAGTTCACCTTCGCACGCCTGCCGCAGCAGCTCGTTCAAGCAGATCGAGAATGCGGCCAAGGTTTTTCCCGAGCCGGTCGGAGCGGAGATGAGAACATCGTGGCCGGCCGTGATGATCGGCCAGCCTTCAACTTGCGGCTGTGTCGGCGTCCAGGCGCGCGATCCGAACCACTCTTGAAGCAGCGGATGAAAACGATCAAGCACGGTCGCTCTATTCAACCCCCGGCCGCGATAGTCGTTTGCGCCGGCGAGCCTACTTCGTCGCGGTCACCTGCGCGGGCGTCACGGCCGAGGCATGATTGCCCCAGGAAGCGCGCACGTACGTGATGACGGCGGCGATGTCCGGGTCGCTTAGCGTACCTTTCCATGCGGGCATCTGGCCGTTATACGTCGTGGACCCGACCATGATTTTGCCGCTCAGTCCGTCCTTAACGATATGGATGACCTTATCCGGCGGACCGGTGACGACCGCGTTGCCCGCAAGCGGTGGAAAGACGCCTGCTTGCCCCTTGCCGTTGGCTTGATGGCAGCTGGAGCAGTTGGTCGTGAAGACCTTCATGCCGTTTGCGCTGGCCATTGCCCCGCCGGCCATCGTGGCGCCCGACATCGCCGAGCTTTTGGCGGCGCTTGCAGCCGGCGATGCGCCCGGCGAGGAAGCCGTCGAGCTCGAGCTGCTTTTTCCGCCGGAACAGGCCGCCGCCGCAACGACGAGTATCGCGGCCGTGAGCAGGGCGGATACGGTTTTCTGCATGCCCCTTGTTCCTTTCACAAAAATGCCTATGCGTTGGGTTAATACTTCCTCCGCCTGTACGCGCCTCTAATGGAAGCGGGCGCCGGTTTATTGCCGGTTCCAGCGCGTACCGTCTTCGAAATCGACCGTGTAGGCGCGGCATGAAACGACGCGTCCGGCCGGCGGCGACAGGAAATCGCGAGCGGTTGCGATCGCGAGCAGACGTTTGCCGGTACCCGCACGTATCGGAGATGCAAAGGTATAAAAGCCGGTATGCACGGCACGATCTTCTCCGGTGGTACGCACGATTGCTTCGACCCGCTCGACGTCGCGATCCGAATGATTAAACGCGTGACTTTCAATGCGCGCATCGGTAACGTTGATTGGTGCAACCGAGCAATCCGCGAGGGACACCGGAGCGGGTCGCGCGCAAGCCGCCGGCAGTATTGCCAGAAAAACCGCAAATAGAGACATCCTCACAATACAATCATTAAAGAATCTGCGTCTGACGGAGAGCTGACGGCTCGTTCGGCGCCACCGGCCGCGCGGACATCGCCCAGGCGAGCGCGACGAGCAGAAAGTTCGCCACGAGCGAGCTCCCGCCGTACGATATGAACGGCAGCGTGATGCCCGTGAGCGGAAAGAGTCCGATGACGCCGCCCACGATGATGAAGACTTGAAAGCCCAGCGTCGCGCTCAGGCCAACCGCCAGCAAACGCGTGTAGAGGTCGGGTTGCACGAGCGCGATATCGAGTATGCGCCGCACCAGCAGCAACAAGAGCGCAAGCACGATAACCGCGCCGATGAGTCCGAACTCTTCGCTGAGCGCGGCATAAATATAATCGGTCCCCGCATCAGGTATGTATCCCGGATGGCCCAGGCGGTATCCGGTCCCAAAAATGCCGCCTGCCGCAAGCGAATAATAGCCTTGCGCCGCTTGATAACCGGCCCCGAACGGGTCGGCGAATGGGTTGCGCCAAACGGCGATGCGCGCGCCTACGTACGTGTAGTGGCGCACCACCCATGCCGCGACGCCGCCAAAAACTACCGAACTTCCGACGAGCAAATCCCATCTGCGCGTTGCGGCAAAGAGCAGCACCGAAAACGTCGCAAGCAGCAATGCCGCCATCCCGATGTCGCGCTGCAGAATGAGTATAGCCATCGAGAGGCCCCAGCCCAGAAAGAGCGGGCCTAAATACTTCAGGTTCGCGCGAATCGACCAAGGCCGCGCGCGAGCGATGACGTCGGCTGTTTCGGCAAGGTACGCGGCCAAGAAAAACACGATGAACAGTTTAATGAGTTCAATCGGTTCGTACTGCACCGGTCCCAGACGAATCCATAAGCGCGCACCGTTCACTTCTTGACCGAATACGATCAGCAGAACGAACATGACAAACGACAAGAGGACCCACACGTACTTGAACTGAGCCATACGCCGGAAAAACGCGATCGCGGGCGCCAGCACGATAACGAGCGCGAGCGAGATCAGCAGCCAGTACTGCTGTTTATGCGCCAGTTCCGGCGAGATGCGCGCAACGAGCAGCAGCCCGATCGCCGCCAGCACGATTGCGATTGCCGGCAGCACGTCGTCTCGCCGTGTGGCCGGCGGCGCGGTGAGTACCCACGTGATGCTCAGAGCAACGAGCAGCGCGAGCAGCCACGGCGGACCCATCGTGCCCGGCGGAGCGAACGAAAGCGCAAAAGCCGAGATGGCTAAGGCCATCGCGGTTGGAAGCAGGCGCCGAAGCACCGTTGCTATCTGATACAAAGCAATGCGTAAAACGCGATCGTTGCCAAGATTCCTGTCGCCACAACGGGCAACCTATGCGACTTCGGTGTGTGCGTTTGCTGCGATTGTATCGGCGGAGAATATCGTACAATGAGCAGCTGGTCTCCGCCCGATGCGCTTTGCGATCCGTAAACGAGCGATTGCGCCAATTGCCTGCGCTCGTCGGCTTCGCGAAGACGGCGCCCGGCAAGGACCAGCGCATCGCCTTCCGTCAATGAAAAACTGCAGATGGCGACCTCAACGCTCGGAGCGCAGACCATGGCACGCGTGAGAATCGGAACGCCGGGCACCTCGAATGCATCGTTTTTCGTAAGTGAGACGACGTATCCGTCGCGAGCCAAATACGCGGCGGTCGACCCCACGTGCGCGAGGTACGCCCGGTCCTGCACGAGCAGTACGCTGGTGACCGAACAGCTCGCGGTGACATAGTCTTCATGCGAAGCGGTGCGCGCATGCATATCCTCGTTGACGCGCGCGAACGCCCCGATCAGACTGGAGCTCATGCCCTTTGGGCGATGTTCCGCCCGGCGCAGACGGTCGCCCCGCGCGCGCCGTTCGAATTCGCTGCGCAAGCGCGAGAGAACAGCCGGAGCCACCGGCCTGCCTTCGATCGTGCCGAATCCATTTGCGACGGCGAATAGATACGTGTCCGGCGCAAGCTGCTGCGTAAGACATGATCCGCGGTCGCCGCTGATTGCTACGTCCATTCCAGCGGTGCCGTTCCTAGTACCGTGAGCCGCGTGTTTCCCACATCGATATCATCCCCAGGTCTGACCTCTATGCCCTCACTTTTGAGGCGTTTTCCGTTCAAGAACGTGCCGTTGCTGCTGCCGAGATCGGTCAGATACACCACGCCGCGAGCAAACTCCAGCCTGGCGTGCCTGCGGCTGACCTCGGGGTCGAGCAATTCCACCTGTGCTTGGGAGGAGCGTCCGATGACGGCATCCGGCATCCCCTCTCCCAGCCGAACGGTGACTTCGCGAATGGTGCTCGAAAGACCCGGACTCTCGCGCACCCGAAGCTGAACCGCCAGCCGGCGCGGGGCCGGGGAGGCGGTCAGGATTTCGGGACGCAAGCGAGCGGCCAGCAGGCCGAAAAGGGCCAGCGCGCCCAGGATTTCCAGCGAGCCGATACGCAGGTGCGCAAACGGACTCATCGGCCGGCTTCCACGCGCATCTCCGTCTTCCCGAAGGCTACGACGTCCCCGGACTGCAACTCGGCGCGCCGAACGCGTTCGCCGTTGACGAACGTTCCGTTGCTGGAGCCTTCGTCCGCGAGGACGAGGCGCCCGTCATTGACGTCCAGCAACGCGTGATTCCGTGAGACGCTCGGATCGACCAGAAAAATATCGCATTGGCGGCTGCGGCCCACCCGCGTTGCCCCGGTGATGCGGTATCGCTCGCCCAAGGGCATGCCCTTGATGAGATGCAACGTGAACTCGACCGCTTTGTGCGCGCGTTCTCCGTTCTGTACGTCGATCTCGATCGCACCGGCGACTACATCGGGATCTTCATGCAAGACCACCCGCGGATCGTTCGATTCGAAACGAATTCCGACGCGCCCGGCAACATCGGCCAAGAGCGCGCTCCATTCGTCCTCCAGATAGCGCTTGTGCGCGGCCAGCCGTGCGTAGTCCGACGGATTGATATACACGGCGTAAGCACCGGGTGCGACCATCACGTTCTCGAGATTCTGCGTGCGCGCTTCCATCGTAGCGACCAGTTTACGCGCGATTTGAGCCGGTTCCACATCGCTCGGAAACATATTCGCAAACGCGCGCTCGATAAAAGCCGCGCACGTTTCCTCGATGCGGACGAACCAGCTCACGAGATTGCTAGAGCCGGCGCTCCAAGCGCGCAAGGTAAAAACCGTCGCGCCCGGAGAGCCCAGGCGGAATCAGAACGTCGCCCAAGGGTGTTTCAAACTGCGAGAAACGAGCAGGTATCAAACCTCGCTGCAAGTTATGCGTGCCGACAAACCAATCGATCACACCGGTCGTTTCCCGGGGATCGGTGGAACAGACCGCGTAAACGATTGCTCCTCCTTCGTAGACATGCGGCGCCAGCGCTTGCAGAAGCTCGCGCTGTGTGAGAGCGAGCCGTTCGCCGTCGTCGTGACGCTTACGCCAGCGCGCTTCGGGATGACGGCCGATGACGCCGGTGCCCGAACACGGCGCATCCAGAAGAATCCGATCGAACTGCCGCTGTAAAATCGGTGCACTCGCATCGCCCACGATCGCGGCTAGGGGCAACTCCGCCTCTTGAGCGCGATGCTCGAGCGCCGCTACTTTGCGTGCGTCGCGTTCTATGCAGATGAGCGTCCCGTCTCCGCCTAGGCGAGCCGCGCTTTGTAGAGCTTTGCTTCCGCGGCCGCTGCAAACATCGGCGATGGCCTCGCCCGGCTGCGGATTGAGAACGTCCACGACTGCGGCCGACGACTCGCTCTGCACCCACCAGGCGCCGGCAGCCTCGCGTTCACCGCGGCGCGCAAGCGCTCCGTCGGAAACAAGAACGCAGTCCGCCGCGAGTTCCGAGAGACGCGCCTGCGCGTCGCGCTGCGAAAACCACGCGACAACGTCCTCTCGCGTCGTTTTCCCGCGGTTGACGGTAACGGCGGTTTGTGCGGGCGCATTGCACGCCTCGAGAATCGGCTCGAGCTCCCCGCTTCCGAACACCTCTCGCCATTGACGCACAAGCCACGTCGGATAGGAGAACGCCGTCGCGACATATTCGTCGTCGTCATCAAAGTCGGCGCGGGCGGGCGGCGCGGGTTTGTCGCGCAGGAAGCCGCGCAGGACCGCATTGACCAAGCCGGCCGTTCCGCGATGTCCATGCCGCTTGGCAATCCCGACCCACTGGCTGACCGTTGCGTGCGGCTGTGATGCCGTATAGAGCGTCTCATAGACTGCCAAGCGCAGAACTTCGGCAATAACCGGCGGCAGCGCTTTCTGACGCGATCCGACATAAGGCCGAAGATACCAGTCGATGGTGCGACGCATTTTGATCGCACCAAACGCGAGATGCGTGGCGAATGCGCGATCGCGCTGCGGCAGATCCGATTTTTCCAGCCGGTAATCGAGGGATTCTTGCGCGGTGCGCTCCGGCCCATGCGCTTCTGCACTTGGAAAGACGTCACGAACGACTTGAAGCGCAATCTCGCGCGAGTTCATTGCGGCCTGCCCGCGAGACTTTGCGCGAAAGCCGCGCCGCTTTGCGCTCCGCGACTGGGTGCCACGAGTTCCACGACGTCCACCGTGCCGTCGCCGCACCGCACGCTCACGGCATCTGCTGCGATTCCGAGGATCGCTCCCGGCGGCAATGCTGCAATCGTCGCAGATCCCGCGCGCGCGCGCAACAGGCTTGACGGGCACACCGGCGATTGTGGCGCGAGCCGCCGGCGCCGGAGCGAAAGCTCTGACGGTGTCGACAATCTTCGCGGCAGCCCCAGCCCCAATCGATCTCGAGATCCTCTTTCCGTATGGGATGCGTGATCGAAGGCTCGCCCTGCTGCGGCACGTGCGTGATGTAGCCGCTGCGCGCAAGGTCGATCGCGTGCGAGAGCGCCTGCGCTCCAAAATGTGCCAAGCGTTCGTGCAGTTCGCCGTAACGTTCCCCGACCGCGATCGGCGTGCGTTCCTGAAGGACGATATCGCCGGTGTCCATTCCTGCGTCCATGAGCATGATCGTTACGCCGGTCTCCTTGCGCCCGTCGCGCAGTGCGCTTTGAATCGGGGTTGCCCCGCGATACTTGGGAAGCAAGCTGGGATGCACGTTGAGCGAACCGAGTCTTGGGAAGATTCGAGCACGTCCTGCGGCAGAATTCGACCGTATGAGGCGAGCACGAAAAGATCGTACGCGCACTGTTTCTGCTCGCGCGCAAACTCGCGCAGCGAGAGCGGTTCAAACACGGGAACTCCAAGTTCGAGCGCAGCGTGCTTCACGGGCGTGGCCCGCATCTTGTGGCCGCGCCCTGCGGGCCGGTCGGGCTGCGTTACAACAGCGGCCAGGTTCGTGCGGGCGGCAACGATGTGTAAACTCGGAACCGCAAAATCGCTGGTTCCAAAAAAAAGCGTCTTCACGCCGGGATAGCGTCGTTCGGATTCACGATGCGGCTTCGGCGATCTCTTCTTCTTCTTTGTTTTGCGGCAGACGCACGTTCTTCGCCTTGTCGATGTAGAGCACGCCGTTCAAGTGATCGATTTCGTGCTGCAGCGCCTGCGCAAAAAGCCCTTTACCCTCCAAACGAACCTTATTTCCGTCGCGATCCAGACCGCTCACCGCGACGTGGTTGTACCGTGCGATCTCGCCGACGTATCCGGGAACCGACAAGCAGCCCTCGGTCATCTCGACTTCTTCTTCGGTCAGCTCCACCTTCGGATTGATCACGACGTAGCGGCCGCCCTCGGGGTGCTCGTCATCTTCGCCCACGTCCATAACAAAAAGACGCTTGGATACATTGACCTGCGGTGCCGCAAGGCCGACGCCGGGGGCCGCATACATCGTCTCAAACATGTCGTCGATGAGCTGCTGAAACAGCGGATCGGCGAGCTCCTTCGGTCCGACTCTTTTTGCTACTTTGCGTAGCGTCGGATGTCCGTCGGTGATGATCGTCCGGATGTAGGGCATGGCCAACCTATTTTACCGCAGAGAGTCAAAACGCTTGCCCCTACCCGGAAAAGCCTGCTTGCCTGTCGAAAAAGTCACACATGGACCCGCCCCGTAGCGAACGCATCTGGCACGTGCGAAAGATCCGGCTAGGTGAGGACGACGGCGAGATGGACCGCCTGGTGGCCTCCGAAATGACGCCTGCAGAACGCATGGCTCGCGTCTGGGAACTTGTTGTTCGCTATGGGGAGATGACGGTGTCGATTATCGTAAACAGCGATTACAAAGATCTCATACGGGCATTCAACGCCGGCACGTTGAGTATCTGGTTGTGGGTGCGCACGCTCTTGCGTCGCATGGGCACCCGCGATACTCCGAGGATTTCGACGTCTGGGTGCGACCGGAGGAAAACGCTCAGCGTGTTTACGACGCGATTTTACGAGCTACGACTTCATCTTTCAAGTCGCATTGCTCCGTGCGCATCGATATCATCACCACGATTAGCGGAGTAACCTGGGATCAGGCATGGCCCGGAGCATGCGTCCTCTACGGCGATCTTCCGGTACGAGTTCTCGGCGGGAGCACTATCGCAAATAGCTCGCAAGCGGACGGCCAAAGGATCTTATTGACGTGCAGACGCTTGAAAGTGATATGCGTTAAGAGTCGCGTTCTCGCTCGGATTTAATCCTGCGGATAGCGAGCCGAGTTTTTTGTTAGCGCTGTTCGCCCACGTTAGCGTATCGCGCACGGTATCCATCAGGGGCCGAATGTTTAGCCCGCGGACGGCTGCCCGCGAAGAATCGGCGTTCGTGATGCTGCGATGCTCGGCTCCGGCGGGAATCCAGAGCGGCAGATCCGACCATGGATTGACCTGGTTCTCGTCTAAGAATCCGGCATCGGCCCACGTGAACGATGCGCCCGAATGTGCAACGCTCGCAGCGCTTTGCGTCAAATCGCCAAAATGCAGCGAGCCTCGAGGCGTGACAACGTTGTACGATCCGCCGGTTTGGTTTTCGATCGAATGAACCGCGAACGCGGCGAGATCGCGAGCGTCGATATACTGCAGCGGCTCATCGGGTGAAACGGGTGCAAGGACTTCGCCGCCTGATTCGACGCGCACGGGCCAGTACGTGAAGCGATCGGTCGGGTCATACGGACCGGCGATGAGTCCGGGTCGCAAAATCGTCGCACGCGCCCGGAACGTGCTTTGAACGACGCTCTCGCACAAGGCCTTCAGCGCACCGTAATACTGAAGATCGAGAACCGTGCGGTCGACTTCCTTTGGTAACGCCGCAAGCGGTGCGTCTTCGTCGGGACCGTCCGTGCGGGTGTGATCGTATACCGAGATCGTCGAGATGAAAAGATACCGCTGCGTGCGCTCCGAGAAGTAGCGCGTTGCCATCTCTACGACGTTCGGCGTATAGCCGCACGTGTCGATAACGGCATCCCACCGGCGATCTCCTAAACGCGAAAGATCGCGCTCGCGATCGCCGTGTATCGTTTCTACCTCGCTTCGCGCCGAACCATCGGTGATGCCGCGATTGAAATGCGCCACCTGATGTCCGCGCGCGAGAAGCGAATCGGTAATATGCCGTCCGACAAACCGCGTCCCGCCGATGATGACGACGTTCATGGATCGCACCTTCTACAGGATGTAGCCGCTTAGGTCGGCATTCGTGACGACCTCCTGCAACTTCTCCCGCACGTAAGGGGCATCGATTGTGACCGTGCCGCCTTGCTCGGGTGCCTCGTAACTGACCTCGTCGAGCAGCCGCTCGAGCACCGTGTGAAGCCGTCGCGCACCGATATTCTCGCTTTGCTCATTGACCTGCATCGCGAACTGCGCGATCTGCTCGATGCCGTCAGGCTGAAAGTCCAGCGTTACGCCTTCGGTCGCAAGGAGCGCCTTGTATTGTTCGGTGAGCGCGTTCTTGGGCTGCGTGAGAATCGTTCGAAAATCCTGTGCGGTTAGCGAATCGAGCTCGACCCGGATCGGAAAGCGCCCTTGCAATTCAGGAATCAGATCCGACGGCTTGCTGATATGAAACGCGCCGGCCGCGATGAACAGCACGTGATCGGTTTTCAACGGTCCGTGCTTGGTGTTCACGGTACTGCCTTCAACGATCGGCAGAATATCGCGTTGCACGCCTTCGCGCGAGACGTCGGGGCCGCGGCCGCCTTCGCGTCCCGCGACTTTGTCGATCTCGTCGATAAAAATGATGCCGTGCTCGGCTGCGCGCCGCAATGCCTCGCGCTTAACGGCATCCATGTCGATCAGTTTGCTCGCCTCTTCCTGTTCAAAAATGCGTCGCGCTTCCTGAACCGTCACGCGCTTGTGCACTTTCTTTTTCGGAAAGATGCCGCCGAGCATTTCGCCCGAGATCGCCGCCTGCGCCGCTCTGATCGATGCCGCCCAGCATGCCGATCGGTACGCTTGGGGACTCTTCGATGTCGAGCTCGACAAGACGAACGTCGTAAAACCCGCGCTCGACGTCGGCACGGGCTTGTTCGCGAACGCGCGCCGCGTCCGTGCTCGGCGGCGGCGGGCGCAGGCGCCGGCTGCGAGGGTTGTTGCTGCTGTCCAAAATTGCCGCCGAAGATCGAACCGAGCGTCGCGGCGAACGCATTTCCTTGTCCGGGCGGCGCGGGCGGGCGCGTTTCCGGGTGCAGCAGATCGACGACGCGTTCAACCGCCATTCGCGCGGCGGCGTCCTTCACTTCTTCACGGCGCTCGTCGGTGACCATCCGAACCGCATGTTCGGCAAGATCGCGCACCATCGATTCCACGTCACGGCCGACGTAGCCGACCTCGGTGTACTTTGTCGCCTCCACCTTCACGAACGGAGCGCCGGCAAGCGCAGCCAACCGCCGGGCGATCTCGGTCTTGCCGACTCCGGTGGGACCGATCATCAGGATGTTCTTCGGGATAATCTCGCTGCGAAGATCATCGCCGACGCGTTCGCGCCGGTACCGGTTACGCATGGCAATGGCAACGGCGCGTTTCGCGTTGCCCTGCCCGACGATATATTTGTCGAGTTCCGCGGCAATCGCACGCGGCGTCAATTCGAGTGTGTTTTGCATTATAACGTCTCGACCAAGATGCTCTGGTTGGTGTAGATGCAGATCTCGGCCGCAATCTCCAGCGCCTTGCGCGCGACATCATCGGCGCTCATCTGCGTGTTTCGCAGGAGCGCGGACGCCGCGGCCTGTGCGTACGGACCGCCGCTGCCTATCGCCGCGATACCCTCATCCGGTTCAATGACGTCACCTGTCCCGCTCAGCACCAGCAAGTGTTCGCTGTTTCCGACGATCAGCAGCGCCTCAAGGCGGCGAAGCGCGCGGTCCTGGCGCCAATCCTTCGCAAGCTCGACGGCAGCTCGCATTATGTCTTTATATTCGTTAAATTTTCCTTCGAATTTTTCGAGCAGCGTGATGCCGTCCGCGGCCGATCCGGCAAAACCGGCAATGACCTTGCCGCCCGCGATCCGGCGGACTTTGCGCGCCCCGTGCTTCATAATCGTCTTATCAAAGGTTACCTGGCCGTCGCCCGCGACGGCGAGTTTGCCGTCCCGGCGCACGGCTAGAATGGTCGTAGAGCGAATTCTCATGCTGCTAGCCTCTTACCCCGCAGGGACTCACGAAGTTGCATGCAACTGCCGTCATGGTCCTTTTTGGCCCGGCGTTTTTTGATGTTGCAGGAGGGGTGTCTATGCACAAACCGGTCTTAACGATGATCTCGGCGATACTGCTGCTCGGGGCCAATCAATCACCGCCAATGCCCATAAGCGGCGCATCGCGAACGGCGCAACCGCCCGACGGTATCACCGTACGCGGCTCGGGGACCGCCAACGCGCCGGCAAGCACGGCAACGCTCACACTCGACATCACCGCCAAGAATAATGCAATCGTGTTGAATGCGTCCTCGCTGCAGCCGATCGTCGATGCGTTCGTGCGCGCGGGCGTGCAGCAAAGCGATATTCGGCTTCCGATTTACCTCACGGGCAACAACCGCACGAACAATGCGAGCATCGTTGCGACGGTTCATCATCCGACCGTGACGATGCTGGAGAATGGGATCGCGACGCTCGGCAGCACGCTTGCTCCGACTCCGGATCTGATCCTGCGGGATGCGCAAGTGCGATTGATCGTTGACGACTGCTCGCAAGCCGACGCAAGACGCGCAGTCGGCGGCTCTGCGGCAAGCACGCGCAAATGCCCAGAGTATCGCGCGTCAGCTCGGATTGCATCTGGGCGCGGTATTGGCCGTCGATGCTGAGGGAGCGCAAGCCGACTCCGAGGGACGATGCAGTTGGGTGATACACGTTTGGTCCGTACCAAAATACGCCAGTTCACTTCGCCCAGCGATTACCTCACCGTAAAGGTGTTTTCGAGCGTGAGCGTGCGATACGCCATTCACTGACACGAATTCTGAGATTTAGCTGTGCAACTCGGGCGATGCCATGCGCGTTGTATTTAGTAGACCATGATTATAAAATTGATTCGGAATGCAGCCCTAGCGACCGTCATGACGCTTGCAGGAGCGCCCGGACTCTCGCTTGCCGCAACCGCCTACAACGGCAATCAAGCCGTCCACGCAAATTACAACACCACCATCGCGCCGATTGTCGGATTCGGGTATCCGTGGTCCGGAACGCTGCAATTGACGTTCAATCCGGACGGCATCATCAGCGGTTACTACCGTCCTGACGGGGACTGAGCTTCGTCCAGGTTACCGGCGGCCGTCAAGGCAACGACGTTTGGATGGATATCGGACAGCGCGGCCGCCTGCACGTTACCGGCGCGCTGCAAAACGGCGCGATCGTCGGAACAGCATGGGACGATCGCTCCAGCCGTCAATACAAGTTCAACGCCAGCGTCTCGAAGTAACGCAACAACGGTAAAGAAAAGCGGAAGCGGCCTAGCCGCTTCCGCTCTCTTTTGTCATGTTCCGATTTTTATGGTGCGGTCGTTTGAAGGACCGCTGACATCGTCACGTCGGCTTGGCCGTTCGATCCCGTGATCGTCGGCTTTTGCTGTGTGTTGCCCGGTGGTCCGGCTTCGAACGCCGGATAGTCATATCCGACGGCCGAGACGAACACGTCATCGCCGCTCGTGAGCGATGGTGAAGCGCTCGAACCGGTCTGGCAGCCCGACCCTACGCATGGTCCAAGCGTTGCCGGAAGCGTGAATGCCTGCGCACCCGTTCCCGAAACGCGCACCGTGTAATACAATCCGGCTTCCACGTCGACGATGAAGACTTCCGTCTCCGTCACGCCGCCGGGGATCGTCACGTGTCCCGTGCCGCCTCCGCCCGAGGGCGTGAAGTCGGTTACCGTAATCGGGCCGAGCGCCGCCGTCGAGTTGAGGTTTGCCGTCGCCTTATACGTCACTTGAGGCGCGTTTTTCGCCGCAACCAACACCGAGAGCGAGTATCCGCCGGACCTTGGCGGAAGTTCGAAGATGGTGAAGCCCGGCGAATATCCGGCAAAGCCCGACGGGAACGTGCCGTTATTGAAGAACGGCACCGCCGGCGGACCGACCAGATAATCGAAGGGCGGACTCGCCGCAAAAAACGGCAACGGCTGCGTTGGATCGAAGCCCGAAATACCCGCGATCAGCGAACTGGCGCCGAAGTACGACGGAACTCTCGAACCCGTTGCCGCCGGACGAGTTGGGATTGCCGGCATAGTACGCCGTCGGCAAGTTCGAACAGCGTCTGGTCGCAATTAAACGGCCCAAAGCCATACGAGAATACGCCGGTGAACGTCCCGAGCGTCGTATTGACCAAACCCGGCGTTGCTCAGCGGCACCTGCGGTGAACCGCTGATGTGATTGGTCCCGTCGTCGGTGTTCCCGGTACCGTACGCGCCGCCCATTCCGGGCGGAACGGTGAAACCCGCGGGGCCCGTCAACGTCGGCAAGTTCGCGAGCACTGCGCTCAGGCCGCTTGGTCTGGCGCAGCGTCGCAACAACGTTCAAACCGACCGTATTGTCCTGTCCTATTCGCGCCGTTCCTACCGCGAGTTGCAGCGACGTTCTATTGAGATTCGCTTGCGATGAACTCGGTATCTGTCCGGCTCCGCTGGTTGCGCAGCCGGCAAGCACCGCCGCGACGAGCGCTGACCCGACCAGAGCTGCAAGGGTTCTGATTGTCTTGCTCACGCTACAGCCTCGCTTGGATATAGAAGTAGAATGTGCGGCCTAATCCGCTCGGGATGTTCACCCAAACGCCGTTACCGTTCATGAACCACCGTACTGCGGCCATGCCGACGGGTAATTGGTGTAGTTGACGCCGCTGGTCGAGAATCCGGTCAGCGGTCCGCTGATACCCGTTGCAAGCGGCTGATAACGGCCGTTGAGCGTGTGCGCCCGCGAACGTTTCGTTGAAGATGTTTTCGACATCGAAACCGTACGTGAGATGTTGTGACGGCGGCGCGTACTCGACCGTGAGGTTGATGAAGCCTTGCGGCGGCGTGAGCTTTCCACCGGCGGAGCGAGTTTCCGATTCACCGCGGCTGGCCGCGATGTTCGGATTGAACACCGATCCCGGATTCATCGGATCGACAAAGAACGCCGGACCCGCCGGTGCAGTTGCCGATGAGCGCGTTCGTGTTCGGCAGATTGAACGCCGTGCCGTTGACGAACGCGGATGTCAGCGTGCCGACACCCGTCGGATACCCGATGTTGTACGTGTACCGCGGATTCACGCGCCAACCGGAATGCGTTTGGTACGTCAGCCCGAGCGTTGCCTGGAACGGTGAAAGGAACCCGACCCGATAGACGTTTCCGAGTGCAATCGACGCCGGCTGAATGCTCGGATAGAAATCCTCGGACGAACTGAGTGGAATAACGCTCGAGAACTCGTTGATGTACGAGGCCGTGAGCTGCCCGCTCAGGCCGTACGCAACCTGCCGCGTAATGTTGAGATCGATACCCGTCGCCTGCTCTTTACCGGCATTCGTCAGCAGCGGCGGTCCAAACTGGATCACGCCGTTGACGACCAACGGCTGCGCCGTTTTGGAATGGATCGGCGAGGATTCATTGGCAATCGTATCGTGCTGGTTGCGATACCACGGCGAGACGCTCACCGCCACACCATTCATGAACCCGCTGGTGAACTGGTGCGAAAACGTGAGCTGGTAGTTATCGGACGTCGTCGGACGCGCCGGCTGATACGGGATGCCGTCGAAATTCTGGTTGATCCAGTACAGTTGCTCGCCGAAGTTGCGGCATGCGAACAGAGAACCCGGTCTGCCCGCAGTTGGTGGTAACACCGAGCGACGCCAAGCGGATTATACGGAGCAAGACTCGCCGAACGACGCGTGCTGTATACGCGCCTTGATCCACCTCACCGAAGTCGACCGACGCGATCGGCACGAACTGCACGGCGCGGTTGTACGTGATGCGAACAGCAGTGTTTGCTCCGAGCTTATACGAGAGCCCTAAACGCGGCTGCCAGACTTGCGGTTTTACCGCGTTATCGGGGAAACTGAAGGTCGCCTTGGCGTTGCAGACCCAGTCGTCCGCTGCGTTGAAGGTCGTCGGCGGCGTCCAGGTAGCCGGCAAATACTGCGTCGTGCACGTAAACGGATCGATGCCCGGCTGCGGCAGACGATAGTCCGCCGCATCGAGCCGAATGCCGATCTGCGCGTTAATCCGATCGTTCGGCTGCCACTTGTCGCTCAAGTACACCGAATAATCTTGCCGGTTAACGGTCGAAACCTGGTCGAACATCGGGAAAGTTCGTCTGCGGCGCAGACGGATTGCCCGGATACGCGTATCCGCAGCCGCTCACTCCGAAGAATGCCTCGAGCGGGCATCCGTCAGGGATCGTTCGGCTTGATGAACGCATACGGCAATACAAACTGATCGAGCGATCCCGATCGCCGCGACCGAATAGCCCGAACGCCTGCGACCTGATATGAATCGATCGGATGCAGGTGGCTCATATCGGCACCCACCTCCAGCAAATGCTTATCGCTGAGCTGCTTTTGGAACGACGCGGTGATGCCGTTGGTCATTCCACCCTGGAGAAGATAGATGTCGTTGTCGAAAACTGCCTTCGCTGCCCGGACCGTCAAACGTGACGACGGAGTTGGTTCGATACGCCGTGATGTTCAGGAACGTCGAGGGATTGAAGTTGTTGGTATATTCCACCTTGAACGCTTGGTTGGGCTGCCAATACGTGAACGGAGCACGGCCCGAAGCGGACGGCAGCGTTGCCGTCTGCGATGGCTGACCCGGATAGAGCCCCGAGATTTCAGTGACTTGGTTAGTCGGTCATCCCATAGAAGCCGGACCTACGTTCCGGTATAGACCGGATCGCAGCTGTAGAAGCAAAAATTGTTTCCGCCGGCTCCCTGGTAGAAGTTATGCTGCGCGATGTCCACAAATGCTTGCAGCGACTGCGAGTTGTTCTGACCGAAGCGATAGACGAGGTTGTCGAGCGTTTCACGGTCCGACTTCATAGCGCGTGCTGTAGAACTCACCGATATGCGCGTATGGATAGACATTCTTGGCCGTACTGGAACGTCGCGTTCGAGTTTGCGGACGAGATGTAGTTCGACCAGCGGCCGTCGGGCGTCGCCCAACTATAATCGAAGTTGAAACGGTGATCGAAGCCCGGGCCGCCAACCGCACCGCCGAATGTCGCATAAGCAGGATACGTTCCGCGCTTGGCAACGACGTTGAACGTACCGAACCCGCCGCCCGTTCCCTGATTGATGTCGCCGGCACCCGGTGTCAACTGAACGAGACTCACTCCGGCTGTCGGGATCGCCAAACTATTGTTGAACTGGTTCGAATAGGCGTCGGTGTACGGAATACCTTCGAACTCGAAGCCTTCTTCATACTCGCGGCCGCCGTGAATAACGGGATAACCGGAGGAGTCCGCCATCGCACCCGGCAGCGAGATGAGCAGGTTCGTTTCGCTTGAGTTGAAGGTCGAACCCTGGAAGTTTTGGATCTGCGGCGCCCCAACCGTTACCGTATCGGTCGTCTGATTCGGCTGATACGCACTGGATGCCGCGTGCGATCGAACCGCTGCAATTGTCTTGAGCGATTTCGTCAACGTTTCGTTTATCGTCGTTACCTGATCCGCGAAAACGGAAACGCCCGGCGTCGAAACCGGTTCGTATCCCGTTACTTGAAACGAAACGGTGTACGTATCGGCGAACACGCCGGTGATCGAATAAAATCCGTGCGAGTTTGTCGTACCGTGGTACGATCCCGACGGCGACGCTGCCGTTACGCGAACGTCGGCGATCGGTTTGTTCGTCGCACCATCCATAACGGTAGCCGCTCAATACGCCCGCGGTGCTGGCTAGCGCAACACCCGCGGACGAGGCGATGAAGATCCCTAGAAAGAGTAGGGTAAAAACGGCGCGCAGCGTATGCGCGTGCCGTCGCGAAATACCCATAAGAATCGTCCCTCCACAGAACTGTATGGGTGAAATGCAACGCCGGCAGCGGCAGACAACGTTCTGACCGTGTTTCGGACGCCTCCACGCATCCGCCAACGGTGCTATGGAATTAGTTACCCACCAAATGTGAGCCACCTGTTGAGCGCGAAGTGCAAGGTCAGCGTGGCGACACAGCAGCCGGGCGGATATCCGCTAAGAATTGATCAAAGGCAGCGAGCGCCCGTTCGGCCATCGCCCGGCGACGTTCCCGCTTGCCCTTGGGCGGGGATTCCAAAGGAGGAAAGGGAGCCCAGGTGACGTTCGCCGGTTGAAAGTCGTCCGTCTGCGTGTTTTGCAGATGCGCAACGACCGCGCCGAACGCGCTTTCCGCCGGAAAATCGGCGGGCGGCAAGCCCAGGATGGCGCGCGCCGCGTGAATTCCGGTCATCGCTCCGCACGCCGCCGCCTCGACGTACCCTTCGGCTCCGGTAATCTGTCCGGCGAAGTACAGATGCTGCGTTCCGCGCAGACGCAGGTGCGAATCGAGTAAGCGGGGCGAATCGATAAACGTGTTGCGATGCATCACGCCCAGGCGCAGCCACTCGGCGTTCTCCAGTCCCGGCAGCTTTGCGAAGGCCTCTTTTTGCGACGGCCACGTTAGGCGCGTTTGAAATCCGACCAGGTTGAACGCCGTTCCGGCAACATTTTCTTTTCGCAGTTGCACCACCGCATACGGCGTGGTTCCGGTGCGCGGATCGCGCAGTCCGACCGGCTTGAGCGGACCATACCGTAAAACGTCTTCCCCGCGATCCGCCATCTCCTCAATCGGTAAACAGCCCTCGAAGTATCGCGTCGTTTCAAACTCTTTTGCCTCATGACGCGGCAGAGTCCGCAGATCCTCGACGAGCTGCAAATACTGTTCTTTGGTCAGCGGAATATTGAGGTAGTCATCGCCTTGTCCTTTGTCATACCGCGACTTCGCGTACATCGGCGTTTGGTCGATCGATTCCGCATCCACGATCGGCGAGGCTGCATCAAAGTAGTGCAGCCGCCTCTTTGCGACCGGCTGCGCATCCCGGCAAAGCACCTCGTCGACGGCGCGCAGCAGGTCTTCGCTCGGAAGCGGCCCGCAGGCAACGATGACCGGACGATCGAGCGGTATCGCACGAACTTCTTCGCGATGCACGCGAATGCGCGGATGTGCGAGTATACGCCCCTCCACCGCCTGAGCGAACCGATCGCGATCGACCGCGAGCGCGCCGCCCGCGGGAACGGCGGCTTCGCGCGCCGATGCGACGATGAGCGAATCCAATCGCGCGAGTTCCTCTTTGAGTAAACCCACCGCATTCTCGAGCGCCGCGCCGCGCAGCGAGTTGCTGCACACCAGCTCCGCGAGGTGTCCGGTTTTATGCGCGGGACCGCTGCGCTCGGGCCGCATCTCGTGCAGGTCGACGTCGACTCCGATCTGTGCCGCTTGCCATGCTGCCTCGCAGCCGGCAAGTCCGCCGCCGATGACCGTCAGCCGCTGCGTCACGTGGATGAGGCGAGTTCGGGCTCGGCCTCCGCTGCGGGTGAGGCGATGCTGCTCACATCATGCTCTTTGTCGGCGCTGCATTCGAGGACGGTGATCCCGCCCCGGCGCGTTTTTGCCACGACGTACGAGCCGCACACCGGGCACGGTTGCGCCACCACGCGGTCCCACGAGACGAAATCGCACTTCGGATAGTTGGCGCAGCCGTAGAATATCCGGCCCTTCTTCGATTTGCGCTCCACGACCATGCCGCCGTCTTTGGGACACTTCGCTCCGGTGTCTTTCAGAATCGGGCGTGTCGTTTTGCATTCCGGATATCCGGTACACGAGATGAACCGGCCGAAGCGCCCAGTCTTGATCACCATCGGCCGGCCGCAGTTCGGACAGATCTCGTCCGTCGGTTCGTCCTTGATCTCCAGACGCGGCAGTTTCTTTTCGGCTTCCTCGAGTTTGATCGCGAACGGGCCGTAGAACTCCGCGAGAATCTTCACCCAATCCTCGCCGCCGTCGGCGACCTTATCGAGATCGCCCTCCATCTGCGCGGTGAAATTGAGGTCGACGATGTCGGGGAAATGCTCGGCCAGCAAATCGTTTACGGCGATGCCGATCTCGGTCGGTTTGAAGCGCCGTTCCGCTTGTATAACGTAGCCGCGCGCCTGAATGGTCTCGACAATCGTGCTGTAGGTCGACGGACGCCCGATGCGGTTATCTTCGAGCGCTTTGACCAAACTCGCCTCGGTGTAGCGCGCGGGCGGCTCGGTGAAGTGCTGCTTGGGCTCGAGTTTGTTCAGATCGAGCCGCTCGTCGCGTTCGAGTTTGGGAAGCCGTCCCTTTTCACCCTGTCCCGAGATCGCGGCGGAATCGTCATCGCGGCCTTCTTCATAGATCTTGGTAAAGCCGAGGAACTTCACAACGGTGCCGGTTGCCCGGAATGTGTAACCCGCGGCCTCGACGTCGACGGTCGTTTGGTCGAAGATCGCCGCGGACATTTGTGATGCGACAAAGCGATTCCAAATGAGCGTATACAAACGCAGCTCGTCGCGCTTGAGGACGTGCGCCATCCGCTCGGGGGTATGGTGGACCGAGGTCGGACGAATCGCCTCGTGCGCGTCCTGAGCACCTTCGCGAACCTTGTGAGCCCGGCCGCTGTGATACGGCTGCCCAAAGGTTTCGGTGATGAATTCACGGGCGGCTTCGCGCGCCAGATCGGAGATGCGCGTGGAATCCGTGCGCATATAGGTAATCAGACCTACGGTGCCCTCGGCTCCGAGATCGACGCCTTCATACAGCGCTTGCGCGAGTTGCATCGTTCTGCGTACCCGCAGCTTCAGTTTGCGCGAGGCCTCTTGTTGAAGTGTGGAGGTCGTGAACGGAGCGGCAGCATTGCGCCGCACCTCGCGCTGTTTGATCGAACCGACGGAGTAGGCCGCGCCCTCCAGATCGCTCATGATCGCGATCGGCTTGCGCTTGATTCTCCACGGCGATCTTCTCGCCGCCGCGCATGACGAGATCCGCCGGGAATTTTAGCGAAGGTTCGCCCGCGCTGGAGAGCAGCGCGGTAATCGACCAGTACTCGCGTGGAACGAACGCGAGGATCTCTCGCTCGCGATCGACGATGAGACGTACCGCTACGGATTGCACGCGTCCAGCCGAAAGGCCGCCGCGAACTTTCGCCCACAGGAGCGGCGATATTTTGTAGCCGACTAAACGGTCGAGGATACGGCGCGCCTGCTGCGCATTGACGCGATCGATATCGATCCGATGCGGCTCCTTGAGCGCGGCCAGGGCCGCTTCCTTGGTGATCTCGTGGAGTTCGATTCGCTTGGGCTCTTCGAGTCTGAGGAGTTCGGCCAAGTGCCACGCGATGGCTTCGCCTTCACGATCGGGGTCGGTCGCCAGATAGACATCGCTCGCGCCCTTGACCGCAGATTTGAGCTCTTTGATGATCTCGCCCTTGCCCTTGATCGTCAGGTATCTGGGCGCGAATCCGTTGTCCACGTCCACGCCTAACGTGCTCTTAGGCAAGTCGCGCACGTGTCCCACCGACGCCTTGACGACGTACTTGGGCGGAAGAAACTTCTTGATCGTCCGCGCCTTGGTGGGGGACTCCACGATAATCACGGGCTTCACCGGCTTTTTCACGGGCCTTAGTATACCGCCGGGGTCAACCCCCCGGCAAACAGGAACGTGATTTGGGGACCCGCCACGAGAAGTTCGGGGCCGAGGCAAGCACCATTGATTTGGTCTCATTCTCGCGATGAAATCAATGCAGAACACCTGATATTTCGCAAAACGCAATTTGCTTTAAATGAAGAAATTTGCAATTATCACGAAAATTACTTATGATTCGCACAAAGCGCTTTATTGCGCTGTCCACCATCTCAAGTTCGTCCTGGGGACGAAGGGAGGAATGAATGGATTCCGACATGATGCAAAACGGCGGAACGATGGGCGAAGACGCACCATTGCGCCGCGGACGCCGCAAAGGCGGCCGGAAAAAGAAAGCTGCTGGACGTAAAGCCGGCGCCGCACGTAAGGGCACGCGCAAAGCAGACTGTCCGCAAAGGCGGACGCAAGAAGGCTGCGGGCGGACGCAAGAAGACTGCCGGACGCAAAAAGGCCGGCGGGCGGAAGAAAGCCGCCGGACGCAAAAAAGCGGGCGGACGTAAAAAGGCCGCCGGACGCAAAAAAGCCGGCGGACGCAAAAAGGCCGGTGGACGCAAGAAAGCCGCCGGACGCAAAAAAGCCGCCGGACGCAAAAAAACTGGCGGACGTAAAAAGGCCGGCGGACGCAAAAAGGCAGCGGGCCGTAAGAAAGCCGGCGGCCGTCGTAAGGGCGGACGCAAGAAAAAAGCCTAGCATCGATCGAAAACAGGGCGGCTCGTTACGCGGGCCGCTCTTGCTTATGCCGCTCGCACGCATCCCATTCCCAGAGCGGATCGTCAAATGATCTTACAGCGCCGCAGCCGCAATCCCAACGTAAGACGTTGAGCGGTTTTCCGGGCTCGGTCGAGTGCGGCCGTACATTCTCTTCAGCCGGTTCTCCTAGTCTCTCGACCAGCTCATCCTTCGGATATATCATGCGCCTACCTTATGCCACATCATTCCCGGTCTTAGTCGTCGGCGAGCGGGACGTCCACGACCTGCTGCCGATGCAGGACTGCATCCAGGTGATGCAGCGGACGTTCGAAACACTGGATAGCTCGGGGTACGTTCAGCCCGTACGCATTATCGCGTGGCAGCCCAGCGGAATCGGAGCGCTTGCGACTATGCCGGCCTGGCTTGGAAACCCCGCATCGCTCGGTGCGAAAGTCATTACCGTCTTTCCGCAGAACCGGCAAGCGGGACTCGAATCGCACCAGGGTTTCGTCGCTTTGTTCGAATCCGGTCCACGGCGAACCGCGCGCGATTATCCACGCCGGATCCATAACCGCAATCAGGACTGCAGCCGTAAGCGCGGTCGCAACGCGCGTGCTCGCAAATCCGCAAGCAAGCCGGCTTGCGATTCTGGGGTCCGGTATGCAAGCCCGAACACATCTGGAAGCGATGCGTTTGGTTCGGCCGATCGGCGGCGTGCGCGTTTGGAGCCGGAACTTCGCGCACGCGCGATCGTTCGCGCAGGACGCGCAGTCGAGCGGCGGGATCGAGATTTCAACGTTTCAAACGGCCCGCGAGGCGGTCGAGGGCGCCGATATTATCTGCACGGTCACCGCGGCCACGGCGCCGGTGCTCGAGGGCGCGTGGCTCAAACCGGGCGTGCACGTCAACGCCGTTGGTTCCTCGGTGCCGCCGTTCCGCGAACTGGATACCGAGGCGGTCGTCCGCGCGCGGCTGTTCGTGGACAGCAAAGAGAGCGCGCTGCGCGAGCCGGATGACATCCGAATCCCGCTTTCGCAGGGTTTGATAACGGAAAGCCACATCATTGGGGAGTTGGCGGAACTCGTCTCGAGCGCGTGCGCGGGCCGAACGGCCGCGAGCGACGTGACGCTCTTCAAATCGGTCGGCTTGGCGATTGAAGATCTGGCGGCCGCTCAGGCGATCTACGAACGCGCAATTGCCCAGGGGCGAGGCGTCATCATCGAGTTGTGACCACGGCGGTGCGCGGCCAAGAATTAAGCTGGCGGAATGCCAAGATCCTGACGGAACGCATTGCTGAAGTGCGCCTGGTCGAAGAACCCGAGATCCAGCGCGATTGAACTCAGATCCGCGTCGCTCTCCAGCATCATTTGCAGTGCATACGTCGTAATGCACTGCAATACGCTTTTCAATCTAGGACTAGCCACGCGGCAACAGTCAGATCTTACGGCGTATCTTTCGACACTATGAGGCCGCTCATCCGACCCGGCAAGCGCGTACAAATCGTTTCCGACCGGCCTCGTTACAACGGCCGGACCGGAACGATCACGAGCGTGAACATCGCATACACGGTTGCGCTTGACGAAATCGTGAATGACGAGCGGCAACCGGTTCTGGAGGTTCGCGCTCGCGAGGCTCAGGTTCGAGCGATCGATTAACTCGCGCCGGCGAACGCCTTCGCTTGCACCTCGTGCAAACGGCCTGTCGCGACGTCAAAGACGAAGCCGCGCATCCATGCACGCGAGTACGGCGACGTGCTTTGACGGGGGCATCGGCAACGGGCCGCGGAACTGCTGCGAGTAGCGCTGGTTGTTGCTCAGATACTCATCGGTGATGCTCATACAAGCCTCTTTCTGAAGATCGAGATAAAATAAAAAACCCTCGCTGCGGCGAGGGCTCGATTATCAGGTAGATAACGACGTCTATCTACGCAAAAGCAAACTCGCCGCGGCCCCAGTGACCAGCACGACACCTACATCCGAAATTCGCCCGAACAGCGGCCATTTGCATTTGCAAATCCTAGCACTTCGCTTTTCTCATAGTCAAGGCGGCGGCTCCGGTTTGACAAAAGCCGTCTTCACACCCTCGCATCGTTGCATTGTCGTCTCGCATAACTTGTATTCTGACTGTGATGAAGGCAACACGCGAGAGGAAATGCACACGGGTTGGCGTGGCAACTGCCGTCGCAACTCCGGCGCAGGCCTTTCCAGTCTGTAGAGACGATCCTGGCTGAACTCGCAGGTCTCCGGAAACCACCTCCCTCGCACTGAATATTCGAGAGTTGCATCTTCCGTTCGGCGCAATGATTTCGGTCCCGACCCAGATCAGCGTTCGACCCGGGAAAAGGACGTTCGAATGGCGCATGGTTGTTCAGGCGGCGATCAACAACTTAAGAATATCCACGGTTCGAAGCCGTCCTCACGTTGATTCCCACGGCCCGTGCCGGTTCTCAGTCGAACTCGCCGGGACATACGGCGTGCCGTTCGGGCTTCTTGGCCGTGCAATCGATCACACGGGACTTCCTGGGGCGGCGCAATCGAGATTAAGGCGGCGCTTCGTCCGGGGCGCCGGAAATCGAGTAGCCGTGCTATCCCATGGCGCAACAAGTTTAAGGAGACTGCCGTGACACACACTGCCGCTACACGCTACGTAGATTGCCCGTTTTCAGCTACGGTCGAGTTTGTGGAAAAAGTGGTGGGACAACGGAACGGATTTTATATGATGCCTTCTCCGGCGCTTGGGGAGCGCGTTCGATTCGCGGCCGCAGACACACCGGATTTGAGCGACAGCGCGCGCAAGCACGACGCGCATCTCATCGCTTGGCGCCCCCAAAATCGCACCATGTTTCCCGACTTTTGCGGCGTATTAACGGTACGACCCGAGGGCCGAGGCGCGTTCCTGCATTTGCAGGGTCAATACGAGCCGCCTTTCGGACGTGTGGGCAAGGTCTTCGATTTTGTGGTAGGCCGCGCCGTGGCGCGCCATACCATGCAGCATCTTCTCGGTGAACTCGGCGATGACATCGAAGCGGAGTATCGTAAAGAACGGCAGCACTACAAGCCGGCTATCACGACGTAATTGGAGTTAAGACATGTTCACACACATATTATGCTCCTCGATGGTTCTGATTTTCCGTGCAGGCGCTTAAGGTCGCTGCTAGGCTTGCCGCGGATCAAAAAGCCGACTTGACGATTTGCACCGTCGTCGATCCCGCGAAAGCCGCGGCCATGGCCTTCGGCGATCCTCTTAGCGGCGCTGCTTGCATCACTCGCTAGACGACGAGGCGAAAAGCATTGCTATCGATGCAATTAACTCGGTGAAAAGCGTGGCGAGGGCCCAGTCGGTGGAGCTTGAAGGGGAAGCTGTAGATGAGATCGTCCACTACGCCGACGCCAACGTGTGCAAGTCGCCCACTCGGGTTTGACACTCGCGTGCCTGGTCTGTACAAATATCGTCGTTATGCGATAGCGAGACAACATCCTGAAACGTTTGAATCCGGCGGCGCGGGAACGTTGCAACTTGTGGATCGCATCGCACAGCGGGAATTCAAAAAGAGCCCTCGCGTGCGCGAGGGCTCTTCGTTTTTATGGCTCCGGATGTTGGACTCGAACCAACGACCCGCTGATTAACAGTCAGCTGCTCTACCAACTGAGCTAATCCGGAACGGTCGCAAGCGACCCGCCGTAATTGGCCATCCCGGTCCCCGCTCCTTTGTGGGGTCCGCCTGAGGAATGCAAAAGTGGCGTCAACTTCAGCCGCGATGCCGGGAATATTTGCCTCCCGCAGCTTCCGGCAGTACTATGCGGGCCAAGCCCTGAGCATGATCGGCGACGGCCTTCGCACGCTGGCGGTGCCGCTGCTCGTCTTTAAACTTACCGGCTCGGCGCTCTCGACCGGCGTCTCGTACATCTGCGAGGTCGCTCCGTACGCCGTGTTTGGGCTGGTCGGGGGCTCGCTTGCGGATCGTCTGGATCGACGCACGCTCATGATTGGCACGGATGCAGTGCGCTGCGCGATCATGTGCTTGTTCGCGGTGTTCTTTGCAGTGCACGCGTTGACGATTCCGATGATCTACGGCGGACTCGTGCTGATCTCGATCTGCGCTTCGATCTTTCTGGGCGGTCAAGCATCGAGCATTCCGTTCTTGCTAGGGCGCGAACAAGGCACGCGAGCGGTCGCCGCACTGAACGCCGCCGAGAACACTTCGAATTTGGTTACTCCGGTCATCGGCGGCGCTATTTTTAGCCTCTTTGGTCCGCTTCCGGCGCTTACCGTAAATGCTGCCACGTATCTGCTCTCGCAGCTCTCGCTGGCGCGTATTCCGACACTCGGGCCTGACGCAGCCGCCGGGATACCCTCGCTGCAGCATGTCGCCGGCGACGTGCGGCTCGGCTTTCGCCTGCTCTTTGCGGATCGCGGACTGCGTGCACAAACCTTTGGAAGCTGTGCACTCAATGCAATCGGCTTCGGCGGTTACTCCATTTTGATTCCATTCTTGAAACGCGGCTTTCACGCCACCGATCCGCAGGTTGGAATTTTTTTGGGCATCTCGGCCGTTGGGGCGATCTGCGGTTCGCTGTTCGCGGGACATTTTGCGAATCGCTGGCCGTTCGGGCGCGCGCTTTGCGTTGCACTCATACTGGACTCGGTGCTTTTCATCCCGGTCGTTCTCACGAAGAACATGTGGATTGCCGGCGTCTTCTGGGCGATTGCCAACGCGTTCGCAAACTTCGAGGTGGCGCAGATTATCGGTTTCCGGCTGCGAATCATTCCCGAAGAGCTCGTCGGTCGCGTCTTCGGTGTCGTACGGTTGTTCGTACTGTGCGGCATGGCGCCGGGGGTGCTGCTGTTCGGTTTCGTGGCCGACCGCTATTCGCCGCATCTCGCGATGACGGTCAGCGCGATCAGCTATTTGGCGATCGCCCTGATCGCCGTGGCTAGTCCGGCGATTCGCGAAGAGCGCCGCTAAAAAAACGAGGCACTCGATTCCGAGTGCCTCGCTTTTCTGCCCTTGAACGAGCGAATCTATGGATGACCCGCCTGGCGGCGAACCATCAGCGGCCGGGTGAGCGTCAATTGGAAGTTCGAACCTTGCTTCATCGTGATGTTGGCTTTCTTGTTGTAGCCGACGAGGAAGCCCGACGCCGCACCCACAGCTCCGCCGGCGTTCGAGTGGAAGATCGTTTTGCCCAGGATATTGCCGGCAATCATGCCGCCGATGGTCGTAAGCGCGACGTGGCCGCCGTTCTTGTTTTGGCTCTGCGGGCCGCCTTGCGTCATGACCGCATCAACGGGGTAGCTGGCGCCGTTCTGCAGCGTGATCGAATCCCACGCGAAATGCAGTTCGGGGTTGCGGCCCTGACCGGCTTGCACGACTTTGACGACCGTCCCGTTGATAATTGCATTTGCGAACGTATCGTCATCATTCGGATACGGCGCGACGACCCGTCCCGTGAAATGCTCTCCGGCGTAGGCGTCTCCGGAGTCAATGGTATCCTGCATCTGCACGTTCAGGACTTGGCCCTGCTGCAGCGTCACCGTCTGCGCCAGTGCCGCCGCCGGCAGTGCGAACGCGAGAAGCATGGCCAGCGCCGGGATTCTGCTTCGAAAGTTCATGTAATCTCCTTTATGCTGGTCGGCGGGACGCGGTTCCCCACGACGTTTACCGATAGAACGTGAAAGCGGCCGCATGTGTTCGCATGCGGCCGCAACTTGGGCCGTTCGAGGTCAGAGACCTTACGGGGAAGCTGTAAAATCCGGGACCTTCAGGGTACCCGCTCCGGCTGCCGACCGCAGCGCGTCGACCTTGTCCAAGCGCTCCCAGGGCAGGTCGAGATCCGGACGGCCGAAATGCCCGTACGCAGCCGTCTGCCGGTAGATCGGACGGCGAAGATCCAAATTATGGATGATCGCAGCCGGCCGCAGATCGAACGTCTTTTTGACGATCTCCGCTATCTGCTCTTCGGAAAGCCGTCCGGTTCCGAACGTTTCGACCAGGACGCTTACTGGGCGCGCAACGCCGATCGCATACGCGACTTGTACTTCGCAGCGGTCGGCCAGTCCGGCCGCAACGATGTTCTTTGCAACGTGTCGCGCAGCGTATGCAGCCGAGCGGTCTACCTTCGTTGGATCCTTTCCGGAGAACGCGCCGCCACCGTGACGCGCCATGCCGCCGTACGTATCCGCGATGATCTTGCGGCCGGTCAGTCCCGCATCCCCTTGGGTCCGCCGATCACAAAGCGTCCGGTCGGATTTACGTAGATCCGCGTATTGGCATCACGCAGCGATGCTGGAATGACGTGATTGATCACCTTCTCGGTGATCTCCGTGCGGATCGTTTCGAGCGGAATATCGGGATCGTGCTGCGTCGAGATAACGACCGCGTCGACGCGCACGGGCTTGTCGCCTTCGTACTCAACGGTGACCTGGGACTTTCCGTCCGGACGCAGGTATGGGATATCGCCGTTCTTACGCAACGCCGAGAGCGTACGGGTGAGATTGTGCGCAAGCACGATCGGCAGCGGCATCAGCTCGTCGGTTTCGCGGCAGGCGTACCCGAACATCATGCCCTGATCGCCCGCACCGATGCGCTCAAATAGATCGTCGGGGTGTTCGCCGGCTTTTGCCTCGAGCGACTTATCGACTCCCATTGCAATGTCGGGCGACTGCTCGTCGATGGAAACGCTCACACCGCACGTGTCATAGTCAAAACCAACGGCCGACTTCGTGTAGCCGATATCTTTGATGACCTCACGCACAATACGCGGGATATCGATGTAGGTCGTCGTCGTGATCTCACCGGCAATGTGGATCTGACCGGTTATCGCAAACGTTTCGCATGCGACGCGCCCGTTTGGGTCGTCTTGGAGAATCGCGTCGAGAACGGCATCCGAAATCTGGTCGGCGACCTTGTCGGGATGACCCTCGGTCACCGATTCGCTGGTAAAGAGCCGGCGGTATGCCATGGTTATGTGCCCTCGCTCCACGACGCCATATATTTGACCTGCTCGGGTGTAAGCGTATCGATTTCGACGTTCATCGAGGCCAGCTTGAGCTGCGCCACTTCTTCGTCGATGTTTTCGGGGACGTCATAGACCTTCTTCTCGAGGTCCTTATGATTTTGCGCAAGATACGCAGCCGACATTGCCTGATTGGCAAACGACATGTCCATAACCGAGGCCGGATGCCCTTCGGCTGCGGCCAAGTTGATCAGGCGTCCATCTGCCAGAATGCAGATCTTGCGGCCGTCGTGCAGTTCGTACTGTTCGACGAACGTTCGCGGTTCGGTCTTTCCTTTTGAAATCTTCGGAAGGCTTTCGAGGTTCAGCTCGTCGTTGAAGTGCCCCGAGTTGCAAACGATCGCGCCGTCTTTCATCAGTTTGAAGTGATGCTCGTCGATGACGTGGTAGTTGCCCGTCACCGTGATGAACACGTCGCCGGTTTTGGCGGCGTCCTCCATCGGCATAACGCGATAGCCGTCCATGACCGCTTCGAGTGCCTTACGCGGATCGATTTCCGTAACGACGACGTGCGCTCCCATGCCCGACGCGCGTGAGGCGGCGCCGCGGCCGCACCAGCCGTACCCGACGACGACGACCGTGCGCCCCGCGAGCAGCACGTTGGTCGCGCGAATGATGCCGTCCAGCGTGGATTGTCCCGTACCGTATCGATTGTCGAACATATGCTTGGTGAGCGCGTTGTTGACCGCGATGACCGGGTAGGGCAGGACGCCGTCTTTCTGCATCGCTTTGAGACGGATCACACCGGTGGTCGTTTCTTCACAGCCGCCGATCATATCGGCGAGCAATTCCTTGTGCTTTCCATAGATCGTGTTAACCAGATCGCAGCCGTCGTCCATCGACATGTGCGGTTTGGTTGCGATGACCGATTCGATATGGCGGTAGTACGTTTCGTGATCTTCGCCTTTGATCGCATAGGTGGGAATGCCGTACTCGCAGAGTGCCGCGGCAACGTCGTCTTGCGTTGAAAGCGGGTTGCTGGCGCATAGCGCGATCTCGGCGCCGCCCGCTTGCAGCGCGAGCATCAGGTTCGCCGTTTCGGTCGTCACGTGCAAACAGGCACCGATGCGCACGCCCGTTAGGGGCTTTTGCTGCGCGAAACGCTCGCGAATCTGCGCGAGCACCGGCATGTACGCAGCCGACCAAGCGATACGTGAACGACCGGCCTCCGCAAGACCGCGATCCTTCACATCGCCGCGCAATTCAGTTTCGAGTACTGGCAACGTCGTGATACCTTTCTGGAAAAATGGAACAGGGGGACCTCCCGCTATTCTTCCACGGCCGATGGCCCCCCCGCTACGAGAGAAGACAAGAGTCGCCCGCCCGGGGCCCTAATGACCCAATCCGTGGAGACGCTCGATGACTATCTGACAAAACTCGCATCGGCTGAGCCCGTGCCGGGCGGGGGCAGCGCGGCGCTCGTCGTCGGCGCCGCCGGATGCAGCCTGCTTGCGATGGTTGCGCGCATCTGCGCCGCACGTAAGAAGTACGAGGCCGTTCACGCGCTCGCGCAGCGGCTCGTCGACGAGGCTGACCGACTACGCGCGCACATGCTCTCTCTGCGAGAGCGCGACGAAGCAGCCTTTGAAGCGGTCGTCGCTGCGCGCGGCAATAAGGATGCGATGCAGCGAGCGCTGCACGACGCGGCCGCCGCGCCGCTCGAAGGTGCGAAAGCATCGCAGCAAGCGCTGCACCTTGCATCCCAAGCGCTCGAATTGAACAATGCAAATCTGGTGAGCGATATCGGATGCGCCGCCGAGTTTGCGCATGCGGCCTTAATTTCATGCGCGTATAACGTGCGCATCAATCACAAGTTTATGACGGATGAACCCACGATCGCGTCCCAGCGCGCGCAGCTCGAACGCCTGCAAGACGATTCGCTTCCACTCTTGGCCCACGTGCGTTCGACCCTTAACGCTACCCTCTCAACGTAACCCCAGCGTCATCGCGAGCGAACCCATCATCATCGTGAGAGACTTACGGTGATGGATCCGCTCGTGACAAGGCGAGTTCTAAAAAGGGACGGATGTCGGCTTCATCGACTTCGGCGCCCACGCCGCGTTTGTGGTAGCGGATGTCGTGGAAATCGGAACCGGCAGTCATTACCAGATCGTAGCGCTTGGCCTGATCGCGAAAATACTGGACCTGCATCGGCTCGTGCGTCGGGTAGAAAACCTCTAAGCCGCGCAGACCGTGGTCGACGAGTTCACCGATGATATCGTAGTCGCGCAAGCGCCCAGGATGTGCGAGGACCGGGATGCCGCCCGAAGCGCAGATGACGTCGATCGCCTCATGCGGCGTGATGTGCGTGGAGGGTACGTAGCCCGGCTCACCACGGCGCAAAAATGAGCGGAAAGCGTGATTGATGTCGGACGCAATTCCCAGGCGCACCAGCGCCTTGCCGACGTGCGGGCGACCGAGCGAAGCATTTTCGTGTGCCTCGGCGTGCACGTGTTCGAGCGTAATCTCGTGACCGGCCTCGCGCAGTTGCCGAACGATGCGTTCGACTCGAGTGCGGCGGGCTTTGCGGTTTGCCTCCAGCACCTCCGAAAGGGGCGAGGGTTGCAATGGAAGGCAGTAGCCAAGCACGTGCACTTCACCCTCGTCGTAGGTCGTGTTGATTTCGATGCCGGTGATGACTTTGGCGTTCTTCGGGGGCTCGAACTGCCCGTACGCGCTCAGCGAATCGTGATCGGTAATGGAAAAAATGCGAACGCCGCGCTCGTGCATGAAATCACAAAGCCCCTGAGGCGAGAGCGTCCCGTCGCTCTCGCAGGTATGTGAATGAAAATCGACGAGCAAGGACTAGGAGGCTATATGGCGTTCTACGGACAGCGAGATCCCGGTTCGTTCGTTACCGTTGATCTCGACATCTATAAAGGTAGGCACGCAGGTAAGATCGATCTGTCCCGACTTCAGATAGCTGCGGGCTATGGCCACCGCCTTAATCGCCTGATTGATGGCACCCGCGCCGACGGCTTGCAGTTCGGCATGCTCGCGCTCGCGCAAGACAGCGGCAAGTGCACCGGCAACGGAGTTCGGATTGCTCTTCGCGGAGACTTTCAAGATGCTGGTGGTGACGTGCTTAGCCGGATCTTGTATCATGCTATGCCTCGTTGAAAGATGCGCTTGATTTCCGTAGCGCGGCCGGACTCCACGTCTATTGTAACCACCGCCGCGCAGAATTGTTTGGTCCCTGTCTTCTGCACGGAGAAACGATCGGAGAAGCCCGACGTAAACCGGTCCAGTACCGGCCCGGCTTCCATCCCAATCACACCCTCGGTCGGGCCAGTCATGCCGACGTCGGTCAAATACGCGGTTCCGCCCGGCAAAATCTGCTCGTCTGCGGTTTGAACGTGTGTGTGAGTACCGTAGATGACTGAAGCGCGCCCGTCAAGATACCTACCCAAGGCAACTTTCTCGCTGGTCGCCTCCGCGTGGACGTCCACGACGACAATCTTGGTCCGGCCCTCCAATTCTGCCACGGCATAGTCGACAGCTCGGAACGGATCGTCGACGGGCGGCATGAATGTGCGACCCATGACGTTGAGCACGCCGACCGTGGTGCCGTTATGGGTCACATAGCCTAGTCCGCGGCCGGGTACGCCCGGGGGATAATTCACCGGCCGGATGACGCGGTCGGTCGCGTCCAGATACGATTTGAACTCGCGTTTGTCGAAGATATGGTTGCCGCTGGTGATGAAGTCGACGCCGGTTGCGAACATCTCCTCAGCGGTCTGCGCGGTCAAACCAAAACCGCCGGCGGCGTTCTCGCCGTTGGCGATGCAAACATCGACGTTATGTTGGTCGCGTGCAAGCCCCACGCATCGCTTGAGGACCTCTCGGCCGGGAGAGCCGACGACGTCGCCGATGAGGAGCAGGGTCAGTGTGCTAGCTATCGGCGGGCCGAAGCCTTGGCTTTCTTTTGAGATTTCAAGAAGTAGACCAGCACACGCTTTTCTTCGCGGAAGCCGACCAAATTCTTGGATTGAGCCGGATCGCGAAGCGCTTCGATGGCCGTCTCAACCATTTCTTCCTGCAGCGCCGGATCTTCGTCCGGGTGCTCGTCGGGAACCGCGTTGCGAACCAGCGCTCCGGCGAACCGTGCGGTAAACAGGCCCGTAAGCATAGCCAGCTCGTCCTTCGTGAACGTCTCGAGATCGCGAGTGACGTGTACGAAACTCATCGGCCGATCGGATTCGCAATCGACTTTGACTTGGCCGCGCTCACCCAGCAGCGCGAGAAATCCCTCGACATGCGACTCGATCTCCTCGAGCAGGACGCGCTGCGTGGCCTTGTCCAGGCGCTGCATGACCGCAAACGAGAACTGCACCGTCCCTTCACCGGGCGTGCAGCGCATAGACGCGATCTCCGGATAGCGCACAAGCAGTGCGCACACCAGACTCACGGTATCGCTATTTTCGGCCGGCAAACGGGCACTCATGACTTTCTCCCCAGATTACTTCCGCGGGGCGGGGTCGCGATTATTAGACGTGGGTGTAAGAGCACCCCTTTGACCTTCTGCCCCATTGAACACCGCGGCCCCATACGCCCGGGATGCGACTATCGGCCTATGGCTTTGCTCTTTGTTGACCAGGCAAGCATACCAGCGGCCTCTCGCCTCTCCGGCGGCCGGACGGTAAGATGACTAACAGTCGGTCTATCGGCGGACCTTAGTTCGATATGCGCATAAGGGCTTTTGTCCCTGTTGAAGCAGCCGTGCTGCCCTGGTTCATGAATGCTAACCCTCGTTACGATGAGCGTGTGATCTCGTAGCGAGGAATAGGGTTACAATGCGCATTTCCCGGCTTTCTTCAGGCATAGCCATTACCATCGCACTCTCCATCTTGACGGCTTGCGGAGGAGGCGGAGGCGGCTCGACCCCAAACGTCCCGAATCCGACAAACCCGCCGGGTGGTGCCACCAGGACCGACTGCGACGCCGGCTCCGGTACAGACGAGTTCGTCTTCACCGGCGACCCCAAAGCCGACACCGACGCCGATAGCCACGCTCGCGCCGACGCCGACTCCGAGACCGACCCTTGCGCCGACACCCACGCCCACACCCATGCCGACGGCAACACCCACGCCGAGCGGCGGGGGCAACAGCAGTAAGTCGGTGGGCGTCGGAAACGGTCAGATCAACGGTCAGAACCCGGCCTTTACGGGCGGCATTGGAACGGTTACCGGAACGGGCGACTATCCGGCCGGAGGCCACGGCCCGCTGGACTCGACCTTCGGCGCCGCGTCGATACCTTGTCTGGAAACCATGTACGGCGGGGCCCCGACCGGCCCGGGTATACACGTCCACGCGTTTCTCGGGATCATGTTCAACGGCAAACAGATGGCGCTCCCAGCCGGGATTGGAATCGCCAATCCGGCCGCTCCCGGGAACCTTCGCCGGAATCAACAATTGGATTGACTTCGCAGTCGGCCCGGGCTGCTTCTATCAGATGCATGTGCACGATTTCAGCGGGCTGATCCACATTGAAGGTTTCACCGCGCCCCCCGGCGGCTTCAGGGGCACGCTATACACACTCGGAGATTTTCTGGGGCTCTGGGGCGTTCCGGTCGATCAATTAAACGGCGTCGTCGGTCCGTTCATGGGTAATAGGCCGCTCACGATCTACACGTCGGGTCCGGTCGCGCGAGGCGGCCCCGGTACAGGCGGTTTCCTGGGTTCAAGCACCTACACGCTGTTCACGGGCGACATGAATTCGATCCCGCTCTACTCGCACGAGGCGATCTGGATTCTCATCGGTACCGGAAACCCAACCGGCAACAAACTTCCGAACGTCGATTTCTTCACGGAGTACTAGGGCCGCAGCGCTGGACGGAAATAACCAGGTGAGGGGCGGGCATCCGCCCCTCATTTCTTGAAAAACCCCACTGTGAAACGGCCGCTTCCGCTCTGGCTTGCCGCCGTCGTTCCGTCCACGCTGGCGGGACACGGCTTCGCCTATGCGCTTGCCGGCCAAAGCGCCGCCGATGGACGACATGCGTGGCTGCTTCCCATGCTCGAATGTTCACTCGCACTGCTGATCGCCGTTTCGCTGATCCGGACGCACGAATCGCTCTTGAAGGCGCGCGTGCTCATGCATACGCCCGCGGAACGATCGGTTGCCGCGCTTTGGTGTCGACTCGCCTTCTCGCAAATCGCACTGTTCAGCGTCATCGAACAGCTCGAAGGTTCGCATATCAGCCTGACCGGAATCCTGGTTCAACTTTGCCTGGCTGCCGTTATCGCCTGCGTTCTCGCGGCTTTTGCGCGGTTGATGATCGAATGCGCGCGCGGCACGCGCTTGGCCGGCATATACTTGCTGCGTTTGCGGCAAGGCGTCAATTCGTTCGCTTCACGGCGCCCGGCGCCAATCGCGTATGCACTGGCCGTCCGCGCCGGAACCTCACGTTTCCAGCGCCCGCCTCCATAAGGACGACGCCTCGATCCATTCTTCGACCGCGCTTTCCCGAATCGGAGGTTCCCCTTGCGTTTTCTCGTTGCAAGCGTTCGCGCATTGTGCGCGGCCGCGTTCGTGATACTAGCGATGCCGGCAGCAGGCTTTGGCTATCCCCGTCTTTGCCAACGGTCAGGGCATCTCGTGCGAGGTCTGCCACACGACCTTCCCCGGCATGACGCGATACGGCATGTCGGTGATGATGACGAATTTTCAGATCCTCAACCGGCATCTTCAGGACGGCGCTCTTCCCATCGCCGCGCGCATATACATTACCTCGCTCTTTGCCAACAAGGATCATCCCGGCTCGACGCAGGTCGATGATCTCTCGCTGCTGGGCGGCGGTTTTCTCGGAAAGAATTTCACCTGGTACGCCGAGCAGCACTTCATCGATAGTGGCGTAATCGGCGATACGGAGCAGCTGTGGCTCTCGTGGAACGGTTTGCTGCACGGGACCAACTCGCTTCAAGTCGGGAAGTTCCATACGCCCTTCCCGTTCATGCCTGCGCACGCTTGGACTATCAGCGATTATCTGCTCGCCGATCAAACCACCGGCCAGAATGACTTCAACGAGGAAGATGCGCGCTGGGGCGTTGCCTTCAACGGCATGTCGAACGAGTTCATGTACAATTTTTCGTGGGTTACCGGGAGCGGGCCCACCGGCGATGCGCTCGACTACAATCCGACGATAAATCCGCAAGCGCTCGATTTAAACGTCTCCTATGGCGGGATGATGATTCCGTGGTCGGTCGGAGTGGTCGGAATGCTCGGACATTCGCCCGTGCACGACACGCAAACGAACGACTTCCTTTTTACCAACGCCTTCTCTCGCGAAGGCCTGTATTTGGCCTATCAGGACCCGGCCTGGCATTTTCAGACGATGTACTTTCACGGGTTCGACAATCAGCCGGACGTCGGCGAATTCAACGTGCCGCTGAACGGATTCTTTTTCGAAGTCGAACGCGATCTCGGATGGCGCAACCACATCGCCGTGCGGTACGACGTCGCTTCGAGCGATACGCTGAACCGGCAAGTCATCATCGATCTCTCGCACAATGTGTTGCCGAACCTTGCCCTCATCGGCGAGGCCGCGGGATATCCGCTGGCCCGCCCGGCATTCGCATTTCGCATTCAATATGCCGGACCTTATGAAACCGGGAACCGCTACTTGTCCAACTTACACGTTGTCTCGGCGAATAATCTCGGTGCGGTTGAACCCGCGAAGACCGTTGCCGTGGCGAACGTGGCTGCCTCGCCATCGCCGCAACCTGCCGCCGGTGATGCCAACGCGGGCGCCAAACTCGTTCAGGCCAACGGCTGCGCCGGCTGTCACGGTGCGAATCTCAAGGGCGGCGGCGTCGGGCCGGCGCTCTACGGCATCGAACACAAGCTCGCAAGCGCACAGATCGCCGATTTCATCAAAAATCCGCGGGCACCGATGCCGAACTTCGGTTTCAGCGATGCGCAAATCAGCGACATCATCGCCTATCTGAGCGGTCTTGACGGCGGTGCGAATAGCCAGGCTCCGGTCGTAACGTTCGATCCGGCGACGCCGACCGACATCGCGACGATCACCGTGCGCTTCCCCGGAACTCCGCCCAAGGACGTGAGCGTTCTTCCGATCATGCAAATGGGCAAGAGCACCATGCAGACGCGTCTCGTACACCTCACGCCGTCTTCGAGCGACCCGAACACATTCACGGGAAAGGTCGTTTTCTCGATGGGCGGTCCCTGGACGGTCAAGGTTCAGTACGATGGAAACACCCTCGACGTGCCGCTGAACGTAGGGCAGTAGTGCGCCGATCGCGATTCCTGCACAGCGGCTTTGGCGCGATGATTGCCGCGGCGTTGCCGCCGATGCCGGCATTCGCGCTTGGAAACGACGTGCTGGACTATACGCTGACGGCCACGCCTCTGCGTTTCTCACCGGTCGCCGGCGTTGAACTGGCGGGACTCGCATTCAACGGCACGATACCGGGCCCGGTGCTGCGCGTGCGTCACGGTCAACGTTTGCGCGCGAAGTTCGTGAATCAAAGCGGGGAACCGGCGACGATCCATTGGCACGGCATGATTCTGCCCAACAACATGGACGGCGTCGAAGGCGTTACGCAAAAGGCGGTCCCGAGCGGGCGGGTCGTTCTTGTACGAGTACACGCCGGATCCGCCGGGCACGCGCTGGTATCACGATCACATTAGCGACGGCTTTGCGCGGGGACTCTTCGGTCTGATCATCGTGGAAGATCCCAAAGACGAACCCGCGGATGCGGAGTTCGCGTTGGTGTTTCACGACGTCCCCAAACTTGCGAGCATTCAGAGCTGCCATGGACGGCACGAGTCCCGCCCCAATGGTCGATCCGATCGGCTCACCTGAAATGACGGAGATGAAGCCGGACGACAAGATGGGCGACGAAGTTTCGTATCTCGCCCATTGCATCAACGGGCGTTCGTATCCCGATACGCAAAAGCTCGCGGTGAAGGTCGGCCAGCGCGTGCGGCTGCGCATTCTCAATGCCAATCCCACGCAGACGCGATACGTACGCCTAGCGGGACATCGACTAACCGTCACGCACAGCGATGGGAATCCATTACCTCGCCCAATTGAGGTGGACGCACTGCGAATCGGCGTCGGCGAGCGGTACGACGCGTGGTTCGAGGTAAGCAAACCCGGCTCGTGGCTGCTGCAAGGCCTCGCGAGCGATCCGCTCGCTTATCAGCAGGCAGCGGTCGTCTTTACACCCGGACTGGAAGCCGCCTCGCCGATGAGCAGTCCGCAAACGCTCGACGGCGTTGATTTCTTTACGTATCAAAAAGCAGGCGCTGCCGGCAATGCGGCTATGTCACAAACGCGGCCTACGCGCTCATTTGATTTTAAGATTGCCGGTGGAGAATGGGGCAGCAACAAATGGACGCTCAACGGCAAAACCTATCCCAATACGCAGAAACTTTACGTCGATCGAAACGATCTCGTTGAGGTGCACTTCAAGAACACCACGGATATGGACCACCCGATGCACCTTCATGGCCACGTTCTGCAGCTCACCGAAGTAGACGGCGAGGGCTTGGCGGCTCCGCTTCTCAAGGACACGACCCTGGTCCGCGCCTACACCGGAACGGTCACCTGGCGTTTTCGCGCCGACTCGCCTGCCGGACGTTGGCTGTTGCACTGCCACAACGAGATACATATGATGGACGGGATGATGACCGAGGTCGTATACCGCTCGTGAACCTAAAGGCGCGCGCCTTTGTTGCCGCAACGCTATTGGGATTGCCCGTAGCGCTGCTGGCGCACGCGCTGGTTTTCGGCGGTCAACATGCGGCCGGCGGGGCGTCTCAACAGTTTAGTCGTCGGTTCGGCCTCGTTCGCGCTACTGCTGATCATCGCGCTGCATTCACAGGAACTCGTTCAGGGCAGCGTACTGGCGGCGCGCTTGCGCGCGCAGCGGCCGGGCTTCGCGTCTCTGACGGTCTCCGGCAGCGTCTTGGTTCGCGATCATCGAACTCAGCGAACGCAGCCACGCCATTCACATTGCTTGCGGTCGCAGCGGCGATCGTAATCGCATGCGTCGTAGTCCGCGCTGCCGTCAGCGCGATCGCGCGTTCAATTGCCGCGGTCGCGGTCGTCCTCTCAGCGGTCGGCCGGCATATTGCCGCGCTCGTGCGAACTCGCGTTTTCCTGCGGCACGGTGCGCCGCTTCGCTGTCTGCTCGTTCGCGCATACACGGCGGCTGTTCTCACGCCCGCCGCCCGTCCTTTCCTAAACATTTCTCGAAACTTCTCGTTCGTTTAGGAAAGGTTCCATGTCTAAAATTGTTGCGGCATTGCTTGCCGCTTTCATACTGTTTTGCGGCGTTGCCCGCAGCCGCCGCCACCGACGGACTCGTGCGCGGCACCATTCTGGTAAACAATAAACCTGAGGCGGGCGTGAACGTCGCGCTGACCGGCGAGGGATCGCTGCTCACGACCAAAACCGACGCGCCGGCAATTACGTCTTCTCCACAAGTCCCGTTCGGCGACTACATGCTCTCCGCGTCGTATCCGCCGGCGTACCCGAAAAGAAGCTGCCGGTTACCGTCGCATCCGATCAGGTCCTGACCGTGAACTTCGCGCTCGGCGAGACTGAAAACGATTGCGAATCTCAGCTCGTACTGCGCACGGCGGCGCATCGGGCACACCCGTTCGCCGTCAACGTGCTGGGGCGGCAGCAAATCTCCGCGCTTGCCGGTGAACAACAGCCTGAATCAGCTCGTCACGACCGTACCGGGTATCGTGCGTTTCTCGTACAACGAGCCGGTCGCCCATGGTTTCCACGGCGTCACGTACGAAATCGACGGCGCGCCGATGCCGCTGGCAACCAGTTCGAACTTCGCCGAGATCATGGATCCGAAGAACATCGATTCGCTCGAAATCTTCACCGGCGCCATGCCGGCAGAGTACGGCGGCAGCCGGCAAGGCGCCGTCATCAATATCCAGTCGAGCCGTGCGTAGCGATCTCACCGTTCCCTATCAAGGGTACGTCAGTTTGGGTGCGGGAAATTACGGCCAAGCAGTGGCGAGCTTCAACAACGAAGTCAAGACCGGCAAGACCGAAGTATTCTTCACCGCCAATACGCAGCACGGCGATCGCGGCCTCGACGCTCCGACCTACACGCAAATGCACGACAGCGCCTCGCGAGTCGGATCGAATTTCTGCGCACGATAACGAATTTCAGCAATCGCGAATCGCTCGCGTTTGACTTCTCCAATCAACTCGCGCAGTTCCAGATTCCGATCAACACCAACCCGAACGACGCGGCGGACCCAACCTTCGCCGTACCCGGTACCGACGACGTCCAGCGCGAGTACGATCGCCTCGCGAGTTTGAATTTCACGCTGACTTCGAAGGACGGGAACGGCGTTTTCCAGATCATTCCCTGGGTTCGCTCGACGCGCATTGCGTACGACGGCGATTTGGAAAAGGACGTGCTTGGCTTGACCAATCTGGGCCCCGACTCGAACGACCCGAGCCTGTTCGACTATCAGTCAGCCATCGGATTGAAGCAGGATCGAAAGGCCGATTACACCGGCATTCGGCTCTCGCAATTTCGCGCGACCAAGCATCACGCGTTCAAGGTCGGCCTCGACGCAAGCCGCGAGATCTTCACCGGTGCCGAGACGTTCGCGTGCTACGATCCGTCATGCAACACCGTTGTCAACAGCTTCCCCTTCCGCCGCCCACGAACCTCACGTTTGTCGGCTCGAACCAGGATCAGGCCGGACGCAGATAGGTGCGTACGTTGAGGACAAATGGACGCCGACGCAGCAGTTGTCGTTCAACTACGGTTTGCGGTACGATCATTCCACGGGTTACACCAGCGGCAATCAGATAAGTCCTCGAATCGGCGTCAACTACGCGGCCGGACGACAAGAACGTGCGTTCACGTGTATTATGGACGGTTTTATGCCGCGCCGCAGCTCGAGGATGTTCGCGCGGACTGCGTCGTGCTTCAGGGTTGCCCGAGCACGCCGGTCTACGATCTGAAACCCGAAACCGATTCGTATTTTGAGATGGGCTTGGCGCACACGTTCTCGCCGACGCTTCGCGGCTACGTGAATGCGTGGCAGCGCAACGCCAGCAACGTTCTGGACACGACGCAACTGCTGAATACGCCGCTCTTTGCCGTCTTCAATAACTCGATCGGGCGCGCCGACGGCGTAGAATTGCGTCTGGAAGGGAACGTGACGCCGCGCGACTCCTGGTTCCTTTCGGGTTCGGTGGGTGTGTCGCAAGCCGCGGGCATCTCCGGTTCGACGTTCCTATTCCCGCCCGGCTCGTCGGGCGGTACGACCAATGAACTCATCTCGCAACTCCAGCCGGAAGATCACGATCAAACTGTTGCAGCTCAACGCGCGCGTTCACGCACCGCTGGGGCACGAACCAGGCCTTTTACACGCAGCCTGCAAGGCGATGTACGGAACCGGCTATCCGGTCGCGTTCGAGGGCTTCGTCAATGGGGCACCGGTCGCGTTCGAGCGGCCGTTTACCGACGCATTTGCTCGCGAATTGGTCGATCGGGAGAAACGCGGGGCGCAACGGCGATCGTTCGCTGGGCTTCGATCTGAATGTCCAGAACCTGCTCAACCATCAGTACATCATCAAGATCGCCAACGGGTTCAACACGACGCAAATCGCATCCGGCCGAAACATTCTGCTTCGTGTGACCGCTCCGTTCTAGACGCTTGCTCCCATCCGGCGGCCCGGGCAGGGCGCCCAGCCGCCGGATGGGAACCTAGCGCGCTGGATGCATGATTTAACTCGTGGTCACGTCGTCGTTACCGGCGGCGCCGGCCTCATCGGCAGCGCTCTGGTCTGGGCGCTCAACCTGCGCGGCATCGACGATATCTACGTCGTCGACCGGCTCGATACGAGCGAGAAATGGAAGAACCTGGTCGCGCTTCGCTACCGCGACTACATCGACGCGGACGAATTCGAGCGGCGACTGCTGGAACGTCCATCGTTGTTTGCCGGGATACACACCGTGCTGCATATGGGCGCATGCTCCTCGACCACCGAGACGGATGCAGCCTACTTGATGCGAAACAACTACGAGTACACCAAGCACGTTGCACACTGGGCCGCGGAGCAGGGCATTCGTTTCGTCTATGCCTCCTCGGCTGCGACCTACGGCGCGCTCGAACACGATCTGCGCGACGATTCGGATATCGATGCGCTGCGTCCGCTCAACATGTACGCCTACTCCAAACAGCGGTTCGACGTATACGCGCGAGACCTGGGCCTGTTGGATCGCATAACCGGCTTGAAGTATTTTAACGTTTTCGGACCCAACGAACACCACAAGGGCGAGATGCGCAGTTTGGTCGACAAGGCGTTCTACCAAATTCGCGAGAGCGGCAGTATCCGGCTGTTCAAGAGCCACCGCGCCGACTATCGCGACGGCGAACAGCAGCGCGATTTTCTCTACGTCAAGGATGCGGCCGCGATCACGCTTCACCTCGCCGAGCATCAAGCAACGGGCATTTATAACGTCGGATCGGGGGTCGCCCACACCTGGCTGGATCTCGTGCGTCCGATCTTTCGCGCGATGGACGTTCCCGAGCGGATAGAGTTCATCGACATGCCGCTCACGCTGCGCGATAAATATCAGTATCACACCTGCGCGAACATCGAACGGCTGCGTGCGAGCGGATACGATCGTCCGGTTACGCCGCTTCCCGAAGCGGTCGACGACTATGTTCGCAGCTACCTCATTCCCGGCCGGCGGCTCGATCCGCAGGCCGCAGCGCCCGCAGGAGTCAAGTGATCGCCCGATGAGCCAATCTCGCGCCGACCGCCGTCGAACCAGTCGCGGAGGGGCGATGCCACCGCGCAAACGCGATCCCATGGTGCCGATCTACATCGCGTTTGCGGTACTCATCGCGCTGATTTTTCTCGGCTTCGGCATCGCGAATATGGTCACCAAACACTCACGTGACCAGGCCTCGGCTTTCGATTTGAGTACACCGACGCCGGGCCCGGCTCCGACATCGAAACCGATTCAAGTCAAGGATTTGCAGCCGATCGGAAAACCGACCGGTTTTCCGGTTGCCAATCTCCAAAAAGGCATTTTACCCGATACCAAAACGGGCGGACACGGCGATGCGGTTGACGGCATTCCCTGCCAAAGCATGGAAGTCGGCATCCTGCATATTCATTCGCATCTGGCGCTTTTCAACGATGGCGTGCCCGTACAAATACCGGCGTTTATCGGCATGTCGCCGAGCCTTGGCGGCGGATGCTTATATTGGCTGCATACGCACGGGCCCGACGGCATCATCCACGTCGAAGCCGGCGACGTCAGCGCACCGAGCGGCGGTCCGTTTACGCTGGGGATGTTCTTCGACATCTGGGGACAGCCGCTCAAACGCGACCAAATCGGTCCGTTCAAAGGTGACGTTACCGCATATGTCAACGGCGTACCGTACACCGGCGACTTGGCCGCCATTCCGCTTCGCGCTCACCAGATTATTACGCTCGAAGTAGGCAAGCCGATCGTTGCGCCGCCAAATTATAAACTACCGCCCAACGACTAGTTAGGTCGCTCGATTCGCGGGGTAACAGCGGTGCATGGCACGAGCGACGTGGAAGCCGCACGAAAAACACGGCACCTTAACTGAACGCGGCGATTTGCCCGACAGCGTATTTGCATTTCCCAAGGAGCGCGCAGAACCAATGACCGACGCCTCCCATGTTCGAAACGCGATTGCACGATTCGATCAAGTGCGCGGCGTTTCGGACGAAGAGCGCGACGTAGCGTTTGCAAATATCAAAAAAGCCGCTAAGCACTACGGCATAGATATCTCGGAAACGAGCTGGAGCGAACTCGGGCGGCGTCCGGCGACCGGCAGGCCGCGTACGGCACGCAAAAAATCTGCAAAAAAGGCCGCACAAACCCGAGCGCGCCGCGGAACAGGTCAAAAAAAGACCGCCGCTCGCAAGCGCGGCGCGAAACGCGCGGCGGCAACTCGCAAGAAGGCCGGCGCTGCCAAGAAAACCACCCGCAAAAAAGCAACCAGCCGCAAGAGCACGCGTAAGAAACGTCGTTAAAGGCTCCCGGCGGCGTTATTGCCGCCGCCTCGCTTATCGCGATTGCGTTCATGGGCAGCACGCTCATGACTCCGCTTTACGCGCTCTACCGGCGCGAATTCGGATTCTCTGAAATCACGCTGACGCTGGTCTACTCGATCTACGTCGTCGGGAATGTAACGGCGCTGCTGCTGTTCGGCCGCGTGTCCGATCGGATTGGCCGCAAACGTATCGGGCTTCCCGCGCTCGCACTCGCGGGGGTGAGCGCCGTTCTTTTCCTATTCGCGGCAAACACGGCATGGCTTTTCGTCGCACGGACCCTTAGCGGCTTCGCCGTGGGGATCGCCTCGGGAACCGGAACCGCTTGGCTCGCCGAACTCTACGGCAGCGAAAAACGTTCGCTTGCAACGCTCGCGGCGGCTTGCGCAAACTTTGCGGGCGTTGCCGTAGGTCCGCTGCTCGCCGGGCCGCTCGCCCAGTACGCGCCGTGGCCTCTTGCGCTCTCGTTCATCGTCTATCTCGTGTTGGCGGCGATCGCGGCTTTTCTTCTCTCGCGCGCGCCCGAGACCGTCGAGCAAGAATGCACGATCCGCCAGGCCCTGACGGTACGGCCGCGGATCGGCGTGCCGCGCGAGCTATGGGGAAGTTTCATCGCTCCGGCGATAAATGTCTTCGGCACATTCGCATTGGTCGGCTTTTACGCCGCGCTGATCCCAAGCATTCTGATGCAGGACCTACATCAGAAAAATCTAGCAGTCGGCGGCGCGGTCGTCTTCGAACTGTTTGCCGTCTCGACCGTTACAATTCTGGTTACCCGCGCTATAAAAAGCGAACGCGCAATGTTCAGCGGCCTGGCACTTCTGCTGCCGGGACTTGGACTTTTAGTTCTCGCACAGGAGACTCAAATCGATGCCGCTGCTTCTTTTGGCGACCGCCATCGGCGGGACTGCAGCCGGCCTGGGCTACCGCGGAAGCTTGCAAGTCATCAACGACATCGCACCCGAAGATAAACGCGCGGAGGTCGTGTCTTCCTACTATGTCGCAGGGTTTGTCGGAAACTCACTACCGGTAATCGGTGTCGGGCTGTTAACCGCGGTCTCCAGCGCCGCGACGGCCAGCATTACATTTGCCGCCACGATTGCCGTCTTCTCGGTCGCCGCTATCGTAGTCGGCACAAAGCACCATGCACGGCAGGAGCACAATCGCCCCAGCCGCGCGGCGACATAGTACTTTAGACCGGCGGTCCCACGGTGGAGGGTGGATTCGACGGGCGTTCATGCAGGAGCGACATCGACGCGTAAGCACCGATCCACGACCCCATTGCGGCAAACAGCACGTAAACCCAATCTTTTGTGTAACTGATAACCGCAAAGGACGAGATCAGATACCAAACGCTGCTCCACGTTGCGGCGGGTAGGCGCCGCCGCCGGGCAACGGCCGCGGAGAACATCACATACACCGCATCCGTCGCGGCCGTACTCGCAACAACGCCTAAAGCCAGCAGAGGCGCAATGTGCCTGAAGTGTTCGAACATCGGATCCTCTCTACATAGCGCTATGAATGGCGCGATCCAACTCGGCGTAAGATGTTTCGCCGCTGGTGATATAACTGATCGTTTTATTCTTGTCGATGACGACAAGCGTCGGAAAGCCGCCTTGCAGGTAGCGGTGCGCGACGTCGAGCGAACCGTCGTAGGCGAGCGGATATTGTGCGTGCATCTGTGAGGCGAAGTTGAGCACGTCCTGCTCGCTCGCGGGCGATTGCCCATCCATTCCGGTGTTACTGCCGGAGACGCCCACGAAATCTACTTGTCCCTTATATTTGGAGTAGAGCTGATCGATCACGGCCGTTTCACGCTGGCAGTGCGGACACCACGTCGCGAACACTTCCAGGAATACCGGTTTGTTCGTCTTTGAAAGGTCGAAGTAGCCCTTGTCGGTCGCCGCGGTAAACGGCGGTGCCTTCTCTCCCCGCTGCGCCGTTGCGATCACCGGAGATTGCGTTGCGCTGCTTTTCACGCCCCCCGTATACGCGTAACGAACGGCTACGACAATACCGACGATAACCACCAGGACGGTAGCCCAGATCCAGATGCGACGATTGTTCATGCGTTCCTCATACGGCCGTCGAGCGAAAACGAACCCGGTGCGCGCCACGCCACGATCAAGCAGACCGCCGCCAGCGAAAGATCGATGAAAACATGCGGCCAGTCCGCCTTTGCCTGATCCTGCGGACCGAAGCATCCACAGTTCGCCGGAATATTGCGTAAGACTGCAGAGGCAATCGCCGCCGAATAGATTGCCAGCAGCGCTCCCGCGAGAATTGCCGCACCGCGCGTGAACAGGCCCGCAATGAGATAGAGACCCACGCCGATTTCCAAGAAGGGCAGCAACACGGCCAGAGGTGCGATAACCGTCGCGGGGATAAGGCGAAAGCCCGCGATAGCCGCGGCCAAATCGTTGAAATGCCCGACCTTTGTCGCGCCCGCCACGACGAACAGCGCACCGATCAGGACGCGAACGGCAAAAGTCACGGCTTGACCTATGGCCATGCGCCTATGGTAGGTCTGATGGGTCGATTTCTCCCCCTCGCTGCGATGGTATGCCTGGTTCTTGGCGCGTGCGCGCCGCCCGCGCCCCTGCACGGCACGGTGCTCTCGCCGCCGAAAGCCGCGCGCCGCTTCTCGCTCGTCGATCAAAACGGCACGCGATACGTGCTTGCGCAAGAGCAGAATCGATTTACAGCGCTGTATTTCGGCTTTACGCACTGCAAAGATATTTGTCCGCAAACGCTTGCAATGCTCGGCAAGGCACGCGCCCGAGCCGGGTTAACGCCCGCACAGCTTCAGATCGTTATGGTAAGCGTCGATCCGGCGCGCGATACGGCCGGCCGCGATGCGCGCGTTCTTCGCGAAGGTCGGGGTGCAAGCGGTCGGGCTACACGCGCCCGCGGCGCAGATGGTGCCGGTCTACCGCGCCTACGGTGTTGCCGTGCGAGACCAAGCTTCACGATATCGGCCACACCGACGTTATCTACATCCTCGACAAACAAGGACGCACGCGTGAAATACTCTCGCCGCAAACGCCGGTTGACGCCGTTGCGCAAGACCTGCGGGCGCTAGTAGAGTAAGAAATCGAGATGCGATCCCTTCGCTCGGCATGTGCGGCACTTGCGCTGCTCGCTGTCGGCAGCCGTCCCAGCCCTTGCCCTCTCCGCGGTCATTCCGATTCACGGTACGGCGCTTAGCACCGGGCACCGAGGGACGCTCATCGTTCGCACCGACGCCGTGACGGGAATGGTCCCCGCGCAAACGCGTGCTTTCGACGTCGAGCCGAAACTGCTGTTGCCGCCGGGAACCGGCATAGATGCATTTCTCGATCGTTCTCGCGAGCCGTGGCGATTATACGATGCAAGCGTAGCGGCCAAGTTCGTACCGGGCCTCCCCGAGAGCGGGAAGGTGTTTCCAATCGACTACGGATCGCAGCTGCCGCACACGCAACTCGTCGATCAGCGCGGACAGCTCGTCGATCTCGCGTCCGACTTTCACGGCAAAGTCGTCTTGATCAGTTTTATCTTCACACGCTGTCCCGACAAGGACGAGTGCCCGGCAGTGAGCGCAAAGTTCGCGGCTCTGCAGCAGCAGTTGGATCCCGGCCGCTTTCACTTGGTGGAAATAACACTCGATCCGGTCTACGACTCGCCTTGGGTGATGCAGCGATACGCCGCGCAGTTCGGCGCAAAACCCGGGTCGTGGTCGATTTTGACCGGGCAGCAGCACGAGATTCAACACTTGCTGAACCGGTTCGGCATCTCGTCACTGCGCGTGAGCGATGCAGCCTTCATTCACAATGACAAGGTGTTTATCACCACGCCCGACGGAAAAATAGCGGACATCGTGCAAACCGTCGGCTTTTCTCCCGACGCACTTGCCGCACAGGCTGCGCATCTTGCGGGGATGGCTTCCAGCCCGTTTGGACGCTGGAAGCTCGCGATTATCGCGGGCGCCGTTGCGCTTTGCGGAGGCAGTCAATTCGCCGGTGTGGTGTTGCTGGAGACGGTTCTCTTCTTGATAATCGCCGTTCTTTCGTTCGTCACGCTCGGCTGGATCGCGCGCAAAATATGGAAACGCGCGTAGCCGTACGAGTTACGATGCCGCGGCAATTCGCGTTAATGCGTACGCGATGGCTGCCGAACTCTCGTCAGCCGTACCAGGTGTGAGCCGGTAGCATTTCACGTCTCGAAGCGTAACGATGGCGCGGGCGACGCGGTCGACCATATCGCCTCGTGTATCGAACCATCGCGATATCGAGGGCAACGCGGCGGCCGTATCGATGGCTTCGAGAGCCGCGCAGTGCCCGGGAGCGCCGAGTACAAAGAGCGCCCGCAGCGGACGCGGCGCTGCGACTGCGGTAGATCCGAAAAACGTTTTGAGCGAGAGTTCCGGGATGACGCGCAGGGCGTCGCCCGCGCGATCGCCGTCGTTGTCGGAGAGCAGCAGGCGCGCACCGGCGGCGCGCACGGAGCATCGGCGCAAGAACGGATGCACGACGTTCTCGCACAGGATCGCGCGTTCGTCGGAGTATATCCGCATGCCGCGGCGTGCACATGCGAGCAGCGTGCCGGCTTTGCCTCGGCTGGAGTTGCCGGCGATCGCCGCCGCAATGCCGCCGTATTCGACGGCTGCGGCGTGCATCGAGGCCAGTCGCTGATCGAATCGCACCAGCGCGGAGATAACGACGGTGTCGGCGAGAAAGACGACGGCATCCGCCGGAAGAGCGCCTTGCGACCAGCGCCACGACGGCGCGTGCGCGCACCAGAATGCGTACCCTCCGCGCACCGTTGCCACGTAATAGCGAAAATTCGGTTCGCGCTTTGCGGGATGGTCGGCATACCGCAGCGCAAATAGGCGCGCTACATCGGGAACGTCCGTGCAAAGTTCCACGGCGACGCCCGCAATTTGACATCTCGCCGTATGCACGCAGTGGCGTTCGAGCGCGGCGTTCGCCTCGCCGGATCGGGTAAGCTGTTCCGCGCGTATTACGCGCATGTCTGCACCTCGCGCAGGAATTCTCCGGCTGAGCGCTGCGGATCGGCAAGCGATATCTCATACTGCGGCACGCCGCGCATCGCGCGTCGCAAACCGGAGACCTGCGCGAGCTGAGACGGGCGCACGTAGGCCCGCTGCATGAGTGCGGGGAGCGACTGATTGAGTTCGACGCGGCGAATTGCGAAATCAGCCGAACGATCGCGAATGATGCACACCGCACCCAAACGGTGCGCCCGATCGCTGGGGGCAACGCCGCCCAGTTGATCGGCTCGGAGTGCGTACCACATCCGGCCGCGTTCGGTTTCGAGCACGTGATCGGCCGCGGTGATGCTCGCGCGCATCTCATCGGAGGGCAGAAATGCCAAGGCAGGTTCGCGCAGCGCGGGCTTTCGCGCCAATGCGCAGACCGTCTTGGGCCGCAGTTCGAGCAGCAGCGGTCTCATCACCTAAAAAGCGGGCACCTTGCCATGCCAGATGCAGGGCAAACAGCGTTTTGCCGATTGCGGTGGGTCCCAAAATCAAGACGGCGGATCCGCCGATTTCCACCAGCGCGCCATAGAGCGCGATGCTCTCCGGATGAGCGACCGCGAAGCGGGCAAAGAGTTCCTTTGCCGCGTAGTACGCTGAAAGGAGCTCGCACGAGCTGCCCAAGTCTCCAATCGGGAGCGCGCGACGGTCGAAACGCACGTGCAAGCGACCGTCACCAAGCCGCCGGACTGCGGCGGTATGATGCACGCCGCGCCCATCGGAGACGCGAGCATCCGCGTACGTCGTCTCCAAGATGTGCGTGAAGGACTCGTCCTGGGCGGCCACGGCTAGGACGCGGCCGGCCATGGAGAATGCGGCACGCGCGAGCGGACGCGGCGCCGCAGCTATTGCTGCCATCGGCCTTGCCCAACTCCCAAACGCATTCGGTTCCTCCTCACCGCTCCCGGAGCACTATCGTAATCGCCGCAGCCTGCCGCGCGCGACGGTATACCAGTCCTGCGTTGGGGACGGTAGGGCTAGGCCGAGTCAGGCCCTTCGGTCCTGGCACATATTAGGGTAGGGCGGCAATAAGGAAACCCAGCGTCTTTTAAGAAAATGCAGAATCCTTAATGGGAGTGCCGCGGAAGCCAATCGAGCCGCCCACGCCGGAGCAGGCTGCCTTTCTCGAGCAGGCGATCGAGCAGCACGGCAAGGCAACCTACAATTTCGCCCTTCGCCTCACGCACAATGAAGCGGACGCCCGCGACCTGACCCAGGAAGCGTTTATCCGCGTCTACCGGGCCTGGCGCAGCTTCCAGCCGGGAACCTCGTTTCTGTCCTGGATCTATCGCATCGTAACAAATCTGTACCGGGATGAACTTCGGCGCAAGAAGGGACGTTACCAAGAGGAGATCCCGGAGGACAACGCCCCGGTGGCCGGCCACCCCGAGCGGCCTCTGTCGGTTTCACCGATTGAAGACTATGTGGAGGGGCAACTCAGCGAGACGCTCGCGCGGTCGCTGCAGCAGCTCTCTCCAGAACAGCGCCAGGTGATCGTCCTGGCCGACATAGAGGAGTACAGTTACCAGGAGATCGCGGAGATTATGGCTTGTTCGATAGGAACGGTCCGCTCCCGGCTCCACCGCGCGCGAGCGTTGCTACGCCGTTTAGTACAGAGACAACAACACTCATGAGTCAGCATCTGAAAACCGAAACCCTCATCGACTACATGCACGGAGCACTCTCGCCGCAAGAAGATGCGGCGGTTCACGCGCACATGGAAGCGTGCGAAGCGTGCCGCAGCGAATTCGACGCGGAAGCGGCGATTTCAGAGATGCTGCGCAGCTACGCCGCGAGCGAAGAACGCGAATTCCCGGCCACGTTGAAGGCACAGATTTGGAGCCGTATCCGGGAAGCTCGGCCCTCGCCCTGGAGCAGCCTGATCGAACGCCTGCGCCCTGCCGTGACGTTGCCGATCGCCGCGGCGCTTGCGCTTGCAGCGTATTTCGGAACGACCTACATGAGCCCGCACGGGTCTCCGTCGATCGAAGCCGCGTACTATTTACAGGATCATGCGGCACTCAACAGCACGATACCCTTCAGCGATCGCACATCCATCAATCCGGTCGATCTGGACAACGGGACAGCGGTCGATACCTCACAGCAGACAGCCGTCAACGTAGAAGCCGATTCATACACGGCGGATGCAAATCCGTAAGTTGCGCCGCACCGCGTTCACGGTCCTAGCCGCCGCGCTGCTGTGCACCGCGGTCTTTCGTCCTGCGCAGGCGCAGGATGCCACGCAGCTGCTGCGCGACGCGGTCTCGGCATACGACAAGTATTCATATATCGGTCAAGTGCAGAATGTCGATTTCGGCACGAGCCGCGCGATGGCGGTGCTTTTCGGAATCGAGCACCGTGCACCCGACCTTACGCGGCGCTGGTACCTGGCGCCCGAATCGCTCTACGGCGAGTCGATCATCAGTAAAGGCGACACCAGTTACGACGTCGATCCGCACAACAATCGCATCATCGTTCTCAAGGACGATGCCATAGACGACCAGGTCGCCGACGATGACAACTTCGGACTATTGATGCACAACTACCGTGCCGTCATGGGACCCGACGACAACGTCGCGGGGCGTCGCGCGTATTCCGTGCTCTTGATAAACAAATATAACGGGACGACCGTTATGCGGATATCCGTCGATGCGCAAACCAAGCTCGTCCTGCAAAAGGAGCGCTACTCGGCGAGCGGTTCGGTTTCACATCAGATGCATTTCGAGAGCATTCGATACACGCAGGCTCTTCCCGACGACCTTTTCGCCGTTCCCACGTCCGGCTATGCTCGCATCAGCGGGCCGAGCCACGGATTCCCGTCGGCGGATCTGCAGGCGGTCGTGCGAACCGCCGGGTTCCAAGCGCGAGGGCCGAAATATCTGCCTGAGGGTTTCCTGCCGATTGCCGGCGACGTGAGCGACATCAAGGGTGTGCGAACGCTGCATCTTCTTTATTCGGATGGTCTGCGAACCGTGTCCCTTTTTGAAAATGCTCGCGGCTCGGCGGTGGACATGAGCAAATACACGGTGCATCAAACGAACGTACGCTCTATCGGGGCCCAGTATGTCGTCGACGGACCGACAACGCTGCTGGCATGGGCGCAAGACAATCTGCATCTCGCACTGGTCGGTGAACTCTCGCGCGACGAACTCGTTCGAATCGCCGCGTCCGTGGCACCCTAACTCAGCAGCGACTCAATTCGCGAGAGCATGATCTGCTGCGGCTGCGGCAGCGCTCGTATCTGCGCGCCGCTGCCCGATCCGGTTCCCGCGTCGTGCGCATCGACGATCGCACCCACCGAAGCGGCTAGGGTACGCGTATCGTATCCGCCTTCAAGGATGTATGCCACTCGCCCGTTGCAATAGGTTTGCGCAACGTCATTGATAATACCGGCGAGCCGCGCGGCGGCGGAGAGATCAACGCCCAGATCCCCGACCGGATCGCCCGCAACATAGTCGAACCCGGCGCTTACGATCAGGATATCAGGACGTACGCGCGCAGCCACACGCGGCAGCAGCGTTTCCCAAGCGGCAACGAATGCTTCGGTGCCGAGATCGTGCGGCGGAAGCGGCAGATTTACGATAGCGTCGCCGCGGTCGAGCGCATAGTTTTCATCGGGACCACCGCTTCCCGGATACGCGGGGTAGCCGTGGGTGGAGACGTACGAGAGGCCGTGGCCGCTTACGGCTTGCGTGCCGTTCCCATGATGGTAGTCGAAGTCGACGATCAGCGCGCGCGCACCCGTTTGAGCCTGCATTGCACGCGCGGCGATCGCCGCATTGTTGAACACGCAAAAGCCCATTCCGCGCGTCGATTCGGCGTGATGGCCGGGCGGGCGTACGAGTGCGAAGACCGCCGCGTTGTGCTCGGTCGCGGCTTGCGCCGCTGCCACGGCGCCGCCGGCCGCACGCCGCGCAACCGCGGGTGAGCGCTCGTCGACAACCGTATCTCCCGTGGAAATATAACCCGCGTGCCCGCGCATCGATGCCGACTCGCGATCGATCAGATCGATGTATGCGCCGCCGTGAACGCGTTCGATCTCTTCGCGCGTTGCGTCCCGCGCGGGGAGCGCATGCGTTAAATCGCCGCGCTCTCGCAGAAACGCAGCGACCACCTCTACGCGATCGGAGGATTCCGGATGAGGAATTCCGCGCAGGTGGTCGCCGTAGAGCTCATCGTATACGATCAGCATCGAGCCGCAAAGCCGCTACGAGTGCTTGGACCTTCTTCGTGTCGCTCGACTTCGTGCTGAGCATCGCTATCTGGGCCTGAATCTGCTTGTACGTCTTGGTACCCGGACGCATCAGCTTGAGCAGCCGCTTATAGGAATCAACCGCTTTGGGCTTCTGATTCGTATGCGCGTATGAAGAACCCGCCATGTAGAGCAGCTGCGGATTATGGTCCATGAACTGCTTGACGTTACTGTTCAGAACGTCGAAAATCTGGGCGGCTTCCTTGAAGTTCTTCAAGCTGTAGTCGGAACCGGCGATGCAGCCGAGCGTATCGGGGTTGCGGCTCATTTCGAACGACTTGCCGCACGCCTCGCGAGCGTGCGCATAGTCGTGCACGCCGACGTACGCCTGCCCCAATATCGCAAGCGTTTGAGCGCTCGGAGCGACCTGGCTGAGCTGTTTCAGATAGGAGATTGCATCGGTGGTACGCCCTTGCGCCTGCTTCAGATTCGCCATATCGTAGAGCGCGCTCACGTCGTTGTGATCGCCTTTGAGCGCAGCCAGGAATTCCTGTTCGGCCCGGCGTTGGTCATGCTGCGCGAGATAGTATTCACCGAAGGCCGTATGCAGCGAGTACATCGTCGGATACTGCGCAATGGCCGCATTGAACGTTGCTTGCGCTTGCGACTGCTGACGCGCGCCCGCGTACATCAGCGCCTTGCGAACCATGACCCCGGCCTTGTCGGTATCGCTGTCGGCCGCCGCGACCGCGTCGTCGTACGCAGCAGCGGCCTTCGGGATGTCGTTCTGCTTCGCGAAAAGCTCGGCGCGGAAGACGAGCACCTGAACGTTCTTCGGATCGGCCTGAATGGCGCGGTCGATGACGGCCAATGCGTTCGGAATCGTGTTTTGCGCGACCCACGTCTGCGCTTCTTGCATCAGCGGGCTGACGTCTTTCGGATCGAGCGAGTACGCCTTTTCGAACTGTGCGCGAGCCTGATCCCATTTTTGTTCGGCGGCCAGCACGCCCGCGAGCGTATCGTAGGCTTTGGGATCGCTCGCGTTAAACGTCACCGCGCGATTTGCGACACGGTCGGCGTCCGGTAAACGTCCCGCTTTCACGTACAGATCGGCAAGCGTTGCAAGCACGGCCAGATTCGTCGGTTCCAGATTCGAGGCGGCTTCGAGATCGCTTATCGCAGCTGCGCCGTTTCCAAGCGCTGCCTGCACCGAACCGTCCAGAAAGTACACCTGCGCGGTTTTGGTGCCGAGCTGGAGCAACCGCTGCGTGAGCGGTGCCGCGGCCTCGGGGTGATTGATGGAGAGAAACTGTCCCGCAAGTTCAGCCAACGCTTGCGTGTCGTTCGGATTGTCCTTGAGCTTTTGCTCGAGACGAGGTATCGCAATGTTCGGCGGCTCGGGCGTTGCGGTCGGCAACGGCGCGGCCGAGGCGGAGGGAGTGGGCGTCGGCTTTGCTTTTGCAGCGCTCGCCGTGCTGGGCACGAGCGCGACGGCAGAGCAGAACGCTGCGAGGAAGAACGCGGGCAACAGGATACGTTTCAAAGAATTGTCCTTATCGAGTGGCTTCGGTCATAGAACGAGCGAGAGCGGGCAATTGTCACGCATGCGCTTTGGCCCCCTGGACCATCTGCGTGAGTTCCGGGATGATTTTGAAGAGGTCGCCGACGACGAGCAGGTCGGCAAACTCACCGATCGGCACGCTCGCATCGCGATTTATCGCCACAATCGTGGCGGCGGACTGCATGCCGACCTTATGCTGGATTGCGCCCGAGATACCCACCGCAATATACAACTGTGGGCTTACTACCTTGCCCGTCTGTCCGATTTGCAGACTATACGGCACCCACCCCGCGTCGGCTGCCGCGCGCGAAGCGCCAACTGCGCCACCTAAGGCGTCCGCCAATGGCTTGAGCAGCGTCGTAAAGGGGTCCGGACCGCCCAGACCGCGTCCGCCGCTGATAACGACCGGCGCTTCCTCCAGTCCCATCTCGCCTGAAGCCTCTTCGACCTCGGTCTCGATCTTCATAGGATACGACTTACCGGCGGGTTTCTCTAAGGGGGCAACTTGCGCAGAGCCGCTTGCCGGCTGTGCATCAAAGGCGTTGGGTCGAACGGTTGCCACGCCGTACTCGTCGCTCCTGAAACCGCTCGAGACCACGGCTGAACCTTGCAGCTTCGGCCCGACGCTGACGGCTTTTCCGTTCTCGAGTCTGAAGCCGGTGACATCGGAGTTCAGGCCGGCTTGCAAGCGCGCAGCGATGCGCCCCGCGATGTCGCGGCCCTGCATCGTGTTGGGCACGAGGAAGAGCGCCGGCCCCGTGCTTCGGGCGACCGACTCGAGATAGTCGACGATCGGATCCAGCAAGTATGTATCCACGTCCGGATCTTCGCTCACGTGGATGACGTCGAGCGGATAATTTGTGAGCTGCTCGGCAAGTGCGGCGGAACCCGCACCCAAGACGACTGCGTGCGCTTTTCCGCCGAGCGCATCCGCGATTTTTCGCGCCTCGGTTGCAAGTTCGAAGGTGACCTTGCGCGTATGGCCGCCGCGGTGTTCTACATAAACGATGACGTGCTGCATCAGATGAGCTTCTTCTCTCGCAGAAAATCAAAGATGGCTTTGGCGCCGCTCTGTCCGTCGGCGGCTTCGACCACGCGCGCCTTCTCACGCGGTTTGGGAGCCGCGACGTCGAGCACTTCGGTCTTTGCGCCGTCGCTGCCGACCGCGCGATCCAATCCCAGGTCCGCCAGCGACATCGCCGTAATCGGCTTTTTCTTGGCGCCCATAATGCCTTTGAGCGAGGCATATCGAGGCTCTCCGACGGCCATCGTTACCGTAATGAGCGCGGGGAGCGGACCGGTGACGACTTGATAGCCGCTGTCGGTCTCGCGCTGCGCTTTGATCTTGCCCTCGCCGACTTCGTCGATCTTGCGCACGTTCGTGAGCCCGGGCACGGCCAGATATTCGGCCATGGCGGTTGGTACGCCGCCGGTGTTGCCGTCGTCGGCCAGGCCGCCGCAGATTAGCAGATCGAAGCCGATCTTTTTAAGCGCTTGAGCCATCGCGTAGGACGTGCCCCATACGTCGCTGCCTTCCAAGCCTGCATCGGTGAGCATCACCGCATCATCGGCACCCATTGCGAGCGCTTTTCGCACGGTTTCCTTGCCGCTCTCCGGCGCCATCGTGAAGATGGTGACGGTCGTGTCGGCGCCGAGCTTCTCTTTAAGCTGCAGGGCGGCTTCGATCGCATATTCATCAAACGGATTGAGCACCGTTTCGAGTCCGGCGCGCACGAGACGTTTGGTTTCGGGGTCGATGCGCTTGACGGCATTCGTATCCGGAACCAGCTTAACGGTCACCACGATCTTCACGTGGGCAAGACCTCCGGGAACAATTGGGGGATTAAACAACATGCGCCCCGCAAACGCAGGCATGCATTTGAGGGCGCAGGACAACCCGGGTTGATTGTGGACATGGCGGGCCTCATCCTTTTCGCAGCGATCCTGGCCGGCGCCGGCCTCGCCCGCGCCTTCACCCACACCGAATGCTTGTGGGGCAGGCAACCATACGAACCTTCTCGCGACCGAAAACCGGCCGACCATCGGATTCAGCTCCTGCGCCGTCAAACGTGGCGAGGTTCTTGCGGAGATCGGATACTCGAATCAAAGCGGCTCGCAGGCCCTGGTCGCAATACCCGCAAGGCTTCATGCGCTATGGGCTGGGTCAGGGCATCGAAGTTGATTTTATCGGACCAGCTTACGAATTGCAGCGGCCCGGCGCACAGGGCTTCGCCGACTCAGGGCTGGGCGCCAAATGGGAGTTTGCGCAAAACGTCAGCAACTCGGCGGCAATCGACTTTTTATATACCGCTCCGACCGGAGCTCTCGCATTTACCGCCGGGACACCGACGCAAACGCTGAACCTCGACTACGGAACATCGATCTCCTCACGCTTCGGCGTCGCGGCAACGGCCGGCGTCCTGCACATGCAAGATCTCGTGACACTGCTGCCTTCGGTCGTCGTGACCGATCAATATAGAACCGGCGAGCAACTGTATGCCGAAGCATACGGGCAAGAGATGTTACGGCCGCACGGCGGTTCGCTTTTTGGATTAGACGGGGGCGTGCAGTACGTACTCTCGCCGCAGGTCGTCATGGACCTGGAGGCCGGACGTACCGTAGCGGGTCAAGCACGCAGCCACTACTATGGATTCGGGCTTGGGCATTCGTTTTTGATGGACGTTGAATGCGCTCGCTACAGATGCTCGTCTTCGTCCGCACGATGCGCCGACGGCTGCTCCTCGCGGCGCGGATCGATATCGGTTTCACCATAAATGGCTTCACTGCGTTCGCGAGCCGGATACGGATCCACGGAGCGAATCACGTCGGGGCCTGACCGCCGCTGCAGCTCGGTGTCCTCGTCGAGAGTCGGGAGACTCGGTCCGATCTTCGATCTCTCGTTCGACAAGATCTTCATCGCTGTAACGCTGCCGATCCATCCTTATTTCTCCTCGCGGTTTTTCACGGCGCGATCGCCCTGCTGCGAATCCACGTCGGGATCCAACCGAGCGCTTTCTTCAACTTCCTCGCGCACTGCGCCCCGCGGCTTACTCTCGTTCTCGGTGAACGCGTCTTGAAAGAATTCGCCTTTGCGGTCGGTGACGTGCTTATCTCTCATGACCGCGTTGTACCCGGCTTTTTAGGAAGAAACCGGAGGCCGCAATGCAGAAAAGGCGGCGTTATGAAGCGAGCATTTTTATTAATTGCGCTGGTTGCGGTTTGTTTTTTGCAGCCTGCCATCTGTTTGTCACAGGAAGAGCCGAATGCAAGCGCAGCATCGCTTGCCTCGCAGGTATCACCGATGACGCTCGTCCTGGATGCTCGCGAGGCGCCGCGCGGCATCATGCGCTCGCACATGACGATCCCCGCGAAGCCCGGTGTCTTTACGATCGTGTATCCCAAGTGGATTCCGGGTGAGCACGGACCGACCGGACCGCTCAACGATCTCTCCCAGCTGCGCGTAAGCGCAAACGGACGAGACCTCGCGTGGCAGCGCGACAAAATCGACATGTACGCGTTTCACGTGGACGTACCCGCCGGCGTCTCGAGCATCACCGTCGATTTCACCGTGCTGCTGAACGCGCCGGGCGACGTCATGTCGACGCGCGATATCGCCATCGTCAATTGGAACCGCGACCTGCTCTACCAGAACGACATCAACTCGCACGACTACTACGTCAAAGCAAGTCTGATCTTGCCGCACGGCTGGAGTTACGGGACAGCTCTTCCGGGTCCGCGCCAAAGCGGAGATCGCATTGATTTTAATACGGTCGGGCTGAACATGCTGGTGGACTCGCCGCTGGACATGGGCCGTTACTACAAGCACGTGCTGCTGTGGCAGAACGGGAACGCCGCGCAGTGGCTCGACGTGTTCGCCGATAAGCCGCAGGATTTGGAATTTCCGGCACAAGAGGTCACGGCCTACAAGCAAATGACGCCGCAGGCTCTCGCGCTATACGGCTCGCGGCACTGGTACGAATATCATTCGCTGTTAACGTTGAGTGACGAAATCGGGTTTCAAGGCATAGAACATCATCAGAGCAGCGACAACCGCGCGAGCGACGATTTCATGACCGATGATAAAGAACAGCTCGACGGGGGCGATCTGCTCACGCACGAGTTCTCACACTCGTGGAACGGAAAATACCGGCGACCCGACGATCTTACAACGCTGAATTTCCAAATTCCGCAGCAGACGGATCTTCTGTGGGTCTACGAGGGCATGAACCAATACTTGGGCGACGTCATCTCCTTCCGCACCAGGATCCGCGATCCGAAAACGTATCCGGAGTATCTGGCCGCCACATACGCCGATCTGGATGCGGAACGTGGGCGCGACACGACGCCGCTCATCGATACCACGACCGGCGCGCCGTACTACTACGAAGCGCGCGGAGCTTACCCGTCTTTGCGGCGAACGTCCGGCGACTTTTACTCCGAGGGCCATCTGATTTGGCTCGCGGCCGATGTCACGATTCGCGAACAAACCGGCGGCAAGAAATCGCTCGACGATTTTGAGCATCTGTTCACCGAGCCCGTGCTCACCGGTCCGATCACCAAAACCTACACGCGCGCGCAGGTCGAAACACTGCTGAACGAAGTCGCCCCGTACGACTGGCACGGCTTTTTCCAGCGCACCGTCTACGAAATTGCGCCCCACCCGCCCTATTCCGACATCGAGCAGGCGGGCTGGCGCCTCGTCTATAGCAGCAAACCAAACGACTATATCGCCGCAGGTGAAGCGACCGACCATGGTCTCGACGACTGGTACTCTCTCGGTCTGCGCATGAGCGATGAGGGCGCAGTGCACGACGTTCGCAGCGGCTCGCCGGCATGGAATGCGGGTATCCCGAGCGGAGCCAAGATCGTCGCCGTCAACGGACAGCAGTTCGACAAGGACGCACTGACGTACGCGATCAAATCGGCGCAGCACGGGAGCTCGCCTATCGCCCTGCTCGTTTCGCAGAACGGCTGGTACAGCACGTACTCGGTAAACTATCACGGCGGCTTGCGCTATCCGCACTTGGTGCGCATACCGGGACGCCCCGACCTGCTCTCAAAAATCGTCGCGCCGCACTAACTCGCAGCCCGGCCTTGCCCATCCTTCTCTCCGGACAGCGCGAAGCAATGGCAGTTTTTCAAGAGAGACGCAAAACCTATCGAGGCCGCCATCAGCCGCGATCGGTACTGCGCTCGCTTAACCGCTTCTACGTAGAAAACGATACGTTCGAGGGGAACGAGTCTTTCGCAAGTGCCTTTTACGCGCCGGGGCGTACCGACGACATCGCGGTCCTCGCCGTGCGATTCTTGTAGCCTAGGCTTGAGATCCGGATTATCAAAGATTTCAGCGTGCTCGCGGCACCATAAAATCTCGACCGTTCCGCCTTCGAGCGTGCGCGCGCGGCACCCGCAGCCCCAGTACGAATCGTAAAAGCGGACGCGGTCTAAACGAATGGCCGGCTTTCCTAAGATAAGCCGAGAGGCATGCTTTGTTATCAGCATTTTTTATAAGCCCTCCCCCAAGGGGCTTTATTATACGTGCTTCCGGCGAGCGAGCGTTTGATGCGAACGGCCTAGTGCTCGCTCCGGCTTTCCCGGATATGGCCTTCCGGCTAGTATAAAATGACCACGTCCGCGCCGCCCGCTGCGGGCCGCTCGATGCTAGAATTTTTCTAGATTCAGCAGCGGTGGCAAACATGGACGAAACGGACAAACAAGCCGAAGGGTGTGTTATTGCCGAAACCCTCGCGGAGTTGTTCGCGGACCTCGGTATGGATCATGTCGAGTTTCACGAAGACTCGGGTCGCGGCGTGTTTCTGTTTACCGTTGCGTTCCCGGATCGTGAGCGCCGCATTGCGATATGCCGCGAATTTATAGAAGACACGCCGCACGGTCACGATAATCGCTTGGCGCAGCTGACGTGCTTGAGGTTGCGTGACGCGGTTTTGAGTTGCCCGGAAGGCGCACTCATCCACTTGGCGGACGGAACGGGTGTGCGCGTGATTTCAGACGCGCTCTAGAGCTGTACGGGCTTCGTCAATTCAATAACGATTTGTGACTGTGCCGGAATATGGATGTCGTCCTTATGGTTCTTCGAAAGCAACCGCAAACCCACGCCGTGCGTTGGACTAACAACGGTCGCGACTCCCTTCACGACGGCATTTGCCGCCTTACCGCTTGTATCTTCGATGACGGCTTCTTTTAAAAGCTGCGCGTGGATCGGTCTTGATTTACCGCTGGAGAGAACGAGGCGATCGAACACGAGCGTCATATGGGGGTCCGTCCCTTGACCCGCCTTTTGAACATCGGAGACGTGACCATGCACGAGGGCACCCTTGAGCATCGGATTCGCGTACGGCGGCACGATGACAATCGTAAAACTCGTGCCGTCCGTGGTGGTCTTTGAGTCAAGGGTCTGCAGAATCTCGCCCGTGACGGCGACAGTCCGCCGGCACCGTGTTGTTTGCAGCGCCGGCTGCAACGGGAAGCACGACTGCCAGAGCGGCTATGAAAATCAAGCGACGCATATGCATACCTTCCGGACCGCTGGTCTTGTGTCGTATTGTAGCGTACATGCGAGGCGATTAGAAGCGCCTCCCGAACATGTCTGCGCCTGCCCGCTCTTCGTACCGCGCCCGACGATCGCGGTGGCCTTTTCCGAGCAATCGTGATAGCCTGATGCCAAGATGAACGAGAAG